>NZ_JBDODG010000012.1:0-66101 GCF_039830195.1 Acetobacterium sp. | reverse complement strand
ATCGTGGTAGAGTTGAATTTTCTCAATCTGTTGATTATATGTTTAACTTTCTTAAAAATGTGGTATACTAAAAGCAGCAAAATAGAACAGATGGAGCGTAGCGCTTCGGGAGGTTAGAGATGAAAGTAATAGGCATTAATGGGAGTCCTCATGGAGAAGGAAATACATTTACGGCGCTGAGTATTGCAGGTGATATCTTTGCTCAGGAAAGCATTGATTTCGAAATATTCAATGTTGGCATGAAAGCTGTACAGGGCTGTACTGGCTGCAATGCCTGTGGCAAAAATAAAAATGAGCAGTGTATCTTTACCAAAGATGTTGTCAATGAAGGAATTCAAAAAATAAAAGAAGCCGATGGTGTTATTTTTGCCAGTCCCGTTCACTTTTCCGGCATCAGTGGGAATATGAAGTCATTTCTAGATCGGGCTTTCTATGTCGCGGGAGCAAACGGCGGAATGTTTCGGCACAAGGTGGCTGGTGCCCTGGTGGCGGTCAGACGTTCTGGTGGTGTAGCAAGTATCGATCAATTGAATCACTACATCACCTATTCGGAAATGGTAATGGCAGCAGGTAATTATTGGAATGTTATTCACGGCCGAACTGCCGGAGAAGCATCTCAAGATACCGAAGGCGCGCAGACCATTGAGGTTACAGCTGCCAACATGGTTTGGCTGATGCGACTCATCGAAAACGGTAAGGGTGTTGTTGCCGAGCCGCATCCTTTTAAAAAAGTATATATGCATTTTGTCAGATAAGCGAGTTTCAGCCAATAAAAAAACACGTTAACGTGTTTTTTTATTGGCTATTTAAATGTCATCTTGACGGGTCCGACTCCGCCGTCGATATCGATGCGATGGGGAGCAGATTTAGATCCGGCTCCAGTTTCCGAAATGTTCTGTCCATTGATGGTAATCGGGCCGATGCCCTGGTCAGCGGTAATAAAATAATCATTGACACTTGCGTCGACATCCAGACTGGTCTGACCGACGCCGCACTTGATTTCCAGATCACCGGTGACGATCCCCTGAATATCGATAAGGCCGACACCGCCTTTGATTTCATAATCATTAAGTTTGACATCGGTAAAATGGACAGCACCGGCGCCACCGTTGAGTTTGCCGGAATTTGCCTGAAGCTGATCGGCCGCAATTTCTCCGGCGCCCTGTTTGATGGTCAATTCATCGGTGATAATTTGCGACAATTCAGCGCGACCGGCACCAACCTCCAGTTCCAGTTTTTTCAAGTGGGTGTCACTGGGAATGGTAATGACAAGGTCAGGTACACGATTTTTGCCGATTAGATTAGGAATGATATTGGTATTTCCGTAATCTTCAATGACAAGCTTGCCATCGTCCAGGGTGGCAGTTAAACTTGCAGGGATATTAGAACCTTCAACTTTAAAAGCATTTCCGGTTTTAAGGGTGATACTGCCGGCATTGAAATTAATAAAAACAGCTTCCAACTCACCGTTAAAATCCTGCAGAAAGGTATCTCCGCTTTGTTCACTGATTTGGATTCTGTTATCAATCAGGCCAAATCCCCTCATGATGGCGACGCCGCCATTGACAATGCTGGAGATGATCCCTAATGCCAATACCAGACCAAAGGCAATGGCCAGGTATTTAATCCAACTCTGATTGGTATTCATTTGACTTCTGTACCCCCAAAGATATTCGTGCTGTTGATGTAAATGGTCGGTGGATTCTCGCCCAGTGGTTTGTTGGTCTTATTGGAAGCCCCGCCAAAAATCGGCGTTGTTGACATTTCCACCCGAACATTGCTGGGAACCATCATATCAATGCCGCCAAAGACCGCGGTGGCCGAGACATAAATATCTTCATTGATGATGGCCTGGCGCAAGTCAAGGGAAACACTTCCAAAAACCGCAGTCACATTAGCGCCTTTGAACGCTTCGCCGGGAAAGTTTATTTCCTGGCCGCCAAAGACCGCCGAGTATTCGGGAAGGCCATCCTTTGTCATGCCCTGAATCAGTTTGGCATTTTTACTGAGGCGATCCTTAAACATAATACTCAAACCAATGGCAATAATAATGATGGGAAAAATCAGGTCGCCCAGTAGTGCCCCATTAAAATAGCCTTGTGCGGAAATAAATAATAACACACCGATACCCAATCCAATGCTATTCCAAAGTTGTATGCCATTCTGAACCATGCTGATGGCACAGGGAACAATGATGAACAAAGTCCACCAGCCGGCGAAAAATAACTCAAAATTCCACAGACCAAAGACATTTCCGGCAAAACCAAGACCGATCGCGACCAATAAAAGTCCCCATAACAAGTTACCAACTCGATTTCTCATTTTTTTCTCCTTATTTTGTAGTTTGTTTTATTATACCATGCTACGGGAAAAATGAAAATTTTTCTGGTATTTATATTCACAGAGAAAATAAATCGATCGGATGCTTTATTATAATTGACTAATTGAAATATGGTGGGTAAAATGGTAAAAGAATGATATAAAATATGAATAAAAGTAGAGCGTGCTTTTACGAAAAATTACATAAATCATGGGAGTAAACTCATCGAATTACAGCAAATCGATAAACGGAGGAGTATTAAATGGGATTAGAAAGTGTTTTATATAAATGCGAGAAGGGTGTAGATCTCAAACAATTGCGATTAAAACCCTGGGCGGTGGCTTCTGAAGTGATGGGACGATTTAAAAAGACGAATCAGATTCATCGATGGTTTTTAGAGAATATTCAAAATGGTGTTGATGATGGCCGGTTTTATCTGGTGGAGGAATATCAATTTAAAAAGCTTTTTAAATTATGCACTACCGTTGATAGCAATCACGAACGCGCTGAAGAATTATTACCCACGCTCAAAGGATTTGATATTGGCAGTGCCAAATATGATACGGTTTATTTCGAAAATTTGAGCAAGGTACTGATCATTCTGGGTCATATTAACAATACCTTTGACTTTGAAAAAAATGAGTTGGTGTATAGCAGCTCCCATTAGAATGATTAGTTTAACCCATGTAATTATAACAAACCAGCCGAACAAAGATTCAAGCTGCTTTCATTTTAGTAAAATGGGTGGAACAAATTATTTGGGTTATAATTGAACTCGACTAATAATTGGACAATAAAAATTGAATAACAAAGAAAACCATTGAGTTTACAAAAATAATCATATATAATATTCAACATGAGTGAACTGAAATTTTTGATTGCCTCGCTGTGAAGAGTAACAGCAACTATCGTAGGTAGTATTGAGGTAGTATTTGGCAAAGAAAAGTGGTGGAAATTTAGAAAAATTATTTTCGGAATCAATTTTATAAACGGAGGAAAGAATGGAGCATAAAAAGAGTTTGTTGTCAAAGATTCTGACGACGGTTGTTTTACCAGTTATAGTAGTATTTTGTGCAATTGCTGGTATTTCAATGTTTGTTATGAGTCAGAATATGGATCAGTTTGCGAGTGTTCAAAACAGTTTGCTGCTGATCTATGCAATCGGTTTAGCTGTTATCATCGGTGTGATTGTTCTTGGATTGAAAGCTATCTCAAACAGAATTGACAGTCTTGCAGAAGTAGCCAATCGGTTAGCAGCGGGAGATATCGAAACTGAGTTTAAAGTTGATACAGCGCAGGATCAACTGAGTGAAGTTAGCTACGCCTTAGCTGATATTGCAGAAAGTATGAAAACACAATTGGAGATAGCAACAAAACTGGCAGATGGCGATTTGTCAGAAATCATCAAGCCATCATCAGACAAAGACCTGATGGGGAATAATTTAGCAATTGTTCAAACGTCGACGAAAAAACTCCTCGACTATTTGGCAGCGCTGCCGGAACTGGTCGAGAAAAAAGAGTATTTCAATAAAAGTATTGAAAATGACATGACTGGTGACTATAAAAAAGCACTTGTACAGGCAAATCAGGCCATGGAAACAGTCACCTCAAACATGGAATATTATTTAGCCATTTTGGATGCTCTTCCATACCGAATTACAACGATTGACAAAGATATGAACATGGTTTTTGTTAATAAAATCCTTGAAGATCTGATGAAGATGACCGGTACGGCTAACCAACGGGAAGAAATTCGTGGGGTTCCATGCAACTCATGTAATCTGGAAATGTGCCACTCGGAAGACTGTGGTGTCAGAGCATTGAACGCCGGTGGTGATCGATTGAATGAACTTGGCTATTCGGAGCATAGCTTTGAATTCAGGGATCGATATTATCGTATGGATACCATGCATCTGATCAACAGCAAAGGCGAAAAAATTGGTTATGTGGATGTGTCTCATGATACTACACCAATGATGAGTGTTAATAATTACCGTAGAGATGCTGTCGCCCAGCTGGCAGATAACCTCCACCGGTTATCAGAAGGTAACCTTGAACTTGATTTAGAAGTGGAAGAACAAGGACAGTATACGACTGAAGTGTATGAGCAGTTTAAAGCCATTGGTGAAAGTTTTGCGGAAGTGAAAAATACCATTGGCGAGCTTATTGGTGATGCCATTATCCTGACAACTGCAGCGATGCAGGGAGATCTTGATGTCAGAGCCGATGAAACTAAGTTCAGCGGCTCATGGCACGAACTGATCAGTGGCATGAACGGTATTCTTGGAGTCATGGCAAAACCGATGGAAGAAGTCGCAAATGTGATGGATGCTATCGCCAACGGCAATCTTGATGTAACGGTTGATGGTTATTACCAGGGTAGCTTTGATGTTTTAAAACAAGCTGTGAATACGATGGGAAGTCACTTCAAATCGATTGTCACAGAAATCTCGACGGTGACCGGAGAAATCAGCAACGGAAACCTCAATTTAGAAAATGTCAACTCATTTGGTGGCGATTTCAATGCGATTTCGGATGCCCTTAATACTATTATTGCAACGCTGAACTCGCTATTAGGGGATATCAATCATGCTTCAGAACAGGTTAATGCCGGAGCCAATCAGGTATCCGACAGCAGCCAGGCTCTGGCCCAGGGTTCAACCGAACAGGCCAGTTCCATCCAGGAATTGACAGCATCGATTGCCGAAATAGCGGATCAGACCAAGAACAACGCTGTGAATGCAAACAAGGCCAGAGAACTGACCACTGATGTCATGGGCAATGCTGAAAAAGGTAATGTTCAAATGACCGAAATGCAGCAGTCGATGGTGGAAATCAATAAGTCCTCCGAAGATATTTCGAAGATCATCAAAGTTATTGACGATATAGCCTTCCAGACCAATATCCTGGCTCTTAACGCCGCAGTTGAAGCCGCCCGGGCTGGACAACATGGCAAAGGTTTTGCCGTAGTAGCTGAAGAAGTCCGAACCTTAGCGGCCCGCAGTGCTGAAGCCGCCAAAGAAACAACCGGGTTAATTGAAGGCTCCATCAGTAAGGTCGCTGAAGGTACAAAAATTGCGGATGAAACGGCCATTGCCCTCGATGAAATTGTTGGTGGGATTGCCAAGGTTAATGATCTCATTGGCAATATCGCCACGGCATCCAATGAGCAGGCCACCGGCATTGCCCAGATTAATATGGGAGTCGAGCAGGTTGCTCAGGTCGTTCAGCAGAACTCGGCAACAGCTGAAGAAAGTGCTGCCGCCAGTGAAGAACTTTCCGGCCAGTCGATCTTGTTAAAACAGATGATCGATCAGTTCCAGCTTAGATAAGCTTGTCAGAAAAAATATATGATTAAAAAGACCACCTTGTAATGAGGTGGCTTTTTTTAGAAGGAAGATCATTATGAATCGATTAATCGCTAAACTTATACTATATACAGAAGCAAGTCAGGAGTGCCTGCTACAGCAGATGGGCCAGCTCTATGAACATTTTTACTACGGGGCGGATTCAAAAGAAGAACTGATTGCCGAAAGCTATCGACAGATAAAGTCGCTGCTGGAAATAGCCACAGATTTTGGATTTGACCGAAATCTCTGGCATCATTACCTGACCTTTGTGCTGATCACCAATGAGAATCCATTTAGTTTAACCTGTGAAAAGGTGGGGAAAAAAGAAGGAAGTGTTAACTTTTTTGCCCAAAATGATTGTCAAGTTTTCAAGGAACTTTTTGATTTTGATTTCACCGAACTGGAATCAGCACTGGGGATTGATTGTTTCACTCGGGTGTCGGATTACCGGGCCATCAAAAAACCGGAATTCATGTACAATCAGAACGTCAGCGAAAAAGTAAAATCGCTGAGTCTTAAACTGGAAGCAGCAACAAACGAACAGGAATTTTTCGATGAAATCACAGGGTTTTATGGTGAATACGGAGTGGGTATGTTTGGCCTGAATAAAGCCTTCCGAATCATCCCCAAAGCCGATAACACCGGGGTCATCTTTAATCCCATCAATAACATGGATAAGGTCATGCTGGCGGATCTGGTAGGCTATGAAAACCAGAAGCAAAAACTTGTCGAGAATACCAAAGCCTTTGTCGAGGGACGAAAAGCCAACAATGTGTTGTTATTCGGTGACAGCGGTACCGGAAAGTCTACCAGCATCAAAGCCATCGTCAACGAATTCTATCATCAGGGGCTGCGGATGATCGAAATCTACAAACACCAGTTTCGGGACTTGTCAAATGTCATTGCTCAGATAAAAAACCGGAACTATCGGTTTATTATCTACATGGATGACCTTTCTTTTGAGGAATTTGAGATTGAATACAAGTTTCTGAAAGCTGTAATCGAAGGCGGTGTAGAAACCAAGCCGGATAACATTTTAATTTATGCCACCTCAAATCGTCGCCATCTGATTCGCGAAACTTGGAATGACCGAAATGATATGGAAGCAAATGGCGAGATCCACCGCTCAGATACCATGCAGGAAAAGCTGTCGCTGGTAAATCGCTTCGGGGTCAGCATTTTTTACGAACGACCCAGTCAGAAGCAGTATTTTGGAATCGTCACCGAGCTGGCCAGGCGGGAAGGTCTAAGTTTATCGGAGGAAGTCCTTTCCCGGGAAGCCAATAAATGGGAACTGCAACACGGTGGGATTTCTGGCCGAACGGCCCAGCAATTCATCAATCATTTACTTTCAGTCGGTTCAGCAGATGATTAAACGGAACAATGTCATATGAAGCAAAATAAAGTCAGAAAAACGATACACTTGAGATTAATTTTAGTCTCAGGTGTATTTTTATCGGTCTAAGTTGCGTAAATTCTAGAAAGTTGGATATCAATAAAGTAAGTGTTTAAAGTAAATAATATTATAGAGCGACGAGTGAGGGCTTGCAAAAGCAAAGCTGTTAAGTCGGAAAACTAAGGAGTTATTTTGCATGGAAATAAATACAGGAGAAAGAAAATGAAAATTAAATTTTTAGGAGCGGCACTTTCCGTCACTGGTTCTTGCCATCTGGTGACAACAGATCACTGTAAATTCCTCCTGGACTGCGGTTTGTTTCAAGGCAGTGAAGCTCTGGAAGAGTTAAACTATCAGGAGTTTGATTTTAACCCGGAAGAAATTGATTTTATGATTTTAAGTCATGCCCATGTGGATCATTGCGGGCGGATACCCTTACTTGTCAAACAGGGTTTCAAAGGGCAGATTTACTGCACCGGAGCCACCGCTGAAATTGCTGACATCATGCTTCAGGACAGCGGTAATATTCATGAAATGGACGCTAAATGGATTAATAAACGTACCACGCGTTCCGGGCAGCGGCAGGTTCAGCCGCTTTACACTCAGGAAGATGCCGCTCGCTGTGCCCAGTATTTCTTTCCGGTGGCATACGGACAGAGTTTTGAGATCAATTCCCAGATCAAGATTCGCCTTAATGAAGCAGGACATATCCTGGGGGCTGCAATCGTAGAGATTTGGGTCGCTGATGATGGAAAAACAACCAAACTTGTCTACTCAGGCGATATCGGGGCAGCCAATCAGCAGATGTTAAATGATCCGACCCTGATTTCAGAAGCGGATTATCTGATTATGGAAACGACCTATGGGGATCGTGCTCATGAAACCCAACAAGAAAGTGGGAAACGTTTTCTTGATATTGTCATTAAAACAACCAGTCGGGGTGGAACTGTAGTAGTACCAGCTTTTGCCCTGGGTCGAACTCAGGATCTGATTCATGAACTGGAACTGTTTTATGATAACCATGAACTACACCAGAATCAGCTTGATAAAATCAAGGTTTATGTTGACAGTCCACTGGCTACTGATGCCACTGAGATATTCCGGAAAAATGCCCACTATTTTAATGACAAAATAAAAGAAAAAATCAAAAACGGCGATGAGCTTTTTTATTTCAGAAATCTGAACTTTACTAAAAGCATTGATCAATCTAAGGCATTAAACGATAATGCATCACCAAAGGTTATAATTTCTTCCAGCGGCATGGCTGATGCCGGCCGGGTTCAGCATCATCTGAAACACTATCTCTGGAAACCAAAGTCCAGCATAATATTTGCCGGCTACCAGGCGGAGGGGACAACCGGCCGGGCGATTATCAGCGGGGAGAAATACGTCCGGATTCTCCGGGAGCGGATCAGAGTCAGTGCTGAAATCTATTTTTTGGAGGGGTTTTCTGCCCATGCCGATAAAAATGATCTGTTAAAGTGGTTGTCCGGGTTTAAAGAAAAACCAAAGAAGATCTTTCTGGTTCACGGGGAAGAGGAAGCAAAAAAAACTTTCGCCACCACCGTCAAGAATATCCTTGGTTTTGATTGCACGGTAGTTGAAGATGTTTCAGAATACCGTCTTGATGACGAAGCTGTGATTGTCGATGGTATCAAAAATCAGATCGATGCTAAAAACCAGATCAATACCCTAAAAGATAATCTGGAAGATATCCACGATGAGCTGGAAAATCTCCTGGCCATTCCCGGAATCGGGATCAAGGAGGCTTTCCCGGATGAGAAACTTGATGATATCGCCGCTTTGACCAGGGATCTGGAGCAAACCTGCGAGAAACTCAAAAATATTATTAAAAACTGAGACAATTCTCAATAAGTGCCATAAAAACCCCTGCTGGCTTGACGCCGGCAGGGGTTTTCGATAGAATGGAATAAAAATCAGTCTAAAAGGAGGCGCAGCTCATGCCGGTCAATTCATTTGAAGATTATCCGATGTCCTGGAAACCAACGCTAAACCATCAGGTTAAACCCCTGTATCTTTCGCTGGCCCGACAGCTGGAGCAGGATATTAAAAAGGGCAACCTGCTACCGGGGACGAAGCTGCCGCCGCAGCGAGAACTAGCCGATTTTCTGGATATCAATGTCAGCACTGTGTCCAAAGCCTGCAAGGTCTGCGAATTAAAAGGCCTCCTAAGTGCCACGGTGGGTAGCGGTACCTTTGTATCCTTCGATGCGCTGGCAAATGCCTACCTGTTACCGGATGATAAACCCCGGAATCTGATTGAGCTGGGCGCGGTTTTCCCCGATACCGCCACCTTTGGACCATTGATCGGCTGTTTGAAAGAAATGCTCAACGAAGCGGATGCTGATAAGCTGTTTAATTACAGCCGCCCCAATGCCGACATCTGGCTGAAAGATACAGCGGTGAAGCTGATGGAAAAAGGCGGCTTCAGTCCGAAACCAGAGAGTATCTTATTTTCCAACGGCGGCCAAAATGCCATCACCGCCATTCTGGCCGGACTTTGTCGTCACGGTGATAAAATCGGTGCCGACCCCCATACTTATTCGGGACTCAAAACTACCGCTTCAATGCTGGGAATTCAGCTGATACCGATCCGTCATCGCGACGGGGAAATGGATGAAGAAGCGCTGCTTGATGCCTGCCGAAACGAAAATATCAAAGGGGTCTATCTGATTCCTGACAATCATAATCCCACCACTCATACCATGTCCTCTGACCGTCGCCGGGCCCTGGCGCAGATTGCCCAAGAGCAGAATATTTTTATCATCGAAGATGGCGCCTACCATTTTCTTGGTCAAAATACTCAACCGGCGGTGGCATCCTTTGCGCCGGGGCAGGCTATCTATATTGCCAGCATGTCCAAGACCCTGGCCCCCGGTTTACGAATGGCTTATCTGTCAGTTCCCCAGGCTTATCGAAAGCCGGTTTCGAAGGCTCTGTATAATCTGAATATATCCGTTTCCCCGTTGATGGCAGTGTTGGCGGCCCGGATCATCGTCTCTGGACAGCTGGATCAATTTATCAAAAGCCACCAACAGAATGCCAGACAGCGCAATAAGTTGGTAAACCGTTACTTACGGAACTACACCTGTCACGGTGAAGAAACCGGAATATTTCGCTGGCTGGAGTTGCCGGGAACCATTAGCGGATCAGCCTTTGAAGTACTGGCTATGGAAAAAGGGGTTCGGGTTTACGGCGCCGAGCGGTTTACCGTCGGGAATAATTTACCCTGCCGGGCGGTGAGGATGTCGGTCTGCGCTCCGGAAACCCTGGCCGAACTGGAACAGGGGCTGATAATCTTGAATAACATCCTGGATCATTTATAAGATTTAGTGTTAATTTGTACGCCATACATTTAAATTATTGTATGGCGTATTTTTGCGTGTTAAAATAAGGCTCAAATCAACCGAGCGTTAAGGGAGGGTCTCATAATGAAAAGTTTTATATTTGCCTTCAAACAGACGATCCCAGTTTTTTTTCCCTATCTGTTTATTGGTATCGCGTTTGGCGTTTTGATGGATGAAGCCGGGTATTACGCCGGCTGGTCGTTTTTATCAGGCGTTTTTATTTATGCCGGGTCGATGCAGATTGTCATGGTCTCGCTGCTGACTGCCGGGGCTTCATTGGGTGCCATTGCGATGATGACATTTTTTGTCAATGCCCGGCATATTTTTTATGGGATTGCCTTCATTGATCAGTTCCGCAAGATGGGACGGAAATACCCCTATATGATCGTAACCCTTACTGATGAGGTCTATTCCATATTTTGTAGCATCGATTATCCGGATGATGTGGATGCCAGGAAAACGGATTTTTACATCACCCTGATTCTTCATCTGTTCTGGATTCTCAGTTGTCTGGCCGGAGCTTTGTTTGGACAGCTGATACCCTATGATCTGGCCGGTATTGAGTTTTCAGCCACGGCTTTCTTTATTACTGTCTGTATGAATCAATGGGAGTCGATGGATTATCATTTACCGGCGATCACCGGGCTGATCAGTGCCTTGACCTGTTATTTTATCCTGGGCCCCGGTCAGTTTATTCTGCCAGCTTTGGCTGCTAGTGTTCTGGTGTTGATTATGTTGAAATCCCGATCACACAAACAAATAAAGAACCGTGGCCTGGAATTAGAAGCCGGTTTAGCAGAGCCTGCGGAGGAAATCAGTTATGAGTACTGATTGGATCAATACCCTGGAAGCACTGACAGTTGTGGCGTTGGTTACTATTCTGACTCGATCTCTGCCATTCTTGTTTTTTGGCGGGAAAAAGGAGCTACCGGAGACGGTCAGCTACCTGGGAACGGTTCTACCGGCGGCCATTATGATTATTCTGGTGGTTTTCTGTCTGCGAAATACCATCCTGACCGTCTATCCCTTTGGCTTACCCGAGCTGTTAAGTGTGGTCGTGGTGATTGTTGTTCATCGATTTAAAGAAAATGTTTTTCTCAGCATCATCGCCGGGACCGGACTTTATATGATCTTAACCCGAACTCTGTTTGTGATTGGTAACTGATCGCCAGAAAGAACGCTCATTGCCAGCTTTCGAATAGTTTTATAAAAATTATCGATCATCGTGGTTTTAATATTTATTATCAGGGATTGATGCGGTATAATAAGAAGACAATTCTTTAAAAGCTGAGGCGTATGAAAAGGATGCATCAATAAAACAGGGGGATCGGATGAGAAAAAAGATAATATCAAAATTATTTGCGATATTAATAGTAACAAGTCTGCTATTGGCAGCTGGCGGCTGTGTTCGCACCCACAGCTATGGCGGCGGTATTTATACTGGTGAGTGGAAAGATGACGTGCCCAATGGTTACGGGAAGTTCACATACTCCGAGGATGTGATCTATGAGGGCGAATGGAAGGATGGCAAGCTTCACGGTCAGGGTACCGCCACCGGCTATGAAGGAACGAAATTTGAAGGCGAATGGAAATACGGCAAGCTGGATGGTTATGGCACCAAGACAGACAACGGCAATACCTATGTGGGCGAATTTAAAGAAGGCATGATGGATGGGAAAGGCACCCTGACCATGGCCGACGGCACCACCTATGTGGGAACCTTCGCCAACGATCAATACGTCGGCCCGTAAATAACAAAGTTAATGAAAAAAACAGCATAGATTTTTTATGCTGTTTTTTTTATAATCATTCTTGACAGAAGATTAAAACTAGTGTAGACTTACTAAATAGGAACACTAAATTGATGAGCGCCTGATCTGGTAGATCGGGTCGACAATTTACAGATTTTTAAAATTAAGGACTGATGGTTATGGATATCGTTGAACGACTCACACAATTTGGACTGACAAGGCATGAGGCGTCTATTTATTTAACGCTGCTTGCTGAAGGTGATTTGAATGGCTACGAGGTGGCCAAGACAACTGGCATTTCAAGATCCAACGCCTACACATCGCTGGCGTCCCTGGTGGAAAAAGGGGGCGCTTATGTGATTGAGGAAGCAACCATCCGCTACACCCCAGTGGCGATTGCCGAATTCTGTGAGAATAAGATCAGAAAACTGCAGGAATCCAAGCAAGATTTGCTCGCCACGATCCCAAGTAAGCGGGATGCAGTGGAAGGCTATATCACCATCAAAGGGGAAAACAATATTCTCAACAAACTGCGAAATATGATTCTGGAAGCCCGGGAACGGGTATATATTTCAGTGCCCGGTCAGATTCTCGAAACCGTGCTGCCGGATATAAAAGCAGCCATTAATCGGGGTATCAAGATGGTCATCATCACCAATGGATCCTTTACCCTGGCAGGAGCTACTATCCATATTGCTGCGCAACCGCTCCAGCAGATTCGGCTGATTGCCGACTCGACCAATGTTCTCACCGGCGATGTCAATAATGGTGAACATTCTACCTGCCTTTACTCCCGGAAGCGGAATCTGGTGGATTTATTTAAAGACTCCATGAAAAATGAAATAAAGCTGATTGAAATGACGAAAGGAAATTAGATATGAAAAAGACGTTTGTAAACAAAGAAAAGTTAGAAGAAATAGTCAAAGAATTCCCAACTCCCTTCCATCTATATGATGAAAAAGGGATCCGGGAAAATGTGCGTAACCTGCAGGAAGCTTTTTCCTGGAATAAGGGTTATAAAGAATACTTTGCCGTTAAGGCGACCCCTAATCCAACCATTTTGCAGATTTTAAAAGAAGAAGGTTGCGGCGTGGACTGCTCATCATATACCGAACTGATGATGTCAGACACCGTTGGTTTTACCGGCGCGGATATTATGTTCACCTCCAATGTAACTCCCACAGAGGACTTCGTATTAGCCAGAAAACTGGACGCCCTGATTACTCTGGATGATATCACCCATATTGACTTTCTCGAAGAGGTCGCGGGACTGCCGGAAACGATCAGCTGCCGCTTTAATCCCGGCGGCGACTTTGTCATCGACAATGCTATCATGGATACCCCTCAGGTGGCCAAATACGGATTCACCCGGGAACAAATGACCGACGGATTCAAAATCTTAAAAAGCAAAGGGGTTAAACATTTTGGGATTCATGCTTTTTTAGCCAGCAATACCATTGCCAATGAATATTATCCAGCCCTGGCGCGGATTCTCTTCCAGACTGCGGTGGAGCTGAATCAGGAAACAGGTGCTCATATTGCCTTTATCAACTTGTCTGGCGGCGTCGGGATTCCTTATCTGCCCGATCAGCAACCGACTGATATTTACGAAGTTGGCCGAGGCGTACAAAAAGCCTTCGAAGAAATTCTGGTTCCGGCTGGCATGGGTGATATTGCCATCTACACCGAATTGGGTCGCTTTGTGTTAGGACCATTTGGCCATCTGGTCACCACCGCTCTGCATGAAAAACACACCCATAAGGAATACATCGGTCTTGATGCCTGTGCCGCCAACCTGATGCGACCCGCCATGTATGGTGCCTATCACCATATCACCGTGATGGGCAAGGAAGACGCCCCGCTGGATCATGTCTATGACGTCACCGGGGGTTTATGCGAAAATAATGATAAGTTTGCCATCGACAGACCACTGCCTAAAATTGATATCGGCGATCTGGTGGTCCTCCACGATACCGGCGCCCACGGTTTTGCCATGGGCTACAATTACAACGGCAAGCTGCGTTCCGCTGAAGTGTTGCTAAAAGAAGATGGCAGTACCGAACTGATTCGACGCGCCGAAACCCCAGCCGACTACTTCGCCACCCTGGATTTTTCCAAGTGGACTAAATAATTCAAAACGAAAGGAAAAAAATAAAATGGCATTAATTAATGAAAATTATCTTAAATTACCTGGTTCCTACCTTTTTTCAGAAATAGCGAGACGGGTGGAAGCTTATAAAAACGCCAATCCCGAGGCGAACATCATTCGCTTGGGAATCGGCGATGTGACCAAACCATTGCCGGAGGCAGTCATCACCGGCCTGCATACCGCAGTTGACGAAATGGCTGACGAAAAAACATTTAAGGGCTATGGCCCGGAACAAGGCTATGATTTTTTACTAGAAAAAATCATCGAGTTTGATTTTAAAACCCGGGGAGTCGATTTGGCTGCCGACGAAATTTTTGTCAGCGACGGTTCCAAAAGCGATACCGCCAACTTCCAGGAAATATTCAGCCAGAATACCAAAATCGCTATCACTGATCCCGTTTATCCGGTCTATGTCGACAGCAACGTCATGGCTGGCCGTAGCGGAACATTAGGCGCCGACGGCAAGTGGAGCGATATGGTTTATATACCCTGCACCGCCGAAAATGGCTTCGTACCACAATTGCCAACCGAAAAGGTGGATCTGATATATCTGTGTTTCCCCAATAATCCCACCGGAACCACCATCAATAAAACCGAACTGAAAAAATGGGTGGACTATGCCAAAGCCAACCAGGCCATTATTCTATATGACGCCGCCTATGAAGCCTATATTCAGGAAGACGATGTGCCTCACAGTATCTACGAAATTGAGGGCGCCAAAGAGGTTGCCGTTGAATTCCGCAGCTTCTCTAAAAATGCCGGCTTTACCGGAACCCGTTGCTCCTACGTGGTCGTACCGAAACAAGTAATGGGTTATACCGAAGCCGGCGAACCGGTCGAAATCAATAAGCTGTGGAACCGTCGACACTGCACTAAATTCAATGGTGTTCCTTATATTATCCAAAAAGGAGCCGAAGCGGTTTATACCGAAGCCGGTCAGGCGCAGATCAAAGCCCTGGTGGCATATTATATGAATAACGCCAAAATGATCCGTGAAGGCGTTGCCAGTACCGGCATTGAAGTTTTCGGCGGCGTCAATGCTCCCTATATCTGGCTCAAAACACCGGCCGGTATGGATTCCTGGACCTTCTTTGACAAACTCCTCAACGAGGCCAACATTGTTGGAACACCCGGAGTAGGCTTCGGACCAAGCGGTGAAGGCTATTTCCGACTGACCGCCTTTGGCAGCAAAGAAAACACCGAAGAAGCGATTCGTCGCTTTACCACCGAATTTAAACTGTAATACGGAAACGGAATGCCCGGCAACGATGATTGTCCGGGCATTTCTGTTTTTAGCAAGTTTTTATCAGATCTTTCTATCCAGTCATGTGAAAAATTAAATTCAAGATCCTTTAGCCTTAAAAAATCATTAAAAGTGTTGACACTTTTAATAAAGTTACTTACAATATTGTTAGCACTCTTAAAGAAAGAGTGCTAACAATAAACAAGATGAAGAAGAGGTATGTTATGGAAAAAAAGCAGTTTAAATCAGAATCCAAGCGTCTCATGGATTTAATGATCAATTCAATTTACACCAACAAAGAAATATTTTTAAGAGAATTGATTTCAAACGCATCGGATGCCATCGACAAGGTTTACTACAAAACATTAACAGACAAAGATAAAACCTTTAATAAGGAAGATTACTACATTCGTATTCATCCCAACAAGGATAATCGGACCCTGACGATCGAAGATACCGGGATCGGGATGACCGCAGCCGAACTGGAAGACAACCTCGGAACCATTGCCAAAAGTGGTTCCAGCGACTTTAAAAACGATCAGGAAATGGATGAGGATTTTGACATCATCGGCCAGTTTGGGGTCGGCTTCTATTCAGCCTTTATGGTGGCTGATAAGGTTGAGGTGGAAACAAAAGCTCTTGATACCGATCAAGCCTGTTTATGGGTTTCAGAAGGGGCTGACGGTTATACCATAGAACCGGGAACCCGCACCACCCATGGTTCAAAAATCACCCTCCATCTCAAAGAAAATACGGAAGACAATAACTACGATGACTATCTGGAACCCTACCGCATCCGCCATCTGGTTGAACATTACTCCAATTTTATCCGTTACCCGATTAAGATGGTTGATGAAAAGAGCCGGGTCAAAGAAGACAGCAAAGATAGTGAGAATCCGGAATACGAAGCCTATCTGGCAGATGATGTTCTGAACTCAATGATTCCGATCTGGCGAAAAAATAAAAACGAACTCACTGATGAGGATTATAACAACTTCTATCACGACAAACGGCTGGGTTTTGATGCTCCGCTGGCTCATGTTCACCTGAGTATCGAAGGAGCAATGAGCTACAAGGCGATTCTTTATATCCCCGGTCAAGCCCCCTTTGATTACTACACCCGGGACTATGAAAAAGGCCTGGAGCTTTATTCCAACGGGGTTCTGATTATGGAAAAATGCAGCGAACTGCTGCCGGACTACTTTAGTTTTGTCAAAGGGGTAGTGGATTCCGAGGATATTTCATTGAATATTTCCCGGGAAATGCTGCAGCAGGATCGGCAACTGCGCTTGATCAGCCGTAAAATCGATACCCGAATTTCGGAAGAACTCAAAAAAATGCTGACCAACGACCGGGAAACCTATGAGAAATTCTTTACAGCCTTTGGTAATCAGATCAAGGTCGGGACCTATGATAAATGGGGCCAGGATAAGGAAAAACTTCAGGACTTCCTGCTCTTTTATTCATCAAAAGAAGGTAAGATGGTTACCCTTAAAGAATATGTGGAACGGATGCCAGAAGATCAGAAATATATTTACTACGCCACTGGTTCATCAGTCAGCCAGCTGGAAAAACTGCCCCAGGTTTCGATCATCAAAAACAAAGACTATGAGATCCTTTATTTAACCGAAACCATTGATGAATTTGTGACTCAGACCCTAAGACAATACCAGGAAAAGGAATTCCGTTCGGTATCCAGTCAGAATCTGGGACTGGAAGCACCGGAAGAAGATACTGCTGATGAGGCCACTGAAACATCTGAAACGGATGAAAAACTGCTGACCAAAATGAAAGAGCTGATCGGGGATGAGGTCGTCAAGGTAAAAACCACGACTCACCTGAAAGATGACGTGGCTTATCTTTCCACCGAAGGGGATCTGTCCATCGAAATGGAAATGACCCTGAACACCATGCCTCAGGGCGGTGATGTCAAAGCTAAGAAAGTACTGGAAATCAATAAGAATCATCCGGTATACGAAAAACTGCGAAACTTCTACGAAGCTGATGATGACCAGTTTGCCCTCTATACCGAGCTGCTTTACAATCAGGCCCGCCTGATTGCCGGATTGCCGCTTGACGACGTCGTCGCCTTTACCAAGAACATCAGCAAACTGATGTAACAACAAAAACCAGTGCCATCCTTAAAGGACGGTCCTGGTTTTTTAATGTCAATTGACAAGTTCAGTCTGTTTTGATAAACTAATAGCAGAAGGTGTAACAAGATGATTTTAACCATTGAAGCAGCTCTGACAATGAAAGATACGATGAGACATTGTTTAGAGCCTAATGATAAACTAAAACTTTTATTCTCATCGGTCTAAGCGTTTTTAAAGTGTAGTATTGCTATACTTTATTTTGATGCGCTTAAACCGGTAACCAGCAGGAAAGTTTTCAGGCCATAACGCAATGTTCGTTATGGCCTTTTATAATGACAGAGAGTCAGTATAAAATGGCTCTCTGTTTTATTTTTGCTAAAAATTCTTAACAACCAGGAGAAATGTAAATGGGACTATTGGACGTAATTAATCTATCACATTCGTTTGGTGATAAAATTTTATATCAGGAGGCTTCCTTCGAATTATTCAAAGGGGAGCATATGGGGATTGTCGGGCGCAACGGTACCGGGAAGACAACCCTTTTAAATACCTTAATCGGCGAAATTATTCCCGATGGTGGGGAAATTCGCTGGCAAAAAGGGATCAAGGTCGGGTATCTGGACCAGCATGCCAAAATTGATCAGGATGTAACGGTGTTTGACTATCTGAAAACATCGTTTCACGAGCTCTATGAAATAGAAGCACAGCTGACCAAAATCTATGAAGACATGGGCAGCGATTGCAGTGAGAAAGCCATGAACAGAGCCTCCGATCTACAGAGTTTGCTGGAAAATTCCGGCTTTTACGAATTGGAAAGCCGGATCTTAAAAATTGCCGATGGTCTGGGGATTACGGCGCTGGGAATGGACAGCATTCTGGAACAACTCAGCGGTGGCCAGCGGGCCAAGGTTATTCTGGCCAAGCTACTACTGGAAGAACCGAATGTGCTGCTTCTGGATGAACCCACCAACTTTCTCGATAAGGAACATGTGGAATGGCTCACTGATTATTTAAAAGCCTATGAGGGTACCTTTCTGGTGATTTCTCATGACTTCGATTTTCTGGACAAGATCACCACCTGTGTCTGCGACATCGAGTTTTCCACCATCAAAAAATACAGTGGCAACATTACCAAGTTTATCACCTTAAAAGGGCTGCGCCGGGAGAGCTATATCCGAGAATTTGAAGCCCAGAAAAAAGAGATCAAGAAATTTGAAGATTATATTTCTAAAAACAAAGCCCGGGCTTCCACCGCCAGCATGGCCAAGAGCAGACAGAAACAATTGGATCGCATCGATCGGATTCCACCACCGGAACTGGTACCAAAACCAAATTTCCGATTGACGGCTACCCACATTTCGACCCAGCGCTCCTTAAGTGTCAAGGATCTGGAGATTGGCTACGACTATCCATTACTCTCGAAAATGAATTTTAAAATTGAGTCGGGCCAGAAAACGGTGATCACCGGATTCAACGGGATTGGGAAATCAACCCTGCTGAAAACCCTGGTCAAACAGATTCCACCGATAGCAGGGAAATTCAAGTTTGCCGATAACATCAAAATCGCCTATTTTGAGCAGGATCTCAATTGGGACAACCCCAATCTGACTCCCATTCAGGTGGTGTCCGAGGTCTATCCCAAGCTGTCCCAGAGTCAGCTGCGGCGTTATCTGGCCCAGTGTGGACTAAAAGCAAAAAGCATGCTTCAGGGGGTCGCTACCCTCAGTGGTGGGGAACAGGCCAAGGTCAAGATCTGTATTCTGATGCTGACCAGTGCCAATTTCCTGATCCTGGATGAGCCGACCAACCATCTCGATACCGATGCCAAAGAGGTGTTAAAAAAAGAACTGATCAAGTGGACCGGGACACTGATTCTGGTTTCTCATGAGGCTTCATTTTATGAAGATTGGGCCGAACATATTATTAATATTGAGGGCTAAGGCGAGCCGATATTTAGATCGAACCATAAATCCGCGAATGTCCTAAAAAAAAACTTAACATATGCTAAAAATCCAGCTATTATGAATGATAAAGAGTGTGTTAATAACCAATTTGCAATAAATTGAAACTAAGAAATGAGACATTAGAGTGAAAATACAATTCTTAAAAAGAGAACGCATTAATGATCAATTAGCTGAGATTTACGATTATCCTCTGACCATCGTGGAGGCCCCCATGGGCTATGGTAAAACCACGGCGGTCAGAAATTTTCTGGAAATGAAAAAGATCAAACCAATCTGGATCACCTTTCAGCCAGAAAATGGTTCTGCGGATTATAAATGGGATAAGGTCTGCGAGGAGATTGGCAAATGGGATCAAAACACCGGCCAAACATTGAAGCAGTTGGGGTTTCCGGTGGATGTACCCCAGATGGACCAGGTATTGTCGGTTTTAAGCAAGATGAATACCGATGATAGTTTATTTATGGTGCTTGATGATTATCATTTGACCGCATATGAACCCCTCGATCGTCTGATTGAATTGATTGTTACCGAGCGGATCGAAGATTTTCATCTGATCATTATTACCCGGAGCTCGGGAAATCTAAATCGTACCGAGCTGGTAGCCAAAGGCTTCTGCCGCATGATGACCCAGGAAATTTTAAAATTTACTGAAGCTGAAGTCCGGGATTACTGCACGATGATGATGGAAACCATTTCCGAGAAAGACTTGCAAAAGATAAACGAGTACGCCGGTGGCTGGATCACGCTGACTTATATGCTGCTGCTTGGTCTGGAAAAGGGGATACCGGTGGGGATGAACATGACCATCGATGAGCTGATCAGTTTGACCCTTTTTGATGCTTACGATGAGTCGACTCAAGCCTTTCTGATAAAACTTTCAATTATGGACAGTTTTACGGCCGAACAAGCGCAATTTATTACAGGTGATGCACACACGGCGGACACCTTAAAAAAAATCAGAAACGAAAATTCATTTATTTATTTTGATGAAGTCAATCATAGCTATCAAATTCATTTTGTCCTGCTTGATTTTTTACGATCAAAGCAAAATCTTATCGCTACAGAAAAACAGGACTTGTACTGTCGTTTAGGGGAATGGTATCTGGACAAAATGAATTTTACAAAGGCCTATGCCTGTTTTTACCGTGGTGGGGAAATTAAGCGGATTCTTGAGCATTTAAACAATCCTGAAAACATCCGCAATGAACTGGCTGAATTTGAAGGTTCTGGGGAGATGTTCGAAAAAGCTCCCATCGCCCTGCTGCGACAGTATCCAATTGCTTATTTGCAATCAATTCTGATTGCTCTGATCCGGGGGAATGAACAAACGGCCATTGGCTGTCGCCGGCAATTGGATCAGTTGGAACGGTTCTATAATCATCAGGATGGGATTGAACAGACCTATCGAAACCGGGTTCTGGCAGAGATCAATATCATCAAAAAATTTACGGTATTTAATCATATTGAAGAATCAACAGCGGCTAATGAACTGATTCTCAGTCTTTTAAACGGGGAACAGTCCTACATTTTACTGAGGGAAAATGAATTTACCTTTGGCTCACCTCATCTGACCTATAATTATTTCAGAGAACCGGGTTTGTACCAAAAAACGGCCCAACTGATCATTGAGAAATTCCCGGTTTATCCTCAATATACCAATGGCTGTGGAACGGGCTCAGAATATCTGGCCCGGGCCGAATACAGTCTCGAAACTGGTAATTGGGATGAGGCCGAACGCAATAGTCAAAAGGCCATCTACAAAGCCCGTACCAAAGATCAGTACAGTATTATTATCTGCGCCAATTTTGTGCTGATTCGGCTGATGATTTTACAGGGAAAGATAACCGCTGCCCTGAATCGTCTTGGGGAATTGGAAAAGGAAATTCAGGAGGTCCGAAATCCCATTTTCAACACCACCATGGACATTTGCAAGGGCTATATTTATGCCAATTTGAAACAGACAGAGAAGATTCCTTACTGGCTGCAGATCGGGGATATGAATACCGCTGATCTGTTTTATCAGGGGATCGCTTTTAATTATCTGGTTTACGGCAAGGCCGTTACCGCATCCCGGAATTATATCAAACTGGAAATCCTGGCCGAGAGTTTTGTTGAGTACTTTACAATTTATCATAATCAGTTGGGCTTTATCCATAATGGGATCTTTAATGCCATTGCAAAATACTATCTTTATGGCGTCGAAGCAGGTATCGTAGCATTAAATAAGATTCTTTCTGAAGCCCATCTCGATGGTATTTTCATGCCCTTTGTCGAAAATGCACCGGATCTGATTGAGATGCTGAGAGAAATCTGTAATCGTCAACCGAAAGATGCTTTTATTCATAAACTGTTGTCAATCAGCGAAGTTTACATGCAAAGTCTGGAAAATGGCGAATTGCCTCAAATCTGTCTGACCCAACGGGAACAGGAAGTATTGCGGCTGACCGCTGAAGGTTTAAAACGGGAAGAAATAGCCAAACGGCTTTATATCGCCCCCGCCACCGTTAAAACCCATCTCCAGAATGTTTATAAGAAGTTGGATGTCAAGGGCAAAAATGCCGCGATTAGAACAGCAGTCAAAAATGGCTTATTGTTTGCAGAAAGGTCGAGCCAATGACAGGGGATCGTCTTAAAAAAGACAGCTTGAATATATTTCAGACAATTGCCTTATCAGTTGCCATTATGGGTCCTTCAGCATCCATTGCAATCACGGCGGGGATGATTGGATCGCATGTGGGTTCTTCAGTACCGCTCGTTTTTTTAGTATCCCTGGTGATTGTCGGTTGCGTGGCGGTTTCGATCGTGAAACTGAACCAGACCTTTCCTTCGGCAGGTTCGGTATACTATTTTGTCGAAAAAACAATGGGACGAAGGGCCGGTTTTATTTCAGGATGGCTGATTGTGTTGGCTTATTTGGTGCTCAGTGTCAGTTGTATTATGGTATCCTGCGCCTATCTTGAAATCCTGTTGAGTATTTTTGGGATAACCATTCACTGGCTGTTTATCGGGCTGCTTTTAATGGGAATGATTTTCGGGCTGGCGCATCGGGACGCCGAAACAAGCACTTGGGTGATGTTATTGATTGAGATAATTTCGATGGGATTGATCTTATTAGTCGCCGGGATTATTCTTGGCAGTTCCCGGCAGTCGACTGGTTTGAACCTGGTACCCTTCACTCTGGGCAATAATAACCTATCATCGCTGGGCTATGCTTCGGTTTTTGGTTTCCTGGCCTTTGCCGGTTTCGAGGGAGCTTCAGCGCTTGGCGAAGAAAGTAAAAACCCCCAGCTGACCATTCCTCTGGCTATTACCAGTGGGATTATTATCACCGGAATTTTCTATGTGCTTGTTTCCTACGCTCAGGTGATTGGCTTTGGACAGACAACTGAAGGGATGGCGGCTTTTACAGGTAGTAACGCGCCATTAAGTGATCTGATTGCCCGATATCTGGGAACTGAGTTTGCAATTGTGATGCTGCTGTGTATGGCAATATCCTTTTTTACCAGTACCCTGGGCTGCGTCAACGCCGGGGCCAGAGTATTGTTTACGATGAGTCGGGATGGAATGTTATGCCCGTCACTGGCCAGGGTTGATAAAAAAAACAATACCCCCCATGTGGGCTTGAATGTTTTTGTCGCCGCCATAACCATGATGATCGTGGTCAGCTTTAGGCTCGTGGCAATTGAGCTGGCTGGCTATGCGGCTTTAACCGGAACTCTGGCATTGCTGCTTTCTTATATCTTTACCTCAATCGGTGCGATGGTGTACTTTTACAAAAACCGCAGCTGGCGGGGTGTCCAGCTGATTTTACCGGCAGTAGCCGTGGTGGCTTTGGTTTTTATTATTTTTGCCAATGTTTACCCGATTCCGGTATTTCCCCAAAACCTGTTTACCTACGGGGTGATGATCTGGTTGGGCATCGGGATTATTTTAAGTCGAAATCAGACAGAGTCAAGGACCGCGGTCCAGGTGATATCGAAAAATGAAAGCAATTTGAATGGATAAATTGCATTAAGATAGAAAGGCTAATAATAACCTGAGACTTCTACTGCTCAGCTGCTAGGCTGTGTGAGAGAAGTCATTTTGTTTGGCGATATTGGGCGATTGAAAAGATTATCGATGAAGATTAGGGGTATATAGCTATCAGACGATGGATTGAGATACAAGGTTCATCGTACTAATAAATGATCTGAAAGGAAATAGAGAATGAAAAAACAAATTAAAAACAATGTCAGCTGGGTTGGTAAGGTCGATTGGGAGCTGCAGCAGTTTCATGGCAATGAGTTTTCAACCAATCATGGCTCCACCTACAATTCTTATCTGATTGAGGAAGAAAAGACGGTTTTAATCGACACGGTCTGGATGCCTTTTGCCAAAGAGTATGTGGAAAATTTGGCGCAGGTAATAGACTTAAACGAAATCGACTATATTGTTGCCAACCATGGTGAAGTCGACCACAGCGGTGCGCTGCCGGAACTGATGAAATTAATACCCGATGTGCCGATTTACTGTACCGAAAACGCCGTTAAGTCATTAAAGGGTCAGTATCATCAGGATTGGAATTTCCAGGTGGTGAAAACTGGCGATAAGTTGGATCTGGGTAATGGTAAAGAACTGATTTTTGTCGAAATGCGGATGCTTCATTGGCCCGATAGTATGGCCAGCTATCTGACTGGCGACAATATCTTATTCAGTAATGACGCCTTTGGCCAGCATTATGCCACCGAAAGACTGTATAATAACCTGGTTGATCAATGTGACTTGTACAAAGAAGCGATGAAATACTATGCCAATATTCTGACTCCCTTCAGCGCTATCTTGCGAAAAAAACTGGACGAAATTATTGCCTTTAATCTGACCATTGATATTATCGCCACCAGCCATGGCGTCATCTGGAATGACAACCCGATGCAAATCGTTGAGAAATATGCTCAATGGGCCGGGGATTATCAGGAAAACCAGATCACCATCATCTACGATACAATGTGGAACGGCACTAAAAACCTGGCCGAAAAAATCGCCGAAGGGATTGGCCTGACCGATCCGGATGTCGAAGTTAAGGTTTTCAACCTGGCCAAAAGCGATGAGAATGATCTGATCACCGAGGTTTTTAAATCTAAAACGGTACTGATTGGCTCGCCAACCATCGGCGGTAGCATTCTCCACTCCATTGCCGGCTTTGTTCATCTGATGAAAGAGCTGAAGTTTAAAAATAAAAAGGCCGCGGCCTTTGGTTGCTACGGTTGGAGCGGCGAGTCCACCAAGGTCTTAAATGAATGGCTGACTGGCGCCGGTTTTGAAATAATCAATGAGGGTCTCCGCAATCAGTGGAACCCCGATGACGCCCAACAGGCATCAGCCATCGACTTCGGCAAAGAAATCGCCAAAGCCTAGAACCTAAGTTATTGAAAAAAAAACGACTTAATCTTTTGAGATTAAGTCGTTTTTAGTTGGAACATTATAAAATAAATCAATCGTAGTGAATGCCACTCCAGTAAACCGGGCCTTTGACAATAGTCCGGGGATCCAGCTCGACCCCTTCCATGGCCCATTTTTTGTATTCTTCAAAACCAGTACGGTCGATGATGTAGCCAATGTGCTCTTTGCCGCCGGGGGCTTCTTTATCGATATAGTTGGTCACATAGGCATAGGTGTTTTTGACAATTTTGATAATCGCATCTTCAGTTGCCCAGACCAGGAAGTCTTCGGCCAGCCGGGGGTTCCGTTTGCCAGTGCGGCCCATAATCACCAGCCGGTAGTAGGTTTCCGGGCTGCGAGTCCAGGCTCGGGTCGGGCAGTTGATGACACATTCGCCGCAGCCGACACATTTTTCGGTGTTGCGGACAATCCGGTAATTTTCCACCGATAAGGCATCCACCGATTTCTTCTTACAGGCCTTGACACAGGCCTGACAGCCCATACAGCGTTCTTTTTCGTATTGCGGTTCGGTCATGCCGATGATGCCAAAGTCATGCATCCGCGTTTTGATGCAGTCATTGGCACAGCCGGTAAAGGCCACCTTAAAATGGAGGTCATTGGGAAAGATTTCCTTTTCCATCCGCTTGGCAAAATTGGTGGTGTTATAGGTGGCAAAAGGACAGGTATTGCTGCCGATACAAGCCGATACGTTTCGGGTGCCGGCGGAAGTATAGCCCTTGCCGGGGATTTCCTGATTAATTTCCAGTTTATCAATAATCGGCTGGAGCAGGGCATTAACGGCGTCCATATCGCTATATTTGATGCCGGGAATCTCAAAGCCCTGACGGGTGGTTAAATGGATCCGGCCATTGCCATAGGTTTCAGCAATGTTTTGAATCAGTGGCAGCAGCTCAGCGGTTAATAAGCCCCCGGGAACCCGGACTCGGGAGGCGGTTTCCCCACGGACCTTAGTGACGCGATAGGCATTTTTCTTTATCTTTTTAGTATTCAGATCTAACATGGCTTCCTCCTAATCCTTTAAAAATTTTCCCTTGGTATAATTAAAAACCGGGCCGTCCAGACAAATATAGGTGTCATCGATTTTGCAGTGACCGCATTTGCCGATGCCGCAGCACATTTTTCGTTCCTGGGAGATCCACAGGTTTTCTTCCTTGAAGCCCTTGGCCAGCAGATCGTTGATCGTGCATTTCATCATGATCGGGGGACCGACAACGATCCCGACCGCATCAGTCAGACCTTTGATCATCAGATCCGGAATATATTGGGTCACCAGGCCGCAGTTGCCATCATAATGTTCGTCCGGATAATCGACTGTCATAATCACATTGATGTTTTTCTTCCAGATTTCAAAATCTTTCTTAAACAGCATATCTTTGGGGGATTTAAAACCGACCAGGAGGGTAAAGCCTTTGCAGTCTTCGGGATGAGCCGAAAAATAATCGACGATCCCTTTGACCGGCGATAGACCGGTGCCGCCGGCGACCAGCAGAATTTCTTTGCCCTTGTAGTTGCTAATCTCAAAGCCGTTGCCGTAGGGACCCCGCAAAAATAGGGTATCGCCGACATAATTTTCAAAGATTTCATCGGTAACCTTGCCGACTTTACGGATCGTCAGATCGACGGTGCCGTCACTGATGCCGCTGACCGAAATGGGCGCTTCCCCAAACTTCGGTAAAGATACCTCAAAAAACTGGCCTGGTTTGACATCACCGACATAGGTCATCCGGAAGGTAAACTCGATTTCGGTATGTTTGATCACTTCGGTGATTTTCGAAAGGAAAGGAATATAAGGATTAAGTTCAGTCATTTAGTTTTCCTCCTTTGCAGCGTCACTCACTAAGGTATTCAGCTTATTGATACAATTGGCAAACGAAATATATTCGGGACAGACATCGTCACAGCGGCCACAACCGATACACATGTGGGTACCGAAGCGCCGTTTATAATCATTGACCTTATGCAGCACCTTGAAGCGCATCCGTTGACCCTTGTCATTTCTAAAGGCATGTCCGCCAGCCATATCGGTATAGCCGTCGACATGACAGGAAGCCCAAACCCGCCGCCGTTCGCCGGCTTTGCCGTTGTCGGTGTAGAAAATATCCTGCATTGTGAAACAGGTACAGGTAGGACAGACAAAGTTACAACGTCCGCAGGCAATACAGCGGTTGCCATATTCTTCCCAGAACGGGGAATCAAACAGGGTTTGAGGAACCGTTTCCGGGATTGTTACGACGGTATCATTGGCAGTGACCGAATCTGGAATTACCTCAGTTAGGGTAGCACCGGTTAGGGCGGCATCCAGGTAGTCCCAGTGGCTGTCGACCAGCACGGTATCGCCATCAACCTTGAGATAGGCATCATAATCTTCGCTCTGCTGGGTACCCATGGAAACACAGAAGCAGTTTTCAAAGGAGTTTTCGCAACCCATCAGAATAAATTTGGTATTGTCTCGCAGCCGTTTGTAATAGGTGTCAACGGCGCCGTTTTCCAGATAAATCGTATCCATCCGTTTCAGCCCGTGCAAATCACAGCTACGCAAGAACACGATGGCCCCTTTTTTGGGAGCGTCGGCTTCTTTCATTTCATTTTCGGTAAAATAAAAAAGCGTTTCAGAGATGGGGAGTAAGACCTCTTTAAAAGAGTAGTCAGATTTTTCAGTAAATTCAATTTCAGATAGATCAGTGATTTCACCATAACGGATGGTGTCGATGTGGGTAAAAGTGCCATCGCCCACAAACCGTTTAGGGGCATAGATGAGATAGTTTTTTGATAAGTCTGAGAAGATAGCGTTCATTTTTTCAGGTGTAGTTTGGTAACCCATAAACAAGTCCTCCTTCAAGTTTTTTAGTATTCGTAGTTATAAAATTGAAGTCTGCCAAAGTACCTGATTTAGGTTCCCTGACAGACTATCAATTTGTGAGATGATGTTAAAATTTATTTTTGGAAGTTGAGATTAGCTCAGTAATTTTGCCAGGTCAGCTTCTGGTGTGGTGATTGGTCCGATGTTGTAGTTTTCAACCAGAACGTTTAATACGTTTGGTGAAATAAAGGCTGGCAATGATGGTCCCAATAAGATGTTTTTGATGCCGAGGTGTAACAGGGTCAGCAGGATACAAACGGCTTTTTGTTCGTACCAGGACAATACCATGCTAAGTGGTAAGTCATTAACGCCACATTCAAAGGCACCGGACAGAGCAACAGCAACCTGAATGGCTGAGTAAGCATCATTACATTGACCCATATCCATCAGACGAGGTAAGCCGCCAATGGTACCCAGATCAAGATCATTGAAGCGGTATTTACCACAGGCCAGGGTTAAGACAACCGTATCAGCTGGAGTTTTTTCAACAAATTCGGTGTAGTAGTTACGTCCGGTTTTAGCGCCGTCACAGCCGCCAACCAGGAAGAAGTGTTTGATATCGCCGGCTTTAACAGCAGCGATAACCTTGTCAGCAACGCCTAAAACGGTGCCGTGACCAAAGCCGGTTAACAGTGTTTTTCCGCCATTGATGCCAGTCATTTCTTTATCTTCAGGATATCCACCCAGTTCCAGCGCTTTGGCAATCACTGGGGCAAAATCTTTTTCTTTACCAACATGGATCATACCTGGGTATTGAACCATATCGGTGGTGAAAATGCGGTCAGAGTAGCTTTCTTTGACGGGCATAATACAGTTAGTGGTGAACAGAACCGGAGCTGGGACAGCGGCAAATTCTTTTTGTTGATTCTGCCATGCGGTTCCAAAGTTTCCTTTTAAGTGAGGATATTTTTTAAGTTCCGGATAAGCGTGGGCGGGCAGCATTTCGCCATGGGTGTAAATGTTAATGCCTTTGCCTTCGGTTTGTTCAAGTAATAATTTTAAATCATGTAAATCATGACCAGTGATGATGATAAAAGGTCCTTTTTCAATGGTTAAAGGAACTTCAGTTGGGACTGGGGTACCATAGGTTTCGGTATTGGCTTTGTCCAGCAGGGCCATACATGCCAGGTTGATTTCCCCGGTTTTTAGTACCAGTGGTAACAATTCGCCCATTCCTAAATCCGAGCCCACAGCGTCTAAAGCTTCGTAGAAGAAGGCATCAACGACTGGATCTTTATATCCTAAAATAGCGGCATGGTGAGCGTAGGCAGCAACCCCTTTAACGCCTAACAAGATTAGAGTTTTTAAAGAACGGATGTCTTCATTGTCATCCCAGAGTTTTGCCATATCGTAATCTACCGCAGTAGGGTCCAGCTCGGCTTTCATTTTGTCGACACAGTCAACCATGACTTTTAAGCTTTCTTCGTCAAAACTGACATTAGTAACAGTAGTGAACAGGGCTTTTTTGATACAGGCATCAGTGGCTTCAGTAGCGGCTGTTTTTTTAACAGCTTTAGCCAATCCAATACATGCACCGACTAACTTATCCTGGAGATCAGCAACGGGTGGTGTTTTACCACAGACTCCGCTGACCTCACATCCAGTTCCTTTGGCAGTTTGTTCACATTGAAAACAAAACATATCTTTCATCTTTTTACCTCTCTCGACTAAATTTGTATCTATGTTATCCCGTCTGACGGGGATGAACCGGGGTTGAAAATTTCTCATACAGTTTTGTTATACCCATAATCGTCAGAAAAAAACAGACAACAATGAAAATAAATAAGAAATCGTCTTCATCTGAATCCGAAGAAACAGATGAAGGGGCAGCTGTGACGAGATCTCATCGAAACCGAATCTTAATCGATTCAGGGTTCAATGCGTTCTGGTAACTTGCTATAATTACATTATATATCAGGTTATTGGAAATAACAGTTGCATTTGCAACATGAATAAAAAATATTTTTTTTATTTGGAACGCTGTGAATCACCGGATACTTTTGTTGTTTGACCGATCAGCCGCTAGTTTGGGGTAGGGGGATCGGACGGTTTCTTACCAGATTTATAAATAAACCAGTAATATCCGGCGACCAGAATACCACCGCCAACGATATTGCCAAGGGTGACCGGGAGTTCGTTGTTGAGAAAAAAGGAGGTCCAGTTGAGGGCGTCCAGTTTTTCAGGGGTGACGCCATTGGCCAGGGCCGCTTCAACCCATTTGGGATTGGCTTTGGCTAATATCCCGGCCGGAATATAATACATATTGGCCACGCTGTGTTCAAACCCGGAGGTGATAAACAGCCAGATCGGGAAGAAGATAGCCAGAATTTTGCCGACTATATCTTTAGCAGCAAAGGACATCCAGATTGCCAGGCAGACCAACCAGTTACACATCAGGCCCAGCCAGAAGGCCGACATAAAGGGTAGTGCCACCTTACCGGCAGCGATCTTGATGGTCATCGCGCCCAGCAGATTGTCACCGCTGTTCAAAAGACCGGAATTGACCATCATATAGGCCAGAAATAATCCGCCGACCAGGTTGCCAATCCAGACGAGCCCCCAGTTGGACAGCATCCGACCAAGTTTGACTTTTCTGTCAAGCACCGCGGCGATAATCAGGGTCTGACCGGTAAACATCTCGGCTCCGGCAATGATGACCAGCATCAAACCGGTTCCGAATATGGCGCCGGCCAGGACGCGTCCCAGACCAAAGGTGCTGGGATCAGCCAACAGATTGAAGGACGCCATGGTCGAGCCTTCAGAAGCAAAGCCAATGAATACGCCGGCCAGAATGGCCAGCATGAATTCCTTCAAATAAGGTGTTGAGACCTTTTTAATGCCCACACCGACGGCCACATCGATAATTTCCGGTGGCGCAAAATAATTTTTCGTTTCCATTTTTTACCTCTCGCGAATAAATTTGTAAATTGATTTTATCCCGTCAAAAGGGATAAACCTTGTGGCCAGATAAAATAGCAGTGTAACGGATCATATCCAATCGAATTGTCGTCGCTTCAGATATCAAAGCGTGTTGGTAACTTGCTATGGCGACAGTATACAGCACTTCATCCGGAAAAAAAGTTGCATTTGCAACGCGGATTGAAGATTTTTTTTATCCGCTGCGCTATAAAATCCGTACCGATGCAGATAATCGGAAGCAGTAATTATTTAGTAACGGGTCACTTTTTAACGCTTTAAAGCATCGGATAACCGGGAGTTGTGCGCTTTTGACACAACGTCAGCTTTTAATTTGCAGCTGATTATGATATGATTCGTTAACTAAGGATAATCATTAGAAAAGAGGAATACCATGAGCCTGAAAATGAGCAACCTGCTGGACATTGAAAAATACCTGTTGCTGGAACTAGTTTATTTTCATTTGCCGCCGCAATACAAAAATCGGATTACCCGGGAAACCCCGATGAAGCTGGATGAATATATCGATTTGGTGGAACAATGCAGCTATTCAATCTATCCTGGTTTTATCAGCCGTTCAGCAAATGGGTACCAATACAAAAAAAGACGGCAGGCTCATTTTAAACGGATTTACGCATCCAGCGACAATCTGGGTGATGTGGTGATTACCGGCTATGTCAACGACAATTATGGTTCCTACGGCAATACTGCTGATAAGAATAAAACCAGCTTTGTGGGTATCGCCCTGGTAGACCGCGAAAATAACGGGGCGGTTATTTTCAGTGGTTGTGAACAGATGAATCCCACCAGCATTGTGTTGGACTGGGGCGGCTGTCTGATCGCGTCGTTGGGTATTGTCACCGTCCATCACCATAAGGCCATCGATTTTTATGATCAGCACATGGCCGGAATTCTGGGTGAACGCAATATCCTCGGTCACTCCAAAGGCGGCAATCTGGCGACATATGTTTATATCAACCGGCTTGATGAGAATACCAATGCCTATTGTGTCAATGCCCAGCCCTACTGCTGGTATACCATGACTGAGATTCAGAAGGAAGCCTTGAAAACCGACCGCTTTGAGTATATTGTCCATGCCAATGACCCCACCCGCAAGGCCAGCTATGTGTCTTATATCAGCCGAACGGCCCCCCTTAATCGCTACGCGGCCCAGCGTTTTATTGATATTCACGGTTTTGCTGAGGTGAATTTTGACGAATTCGGAAATCTGGAAGGGGCCCGGGTCATCCGGGAAACCGCCAGCCAGTTGAAATCCCGGCTTTTTAACGACTACACGGCTGAGAAGCGGCTGACCCACGACGAATGCATGGTCCGTTTCCAGGAAAAGCTGAACGAAATCACCTCCCTGCCCCGGCTGTTCAGTACCACCCTGGACGAGATCCTGCTGGTAACCGAAGCCAGGGCGGCAATTATCTGGTTTAAAGATGAAGATGACCGGGGCCCCTTTATTTATCCGCTGATCATCAAAAGTCCCGGAGCGGAGGATCTTTATCAGCTGAAACTGCGGCCGGGCCAGGGGATTGCCGCCCAATCTGTTTTTGAGGGATTACCACTGTATATCAAGGATTCCCGACAATACCGGTTGACAGTTGGTAGTCTGAACCAGGCCATGGGTCTGACTATCACCTCCGAAATTGCGGTGCCACTGGGGATTGACGAAGCCGAAGTATTTGGTGCCCTGGAACTGATCAACAAACTGGATGGCGTCTTTTCACTGGAAGATTTTGCCCTGGTCAATGACATGACCCTGGCGATGCTGGAGGTCTTTAAAAAATCCGGTCAGTCGCTGGACAATTACCGGGATTTTTCGTTGCTGCAGATCCGTAAAGGTGGCAAGCGCACGTTTGCGGTGGAAAAGAACGGCTTTAAGGAAAAAACCTTTGCATCCCCAGCTGAAAAGAGTACTTTTCTTAAAAAAATATCGGGCCTGTCTTTGGAACCTAACGAACGGCTGATTTTTAACCGGATCACCTTTACCAGCGACAAACAGGAGCAGTTAAAACGGCTGCGCAAGCAGGAATATGCCATTATCTTTGAAAATCCTCACCTGCGACAGGCCAAAACTCGGGTCAGCACGGTGCTGATTGCGATGTTGCTCCAGATCCGGGAAAATCGGGTAAAACTCAACATGGTGGCCAAAATGATGGGTCTTCATGATAAACTGAAAACCCGGATCAGCGACCTCAGCGATGCCGAATACATCCGGCTGGAATATGGCATGGCCCGGATCCGCCGGCCCAAACTAATTATCGTCAACACCCCGCCCCAGGGACTCAACCCAGCGGCTTACCAGGTGATGTGCAACCGGCTCAAAAAAGACTGTCAAAAGAAAGCCGCCACGGTGATTGTCTTAAATGTATATGATGAAAACGGAGAGGTGAAAAATGATTAATCTGGAAATTCCCGGTCACGAGCCCATCACGGTGGCGCATGTGACCTTTGATTATAATGGCACCCTGGCGGTTGATGGCTATCTGGTGGCAGGGCTCAAAGAACGGCTGGTCGCTTTGGCGAAGTTGGTAGAGGTGCATATTCTCACTGCCGATACCTTTGGGCTGGTGCGGGAGCAATGCGGTGACCTGCCGGTGACGATTGAGATTTTTGCCAAGGATAATATTTCCCAAAAGAAAAAAGCATTTGTCGAGGCGCTAGGCGGTGCGACTAACATTGCCATCGGCAACGGTAACAATGACCGGGAAATGTTTGCCGAAAGTCGGCTGGCGATTGTGGTGATGGGAACAGAAGGCTGCTGCGTGCCGTCGCTGCTGGCGGCGGATATTGTCGTCAGCAGCCCGCTGGATGCCCTGGATCTGCTGCTTAACACCGATCGACTGGTAGCCACTCTGCGCACCTGAAATCGTCAGGACCCCCAAAATTGTTAATCTGAAAATAAAAAGGGTAAGTTTAAACAAAGACTTAAAACAGTGGCGAATCATCACGGAACTTTTGCAATTACCTAAAAATCACTTGGAAAAAAGGAGATGTCAAGATGAGAGAAGATTATATCAGCTATCAGGGCAAGAAAATATGGTATTCAGTTTATGGCGAAGAATCCAAACAAACACCGCTGCTGGTGGTTCACGGCGGCCCGGGGTTTGTAAGTACGCCGGAAATTCTTTCTGACTTCAGCGAGGACCGACCGGTCTATTTCTATGATCAGCTGGGCAGCGGAAACTCGGATCGGGCTGATAATAATAATGATTATTCCCTGGAATACTTTGTCTCCGAGCTGGATGCGGTGATTCAGGGCTTACAGCTCCGTGAGGTGATCTTGCTGGGGCTATCCTGGGGATGCGGACTGATTTGTGCCTATATGTTGGATAAGCAGCCGCAGTTTGTCAAAGCACTGATCCTTTCGGCGCCTTATCTGAGCACCCCGCTGTGGGAGGAATGTGCCATCGAAAACATTTCTAATCTGCCCGAAGCGATCCAGAAGATCATCATTGAAGCCGAAAAGAATCAGGAATTTGGCGCCGACTACGAGATGGCCACTGGCGCTTATTACGAAAAATACCTCTGTCGCCTGGATCCCTGGCCGGATAGTGTAATGGCCTCATTTGGTAAACTGAATATGGATGTTTATTTAACCATGTGGGGTCCCAGCGAATTCACGGTCAACGGCAAGCTCAAGCAGTTTGATCTGATGCCCCGGCTCCCTCAAATTCCGGTGCCGGTACTTTTAACCTGTGGCGACAACGATGAAGCCGGAGTCAAAATGGTCAAGGATTTTCAAATGGCCTTTCCCCGGGGCTCGATGGCAGTGATCCCCGGCGCGTCCCATCTCCATCATATTGAACAGCCGCTCATTTACAAAACCATCGTCAGTGAGTTTTTAAAAGATAAGTAGCACCTTGTAATTATGCAAGTGAAGCAGGGCTATTCACCATATAAAAAAATGTTGACGGTTTCATTCTCACTGTGCTATGATCTAGGCAATGAGGAGATAAAATGAGTTGGATTGATTTTTCAGAATTTCAGGTTATTCCTTCCATTCGCAGGCTAAATGATCTGGAAATTGCCCTAAACAGCGAGGCCCAGGTGGTTTTGCTGACCGAAGCCCATATTGCCAATCTGCAGGAGCTGGTCAAACTGGTTCACGCTAAAGATAAAAAGGCCCTTATCAATTTGGAGTTGCTGGGCGGTTTTGGAAAAGACCATGTGGGGATGAAACTGTTAAAAAACTATTACCATGTCGATGGGGTCATGTCAACCGACAGTGGCAAGCTGGGGATGGCAAAACAATGTGGCCTGGTAACCTTTCAGCGATTTTTTCTTCATGATTCGCGTTCTTTTGAGACAGCCCTTAAAATTATTGACTGTTCCCGGGTTGATGGCGCCGAGCTGTTGCCAGCGATTATGGCTCTGGATTGTTATCAAAAACTGACGGCGGTGGCAAAAATTCCCTTATTGGCCGGCGGCTTTATCCGCGACCGGGAGATGATGAACAAGATCAAAACCTGCGGCTTTAAAGGCTTGACGGTCAGCGACAAGTCGCTGTGGTAGTGTGGCAATGAATTTATAATAAAACAAAATAGAATGTGCCGGATGGTAATTGTGTGAGTCCTGCTTAATAAATGTGATGATATGTCGCATTTATTAAGCAGGACTTTTTTTGGTGAGCAGGGGGATTACGGGCGGGTACTACCCGCCCCTACGAACCGATGATTGACAACGATGTAAAGCATAAACAAAAACAAAAACAAAAACGTACTGCATCATACTGTCGGGGCGAGGGTCTGACCCATGGTCATTATCAATCGTCCGAAACATCGAACAAGCAAATCGTTTAAAATTCAAAAAATAAATTGGAGGTTACAAAATGGGAAAATATTTATTGGGTCTGGACAATGGCGGCACCATGATTAAGGCCGCACTGTATGATTTAAAAGGCAATGAGGTCGCTATTTCCAGTTCCAAAACTGCGATGTATCAGCCGCAACCGGGCTTCACCGAGCGTAACGTCGAAGAAATGTGGCAGGCCAATGTCAAAGCCATCAAAGGAGTGATCGCCAAAGCCGGTATCGACGGCAGCGAGATCATCGGGCTTGCTGCCACCGGTCATGGCAACGGCCTCTATCTGGTCCGGGCCGATGGCACTCAGACCACCAACGGGATGATCTCCACCGATGTCCGGGGCCGGGAATACGTCATCAAATGGCAGAACGACGGCACCCACGACAGGATCTTACCGAAAACGATGCAGAGCGTTTTTGCCGGACAGCCGACCACCCTGTTGCGCTGGTTTATGGATCATCAACCCGCGGTGCTGGAAGAAACCCGCTGGATCTTCATGTGCAAGGACTACATCCGTTTCCGCTTAACCGGGGAAGCCTATGGCGAAATTGCTGATATGTCCGGTTCCAGTTTAATGAATGTCCGGGATGTCAAATACGATCGGGAGCTGCTGGCCGATATGGGGCTGGAAAGCATTTATGATAAACTGCCGCCGTTGCGTTATTCCGGCGAAGTCTGCGGTACCGTCACCAAAGCAGTAGCTGAACTGACCGGTCTGGCAGAAGGCACCCCGGTGGCCGGAGGCTGTATGGATATTCACGCCTCGGCAATGGCCGTGGGGATCACTGACGAAGACAAGATGTGCGTGGTGGCCGGTACCTGGAGCATCAACGAGTATATCAGCAAGCAACCGGTGGTGGACAAGGATCTGTTTATGACCTCCATTTATCCGATTCCCGGCTATTGGATGATCCTCGAAGGCAGCCCGACCTCGGCCAGCAATCTGGAATGGTTTTTAACCGAAATCCTCCGGGACATTGACCTGAAAGAGCAGGACGTCTATGAGTATTCCAACAATTGTGTCAACTGTGTCGCCGATGAAGATTGCGGTGTGGTTTTCCTGCCGTTTCTCTATGCCAGCAATGTCAACATCAACGCCAAAGCCTGCTTTGTCGGGCTGTCCAGTTATCATAACCGCGACAATATGCTGCGAGCCGTTTATGAAGGGATTGTTTTCAGCCACAAATATCATATTGAAAAGTTATTAAAATATCGGAAGGCCCCCAAAAGCATCCGGATTGCTGGCGGGGTGGCCAAATCCCGGGTTTGGGTACAGATGTTTGCCGATATTCTGCAGGTGCCCATCGAAGTCACCGAATGCACCGAACTGGGGGCCCTGGGGGCAGCCATCTGTGCCGGGGTCGCCACTGGCGCCTACGAAAGCTTCAAGGCGGCTTCGGACGTGATGGTGGAAATCGCCTTTACCGCGGTGCCCAACCCGGACAAGCGGGCGATGTACGAAAAGAAGTACAACCGCTACTTAAAGGTCATCAATGCCCTGGATGGGATCTGGGACGAGTATTAAAATGGATTTGAAATTAACAGGAAAAAACGCGATCATCACCGGGGGTTCCCGGGGGGTGGGCCGGGCGATTGCTCTGGGGTTGGCGGCGGAAGGGGTTAATGTGGTAGTCACAGCCAGAAAATCCTCGAAAGAATTATTGGAAGTGGTGGAAGAAGCCAAATCGATGGGGGTAAAAGCCTATCCTTTGGGGGCGAACATGAATAATGCCGATGATATCCAGGTGATGATGAAGGAAGCCGAAGCACTATTGGGGGATCTGGATATTCTGATCAACAACGCCGGGATCTGGCTGACTGGCTGGATTCAGGATATTCCCTTATCAGATTGGGAAGAGACCATCGATGTCAATCTGACAGCACCCTTTCTGACCTCCCAGTATTTTGCTAAAATTAACTTGGCCAAGCAGCGGCCCGGGCGGATCATCAACATTAATTCCCAGGCGGCCTTTAACGGTTCTACCACTGGTCACGCCCACTACGCTGCCAGCAAAGCCGGGATGGTGGCCATGACCATTTCAATGGCTCGGGAACTGTCATCCAAAGGGATCACCGTCAACGGCATCGCCCTGGGGGTGGTCGACACCGACATGATCCGCGACAACATCGCCGCCAACCCCGGTTATTACGAAAGCCGGATTCCCATCGGTCGGGTGGCCCAGCCGGAAGACATCGCCAATATCGTCGTCTTTATGGCTTCAGAACCGGCGTCTTATCTTACCGGAACCACCATCGATGCCACCGGCGGAATGCTGATGCGGTAGGGTGTTTAAACGGAACATGGGTTGCAAGACGGACGTCTGCGGGCGGGTTCTACCCGCCCCTACGAAGCAGAATAAACAACGGCGTAAAATACACACACCATTTACGAGAGGAAAAGAGAATGAATCATTACGACATTATTATCATTGGCGGCGGTATTACCGGTACGGCCATTGCCCATGAATGTTCAAAATATCAACTGACAGCGGCCCTGCTGGAGCGGGGCACTGATATCGGGATCGGGGCCACCAAAGGAAACGGCGGGGTGGTTCACCCGGGTTATGATCCGACCCCGGGGAGCCTGAAAGCAAAGATCAATGTCCGGGGCGCCAATCTTTATCCGCAGCTGGCCAGGGATCTGAACTTCGGGATTATCAATCCGGGGATCTTCGTGATCGGATTTAGCGATGCCGATGAAGCGGTGTTAAAACACAAGCTGGAATTTGGTATCAAAAACGGCGTTAAAGATCTGGCCATCATCGATGCCAAGCAGATGTGCAACCGCGAGCCCCATCTGGCTGCCGAAGCCAGACATGCGCTTTATGCCCCTACGGCCACCGTGGTTGATCCTTTTGAGGTGGCCATCGCCTTTGCTGAAAATGCCAAAGCCAACGGCGTCGATATTCTGACCAGTCAGCCGGTAACAACCATTAACAAAATGCAGGATGGATTTGTGATCACAACTCCGGATACTACCTATACCTGCGATTATATCGTCAACGCCGCCGGCAACCATGCCGATGAGGTGGCCAGGCTGGTCGGGATTGCCGAATACCAGATGAAACCGCGCCATGGCGATCTACTGGTATTGGATAAGGATATGGTCAATAAGCCCCAAACGGTGATGTTTCCATGTCCCGGACCGGAAACCAAGGGGATTGCCTGCATTCCCACGGTGCATGGCAACACCATCGTCGGTTCCACAGCGACGATGATGGATGACAAGGAAGCCGTCAACAATTATGCGCCGGGGATCCAGGCTCTGATCGACGGGGTGCATAAGATTTTACCGGAACTCGACGCCGGTAAGATCATCCACACCTTTGCCGGGTTGCGGCCGGTGGTGCTGGACAACAACAATGATTTTTACATTGCCGAATCCCAGACTGTCAAAGGCTTCATCCACGCCGCCGGGATTCAGTCCCCGGGGGTGGCCTCGGCCCCGGCGATTGCCGAACAGGTCCGGGATCTGCTGGATAATGCCGGACTGGAAATGGTGCCTAAAGCGGATTATAATCCATATCGGGAGAAACCGACCGATTTTGATGCGTTATCGATTGCCGAACAGGATGCGTTGATCAAGCACAATTCTGCCTATGGCCGGATTGTCTGCCGTTGTGAAACAGTGACCGAAGGCGAAATCGTCGACGCCATCCACGGGGCGATCCCGGCCCACACCCTGGACGCGATTAAACGCCGAACCCGGGCCGGGATGGGACGCTGTCAGAGCGGTTTCTGTCAGTACAAAGTCATTTCCATTCTAAGCCGGGAACTGGGCTTGCCGGTTTCTGACATCTGTCTCGAAGATGACGGATCCCAACTGCTCTGCGGAGCGGTCAAGGGAGGTGTGAAATGAAACAGTTAGACTATGATGTGGTCGTCATCGGCGGTGGCCCAGCCGGCATGGCGGCGGCCCTCAAAGCCAAGGAAAAGGGCACCACCGTCGCCATCATCGAACGCAACGACGAACTGGGGGGGATTCTCAATCAGTGCATTCACAGCGGTTTTGGCCTCAGTTATTTCAAGCAGGAACTTACCGGACCGGAATACGCCGAGCTGTTTATCAACCAGGTGGCGGCGGCCGGTATCGACGTTTATTTAAAGTCCATGGTCATTGATTTGACCCCGGAGCGCCAGGTGAAAGCGATGAACGAAGACGGTATGCTGGTTCTGGCGGCCGGGGCGATTGTGCTGGCGATGGGCTGTCGTGAACGGACCCGGGGGGCCATTAAAATTCCTGGCTCCCGACCGGCCGGGGTACTGACCGCCGGGCTGGCCCAGCGCTATGTCAACATCGAAAACCGTAAACCAGGCGAACGCATTGTGATTCTCGGTTCCGGCGATATTGGCCTGATCATGGCACGGCGGCTGACCCTTGAAGGGATGCTGGTTTTGGGCGTTTACGAGTTGATGCCCTATGCCAACGGGCTATACCGGAACATCAAAAATTGCCTGGACGATTTTGATATCCCGCTGCATTTGTCAACCACGGTAACAAATATTATCGGCTATCCGCATCTGGAAGCAGTCGAGGTGGCTAAGGTTGATGAAAACTTCGTGGTGATAGAGGAAACCCGGGAAGTGATTGCCTGTGATACCTTGTTGCTGTCGATTGGTCTGATTCCCGAAAATGAACTGTCCCAAAAATCCGGAGTCAGCCTGAATCCCCGGACTAACGGCCCGCTGGTCGACGAAGAGCTGGCCACCGACCAGCCGGGAATCTTTGCATGCGGAAACGTTCTCCATGTCCATGATTTGGTCGACAACGTGACGCTGGAAGCCGAACAGGCGGGAACCGCTGCCGCGGCCTACGCGCTGCAGCAAAAGGCAGCGGCGGTCAGTGAAAACAGACCGTCCGAAAATAAAACAACGATCACGATCGAACCCGGAGAAAATGTCAGTTACACCGTACCGGCAAAGCTGACCATCCTGTTACAAAAGGAAATCCGGATTTTATTCAGGGTGCGAAAACCCTTAGATCAAGCCGCGGTTGTGATTCAAGCTGGCACAACAATCCTTTATCAGGGTAAACCTCAGGCCTTTAAGCCCAGTGTAATGCAAACGGTGGTGCTGAAGCCAGAGGAAATAAATGGGCTTAATGGTTCAGAACAATCCATAACCGTATCCGTCCGGGAGGTGAAATAATGCATCAGGAGCCGCAAGAAATTAAAATGAACAAGAACGTAATCAATAATACTGACATAAAAGTCTGCTGCACCACCTGTCCCAAGGAATGCGTCATCACGGTTCATCTAAAAAAGGGTGTTCTGGACAGTGTGGAGGGAGAAGGCTGTAAAAGAGGTAAAAAATTTGCGCTAAAGGAGATCACCACGCCAGAAAGAACATTAACCAGTACGGTAATGGTAGAATGTGGAGATAAGGCTTATCTGTTGCCGGTTAAAACAGCCGCCCCGATTCCTAAAAAATATATGGCTCTGGCGATGAATGTCATCCGCAAAACCAGGCTTATCGGACCCTGCCTGATGGGGGATGTGGTGATCCCGAACATCTGCGGTACCGGGGTGGATGTGGTGGCCTGTCGGAGTATTAAGGAGGAAAATCATGCGTGTTAATCTGACGACTATTTTAAAACGGGCTCAGGCTGACGGAACAGGGGTGGGAGCTTTTAACACGCTCAATCTGGAAAGCGTCCGGGCGGTGATCGCGGCGGCCGAAGCCGCAAACCAGCCAGTGATCATTATGCATGCTCAGATCCATGAGAGCCTGATTCCGCTGGAAGTTATCGGCCCGGTAATGATTCGGCTGGCCGACCAGGCCCGGGTGGAGGTCTGCGTCCATCTCGATCACGGCGAAGACCTGGGCTATCTGCTTCACGCCATGAAAATGGGTTTCACCTCGGTGATGTATGACGGGTCAAGACTGCCCTACGCGGAAAATCTGACCAACACCCGGGAAATTGTCCGGGTGGCTCATTATCTGGGCGTCTCGGTGGAAGCCGAGCTGGGACGGGTGCTGCGGCCGGAAGGTGGTGGGGCTGCTGATCCTGAGGAAAAAGATCTGACCCCGGCAGCATGCTACACCGATCCCGAGATGGCCAAAGCTTTCGTGGAGGCCACCGGGGTGGATGCGCTGGCGATTGCTTTTGGCACTGCCCACGGCGTTTATGAGGCCGAACCCTGTCTCGATTTTGAGCGGATTGGTGCGATTCACGAGCTGGTGGATGTCCCGCTGGTGATGCACGGCGGATCCGGCGTTAGTGCCGCTGACTTCCGGAAATCCATCGCTGCAGGAATTTCAAAAATTAATTATTTCACTTATATGTCGCTGTCCGGCGGTCAGGCAGTTAAAGCCTGTTACGAGCAAAACCCCGGCCGAGACCTGCGCTTCGATGAAATCGCCGAGATCGGTCGGGTCGCCATGCAGGCGGATGTGGAACAGACCATGAAAGTCTTCCGAAGCTAAAAAATGTCTGTATTTCTTTTTACTGAACAGAGTTAATAGAAATATTTGGTCGGTACGGTAGTTTATCGACAACCTTAACCATCGGCAGTGCCGGTGGTTTTAATTTATGCAAAAATAAAAGACCAACCTGAAATGAGTGTTTCAGGTTGGTCAAAGAAGAAGAAAATCTATATCAGCAAAATTGCTTTTGCCAGATATCTTTATTCAGATTACTTAATTAAATGAATTAAATAACGGGTTCCAGTTCCGGTACGACAGGGTCTGGAGTCAGTTCAACAACAGGAGTTTCAGGGGCAGGATCGGTGGTGCCATCATCAACTGGAGTTTCGGTGACTGGATCGGTGGTGCCATCATCAACCGAAGTTTCGGTAACCGGATCAGTGGTGGCGTCATCAACCGGCGTTTCGATGACTGGATCAGTGGTGCCATCATCAACCGGAGTTTCGGTGACTGGTTCAGTCGCGCCATCATCAACTGGCGTTTCGGTGGCTGGATCGGTGGTTTCATCAATCGGTACATCAACATCGATGATTTCATTGTCACTATCGTAGCTTACATCCAGATTCAGGATGTAAGCCAGCAGATCCAGAGGAATGAAGGTGCGACCGCAGGTTACCTGGACTCGATCGGTGATGTCCACTGGGGTGCCATCGATAGTGGCGGTGACGCCAGCAGCGGTGATTTCGATCACGGCAGTGTCTTTGGTGATGGTCAGCGTTTTGGTTTCTTCATTAAAGACCACTTCAGCTTCCAGTTTTTCGGTGATGGCTTTAACTGGAACCATAATGTCGCCGCCTTTGATGTAAACCGGCGCGTCAAATTTAATCAACTGATTGTTGATGGTAACACTACCGGCATCCAGGGCTTTGGCGTCTTCCAGCATCTTTTCAATCAGGGCCGAAACACTTTCAAATTGAGCCAGTTCTTCATCGGTATACATGGTTTTCACCACCATATAGCGCTGATTGATGATCTGTTTGATTTGTGACTGGAGTCCGGTCAGCTCGGCTTTGAGACTGTCCAGCTCGGCTTGCAGCGCTTCTGCACCGGCCGTGTCGCCAGCTGCCAGGAGGGCTGCCATTTCGGCTTCCAGGGCGTCTTTTTCTTCAGCTAAAACGCTTTTTTGTTGGGTCAGTTCTTTTTTCTGTTCGTTCAGTTCCTGCTTGAAGACCTGTTGCGGTTTGGCCGGTTTTTTTCCGGGCTTGCTTACTTCTGGGGAGGTTACTTCTTCGGCGGTCACATCTTCAACGGGGTCGGTGACCGGATCAGTAACAGTTGTGTCCGTGCTGTCAGGGGTGCTGGTTTCAACCGGAACCACCACCGGTTCAGGAACCGGAGCAGGGGCGACAATAATATCCTTTTTAGGGGATGCGTTACCGCTAGATTTGTCTGAATTCTTTGGCGCAGCCAAAGCAGTTGCCGGTGCGGAAAGCGCCAGCGCCAGGACCAAAACGAGAATTAATCTTTTTTTCATAAAAAGACTCCTTTCTTGCTGATCTCCATAAAAAAAACTGTATGCCTGGAAAGGCATACAGCATTATCAACTGCGCCCTCTTCGGCAACCCGGCTGTCGTAGCATAATGCCTTAGACCCGTGGCTTTGCGTCCCTGACTTTCATCAGGTTTGCTATTATCGGAGATGTTATTGTTTACATTGTAAATCAGATGGTGGTTGATTGCAAGCGAAAATTCAACTTTCTGAATACTCACGACTAATTGATTTGGCTACTACATATATAGTTGGACGATTGCTGATTCAGAGCAGGTTTGCTTAAACAAAACTGAAAATAATCGAACCCCAAATGGTTCGTGTGTTTCTGACACCCGATTGACACAGATCGATATTATGATGAGCTCAGAAATAAAAAAGACGCTTCGAAGCGATCAACCGTTTCGCAAACGCCTAAAAAATCTTAAGGAGATGTGTAAAATGAAACGTTTATCAAAATTACTGACCGTTCTGCTGTTGGCTTTCACCTTAATAGGTTCCATGGGTGCTGTGATGGCGGAAGAGGCAGCCTATGGCTCAGCCGGGGCGCTAGCTGATGACAACCTGACCCTGGAGGAAATGCTGACCTATGCCATTCAGGATGAATATGCTGCCGAAGCCGAATATGCCAAAATCATTGAAACCTACGGCGCGATTCGACCTTATTCCAATATTGTCAAAGCTGAAGCTAAACACATTGCCTCGTTGACACCGCTTTTTGAAGCCAATGGCTTTGCGGTACCGGTTAATGACGCTGCCAGCAAGGTTGTGCTGCCGGCATCACTGAAAGAGAGTTATGCTATCGGGGTTCAGGCGGAGATTATGAACATCGATATGTATAACCGTTTTCTGGATCAGGAACTGCCAGACACCGTCCGGACTGTGTTTGAATCTCTGAAAAAAGCATCTGAAAGTCATCTGGCTGCCTTTGAACGAAAAGTTGGAAAATAGCGGTAAGGCATTAAAAAAGCAAAAACGAAAAGCGGAACTGATCAAGATCAGCTCCGCTTTTTAGAGGGGAAAATTAGAAAATAGCGGTTTGCAATTATAAGGAAATTTGCGCAAATTTCTCAATCGGGGCAGACAGATTTTGACATTTCTTTTTATAGGGAGAATGTTTGAGATTAAACTCTGTGGCCAGGATCAGGCTATCCAGCTCTTCCACACAGGCAATGGAACCGTCATGATACTTTAACGACTGGTACAGATTATTGCCGACCAGACAATCGGATAAGGCCCGATGGGCGTTGGTGTTCTGGATGGCACATTTTTCACACAGGGAGGTCAGTTGTTGATTGAGAACCGAGCGCTGCCGTTCCCGGAACAGCTCCCGGATATCAATAAAATCATTGGTCAGATCATGGCCGATATTGGTTTTGCAGTGATCATACAAAAAATTCACATCCGAATTAACCTTATGGCCAATTAAAATATTGTCGCCAATGAAGGAAACGAAAGCATCCAGTACCTCGGCAATGGGGCTGGCATCCGCGAGCATGTGATTGGTGATACCAGTCAAATTGGTAATATAAGAACTGATCGGGTTCTTTGGTTTGATCAGCATCTGAAAGACGGAGGCGATTCTATTGTCGCGGACCTTGACAGCCCCGATCTCAATAATTTCGCAGTTTCGGGGACTGAAACCGGTGGTTTCGATATCGATAATAACGTAATCATCCGGAAATTCAATCAGGCTGTTACCTTTTTTTTCTCTAAGTGTTCCATATTTATTCATTGATTTCTCCTAACAAGTTACTCTCTTTTTGCAGTTGGTTATTCTTATTTGACACTGCGTTATATTTATAACCAATTCGCCGGTGAATATTCATGCTAATCAAAAAAATGATAAAAATTAAAAAAAACTCAATTCTGCCAGTACAGAATTGAGTGAGGTTATCGATAAACTACAGTACCGACCAATTGTTAATCTGTTGTTCGCCGCGGAATCGGACAGGCTCTGCCGTGTCCGCTCCGATGCGTACAACATGATGTAACAATTGTCGGTACTGTTGTAGCTTTTAAGATTTGCGGTAACAACGACTTATTTATGTTCTTTCAGGTAGTTAGCCGCCCGTTCTTCTGCGTTGGCGCGAAGATTAAAATAGTAAAACGGAAAATCAAAAGAATGGAAAACGCCGCGGCCGAAGGTGCCACCGCCGGGTGCATATTGATTGACATCGACCGTGCTGCAGATCAGGACATTTTTGGTGTTATTGACCTGGGCATCAGCAAAGTTCATCACCTTAACCGGGCTGCCATCGGCATTTTTAACCACGGACCCGTCGGTATTTAATTGCAGCGAACCGAGATTGTCCGAGGCTGGCGCGACCGTTTCTGCGGTGGTCCAACTGATCGGGTTGATCACATGGGCGGTGGGCAGAACTACGCCATCAGAGCCTTCAATAGTTGGGGCCTGGGTGTTGTAGGAAATAATCACCCCGGTGTCGCCGGAACCGGTGGCAAATTTGAGGTCAGGGTTATCGGCCAGGTAATCGTCGGTGATGGAATAGCCAAGGACATAGGCGGCTACCATCCGTTTATAAACATCCGGGTGTTCTTTCATGTAATCCTGCAGGATATAGATCATCACGTTGGAACCCTGAGAATGGCTGGCCAGAATAAAGGGCCGGCCATTGTTGTAATGCTCGAGATAGTATTCAAAGGCGGCGGTGGCATCGGTCAGCGGTACGCCCTTAACAATGTCCTGCTGTTCGTCAAAATCCATGGCCAGGGTCGAGCCGGCGTCGTCCTGACGGTAGAAGGGGGCAAAAATATTGGCAGAGGTTTCAAAAGTCGTTGCCTGTCGGTCAAAGGCCAGTTTGGACTGCTGCAGCATGACCGGATTGTCAATTTCGCAGATAATCGGATCGTCAGCATTGACCTTGGCCCAGGCGGAGGGATACAGGTAGAAAACATCCACCTCTTTGGTTATTTCAGTGGGAACATTGAGCCAGTGTTCGCTCTGGCTGTAATCAGTGGGGACGATGGCATCCGAGGTTTCAGTCTGGGCACCGTCTTTTTTGGCGCTAGTGCATCCGGCGAGGGCCAGACAACCAACCAACAGGACAAGGGCCAGAGACAGGGACAGGATTATGTTTCTTTTCATGGTTTCTCCTTTTTTGATTTGATTTTTCTTTTAAATTCAATGATGTTAGCGTTTTTAGTATAGTGGAAAAAGTGCCTAAAGTATAGCGGAATAATCGCGGAAGAGGATAAGATACTGATGTTTACGAAAAAATGCTGCCTATTGTCGAAAATAGGATCACGGGGCAATTGGGCAGCAAAAAAAGCCGGGTTTATCACCCGACTTTGAATTGGATCTTTCTATTTACTTTTTACTCAACCTCTACGGTAACATCCACTTTTTCAAACTGCAGCTTACGCCATAAGAATACCGCATACAGGCAGAGGATGGCTGTTTGAACCAGCAGCAGCGTCATATTTAAAACAGTTCCGGTTTCCAGGGTGATGTTGGCAATAAAATCGTGGAGGCCGTGCCAGACAATCACGGGGATAATACTTTTGGTAAGGACCACCAGTTCCGCACAGATCAGACCAAACAGTCCGGCAAAAACAATCAGAATCAGCACATACAGCGGATCGCTGCCGCTGAGGGCGGTAAAGGCATGACCGATGCCAAACAGCAGCGAAGAGGCAATGACCCCATATTTCACGCTTTTTGTCTGGAGGATTTTAAACATCAGGCCGCGGAAAAATAATTCCTCGTTGATCCCGACCACGGCGGCAAAGATAAAGAGAAGCCCAACTTGGGTCAGTGACAGGCTCAGATCAAAGCCGTTCAAAAAAGGCAGCAGTTCGGCCGCTAAAAGTGGCAGAAAATACAGAGCCACCGGACTGCTGTGACGCTCTATGCCTCTGAAACCAAAGGCCTCCAACCCCAGTTTCGACCGGGCCACCAGCAACAGACCCAGTAGAATTGAGATGCCAAAAGATAGCGTTTGGGCAATCAGGGTTTGGGTCTCATTGAAGGCCAACACAACACTGATGACGCCAGCGGCCGTGGCAAATAAAATCGGTAGCAGTCCAAGCAGAATGGCAGTGCGCAAAGGGTGACGGCTTGAAAAAAATAGTCTCATGATTGTTCCTCTTCTTTCATGGTAAATAAATTCAGATAACCTTTAAAGGTATCCATCAGGATCGCTTCGATTTCATCGTGACTGAAATGACATTGATTGGTTGCCACCAGCGAGGCAATCCCATGGGTTAACAGCCAGATATCAACATAGAGTTTTTTGGAATGGTCGTGATTTAACCCCGTCATCCCGGCAATCATTTCGATCACTTCCTGATTATCGTCCCCGGAAATCATATCCATCGGGCTGTCAACATGAAGCGCCTCGGACATAAACAGCAGCTTAAAAAGATTCTTTTCTTCGCTGGCAAAACTAATGTAGGCCAGGCCCATCCCTAAAAAGGGGATACGATGATTCATGCCATCTTGCATATAGGTATTAAAATAATCCTCGACCTTTTGATAAAGGGCCGTTTTTAAATTATCCATATTCTGAAATGTCCGAAAGACTGGTTGGATCGAACAACCCAGAATTCTGGCAATTTCCCTGGCATTTAACCCTTCGATGCCGGATGTTCTGGTAATTTCCAGCGCCACATCGAGGATGGCATCTTCTTTGATTTTTATTTTAGGAGGCATGGTGTGTAGTCCTTTCAAAAATACAGGCGATATGTAACGCGCGATACATATCATGTGATATTTTATATTTTAAAGGCTGGAAACGCATTTGTCAATAAAAAAATCTCTGTAATGATGACAGAAAAAAATCCCGCCACTCAATACGGTTGATCCACTTTTGCAAAGATCGATTTTATGCTACAATAGCTAAAATAACTGATGCAAATAAAATTTACATCCGCAAAGGAGAACGTTATGAATTTATCATGGGTAACCGTCACGGTTAAAGATCTGGATGAATCGATTCGCTTTTATACTGATGTCGTCGGTTTGACGGTAGAGAGCCGTCGGCCGGCTGGCCCGGGAATGGAACTGGCCTTTTTAGGGGACGGCGAAACCAAGCTGGAACTGGTTTGCAATCAGGCCGTCTCGGAGTTTAGCATCGGCGCCAGTATTTCGCTGGGCTTTGAAGTGGCATCTCTGGATCAAACCATGGCAGCGTTAAAAGAGCAGGGTATTGCCCTGCACAGCGGCCCGTTTCAGCCGGCTCCGCACATCAAGTTTTGCTTTATCACCGACCCCAATGGGTTAAAGATTCAGCTGCTGGAACATATGTAAAAAAGCTTTGGACCGAAATCAGCGGATTCATTTTAGAAAAAAGCACAGGCGTAAAATCCTGTGTTTTTTATTTGTCCCAAAACCTGATTAAATCTTTCCCACTACGACATTAAATGATACAATAAATCAATTCGAACGATTACGCATGCATTGAGGGGATGTTATATGAAATCAAACTACGCTTTTTTAAACGATCACTTTCCGGTGCTGGCCGGGATGGGCAGTCTGGCCGAAGACTATCTGTATACCGACGGCAATTCCTGCCTGATCAAACTGGGGCTGTACGCCGAAACGATGGTCAATCTGATGATGGAGTTTGACGGAGTGGCGCCTCCGGCCGTCGATAATACCCACGCCAACCGGATCCGAGCGCTGAAACGGGAAGGCTTGATTTCACCCAGATGCCAGGCACACTGAATTTATTATTTTTAACGGAGGAACAATATGGTTAGTGATAATCGCGTAGTCATCGTCTTTTTTTCAAAAGATGGCAATACCAGAAGTGGTGCAAAACGCTTAAATGAACGTCTCGGTGGTAAGATAATTGAATTGCGGGAGCAGAAAAAAGGCAACTTTCTGCAGGCGCTATTTAAAAAAGGATCAAAACTCCAGGGCAACCCCTGGAATGAAATCACTGGCGCAACGGATGTCTATTTAATGCAGCCGATCTGGGCAAGCAATGCCGTACCAGCGATGAATACCTTTCTTCAAAACGCAGATTTTTCGGGAAAACAGGTTACCATCATCACTTTTCAGCAATTTGCCGATCTGCGAAACAGTGACAAGGTACATCATGATATTGCGACGGCGGTTAAACAGCGAGACGGACAGGTCATTGGGAACTTTGCATTCAGTGGCGGGAAAATGGGCCACTGCGCAGAAGAAAAACTGATTTATGATCAGATCGATTCGATGGTGCTACCGGACTGATGTCTGATTCAAAATCATTAGTGGTTGGTTCACCGTGATTGGTTTTTATCAAAAAGCGAAAGGGTGAAAGGGTTGGGCCGGTTTTTTCCCCGTATAACTGTTTAACTTTTTTTGACAAATTTTTCGCAATGGGTAAAAAATGCCTTCGATCCTTTCGTTTGGCATAATAACGCCATTTAACCCTTTCACCAACCCTTTCACCTAGTCTGCAACCCTTTCACCTTGTTGTTGCAAATGTCACATTTAGATGGGATTTTCTAGTTTGTTCGGATTTTTGTGTTGCAAATGTCACAAAGCTCAGGGCTCTCCATTAATCGAGCTCCCAATCGGCCAGATCGATTCCCTGTTAAATGAGGCCCGGTACCCGGCACCCTTGACTTGTCACCGGGGTTATCAACGATCGGATTCATAAACAAGGAGAAAAACCCGATGAAACATCAAAAAAATCATACGTCAACCATTACCTATCGCAGCGGCGATGAATCGTTGCTGGATGACATCCAGATGCTGTGGGAAGCGCTGAACCGGCATCATCGTGACGCTGCCGTGAATTTTAAATCACACTATGAAAACGTCACTTTCGAAATGCGTAAAAAAAATCTGCTCCTGAAGGCCAAAAATGGCCAGCTGCGAATTGAAATTGCGGTGGATCAGGAAACTGCCGAAAGTGTCGGCTACTGTATTTCCCGGGTCGAATTTTCTGGCGATGCTGAAATAGAATCTCTCTATGTTCTGGAAACCTATCGGGGGCTGGGCCTCGGTGAAACGCTGTTAAGCAATGCCATTGCCTGGATGGATGAAATGGGGGCGCGCACAAAAATCGTGTCGGTAGCGGTCGGCAATGAAAAAGCTTTCAGCTTCTATGAGCGTTTTGGTTTTTATCCCAGAAAAACCCAGTTGGAACAGATAAAATAGTTTGCCGGAAAATTAATAGAAGAGGGGCGGAAGCGATGAAACAAATTAACTCAATTACTGAAATCGATGCTTTAAAAAAGGAAAATGACATGTTGTTGGTTTACTTTGGCAGCAATATCTGCAGTGTCTGTTGCGATCTGCTGCCCAAACTTGATCAGATGCTCGGCAACTATCCCGACATTTCTGCGGTTAAAGTGGATATCCAAAAATCGCCTGCTCTTTCCGCAAGTTTTAGTGTTTTTACGGCACCGGCAGTCATCCTGTTTATTCAGGAAAAGGAAACCCTGCGGGAAGCGGGGATAATGAGCCTGAGCCGTCTTGAAGAACAAATTTCAAGATACGTTGAACTTTTTTCAAAGGCAACTGATTCAACTGATTTAAAGGAGGAAATATCATGACAAGAATAGGAATGATAGCCCCCATCCCAGGCACACTTAACTTAAAAAGAGAATTATTAATGGTTCTCGGTTCCAGAGCCACGGTATCAGCACACTGAATTTATTATTTTTAACGGAGGTACGATATGGATCTGCAAAATGATGATGAGGGTCGAAAAATGCAGTTTCGACATACCCAAACAGAAGACATCCCGGTGATCGAAGAAATTTACAGCCATGCCCGCACCATGATGGCGGCGACGGGAAACCCCCATCAATGGGCTGATGGTCATCCTCAACAGAGCCTGATTGCGGACGACATCCAAAAGCAGATCAGTTATGTCTGTGTCATTGACGGCCGGATTGAGGCGGTGTTCGTGCTGCTGCGGGAAGGTGATTCCGACTACGACCGGATATTTGATGGCCAGTGCCGGCAATATTCCCGGACTGACCGGAGCGATTTTTGACTGGTGCGAAAAAACCTGTCCCAATATTAGGATTGATACCCATCGGGACAATCGTGTCATGCAGCATGTCCTCGCTAAAAATGGCTTCACCTATTGTGGCCTGATTTATCTTAAGAATGGGGCCGAACGGCTGGCTTATCAGCGTGTCGGCAAAAAGTGAGATCGGCAGGGAATAATCCGCCTAATGTGGCGACAGGCCCTGACCAACTCGAAAGGAAATGAACAATGACGCAAAAATTTTTATTAGCAACGGACATGATTGATTTTCATCATATGGCCATCCACAATAAAACGAAGCAGTTATTTACAGTGGTGATGAATGATGTTGACAAGGCCAGAGCAGCCTATGCATTTGTCAGGGATGGAATTCCCCATTCGTTTGACTGCAATGCCCAGGTGATTACGGCAAAGGCTTCGGATGTGCTGATCCACCAGACCGGTATTTGTCATGCCAAAGCTAATTTGCTGGCCGCTCTGTTGCGATCCCAAGCGATCTCCACCGGCTTTTGTTTTCAGCATCTTACTCTGGCTGACGATGACTCCCTGGGGTATTGTGTCCATGCCTATAATGCCGTCTATTTGGAGAATCATTGGATCAGGCTGGACGCCAGGCACCCTTAACTAAAAAAATTAAATGATTTAGATGATGATGCGATCGAAATTTTTAAAAAGTGAAAGGAAAGATTTTATGAAAAAAATAGTATTAATGATAGCCCTGATGGGCTTGCTGCTGCTGACTGGTTGCGAAAGTGAAGCCGAAAAAGTTTCTTACAATTTGTCGCAACAGGCTGATAACTTTAATGTGATCCGACAGTTGACGGTGATCAATTGTATTGAGGGCGACGTTTTATTTCAAATGACCGGCAAAATGTCAATTACCGCCGACACCGAAGACAATCAGTTGGAAGTCATCGTTGAAGATGAGGACGGCAGTTACAAAAAGCATTATATCGGGTTAAGTGACAACGTTACTTATGTGTTGGAAGATTTAGGTGAGAACAATGTTTCGAAATATAAATACACCCTTAATTACAATCCCAAAATGTGGATTCCCGTTGAGGTTCAGACCATCGATTAGGCAGTCGGAGCCACCGTGCGGTGTTATAACGTAAACGGTACCAAGTTTTATACGAAATGATTCCCCAATAAGGAGATGAAATGAAAAACAATAAAGTTATGCAAAAACTAGCCCTGGTGATGGTTGTCCTGGCGTTTATCAGTTTCACTGGTTGTGCCAATTCACAGGCCGGAAAAGCAGTTAAACCAAGTGTGTCCGAAGACTTTTATGGCGCCACTAATTATGATCTGCTGGCGGAAAAGACGATTCCGGCAACCGAAGGAGAATGGGACTATTTTTATGAATTAGATGAAAAAACAACAAGCCAGCTACAGGGGATTGTCAGTGAGTTGTCAACCAGCGGTAAAACCTATCTTCAGGGTAGCAGTGAGCAAAAGATCAGCGATTTGTATGCCTGTGCCATCGATCTCGACGCGCGCAACGCCCAGGGTCTGACCGCGGTGACACCGTATCTGGAAAAGATTGAATCAGCCCGAAATCTGGATGAGTATCTGGAGGGATTGAGCAACCTGTCGGCCGTCGGCCAGTCCAGCCTGATTCGTTACGATTATTATCAGGATGATATGAATTCGGACACGCTGATGGTGGGCTTTGAGTCGATGGATGCCTTAATCGGCAAAGAATACATGGAAGACCCATCAATGAAGGAATACTGCGACGCCTATAAAGGGTACATCCGGGATATGCTGGTGCTTAGCGGTGAGGATAAAGAGGCCGCCGGGAAAAATGCCGAAGCGGTTTATACTTTTGCCAGCGCTGTGGCTGCCCAGGCCTTAGCACCGGAGGAATTTTATGACCCGGAGCGCTACTATAATGTCTATAGCTATGATCAACTGCTGGCTCTTTATGGCAATATTAATATGGCGAAGTATCTGGCCGCCCAAGGGCTTGGCAGCGAGGATCACTATGTGGTCTTTGAAGTGGAGGCCATCAAACAGATCAATGCGATGTTGACCGAAGAAAACCTGCCGGTGCTGAAAGAGTATACGAAATTTGTCGTCTTAAATGATTTGGCCGACTATGCTCCGGTCGCTTACCGGGATCTTAAACTGGAGATGGCCATGAAACTGGATGGCTCAACAGAGAAAAAAACCGATCAGCGGCTGGCCTTTGACGAGGTGGAAAGCCTGCTAAAATGGGAATTTGGCAAGATCTATGCCGAAAAATACTTTAATGAAGCAGCCAAGCAGGATGTTAAGACGATGGTGGCGACGATCATGGATGAGTACAAGGACATCATCAACGCCCAGGATTGGATGAGCCCGGCGACCAAAGCAAAAGCGATTCTGAAGCTGGATACCATGGATTTAAAAATTGGTTATCCCGATCAGTGGCCAACCATTGGCGACAGGCTCCAGGTGACCGCGCCGCAAGACGGCGGCACTTATCTGGCCAATGTAGTGGCCCTGATGAAGGCGACCCGCCAATATGACGATGATGAATATAAAAAAGGTGTCAACCGGGAGCAATGGTATATGACGCCCCAGGAAGTTAATGCTTACTACAATCCGGCCAATAATGAAATCGTCTTTCCGGCGGCCATCTTACAAGCGCCATATTTTGATGAAAATCAAAGCAATGGACAAAACCTGGGCGGCATCGGCGCTGTCATTGCCCACGAAATCAGTCATGCCTTTGATAAAAGCGGCTCGTTATATGATGAGAAGGGCAATTACAATGTCTGGTGGACGGAGGCCGAGTATCAAAAATATGATGAACTGTCCCAGAAAATCATTGACTATTATGGGAACTATACCATTTCAACCGGAGAGTCGGTTAATGGCACCCTGACCCTGTCAGAAAACATTGCCGATCTGGGGGCCTTGACCACGGTGACGGCGGTGGCACAAAAACAGGGCGACTCCCTGACCGATGTTTATAGCAGCTGGGCCACGATCTGGGCCAAACTCTCAACTCCGGATCTGGAAAAGAACTATTTACTGACCGATGTCCATGCCCCGGCGCCGGTCCGGGTTAATGCCGTACTCAGCTCAATTGATGCATTTTATGACAGCTATGAGATTGAAGAAGGCGATCAGATGTATGTTGCCCCGGATGACCGGGTGGCGATCTGGCAGACAAACGCAACGAAGTAGCAGATTCCGGAAATGATGGCGGCGATCAGACCTGGGCTCAAATTAACTTAACTCGTGAGTATCATAAAACCCCAAAAACAACATGACTGGTCGAAAGTACCGGGTTGTGGTAAAATATCAAGCTAAGCTTTGCACGGGCATTGCTGATTTAGATAAAGGGGTATGTTTAATGAATGATAATAACAACATTTGGTGGATTGAAGAACAAAGACTGCAGGAAACCATTGTAGAAGCCAGCCTTCAATTGGATGACGCCATTAATGCGAATGAGAAAAACCGGGAAATGATTCAGGCCGCTAAAAAAGAAATCCGTGAAAGTACTTCCCACGGGATTGGCAGTCTCTACGGTTCTGATGGCTTTGAAGCCCTGGTTGAATTGAGCCAGGCGATGGCGCCAGTGACAGAGCGAACGGCCCTTTATGAATTTACCGAAGCCAAGATCACCAAACTTCGGGACATTCTCGACACGCCCTATTTTGCCCGGATCGATTTTTACTTCAGTGAGAGCGAGCATACCGAATCAATTTATATTGGTCACCATTCGCTAAAAAAAGAAAACGCCTATAAAATGCTGATCCATGACTGGCGGTCACCGGTGGCCAGCGTTTTCTATCGTTTTGCGCCCGGCGATGCCTGGTATGATGCTCCGGTTGGTCGGATTGAAGGCAAGCTGCTGTTAAAACGCCAATTTGAAATCACCGCGGGTCATCTGGATTTCTTTTTTGATGCCGATTTGCAGGTCTTTGATGATTTTCTCAGGAAGCTGTTATCCAGCAATACCTCGCCAAAAATGAAAACCATTGTCGAATCGATCCAGCGGGATCAGGATCTGGTAATTCGGGATATGGAAAACGACCTGTTGATTGTTCAGGGCGTGGCCGGCAGCGGCAAAACCTCAATTGCCCTGCACCGGGCGGCCTATCTGATGTACCAGGGCTTATCTGACCGTCTTCAGGGCCGGGAAATTATCATTGTCTCGCCGCATAAACTGTTTGAGCAGTACATTGCCAACGTCATTCCCGAACTGGGCGAAGAAAATGTCCGGACCGTCATCTTTGACGAAATTCTCAAGGATCTGATCGAACGAAAATTTGAAACAAAGAACATTTTTCTGGAACGAGTTTTGTCAAATGGCCCCCAGAGTCGGCTCAAGAATGACAGCATGGCATTTAAGGCTTCGGCGGATTTTATTGCAATTCTCGATCGTTTCATTGATGATATTCCCCGGCGCTTGATGAAGATCCGGGATATCCGTTATAAAGGTGAAACAATTTTTACCCGGGCTGAAATAATCAGACGCCTGCAAATTAATCCCGATACGCCCCTGAAAACCAAACTGGGCTATCTGGAAGAGGCGATCAACGAAACCGTCTATGGAAAATGGCGTCGGCCGCTGAAAAGTTCGGTCCGCAATGAAATGATGCGCTTTGCCGAAATCGATGCCCTGAATCTCTACCAGCAGCTTTTTGAGAAACACGATTACTTTTTTAAACTTGCCGCGGGGATTGCCCTGCCGGATGACATTGACAAAATGCTGGCGGTGACCAAACGAAATCTGGCCCACCACAACCTGAACTACGATGATGCCATTGCCTTGGGGTATCTGAGCTTACGGTTGTTTGGTGCCAAAGAATACGCCTCCATTAAGCAGGTGATCATCGATGAAGGTCAGGATTATTATCCCCTCCACTATGAAATTCTTAATCGGCTGTTTTTAAAAGCCAAGCTGACCATTCTGGGGGATATCAATCAGACCCTGGACAAAAATGAAGATCTCAGCTTTTATGAAGCGATCACAGAGCGCTTGAACCGTAAGAAAAGCGCCCTGGTGACGATGAACAAGAGTTATCGCTGCACCAGCGAGATTTTACGTTTCAGTAAAAAATTCATTGACGATGCTATCCCGGTGGAGAGCTTCAACCGCAGTGGGGCTGAGCCGGTGCTACTGGGGGCGACCGATACCGAAAGCCTGGTTGAAAAACTTTGTGATGCGATCAACCAATGCGTTAAAGATGGATACCAATCGATCGGGCTGATTTTAAAAACCCAGAAAAATACGATGGTCCTTTTTGAGGCCTTAAAGAAAAAAATGGCAGTCAATCTGATCCGCCATGATACGGTCGCTGAGATCGAGGGCGTATCGATCATGCCGATGTATCTGTCAAAAGGTCTGGAGTTTGATGCCGTCTTTATCTGCGACGTCAACGCCGCCAATTACCGCAGTGAGGCTGACAAACGGCTGCTTTACATTGGCTGCACCCGCGCTCTGCATCGTTTGTATCTGTTGTGGGAAGGTCGCCCGAGTCCGCTGCTTAAGGATTAAGGGGATGAGGATATCTGGCATAAAAATAGCGGCCAGCTAGGCCGCTACCAGACTGTCAAAAAAGATAACCCAGTGCCGAGAATTGTTACATCATGTTGTACGCATCGGAGCGGACACGGCATCGCCTGTCCGATTCCGCGGCGAACAACAGATTAACAATTGGTCGGTACGGTAGTTTATCGACAGCCTCACAGTTTAAATAAATCGGTACTGAGATATTTTTCGCCGCGGTCCGGGAAGATCACCACGATTACACCGGAATCAATTTTTTTGGCCACCTCGGTAGCGGCATACATTGCCGCGCCACTGCTCATGCCCACGAAGATCCCTTCTTTTTTGACGATTTGTCGGGCAAAATCAAAAGCGATCTCCGATTCAACCATGATATGTTCGTCAATGGCATCGGGTTGATACAGGGCTGGAACAATGGCTTCTTCCATGTTCTTAAGGCCCTGGATGTAATGACCAAGGACCGGTTGGGCTTCCACAATTTTAACGTCCGGATTGTGCTGGCGAAGGCCCATGCCAACCCCCATAATGGTGCCGGAGGTACCTAAAGAAGAAACCACGTGAGTAATGTTCCCCTCAGTTTGTTCCCAGATTTCCTCGGCCGTGGTGGAATAGTGGGCGAGCTTATTATATTTATTGCTGAATTGATCAGGATTAAAATAACGTTCCGGATATGCGGCTATGAGTTCCCGCACCTTGCGAATCGCGCCATCAGTTCCTTCGGTGGGCGAGGTCAGGGTAACGGTGGCACCAAAGGCCTGAATCATTTTGCGGCGTTCGATAGAGACGGCTTCGCTCATGACGATTTCCAGTTGATAGCCTTTGACGGCAGCGATCATCGCTAAACCAATCCCGGTATTGCCGCTGGTCGGTTCAATGATGATCTTGTCTTTGGTTAAAACGCCTTCAGCCTCGGCCTGTTCCACCATTTTAAGGGCAATCCGGTCCTTGATGCTGCCGGTTGGGTTAAAGCCTTCGAACTTGGCGAGAATTTCCACATTAGGGTTGGGATTTAAATGATTTATCCGAACCATCGGGGTATGGCCGATCGTTTCTAAAATATTATTATAGATGAGTGTCTTCAATTGAGTAATCCTTTCTGTCTGATAATATTAGTGACTAGCCTTATTATATTACAAAAATAAAGAAAAAAACAATCATAAAAAAAATGGTTATAAAACTGGCGCTGCCTGATTCAGCTTAACTGGAGGTCTATGATGAATGATACGATAAAAGATGAAAATATCACCCCCTTCAAAAATCACTTCGACCAATATATCAACGCTTATCTGACGGAACGCGACCTGACTAAAACAGCAGCCTTGTTCGCCAAATCATTCTGTGGTTATGGGACGGGTTTGGATGAAAGATCTTACAGTCTCGCAGAAGCTTTATTGCTGTATGAAAAAGACATTGAATCGGCCCCCAACCAAATTCAGGCCCACTTTCATCAGCAGGAATTTCAATTGATTGATTCAAACAATGCCCTGGTGGCGGCGGAACTGGATCTGGAAACCGTGATTCTTGAGCAAACGATTAAGTTCAATAATTTACGGTTACTGCTGGTCATGCACCGCGACAATAAAAAGGTGGAAATTGTTGGCATGCACCTTTCTTTTCCTACTGATGTGCATGAAAGTGATGAGTCCTTTCCGCTGAAAGAACTGGAAGAACGGACCCATTTACTCAGAAAATTGGTGGAACAACGCACAAAAAGTTTAAAACAAGCCTATGACGAACTAACCGATTTGATTAACCGGGATCGTTTGACGCAACTATCATCCCGGCATTATTTTGAAGAAGCATTAATCAACGAGCAGACCAGGTTTAAGAACTTCAAGCGCGATTATACCCTGATGTTAATGGATATCGATGATTTTAAAAGTATCAATGACCAATACGGTCATCAGATCGGGGATGAAATCTTAAAATCAGTCGCGGCAACAATTCGCAAAGCAGTAAGAAAAACTGATATTGTGGCGCGATGGGGTGGCGATGAGTTTGTCATTCTGCTGCCGGAAACAGAATTAGACAGGGCCATGGTCATCGGAGAATCGATCAGGAAAGCGGTCCAAAATGGGGAGTACCAGATAGCGACTGAGATTACTTTAAGCATTGGTATTTCCGGTGCCCAGGCAAATTGTGAAGCACAAAGTTTGTTTAGAATCGTTGACGATGCCATGTATCTCGCAAAAAAAACGGGCAAAAACCAGATTGTTTGCGTGTGAGAAAATCGCATCTAACCCTGAAAAAACCTTCCTGTGACAGTTACTGTTTTGTCTCAGGAAGGCTTTTTAATTTGCTGTTCATGTGCAGGCGAATGGCTGGTATTAATTTTTGTTTTTTACCAGGTCATTAAGCTCTGCAGCACTTTTTTTAGCGTCTATCTTTGCATACACATAGAAAGCTAAGGTGTGTAATATGAGCGAAAGAATCATCATGCCGGGAATCCAGGGGGCAATAAAATTAAACATTTCAGAAGAAAACAGCCAAACGGCGGTTAAGCCACCTGCGATATTCAAAAATGAAGTAAGCAGAATATTGGTAATTGGTTTAAAGGTAAGATAGTTCCACAAACCACTGTAAATAACACCAAATAAAAGTGCGCAAATAGTGGAAATGCCAATTAAGTTCCACAGATAATTCAAGGCGATGGTTTGACCGTTAAAGAAAATAGTGAGTAGTAGTGTTACCCAGACCGATGTAACTGCGAATACCTGAAAGAATGATTGTTTTAAATCTTTTATCATGATAGAGCCCTCCTAAAATTTTTAATGTAATGCCGGCTGATAAAATATGTGGAACCATCACTTAATGTGATTTCAATTCTGGCATTTGTTGTGGGTGCAAATTGTTTTACTTCTTTGATATTGACGATCGTTTGATTGTTGATCCGGATAAAACCATTGTTAATGAAATCGGCCTCTGCATATTTTAGCCGCTTGGGGTATAAATACAACTCACCGGTTTTTAGACGTAAATTGCACATGCGTTCTTCTGATTCGACAATCAGGATTGTCCGGATCGGTAACTGGATATTCCGGTTATTCAACGCAGTAAGTGCAGTGATGGTTTTTTCATTCATTTGAATGGCCGTCTCAATCTGTTGTTTTATCTCCGGTTCCTGTGGATGCGTAAAAATAAGCGCCGTTTCTGCAGCAATGTTGGGATCAGTTTTAAATATGAGTTTCATGCGTTTCCCTCCTACACGCTATATACTAAGGCATTTTTTAAATTAAAACCAGTTTTTTTCGTTTTGATGCAATTCGGGCACAGTTTCTTGCAAAACTCCCTGGATTCGTTACCGGATAATACTTTTTCTGTCTGGTTCGAGATATCCCAGGTTGAGGAAAAAATACATTGAGTCGGTTACTTTCATCGTTATTAACAGAGTCTTTTCGGTAATTATATGTTATTATGGTTATAATAATGGAACGGATAAAAAATAAAAATTTGATAATATTGAAGTGCCAGGCCCACTTCACTGATAAGAAAAATTAATGGAGGAATATATTGAACGAAAACAATATCGCGTTATTGATTGATGTCGACAATGTCAGTGCAAAGTATGTGAAAAGCATATTTGACGAGCTAAATGCTTTTGGCACGGTGTCAATCAGAAGAATTTATGGTAACTGGAAAAGAACTTATGGGTGGAATGAAGATATTTTACTGGAATACTCAATCCAGCCGATTCAACAATTTGATTATACAAAGGGAAAAAATGCAACTGACATGGCCATGGTTATCGATGCAATGGACATGCTATACTCCCACAATATTGATGTATTTTGCATTGTAACCAGTGACAGTGATTTTACCAAACTGGCAATGAGATTACGGGAATCGCAAGCGTATGTCATCGGTATGGGTGAATCTAAAACACCACTTGCACTTACCAAAGCCTGTAATAAATTTGTTCATCTTGATTTGATTGCTTCTGATGAACCCAAGATCGAAGCGACTATCGAGAATCGTCAGAATGGAAATAGCACCAAAACACTGGAGCTGATCGAATCAAATGTTACACCCATCAGTCAAATCCAGGAATCAATATTAGACATGATTGCAGAAGCCGATTATGTTTCCCTGGGACAGGTTGGTTCATCACTCGGCAAATTATATACTGATTTTGATGTCAGAAATTATGGTTATACGAAACTCAATGTTTTTATTCGAGAAGAATTTTCGAAAATTTGTATTGAAGAAAAAGATGGAACTGTCTTTGTAAAGATGAAAAATGACGTGGATTTCAATACGGTTAAAGACGAAATTATTGAAATGATAACGAGAAGTGGCGGAGTGGTTGAAAATCTTTCCAAAATACATGATGCTTTAAAAACGATGCATAATCATTTTAATATACAAGATTATGGATTCAGTCGGTTTTCCAGCTTTTTAAGAAGTATTGATGAAATCTCGGTGGATGGCAACAAAGTTAAATTAAAAGTAAAAAATAAAAGGCGGGTTTAACACCATTTGACGGTGCCTGACTCTAATTAAATCGATAGATTGGAGATAAACAATGTATAAAATTAGTGATTTAACAGTAGCTGATTATCTGACAAAAATGTCAGTTTGTGATTTTCCGGGGCCGGCGGCCGGTAGTGCGGCGGCAACAGCGGCTGCGATGGCAGCGGCACTACTGGAAATGTCCTGTGATGGCAGTCTCAGAAAAAGTGGGGAAAACCCGCTGCTGACGGAATCGATTGTGCTGGGCGCCGAGATACGCCAGGCCTGTCTGGCATTGGCTGATACAGATATGATAGCTTATGGCCGGGTTATTGCGGCAGCAAAAAATAAAGTCAACGACCGAGAAGCGTATGAAGTCGCGATGAAAGATGCCACTGAACCGTTCCTGCAAATTCTCAGGCATTGCCACAGCCTGCTAGGTCAGATTGAAAAAGTAATCAACGGCAGCTTTTCACGTGTTCTGGGTGATCTGGTTGGCGGCGCCTATCTTTCTGAAGCGGCCGCGGCCGCTTCCAAATCTGGTATTGATGTCAATCTGATGCTGATTCGTGACGATGACTATAAAAACCGTTACCAGACGGAAGCCCTAGCGCTTTACCAGGCCTGTACTGACCGAAAAACCGAAATTCTTGCCCATGTCTTTAATGCGCCCCAAAAGCTCACCCATCCGGCTGCTAAAGCGGTGCTGGATTTCTGGTTCGATCTCCAAAACCAGCCTTTCTGGTTTCAGAAGAATGATGCCTTTGACTTATCAATCCGGGAGCATTTCTATGATCTCTGGCGTGACGGTTGCAATGGTCTTTTATCAGACTGGCGGGAAACGATCGAAGGACGGCTGGCGGAGATCATTCTGCTGGATCAGTTTTCCCGAAACTTAAACCGGGAAGATCATCAGGCTTTTGCCCAGGATGGGATGGCCCTGATGTTGGCTCAGGAAGCCATCCGCCATCCGGATTTTAACCGACTGTCACAGGAACAGCAGCGGTTTGTCCTGATGCCCTTTATGCATTCGGAAGTGGCCGGCATTCATCAAACAGCCGTGGTTCTTTTTGAAGAGCTGGGTGATCCGACGACACTGGAATACGAAATCATGCACAAGCAGATCATTGATCAATTTGGCCGCTATCCTCATCGCAACGTGATGCTAAAGCGTGTGTCCACCCCGGCAGAAATCGAATTTTTGAAACAACCTGGCAGCAGTTTTTAGCGTAAATACCGTTGATCAATCAAGGGGTCATCAAAAAAAGGGCTATTACAAAAATGTAATAGCCCTTTTTGGTAAGAAAATTTGAGAAATAATTATAATGGCAGGATTGTCTTACCGAATTCCTGATTAAGAATCTGTCCGACGGCATTGTAAAACGCTGAAAGTCCACAGAAGATTCCAACATATCCAGCAATCGTATGGATCGATTCTGAACCGGTGAAGTTTGCTGCGGCCAGTAATAAAAATAGCACCGTTAGTGAACCAAATACAATTTGAGTAGCCCGATTATGTTTGAGCGTACCAATAAACATAAAAAAGCTGAATAGACACCATAGTCCTAAATAAAAGCCCATGCTGAGTGGATCGGCTGCTTCGATTCCAGGAAATGGTTTGATCCAGATGATGATCAGTGACCACCAGAAAAAGCCATAAGCAGTAAAGGCTGTTGCTCCAAAAGTATTGTTTTTCTTGAACTCCATGACGCCAGCAATGATTTGAGCGGCACCACCAAGCGCAAATCCCATTGAAATAATAACGATTGAAAGTGGAATAAAACCAGCATTGTGCAAATTCAGCAGGATGGTGGTCATCGCAAAGCCTAAAAGGCCAAGGGGTGATGGATTGGCGATGTTTGAATGATTTGACATGAAAATTACCTCCTTTCATTATATTTAACACAAGACAAAAGAATAACATAGTTCGGTTCTAAACTCAATAATTATTTCGTAAATTACTTATAATTAATTTAAACGGCGGGGCAAGCAGTGTCACTGATTTTTTTAGCAAACGATGTTTAGAATTAAACAGGACGGTCATATAAAAGCGAGCTTAAATTTTAGTTGTGATTAAATCAGGATATTGCTTAAAATTTTCTAAAGTGATATGATAACGTTATCAAGTACCTGATCAGAAACGAATACAAAAATGATATGGTTAGTCATTTTTAGATTACTAGGAGGTAGTGAAATGTTTCAGGGCGGTTATATGGGAAAAGTGTTGCGGGTAAATCTTACAACAAAAACAGTAACGGTTGAAGATTTACCGGAAGCGATTGCCAGAGATTATATTGGCGGCGCCGGTTTTGGGGTTAAATACCTGTTTGATGAGGTCCCCGGTGATGTTGATCCGCTGGGGCCGGATAACAAGCTGATTTTTGCACCGGGTCCGCTGAGTGGTACCCCGGCGCCCTGTGCCAGCCGGATGGCGGTAACCACCAAATCACCGCTGACCGGAGCGGTGGGGATGTCCCTGTCCGGCGGCTACTTCCCGGTGGAACTGAAATTTGCCGGTTACGATGTACTGATTATTGAGGGACAATCGGACACCCCGGTTTATCTTCATATTAAAGACGACAAGGTCACCATCAAAAATGCTGCAAAACTTTGGGGTATGGATACCCAAATCACCCAGAGTATTATTAAGCAGGATGTAAATGATCATAATACCCGGATTGCCTGTATTGGCCAGGCCGGCGAAAACCTGTCGAAAATGGCGGCGATCATCAATGAACGCCGGGCCTTTGGCCGCAAAGGAGTGGGCGCGGTGATGGGGTCCAAGAACCTCAAGGCGATTGCCATCCGCGGTAGCGGTCAGGTACCGCTGGCCAACCCGGAAGCCTTTGAAGCAGCCCGGAAATTCATGCTGGATGCGATGAAACAAAGCCCGGTGCTTTATCCGGAGTTTTCCAAACTGGGCACGCCGATGGTGGTGGAAGCCACCTCGGCGATGGGTATTTTTCCCTCAGAAAACTATCGCAACACCGGCGAAAAGGACTATTCGACAGCCATTGGGGTGGAAGCCAGCATCAGCCGCAACAAGGGCAGTGAACATTGCTACGGCTGTCCGGTGGGCTGTACTCAGCTGAAACTGGCCCAGGGCCGGGCCTATGAAGGGGGCATGTCGGATCCCGAATACGAGACCTATTACAGCCTCGGCAGTGTCGTGGGTGTCGAAAGTGTTGACAGCATTATCTATAATGATATGCTCTGCGACAAGTATGGCCTGGACACCATGTCGGTGGGCGTCACGATCGCCTTTGCGATGGAGCTGTTTGAGCGGGGGATGCTGACCGCCGCGGACACCAATGGGCTTGATCTGCGCTTTGGCAATCATCAGGTGGTGACCCAGCTGATTGAGGAAATCGCTTTCCGGCGCGAGGGCATCGGTGCGCTGCTGTGTGACGGCTCCCGGATCATGGCTGACAAGGTTCGTGGTGACGCCGGCTATTTTGCCATGCACATTAAAGGACTGGAACTGCCGGCCTATGATCCCCGGGGCGCCAAGGCACATGGCCTTAATTTTGCCACCAGCTATACCGGGGCTGACCATAACCGCGGCTATGCTTTCCAGGAAGTCTTTGGGATACCGGTGCCCAACGCCTATGACCGCTTTGCTGTGGCTGGTAAGGGCTGGCTGACCAAGTGGAACCAGGATATTCGCTGTGCCACCACCGACTGCCCGACGATGTGCGGTTTTCTGATGGATATGGCCGTGCCGGCGATTGCCGAGCAAAACACCGCCGATCTGGTCAGCAGTGCCAGCGGCATTGCCCTGACCAAGGAAGATGTTGGCAAGGTCGGGGAACGGGTCAATAATCTGGCCCGGGTCTTTAATATCTCGGCCGGTTTTACCCGGGCCGACGATACCTTCCCCAAACGGATCATCGAGGAAACCATCAAGGCCGGTGGCTCCAGTGGCCAGCGGATTTCTCAGGAAGATCTGGACCTGATGCTCGACGAGTATTATGAAGCCCGAAACTGGGGTCAGGACGGCGTACCCAGCCGGGAAAAACTGGTCGAACTGGACCTGCCGGAAGCCGCCGCGCTGCTGGCAGCCCGGGGCTTGCTGTAAAATGGTTGCATCACAAACGCCAATCAAATGATTACCGTAGAAATTACCACCATCATGGGCTTAAAAGCCCAGATGGGTGGTAACAAGAATCAGTCCCTGACTCTGTCAAATGGGGCGACGGTTGCCGATGCCCTGGATCAGTTATGCAATATTTATGGACGGGTACTGTATAAGCGAATTTTTAATGATGCCCATCAGCTAAATCCGGGAATTGCCGTCTTTGTCAATGGCATCGTGATCTTCGCCCTGGCTGGGCTGGGTACCCCATTGCAGGACGGGGATGCGGTTTTGATTTTTCCACCGGTGGGTGGGGGATGAAACAAGGAGAGAACCAGATGAAATATTTTTTAGATACGGCAAATGTGGAAGAGATCAGGAAGGCCGAGGAACTGGGAATCATCGATGGCGTCACCACGAACCCGTCGCTGATTGCCAGAGAAGGCCGGGATTTTAAAGCAGTGATCACAGAAATCACCGCCATTGTGGACGGTCCAATCAGCGCCGAAGTCGTCTCGCTGGAAGCAGC
>NZ_JBDODG010000011.1:0-262341 GCF_039830195.1 Acetobacterium sp. | reverse complement strand
GAAAAGTCTTTTGTATCAACGTTTTAAAGTGTTTTTAATGTGCGAAGTTTGAGTTAATCATTATACCATAGTTGAAAAGCCAGGTTTAGCCGGAATAATTTGATTAAATCAGGACTGTTTTGACACTTATAATTTGACAATTAACAATTAGTGAAACGAGCATTATCAGTTAATGAGACAATTGATGATTATGAAATTGAAGTAGATTATGAAATGAATCAAAGGATTCCGGATGTTGACTTTTTAAAAATTCTAAGCGATAGATTATTGGCGCATGCAGAATGTACAGATAATTTGCTGGACCAATTGAAATTGTATGTTTCTGTCATCATAAATCTTGATCGTGCGATTGAATGTGGAGCGGGTTACAAAAATGAAGACGAATACTTGCTTATTGAAGTCATGAATACTTGTCGCGATTTGATGTTGGATGTCATTAAAGAACATCATCAAGATTTGTCTACTGAGGAATTGAGCAAAGTGTTGGATTATCTAAAAACTGAGTCTGAAGCATACTGTTCAATTGACAAAGAAAACCGTATCGAGACAGCATTTAAGACAGTTCTTTCCCTGACAATAGGAAGAACCACTATTACGAAAGATGGATCTTATGTAAGAGGCGCAAATTATTATGGAAATCTTAAATAAGGTGCCTTGAGTAGACCTGAATGGATTGAATAGAACTTGAAAAAAGAAGGTAACGATGCTATACTGAAAGTAGGAAAAGTAAGGTATAAGGAGGTAAGTTCGATGGATCTCGCTAAAGTCATGTCAAAAGGTCAAGTGACCATTCCCATAAATATACGGAAAAAATTGAACCTGAAGGAAGGGGATAAAGTAGTCTTCATCGAAAAAGACGGCTACATGGTGATCGCCAACTCAGCCATGCTTGCTCTAGAACAGGTTCAGAATGCCTTTGATGGAGAAGCTGAACGTTTGGACTTAAAATCAGAGGAAGATGTTGTGAATCTCGTGAAGGAAGTAAGAAAAGAACGCTTTGAGGAAAAGAATGTTAAGAAGCAGTGAGAATTATGCTGGATACAAATATCTTAATCTCAGCCATCATTTTCAAAAGTAAGATCATGAATGAACTGGTTGCAGCGATTCTCAAAGATCATCGTTTGGTATTGTCTTCTTTTGTGATTGAAGAATTAAAAGCCGTTGTGCAAAGGAAATTTAAAAGACGATCCGCAGATCTGGATCATTTTCTAACTGTTCTTCGTCAGAAAAACGAATCATAATTAAATAGTACCACCGATTTTGTAAAGATCATTAAGCCTCTATGAAATGTTCATTTCAATTAGAGGTTTTTATTTATTTGAAGTTAGTATATAATAAAGAGAAATAATTAATAGAAACATTTTCTTTACGAATGGAGTTTATGCTTGTTATGAGAGGAATGTCAAAGGGTCTATCATAGATAGCGAATTTGAAAGATTGACAAGTAGGATGCTAGGGTAATTAATAAAAGTCAAATGGAGGAACAAAGCATGAAGAAGTTAGGTTTAAGTCTATTTGTGTCGACATGTGTCTTATTTGCGGCATTATCGTCAAATGTTTTCGCACAGGACCTTGATACAAAAGAAGCGACGGATGATATCGGGGTCACCTATCGAACCCATATCGAAAATGAAGGTTGGCTTCAGGGATGGATAAGCGCCGGTGGTTTGTCCGGATCTGAGGGAAAAGGTTTGCGTTTGGAAGGGATCGAAATTGAATTGATGGGTAATGTACCGGACGATCTGGGCATTCAATATCAAACGCATATTGAAAATAACGGCTGGAGCCAGGGTTGGGTTTCTGACGGTGAGATGTCAGGATCGCAAGGACAGGGCCTACGCTTAGAAGCCATTGAGATTAAGCTGACCGGTGCCAGTGCTTCGGATTATACAGTCCGTTATCGAACTCATATTCAAAACAATGGCTGGCAACAGGGTTGGGTTGAAGATGGCGCCTTATCAGGCTCGGAAGGAAAGGGCCTGCGGCTGGAAGCAATTGAAATTGTGATTGCTGAAACACCGGTTAAGATTGCCTATGATGAATATCAGGCGGTGCTGGCGCAAGCTAAAGAAGCAGATTACACCATTGTAACCTGGGCTGCTTATCAAAAGGTTGTTGATGCTAATGTGGTGACAAAAGAGGATCTTGCCAATGCCATTACCGAAGCAACCACAGCCATCCAAAAGGCTCAGGAAAGTTTGATCAAAAAGGCAGATTTAAGTATCTATAACGAAGTATTAAGCGATGTCACACAAGCGGATTATACCCCGGCCACCTGGACCGTATATCAGGCGATTGTCGATGCGAATGTTGTAACCGCCGAAGACACCCAGGCAAAGGTTGACGCGGCGACAATTGCAATTATTAAAGCCCAGAAAAACTTGATAAAACTGACTGACTTGACAGCCTATGAAGCTGCTTTAGCAGCAGTGACTGAAGATCAGGTAAAATCTGGCTGGTCAACCTATAAGGCAGTGGTGGATGCCAATGTGGTAACTGCGGCAAATACTCAGGCTGAGGTGGATCTGGCAACAGCCAATATTCTGGAAGCCCAGAAAAAACTGGTGCTCTACTCAGATTTGACGGCCTTTAATAAAGCGATTGAATTATACGTGCAGTATGGCAATGATGCTGCCAATGCACCATATACCTCAACCACCTGGAATGCATATACCGCAAAATGCGAAACTTACGGGAATTTGACCAATGGAGTCTGGGTTTATGATGTGATCAGTAAAGACTCAGCACAATTTACGATTGATGCGGCAACGGCCGATATCAGTGGCTCTGTGGCACTATTAGTTCAAACCGCTGACCTGACGGAATTTAATGCGGCCAAGAATATTAAAATTTCGGATGGCCCCTATACCACGGCGTCATTTACGGCTTATACCAATGACAGTCAGGTAAAAGCGATTACCAGTATCCCGGCTGAGACGCTTAAGGCATATTCGCAAAGTGTCGTGGATGGCTACACCAATACCCTGATTGCCCTGCAAAACGGGATCCTGCAACTGGGGTCTGATTTAACGGCCTATACAGCGGCACTGGCAGCGGTTAGTCAAGCTAATTATACCCCGACTTCGTGGACAGCCTATCAGGCGGTTGTCACAGCGAATGGTGTCACGGCGGACAGTGCTCAGGCAACGGTTGATACGGCGACGGCAAACATTGTTGCGGCTCAGAAAAACCTGGTTTATACGGCCGCATATGTGGTAGCAAATGCTAAGCTTAATTCAAGTAACTTTGGCGTTCAGACTGTTGGTGACAATATTTTAACCCGCGCCAATGAGTTGATCACGGCGGCCGGTCTGGATAAAACAGACTATACATTAAGCTTCAGCCAGGTAGGAAGCGGCTCAGCGGCGATTAATTCCACAACCGGTGAGATTACCTCGGTTGGTTCGGCAACCGTCAAATTTATTGTCACACCGAAGGATGGATCCGCGGCGGCGACGACGGCCGAGGTAAGTATTTTAGTTAATCCATAAAAGTTAATCGCTAAAAAAATTTATGCTGATCTATTTGGCGTTTTGTGCAATTGTTGACCGGACTGGACAACAATTGCACTTTTTATATTGGTATCAATAAATTCAGAATGAGTTTGAATAAATAGGTTTTATTTTAGCACTAAGTGAAGTGACAAAAAAACTGACTGTAACTGCATAAAAAGATAACTCTCGTGAGTGAAAGTTGAGCTCTTTACCGGTTGGTGCTGGTAAAGGGTTCAATTGTATTATTTGCAAAATGTTAATAAAATTAGTGGAATCGTTAAAGATTTGTTGTTTTTTGACGATAACACATTAAAGAAATATGATATAATTGTCTAAAATATCATGCTATTAAATTGTTGATTCATTTAAACGATTTGGAACATATCATAAATAAAGGAGATCTTGTCAATGAAAAAAACGACTGCATCAATCTTATCGGCGGTCTTACTGGCATCAGTGTTCTTTTCGCCGGGGGTATCAGCTGAAGGTGCACAGGCTAATATTGTGACTGAACCGGGCGTTCAATACAAAACACATATTCAGGACTATGGCTGGGAAACCGCATGGAAACGGGATGGAAGTCTTTCTGGAACAGTTGGTGAATGGAAGCGGCTGGAAGCTCTGGTAGTTGAGTTAACAGGTTCGCTGCCTGCAGATGCAAACATTCAAACCTATGTTCACGTTCAAAACAAAGGGAATTTGGGACCCTTTGCCATGGGGGATGAAGCCGGCACAAGCGGTGAAGGTCTGCGTTTGGAACAAATCAGACTGGTTCTGAATAATATGTCTGGTTATCGCCTTTTATACAATGTTCAGGTTCAAAATAAGGGCTGGTTGAAGGATGTAAACAACGAGGAAAACTGGTTCAAAAGCGGTGAAACAGCTGGAACTTCTGGAGAAGGACTGAGACTGGAAGGGATCAGAATTAAAATAGTGGAAGTGAACGAAGAGTATGAAGCCTATTTATCTACTCTGAGTGCGGCAAAGGAATCATCATATACCAGTGAATCCTGGGCTGTTTACAAAAAAGTGGTTGAGGCCAATCAGGTCAGCAAAACCAATACAAAAGACGAGATAAAAGAAGCGACAGCCAATATTATCGCAGCCCAAAAAAAATTGGTCATTGCCAAAAACCTGACCGCCTATAATGCGGCACTGGCGGCAGTTAAAGAAGCTGAATATACTCCTGACACCTGGATGGTCTATCAGGATGTCGTCGCTGAAAATGTGATGACAAAGCAAAATAGCCAGGCGGAGATCAGTACAGCCACAAATAATATTCTTGAAGCTCAGAAGAAACTGCAGCACAAAGTAAATTTGACTGAGTACCGGGCTACTCTGGAAGCAGTGAGACAGGAAGACTATACAGCTCAATCCTGGGCTGTATATCAGAATACCTTGATGGCCAATATAATGACCGAAAACAATACCCAGACCGAGGTCGATGCCACCATCAAAAAAATTGATGAAGCTCAGAAAAAAATGGTGCGAAAGTTTGACTTTACGGCTTATAATGCCCTTTTAAATGCAGTGAAAGAAGAAGACTATATTGAATCGACCTGGGCCGTTTATCAGGAGGTGGTGGATGCCAATGTCGTGGACGAAACCAATACCCAGAGCGCAATTGAACAGGCCATCAAAAATATTGAAGCAGCTCAGCGTAAGCTGGTAAAAAAGGCCGATTTGACTTATTACAATGCAGTGCTTAATGCGGTAAACAAGGAAGATTATACAACGGCTTCCTGGAATGAATATCAGAAGGTGGTTCGTTCGGTGGTCGTCAACTCTACCAGTAAGCCGGAAGTTATTGATGAAGCTGTAACAAAAATTCTGGCAGCCCAGTTAAACCTGGTTCCCGCTGGAGACATGATTTATTATTATGCGGCCATCAATAAAGTAATTCGAACTGATTACACAACCGCATCATGGGCGGTCTATCAAAAAGTCGTCGATGCCAATGTGGTTATCCCGGCAGATGGCCAAGCAGCCATTGATGCCGCCATCGAAAAAATCGAAGCGGCCCAGAAAAAACTGGTTCCAGCAGCTGATATGACCGATTATGAGAATGTCCTGAATGCCGTCGATAAAGATGATTATACGTCAGTTTCCTGGGCTACCTATCAGAAGGTTGTGGACAGCAATTATGTGGTCAAAGGTGCCGGACAGACTGCTGTGGATACAGCTATGTTGAAAATTGAAGCGGCCCAGCAAAAATTGGTACCCAGAGGTGATCTAACTGCTTATTGGGATGTTTTAAAATATAATTTGTATCTGGGTCCGGATAAAACCGTTCTGATGGATTCAAAACAGTATACAACGGCTTCCTGGGCCACCTATCAGAAGGTGCTGGATGCGAATGCTATGGATGCGGATAAATCCCAGACCCAGATTGATGCAGCGGTGGCGAAAATCAAAACCGCTCAGATTAAGCTGGCTAAAGCCGGCATCCTGACAGCATATGAGGAGCTGCTGAAGTTTAACCTGTATCGCGCACCGGATAAAAGCATCCCGATGAGGGAAACTGATTATACTTCAGCTTCATGGATTGCCTATCAAAAGATCCTGAGTGCTAACGAAATGGACCGGGATAAATCTCAGGCTCAGATCGATGCAGCGGTTGTGAAGATTGAACGGGCCCAGGCTAAACTGGTGGAAAAGGGCGGCATTTCTGCATACCTCGATACGCTTAACCTTGTTAAAGAGGAAGATTGGACGGTTAAAAGTTGGACAGCATATGAAAAACTTTTGTCGACCAAGGGGTATTTTGTCACATCGGATAATTCCCAGGCCGAAATTGATCGGGCAATTGAACTGGTTGAAGCAGCCCAGCGAAATTTGAAAAAGAAGGGTGATACAAGTGCATACAATGCTTTGGTAGCCTTACAAACCGATCAGAATAAATTCAAGACCATACCATGGAAGGCATATCAGGCGATCTTAAATAAATACCTGATGACCTCGGAAAATACCCAACAGCAGATTGATGACGCGATTGTTTTCATCAGAAATGCCCAAACAGTGCTGACCCTGCCGGAAAATGCAGCTTCAATTCTGACGGCTTATAATGCCATGCTGGCAAAACCAGATGCCCAGAGCTCCTATACTCCGACCTCTTGGACAGCTTATCAAAATGCCATTAAGGCATATCTGGGGTATACAAAGGATACGGATCAGAATCTGGTTAATAATGCCACAAAGGCAATTGAAGATGCTCAGTTGTTGCTGGTGCGAACCAATGAAACAGAGCTAAAAGCCTTCCAGAGTGCCATTGAAATGTATTTACGAAACGATAAAAATGCCGGGTCTCTGGCAGCAAAAGTAACCGCTGAGACATGGTCAGACTATGAAACTCAGGTGAAAAATTATGCCGGGAAGTATTCAGACTCTACCTGGCAGCCGACAGTAATAAATAAAGACAGCCGTCCAGAAGTTATTAACGAAGCCACTGCTGCGATCCAAAAAACCATCCGAAAATTACGGCCAAATACGGCAGTGTTAGTTTTGGATTATACTGATTATGATGATGCAGTTGAGGCTGCAGTACCATGGATGGATGATCCGGACATTTGGGGAACCCAAACTGTGGCTCTGGTGGCTCCGATTTATACTGAAAAATCTTATGATGATTATGTCAAAGCCTGTAAAAGCTATGAGATTTTAAATTATATCGAATCGGCTCCAACCATCGAAATGACACAGCATAACATCGCAGTTGCCACAAATATGATCGATCTGGCTCAAGGTTCACTTTATAAGCGAGCTATTAAGGTAGATCTGGATAACTTCAAGGCTGAGTTTGGTAAATTTGTAACCCTGAATAAGGATTCTTATACCGAACAAAGCTGGAGCAATTACGAGACTGTTTATCTTAACTCGACACTGGATCTGAATAACCCTCAGAACATCCGACAGGAAGATTGTCAGGCCATGACAGCGGCGTTACAAACAGCCAGAACTGCTTTAGTACCGGTCCCATAAAGAAAGACATAAAAAGAAAGACAGCCGCAAAGGTCGAAACCTTTGCGGCTGTCTTTGTGATTGTGCATATTAAGACTACAATACCCCATTCACCACAGCTTCCATCCCCGCCAGTTCAAACCCGGTTTCACAATAAACCGAATAGACAAAGGCGCCCTGGGTCCAGGTGGCCAGGCCCATGCCGTCGGGGTTGGTTTGGTAGAGGACAGCAGCTCCGGATGCGTTAGCTTTGGTTTCGCCGCTCTGAAAATCGGTATAAACACCGGCGATGTTGTCGATCAAGGCATCACCTTTGCGGACAGTGTAACTGACGCCGTTAAGGGTAAAATCAGCCTGGGCGACGTCATCGGAGATGGTGAAGTATTTCACATCGGTGATACCGGCGGGCAGGGTCTCAAAGGTAAAGCCGATGGCTTCTTTGATGGCGGCAGTTGATGCCTGCTCCACCATCGGGTTGGGGAGTTCGGTTTTGGATTCGGCTGGCTTGTCAGCCGGTTTTTCAGCTGCTGGGGTACAGCCGCTAAAACTGAGAGCCGTGAGAGAAACAAGAATCAAGGTAACCAGTAGGATTTTTTTTGATTTCATGGGGGACCTCTCTTTATTTTAGTTGGACGGTAAAAAACCGTACATGACATGTGATGAAGCGGTTTAAATGACAGAATTGCCTGGTAATGACATGGGGACATTTCGAGATGTCATCCCTTGGGGGCTGACACGTCGTAACGTCCCCATGTCACTCCCTATTTCGTGCAACCTATATCGGGCAGCTGGTGTCCTGGGTCACATGGGTAAAGTGACTCTTGCCGCTGGCGTAGTCAGCCACGCATTGGCCGTGGCCCAGCAGTTTGAACTTGTAGCTGAGCAGTCCGTCCAGGCCGACCGGACCCCGGGCGTGGAGCTTGCTGGTGCTGATTCCGACTTCGGCGCCGAAGCCGAAACGGAAGCCGTCGCTGAAGCGGGTGGAGCAGTTCCAGAAAACACCGGCCGAATCCACCAGGGTCATAAAGGTTTGGGCGGTGGGTTCGGTAGTGGTCAGGATCACGTCGGTATGGCCGGAGCCGTAGGTATTGATATGGTTAATGGCGGCATCGAGATCAGGGACAATCTTGATGGACAGGATGTAATCCAGGTATTCGGTTTTCCAGTCGATCTCGGTGGCTGCTTCCACTGGGATGATGGCCTGGGTGGTGGCATCCCCTTTAAGGTGAACGTTTTTGGCATCCAGCGCTGCTTTTAATGATGGCAGCAGGGTAGCAGCGATTTTTTCGTTGACCAGCAAGGTTTCCACAGTATTGCAGGCAGCCACGTATTGAGTTTTGGAATCGACGATGATATCCACGGCTTGCTTGAGATCGGCGTCTTCATGGACATAAACATGGCAGATACCATCGGCGTGGCCCATTACCGGGATGTTGGAGTTGTTCATAATATACTGGACAAAACTGTTAGAGCCTCGGGGAATAATCAGGTCAATATACTGATCGAGGGACAGCATCGCGGTGACGTCTTCGCGGGTTTCCAGATTCTGGATCCAATCCTGGGGCAGACCGACGGAAGCGGTGGCCTCATTGATGATCTGAGCAAGGATGCGATTCGTTTCCAGAGCTTCCCGGCCGCCTTTTAACAGGACGGCGTTGCCGCTTTTGAGGCAGAGGGTGGAAATCTGGACAAAGGCATCAGGACGGGATTCGAAAATAACCCCGATGACCCCGATCGGGCAGGTGACCTTGTAGAGATCCAGACCTTCGTCCAGCTGGGTTGACAGTTTGGTAGCGCCCAGGGGATCGGTGAGTTCGATCAGGCTGTGGATGCCCTGGATCACGTCGCTGATTTTAGCGGCGTCGAAGGTCAGACGTTTGAGCAGGGGAGCGCCCAGGTTTTCTTCCTGGGAGCGTTTCATGTCCGCCTGATTGGCGGCGGCTATGGCGTCTTTGTTGGTTTCCAGAGCATTGGCAATGGCCAGCAGGCCGGCGTTGCGTTTCTGGCCGTCGGTGGCAGCTAAAAGAATGCCGGCATTCCGGGCGATTTTTCCGCGTTGTTCCATTTGCATTGGCGTGTCCTCCTAAATAAATTCTATTTTCTAATTATTTCGCTCGCGTGACACGGGGACGTTTCATGTGTCACATCAAGCTCTGAATTTCTGAAATAAACCGATCGTACCACTGCAGTTATTTCGCTAACAGATTCTCTCTGATCTTTGTAAAGTCTTTTTCCCGCAAATCAGTTTGTTCCATTAAATAGGTTTCGACAGTTCCGAAATTGGTGTTGACATAATCCATGGAAATTTTTAACCAGTCGGGTTTGACGCCGTAGAATTCCCAGAGGTGATAATTTTCGATCCCCAGTTCCTCGGACATGATATTGCCCAGGAGGTTATAACTTTCGTCAAAGGTCAGGTTGGTCAGGGTGTAATCGGACAGGATGACGTCTTCAGGGACACCCAGGATGCTTAAGATCAGATAGGTCATAAAACCGGTCCGATCTTTTCCGTTGGTGCAGTGGTAAAGAATCGGGTATTCAGAGGATTCGGTTAAATATTTCAGGACTTCGGCAAAGCACTGGGCCCGATCCTCAGTCTGGATCTTGTAAATATGGCGCATGAATTCATCGACTACGCCGGGCTGGGTAAAATCTTTATGGTCCAGGCCCATATCGGCACTGGAAAATATCGGCAGCAGATGATATTGGGCAGTTTTGGGCAGCCGGTCGGCCTGTCGTTCAGATTTTGATTTGTTTCTAAAGTCAAAGACATGCTTGAGGCGCAAGGCGGCAAAATAGTCGACATCTTTATCAGACAGATGGGCCAGTTCTTCACTGCGGATCACTTTCCGCCACTTTATTTTTCGGCCGTCCATACCGGTGTAGCCGCCGATGTCGCGGATATTGATGGAGTTTTCCAGTTGGATCAGACGTTTGCCTAACTGCGTTTCTTCACAGAAGATAAGATTGTTTTCATCTTTGAAATTATATAAGATGCGACCGTTTGGCGCAATCAGTCCCGGATAGTTCAGTTTTTCTCTAGCGGGTTTGGCAACCGGATGAACCTCCGCCGAGATGTTTTTAATCAGGGTCTCGGGTTGGCTGGATGCTGGGGCGGATTGATTTTCTGCCGCTGAATTTTCAGTTCGGGTCGCTTTGAACGGCATTTTTTGAGCGGGAGCTTCAGGTTTACATGCGGTTTTGGCCAGTGGCTTCATCTGCATCAGCTTCCGGACCAGAAAAAAGGCCGGGACGATCGAAGCAGCGCCAGCGACGATGGCAAGGGTGGTTAGTTTTTTCATTGATGATTTCCTTTCTGTGACTGCGTTTAGTTTCTAATTATGTTATGATTATAGCATAAACTTAAGAAAAAAAGTCTTTAAAAATCGAGGAGTAATGATGAATACGATAAAAGTTAATGGCACTACAGGACTGGGAATTTATTGTCATATTCCCTTTTGTCTGAAAAAATGTGCCTATTGTGATTTTTCTTCTTTTTCTTGCCTGAGCGAGGACACGATCCGGCTTTATTTTGAAGCACTGCACAAAGAAATCAGAAATTTTGTCGAAGAAAATAAAAATTCAGTTTTGCCGGCGGTGGACACCATCTATTTCGGTGGCGGGACGCCGTCGTCGGTTGATGCCAAGCATATCGAAACGACTCTGGCTTTATTAAAGGAAGTCTTTGTGATTAAGGATGACGCCGAGATCACCATCGAAATCAATCCGGGGACGTTGACCGGGGACAAGGCCAGCCGCTATAAAAAGGCTGGGATCAACCGGGCCAGTGTGGGGCTTCAGGCCTGGCAGGATTTTCTGCTCAAAATACTTGGTCGGATTCACAGCCAGGCAGATTTTATCAGAACCATGAAAATCTTAAAAAACACCGGCTTTGAGAATTTCAGTGTTGATGTGATGGTTGGTTTGCCGGGACAAAAGCTTGCCGATGTGATGGAGACCTTGGGGGCGCTGATGGCTTTTTCACCCACCCACCTGTCCAGCTACAGCCTGATTCTGGAAGCGGATACGCCCATGGCCAACTGGGTCGAGGCGGGGCAGCTGGAGCTGCCGGATGAAGATGAGGAACGGCAAATGCACTGGGCGGTGGATGCTTTTCTGAAAGAACAGGGATATGAGCATTATGAGATTTCCAGTTACTGCCGGCCCGGGTACGAAAGCCGGCATAATGTTAAATATTGGGAAATGGTGCCCTATCTGGGCTTTGGTCTGGGTGCCCATAGCTATTTTAAGGGCCGACGCTATGGCAACGTCAATGAAATAAACCAGTATTGTGAGTTGTTAATGGCGGGAAAATCAGCGAGTATTTTTGAACCGGTGATGGAAATCCGGGAAATGATGAGCGAGTGGATGTTTTTAGGCTTGCGTAAACTGGGCGGGATTCGTGACGATGATTATAGCGCCTGCTTTGGTGAGAGCTTTTTTGTCCGCTATGGGGAGGTCATTAATAGTCTGATCGCTGATGGTTTACTGGCATGGGATGGGTCAGTTTTAAAATTGACAGATCGCGGACAGGACTTTGGAAACCGCGTTTTTATGGCTTTTGTGTAGATGAAATCAGGTCAAAAAAATATCTTAAGAAAACTTTAAAAGGTGAACAAGCTATTATAGAAACTAGTTGACAAAGTAGGGGCAGGGTGTTATATTTAATTCAGATGTTAGCACTCGATTATTGTGAGTGCTAATAACGAGGTGAATCATGGAACTTAACACACGCAAAAAGAAAATATTGGAAGTGATCATCCGTGATTATATCAATACAGCCGAGCCGGTTGGTTCGCGAACCCTTTCTAAACGATGTAATCTGGGCATCAGCCCGGCTACCATCCGAAATGAAATGGCGGATCTTGAAGAATTAGGTTTTCTGGTTCAACCGCATACCTCTTCGGGACGGATTCCAACTCAGCAGGCTTATCGCTATTATGTGGATGAAATCATGGAGATCCAAAAACTTGAGAAAATGATCCGGACGGATATTCATCGGGGCTTTTTGGATCACAATACCGAACTGGGGCCGACGATGTCACATACCGCTCAGGTTCTATCTCAGTTAACCAACTATACAGCGGTGGTTCTGGCACCTCGGGTTACAAATTTTAACTGTAAGCATGTCCAGATTGTTTCTTTAATTAAAAACAGGGTACTTATGGTAGTAGTGACTCAGGAGGGGATGGCCAAAAATATTGAGGTAACCCTTTCCCAGGAGGTTGACACCATCCTGGCCCTGAAACTTTCTAACGTGATCAACGGATTCCTGAAAAACACCGTTCTCAGTGATATGAGTTCGGATCTGATTGATCAGATTCAGGAATTGTCACCAGCGGAAAGTAAGCTGGTTCATGAGATTATTCCTCATCTTAAAAAAGCGTTAATGGAGGATGCCTCGGAAGTTCATTCCACCGGATTGACCAATTTATTTAATTATCCGGAGTTCAGCGATGTCAATAAGATTAAGCAATTGATCAATATTGTTCAGGAAAAGCAGGTGTTATCAGAAATGATGACATCTAAGGATGGGAACCAGATCATCCGCATCAAAATCGGCAGTGAAAATGACAATGAAAACCTTAAGGATTTCAGCATCATCACCTCCACTTATGAACTGGATGGTGAAATGATGGGCGCCTTTGGAGTTATCGGACCGACCCGGATGAACTACGACAATGTGTCGTCGGTTCTCAATTATATTCGTAATGAGTTAAATTTACATATCTCAAATTTATTAATGAAATAGGTGATTAAATGATAAAAGAAGAGGAAATCAAAACAGAAACTGATGAAGCAGTTGTAGAAGAAACAGAAACGGTAAATGACGAAGCATCGACTGACGAAAACGTCGAAGAAGTATCTCCGGATGAAGTTTTAAAGGAGATTGTAAAGGAGGATGAGGCCATCTTGAATCGTCTGGTTCGACTTCAGGCAGATTTTGAGAATTTCAAAAAGCGAAGTCAGAAAGAAAAAACAGAAATGTTTCAGTATGCATCAGAAAACTTTGCCACCAAGCTATTGCCGGTGATGGACAATCTGGAACGGGCTGAAGCCGCATTAACGGACGCCAGCGAAGAAGCCAAGGGCTATCTTGATGGACTGGAAATGGTCTTTAAACAGCTTAAGGATGTGCTTAAAGAAGAAGGTCTTGAAGAAATTATCTGCGAGGGACCCTTTGATCCCAATCTCCACCATGGGGTTGCCGTGGGTGAGGATGACGAAAAGGAAGACCAGGAGATCATTGACGTATTCCAGAAGGGCTACAAATTCAAGGGCAAGGTCATCCGACCAGCCATGGTCAAGGTTTGTAGTAAATAAAATGACAGTAATAAAAAGTGCACAAACAAATACAAATTAGTCTAAAGTTGAAAATTCAGTTGGTAAACCAACAGAAGAGTTTTCATTTTAATAAAATAGTAAACATTTCAGGAGGAAATAGATATGAGTAAAGAAAAAATTATCGGGATTGACTTAGGAACCACAAACTCTTGTGTAGCCGTTTTAGAAGGCGGTGAAGCCGTTGTTATCCCTAACGCAGAAGGAAACAGAACCACACCATCGGTTGTCGCGTTTGCCAAAGATGGAGAACGTCTGGTTGGACAGGTTGCCAAACGACAGGCTGTAACTAATCCGGATCGCACCATTTCCTCAATCAAACGAGACATGGGTACTGATCGCAAAGTAACAATAGATGATAAAAGTTATACACCCCAGGAAATTTCAGCAATGATTCTGCAAAAATTGAAAGCAGATGCCGAAGCTTATTTGGGCGAAACCGTCAACAAAGCGGTTATTACCGTACCAGCCTACTTCAGTGATGCGCAAAGACAAGCGACAAAAGATGCTGGCCGGATTGCCGGTCTGGAAGTTTTAAGAATTATCAACGAACCAACTGCCGCTGCTTTAGCTTATGGTTTGGATAAAGATGCCAATGACAAAATCATGGTTTATGACCTTGGGGGCGGAACCTTTGATGTATCCATCCTGGAACTTGGCGATGGCGTTTTCGAAGTTAAATCAACCAATGGGAATAACCACCTGGGTGGTGATGACTTTGACCAGAAAATCATCGATTGGATGGCCGCAGAGTTTAAGAAAACCCACGGACTTGATCTTAAAAATGATAAAATGGCCCTGCAGCGACTTAAAGAAGCCGCTGAAAAAGCCAAAATTGAATTATCAACGGTTATGAAATCAGAGATTAACTTACCATTTATTACTGCCACCGCAGAGGGTCCACAGCATTTGGAATTATCACTGACCCGAGCTAAATTTGATGAACTGACTTCTGATCTGGTCAAAAACACCATTGGACCAGTTGAAAAAGCGATGAAGGATGCTGGTCTTTCTAAAAATGAATTGGATAAGGTTATCCTGGTTGGTGGTTCCACCAGAACCCCAGCGGTACAGGATGCGGTTAAAAACATTACTGGTGAAGAGGCTTATAAAGGCATTAACCCTGATGAATGTGTTGCCATTGGTGCCGCCATTCAGGCGGGTGTATTAGCCGGCGAAGTTCATGATGTATTACTGCTTGACGTCACCCCATTATCACTGGGAATCGAAACCTTAGGTGGAGTGTTCACCCGATTAATCGATCGTAATACCACCATCCCGACCAAGAAAAGCCAGACCTTCTCCACTGCAGCGGACAACCAAACCGCGGTTGACATCCATGTTTTACAGGGTGAACGAGAAATGTCCAAGGATAACAAAACATTGGGCCGTTTCCAACTAACCGGTATTCCAGCAGCGCGTCGTGGGATTCCCCAAATCGAAGTAACCTTTGATATTGATGCTAATGGTATCGTTAATGTATCTGCCAAAGATATGGGAACTGGAAAATCTCAGAATGTAGTCATTAAATCTACGACACATATGAGCGATGATGAAATTGAAAAAGCAGTAAAAGAAGCTGAACAACATGCTGAAGAAGATAAAAAAGTTAAAGCTTTAATCGAAGCAAAAAATATTGCCGATACTACGATTTATCAAACCGAGCAGTCATTAAAAGAAATGGAAGACAAAGTTTCTGATGATGAAAAAGCGAAGGTTGAAGCAGCCATCACTAACCTCCGAACAGCCAGTGAAGGAGACGATGTGGAAGCCATTACCAAAGCGACTGAAGAGCTGAATGAAGCGGTTTATCCATTGGCTCAGAAAATGTATGAAGAAGCAGCGGCTCAACAGGCACCTGATGAGCAAGCAGCTGGTGATCAGGGTAATGATGACGATGATGTTGTGGATGCTGAATATGAGGAAGTAAAAGAGTAAGATTTGCCTGTAACCGGCAAAAACCAGTGGCAGCCAAGGCTGCCACTCTTTTTCGTGGAGGCAGTCGCCATGTGGGAGTTTGCTCACATTTGGCTCATTGTCTCCACGAAAAAAGGCTTTAACTCTTTGCTTCAAAAAGGTATAATAAATAGTTGTTTAGTTGGTTTTAGGATTCAAAAGAGGTGAGATAGATTTATGAGTGAAAAAAGAGATTACTATGAGGTGCTGGGGGTCGGTAAAGATTCCAGCCCGGATGAAATAAAAAAAGCGTATCGAAAAAAGGCCATGGAATTCCATCCGGATAAGAATCCGGGGGATAGCGCTGCTGAAGAAAAATTCAAGGAAGCCAATGAAGCCTATGAAATTTTAAGCGATGCCGATAAAAAAGCCCGCTATGATCAATATGGTCATGCTGGCGTTGACCCCAATGCCGGTGGTTACGGTGGGGGCAGTTACGGCGGCGGTGGCTTTGGCGGTTTTGAGGATATCTTTGGGGATATTTTCAGCGCCTTTGGCGGTGGCGGCGGATTTAGTGGCGGTCGGGGCGGTCGACGTTCCAATCGTGGCTCGGATATGAAGATCAGTATCAATCTGTCCTTCCATGAAGCTGTTTTCGGCGTGGAAAAGAAAATTAAAATCAAACGTAACGAAGAGTGCGATAGCTGTGGCGGCTCTGGTGCCGAAAAAGGTTCAACTTCAAAAACCTGTGATCAATGCGGCGGCTCTGGTCAGGTTTATGTCCGGCAGCAGACACCATTTGGTACGGTTCAACAGGTTCATACCTGTGACAAGTGCCATGGCGAAGGAAAAATCATTGATAAACCCTGTCACACCTGTCATGGCTCCGGCCTTGAATCCAAGGAACGAACCATCAATATTAAAATCCCGGCCGGCGTCTATGACGGCTCGATTTTACCACTTCGCGGTCAGGGTAATGCCGGGCCAAATCATGGCAGTACCGGAGATCTGCTGGTTTATATCAGCGTCCGGGAAGATCCGTTATTTAAACGCAGCGACGATGATGTTTACTATGAACTGCCCATCACCTATGCCCAGGCAGCTCTGGGTGACAGCATTGTGGTGCCCACCATTGACAGCAAGATCAAACTGAAGATTCCGGAAGGAACGCAAAACGGCAAGGTTTTCCGATTAAAAGGAAAAGGGATACCCAATGTCAATGGCCGTGGCCGGGGCGATCAGTTTATCACCATCAAGGTGGAAGTGCCGCGTAAACTTAACCGCGAACAGCGTCAGGCCTTGAATGAATATGCCAAGTTGGCGGGTGAAGATGCCCATCCGGAAGGAAAGCGTTTCTGGTCTCGGGTAGAGGCAGAGGAAAAGGAAAGTCATCCTAAAAAAGACGCCTGATCATTTTTAGGTTGTCAATAAACTACCGTACCGACCCATTGTTAATCTGTTGTCAGCTTTGATGCGGACAACATGATGTAACAATTGTCGGTACTAATTTAGTGTTTTACCTGAAGTTTTAAATGCCGGAGAAATCCGGCATTTTTTTGTTGACAAAGAAAAGGTAGCGGCATATAATGAAATCATAAAAACATATCGAAATAATATGGATTAAAAAACAAAAATAGAAATGAGGTAGGAAAATGGCTAAAATAGCAAAAAGTCTAACCGATTTAATTGGAAATACACCCCTGCTGGAATTATCGAACTACGAAAAAAGCCTGGATCTGGAAGCAAAAGTTGTAGCTAAGCTGGAATATTTTAATCCCTTATCATCAGTGAAGGATCGTGTCGGGTTTGCGATGATTGAAGCGGGCGAAAAAGCTGGGCTGATTAAAGAAGGGACCGTGATTATTGAACCAACCAGTGGCAACACCGGGGTCGGCCTGGCATTTGTGGCCGCTGCCAAAGGCTATCGTCTGATTTTAACGATGCCGGAAACCATGAGTATGGAACGTCGTAATCTGTTATCGGCCCTGGGGGCGGAGCTGGTGCTGACACCAGGAGCAACCGGGATGAAGGGCGCCATTGCCAAAGCTAGTGAACTGGCTGAAACGGTTCCTAATGCTTTTATTCCCCAGCAGTTTGAAAATCCCGCCAATCCGGAAATTCACCGTCAAACCACAGCTGTTGAAATCTGGAACGATACCGATGGCGAAGTAGATATTTTTGTTGCCGGCATTGGCACCGGCGGTACCATTACCGGAGTAGGCGAAATGCTTAAAGAAAAGAAACCCGGGGTTCAGATTGTGGCGGTGGAACCCGCCGCTTCGCCGGTGCTTTCCGGCGGTAGCCCGGGACCCCATAAGATTCAGGGAATTGGGGCCGGTTTTGTACCGGGGGTATTAAATACGGCTGTTTATGATGAAATTATTACCGTCAGCAACGACAATGCCTTTAAGACTTCAAAGAATATTGCCCAAAAAGAAGGATTGCTGGTGGGGATCTCGTCGGGCGCGGCACTTTATGCGGCCACGGAACTGGCAAAACGACCTGAGAATAAAGGAAAGACCATCGTGGTGTTGCTGCCAGATACCGGCGAACGCTACCTGTCAACGGGGTTATACACATCATGAAAATATCAACAAAAGGACGATATGCCCTGCGCCTGATGTTGGACCTGGCGATTAACAATACCGGGGAATACATTCCCATCAAACGGATTGCGGAGCGTCAGGAGATTTCCGAAAAATATCTGGAGCAGATCATCACTCAGATTTCCCGGGCCGGCTTTGTAAGGAGCGTTCGGGGATCACAGGGGGGCTACCAACTGGCGAATCCGCCGGAAGAATATACGGTCGGGATGATTTTACGGCTGATGGAAGGCGAATTATCCCCGGTAGCCTGTTTGGATGAGCCGGGCTGTTGTGACCGGGCGGACCGTTGTGTTACCGTTGATGTCTGGCGCCAGATTAAAGATGCGGTTGAAAATGTGGTGGATAATATCACCCTGGCTGATCTGGTCAAGTCTTATAATGAAAAGGGTACCTGCGAGTATTTTATTTAATACCACCGATTAATAACAAAAAGCCCGATAGCTTCACTTTTTTGTGAAACCGTCGGGCTTTTTTTGTTGTTAATGATTAACCCAGTTTTTTCAGTAACTGGGTATAGTCGCTGATGTTGGTATAGTTTCCATGGTTTTGCAATAGCTCTTTGGAAATCTCCATTCCCAGGAGCGCGGGCACCAGTCGGTTTGCTTCCGGGAGTCGCAGGAAATCGTAACAGATGCCGCGGTTGGCCAGTCGGGACATCACATTGATCCCGGTATAAGACAGCGCATTCTGCAGCTGATCGATGAGATAGGCATCGACATTCAGGGTTTTCAGGCTGTAGCTTTCTTCTCGATGGGCTTCTACCAGCTGGCGGAATTCGTTTTGAAAGGTCGTGTACAGGTCGGTGATGGTGTCCAGCAGGTAGGCCTGGAAATCGGCTTTTTCGGCGGCGGTGCGGGTGTTATCGCCAAACCAGGAAATATAGTTCAGGGTCAGGCTGGCGGTGAGTCGGCCAAAATCCTGGGCCAGCGGTCCGAAACCGGCAAATTCACCATCAATGATGCGCACGTCATCAGCGCTGATCATGATGTTGGAACTGTGCAGGTCGGTATGGATCAGGCATTCCTTATCGTTCATAAATTTATTTTCCAGCCGCTTAAATTCGGCCTTAATCTGGGGGTTATCCACCAGCTCGGCTCTTTTTTCAGCGGTGCCGGGAATCATTTCCCGTTCCCAGGAAACGCCGATGTTTTCATGGAAAAGGAATGGCACCAGGGCGGTATATTCGGGATTGACGAAAAACCGTTCAACCTCGGATTTTTTATAATTGGTGAGATGTAAATTGGATGAATAAAAAAGATTGCGGGCAAAAAACGCGCCAATCTTATCGGTGAAATGTCCGTGTTTGACCATCCGGCAGAGTTCAAAGCGGAGCAAACTTAAATCCATTAAATCTTCCATGACGATGATCCGGTTGGGTTCGTCAAAAAGATAAATCTCGGGACTGATGCCAGGATATACCGAGTTCCAGAAAATGAGGGTGGCTATTTCAGAACGCATCCGGCCCAGATCGAGGGTCCATTCACTACGATTGCTGTCCTCTACGGTATTATTTTTTTCATCCTCGATGCGAAACCGGGGCATTGAGAGCATCTGTTTCATGACCACGGATTTTCCGGACTGGTCATAAACGTGGTAGATTAAATTAACAAAGCCCTCGATGCTTTCTTTAACCGCATGTAAATCCACCACGGTCAGGTTGGCGTCGGCGGGAAAGATCGCTTTTTCTTTAAGGTAGTCGGCAACACCTGCCACTGTTAAATTGCCATAGCTGTCATAGGTCATTTTTTCACTTCCTTAATTTATAGTCTCTAAAATTTATTTATTGCGGTGGGGATCCATAAAATGATGGATTGCGGCTTCCAGCTCCGCGATGCCTTCGCCGGAATAGGAGCTGACCACATAGATGTGTTTGGGATTGATGCCGGCATAAATCAGCAGATTGCGGCTACGTTTAATATTGCAGTCTCCCAGATCGGTTTTGGTGATCACGCCAATGGAGGGGATGTTATAGGTGTGGACGAAGTTGGGCGGAACGGCGTTTTGGGGATCTACACAGGAATTGACCAGGATCACCAGTCCGGCATCCATGGTAATATTGATAGCCTGACGTGAAAAAAACGGGAGTTCGATAAACTCCCCCGGGGTATCAATAAAATCGTCATAGTAACTGACCATCTGAGTTTTGGAATATTTGAGCTCTTCTTCGTTTAGTCGTTGCATCAAGGTGGTTTTTCCGCTGCCGATTTTTCCGATCAAGGCCACCCGTTTTTTATTGCTGGCCATCTATTATGAGTAGGTGATTTTAGGAATATCGAATCCTAAAATATGGTTTAGTGTATTGAGGATTTCGGTGACGGCAGCTTTCACATCAGAGACCCGACCGGTGATTACCAGGGAACCACTGAAACGGTCCAGAAATCCGATTTCGACCGGGGCGGCTTTGGTGGCGGCGTCAGCGGCGATAATGGCGGCTTCGCTGGGGGTGATGGTTAAAATACCAATGGCATCGGCGGTTTCGTCGTCCAGGCCCAGCTTAATATAAATGTCGGTTTTGGGTTTAGCAATAATATGGGCCAGGGTTACCTGCTTGCCAGGAACGTATTCTTGAATGGAGCGTTTTTTCTTTTCAGTTTCCATCTTGTCACCTTTTCTATGTGTATTTTGATGTTAATTAAATTTATTATAGCATTAATCTGGAACCCGTTACATCCATTAACGATATTTTACAGAAAGCCGGCAAAAAATTTCTGTACCTGTGCCGTACCGACCAATTGTTAATCTGTTGTCTGCGCGCAATTCGTACAGGCTACGCCGTGTTCGCCTTGAGGCAGACAACATGATGTAACAATTGTCGGTACTTAATTAAGACAAAGAAGTGAAAAAAACATTTCTTTTATAAGCAAGATGAGTTATAATGATCAATTGTTAAACATGCGGAAAAAGTGGTATAATACCACAACGATTAAACTGGAGGTAAGGGAATGCTTTGGAAAGAAGTTCAAATCACAACAACATTGGAAGCTGAGGAAGCGGTGGTCAATGCTTTTTATGAAGCGGGGGCGGATGGTGTGGCCATTCAGACATTGCAGGATGCACTTTTAATTCAACAAGATCCCAAGGTTAATTTTGTGGATGAATCACTTCTCGAATTAGATCCCAATGTTTCAATTGTCCGGGGATATTTCAGCGAGGTGGAAGATACGGAAGAAGCGGTGCATAAACTGATTACCTCAGTGAAAATGCTGCCCTCCTTTGGTCTTGATCCCGGCGCCTGTGAGATGATGATTACGGAAGTGGAAGAGGAAGACTGGGCCAACTCCTGGAAAAAGTTTTACAAGCCCACCAAGGTTGGCAAAAGCATTGTCATCAAACCGACCTGGGAAGATTACGTTCCGGTCGATGACGAGATTGTCATTAATATTGATCCCGGGATGGCCTTTGGTACCGGAACCCACGAAACCACCCAACTCTGTGCCATTAAGCTGGAAGAGTATATCAAACCCGGCGATGTCGTGCTGGATATCGGTTGCGGGACCGGAGTGCTGTCATTGATTGCCGGAAAACTGAAGGCGAAAAAAGTGGTCGCGGTGGATTTTGACACCCTGGCAGTAAAAATCGCTCGGGAAAACGCCGAGCTCAACGATTTGGATGGGATGGTAGAAATCCGCGAAGGAAACCTGCTGGATGTCATCGATGAAAAAGCCGATGTCATTGTGGCCAATATTCTGGCAGCCGCCATCGTGGAGCTGTCAGGCATTATCAAACCCTACCTGAAAGAAAATGGGATTTTTATTTCGTCAGGAATCATTATCGATCGGCTGGCGGATGTGCTCAATGCCCTGGAAGCAGAAAACTTCAAGATTGTTTTTGTTCAGCAAATGGGCGAATGGGTTGGGGTGGTCGCCCAGAAGAGGGACTAATATGCATCGATTTTTTGTGGAACCCGATCAGATTGCCGAAGCAGCGATTGTTATTTCCGGGGAGGATTTTAAACACATCACCAAAGTCCTGCGGTTGGGTAAAGATGACGTGATCGAGGTTTGTGATGGCCGGGGCACTGACTATCAGGTGGCCTTGAACAGCCCCGGAGATCAGGCGGTTTCCGGTAAAATTATCAAGCAATACCCATCCCGGGGCGAAACGCCGGAACTGGTCATTACGCTTTTTCAGGGTTTGCCCAAGGGCACCAAAATGGAAGTAATTATTCAGAAAGCCGTGGAACTGGGCGTTTATGAGGTGGTACCTTTTTCTTCGCTGCGGGCGATTTCCCAGATCAAAGATAAACAGGATAAAAAAATCGAACGCTGGCAGCGAATCGCCTATGAGGCGGCTAAGCAGTCCAAGCGGGGAATGATCCCGGCGATCCGGCTACCGCAAACCTTAAAAGAAATTCTGAAGCAAGTTGATGATTACGATTTGATGATTTTAGCTTATGAGGACGAAAACATGCTGACGCTGAAAGCGGCGCTTGAAGCATTTGAAAATAGCCAGAGCGCTGATAAACCGTTAAAAATTGGCGTGATCATTGGTCCCGAAGGGGGCTTTGATCCCCAGGAAGTGACGGCCTGCAAAGCCGCCGGGGTGGTTAGCGTAACCCTGGGCCAGCGGATCTTAAGAACGGAAACCGCGGGCATGGTGGTGCTCAGCCAATTGAATTTCTGGAAGTGAGGTGTAGACAAGAAGTATGAATAATGCGCAAAGAAAAGTCGGGTTTATGACCCTGGGCTGTAAGGTCAACACCTATGACAGCGAAGCCATGATGGAGATTTTTGAGACAGCAGGTTATACCATTGTGGATTTTTCTGAGGTTGCCGATGTTTATGTCATCAATACCTGCACCGTGACCCATCTGGGTGATCAAAAATCCCGGAAAATGATGCGAAAAGCCAAGCGGATCAACCCCAATGCGATTATCTGTGCCGTGGGCTGTTACGTGCAGGTGGCACCGGACGAGGTCGAAAAAATAGCCGAAGTGGATCTGATGATTGGCACTAAAAATCGGGGCGATATCCTGGCCTATATTGATGCCCACCTTCAGGATCTCAGCCAGCGGGATTTTGTCTCAGACATTATGGATGAAAAGATTTTTGAACCGCTGATGATTTCCGAGGTCAAGGGTAAAACCCGGGCCTTTATTAAAATCCAGGAAGGCTGCAATCAGTTCTGTACCTATTGTATTGTCCCCTTTGCCAGAGGCCCGGTCAGAAGCCGTAACCAGCAACAGATCATTGACGAGGTGAACCGGGTGGTTGAGATCGGCTATCAGGAAGTAATTCTTTCCGGTATTCACATTGCCTCTTACGGGGTGGATCAATCGGGGACCGACGATGTGCATAAAAAGGACCTGATTGACCTGATCGAAGCCCTCGATGGGATTGAAAAGCTCAAACGGATCCGACTGGGATCGATGGAACCGAAATTTATTACACCTGAGCGGCTTAAGCGGCTGGCCGTGCTGGAAAGCTTTTGTCCCCATTTTCACCTGTCCCTGCAAAGCGGCAGTGATACGGTCCTGAAACGGATGGGTCGCCGTTATACCACGGCTGAATATCGGGAAATTGTCAGCCAGATCCGGGAAGTTTTCCCATTGGCTGCCATCACCACCGATATTATGGTAGGCTTCCCCGGCGAAACCGCTGCGGAATTTCAGGAGACTCTGGACTTTGCCAGGGCGGTCGGCTTTTACCAGATTCACGTATTTAAATATTCCCGGCGATCCGGAACCAAAGCGGCAGCGTTTCCTGATCAGATCGATGAAACCCTTAAAAATTCCCGCAGCCATGAGCTCAGTGAATTGTCTCGGGAATTGGAGCTGGCCTTTATCAAAAAAAACGATGGCCTGATTGCTGAGGTTCTTTTTGAAGCAACCCAGGATGCGGCCGGTTATGAAGGCCATACCAAAAACTATGTGCCGGTTTTTCTCGAGACCGAGGAAAAAATCAATGGCAGAATCATCAGCGTTAGGGTATCATATAGTAATCGATATGCTGACAAGTTAATCGGAGATTCTATAATTTAGGAGGAAGATATGTCCCAAGACTGTATTTTTTGTAAGATCGTCAATAAGGAAATTCCCGCCGATGTGGTTTATGAAGATGACCTGGTCATCGCCTTTAATGATATTGCGCCGCAGGCCCCGGTCCATGTGATCATCATTCCCAAAGAACATTTTGATTCACTGTTATCGGTGCCGGCTGGTAATGATATTATCTGTCATTTACACACAGTGGCCAATCGGATTGCCCTTAAAACAGGGATTGCCGAAACCGGTTTTCGGCTGGTGAATAATTGCGGCAAGGACGGAAATCAAACGGTACCTCATCTTCACTACCATTTATTAGGCGGCCGACCATTATTATGGCCTCCCGGTTGAAAAATAATTGACAGCAATAGAAATAATGCGTATAATATAGTTTGACTCATACCATGTTGATTAACAGTACCGGAAATTAGCAACGGATTAGAGGGGGGGGTTGAAAATGTCTGAAGTAAAAATCAAAGAAAATGAAACACTCGAAAGTGCATTGCGACGTTTTAAAAGAAAAACAGCAATGGCTGGGGTTATGTCTGAAATTCGCAAAAGAGAGCATTATGAAAAGCCAAGCGTAAAGCGAAAAAGAAAATCAGAAGCAGCTAGAAAAAGAAAGATGAAAAAAAGATAGGATGTGACCAATTGGCATTAAAGGATCAATTACAGGCTGACTTAAAAACAGCAATGAAGGAAAAGGATAAGGTTAAGAAATCTACCATTACCATGATTCGGGCGGCTATTTTACAAGTCGAGAAGGATCAGAAAGTGGAACTGGAAGATGACCAGATTCTTGAAATTATTGCAAAACAGCTCAAACAACGTCGGGATGGCCTGGCCGAGTTTGAGAAAGCTCAAAGAGACGATTTAATCCAGCAGGCTCGAGAAGAAATAACAATTATCGAGAGCTACCTTCCTACACAATTAACGGTTGATGAAATCAAAGTAATTGTGGTTGAAACGATTCAAGAAACCGGCGCAGTTGACGCAAAAGACATGGGAAAAATTATGAGTGCCCTGATGCCGAAGATTAAAGGTCGAGCAGACGGAAAGCTTGTTAATCAAGTGGTCAGAGAAAGTCTGGCATAGTAAAAAATATAATACTACACATATAAAGAGGTTTGTCCCTGGGGCAGACTTCTTTTTTTGTCTAAAAACCCAAAACCCAGTAGGTTGGGGGGAGCTACAAGGTATTTTAAGATTGTGGTGATATAATCGCACCAGTGAATAAATTACCGGGAGGATTAAATGGAAAATAACATCAACCTTGAAATTGGACTAACGCAAGTCCAGGTTGAAGAAAGGATAGCGGCCGGAAAGGTTAATATCCAACCCCAATCCAAAACAAAAACCATTGGCAGAATTGTCAAAGATAATAGCTTAACCTTATTTAATATTCTCAACATCATCCTGGCGTTGATGGTTATTTTTGTTCAGTCATTTCAAAATCTGCTGTTTATTAATATCGTTATCATTAATACATTTATTGGCATCGTTCAGGAAATTAAGGCAAAAAAAACCATTGATAAGCTTTCGCTCATTTCTCAACCCCATGTCACCGTTTTGCGGGACGGTAATCCTCAGGAAATCGTTTTTGAAAAAATAGTGTTGGATGATATTTTGATCTTGAAAGCGGGTAAACAGATTCCTTCAGATTCTCAGGTGGTAAAAGGGGATCTGGAAGTCAATGAGTCCCTGCTCACTGGTGAGTCGGATTCGATTATGAAATACGAAGGTGACACCCTGCTTTCCGGCAGCTTTGTGGTATCCGGACAGGCCACCGTTCAGGTGACCCAGGTGGGTCTGGAAAATTATGCCTCGAAGCTGGTTGAAGCCGTCAAGGTCGCCAAAAAACCGAATTCGGAAATTATGAAAGCCCTGGGCTTTATTATGAAAAGCATCAGCATCGTGATTGTCCCGCTCGGTCTGCTGCTGCTTTATAAACAGCTGATTGTTCAGGATTTGCCACTGCAAGCGGGCGTTACCCAAACCGTAGCGGCCCTGATCGGGATGATCCCAGAGGGACTGGTGCTTTTAACCAGTGTGGCCCTGGCCGTCGGCGTAATCCGGCTGGGACGGCATCAGACCCTGGTTCAGGAGCTTTATTGCATTGAGACCCTGGCCCGGGTAGATATGCTCTGTCTGGATAAAACCGGCACCATCACCGAAGGCAATATGGAAGTCTTGTCAATGGAAACCATTTGCCATGACAAAAATCCGGTTCAGGCGATCCGGGCTTTGATTGCCAATCTGAAAGATGACAATGCCACCTTTCGGGCTCTCAGCGAAAGCTGTAAGGGCGAGGCGCCTAAATGGCAATGTGACCGGGTGATTCCATTTTCCTCAGAGCGGAAGTGGAGTGGCGCTTTTTTTGGGGAGCAGGGTACCTTTGTGATTGGGGCTCCGGAATTTATTTTAAAAGATCGCTACGATGAAATTCAGGAAAAAGTTGAACGGTATGCCAGCGAAGGCAATCGGGTTTTAATGTTGGGTTATGCCCCGGAACCATTTAAAGAAGATGGTAGCCTGCCGGACAATATCAGAACCATGGCACTCCTTCCGATGGGCGATAAAATTCGTCAGGAAGCCAAGAAAACCCTGGAGTTTTTTAGAAACCAGGGGGTTGAGATCAAGGTTATTTCCGGAGACAATCCGGTTACGGTATCTCAGGTTGCTCACCGGGCGGGTTTGCTGGACTGGGACAATTTTGTCGATGCCTCTACGCTTACCGAAGATGAGGATGTTCGCAATGCCGCCCAGGCCTATTCCGTTTTTGGCCGGGTTACGCCGGGACAGAAACGGCTTTTGATCGAATCGCTTAAAAGTCAGGGCCATACCGTGGCCATGACCGGGGATGGGGTCAATGATGTATTGGCTTTACGAGAGGCTGACTGCAGTATCGCCATGGCCGAAGGCAGCGACGCCGTGCGTCAGGTTTCCCAGCTGGTCTTGCTGGATTCCAATTTTGCCAGTTTTACCCGGGTTCTGATGGAAGGGCGCCGGGTCATTAATAATATTACCCGGGCGGCCTCGCTGTTTTTGGTGAAGACCATGTTTTCGCTGATGCTGGCCGTTATAGTGATCATTGCCAATGAGGCCTATCCCTTTGTGCCGATTCAATTGACCTTGATCAGTGCGCTGACCATTGGTGCACCGTCTGTCTTTCTGGCCCTGGAACCCAATAAGAACCGGATCACCGGAAATTTTCTGGAAAAGGTCCTGAAGAAATCCCTGCCGGGGGCTTTAACGGTGGTCTTCAATGTGGTGATGATTATGATCATCGGTGCTTATCTGCCTCTGGATCACCAGCAGATCTCAACCCTGGCGGTTATTTCCACCGGTTTGATTGGCTTAGTCATTCTTTTTCGGGTGTGCCAGCCACTGGATAATAAGCGCTGGGCATTATTCTTTGCGATGACCGCTTCGTTCTTATGTTGTGTGTTGTTCCTGGAAGATTTGTTTTTCCTGACACCGATCCAGGATTTTTTGCCTGCAATGTTCATTGTTCTGGGAATTACCATTCTGGATATTTATCCCCTGCTTAGAATTTTCAGTTGGACGGTTAATCTGGCCGAGCGTCTGTTGAACCGCCGGGCAAAAGAAAAAAACACGGCCAAAGCCACCGTTTTGGAAAAATAGCAAGGTTTAAACCCTTTTTCACAAAAGAATCAAAGATTTGATTCTTTTGTGAAAAAAAGACTTGCATTCGAGTATTTGATCGTGCTATAATAAGAAAGTCGTCAAAGATAAACAGTGTCTGAAAGAAAAAAAGACAAAATGTCCTTGACAGCGAGTAGAAAAACATTTATAATAGTCAAGTATTGTATCGAGGTGTAGCGCAGTTTGGTAGCGCACATGGTTTGGGACCATGGGGCCGGAGGTTCGAATCCTCTCACCTCGACCATTTTTTTTAAAAATTACTTGGGGGCCTTTAGCTCAGTTGGTTAGAGCAACCGGCTCATAACCGGTAGGTCCGGGGTTCGAGCCCCTGAAGGCCCACCATATTTTTTTGCTTGAAATTAAAAAAAAAATTATATATGCCCAAATAGCTCAGTCGGTAGAGCAGAGGACTGAAAATCCTCGTGTCGGTGGTTCGATTCCGCCTTTGGGCACCACCACTTAAAAGATGACAGCGAGAGCTGTTTTTTTTATTTTTTGAATTTTTGTTGGGCTTTAAAGGTTTGGTGCTACATTACTAATAAGATGATTATTTTTGAATTTTTTGAATCTTATTCTCAGGCTATGGCAAATCTGGAATCGACGGATATTACCGTGTTATTTGCTGATCCATCCAGCGAAAACGCCTGGATCAATCAAAGTGCCATGGATTATCTGATCCAATTGCGACAAAATCAGAGCAATGATCTAAAGATGATCGATTATCAATGCGGCCTGACCGTGACAAGTGTTGACGAAGGGTCAGATGAGGTGGAAGTGGTGTTGCTGGAAGACCACACCGTCAATTTTGCGTTTATTCCTGATGTCGATTCGTCCAGTTCCGGGATTGCCCACACCTTCTATCTGACCGAAACAGCCGACGGCTATGTGATTACCGAGCACTATAAAGAAGAAGACAGCTTTCTGATGCTGGAGGAAGCAATCGCCGACAGTTATGATGACCCTGAGGACGTGGCCGATGAACTGCTGAGTGATGCATTAGCGGTTATTGAAGAATTATCCTGGGAAAAGGGCGACTTCAATTCAGGTGACTGGGAAAGCTGGGCCGCCGAAACCGATAATGACTATGATGCCGATGCGGCGGTGGACTATGCGATGTCCTGGGTAGATTCGATTGAAGTCGTTCGAAATGATGATTATGGCATTTATGATAGCTACGGTGGCAATTGCAATAACTACATCTCTCAGTGCCTCTGGGCCGGTGGAATCCCCATGGATAGTGATGGTGACAATAATTCCCAATGGAAATGGTACGGCGAAGAAGTCGATCTAGGACGAATCAGACTCGGGTCGGAGTCCGGCCTGGACCGGGGTTGAAGAATTTTACACCTATGCCAGCGAAAATGACGGTTATGGATTGGCGGCGGTTGTTGATGACAATGTTTTTTCCGGATCAATTGGCGATGTCTTACAATATGGACAGAATGGGGATTGGCTCCATTCGGTTATTATTACTGATGTGATTGAAGACAGCGATGGAAATATGGCCGATTATCTGATCAATTCAAATACGACGGATCGCATTAACTACCCGGCCAGTGCCTATGGTTATTCGGAATTACGATTAATTAAAGTTTTGGGTTGGAATGACGGCGAATAGTTGAAGCAATTTTGAGTAACACTACTTTTCTTCCTGATTTATGAAATGAATACCATATGTAGATAAAAAAATCATTAAACATACAAATTACTTGTAAATTATAAAACCATATGGTATCATAATTGTAAATAAATTGTAACGAGGAGGAGAGGCATGGAAAAAACTCAGAATTTTTTTGAAAAAATCCGAGCAAAATTAAAAAAGTACCGATTTAATTGGTCGACCCAACAAGTTGAACATGATGAATTCGTAGAGATTGAACATGTCAATCACGGAGAAACTTTAAACAAAGACAAAAGACAACTATTTAAACTGCGGGGATCCGCAGTGGTAGTCTGTACTTTTTTAGTATTAACAGGGGCCGGCGTGGTAGACGCTCAAACCCGGGCCTATGAGGTTATTTACAAGGGGACCAGTATTGGCTATGTTGACAGTCTGGGCGTGTTGGAAGCGGCTGTAAGCGATGCAAATGAAGGCAAAAGTGGTCGCAGAAACAGAGAAGGCAGTGACTATGAAATACGTTCAGCCCGATCAATTGATTTTTTAACAACTGAAGAAGTTACTCAGGTTATTACGGCGATCAGAACCCAGGAAAAGAATACAGATCCTAATGTTCAGGTGGCCAGAGTTGACAGCGTTCAGCCAACCGTTGGGGCAGCTCCACAAGAGGCTGAGTTGATCGTAACTGATAACGTTCAAACGGCGTCAACTGAGGTAGCAGTTGAAGAAGAACCGATACTCGAACCAGTCATGGGTACCGCCAGTGTGGCAGCAACCCAAACTGCTGAAGCACCGGTAAATACAGTGACAGAAACCCCGGCAGTCGCCGCTGAAGTGCCGGCAGCTGAGGAGCCGGCGGTAGAAACCGACATTGAGGAAGTTCAGGCAGAAGAAATTATCGTTGAAGCCCCGGTCGCAGAAGCCTCAGTAGCCGAAACACCGACAGCAGAAACGCCAATAGCCGAAGCTCCTGTGGTGGAAGCACCGGCAGCCGAACCCCCATTGGTGGAAGCACCGGCAGAACCGCTAGTGGAAGCTCCGGCAATTGAAGTACCCGTGGTGGAAACCCCAGCGTCGGAACCGGTTGTAGAGACCCCACAGGCCCAGTTTATTCTCCCGGCCAGTGGCCGCGTGGGAGAAATCCTCCGGGACTATGATGGCGGATATTACAGCAACCATTATCGGGCGGCAGCGGTTGATATTTTAAACAGTGAAGGAACCTCAGTCAACGCGGCAGCATCGGGAACAGTTACGCTGTCCAGCTGGTATGGCGGCTATGGCAAGTGCGTGATCATTGATCACGGCAATGGCTATTCAACCCTCTACGGACACTTTAGTTCGGTGGATGTATCGGAAGGCCAAACCGTAACCCAGGGTCAGCGGATCGGCGGAATGGGATCCACCGGATCGTCCACCGCTAATCATGTCCATTTTGAAGTACGGGTCAATGATGGGGCCCAGCCGATCAGCAATTACTTCAATATCAGCAGCGGCGACTATATCTAAGCCTGAGACACCGTAAAAAACGGTGTCTTTTTTTGCAAAAAATCTTGCGGAAGTTATATAAATGTGGTATCATTATGTAACAAAAACGTAACGAATAATAACAAGAGGTAAATAAATGGACGAGACTGTAAAGGCAGAAAGAGAAAAACGGCGAATACGACGAAAGCGAAAAAGACAGCGCAGTAGTATTGTCACGATCATGATTTTATTTATTGTAACTTCAGCCGGAGTTGTTGGTGCTCAAACTCAGGGATATGAAGTTTTTTATCATGGCGAAAGTCTTGGCTACGTGCAGTCTTCCGGGGTCTTTAAATCAGCGGTTGAGCGGATTGAAAATGATCTGATGGAATGTTACAATTACGACAATATCCATTTAGGTAATGGGTTTGAACTGATTCCGGCCCGGGTGGAGAATCCCATGGATTTAGCTACCTGCGTTAAGGTGTTAAACAGCAAGGGCATAGAGCTTTATGTAAGTGGCGCAGCTGTTTTGATGGATGGTCAAAAAATCGGGACAGTAACATCATTGGATCAGGCTCAGAGTCTTATTGAAGCTTACCAGAATATCAATAGCAATAAAAACATCAGCGAGTTAAAATGCGTGGAAGTGATGGTACCGCTGTCTGAAACAAAGGACTTTGCGGCCATGCTGTCGGCCTTAAAAGCACGTACAAAATAAAAAAATCGATCAATCACCGGCTTAGGCTGGTGATTTTTTTAGGAGGAAAGAGAGATGGCGGAGATTACCCGGGAAAAAGCGATGGACATGGCGGTAAAGTATCTGTCGTTTAAGTCGCGCACCAGCAGTGAAATGATTGAATATCTGAAGAAAAAAAATATCGATGATAAAATAATCGCTGATGTGATGGAAAAGCTTGGAGAATACCGATATATTGATGATGTGGTTTATTTGAAAAACTATGTCGAAAACAATCGCCATCTGAATTACTATGGCTCCCGGCGGATGAATCAGGATTTGAAAAAACGGGGGATCAGCGATGAGTTGCTGCTTTCGCTGGAAGATCTTTTTTCAAAGGACGACGAATATCAATGCTGTGAGATGGTGGCAAAAAAGAATTTGCGGGTGTTAAAGGGACAAACTTCGGCACAGAAGAAAAAAAAGCTGTATGATAAGCTGGGAAGAATGGGTTATCCCACAGAAATGGTTCTGGAGGTGATCAAAAGCCAGGTTTTGGAAGAAGAACCCCAGGAATTAAGTGAGGATGAATTGGCTTATGAAGAACAGAAACTCAGTGAAAAGTTAAACCGGGATTATGAAAAATATCTGCGCGCCCACAGTAGAAAAGGGGCAGTTGGAAAAGAGCTGATGTTCAAGATTAAGAAGAGCCTGATGGGTCGGGGCTATCCCTATGCGTTGATTAACGAAAAGCTGGAAGCCAAGCGCGAAGAGCTAGACGAGTAGTAGAGATCGGGCGAAAATCGGTGACCAGTTATTAACGCATCTATGTGATCCTCAATACTGCTTGCAGTAAAATAAGAAGGCATGACACCATATCGTAGGGGCGGGTTGTACCCGCCCGAACTATAAAAACATGACAAAAATCAGAGCGGAATAATTTGGCAGGATTCTTACAATCCCAACCGTTTAATCAGATAGGGAATGGCGCGTTCAAAACAGACCCCATAGCGTTTTTCCTGACCCAGTTCCACTGTTTTTAGAATACATTCTCTGGTGTAATCCACAGCAATTTGCGTGGATTCTTTTAAATTAAAGTCGTTTAGCAACCCGGAAAGAAGGGTACTTCCAAAAATATCACCGGTGCCGTGGAAATAATCTGAGACCCGGTCATTGAAGGCATACTCAAAGGTTCTGGTTGCGGTGTCGTAGGTGGCGGCTCCCAGTTGTGAGGGGTCAAATGAAATGCCGGTTACCACTACTTTTTTAGAGCCCAGCTGGGACAGTTTGACTAACAATTCTTCCACATAGTTTTGATCATAATCCTCACCGACATAGGGTTCATCCAGCAGGAAGGCGGCTTCGGTGAGGTTGGGGACAATGATATCGGCTTTGGCACAGAGCTTCGTCATGCCTTTGGCCATTTCCTGGGTATAGATAGAATAAAGTTCGCCGTGATCGGCCATCACCGGATCGACCAGAGTCAACGTTTTTTCTGATTGGAAGGTATCAAAGAGATTGGCAACCAGATCAATCTGTTCAAATGAGCCTAAAAAACCGCTATATAGGGCGTCAAATTCCAGATTAAGAGATTGCCAGTGATCAGAAATGGGACGGATATCAGCAGTTAAATCGCGGTAGGTGAAGTTTTCAAAACCACCGGTATGGGTAGACAGAACGGCGGTTGGCAAGACGCTGGTATCAAAACCGGCGGCTGAGATAATCGGCAGGGCGACAGTCAGGGAACATCGGCCGACGCAGGATATATCGTGAATAGCGGCAACCCGCTTTTGTTTATTTTGCATTTGGATCTCCTTGTTTTAAATTATCTTATTATATGTTAAAATTGAACCTGTAAAAAGCGTCAGTTAATCTAAAAACTATGGGTTCAGACAAGGAGAAGCGATGATTACCATACCATTTAAAAATAAGGGTGCCTTTCTTTATGTAGAAATCTATGAATTTATCAAGCAGGAAATAACCGCGGGCGGTTTGAAATATGGGGAAAAACTCCCTTCTAAGCGGAGTCTGGCCAGTCATCTGGCGGTCAGTGTGAACACGGTGGATGCGGCCTATGGCCAGTTGGTGGCGGAAGGCTACCTTGAGGCTATTCCCAAAAGAGGTTATTTTGTTTGCCAGATTGACACCTATTTATTGACACAAAAGGATCAGGTTCAGGAAAAAAGTATTAAGACGGCAAAGGTGGAAGCGATAAAAATTGATTTTTCACCCAATGCCATCGACCAGCGTATTTTTCCGTACGAAGCCTTCCGCAAAATATTTAAATCAACCTTTAATGAATATGACAGCGATTTATTAAATAAGCCGGATATTCAGGGCGAGCTGGAGTTGCGAAAGGCTCTGGTGGATTTACTGTATCGCTCCCGGGGAGTCCGCTGCACCGAAGAGCAGATCATCATCGGCTCAGGTACAGATCATTTGCTGCAAATTTTGGGACTGCTCTGGGGGCGGAATAAATCGGTGATGCTGGAAAATCCGGTTTATCTTAAAGCCTACAATATTTTTGAAAAAATGGGGAATCCAGTTATTTCTATCGACATTGATGAAAAGGGAATTCAAATTGAACCAATGCAAGGTTATTCGGATGTGGCAGTTTATGTGACCCCATCTCACCAGTTCCCGTTGGGGATGAGCATGCCCATTGACCGGCGGATCCGGTTGTTGAACTTTGCCAATCAGGAGGCAGAGACTTATATTATTGAGGATGATTACGACAGCGAATTCCGTTACAATGAAAAGCCGCTGCCTTCGCTCCAGAGCATTGACAATAATGGCAAGGTAATTTACATCGGTACTTTTTCAAAATCCATCGCTCCATCGTTCCGAATCAGCTATATGGTACTGCCGATCGAATTACTAAGAGCCTATCAGGAAATAGCAGACGCGATCAGTTCACCGGTTTCCAGTCTGGAACAGAAAATGATTGGGGCTTTTATCTCCAACGGAGTTTTTGAAAAACATGTCAATAAAATGCGAAAAATCTATAAAGGAAAACGCATCGTCTTAATGAATGCCCTCAAACAGTGGGGGAATCGGGTCAAAATTACGGGTGAAAATGCCGGCCATCATCTGTTGGTGCAGCTTGATAACGGCCTCACCGAGGAAGCGATGTACAGCCGGGCTCTGGCTCAGGGCGTCCGGGTTTATCCAGTTTCGCCCTACTTTATTCATGGTGTGCCAGAGGCTTATAAAAGCATGGTTTTGCTGGGGTATGGTTCGTTGACTGAGGAACAGATTTACAGTGGTATCGGAATTTTAAAAGCAGCCTGGGAGCTCTGATCGATAGACGTTGTAACAATTAATCGATGCGGTAGTTTGTCGTCTGCTTGAGAGTAAATAAACTGAATATTTACTCTTTTTTTTATTTTGCAAGCGTGGTAAGATCAAATAAAAAAGAGATGGGAGACTGAAAGTGGGAAATAAATGCAAACCTATCGACATAATAAAGATTAGCGGACGGCATAATGTTCGTGGTTTTACATTGATGGAAATAATTGTGGTGATCGCTATATTAGGTGCCCTGGCGGCTTTGGCGATTCCACGGTTTACCGACGTGCTCACAAATTCTCAGAAAAATACCGATCTGGCCAATATCCGCATTGTTGAAAGTGCCATTGAACTGTATGCGGCCGAAAAAGGGAAAATGGATGCAGATGTGGATACTTTTGATGAATTGGTTACTGAATTGTATACGGTCGGCTATTTAAAAAATTCGGAAATCAAGCCAGTTAGTGAGGGAAAAACCTTCAGTTATGATGCCGGGACAAAAAAGATCAGTTTAACACCCTAGTCCGTCGGGATGAAGAGCTCAAGATGAAAACGAGTACATATGTTAAGAAAATTTTGATGATGAATGATCAGTGTTTAAACGGGGAAGCCGGCTACACCTTATTGGAACTGTTGGTATCACTTTCCATTTTATCGCTGCTCACAGTGACTTTACTCAGCACGGGGTTTTCCGACCGGGATGCCTTTAGTGAAACGGCCTATGAAGCCGAATGTGAGAAAATATTATATGCCTTGCTCCAGTATCAAAATGAAGCGATTATGGATGGCTACAAGCGGAAGGTTCGTTTTCAGGATACGGGGATGCAGGTTATCTGGACAATCGATGGGGTGACACATCGGGATTTTATCCCGGTTGAAACCTTGACTTTTAACGGGAATTATACCGGCGAAGTCGATTTAGTGCTTTATGCCCATGGAACCGTGTCCCGGGCTGGAACCGTCAATCTCAACGGCCATAATGGTGTTGTCCGAAAACTTATTGTTCAAGTGGGTAACGGAAGGATTTATTTAGATGAACCATAACGTCAGAGCAGGGCTCAGGCAGATCACCACGTCGCAAAAAGGGTACACCATAATGGAAGCTATTATTGCCATCGCTGTCTGTGGATCTGGTCTGGCGATGATTTTGGGGCTGATTGGAATGGCTATAAAAACAGAGATGGTATCCAAAACTATTTTTGAACAATCCGTCGAGATTAATAGCATCGCCGATGATATTAGTCTGTGTTTAAAGGAAGAATCAGCTCAGAATCTACAGGAAAGAGTGGGTCGGGTTTTAACAAGCAAATACCCGGATTATCAGCTGACCGGGGTAAGACTGGACAGTTTAACCCATTTATATACACTTGAGATTTTACATAAAGACGGAAATAGTGAGGTCAAGCTGTTTCATATTAAGGTGCTTTGGAGGCAGCATGAGTGACTGGCAGATTAGCAAAAAAGATGGGTTTTCCCTGATTGAGATCCTGACCTCGCTGTTGGTTATTTCATTGGTGCTGGTGATGTTATTGTCGGGACTGGTTTATGTGAATACAATCAGCAAAAAGGTCGAGACTAACCAGAAACTGTTTTATTCGGAGCGTTATATTGAACTGTTTTTTCAGAAACAGATTTTAGAATCAGAAAAAATCTATTTTAAAAATAATCGGGTCTATCTACAGGATCTGGAAAACCCGGATCTTTACTATAACTTTTATCAATATAGCAGTGGGTATTTAAGACGCTATAAGGTTAGCAAAAACGGATTAACATTGATCGGTTCTGGAGCTAACAGTCAATTTGCGAACGATATTCAGTCATTTTCGATGACCCTGGGTACCAATCAGGAAATCCTTCTGAAATACAGTCTGGTCGTTGAAGGAACGGTCTATTATCGGGAAATAACAATTTCACACGGAAGAGTGGTAGAATCTGTATGAGAAAGCCGAGCCACAATGAGAATGGTTTTGTTCTGCCGCTGGTGCTGGTCGTCATGGCGATTCTGGCAGCGGGTGCGGGCTATATGTTAACCAGAGGAACAGCCGAGTTGCAGGCAAATACCTTGAATCAGGATTATCAGTTATGCATCCTGACGGGGAAAAATGCCATGGCTGTTCTGCAGGCAGAGATTGAGGAAGACGTCAATTATTCAGGCACCAACGGTAAGGTATCCGATGAAAACGGCGGCTTATATGAGATATGGATATTTAAAACATCGGAAAAGCTACGATATATGGAAGTAAAAAGTGAATATCATGCTTATCAAAAAAAGTTTTGCGGTGAAATAGAACTGATACCTGATGCGACAGCAGCGCCGTCGGGTCAGATTGTTAAGTTTAATTGGAAGATGTTGGGGGGAGTATAATCCTTTGAAAAAGCGAAAAAAGCTCTGGATTGTCGATTTTGGGGAAGCGTTAACAAAAATAGTCGTCAGTGCCATAACTGAAACTGGTCAGATACAGATCAAGGACATACGCATTGAAAAAACACCGGATTTGGTTTGGGGGGAAGGCGATCCTGAAAATAAGCTGAAAGTTGGTGGTTTTTTGCGGGCGCTTTTAAAAGGATATCGCCGCAAAGATGAAGTGATGTTGTTGATTAATCATAAAGAAATGATGGTGGCAGCATTTACCTTTCCAATGATGACACTTACCGAGGTGGAAGATGCGGTTTACTGGCAGATGCAATTGCTTACGGCTGAAAACCTGGAACACTGGCGGATCGATTTTGTCGCTCGGGAGCATACCGAGTGGTTTGAATGTCTGGGGATGGATGAGAAAAAACTGGATGTACTGGGAGTTGGGGTTGAAAAGGAGCGGCTTAGCTGGTATTCCCGGATTTTTAAGAAATCAGGTTGTAGTTTACAATTCATTGTTCCTCAGTTCTATACCTTTGCCAGTCTCGTGAATCTGGAAGTGAAGCAAGCGACGCTGATGATTGATATGGGAAAAACCTGCACCCGCCTTTTTTATTACTATGGCGATTCGCTGATTGAAAATCATCGGCTCGAGCTGGAAAATGGCTGGGATGGGGAAATATATTTACAGCAAATTATAAAAGCAGCTGAGCAGATTTTCATGTCCCCGTTAAAGGGGGAAATAGCCGGAAAAACAGGAAATATTTATCTGATGGGGGGAGAAAGTCTGCATGCTGGTGTTCTGGAGTATTTGACGAAATGGATGCCCAAAGAAATCCAGCCAAGCTATTCACTTTTTGATGAAAAGGAGGAACTGATTTTTTCCAGACAAATGTCAAAAGCTGAGCTTTGTTTACTTACACCCTGCCTGTGTGGATTGATCAAATGGGTTCAAGTTGATCGGACAGGTGGGTTGTATGAAGCATGAAATGAATTTACTGCCAATTTATCCAGAGCCAAAGAAACGGGAAAAATTGCCCAGAAGAAAAGGAGCAGTTGTTTTTGGTGTGCTTTTTTTAGGTGTGCTGATAACATATGGGCTATTGTTTTGGGGGGATCTGTGCTGTCGGAATGAGATCAAACAGATGGAAGCGAACATTGCAATTAAATCGGATTATCAAGTAATTTATGCCAATCTTTCGCATCAAAAAGAGTTGTTGGAACATCGCCAGCTTATCTTGGCATCGATCAGTAATGGACGAGAACTGCCACTACAAACAATGGTCGAAATAAACAAGGTACTGCCAGTTGGGGTTCAACTTTCAAACTATGATTTTCAGGATGGCCGGTTGATTATTTCGGGCGAAACGCAAAAGAAAGATGCGATTATAGAGTTCAAAGAAAAGCTCTCCGATCTGGACGTTTTCCCGGTGATTAATATGGTAAATACCAATAAGAAAGAGGAAACATTGGCCGATAACAAAAAAGTGAGTGGGGAAGAAACATGGGAATTTTCTTTTGATATTCAAGTGACAGAGGTATAGACGGTGAACAGAAAAAATATTGAGCAGTTTGATGAAAAAGCCATCAGAACCCCGGAGCATCAACGCAGAAATAAAAAAATTAGGATTGAAAAGGGAATTGTAGCGGCGGCTATAATTGTCATCCTGATGGCTTTATTGGTGATCCCTAAATATGAAGCCTATCGTGAAAACAAATTGATTCTGGCAGAAAAAGAAAACTATAATTCTGGTTTGCCGGATGAAATGACCGAGGAAAGCTATATAAAACAACTTGAAATAATCGGCGAGCAATTGAATGAAACCCGGACTAATCTGCCAGAAAGTTTGGATACGGTCAGACTATATGAGTCAGTGGCAAAAATGGCTGAATCAGCAAAGGTCAGCCTGACTTCACTGGAGTTTGGACTGCCCAAGATTGAGATCGATGATCAGTTGGGCATGAAGATCGACAAGGACTTTATGGAAAATGAAGAAAAAATAATCGTCGGCCCCGATAGCAGATTTTTAACGACTTGTGAATTTGTAGTGGTTTGTTCCGGAAATGATGACACATTTATGGCCTTTCTCACTGAATTAAACCAGGGTTCACCGGTTATTCGTATCATCAGTTATGAAATCGAAGCAGGATCGGCTGACGAAAAACAGATGTGCCTGAAACTGGAAAGTTATGCGGTGCAGGAAGCTGATCTGGAAACGAGGATAACAGAAGCGGTAGATTAACAGGGCGACACGTTGGCACTATAAATCGGGCAATCTAAAAGTAATTGTCTTATAAATGATAGAGCCACTTGTTTGCGAAAACAGGTGGCTCGTGTTAATTCAGACGTTATCAATAATCTCAGCGAGACTGGATTGAATAGCTAAAAACATGCGGTGGAGGTCGTTGATCTCCTGGTTCGAGAATCCGTCCAGTGACTTGTTAAAAGGTTCGAACAGATTGGTATGAGCATTTTCCAGCTGATCAAAAATAGATTGACCATCCGGAGTTAGGGTAAAAACCACTTCCCGGACGTTGATCGGGGATTTTTCTTTTCCAATCAGTTCTTTTTCCAACAGTTTAGAGGTACACTTTGAAATGGCGCTTTTTGAAATGCCCAATTTACTAGCTAACTGGGTCAGATTGATACCGGAAAATTGTCCGATCATATCAAGCGCTTTCAGTTCAGAAGGATATAAAGAATAGGTTGCTTCATTAACGGTATAGGCTTGGGGCAAAACAAGAATATTCTGATAAAGAACCGCAGAATCAATCATCAGTTTTTTGAGAGCAGCATGATCAACCATTGAATCAGGCGGGACCGAATTTGATATGACAGATTTTTCTTTTTTAGGTATTGACCCTACTTTTTTTTCTTCAGCAGCACTTTTCTTTTTGGTCTCTTTTTTCGAATCTTTAACTTCTTTGATATCCAGTTTCTTATTCTTCTTCTCTTTTTTCAAAATGACACTCCTTTCAATACAAACTTCCATTTAACAGGGTGAAAAATCAGGTTCACCTCGGTTACATAATAATAATACCGAATTTACCGGTTTATTGCAATAAAAACATGGCTCAGGTTGCCGATTTATTCAACTTTTTTTAGATTGCATTTTAACTGTTTTTTAGTTAAAATATTAATGTGGGTAGGACTGTTTATCTTAACGGTGCTAAACCAGATTAGAAATAGGAGGAAGAGAATGAAAAAAAGATTGGGAGTATTGATGCTTGCACTGGTTTTAGTGGTTGTAAGCGTTGCAGGATGTAGTTCGGGAACGACATCTAAAGAAGATGAGGTTACCAAGGTTGGTTTTATTTATGTAGGACCGGCAGATGATGGTGGCTGGTCACAAGCTCATGACAATGGTCGGGCAAAAATGGTTGAAAACATGGGTGGTAAAGTCGAAACCATCGTTAAAGAAAATGTACCTGAAGAAAAAAGTGCTGTTGTTTCAACCATTAGAGATATGGTTGACCAGGGATGTACCATTATTTACGGAACCAGCTATGGATTCATGGATGGAATGGTCGAAGCTGCTGAAGAATTCCCGGATGTTAAATTTGAGCATTGTTCAGGTTACATGACTGCCGATAATTTAGGAACTTACTTTGGAAAAATTGAAGAACCCCGATACCTTTCTGGTATCGTTGCTGGTTTAACAACCAAAACAAATAAAATAGCTTATGTTGCAGCAATGCCGATTCCAGAAGTAATTCGCGGAATCAATGCTTTTGCGTTGGGTGTAAAATCGGTAAATCCGGCAGCAACCGTTAATGTTTCCTGGACCAATACCTGGTATGATCCAACCGTTGAAAAAGCAGCGGCTGAAGCGCTGATCCAACAAGGTTGTGATGTTACAGCTCAGCACCAGGATTCAACAGCAACCATGGAAGCCGCTAAAGAAGCTGGTAAATTATCGATCGGTTATGACTTAAGCGCGGCAACAACCATGCCAGAAGTTTATATGACTGCCCCACTTTGGGATTTCGGTGGTTACTACACCGATTCGGTTCAATCAGTAATTGATGGAACCTGGAAATCACAACAATACTGGGGTGGCATGAATGACGGGATTGTTTTACTGGATGATCTGACAGCTCTTGCACCTGGAACCGCTCAGGGTCAAGTTGATACCGCCACTGAAGCGATCAAATCTGGACAGCTAAATATCTTCACAGGAGAATTGAAAGATCAGACTGGTGCAGTTAAAGTAACAGCCGGAACTAAAATGACCGATGAAGCACTGTTAAGCATGGACTGGTTTGTTGATAATGTCGTAGGTAGTTTAAAATAGTACAAATAGTATAACGGACAGAGCCTCTGGCTCTGTCCGCTATTTTTAGTAAAGGTGAAAACATGAACAATGATTATGTCGTTAAAATGGAGAACATCACAAAGGTTTTTGGCAAGGTCAAAGCCCTGGATCATGTGGAATTTTCATTAAAAAAGGGAGAAGTGCACGCCATATTGGGGGAGAACGGAGCTGGCAAAAGTTCACTGATGAATGTTCTAAATGGCATTTATATGCCGGATGAAGGTCATATCGAAGTGAAGGGACAGCTTGTCAATATCAGTTCCCCCAAGATTGCGCTGGATTTGGGTATTGGGATGTTACCGCAGCACTACAAACTGGTCGATGTTTTTTCAGCCATGGAAAACGTTGCTGCCGGCAGTCGTAAAACGACCCCTTTTTTAAACAAGAAAAAGATTTTAGATGAGATGGGGAAATTGATTGATCAATTGGGAATGGATATTAATCCCAATAAAAAGGTCTACGAAATGTCAGTCGCCGAGAAGCAGAGTCTGGAAATTTTCAAAGTTCTCTATCGTGGCGCTGATATTTTAATATTGGATGAACCCACAGCGGTACTGACTCCTCAGGAAATTAAGAATCTCTTTGAAATCGTCAAAAAAATGGTGGCAACGGGTTGTTCGGTGATTATTATTACCCATAAACTGGAAGAAGTTATGGAAATCAGTGACCGGATTACGATTATGCGAAAAGGAACCACCATTCAGACAGTGAACAAAGCAGAAACCACCCCCCAGGAATTGGCCGGGATGATGGTTGGCGATGTGATGGAACTTAATGTTCCCTATGTTCCGATGGAGCGGGGCGGGAAATGTCTGGAGGTTAAAGACATCACCGCCGTTGACCGAAACAAAGTCCATATTCTGGATCATGTCAGTTTTGATCTCTATGCCGGGGAAATTCTTGGCGTCGCCGGTATTGCCGGCAGCGGCCAGAAAGAATTGTGCGAAGGTATTGCCGGACTTTACCACCTCAAATCGGGAGAAATTATTTTTGAAGGTGAAAATATCGTTGGCAAGAATCCTGAAAAAATCAGTCAGATGGGGATCAGCCTGAGCTTTGTCCCGGAGGACCGTTTGGGGATGGGTCTGGTTTCCTCCATGGATATTATTGATAATGTCTTATTAAAAGATTACCGTAATAAAAAAGGCATGGGCATTTCCCGGGAGGTTTCGAGGGATAAGGCGGAAGCCCTGGTTGAACGGCTTAATGTCTCCACGCCGGCGATTGAAAATCATGCGGTCAGTTTGCTTTCCGGTGGTAATATTCAAAAGGTATTGCTGGGCCGGGAAATTGAACTGGAACCGAAACTGCTGGTGACCGCTTACGCCACCAGAGGCCTGGATGTGGGATCTTCCCAGATTATCTACGAATTGCTGAATGAACAAAAAGTAAAAATGAAACCGATCATGTATGTGGGTGAAGATCTGGATGTACTGATGAGTCTTTGCGACCGTATTATGGTTTTGTGTGAAGGTCGGGTAACGGGGATTGTGGATCCCCGAAAAACCACTAAAGAAGCCATTGGATTGATGATGTCCGGGGTAATGAATGAAGGAGAAGAAGCATGCTCCATATCGTAAAAAAAGATGTCCCCAAAACACGGGAGAAATTTGTTGTTCGTCTTGCGGCTGTATTGGCAGCGTTAGCAGTGGCATCGATCATTGTGCTGGTAGCCGGTGCTAATCCGATTGAATTATATATTGGTATTGTCCAGGGCTGCTTTGGTTCGCTGTACCGCTTTGCGGCGACAATCGAAAAAATGGTACCTTTGCTGGTATTGTCTTTGGGGGTCATGGTAGCCTTTAAAATGCGTTTCTGGAATATTGGCGCCGAAGGGCAGTTCCTGATGGGGGCTGTGGGAACCACCCTGGTCGTACGGCTACTGCCGGATTTGCCGCTGCCGATCATGTTAATACTGATGATTGTGGTGTCTTTTGCATTCGGTGCTGTCTGGCTGATGATCCCGGCCTTTTTTAAGGCCCGTTTCGGGACCAATGAAACCCTGTTTACGCTGATGCTAAACTACATCGCCTTGACATTGGTAACGGCTTTGCAATATGATTTCTGGAAGGATCCGGCTGCCAATGGTATGCCGAAAATTGCCAATCTTCCGGAAAATGCCTTACTTCCGAGTGCGGGTGGCTTTAATTTAAGTATTCTGATGGCGGTTATTATTGTTATGGTAATGTATTATTTTATGAATCGATCAAAAATCGGTTTTGAAATTGCAGTCTTGGGCGAAAGTGAAAATACCGCCCGATACATTGGGATTAATGTTACCAAAACAATTATTATTGCGGCACTTGTCAGCGGTGGCTTATGTGGAGTGGTGGGGATGATGCAGACCACCGGTGTCAGTGGCGCACTGTCAACTGAAATTACCGGGGGATTGGGCTTCACCGCCATTATCGTGGCCTGGCTTTCGGGACTCAAGGTGCCGTTTGTAGTAGTCAATTCCTTTGCCTTTGCGGTGTTATTGCAGGGGGCTTCTTATATTCAAACCGCGTTCCAGATTCCCGGCTCAGTGGCCGAAATGATCCAGGCGATTATTCTGTTCTTTATCCTGGGCAGTGAATTTGTCTTGCAGTACCGGTTTGTTTCTGATAAAACGAAAAGTGAGGTTGCATAAATGGAATTTGTTTTTTTCTTGGCAGCGGCGGTTAAAGCCGGAACCTGCTTGCTTTATGCGACTCTGGGTGAAATTATTTCTGAAAAAGTCGGGCACCTCAATCTGGGGGTGGAAGGGATGATGCAGATGGGCGCAGTTGTCGGTTTTATCGCCGGGTTTACCTTTGGTAATCCCTATGCCGCCGTTCTCTGTGCTGCCATTGCTGGTGCCGCCGGCGCTTTGATTTATGGGTTTCTGACCATCAGTTTAAAAGCTAATCAGGTTGTGACCGGGTTGACCCTCAGTATTTTTGGGGTGGGTTTTGCTGCGTTCTTTGGTAAGAACTTTGTTGGGAAGAAAGTTCCAGAAGCGATTACAACCTTTTTTGCCCCGATCAAGTTACCGGTGTTGGGAGATATCCCGTACATTGGTCAGATCTTTTTTAACCAGAGCATCTATGTTTATTTTTCTTATTTTCTGGTGATTGCCATTTATATCTATCTCTACAAAACCAAGTGGGGCTTAAATACCCGGATGGTCGGAGAAAATCCGGTGGCGGCCGATGCCAGCGGAATTCCGGTCGATAAGTATAAATATTTAAACATCGCTCTATGTGGGGCGCTGTGTGGGCTGGGTGGTGCCTTTTTATCGCTGGTTTACATCAGTATTTATCCGGTTAATGTGGTCAGTGGCCGGGGCTGGATTGCGGTGGCATTGGTAATCTTCGCGATGTGGAATCCGGGCAAAGCCTTATTGGGAGCCTACTTCTTTGGTGCCCTGGATATTGCCAGTTTCTGGCTCCAGCAATACACCCTGCCGGTTTCCATTTACCTGTTCACCGCCCTGCCGTATCTGGCAACAGTTTTCGTATTGATCTTTACATCGATGCGCAAGAGCAGCAACAAAAAAGAACCGGCCTGGCTGGGTAAAAACTATTTCAAAGAAGACCGATAAGCAGTAAAGACCGTCTTATTTAAGGCGGTTCTTTTATAAATAAATCTGTCTTTGTTTGAACGACAGGTGTAAACAAAGCTCAAACTATTTTAAGTGTGGGAAAGTGCTTTATGGTTTTAAATTGAAAAATCTATGATATAATAGACGTTAAGATTTTAAAGGAGCCGAGAAAATGAAGGAATTAATATGCAAAACAGAGAACATACACCAGTACCCCATTATCATCGAAAAAGGTATTAAAGGGCGGTTGTCCCAAATGAAGGCCCTCTTTTCCCAGTATCATAAGGTGGTCATCATCACCGATAAAAACGTCGCCAAAGAGTATTTAAGCGATGTGGAGCGTCAGGTCCGTCAGGCCGGTCCCAAGGTTTACAGCATTGTCATTCCGCCGGGCGAGGCGAGCAAATGTTTATCCCAAACGGCTGAGATTTATAACGAACTGATTAAGTGCAATATTACCCGCAGCGACGCCATTCTGACCCTGGGCGGCGGTGTGGTTGGCGATTTGGGCGGCTTTTGTGCGGCAACCTATCTCCGCGGCATTGACCTGATTCAGGTGCCGACATCACTGTTGGCTCAGGTAGATAGCAGCGTCGGCGGAAAAGTCGGGATTGATATGGATTATGGCAAAAATCTGGTCGGAGCTTTTCATCAGCCCAAGGCCGTTATCATCGATCCCTTATTCCTGGAAACCCTTGAAGATCATTACATGATTGATGGCATGGCCGAGGTTATTAAATACGGATGCATCAGCAGTGCCCCGCTGTTTGTAAAACTAATGGGTTATGCCTATTACGAGGATCTGGTGGAAGATATGGAAGATATCATAGCTAAATGCTGTCAGATCAAGCGTGATGTGGTTCAGACTGATGAGCATGAACAGGGCTTGCGCCGAATCTTGAATTTTGGCCACACCATCGGTCATGTGGTGGAGACTTATTTTAAATTTAAAAAATATTCTCACGGCGAAGCGGTTGCCATTGGCATGGCTCAGATCACCAAGAAAACCGTCGCAGAGGGGATCAGTCAGAAGGACACCTACACCAATGTTATTGAAATACTGGAGAATTATGGATTACCGACGGAGTTGCCGAAAATGCCGTTGGACAAGGTTCAGGAAATTTTGTTCACTGACAAGAAGTTTGAGAATGATTCCCTCTACATCTGTGCCCTGGAAAAAATCGGCAAGGCGCAGATTGTCAAAATCCAGAAACCCCAGGCCATCGAACTGTTTAGATAATAGAAATTAAGAGGAAGAAAATGAGAACGATAGAGATTACACCTAAGTTATTAAAGGGCAGTTTGGAAATACCGCCTTCGAAGAGTGTGAGTCACCGGGCGATTATTTCGGCGGGGTTGGCTCAGGGTGAGAGCGTGATTTCAAATGTGTTGATGTCCGAGGATATGATTGCTACCTGTGATGCGATGACAGCATTGGGAGCCTGCATTTCTTATCAGAAGGAGCAAAACGGCCGTTTTACGCTAACCATAAAGGGCTGCGATCCGCTGGCGCTGAAGGCGGAGACGATCCAGTGCAATGAATCGGGATCAACCCTGCGGTTTATCATCCCGATCGTCCTGCTCCAGCCGAAACGGGCTGTGATTACCGGAAAAGGGCGACTGGTTACTCGTCCGATGAAGCCCTATTATGAAATATTTGCCGAAAAAGGCATTCAATATAAACATTTAGAAAAAGAACAGGATTTACCTCTGGTGGTGGAAGGGATGCTGACGCCCGGCACCTATAAGCTTGACGGCGGTGTCAGTTCCCAGTTTATTACCGGGCTGCTGTTTGCTCTGCCGTTGCTCACCGGAGATTCAGTGATCGAACTGACGTCAAAGCTGGAATCCAAACCCTATATTGATATTACTTTGGACGTTTTAAAACAGTTTGGAATTGAGATCGTCAATGACAATGATCAGCGTTTTCTGATCAAAGGCAATCAGGCCTACACCCCCAACAACTACCGGGTGGAAGGCGATTTTTCCCAGGGGGCATTCTGGCTGGTGGCTGGTACCATTGGTGAGATGATGTCCTGTCAAGATTTGAATTATGCGTCGCAACAAGGGGATAAGGTCATTGTCGACATCTTAAAAGAAATGGGTGGCGATATCTGTGTTGAAGCAGATAAACTGATTATCGCGAAATCCCAAACTCAGGGAACGGTTATCGATGTCTCCCAGTGTCCGGACCTGGTTCCAATTTTAGGGGTGGTTGGCAGCTTGAGCCAGGGCACCACCACGATTATCAACGGTGAACGGCTGCGGTTTAAAGAATCGGACCGGTTGATGGCCACTGCTGATGTACTGAACAAACTGGGCGGAAAAGTGGAAGAAACAGCCGATGGTCTGGTAATTCATGGGGTTTCCGGCTTCACCGGAGGTCATGTCGAGAGTCATAATGATCATCGGATTGCCATGGCTGTAGCGATCGCATCGATTTGCGCGAACGGTAAGATTATCCTTGACGGCGCCGAAGCCGTCAACAAATCCTACCCTCACTTTTGGGAGGATTTCACAGCAATGGGAGGTGAGTGGATTGGGCTCGACATGGGGAAATAAATTTAAACTTTCGCTCTTTGGTGAATCCCACGGTAACGGCATTGGTGCCGTTATTGATGGACTTCCAGCTGGGATTGACATCGATCTGGAGCGGGTTCAGCATGAACTGAACCGCCGGGCCGCTCGGGGAAATCCTCTGGCGACGCCCCGAAAAGAAGGGGATCAAATTGAAATCCTTAGTGGCATTTTCAATGGCAAAACCACCGGCGCCCCATTGGCCGGGCTGATTCGCAATGAGAATACCCGTTCCGGCGACTATGCCAAAACCAAAGATCTGATGCGACCGGGTCATGCCGATTATGCGGCTAACGCCCGGTATGGCGGTTTTCAGGATTACCGGGGCGGTGGTCACTTTTCCGGTCGGCTGACGGCACCCCTGGTTTTTGCCGGAGCCATTGCCAAAGAGATCCTGACAGCGATCAGACCGGAGCTGGGAATCGGCAGCCGGATTGTATCGATTGGGGATGTAAAGGACGTACCTATCAGCGACTGGCAGGTTTATCAAACCTTGAAAAGTGATTTTGCAAATCCTGCCTTTCCGCTTTATCATGCCAATCTGGAAGAAGCTATGAAACAGGCGATCATTGACGCAATGGCAGATGAAGATTCCGTCGGCGGTTTGGTCGAAGGGTTTATCACCGGTCTGGAACCAGGAATCGGCAATCCCTTTTTCGAATCGATTGAAAGCCGCTTATCGGCCTTATTGTTTTCTATTCCCGCAGTAAAAGGTGTGACCTTTGGGGCGGGATTTGATGTGGTCAGCCTGCGGGGCTCCCAAACCAATGACTCGCTGAAAATGCATGACGGGCAGATTGAAACAGCTACCAATTATAACGGCGGTATCAACGGCGGTATTTCCAACGGGATGCCCATTGTTTTTCAGGTGGCCTTTAAACCGACGCCTTCCATCGGCAAAGAACAGCAGACTATTAATCTGGCCGAAAGAAAAGATGCTACTCTGAAAATTCAGGGCCGTCATGATCCCTGTATCGTCGTCAGAGCCTTTCCGGTGGTTGAAGCCGCCACCGCCATCTGTATGGCAGATTTTTTACTTTAAGGAGATTGCGATTGAAATCACTAGATGAAATCAGGAATAAAATAGATGAGATTGATGCTCAGATGCGGGTTCTGTTTGAGCAGCGAATGGATTGTATCCAGGCTGTTGCTGAATATAAATTCAATAATCACGGAAATATATTCGATCAAAACCGGGAAGAAAAAATGTTGGAAAAGAACCTGGTCCAGCTCAAAAATAAGAACTATGCCAAAGAGTATGAACGGTTTCTGCAGGAGATTCTGGTCTCCAGCAAGGATTATCAGAAAGATTGGATTGACAAAAAAGAAATGGGCGAAAGAGGCAAATAAATATGGATATCGGGATGCTTATTATTGTCTTGGTTATAGTCATTCCCGGTTATTTTCTAGTCAGACGCCTTTCGGGGACCCTCTATTCTGACAATCAGAAAATGGAAGCCGAAACCGAAAGACGCTACGGATTTCAACGCCTGGAAAATGAACGGATCGAAAAAGCCAAAGAAAAAGAAAAAGATGAAATACTAATCAAGTCTGACCCGCATAAACGCGCCCCCAAGAAAATTGTCCGCGTCGCAAAAAAGACCAGCAATACAGTGATGATGAAATACCATAACCAGGTTAGACTTGAAAAGTTAAATAAAGAAAACATTAAGCAGAAGTGACGAAAAGTCCATTTTCAAGGCGAATTCAGGCTAAATTGAATCCGAATCAGCAGCTGCGAAAAATAATTAGATATTCATAAAAAAATAGCTTTAATATTTCGGTACAATTTTATATAATAGCTACAATTAATTTTTTGCAGATGAGAATTATTTATGCATAAAAATGCGTATAGAAAGTAGAAGGAAAGATGAAGAAGTTTAATAAAGTACTAATCGCAAATCGCGGCGAAATTGCCATCCGAATTATCCGGGCCTGTCAGGAGCTTGGTATTCACACCGTGGCAATTTATGCCCAAGAAGATAAGCTGTCCCTTTTTAGAACCAAGGCCGATGAGTCCTATTTGATTACCGGTACCAATGGCCCGGTGGAAGCCTATCTGGATATGGACAAAATCATTACCCTGGCCAAGAAAAAAGAAGTTGATGCCATTCATCCCGGTTATGGATTTCTTTCCGAAAACCCGCTTTTTGCAAGACGCTGTGAAGAGGAAGGGATTGTCTTTATCGGACCAACCCATGAAATGATGGAAAAAATGGGCGATAAAATCCAATCGAAAATTGTTGCTAAAAGCGTCAATGTCCCTACCATTCCCGGGGTTGAAAAACCGATCACCTCAGATTCCGAAGCCCTGGAGTTCGCTCAAAAAGCCGGCTATCCGATTATTTTAAAAGCAGCCGCCGGCGGCGGTGGCCGGGGAATGCGAATTGTAAGGGAAGAAAAAGATCTCTTGAAAGAGTTCCATTCGGCAACCAGTGAAGCAACCAAGGCCTTTGGCGATGGTACCATTTTTGTCGAAAAATATCTGGAAGAGCCCAAGCATATTGAAGTGCAGATTCTAGGTGATAACCATGGCAATGTCGTTCATCTCTTTGAGCGGGACTGCTCAATCCAGCGACGCCATCAGAAAATTGTGGAATTTACCCCATCCTTAAGCATTAATGATGAACAGCGTCAGGCTATCTGCAAGGATGCCATCAAGCTGGCCAAAGAAGTGAATTATCGCAATGCCGGAACCATCGAGTTTCTAGTTGATAAAAAGGGCGATCATTATTTTATTGAAATGAACCCGCGAATTCAGGTGGAACACACCGTTACGGAGCTGGTTACTGGCATCGATCTGGTTCAGTCCCAGATTTTAATTGCCCAGGGCTTACCATTAAATTCAGAAGAAATCGGGATTCCCAATCAGGAATCCGTTGAAACCCGGGGCGCGGCGATCCAATGCCGAATCACCACCGAAGATCCTAAAAATCATTTTATGCCAGATACCGGACGTCTGGACGTTTATCGAACCGGTAGCGGTTTCGGGATCCGTCTTGATGGTGGCAATGGGTTTACCGGTGCCGAAATTACCCCTTACTACGACAGTCTGCTGGTAAAAAGTACGGCCTTCTCCAGAAATTTTGAAGATGCCCGCCGTAAAGCGGTGCGCGGCTTAAAAGAAATGAAAATTGAAGGGGTTCAAACCAATAAGGATTTCCTCATCAACGTACTTCAGCATCCTACCTTTATCGGCGGGAAATGCGATACCAAATTTATCGACGATCATCCGGAGTTGTTTGAGATCGAAGATCAGAAAAGTGAAGCTTCCAACGTACTCAAGTATTTTGGAAATATTATTGTCAATGAAACCTTCGGTAATAAACCGGATTTTGATGAGCCTTATATCCCAGCGATTCCAGTAGATACCGAATTCCGGGGCAGCAAACAGATATTGGATGAACGGGGACCGGCGGGTCTGGTGCAATGGATCAAAGATCAGGAGAAACTGTTACTGGTTGATACCACTTTTCGGGATGCCCATCAGTCCATCTCTGCTACCCGGGTTAGAAGTCGGGATATGATTAAGATCGCCCGGGAAACAGCAGCTCTGGCACCGGATCTCTTTGCCCTTGAAATGTGGGGGGGCGCAACCTTTGATGTGGCCTACCGTTTCTTAAAAGAATCGCCCTGGCGCCGGCTGGATGAGCTGCGTAAACGAGTGCCCAATATTTTATTCCAGATGCTGTTGCGGGGCGCCAACGCCGTGGGGTATAAAAATTACCCAGATAACGTAATCCGGGCCTTTGTACAGGAAGCGGCCAAAAGCGGAATTGACATTTTCCGTATTTTTGATTCCCTTAACTGGATGGACGGGATGAAGATTTCCATTGATGAGGTCTTAAAAACCGATAAGATTGCTGAAGTCAGCATTTGTTACACCGGCGATATTTTAGACACGTCCCGAACCAAATATAACCTGGATTACTACCTGAGAATGGCCCGGGAAATTGAAAAAACCGGGGCCCATATCCTGGCCATCAAAGATATGTCCGGTTTATTAAAACCGGGAGCCGCCTATAAACTGATTGAAGCTCTAAAACAGGAAGTCAGTATGCCAATTCATCTCCATACTCATGATACCACCGGCAATGGGGTCGCTACGGTACTCTTCGGACAGATGGCCGGGGCCGATATTGCTGACGCGGCATTGAACGGTGTTAGCGGTTTAACCTCTCAGCCGGCGCTTAATTCGATTGTGGCAGCGCTGAAGAACACGCCGAGAGACACGGGTTTAAATGAGGATGAGCTGCAGATTCTTTCTGATTACTGGAGTACTACCCGTCAGGTTTACAGCAAGTTTGAATCTGAAATGAAATCCGGTTCTACGGAAATTTATAAACTGGAAATACCGGGCGGGCAATATTCCAACCTTCGGGCCCAGGTGGAAAGTTTTGGTTTAGGCCATAAGTTTAGAGAAGTCAAAGAAAAATACATGGAAGCCAACCTGATGCTGGGTGATATTGTCAAGGTAACCCCGTCTTCAAAAACAGTGGGAGATCTGGCCATCTTCATGGTTCAAAATGACTTAACCGTGGACAACATCAAAACAAAAGGAAAAGAATTATCCTATCCGGATTCGGTGGTGGATTTTTATAAGGGGATGATTGGACAACCTGAAGGCGGATTTGATCCGGAACTTCAAAAAATTGTCCTTAAAGGAATCGAACCGATCACTGTGCGTCCCGGGATTCTACTACCGGACGAAGATTTTGATCAAATCAAAAAAGACTTCCAGGACGAATTTGGTTGTGAGTTGGACGATCGGGAAGTATTAAGTGTCGCTCTGTATCCCAAGGTTATGAAAGAGTATGTCGAATTTATTCAGGAATATGGCGATTTCATGCGGATGGAAAGCCATGCCTTCTTCTACGGATTAAAAGTGGGAGAAGTCATCGATGTGGAAGTATCCAAGGGAAAACGCTTTATCATCAAATTGGTCAACATTGGCTTACCCAATGATGAGGGGATGTGTCCACTGATGTTTGAAGTGGATGGTTTCCGTCGTGAGATCTATGTCGAAGATAAGCGCAGCCTCTCAGCCAAGCAGAAGGTCACCATGCTGAAGGCCGACCCTAAAAATCCCAAACAGATCGGATCAGGTATTCCCGGAACCGTTCTGAAAGTACTGGTTAACGAAGGGGAAGAAGTAAAACAAAACCAGGCCCTGGTTATTGTTGAAGCCATGAAAATGGAAACCGAAATGGTCGCCGCAGAAGATGGCAAGGTCAAACGGATTTATGTATCAGACGGACAAAGCGTCCAATCCGGCGAACTGATCGTCGAAATGGAATAAGCTTTAAACAACATAATCGATAAAAAAGAAGTGATCACCATTATTTAGATGATCACTTCTTTTTTTATTGTACTAAATTAGTTAGACGACGGTGAGTGAAACCGGGACACTGACGGCGGTAACCGGCAGGCAGCCTGCTTTGGTATTGGTGATTTCGACATAGTAGTAGGTGGTACCAGCCGGGCCGGAAGCATCGGCTTCAAAGGTTTTGGCGGTGGCACCATCAATCGCTTTGCCGTCGGCATTGACAGCGTCGGAGCTTTCGAACCACTGATAGGTGAGTTCGCCGCCGTCACTGATACTGGCATCAACTGAGAAAGAAGCAATGGTAGCATCCGATTTAGGGGTACCAAGCGCAGCCTGGGCAGTCCGGGTGGCCTGAGCTAAACTGGTTGCTAAAGCTACACCACTCAGTTGCGAAATACTGGTTGGCTGTTCATTGATGGTTGGCATTTCAGATAATCCGGATGTAGTGGTGGGGACAGTGGGACTGGTTTCAGCAGCCACATCAACAGGTTCGGGCGATTCCGGTAAAACAGCCGGGTCAGCGCTGGTCACTACAATTCCGGCTAATACGGTCACGGGCTCTGCATTTTCAGAAGTGATCACACAGCTATAGTAGACGGTGCCAGGAGTTGTTGATGCTGGCGGATCGTAAATTGGACCGGTTACCTCTGGCATTGGGGTTTCTACCTCACCGGTCCGGGAAGACCACTGATAGGACAAGGTTTTATCCTCCGTCACACTAGCCTCAACAAAGACCGGAGCGGGATCTTCATTTAAATAAAGTCGCTGGGATGACAGTTCGGAACTGGCGGTAATCACCGGTTGGGCCAGAACAGTCAGGGTAATCGTCGCCTGGACATTATTCAGGTTGACATAACCAGAAGGCATCACCAGGGTTCCGGTATAGGTTGTTTCACCAACTTTTTTGGTATCCACCGTATTTGGGGTCCAATTAACGGAACAGGGTAAGATTTCGCTGCCGTGACCCTGGACAATTACGACAACCGGCAGGTTATAGTTGCTGTCGTAAGCAATGGTTTCAGCAATGCCATTATTGACGGCGTTGATGGTATTGATCATGGTTACGGCGCCGATATTTGTTTTAACCGTAATTTTGCTGGTATCAGTTTTATTGCCGTCCTGAGTTCGGGCGGTGATCGTAGTCTCGCCATTGGCAACTGGTGTGACCACCCCATTCGTAACTGTGGCAACATTGTTATTGGAAGATTCCCAGATGATGGTTTGATTGGTGGCATTGGCCGGGAAAATCACGGTGTTCAGTTTTAAGGTATTGCCCATAATCACATCCGCTTCAACCGGTGTTACCTGAATCGCCTCTACCGAAATATTAATCGGTGGGCTAGGTGGAGTTGGCGGTGATGGAGGAGTGACGGGATCCACTGGATTGAGTGGCGGCACATCGTATCTTGAATTAATAAGGGTGCCAGAATTGCTGGAATCTGAATACCAGGAACTGCTGCTCCCCGCCGTGATTTCTGTCGGGCGGCTGGTATTGGTTGAGACCATTAATCCGCCATTGGGATCACTGACAACCGGTTTGGTGGTAATATAAACCACATCCGGGGTAATGGTACCGGTAATGTATAAAACATCGTTGGTGGTAGCGCTGGTGACACTGCCTTCACCAGTAATTTCGACCCGGGTTTCTGTGGCCAGAGAGGCAATCACAGCATTATTGCCAAGCGTGATGCTGGTTCCTTCGCCGGTGGCGGTTAACAAGACAGCTCCGACATTGGCGTTAAGGGTAAGTGTAACTTTGGATTCAGCCACAATTTTATCAACCACGGCATTGGCCACAAGGGTTGAGCCTCCAGCATTGGTACCAAAGCCAATCAGCTTGGTCGGTGTATTCAGGACGATGTCGCTGATGCCCCGGGACTGGATGTTTTCAATGGTGCCATTTTCCTGAGTTGTGATGGCCGTTCGGCTGGCTGCTTTGTCAACATTTAAGGTTTTAATCTTACTTTGATTGTCAACCACGATGTTGGCCGCGGCTCTGGCGGTGAGGGTTTCAACCGTTGCTTCGCCAAGTAAAACAATTTTTACCCCCTGTTTCTCAAGGATAATGTTCTGGTAGGAGCCGCCATCCAGATAAATAGTGCCTCCGCCTTTGACCAGTAATTCACCTTGGACAGCGGAGTTGGTCAACCGAATATCCCCATCGACAACGGAATCAACAACAGTCAGGTTACCAGTAAAGGTGGCATTTTCAATGTTGACATCAGAAACCTTGATCTCTCCATTCTGATAGGTCGCGGTTTCAGTGTAGGTGCCCGCCACGGTGTAATTTTTCATTTCGCTTCCTTCTTGGCTACAGCCGCGAACAAACAAAATGGCGGTAAGGAGGATAAGTAGGATAATAATAATAGAAATAATAGAGTTCTTTTTCATGACATTCCTTCCCTTTTGTATATATAATTTTTTATAGTGATCATAAGTACTCAGATTTCTTCTAAGTGTAGTAATTCTAACATAAATTATTCTTGATGTAAATAGATTGTAACTAAAATGTAAAAGAAAATTTGACTTGTAAATAAAAAGAAAAGTAAACGTCGAAAATATTCACGCACTTATTGAAGTCGATAGGGCCACGGTTCGTCTTCCTACTATAAAGAATAGTCAAAGTTACTTTTGACCAGCCAGTAACTTTGGTTATAAATACAAGTTTACATTTTGAACGCTTTTACAATTGCACATGGCAAATTATTGTGGTATGATCAATTAAAATTCAAAGCAAGAAATCTTTTGTTCATTAAAAAAATAGACGATCACGTTTTTTATTCCGAAAGAAAGAAAGGGTACTAAAATGAAAATTGATGTAAAACAAGACGGCGAAATATTGATGGTTGAACTGGAAGGTCGAATGGACACCAATACCTCTCCTGAATTTCAAAAAGAAATGGAAACTTATTACAGCAAAGAAGGATTTAAGATGATCCTGGATTTTGATAAACTGGACTTTGTGAGTAGTGCCGGATTGCGAGTTCTCCTACTGATTCAAAAGAAATCCAAAGCACTCAGCGGCAGTTTAGTGATCAGAAATGTCAAACCGGAGATTCAGGAAGTGTTTGATATGACAGGTTTTTCAGATATTTTAACCATCGAATAAGGTGATGAAATGACAAAAGATAGAAAACCGGAAGAAATTTCCAGTGACATCTTAAAGGGTAGTGAAGGTAAAAGCATTCCGGAGTTATTAAAGGAAATGCCCAATGAAAAATTAATCAAAAGCTTCTATATAATAGAAAATAGTCCTGAGGTCACACAATTGCGTGTGCTTCAGGATATTTTAAAATCCGCAGAAAATACTGAGTTTGGTAAGAAATATGGATTTGCTGAGACTAAAACGGTTGATATGTTCAGAAAAAAGGTGCCAATTTCAGACTATTCCCAGCTGGCAGCGGAGATCGATAGACTAAAAGCCGGGGCGGCGAATATTTTTTTTGACGGATCGGCGGCCAGTTTTATTGCGACCAGCGGATCCACCGGTGTTCCCAAGCTGCTTCCGGAAAGTAAAAACGGCGAACTGGTCAAAGGACTGGTTTCTCAGATTCGGGCGATCCTGTTGTTAATGCTGGCTCCGGAAGTTGTGGCCCCGGGAAAAAAGGTACTGGCAATTGCCAATCCCTCAGAATATGGAAAGACTGAAGGCGGTATCCCGATTGGCTCGGCGTCTGGTCAGGCGGCCAAAGATATGCCAATCGAGATGCTAAAAAAAATGGTGCTGCCGCCAGAAATGATGATGGCCAAAGAACTGAGCAACGAGGCTACCGATTATTTGACGATCCGTTATGCACTGGAAGAAAAAAATCTGGTTGGCGTGGTCTGCAGCAATATCGCCCACTTTAATATCTTGCTGAAAAAAATGAATGCTGCTGCCGCTGATTTGCTGGAAGATATCAGAGCTGGTCAGATATCACCAAAAATTAGTTTAGATGAAGACCTGAGACAAAGACTTGTTTCAAAATTATCGCCAAACCCGGATCGGGCCGAAGAATTAAAAACAATTCTGGCGAAAAACAAAAGCCTGGATGTGGCAGGAATCTGGCCGGAGTTTTCGGTTGTGTCCTGTTGGATGTCTTCCAGTGCGGCAAAAATAGTCGCTGATGTTAAAAAAAATCTACCCGCAACCGTGAAATTTTTGGAATGGGGTTACGGTGCCAGTGAAGGCAAATTCAATATACCAGATAAAGCCCAGGATCCGGCCGGATTGCTCGCTCTTTTTGGTTATTTTTTTGAATTTTTGCCGGTGGGAACAGAAGGTAATGAAACCGTTCTGGCGCATGAGTTAAAAAAAGGTGGCTATTACCAGTTGATTATCACTTCTTATTCCGGACTGTATCGCTATAATATGAAGGATATTGTCTATGTCGCAGAGATGAATAACCAGATTCCCAGGGTTGTTTTTGTGTGCAAGGATTCCGAACGCCTTGACATCGAAAATTTGAAGTTGATGATCTACGAAATTGAGGGATCGATTCAAGCAGTGTCCACCCAACAAAATCAGGAAATTCGCTTTTTCCAGATTTTATTGGATGCTGATCAGCGAAAACTGGTATTTATGCTGGAACCCTGCTCAGAAACGCTTGACGGTGAGTTGTTCAGAGCAGCCCTGGATAAAAGTCTGATGGCCAATAATCGGGATTATCGTAAATTGCGTAACGATAATATATTGGCGGCACCGGAGGTTCTGGTGATGCAGGACGGCTACCGGGACTCGCTATTTACCCGAGCCATTATGCCGGGGAAAAATGTGAATCAGACGAAGCTCCCGACCATTGTAAAAGAATATCCGGACAAAAGCAGTATTATTCATTGGGCAAAGGAAGGCGAAAAATGATAAAATTAATTCCCCAAATAGTCTACTCCCTTAATATTAAGAAGGGGTACAAAAAAATAGAAAATTTTGATTATTTAACAGAAAATGCCCCAGCAATCAACAAACAGCTGATGTTGGACATGCTTACAAAAAATGCTGATACCGAATACGGAAAACGCTACCATTTTGACGAGATTACCACTATTGAAGATTACAAAAAAAAGGTCCCTTTTTCGATTTATGATGATTATGCCCCCTATATCGAACGGATGATAGCGGGCGAAAAGGATCTGCTGACCAAGGATAATATCGTTCATTATGCCCTGACTTCCGGAAGTGTGGATAATCCCAAAAGGATACCGGTTTCGGAACAAACCGTTGATTTGTACCGGGAATATGCCACTCAGTTCAGCTTTGCCATCATCGCCCGGGCCCTGGGCAAAAAGTGGAAACGAGGCCGAGGCCTGAATCTGATGGAAGTAAAATTTGAAACTCTTCCCAACGGTTTGTTTGCGGGGTCCATTTCGGGACGGGGTGTTTACAGTATCAAAGACATTTTGTTTCTAATGTTTACTTCGCCTAAGGAAATTGTTTTTCCCAGAGAGATTATGGATACCAAGTATGCCCATCTTCGCTTTGCGCTGATGGACCGATCCTTATCTTATATCGCTTCGGCCTTTATGACCGCCGTTTCCGATTTGATGAAATATCTGGAAATGAACTGGGAACTGCTCGTCGATGATATCGAAAAAGGGACCATTCATCCGGATATAAAAATACCCGATGATGTTAAAGTTCAGTTGCTGACCCAGATTAAGCCAAATCCTAAACGGGCGGCAGAGTTAAGAAAAGAATTCGAAAAAGGTTTTGAGACTCCGATCATTCCCCGAATATGGCCCGAGCTGGCGTTTGTCCACGCCATCGGCAGTGGCGGATTTGCGGTTTATACGGACAAAATGCGTCATTATTTGGGGGATGTCCCCATTTATTTCAGTATTTATGCAGCATCGGAGTCGATTATGGCGATCTGCAATGAAATGGAAGCCCAGGAATTCGTGCTGATTCCGGACTCGGCCTTTTATGAGTTTATTCCGGTGGATCAGGAAGACTCGGAAGAAACCCTGACCATGGAACAGCTGGAAACCGGTAAGGATTATGAAATTGTGCTAACCAACACCTCGGGCTTTTACCGTTATCGGATCAAAGATGTGGTTCGGGTGGTAGGCTGGTATAAAAACTGTCCCAAGATCAAATTTGTCTATCGCCTCAATCAGATGGTCAGCATTGCCGGCGAAAAGACTACCGAAGAATGTATTTCCTGGGCGGTCAAGGAATTTGCCAGGGCCACCGACTGCGAACTGGTAGATTATTCGGTCTATGCCGATGTGGCAGTATCACCGGGCCGTTATGTGGTTTTCATTGAATTAGAAAAACCATTGCCCAAAGAACGGTACGATGAGTATCGCCAAATCATGGAAGAGAAGTTGGGGACGGCTAATCCTTCGATTGGGTCCAAGGTAAAAAGCGGCGTCTTGAGTCCCTCGGAGATTTCTTTTGTTCAGGAAGAAACCTATGCCCTCTATCGTGATCTGATGATCATGCGGGGAATTTCCGCGAATCAGTTAAAACCGGTCCGGGTGATTGATACCCTGGTCAAAGAGAACTTTTTCTTTGCCCTTGTGGATAAGGAGTAGCCGATGGTTAGTTTGCTTATCCGGTATTTAAAAGATTATCGGCTTCAGATGATTCTGGTATTTGTCTTTGTCCTCAGCCAGGCGGCGGCCCAACTTTATCTGCCCACGATGATGGGGGACATTATTGAAAATGGGGTGGCCCAGGGCGATACTCCCTATATCCTGAAAAGTGGCGCGATGATGTTAGGCGTTTCACTGGTGGCGGCGGTTTGTATGGTCGCTTCGAGTTATTACTCAGCCTATGTCACCGCTTCCTTTACCAGCCGAATTCGGGCTGATGTCTTTGACAAGGTAAAGAGCTTTTCCCAGACCGATTTTAATCGGTTTGGAGCCGCTACCCTGTTGACCCGCTCCACCACCGATGCCACGCAGATGCAGATTGTGGTGATTAATGGCTTACGGTCACTGCTACTGGTTCCGATCACCGGAGTTGGCGCGTTGGTAATGGCGTTTCGGGAAAACGTCACCCTGACATTATTGTTGCTGGGGTCCTTTCTGATTACAACGTTCATCATCGGCTTGACCACTGCCAGAAGCATGCCCTTGTTTAAGATGATGCAGCAGAAGGTGGATCGGCTGAATCTGTTGATGAAAGAAAAACTCACCGGGGTCCGGGCGATCCGGGCCTTTAACCAACAGGATTATGAAACGGAAAAATTTGGCCAGGCCAACCAGGAAGGCATGCAAGCTGCCGTCAAAGCAAACTATGCAGTGGCTTTTTTTGCGCCATTGATGCAGTTGATGATGAATCTGACGATGGTGATTATTCTATGGTTAGGTGCTGAAGAAGTGCAGCAGCAAATTGTCAGTCTGGGCGGTCTGATGGTATTTATCCAATATGTCTTAATGTTTATGTCCGCCCTGGGCCTGGTTTCGGCCTTATTAATGGCTTATCCCCAGGCGGCTGTTTCGGCTGCGCGGGTTAAAGAGGTGCTGGATTGCGAATTCTCAATTCAGGACAAGGAAAATCCCACCGCGCTGGAAAATATTACCGGCCGAATTGAATTTAAAGATGTATCTTTTGGTTATGCCGGTGCTGAAATTCCGGTCCTGGAGCGTTTGAATTTTGTCGCCGAGCCGGGGAAAATCACCGCTATTGTCGGGGCCACTGGCTCCGGGAAAACAACTCTGGTCAATTTGATTATGCGGCTTTACGAGGTCAGTGCTGGGGCGATTGTGATTGATGGCATCGATATCCGGGATTGCACCCAGCATGATTTAAGAAGCATCATCGCCTATGTTCCCCAGGAATCGGTGTTGTTCAGCGGTACCGTGCTGGAAAATATCCGTGTCGGCAAGGAACAGGCCACCGATGTAGAGGTTACCGAAGCCCTGGCGATTGCCCAGGCCCTGGACTTTGTCAATGAACGGGAAGGACAACTTAACAGCACCATTTCCCAGGGCGGTAAGGATCTTTCCGGGGGCCAGCGTCAGCGTCTTTCGATCGCTCGAGCCGCTGTCAAAAAAGCCCCGATCACGATCTTTGATGACTGTTTTTCGGCCTTGGATTTTAAAACCGACTCGCTGGTTCGCAAAGCCATTCGCGAAAAATTTGGCGATAAAACAGTGCTAATCGTCGCCCAGCGGATCAGCACCATTAAACATGCCGATCGCATTCTGGTGCTCGATAATGGCGCCATTGTCGGTCAGGGTAAACATGATGACCTGATCCGCGACTGTCTGGTTTATCAGGAAATTCTGAAATCCCAATCCTATAGCGATGGGAAGGAGGAATCACTGTGAAAGCAAAAAAAAGAAAATACAGTTTTGGTACCATCGGTAAGCGACTGAGTCATTATTTAAAGGATAAGCGACATGTTATCTTTTTTGTGGCACTGGCTTTGATTGCCAGTACCATCTTTGCGATTTTTGCACCGGTGGTGACCAAGGACGTGACAGACAGTATTGCTGACAGTATTGCTCAAAATAGAGATATTGATTTTTCCTATATCGGACAGCAACTGATTATCCTGGCTGCGCTTTATATTTTAAGTGCCGGGTTTGCCTATTATGCCACCATGCGGACGACCTATCTATCGCAACTGGCGATCAAACGACTACGGGTAGATATTCAGGAAAAACTGAACAAACTGACGCTGAATGTGTTGGATCAGAGTGAACGGGGGGATCTTCTTTCCCGGGTCACCAATGATGCCACCACCCTTTCTGGGGCGCTGCAAAGCAATCTGACCCAGATTCTGGTTCAGGCCACCAGCATTATCGGGATCATTGTGATGATGCTGGTGCTGAATGTTCAGTTGAGTCTGATCTTTTTTGTGGCGCTTCCATTGTCTTATTTTGTGATGAAACTAATCACCAAAAAGACCCAGGTGCTGTTCAGAAGGCAGCAGAAAGAGTTAGGGGCCTTAAATGGACTGATTGAAGAGGTCTATGATGGTCATTTAATCGTCAAATCTTTTAATCACGAGGCAAAGTCGTCAGAAAAATTCGATGATATTAATCAGCGCTTTTTCAAATCTTATTTAAGTTCCAGGTTTTATTCGGGCTTGAGCTCGCCGCTGATGAAGCTGATCAATAACCTGGCTTATATTGGCATCTGTGTGGTCGGGGGGATTTTTGTGATTACCGGGGCCATGACCATTGGGACGATTCAGGCCTTTCTGATCTATGCCAATAATATTGCCAGTCCCACCGCTCTGATTTCTAATAACCTGAACTTTATCCAGGCTGGGGCGGCAGCAGCCGAACGAATCTTTGAATTTTTGGATCGGGAAGAGGAACAGCCGGATCTGGGTACCGAGGTTTTAGATGTGGCTAATACAAAAGGTCGGATCGAGTTTAACCATGTCGAGTTTGGCTATATTCCCGAACGAATCCTGTTTCATGATGTGTCTTTAACCGCTGAACCGGGAGAAATTCTGGCGGTGGTAGGACCCAGTGGCGCGGGCAAGACAACCCTGGTCAATCTGTTGATGCGTTTTTATGAAATCAATCACGGCAGTATCTTACTGGAAGGCTTGAATGTCAAAGATCTGACCCGACATAATTTGAGATCTGCTTTTGGCATGGTCCTCCAGGATACCTGGCTTTTTGATGGGACCATTGAAGAAAATATTGCTTATGGCAAAAGCGGGGCAACCCGGGAAGATGTTATCACGGCGGCTAAAAAAGCCCAGTGCGACGAATTTATCAGAAAACTGCCCTTGGGCTATGAGACCCGGATCGGTGGCGATTTTACCACCCTATCCGAGGGGGAATGTCAGCTTCTGGCCATTGCCCGAACGATTATTGCCGATCCCAAGGTATTAATACTGGATGAGGCGACCTCGTCGGTGGATACCCGAACCGAAATACTGATCACCCAGGCCATGGAAGCGATGATGAAAGGACGAACCACCTTTATTATCGCCCATCGGCTCTTTACCATCAAAAATGCCGATAAGATTATTTTTATGATGGAAGGTGATATTAAAGAGGTCGGCAGTCATGCCGAACTGATGAAGCTGGGTGGTTTATACGCCAATTTATATTTAAGTGCATCAGATAATTAAAAACTCAGATAAATAAAATCAAGGAGGTTAAAATGAAAGGTTGGTTATTAAGAAATCCCGGTAAAATGGAAGATCCTTCAATTGTGAAAATTATGAAGGTGGTAGAAGAGCTCCATGTCGATCTGACTGTGGTTGATCCGTTGCAGATTCATGTGGTCTGTGACCATGACTTTGACGGAAAACTCTATGTGGGTGATGAAATCATGGAGGTGCCGGATTATGTGGTGGCAGCCTTCTTTACGGAAAAAAACTACCATACCTCGGCGGCGCTGCGAATGCTGGAATCATTGGGGGTGCTGTGCATCAATTCATACGATGCCATCAAAAATGTTGACGACAAGCTGTTGACCTTTCAGTTGGTGGCTGAGTCGATTGAAGCGGTTTGTTTTCCCAAAACTTTGTTAGTCACCGAGTACACGGAAGCATCCTTTGTCAGTAAACTGTTTGACTATCCGGTGGTGATGAAGGTCATGCATGGTAGTAAGGGCAAGGGCGTGGTGCTGGTTAACAATGAAAAAGAACTGGACAACCTGATCAGCATGAGCACCGCCAGTGAAATCGGCGATCAGATTATTATTCAGGAATGCATCAAAGCCTCCTCGGGTCGGGATCTGCGGATGATTCTGGCCAACGGCAAGTTTGTCAAATCATTTATCCGTCAGAATGAACAGAGCTTTCGATCCAATCTGGCCAAGGGCGGTCATATCGTCGAATATACCCCACCGGCAGCGGTAATTGAGGCCGCCGAAAAGGTCGCCCAGCTGCTAAAAATCAATATGGGCAGTGTCGATTTTCTGTTTGGCGAAAATGATACCTTCTATTTATGTGAAGCCAACGCGATGCCGGGAGTGGCCTTTGACATCAAAGTGATGTTTGCGGATTTAATGAAACAGATCAAGGATCGACCGGAACCGCTCTGGAAAAAACGATTGAGAGAAGGTGGTAAAACATGCTAGGCTGGTTATTAGTTAATCACGAAACCCTGGCAGAACCGTCGATCCAGACGATTATTGCGCTGATTGAAAAGATGGGCGTCAACATCAGAACCGTGGATGTCAGTGAGGTCCAGGTGATGTGCGAACCGGGCGCCAGCCAGCATTGTTTTATCGATGGTGAAGCGGTGGATATTCCGGACTTTTCGCTATCGGCTTTCTTTGGAGGCAATAATTACCACAGTAAGGCGGTGGTTAAAATGCTGGAATCCCTGGATGCACTTTGTGTCAACAGCTCCGAAAGTCTGAACAACACGGCTGACAAACTATTGACCTTTCAAAAATTGGGAGCTGCCAATCAGGGCTTTTTATTTCCTAAAACGGTGCTGATGACCCCCAAAACAAAACCCTCTTTTATTGCCAGCGAACTGGGACTGCCCTGTGTGGTCAAGGTGATGCACGGCAGCAAGGGTAAAGGCGTCGTTCAGATCAAAACCGAGAAAGAACTGGAAAATATTCTGGATATTTATGCCGCCATGAATTTTGATGATCATATCCTGATTCAGGAGTGTATCGCCGCCTCAAAAGGCCGGGATATGCGGATTATGTTAAGCGGTGGGAAATTCTCAACGGCTTATATCCGGGATAATGGCGACAATTTTAAATCCAACCTGTCCCAGGGCGGCGATCTGCAATTTATTACGCCGCCGGCGGCGGTAGTGGAAATTGCTGAACAAGCTGCCGCAGTGCTGGATATCTACTTTGGCAGCATCGATTTTCTGTTTGGCGAAAACGACACCTATTACATCTGTGAAGCCAACTCGATGACTGGACTGACCTATTCCAAGGACGCCCTCAGTAATAGCCAGAGCAATCCGCTGTTGCTGACGCTGAAGAATATTATGGCAGAAGCCCAGAAAAGGAAAGAAAAGAAAATATGAACTTCGAGGCTAATATTTTAGTATCTGATCAGTTGGATAACCCACCGGTCAACGATAGAATTCAAACCATTCTGTTGAAATTCAACGATGAGCTGGACCCGGCTACTATCGCTGAGGCGGTGAAGCTGTATCGTATCGATCGCGTTGGGAATCCGGTGGAAGAAGCCTGTGCGGTAAAAATTGATCTCAACGACCCCAAATCGATCCGTATCAATAATCAGGATATCACCCGATTTGATCAGGGGGAAGAATACAAGCTTGTCATCAAAAGCACCTTGTCCTCAAAAAACAAAGCCTCGCTGGGTTGTGATTATGTGGGCTATTTTGCCACCAATATTGACTTTGATTTAGCTGGCAACCCGGAACTAAACGAAGAACGAACCCAAATTATTATTGCCAGCGATTTTCATCTGGGCGTCGATTCGTCTTTTGCCGAGCTGGAAAAAAACAAACAGGCACTGGTGGATTTCCTGGCCGCGGTAAAAAATTCGCCCAATGTCAAAGAGCTGGTCATCGGTGGCGACTTGCTGGATGAATGGTTTTTACCGATGGATTATCAAATGCCGGATTCCAAAGCAGCCTTCTTTGATCAGGTGGCGGCTAACAATCAGGCCATCATAGACGGCTTTAATGCCATCATCAAAGCCCGAAAAATCAAAGTAACCTATGTCCCCGGCAACCATGATTTATTGCTGACCGAGGCTGATGTGGCCCGGATTTTTCCGGGTATCAGTCAGGCCAGAGCAGAGTTGCAGGGGCTGGGCACCTATGTCACCGGTCCCAATTCAGAAATTGTCATCGAGCATGGCCACAAGTATAATTTTTTCTGTACCCCCGATCCGATTTCGAACCGGGCGATCACAAAGGATGAGACCAATATTTTGCCACCGGGTTATTTTTTTACCCGCATTGCCACCACCTGTGTGATCGAGGGCCATCCCCAGTCAGACAATATCTTCCCGGAAATGATTCCCAATAAAGAAGACCCCAGTCAATTTAACGCCTATTTATATTACGAAACCTGGAAAGCGATTCTATCGGTGTTGCCGGTTAAGGAAAGCTTTGATGACAAGGTTTTAAAAACCAATATTGATGGGTTCACTGAGAATTATTCTATTAATGACTGTATCCCCCAACAAGACAAAGAAACCGGGATCATTGATGCAACCCTATACCATAATATCCAGGATACCTGGGAAGAGCGCCAGATCATCAATGGCGTAGCGGTTAAAATCCCTGTTAGCGAAGCCATCACCCGGGCGGCCGTTCCGGCTTTTACCGACTATCAGGCCCAAACGCAATTTTTTGATCTGGATGCTTCCAAACGGATTGTTATTTTTGGCCATACTCATGTGGCGGATGTCATCGCGATGACCAATCGCGACAATCAGAAGACCATTTATGCTAACAGCGGAACCTGGATTGACAATGCCCAGGGTTATCCGACCCGAACCTTTGTGGTGATCACCCCGCCCAAAGCTGGATCGGCCATCGAAACCGTCAATTTGTATCAGTATTCACCGGACCAGACCATTACCCGATGGACTGAGGCTCAGGCAGTCCGGATTTAAAAAACTGAAAAAGCAAAACACCCGTGGATCTGCATCAGCAAATTCACGGGTGTTTTAAGATTGAGTCTTTATGATAATATAAAAGATGATAAGGGAGAAAAAAGCCGATGATTCATACATTTGAGCCAGTTTACAATGAAAGATCAGAAATTCTGATTTTAGGGACGTTTCCGTCCGTTAAATCCCGAGCAGACGGTTTTTATTACCAGCATCCTCAAAACCGATTCTGGAAGGTCATTAGTGCCCTGACGGGCTGGCCCACGCCTTTCACTATTGAAGAACAAAAGACGATGATGTTAGAAAATCATATCGCGGTCTGGGATGTGATCTATTCCTGTGATATCAATGGCTCAAGTGACAGCTCGATTAAAAATGTGGTGCCCAATGATATCCGGAAATTATTAGATATAACTGCCATCGAAACCGTTTATGCCAATGGTGGCAAAGCTTATGAATTGTACAACCGTCATTGCTATCAGGAAACCAACAAAGAGATCATAAAACTGCCATCCACCAGTCCTGCTAATGCCAGCTATTCTTTGGAAAAACTGGTAACGTACTGGAGGGAAGAGATTAATTCATGCAAAAGTGTATTTAAACTATAAAAAAAAGAACCTCGACGGTTCTCTTAAAAAATTCTAAATTGGTGGAGATGAGGGGACTCGAACCCCTGGCCTTCTGACTGCCAGTCAGACGCGATCCCAACTTCGCCACACCCCCAAGATGATACTGCTTTCAGGACACTTTTACAGTATAATGGAGTTGCCTTTCATTTGCAAGTGTTTTTTTAAAAACATTAGAAAAAAATAGTCTATTATTCTAAATGCGATGACAAAATGTTTAAAAAAATACTGATTGAGGGGTATGAAGTGAGAAAAAGTCGATTTGTTACTGGCAACCGATAAAATACGGAATTGTTCAAATGACTGCAGTCAAGAAAATATCTGATTTATCTGAAATGCCAATAAATATAAAAATACGAAGCAATATAATACTGATGCAAAGCAAAATAATCTAAAATGGTAAAAAAAATGCCAAAAAATTCCTGTTTGTGTTATAATATTACTCAATAGAAATCGATGTAAAATGAAAATTATGGGATTATTGTCTAAAGGGGTTGTTTTATGAGAGTCTTACTAAAGATTACTGACATTATTGACGTAGAGGTACTGCAAAGAATCCAGGATTCATTTTCAGATGCCACCGGACTTGCCGCGGTTACGGTTGATTACAAAGGCAATCCAATTACGGAATACAGTAATTTTTCGGAATACTGTACCTGTGTCAGAAAGGAGAGCAACAATCGGGACTGCTGCTTTCAGTCAGATGCCCACGGCGGCATTGAATCGGCACGATCCGGAAAACCATCGATTTACATTTGCCATGGGGGACTGGTAGACCTTGCGGTTCCAATCATGGTCAAAGGGAATTATCTGGGCGCTATTATGGCGGGACAGGTAAAAATTGATGAAGAAGAAATGAAACGTCTGCCTTTCGGCACTAGCCATGAACTGACGGATTTTTCGAAAAACCCTGAAATCACTGACTTATATGATAAAACATTAAAAACGACCTTAACCCAGGTAAGAGCAGCAGCGGATCTGCTCTATACCATTGCTAATTATCTGGTCGAAAAACAGATGATTCACATTATCCAGGAGGAATTGCATAATAAGAACCTGGAATTGATGGAAGAGGTTAAATTGCGAAGTGAAGTCGAGGCTTCATTAAAAGAAGCTGATTTAAAAGCTTTGCAAGCTCAAATTAATCCGCATTTTCTGTTTAATGTGTTAAACACGATTGGTCGTTTGGCACTTTTAGAAGGGGCAGACAAAACCCAGGAAATGATCTATGCGTTTTCGGATATGATGCGCTACACCCTGAAAAAAGAAAAGAACAATGTGGTAACGCTGAAAGAAGAAATGGAACATGTGCAAAATTATTTATCGATCCAGAAAATGCGCCTGGGAAATCGACTGAATTATTCGGTGGAAGTGGATGAGATGGCTGAAGATATTTTATGTCCGTTTATGACCATCCAGCCATTTGTTGAAAATGCCATTATCCATGCCATTGAACCCAACGCCAAAGGTGGCGCGGTCAGAATAACGGCGGATATTCTGAAGGAAATAGCGATTCTGAAGATTGTTGATGACGGTAAGGGAATTCCCGGTGATCGCATCCATAAAATTCTGGATGGAACCTATGAAGCGGACGGACGGGAAAAGAATACCGGAATTGGAATAAATAACGCAAACAAGCGGCTTATGTATTACTACGGCGTTGATTATGGGGTTGAAATAAAAAGTGAGCTTGAAAAAGGCACTGAAATTACTATTAAAATACCCCGTAAATCTCTAGCTGGGAGGGGATTATAATCATGTATAAACTGTTTATTGTTGAAGACGAGCATTTAGAGATTGAAGCGATTAAGCTCATTCTTAGTCAACATGGCGAAAATATCGAAGTTGTCGGCGAAGCATCTTCGGGACTGGTGGCCATTGAAGAAATCCGTCGGCTAAATCCGGATATTATCCTCCTGGATATTAATATTCCGGAAATTAATGGAATTGATGTTTTAAAAATGATCAAAAAAGAAGATCATGAAAAAAAGGTTATCTTAATTACGGCATTTAATGAATTTGATTTTGCCCATCAGGCGATCAAAGCTCGGGTGGATGATTTTCTGTTAAAACCGATCCGACCCCAACAACTCATGGATTCAATCAATCAGAGCATTGCTTCACTAAAAAATAATGCTAAAGAGCGATTCGATGAAAAAATGAATGAAGTCATTTTTGCCATTATCCAGAAAAAGTACAGTGATGCCAGAACAGCCCTGATCAGTTATCTGGATATGATTTATGATTACCATACCTATGATATTATGTCGGTGCAGGCAGAAATCAAACATTTTATGGAGGAACTCAATATTGTTACTCAGGACATGTGCGGTTATGAACTGAATAGTCCGCTTTGCACAAGCAATAACATGCAATTTGTCAACGGCTATAAAAATCGTTATGATTTAAAAATAGAAATCATGAAAACTATTGACAAGGTCTTTGACCGGATGCTTGACAATAAAGAAACACGAAAGAACAATATCGAAGATATTTTGAATTATATTGATCGAAACTGTTATAAGGATATTTCGCTTGATCAGGTTGGGGAGTATGCCAATATGAGCTCTTACTACTTAAGTAAGATCTTTAAAAAGGAAACCGGTGTTAACTTTGTAACCTACCTGACAGAACGAAAAATTGAAATTGCCAAGGATATGCTGGCCAATACCGATGTTCCGATTATCAATATCGCGCTGGATCTTTCTTACCATGAACCGAATTATTTCAGCAAGGTATTTAAAAAGAGTACAGGGATGACACCCACCGAATACCGGAAAGAGCGCCGCGGTATTGCTCTGGAGGAAGACGAACATTTGGGCAAGGCCCATCCGAAGGATGAAAAATATACCGAAAAACATCGGGAAGTATCCTGATACAAAAATCAAATAAAAGAGTAAAATAAGAGAACAGGAAAACCTGATGGTGGACCTGTTCTTTTTATGTGGAGTGATAAACAAATGCGACTTTAAAGTGCAGGGATTAGACAAAATATTCCACTATGTTTTTGTGTACAGAGACAAAAAACCGCGGTAGTAAAAGGTTTTCAAGGTGATTCAAAGAAACTTACAATAATTTTATAAGAACAGCACAAGTAATTATCATAGCCTTTGAATTAAAATATAGGTAGTTCAGTAACAAAATCTTGAAATTAAGGAGGATAGAGCTTATGACAAACGAAGCTTTAGGTATGATTGAAACTAAAGGTCTGGTTGCCGCTATTGAAGCAGCAGACGCGATGGTTAAATCAGCAAATGTATCATTAATGGGCTACGAAAAAATCGGTTCTGGATTAGTAACTGTAATGGTTCGTGGTGATGTTGGAGCAGTTAAAGCTGCAGTTGATGCAGGTGCTGCAGCAGCTGACAAAGTTGGACAAGTTGTTTCAGTACACGTAATCCCAAGACCACACGGTGATGTGGAGAAAATTTTACCAAGTCTATAATATTTTATAATTACGGAGGTGTAAATTAATGAAAGATGATTTAATGAACAAATTGATGGAAGAAGTTATGAAGAAAATGAGCGAAGTTGAAGAAACAGGCACAGTTGCCGCTGCAACTGGTGTTTGCGGATTAACTGAGTTTGTTGGTACTGCAGTAGGAAACACGATAGGTTTTGTTATTGCAAACGTGGACAGAACTTTACATGAAGCAATGAAAATTGATCCTAAATACAGATCAATTGGTATTCTTTCCGCCAGAACAGGTGCTGGCCCACAAGTTTTTGCTGCTGATGAAGCTGTAAAAGCGACTAATTGTGAAGTTGTTTCTTGTGAATTTGCAAGAGATACTGAAGGTGGCGCAGGTCATGGTTCTTTAATTATCTTTGGTGCTGAAGACGTATCTGATGCAAAACGTGCTGTTGAAGTTGCTCTTAACGACTTAAACAGAACCTTCGGAGATGTATATGCAAATGCTGCCGGACATCTGGAATTCCAGTATACAGCCCGCGCAAGCTTTGCTTGTAATATGGTATTAGGTGCTCCAATCGGGAAAGCTTTCGCAATCATTGTTGGTGCTCCAGCTGGTATCGGCGTATTAATGTCAGATGCTGCTTTAAAAGCTGCTAACGTAGAACTTTGTGGTTATGCTTCACCAGATAATGGCGGAACCAAATACTCGAATGAATCAATGATCTTCATTTCTGGAGACGCTGGTGCAGTTCGTCAAGCCGTATACGCTGCTAGAGAAGTTGGTAAACAAGCTTTAGAAGCTCTTGGCGGTCCTTGCCCACCTGTAACAACTCCTTATATTTAAGTAGCTGTTGTTAGTTTTCTAAGAAAGAAGGAGGAATAATGACTATGAAGTCAAAAAGATTTGAAGCTTTAGCAGCTCGTCCAGTCAAAAAGGATGGTTTCGTTAAAGAATGGCCAGAAGTTGGTCTAATTGCAATGAACAGCCCTCAGGATCCAACACCAAGCCTGGTTGTTGAAAATGGTGTAGTTGTCGAACTGGATGGAAAAAAACGAGCTGAATTTGATATGCTTGATACTTTCATTGCTAACTACGCGATCCGTTTAGAAAAAGCCCAGGAATATATGGCAATGGATTCTTTAAAAATTGCTAATATGCTTGTTGATATTAATGTCCCAAGAGATATCGTTGTAGATATTACTACCTCGATCACTCCTGCTAAAATAACAGAAGTACTTGGTCACATGACCGTATTAGAAATGATGATGGCTCAAAGTAAAATGCGAGCTCGTTTAATGCCTTCTAACCAATGTCATGTTACTAACGTAAAAGATAACATGGTTCAAATCGCTGCTGATGCTGCAGAAGCTGCTATCCGTGGATTTGATGAAATGGAAACAACAGTAGGTATCGGCCGTTACGCACCATTTAACGCTCTTGCTATCATGGTTGGCGCAAATGTTGGTCGTCCTGGTATCTTAACACAATGTGCTGTTGAAGAAGCTACCGAACTTGACCTTGGTATGAAAGGTTACACCGCTTACGCTGAAACTATTTCTGTATATGGTACAGAACCAGTTTTCATGGATGGTGATGATACTCCATACTCTAAAGCTTTCTTAGCATCAAGCTACGCTTCCCGTGGTTTGAAAATGCGTTTTACATCTGGTTCTGGATCAGAAGTACAAATGGGTTATGCAGAAGGCAAATCAATGCTTTATCTTGAAGCTCGATGCTTATACATCACTAAGGGTGCCGGCGTACAAGGAAGCCAGAATGGTTCAGTTTCTTGTATCGGTGTTCCAGCTGGTGTACCAGGCGGTATCCGAGAAGTATTGGCTGAAAACTTATTGGCAGCATGCCTCGATTTAGAGTGTGCTTCTTCTAATGACCAGACCTTTACTCACTCTGACTTACGACGAGTTGCTCGTTCATTAATGCAAATGGTACCAGGAACTGATTACATCTGTTCTGGTTACTCTGCTACACCTAACTATGATAATATGTTTGCAGGCTCTAACTGGGATGCAGATGATTATGATGATTGGAATGTAATCCAACGTGACTTAAAAATCGATGCCGGTTTACAACCTGCTGATGAAGATACAGTTGTTGCTGCTCGTGCTAAAGGCGCTCGCGCAATGCAGATCTTATTCAGAGAATTAGGCTTGACTGAAATCACCGATGCTGAAGTTGAAGCTGCTACTTATGCTCGTGGATCACAAGATATGCCTGACCGTGATGTTGTCGCTGACTTAAAATCTGTTGAAGATTTAATGGGTCGTGGCGCAACAGCAGTTGACTTTATTAAAGCTTTAGACCGAGGCGGCATGAGAGATGTTGCTGAATCGATCTTTAACATTCAGTTACAGAAATGTGCTGGTGACTACTTACACACTGCTTCTAAATTAAGCTCTACATGGGAATGTATTTCAGCAGTTAACTATCCAAATACCTATCATGGAGTAAAAACTGGTTATGTAATCAGTGATGAAAGATGGGCACAAATCCAAGATATTCCATGGGCTGTTGACCCAGCAAGCATATAGGAAGGGGTGTAAAAAAATGGCTATAAACGAACAAATGTTAAAAAGCATTATTGAAGATGTCTTAAAAGAAATGACTGGCGCTGCGCCAGCTTCTGCACCAGCTGCTTCTGCTGCCGGCGCTGTTAAACTTTCTCCAATCGGAGAAGCAAAACAAGGAATGGCAAGTGATGAAGTTCTGATCGGTTTAGCTCCTGCTTTTGCAGAATCGCAAACTGTCACAATCACTGGAATTCCTCACGATAAAGTTCTTAAAGAAATTATCGCTGGTATCGAAGAAGAAGGCTTAAAAGCCCGCGTTATCAAAATTTACAGAAGTTCTGACGTTGCTGTATGCGGTCATACTGCTGCTAAACTGTCTGGATCTGGTATCGGCATTGGCTTACAGTCAAAAGGTACTTCCTTAATTCACCAAAAAGATTTACCACAGTTAAGTAACTTAGAATTATTTTCTCAAGCACCATTGATCGATTTAGAAACATATCGAATGATTGGGAAAAATGCTGCTAAATATGCTAAAGGCGAAAGCCCAGCACCCGTTCCAGTAAGAAACGACCAAATGGCTCGTCCAGCTTACCAGGCAAAAGCAGCCTTATTACATATTAAAGAAACTGAACATGTTGAAGCCGGTAAAAAAGCCGTCGAACAACAAGTTTCGTTTGTATAAGTGGAGGTGACCAGAATGACACAAGAACAAATGTTGGAACAAATCGTTAAACAAGTTATGAGTTCTATGAGTACCGCTGCAGCTCCAGCTCCAGCAGCTTGCGGAACCGTTACGAAAGCTGATTATCCAATCGGAGATAAAAGACCAGAACTGATCTTCTCTGCTACCGGAAAAGCTTACAAAGAATTAACCTTAGATAAATTATTAGCTGGCCAATTAACACCAGAAGATTTACGTATCAGACCAGAAACCCTTGAACTGCAAGCTCAAGTTGCTGAATCTGTAAAACGTGATGCATTTGCTAGAAACCTAAGAAGAGCTGCTGAACTGATCGCTGTTCCAGATGCTCGTTTATTAGAAATCTACAATGCCCTTCGTCCTTACAAATCTACAAAAGACGAATTATTGGCGATTGCTTCTGAACTTAAAAATCAGTACAACGCTCCAATTTCAGCTTCTTTAGTAGCAGAAGCTGCTGAAGTATACTACAACCGAAAAAGATCGAAAGAATTCTTATAGAATTAGCAGAATAGGAAGTGTTGGGAGGACTAACATATGATTATTGCAGGAATAGATATTGGAAATGCAAGTACTGAAACAGCTCTTGCCCGATATGTCGACGGAAAGCCTGAGTTTCTTTGCAGCGGTATCGTTGATACCACGGGGATGAAGGGTACACGTCAAAATATTCATGGAGTTTTCGCCTCTCTCAAGCAAGCCCTTGAAAAAGCTGGTTTAACCGTAGAAAATGTTGATTTAATCCGGATCAATGAAGCTGCTCCCGTTATTGGGGATGTAGCAATGGAAACAATTACGGAAACAATTATTACGGAATCAACCATGATCGGTCACAATCCCTCTACACCAGGGGGATTGGGGATCGGTGTGGGTGTGACCGTAGACATAAGAGAAGTTAATAATTGTGATAAGGGCGAGTCAGTTATCGTTGTTATCCCAAGAGAAGTGGATTTTGAAGATTCTTCTCGTATTATTAACCATGCTGTTAATAACGGCATATTTATTAATGGTGCCATTGTCCAACGTGATGATGGCGTTTTAATTAATAACCGACTTGTCAAAAAAATTCCGATTGTTGATGAAGTTTCACTGATTGAAAAGGTGCCGAGAAACATGCGCGCTGCCATTGAGGTTGCCGCACCAGGTTCGGTAGTCGAACAGCTATCAAACCCATACGGCATTGCAACCGTATTTGATTTAACATCCGATGAGACAAAGCAGGTTGTCCCTGTATCACGAGCCCTCATCGGAAATCGTTCAGCAGTTGTTATCAAAACGCCGGCAGGGGATGTCAAAGAAAGAAAAATCCCGGCTGGCCAAATCATTATTCAGGGTGCTAACAAAAAAGCCCAGGTTAATGTGGATGATGGTGCTGAAAAAATTATGGATGCAATACGTTCCGTAGCTCCTGTAGAAGATATTAAAGGAGAAGCTGGCACTAATGCCGGTGGAATGCTTGAAAAGGTCAGACAGGTCATGTCGAACCTGACAGATCAACTACCAAGTGCAATAAAAATTCAGGATTTATTAGCCGTTGATACTTTCGTACCACAATCAGTTAAAGGTGGGGTTGCGGAAGAATTTTCCATGGAAAATGCCGTTGGTATTGCCGCCATGGTTAAGGCCGATAAATTACAAATGAATATGATTGCCCATGAATTGGAAGCTGAACTGGGTGTAAAAGTTGAAGTGGGCGGAGTGGAAGCCGATATGGCGATCCGCGGCGCATTAACAACACCGGGAAGCAATAAGCCTTTAGCAATTATCGATATGGGTGCAGGATCGACAGATGCAGCAATTATTAACAGGGCAGGTGAAATCAAATCAATCCATTTAGCAGGTGCCGGAAATATGGTCACACTGCTCATCGCATCTGAGTTAGGATATGACAACATGGCTCTGGCGGAAGATATCAAAAAATATCCGTTAGCTAAGGTTGAAAGCTTATTCCATATTCGTCATGAAGATGGAACCGTTCAATTTTTTGACAAACCACTTGATCCCAGAACTTTTGCACGGGTTGTCATTTTGACACCAAATGGAATGATGCCCATGCCGGGCAACTACTCACTGGAACGTATTCGAGCAGTGCGTCGAGAAGCGAAAACAAAAGTATTTGTTGTAAATGCTATTCGTTCTTTAGAACGAGTCAGCCCCACCGGAAACGTCCGAGATATTGAATTTGTTACCTTAGTCGGAGGATCAGCCCTAGATTTTGAGATTCCGCAGTTAGTAACAGATGCCCTATCCAAGTACAGCATCGTTTCAGGACGGGCGAATATTAGAGGGGTTGAGGGTCCACGTAATGCAGTAGCCACCGGTCTCGTACTTGCTTACGAAGAAGGTGAATAAGATGCGGATGGATTTCGATGCTCCAAAACCAGAAATTAAAGTTGTACATGGCAAAAATATTACGTTTCAAAAGGTCGTTGACGAAGTATTACATGGAATCGAAGAAGAAGGTGTACCTTTTTCCATCGAAGAACTGGAAGAAACCAATCCGGTGGAGCTTGCTTTTAGAGGAGCGGAACTATCCCACCTTGGAGTTGGAATCGGAATTACCGAAAATGAAGTGGTGCTCCATTATATAAAATTAAAAGAGGATCATCCAATTTTTAAAATTCCATCCTACAGTGACGAGGCCACGCTACGAGCAATTGGAAGCAATGCCGCACGACTGGTAAAAAGAATGCCGTTTAAGAATCTAGATAATACTGAGCTGTCGTAAGGAGGGGTTAATTTGAATAGAGGAGAGGCCATTGGCCTAATAGAAGCTATTGGGTTGGCCACAGCGATTGAAGCTGCCGATGCGGCAGTCAAGTCAGCAAATGTCAGGCTGATTGGCTATGAAGCGTGTAAAGGCGACGGTATGTCTACCATCAAAGTGGCTGGCGATATTGGCGCAGTAAAAGCGGCGGTTGACGCGGCTACGGCTGCTTGTGCTAAGGGCCGGGGCGTTTGGGGAACCAAAGTGATCGCCAGACCCAGTGAAGGAATAGAAAAATTAATTTACAATAATCAGACAGTGGGTTATACACCGCCAATTGAGCCAAAAGCTGAAGTTGTCATTATAGAAGAAAATGAAGAAACAGCAGAAGAAACTACAGAAGAATAATCTCTGGAGTCTGCTGAATGATTCAGACAGAAGTGATCTTTTGAAGAAAAGGTGTTAAATATGAATGCAGACGAAAAAAAAGTTATTGAACAAATCGTAATCAATACCGTTAAAAAATTGATGGAAGAAAAAGACAGCCCGAATCGCGTTGTCTTGGGTATTTCCAATAAACACATCCATCTTTCCCAGGAAGATATTGAAACACTTTTTGGCAAAGGTTATGAGCTGACTAACATCAAAGACTTAAAGCAGCCAGGACAATATGCAGCAAAAGAATCGGTTAAAGTGATTGGACCCAAAGGAAGTTTTGACAAGGTTCGCATTTTAGGACCTGCCAGACCGGAAAGTCAAATCGAAATATCTTTAACTGATGCCAGAACCCTTGGAATTAAAGCCCCGGTTTGTGAATCAGGGAAACTAGAAGGCACCCCCGGAATTACACTCGAAGGACCATGCGGTTCAGTTACACTCAGTCAAGGCGTGATAGTCGCACTGAGACACATTCACATGCCCACAGATGTAGCTGAGCAACTTGGAATTAAAGATAAAGACTGGGTTTGTGTTGAAACAAGTGGTGTTCGAAAAACGATTTTCTGTAATGTACTAGCCCGAGTATCTGATAAATTCGACTATGAAATGCATCTGGATACTGATGAAGCGAATGCAGCAGGACTTAACAACGATGATTATCTAAAAATAATCCCAAACAGGTGAAATAATGGATTGGAAATCTGGTAACGACGCAATATTGGAATTTGCAGAATTGATACGAGGTAAAAAAGCCAATGCTTACACCGGTGAGCTGAAAGTTGGTGTCGATCTCGGGACTGCAAATATTGTCATCGCAGTGGTTGATGAGAACAATCGTCCCATCGCCGGAGCTACTCAAAGCGCGTCTGTTGTTCGCGATGGGATTGTTGTTGATTATCTCGGAGCGAGTCAAATCGTACGGAAACTTAAAGGAGAGGTTGAGGGGATCCTGGGTATTGACTTGACATATGCCAAGGCCGCCACAGCGATTCCTCCCGGTATCCTGGCGGGGAATACAAAGATTATTTCCAACGTGGTTGATTCAGCCGACTTTGTGGTAACAAATGTCGTTGATGAACCCACTGCAGCAGCAACCGTTCTTGGTATTCAAAATGGTGCTGTTGTGGATGTTGGGGGTGGGACCACCGGAATCAGTATTCTCAAAGATGGTGAAGTTATTTTCACAGCCGATGAAGCGACCGGAGGGACACATATGAGTCTGGTACTGGCAGGTTTTCATCATATAAGCTTTGAAGAAGCAGAGGAACTTAAAAAGAACGAATCACAGAAAAAGATATTTCCAATTATCAAACCCGTGGTACAGAAGATGGCATCCATTGTCAATCGCTTTGTGGTCGGGTACGACGTTGATGTTATTTATGTGGTTGGCGGGGCTTGTGTCTTTGATGATTTTGAGAAAATATTTGAAGATGAAACAGGCATCAAAACCATTAAACCAGTAGAACCATTATTGGTAACACCCTTAGGGATAGCCTTTAATTGTCAAAGGTAAGAAATGTGGTGATAGAATTTGGACATGGAGAAAATGCTCGAAAATGGTTTGTTGGATATACTTATTCAAAAAATCGTTGACGAGGTTGTCAGGCGAATAAAAAATCAACCTAAAAAAGCAGTTGTTTTCTTTACGGGAGCTACGATTGGTTTTAAAGAGTCGATGGATTCACTGTTGAAATTACAAAAAGATGGTTGGCAATTAAAAGTTGTTCTTTCTGATGATGGCATGAAGGTGTTAAATCCTGCTGCTATTCAAAAAGAATTGAATCTTGACGTGATTTATCACAGTGGCAACATCAAAAGCCAAAAAGAGCTATACGGATCGGCAGATATGTTTGTGATTGCAACTATGAGCGTGAATACAGCAGCCAAACTGGCTGTGGGAATAACCGATACAGTCTTGTTATCCCTCATAAATCACGGTTTTATGGCCGGTACGCCGGTGGTAGCAGCAGTCAATGCCTGTAATCCGGATGATCCCCAGAGAGCATCACTGGGGATGGGAAAATCGTCTCCAAAGTATCGAAAAATGTTGAATAACAATATTGAAACACTGCGCGATTTTGGAATGAAATTAGTAAGTGGCAAAGACTTGTATGCTACTTGTGTTGGTGGAACCCCCACAGAAGCGGATGCTTTAATCGTTGAAAAAACAGCGGCACCAGTCGGAAAAGAACCAGTAGCTAATCAGGTCGTAACTGTTAATAACAGCACGTGTCTGATTGATAAAAATGTTATCTCACGGGTCGATATTTTAAAAGCCCGGGGATCGAATGTGGTTAAGATACCATCTGGATCAATTTTAACAGGTTATGCTGCGGATGCTGCAAAGGAATTTGGGCTCCAGATTATCAGGATTTAATAAGGGTGGTGAATATATGCAGTTAGCAAAAGTAGTCGGAAACGTAGTATCAACCCAAAAAGATCCAAATCTTGTGGGATGTAAGCTGCTGATTATTAAAAAAATTGATGAATATGGCGAATTTGAAAAATATTCAAGTTCTTCTACAGCAATTGCCGTTGACTCGGTCGGTGCAGGTATTGGCGAAACAGTTATCGTAACATCGGGAAGTAATGCCCGTTATGTCTATGGTGATAAAATGGCTCCGCTTGATATGACCATTGTCGGCATTGTTGATGAAATTCAGATTGTGTAGTGGGGTGAAGAAATGCCAAATGTGTATACCCGAGGAGGGGACAAAGGTGAGACCGGCCTTTTTGGATCCAGTCGTACACCGAAGGATAATATCCGTGTCGATGCATATGGAACCATGGATGAAGCGAATTCGGCCATTGGTTTAGCGTATTCACTTTGCGAAGATAAAGATATCAAAGAAATACTACACTATTTACAGAAACGAATTTTTGTTCTAGGTGCTGAACTTGCCAGTGATGAAAAAGGCAAAACGATGCTGGCAGATAAAATTTCGCAGGCCGATGTTGATTACATGGAATGTACGATGGAACAGTATTTAGCAATTATTGGTCCCCAGAAAGCATTTATTATCCCTGGTGCCAATCCGGCATCAGCAGCACTTCATGTTGCGCGTACCGTTGTCAGACGGGGGGAGCGATTGATTGTAAAATATAATCGCGAAAGTGAAGAAAGTCGACCAGAATTAGTAAAATTCGTTAACCGACTGTCGGATACCCTTTTTGTTTTGGCCCGGACCGTGGAGTTTAATGGTTTCGTAAAAGAAATTGTCGACCGGGTAAAAGAAAAGCTGAATCTGTTGGAAACTGCGCAGGCGGGCATCGTTAATGGAGAAGCTTGTGAAAAAGATTATTCTTTACTCACTCTCGCTAAGAAAATGGCTGCCGCAGCCAGAGTTAAAGCAGAAGAAATCAATGTTCCCATTGTTTTTTCAGTTGTGGACTCAGGCGGAAATTTAGCCTACTTTGAACGCATGGAAGATGCGTTGATGGTCAGCATTGATATTTCTGTGAATAAGGCATATACTGCCAACGCACTGAAAATGTCCACCGACAAGGTTGCCGATGTGGTAAAAGAGGACGGCTCACTGTATGGCCTGCAATGGACCAATAATGGTCGCATGGTTGTATTTGGCGGCGGCTATCCCTTAAAACATAATGGCGAAGTGATTGGTGGAATTGGCGTTAGCGGCGGAAGTGTGGATGAAGATATGATCATTGCGAAGAGTGCTTTAGCTGTGTTATAAAATACTAATTAATCAGGAGGAAGAGAAATGACGACTACTGGAAAATTATTAGATATGGCAAAGAAAATGGCGGAAGCGGCTGCTGCAAAAGCAATCGAAATTGATGTACCAATGGTTATCGTAATCTGCGATGCCAGTGGCAACACCGTATTATTTAACCGGATGGAAGATTCTTTATTAGCTAGTATGGATATTGCGACCAATAAAGCTTATACTGCAGTTGCTCTAAAAATGGGCACCGATCAGGCAGCTGATCTTGCCAAGGAATCAGGACAACTTTTTGGAATCGCGACCTGCGATAAAGGGAGAATGGTTGTTTTTGGCGGCGGCTTCCCTATCTTCGAAGGGGATAAAATCATCGGCGGTATCGGAGTAAGCGGCGGAAGTGTTGCTGAAGACATGACTGTTGCACAAGCTGGACTTGACGCACTAAAATAAGACAAAAAATTAACACGATCCAGGAGGTACCTCGTATGAATATAGATACCACAGGTATAGAATATATTGTAAAAAAAGTAATGGCAGAAATTGATTGTGCAGAAGAAGGCGGAAAGCCTCTCAAAGATGGAGAATTGGGTATTTTTAATGACATGGAAAATGCCATTGATGCAGCCTTTACAGCTCAAAAATCTTTTATGAGAGAGTCTTTGGCATATCGAAGTAAACTGATTGCCGCGATGCGAGCTGAAATGCTCAAAAAAGAGAATATGGAAATGATTTGCCAGATGGCTGTTGAAGAAACAGGTATGGGAAATTATGAGCATAAACTTTTAAAACACGAATTGGCGACCGTTAAAACGCCAGGAGTTGAAGATCTGGTGGCTGAAGCATTTACCGGTGATGATGGTTTAACTTTAATTGAACAATCTCCATTTGGCGTAATTGGTTCAGTTTCACCTTCAACTAACCCCAGTGAAACAGTTATCTGTAATTCAATCGGGATGCTGGCAGCAGGAAATACAGTCGTATTTGCGCCACATCCCAGTGCTAAAAAAACTAGCGCTTTAACAGTTAAACTGCTCAACAAAGCAATTTTAGAAGCTGGCGGCCCAGAAAACCTGATCGTTACAACAGCAGAGCCAACTATTGACAGTGCGAACACCATGTTTGCCAGTCCTAAAATTACTCTGTTATGTGCAACCGGTGGTCCAGGGGTTGTTAAAACGGTCTTGCAAAGCGGAAAAAAAGCTATTGGTGCCGGAGCGGGAAATCCCCCAGCATTGGTTGATGAAACAGCCGATATTGAAAAAGCTGGAAAAGATATTATTGACGGTTGTTGTTTCGATAATAACTTGCCATGTATCGCCGAAAAAGAAGTTGTTGTTGTTGAACAAGTCGCTGACTACCTGATCTTCAACATGAAGAAAAATGGCGCTTATGAACTCAAAGATGCCAAAAAAATTGCCGAATTAGAAGAACTTGTTATACCTGGTGGTCGTTTAAGCCGCGATTATGTAGGTAGAAGTGCAAAAGTAATTCTAAAAGGAATTGGCATTGAAGTTGATGACTCCGTTCGGGTAATCATTATGGAAACCAGCAAAGATCATATCTTTGCGGTTGAAGAGTTGATGATGCCAATCCTTCCAATTGTTCGGGTAAAAAACATTGCCGAAGGAATTGACCTGGCGGTAGCTCTTGAGCATGGTAACCGACATACTGCGATCATGCATTCAACAAATATCAATAACTTAACTGAAATGGCAAAAAGAGTGCAAACCACTATTTTTGTTAAAAACGGTCCTTCATACGCTGGTATCGGTGTAGGCGGCGAAGGTTATACAACCTTTACCATTGCCGGTCCGACCGGTGAAGGTCTGACATCTGCTAAGACATTTACTCGTAAAAGAAGATGTGTATTAGTAGGAGGATTTACGATTAAATAATAGAGGTGTTGTTCATGAGCGCAAATTTAGTAGAATTGGTACAAAATGCTGGCATCGTTGGTGCTGGCGGGGCAGGGTTTCCAACCCAGGTCAAATTAAATTGTACGGTTGATACAGTAGTTGTCAACGGTGCAGAATGCGAACCACTATTGCGCGTTGATCAACAACTGATGGCACTGGAGGCTGTTAAAATGTTAACAGCTCTTCAGGCTGTTATGGATCAAACACAAGCAAAGGAAGGCATTATTGGCCTCAAGAAGAAATATACACCTGCTATTGAAGCATTAAACAAAGAATTAGCGGCATTTCCAAAGATTAGAATGCATTTATTAAAAAATTTCTATCCTGCTGGAGATGAACAGGTTCTGGTTTATGAAACGACAGGTCGGATTGTTCCTGAAGCCGGGATTCCGTTAAATGTTAATACATTAGTAATAAATGTGGAGACACTTTTGAACATTTATGATATAATGGTAAACAATAAACCGGTTACAGAGACATATTTGACACTAACTGGCGAGGTTAAGAATAAGCTTACAACAAAGGTACCTTTGGGTATTACGGTTCGTGAAGCTTTGGAATTAGCCGGAGGAACAACCATTGAAGATTTTGTCGTGATAAACGGCGGACCAATGATGGGAAAAATCGTCGATTTAGAGTCAACGATTACAAAAACAACCAAAGGACTGATCGTTTTAGCAAAAAATCATCCATTGATTATTTCTAAAACAAAGTCCATCAAGGAAACCATGAAAATGGCAGGGATGGCTTGTATGCAATGTAACTATTGTACTGAGCTATGTCCGAGATACGCTTTGGGTCATAACCTGGAACCCCATAAATTAATGCGGATCGCCGCCTATGGTTCAACCTGCGACACGTCCACTCAAGCTACAAACGCTTTTCTATGCTGTGAATGTGGCTTATGTCAATATGCATGTGTAATGGACCTACAACCTTGGAAGTTCAATACCATGCTCAAGCGAGAACTTGGAAGCAAAGGGATCAAAAATCCTCATCACAATGTACCAACATCAGCTGTGCCCTTCAGAGAAGGCAAACAGTTTAACGTTTACCGTTTAGTATCACGATTGGGACTGACGAAGTATGATCTTCCGGCCCCGATGGTTGAAACGGATAAGACGTTTTCTAAAGTCAACCTATTATTGTCACAACATATAGGTGCTCCTGCAGTAGCAGTTGTAAACGTTGGAGATCATGTGGAACGAGGACAACTTATCGGGGATATCCCTGAGGGTAAACTGAGCTCAAAAGTTTTTGCTAGTATTAGCGGTAGGATTTCAGCCGCGGATAGTGAAAAAATCACTATCGAGTCCTAAATCATATTTTAAGGGGGATAATTATGGACTTTACAATGTTAATCGCCGCATTTGGCGGTGGCGTCTTAGCCACATTTATGGGCGGGATCACAGCCTTTGTTTTCACCGGTTTAACCGTTTTAGCGGCAATCATGGGTGGAGATTTTGGAGCTCCTGCAATTGGTATTATTAGTTTTGGTTCTTGGTTTGGTCCACATGTTGCCTTCGCTGGTGCTGTAGCCGGTGCTGCGTTTGCAATGACAAGAAATCATATTGAAAATGGTCAAGATATCGTAACTCCACTTGTAAAATTTGGCGATCCGATGGTATTGATCGTTGGTGGTATCTTCGGTATGGTTGGTTTCTTGATTCAATACATTGTTGGACCACTGGTTGGACCAATGATCTTTAGTGGTATTCTTGGAGAAGGCGCTGCTGGTTGGACAGACACCGTTGCTTTCACTGTAATGCTTTCTGGTATTATTGTACGTTTAGTATTTGGTAAAACAGGTCTGACAGGAAAAACACCAGCAGGCGAAAAACGCGAATGGATCTCAACTGGAAGCCGTTTAGGATTCGTTCTTACTTACGGCGCTGGTATTGGTATCTTAATCGGTGGTGTTGCTGCTACATTAGGAACCCTTGGATTAGTAGATGGCGTTGCTGAAGCAGCTTACTTATTCTCAATGACTCCAGTTATTGGTTTCTCTATCGCTGCAATTTCTCTGATCCTGATCATGTGTGGAGTATACTTTGAAGGATGGCATCATATTGTCCTTCCTGCAGGTTCAACTGCAGTAATCGTATTCTCAGCTACATTAAATCCTTTTGCTGCTATTATTGGCGCAGCAATCACAGGTATGTTTACAGCTTTCGTAGGCGAATGGGCTGCAAAAACTCTTAACAGTCATTGCGATACCCATATCGACCCTCCAGCAGTAACTATTTTCATTACACAAACAATCAACTTCGTAATTTTAGGCGGACTAATTTTAGTTTAATCTTTAATTGAAGTATCTGGTAAAAAAATAAACATTCACAGTATAGAAAGAAGTGGTATTTTGAAAAAAGCAGTTGGTTTTATGGAATTTAAGAGCATTCCAGTTGGTATAGAATCCACTGATGAAATGCTGAAATCCGCAAATGTTGAGCTGCTGATGGCATCACCCTTATGCCCAGGAAAATACGTCAGTATTATTGCTGGAGATGTGGGCGCCGTCGAAGCATCAATAAAGAATGGAGCACATGTGGGTGGTATCCATATGTTAGAATCACACGTTATACCGAATATTCACCCCGATGTTTTACCGGCCATGTTAGGTGCAGGTGAAATTGGTGATGTGAAATCTCTTGGTATTGTTGAAACGATTAATGCAATCTCATCAATTTTGATCGGAGATATTTGTGCGAAAGCATCAAACGTAGAACTCCTTGAAATTCGAATTGCTAGAGGCTTGGGTGGTAAAGGCTTTGTATTAATCACTGGTGAAATTTCTTCTGTTAAGATGGCCATTCAAACGGCACAAACAGAGATGGCAGAGTCGAATCTCATTACGAGTTATTCGGTTATTGCATCTCCGCATAAGGATATTGCTAAGATCCTGTTTTAACAAAAGATAAAAAATTAAAATGTATAAAAAACAAATGGCTTCGGTCATTTGTTTTTTATACACAAGATTTCTATTTTTTATAAGTGCTCCAAGGCCATTTATAAAAAATAGAACGATACTACGTCATTAAAAAGGAGATCGTCATGGCTCGAAAAAGTAAACCTAAATCACAATTACTAAAAGACACTGCTATTCAAAATACTTTGGATACATCGAATTCAAGTGAAGTGGGGAATGAAGAAGTGGGAAAATTGGATGATTTCATAAAAAAGGTTGGCAGAGTGATCACAGGTAAAGAGGAAAATGCCGAGGATTTGAGTGACAACAAACCCCAGGGAATTAACGAAACAAAAACTGATAAAACAGATGTGGAAGCCAAGGCAGAAGCGAAAGCAAAGAAAGCAGCAGAAGCGAAAGCCAAGAAAGAGGCAGAAGCTAAAGCGAAGACAGAAGCAGAAGCCAAAGCGAAGGCAGAAGCAGAAGTAAAAGCGAAGGCAGAGGCAGAAGCCAAAGCGAAGGCTGCAGCTGAAGACAAAGCAAAGGCAGCAGCAGAAGCTAAAGCCAAGGCGGAAGCAGAAGCTAAAGCCAAGGCAGCAGCAGAAGCTAAAGCAAAGGCGGAAGCAGAAGCCAAAGTAAAGGCAGCAGCAGCTAAAGTAAAGGCAGCAGCAGAAGCTAAAGCCAAGGCGGAAGCAGAAGCTAAAGCGAAGGTAGAAGCAGAGGCCAAAGCGAAGGCAGAAGCAGAGGCTAAAGCAAAGCAAGCAGCAGAAGTAAAAGCCAAAAAGGAAGCCGAAGCAAAGACAAAAGCAGCTGCGGAAGCAAAAGCGAAACAAGAAGCCGAAGCTAAAATTCATGCAGAGTTTGAAGAAGCCGAAGCAAAAGCAAAAGAGCTTGCCCAAAAAGCAGCTGAGGCGAAAGCTGAAGCTGAAAAGAAGGCTAAAGTTGTAGCAGCAAAATCCAAGGATCTAATCGAAAAAGTTCATAAAAAAGTTCAGAATGATGCTGTCGCAATAAAAAAAGCGGCTGAAAATAAAAAAGCGCTGGAAGAAGCAAAAAAACAACAAGAAGTAAAAAAACAGGCGGAAATTAAAGCAAAAAAAGAAGCTGAAGAAGCAGCCAAATTAAAAGCTGAACAGGAAGAAGCAAAAAAAATAGAACTTGCACGTCTTAAAGAAGCTGAAGACAAAGCGAAAAATAAAATTGAGTTGGAGAAACGTCTTCGCAATGAAATCAGAAACAAAGCGAAAGAATTACAAGAATTAACGGCAAGAGCCACTGAACGGGCCATTGCAAAAGAAAAGAAAGTGCGAGCAGAAATTGCTGAAAAAAGACAGAAAGCGCAAGCCGAAAAAGAACAGGCCAGAAAAGCTAAAAAAGAAAAAGACCTGCCATTTCATCTTTTATAAAAGTTTAGGAAGTTCCTTTTAAAAAGGAGCTTCTTTTTTTACTAGTCATGCTGTGGCTGACGCATGCTTTTGGCTATACAATTAATTAAGATTGTAATATAATAAAACCATTAAAGTACAGGATAAAGAGGGAACAATGGCATATTTAGCGCTCTATCGAAAATATCGGCCGCAAACCTTTGATGAGGTGGTCGGTCAGGACAGTATAACCCGTATACTGAAAAATCAAATCAAGTTTAATCGGATCGGACACGCCTACCTTTTTTCAGGGATCAGAGGAACGGGAAAAACCTCATTGGCAAAAATATTTGCAAAGGCCATTAATTGTCCTAATGGTGTTGATGGAAATCCATGCAATCAATGTGAGGTTTGTCTTAAAATAGATCGGCCAGGGGTCATGGACATCATCGAAATTGATGGTGCATCTAATCGGGGCGTGGATGAAATTCGTGAAATTCGAGAACGAATAAAATATCCCCCAACAGTAGGCAAATATAAGGTTTACATTATTGATGAAGTCCATATGCTCACCAAGGAAGCGTTTAATGCTCTATTGAAAACGCTTGAAGAACCACCCGAGCATGCAGTATTTATACTGGCCACCACAGAACCCAATAAGTGTCCAGTGACGATATTGTCCCGATGTCAACGCTATGAAATACGGCCAATTCCCAAAGCTCTTATCATCGAACAGATGAAAAAGATCTGTCAAGACATTCAGATCTCTATGTCAGACGAAAGCTTTGATTTTATAGCAACCCGGGGCGAAAACTCAATGAGAGATTCCCTTAGTTTATTAGATCAGATCATCGACCTGAAAGATGAAACAGGACGAGTCAATTTCAGTGATTTGCTGGCATTCACAGGTATGGCAGATAAACAGAGCATTTTCGATTTGGTGGAACGTATCGTTTCTCATGATAGTGCCGGGGTATTAACCAGCTTAAGAGAACTGGTCAGTAATGGTAAAGATAATATTTTATTGATGGATCAGTTGATCGAATTTATGCGGGGCATACTGATTACAAAGACAGCAAAAGAGACAGCTAAAGAAATTTTGCTCTGTACCATTGAAGATTTTGCAGGCTATGAGAAATTAAGTGGAGAACTGACATTTGAACAATTATACCAGATGATCAGCCAACTCATTGAAGAAAAAAATAAACTCAAATACAGCAGCCTCCAGGGGATTATTGTGGAAATGGCCCTATTAAAACTTTGTCTGGGAGATCAAATGACTGTAGCGCCCCCGAGAACGACAGCCGTTTCCCCCAAAAAAGAGATTAAACCACTCTCGCCGACGCATTCTCAAAGTAAACCGACAATTAAAACAGTTATAACAGAAAACCAGCCCCAACTCAAAAATCAGCTTTCTGATAGCCATCTGCTGGAAAATGAATTTGATGATCAGGAAGAGGATCGATTCGTACCAGGTGTTGAAACCATAGAAGCGATGTCAGAAAGTAGAGTTGGAGTCGAACTAGCGGAGCAAGATAAAGCAGAAGCCCAACCATTGTCAGAAAAAAAAGTGAAAACCAGCAGCAGGCATGATGGCATGAGGTTTTTTAAAATTCTCTGCGATGAAATCGGAAAAACGAACTCCGGTCAGGCGATGTTTTTAAAAAGGGGCGAACCGGAATTGGAGGATGAAGGACATCTGTCAATTGTCTATTCTGTGGAAAACAAGAATTTCTATCAGTTTGTGAATAAAGCAGAGCTGATTAAAGGCTTTGAAACGGCGCTGCTTCAGAAAACGGGAAAACCTGTCACCGTCACAATAAAATTAGAAGAAGAAAATTTCCATGAGTTAGATCTAGTCGAAAAAACCCTGAGAATCGTCAACGATGAGGCGGTCAAAGTAATCAAAACCGAGGATGAACTTGAAAATTAGGTTAAAAAGATAGTGATATCCATCGACTATTAGTGTTATAATAATGGAGTTATTAAGAATTGAAAACCATAGGAGGATAGAATGGCAAAAAGAAAAATGCCGGCCGGAATGGGCGGCGGTAACATGAATAATATGATGAAACAAGTGCAGAAAATGCAACAAGATATGGCTAAATTGCAGGAAGAACTGGAAGAGCGTGAAGTTGAAGCGACAGCTGGCGGCGGAGCTGTTAAAGTAGTGGCAACCGGCAAAAAGACCATTTTGTCGATAAAGATTGACCCGGAAGTAATTGATGAAGATGACATCGAAATGCTGGAAGACCTGGTACTGGCGGCGGTCAATGAAGCCATTGTTAAAGCAGAGGATATGGTCAACGCTGAAATGGGGAAAATTACCGGTGGCATGAATATACCGGGTTTAATGTAGGTTACAATGGGCTATTACCCAAAAACCCTTGAGCGGTTGGTTCTGGAGCTGGGTAAACTACCAGGTATCGGAGAAAAATCAGCTCAACGACTAGCATTTCATATTATCAATCTCTCAGAGGAAGAAATTTCAAGCCTATCCGAGGCATTAGTGTCAGCAAAATCAAAAATAGTGTTGTGCCAGAAGTGTTTTACCATCACGGATAAAGAAATCTGTGATATCTGTGAGAATCCCAAGCGGGATCAGCAAACCATTTGTGTGGTCCAAAACAGCCGGGATATTTTCGCAATTGAAAAAACCCGGGAATACAACGGCCTTTATCATGTCCTGCATGGCGCTATCTCACCACTTGACGGGATTGGTCCCCAGGACATTAAAGCCCGAGAACTACTATTGCGTATTGGCGAAAGCGATATTAAAGAGGTCATCATGGCGACAAACGCGACAGTCGAAGGCGAAGCTACAGCCATGTATTTAGGAAATCTGATCAGTCCGCTTGGCGTCAAGGTTACCCGCTTGGCTAAGGGTATCTCCATCGGTGCGGACCTTGAATATACAGATGAAATCACATTAATCAAAGCCTTTGAAGGAAGAAATGAGCTAACCTTTAAATAAAGGAGAATTAAAGATGTTTGTAAAAGAAGGAATTATTGCATCACCGGGTATTGTTATTGCTAAGGCACTTGTTTACGAAAAGATCCTGATCGAAGTAAACAAGAATAAAGTTGAAGATACCGATACCGAAATTGTCAAATTTCAGAATGCGGTACAAACAAGCCATGAACAATTAGAGACGATTCGCATAAAAGCCATCAGTGAGCTTGGGGAAGAAGAAGGAGCAATCTTTGAAGCCCATGCCATGGTTCTGGATGATCCGGAATTCGTAGAAGGTGTCGAAGCAGAAATCAATGACAATCACCTGGGTGCTGATTATGCGGTTAAGATCGTCACGGACCGGTTTTATGAAATCTTTGATCAGATGGATGATCCCTATTTCAGCGCCCGGGCAGCCGATATTAAAGACGTAGGTACCCGGGTACTCCAGAATATTCTAGGGATTGTCCAAGCAGACTTGTCCAAATTGGATGAAGATGTAATTATTATTGCCGACGATTTGACTCCATCAGATACGGCACAAATGGATAAAAAACGGGTGATGGGTTTTGCCACCAATATTGGAAGTCGAACATCCCATACCGCCATTATGGCACGAAGCCTGGAAATACCAGCGGTGCTCGGCTTGGGTGATATCACTGAAACTGTCAAAACAGGCGATTTGATGGTTGTTGACGGACTGACCGGAAAGGTGTGCGTTAATCCCACGAGTGAACAGTTAGAATCATATGAAAAAGAAAAACTGAAATACCAGAATTATTTGAAAGAACTGGAAGAGCTCAAAGATTTGGATGCCATCACTTTAGATGGCAGAAAAGTCGAATTAGTCGGAAATATCGGTGAGCCCAATGACGTGGCTGGAGTATTGAAGAACGGTGGCGTCGGGGTGGGACTCTATCGAACTGAGTTTTTATACATGAATAGCGATGTGATGCCCAGTGAAGAAAAGCAGTTCGCTGCTTACCGTTCGGTTTTGGAATCTTTTCCCAACGGCCCGGTAATAATTCGTACTCTGGATATTGGCGGCGATAAAAAACTGCCATATTTGCCAATGGATGAAGAACTGAATCCATTTTTGGGTTTACGGGCAATCCGTCTTTGTTTTAAAGAGATTGGTTTGTTCAAAATTCAGCTCAGAGCAATTTTAAGAGCCAGTGTTTATGGCCATGCCTACATCATGTTTCCGATGATTTCATCAATTACCGAGGTCAGGCAGGCGAAGGCGATCCTTTTGGATTGCATGAAAGAATTGGATGAAGAACAGCTACCATATGACAAGGCTGTCAAGGTAGGAGTGATGATCGAAATTCCATCGGCTGCCATTGCCGCTGATATTATTTCAAAAGAGGTTGATTTCTTCAGCATCGGTACTAATGATCTCTGTCAGTATACCCTGGCGGTGGACAGAATGAATCAGGAAGTGTCCTACCTGTATGATCCATTTAATCCGGCCATTTTACGCCTGATTAAACAGGTCACCGCAGCGTCGGATAAGCGAGACAACTTTTTCACCGGGATGTGCGGCGAAATGGCTGGGGATCCTTTGGCAGCTGTATTACTGTTAGGATTAGGTCTTTATGAATTCAGCATGAGCGCCCTGTCGATTCCCCAGATTAAAAAGATTATTCGCAATGTCCGTTATGAAGATGCGAAAGATATTGCTGATGCTGCTCTAAATATGGAAACCGGCGAAGAAATATTAGACTTTGTTCAAGACTCAATGAAAAAATTAAATATAAATTTATAGAATAAGAAACATTAGGAGGAATTACAATGATAAAAAAAGAAGTCACCGTTTTAAATGCAACAGGTTTACACGCACGACCTGCGTCAATGTTTGTTCAAACTGCCGGTAAGTTCAAGTCAAAAATATTTGTGATTAAAGAAGGAAATTCAATTAATGCAAAAAGTATTATGGGCATCATGGCTGGCGGAATATCCCAGGGAACAACCATTGAAATTCAGGCCGAAGGCGAGGATGAAACTGAAGCAGTAGACGCATTGGTACAATTAATCAATGATAAATTTGGCGAATAGTTTCTTTGAAATAAAAAATAAATAAATAACTGTTAATTAAGGGTCTTTTGAGGTAAAATGTAGTAAATATCACAATGAAAAGTGGAGGAATTTAAAATGAGCAGTAACAAATTATATTTTGTTGGCGGACTTTTTCTGGGAACCATCATTGGCGGAACACTGGGTGTATTATTGGCCCCTGACGCTGGAGAGCAAACCCGAAAAAAATTAGCTGAAGGCACAGAAGAAGCCCTGGGCAATGCCTATGATCAAGCCGTGGAATATGGTGAAAATCTCAAAGAACAATTCCAGGACATGCAAGAACAATTTACTGAACGGGTTAATGAATACAAAAACCAGATCGAAAGCAAAATTCAGGAAATTCAGGATGAAGTTGAACAGGATATTGCTGATTTAAACGAAGAACTGGAAGCCCTAGAAAAAGAAGAAGCAGAATTGACTGAAGAAGCTGAAACTGCAGATAAAGAAGAAGCGTAAGGGTTGGAACAATAAATGATAACGTTAAATTTTAGCTTGTGGGAATTAGCTCTGTTATTAGTGGGGGTTGCCTTTGTGGTTGGAACGGTTTATTTAGTGAAACTGTTTAAAAGTTTGGCGGCAACCTTTGACACAACCACCAAGCTGATGGAAGACAATCGTCTGGCGCTTCGCAGTATGATGGAAAATGCCGATGAAATAACCAAATCGACAGCTCATATTGTGGATAAGTCCAGTTTGATGGTAGATGAGGTTGAAGTAGCCTTGAATACGATTAAGCAGGATGTGATTGATCCAGTGGTGAAAGCTGCATCGGTGCTAAAAAGAGGCTTGGGAGTTTTTCAAAACAGGAATAGAAAAGATAAGGTATAGGCCGTGGATTACAGCCCTAGGCCCAATGACGGTGAACACCTCATTGGGTCTAGTTTTGGATAGCGATTAATTGTGAAATGGAGATTATATGAACAGTAAGAACATAATTGAAATGGGAAAAACAAATATGGTCAGCATTAGGGGCGAAATCGATATTTATTCTATTGAAAAATTCAGAGAAACCATTGAAGAAAAAATAAAGACACAGGCACCGGAAATTATTCTGGATTGTTCCGAGTTATCCTATATGGACAGTACTGGTATGGGTGTTTTAATTGAACTCCGCAATAAAACAAAAGAATTGGGTCAAAAGATTATTATGATGAATCCCCGGCCTAATATCAGAAAATTATTAGCTCTTACAGGGGTTGATAAAATAATTGAAATCGTGGACAATCCTGTTAATTAAGCAAATCGAGAAGGGGAAGAAGAATGGATAGTATAAAACTGACACTGCCAACAAAACCAGAATATGTCAGTCTGGCACGTCTTACAATTGCGTCAGTAGCAAACAATATGGGTTTTTCCATAGGTGATGTGGAAGATTTAAAAGTTGCCGTATCCGAGGCCTGTACAAACGCCTTAAACCATAGTAAAAACCCGGATACGACTTATGATTTGACCTATGTTGTGGAGAATCAGAAATTGGTCTTTACAGTAACAGATCGAGGCGTCGGTTTTGAACCTGAGACTGTGGCGATGCCGGATCTAAACGGCAAGCAACTAGGTGGTTTTGGTTTATTTATCATCAAATCACTAATGGATAGGGTGGAGATTATTAGTGAGCAAGGATCAGGAACCTCAATTACCATGATAAAGAACCTATCGACGACCCATGAAGTATGAGCGAAAAATCAGTAAAGAAGATGTTAAAAAGTTATTTGCCGAGTACGAAGAGACCAGGGATCGCGAATTAAGGGACCTGATTATCGAGAATTATCTTTATATACCAAAGATTCTATCACGAAAGTATGGGCATAAAAGTGGCGATAATGAAGATATTTTCCAGGTTGCCTGTTTAGGCTTGATGTATGCCGTGGAGCGCTTTGATGTCAGTCGCGGCTATGAGTTTGATACCTTTGCGACACCAACGATAATTGGCGAAATTAAACGTTATTACCGGGATCGGGAGTGGCTGATTCGCATACCGAGGAAGGTGCAGGATCTTAACCGTGAAATTAATCAAACCCGGACAACCCTTGAACATAAACTGATGCGGTCGCCAACCATCTCCGAAATTGCCGTTTATCTGGAAATATCAGAGGAAAGCATAATCAAAGCCATGGAAAGCAGCAATGCTTATTATCCCAAATCGCTATCAATGGAATACGAAAGCAATCAGGATGGCCAGGAAGTAAGTCTGATGGATCTATTGGGAAACCTGGATAACAACATGGAAAATGTTGAGAACATTGATCTTTTAAAGCAAAAAATTCAGTCACTTAATCCGGTCGAACGGATTATTGTGGAACAGCGGTTTTTCCGGGGAAAAACACAAAAGGAAGTGGCAGAGTATATTAATAAATCCCAGATGACTGTATCGCGCATTGAAAAGAAAGTGATGAAAAAGATAAAAGAGGATCTATAAATAAATCTTTTTGTAGATTATTTTTTAGAAATATTATAAAATAGCTTTATACAAAAAAAACCAATTAAATCATTGGCAAAATAAGCGAGGGGGAAACAGCATGAAAACGTATCCAACAAAGAACATCCGTAACATTCTTATACTAGGTCACGGTGGGAGCGGAAAAACAACCTTGACTGAAGCATTGGCATTTAATGCAGGTGCCGTTGATCGTATGGGAAAAATTGACGAGGGAAATACCCTATCGGACTTTGATCCAGAAGAAAAAAGACGAAAGTTTTCAATTTCATCATCTATTATTCCTTTAGAATTTGGTGGACATAAGATCAATCTTATTGATGTGCCAGGTTATTTTGATTTTATTGGGGATGCCTATGCGGCGCTTCGCGTGGCTGATGGCGTTGTTATCGTACTTGACGCTCTGTCTGGCGTTCAGGTAGGAACTGAAAAAGCCATTGAACTTTTAGAAAAAGCAAATATTCCAGCAATCATCGTTGTTAATAAAATGGATCGGGAAAATGCCACCTTTTCAAAGGTCATGGACGAGTTAAAAGAAACCTTTGGTAATAAGGTCGTTCCGTTCGAATTACCGATGGGTGAGGGCGAAGAGATGAATGGTGTTGTTAACATCGTTGATTTAACTGGTAGCCAGAGAAAAGATAACCGCTGCTTTGATGTGCCCATCACGGACGAAATGAAAGCAGAACTGGAACCCTATCGGGACATGATTATGGAGTCAGTAGCCCAGACCAGTGAAAGTCTGATGGAAAAATATTTCGAAGGTGAAGAACTGACCCGGAATGAAATCCATACCGGTATTCGTCAGGGGATCGATAACGGTGAAATAATCCCGGTATTATGTACTTCAGCAACCTTAAACATTGGCGTTGAAACCCTGGAAAATATGATTATTGAATATCTGCCATCGCCAGGTAAGGGGAAATTTGAAGTCGGGAAAGATCCTCGTGATAAAAAAGAAATCGAACGTAAATGCAGCAACAATGAACCTTTTTCGGCACTGGTATTTAAAACCATCGCTGACCCTTATGTTGGCAAGTTATCAATTTTCAAAGTGATGTCAGGGGTCCTTGATCATTCTGTCGAGGTTTATAATGCGACTCAGGAAGTGAAAGAAAAAGCTAATCATATTTATGTTTTAAGAGGAAACAAACAGATCGAGGTTGAAAAATTGGAAGCCGGGGATATTGGAGCGTTTTCCAAGTTAAATGATACGGTCACCGGGGATACATTAACCAGCATCAAATCGCCGATTGTTTATGATAAAATAGAATTACCAAAACCGATTATCGCCATGGCTATTGAACCAAAAACCAAGGCAGATATTGATAAACTGGCCACCGGACTGCATCGATTGGTGGAAGAAGATCCGACCATGACGGTGAGCCGTAATAAGGAAACCAAGCAAACCCTGGTATCTGGTTTGGGCGAAATGCATCTGGAAATTATTTCCCAAAAACTGAAACAGAAATTTGGGGTTGATGTCAATCTGGTAGACATGAAGGTTCCTTACCGGGAGACCATTAAGAAAAAAGCAACAGCAGAAGGAAAACACAAAAAACAATCCGGTGGAAGCGGCCAGTTTGGCCACGTCTGGATTGATTTCGAACCGGGTAATGATCCGAATGCACCGTTTGAATTTGTTGATAAGGTTGTTGGCGGTGCGGTACCCCGAAACTTTATTCCGGCCGTTGAAAAGGGTCTTGAAAACTGTATGATTGAAGGGGTTCTGGCTGGCTATCCGGTAACCGGTGTCAGAGCGACTTTATACGATGGTTCCTATCATGCCGTGGATTCCGATGAAATGTCCTTTAAAATGGCAGCTACTGCGGCATACCGTAAAGGTATGAAAGAAGCAGCGCCAGTTATCCTGGAACCCATTTATCACATTGATATCACCGTACCGGAAGAGTATATGGGCGATATTATGGGCGATTTAAACAAAAAACGCGGACGCATTATGGGCATGGAATCAGCATCAGGCGGAAAACAACGAATTCTGGCTGAGGCACCTCTGGCAGAAATGTTTAAGTATGCCACCGAGCTGCGCTCGATGACTCAGGCCCGCGGCGAGTTCGCCATGGAGTTTGTCCGTTACGAAGAAGCGCCGATGATCATTGCAGAAAAAGTCATTGCTGCGGCACAAAAAGAAAAAGAACAATAAAGCTGACTTTAAACTGAGGCGGGAAGAAATTCCCGCCTTTCTTTCTGCGATGAAACGGAGTGGAATCGTGGTTGTCCAAATCCATAAGAGTATGTTATAATAATTCGATTAGGATACGAAGGAGCAGTCAATGGAATTATTAGAGCAAAAAATCAGACAAGAAGGTCGCGTCAAAGGCCAGGGAATCCTCAAGGTGGATTCTTTTTTAAATCACCAGTTGGATGTGGAACTATTTGAAGAAATGGGAAAGGCTTTTGCCAAACGCTTTGCCGGAGAGGGAGTCAATAAAATCCTGACCATCGAGACATCAGGAATTGCCATTGCAACCAGTACCGCCAGGTACTTTGACTATTGTCCGGTGGTTTTTGGAAAAAAATATGTGTCGCTAAATTTAGATGAGGAAATTTATTCCAGTGATGTCTATTCCTATACTAAACAGCAGGCCTATAAAATTATGGTATCAAAAAAATATTTAAACCCAACGGATCGTATTTTAATTATCGATGATTTTCTGGCCAATGGCAAGGCGGTCGAAGCCTTAATCGAATTAATTAATCAGGCCGGTGCCACCCTGGTGGGTGTCGGCATTGCCATTGAAAAAGGCTTTCAGGATGGTGGGGCATTGATCCGACAGCAGGGAATCGCTTTGGAATCTTTGGCAATCATTGACGACATGAGTGAGGAAAAAGGAATAATCTTCCGTGATCAATCAGGAAAGAAGTGAAAAGATGGACAACAATGGACCCATTGGCGTCATCGATTCGGGTATCGGTGGTTTTACCGTCCTGAAAGCACTGCAAGACCGACTGCCCAATGAAAATTATCTCTATTTTGGCGATTCGATGCGGATGCCCTATGGCGAGCGGGAAAATGACGAGTTGATCATGTTGGCCAATACGATAATCAGTGATCTGGAAAATAGAGGGGTTAAAGCCGTGGTTTTAGCCTGCAATACCCTGTCATCTCTGATTGTTGAACTGAGCGCCCGGGTACCGCTGTTCAGCGTCATCGAAGCTGGTGTTCAGGAAACCCTCAACTGGCGGGACCGCGGCCTGGTAGGACTGATCGCTACCACAGCCACGGTTAAAAATCGGGGCTATGAAAAGGAACTGGAGCTGTGGACCCGGGAGGTCGAGTATATTGCCCAGGGAACCCATACCCTGGCCAAGGTTATCAATGATGGTCAAGGTGATTTGAAAATTTTAAAAAATAATATTCGTGAAGCCGTTGAACCAATTTTACTAAAGGGCATCAAAAAAGGCATCGTCATTGAAGAACTGCTACTGGGGTGTACCCATTTTCCGATTGTGGCAGTCACGATTCGACAGATGTACCCGGAGTTGGAGCTGATCAACCCGGCCAATGGCCTGGTTCGGCAGCTAAACAAACACCTGACCGAGTTTAACTATTTCAACACCCAGGACGAGGTGGGCAGCACCAAAATTCTGACCACCGCCGATTATGATATTTTCGAGCGAATGATCAAAGAATTGGAACTTGATTGTGATGCTCTGGAACTGACAGAACTGAACCTACCCTGATTCAGCTGATCACAGCATTTTAAAGAGATCATGGCAGTTGCTTGATACTAAGAATGAACTGCCATTAAAATAAGGAGTAACTATGACAACAGAAGCACCAGTAAAAAAAATAGTATATAGTGGCATTCAGCCATCGGGAACCTTTACCATCGGCAATTATTTTGGCGCCATGAAAAACTGGGTAACGATGCAGGAGGACTATCGCAGTCTTTTCTGTGTGGTGGATCTTCATGCCATCACCATGCCTCAAAATCCGGCCGATCTGCGCAGACGGACCTATGAGTCGATTGCGTTGCTGTTAGCACTGGGCATTGATCCCGAAAAATCGATTCTTTATGTCCAATCGATGGTGCCGGAGCATTCGGAACTGGCCTGGATTTTAAATTGTTCAACCTATATGGGCGAACTGAGCCGGATGACTCAGTTTAAAGATAAATCCCAAAAGCAGGGAGAAAATATCCGGGTTGGTCTTTTTGACTATCCAGTGCTGATGGCTGCCGATATTCTGCTTTATCAAACCGATTTAGTACCGGTGGGCAATGACCAACGCCAGCATGTCGAACTGGCCCGGGACATCGCCATTCGTTTTAACCAGAATTTCGGCAATGTCTTCAAGGTGCCGGAAGCATATTTTGGCGAGTCCGGAGCACGGATCATGAGTCTTCAGGAACCAGGCCGAAAAATGTCCAAGTCAGATGAAAACGCCAATGCTTTTATTTCGTTACTGGATGACTCTAAGACCATTGTCAAAAAGTTTAAACGGGCCGTCACCGATTCGGATATGGCCGTTTATCATAATCGCGAAGAAAAGCCCGGGGTTTCCAACTTAATGGAAATCTATTCCTGTGCCACTGGAAAAAGCCTCGAGGAAATCACCCGGGAATTTGACGGTAAGGGCTATGGCGATTTCAAGCTGGCTGTTGGCGAAACGGTCGCCGATACCCTGCTACCGGTTCAAAACGAGTATCATCGGCTGCTGAGTGAGAAGGCTTATCTGGAACAGATTATGCATGTCCATGCCGAAAAGGCTTCCCAGATTGCCTGGCGAACCCTGTCAAAGGTGCGCAAAAAAGTAGGTTTTGTGACCGTATAATAAGGGTGCACGTAATGTTGCCGTACCGACCAATTGTTAATCTGTTGTACGCTGCGGAATCGGACAGGCGATGCCGTGTCCGCTCCGATGCGTACAACATGATATAACAATTGTCGGTACTACGTTGTATCTATCGACAGTTTTGATCACCATCTTTTATAATAAGGATGGTGATTTTTTAAAATAGCGGATAATTCGTGATGTAAAATGGAGAAAGGAAAAACGGATGGGAATTACGATGATCGTGGGCCGGCAATCTCAGCTTTTGAGTGAGGCGGTCTATCACCAGATCGGTGCGGCGCTAGAGGCGGGCAAAGAAAAACTCTATTTAATGGTTCCGGAACAGTTTACCCTGGGTGCCGAGGAGGCCCTGATCAAGGCTAATCGGCTGGCTGGGCTGTTGAACGTGGAAGTATTGAGTCCCAAGCGGCTGGGGAATCGGGTGCTGCAGGAAACCGGCGGTCTGACCAAGACCTATATGGATAGCCACGGGAAAAATATGCTGCTCCAAAAAACCTTGGGGGATGTTCAGGAGCAATTGACGATTTATCGTTCCAGTGTTAAAAAACCCGGATTTCTGATCAGTATTGCCGATCTGATTGGTGAACTCAAGCAGAATGAGATTGCCCCGGAAAATTTGGAGGAAACCCAAAAAACCTTGAATCAGGGGATCATGCCTCAGAAATTGGGGGATGTGATTAAAATCTATCGCCATTTCCAGGAATTGCTGGGAGATGACCGTAAAGATGAAGAAGACTTTCGAAATTTCGTCTGCGAGAAAATACCAACGGCAGAGTTTTTGCAGAATAGTGAAATCTGGATCGATGGTTTTCAGAATTTCTCCGCCCAGGATTACCGGATGATTGGAAATCTGGTGGAAACAGCTAAAGAAGTCCATATTGCCCTGCCCTGGGACCCGGATCCATCAGCACGGGATCAGGAAGTTTTTCAATTAACAGCCAATACCATGAATACCATCAAAGAAATCGGAGCCAGAGCAGGGGTTTCATTCAAACTGGAACAAATCTCAAAACAAAATCAAAAAAGTCCGGAGCTGGCCCATCTGGAGGCCAATCTCTTTGCTTATCCCAAGCTGGAATACCCGGAAGTGGTTAACCAGATCAGCCTGACCCAATGCCAGAATACCTGGGAAGAGGTGGAAATGGGGGCCCGCAAGATTCTTGAGTTGATTCGGGCAGAAGGTCTGTCCTTTCGCGATATGGTGGTTTTGGCCGGTGATCTCGATGAATACGGCAGCATTATCAAGCGTATTTTTGCCCAGTATCAGATCCCCTATTTTATGGATGATCTGCGCGCCATCGGGGATAACCATCTGGTCGAAGCAGTCGTGACGGCCCTGGAGGCGATCCAGAATAATTACCGCTTTGATGATATTTTTGGTTTCGTTAAAACCGGCTTTTCACCGATTACCCTGTCCGAATGCGAAGATCTGGAAAACTACGCCCTGGAGTTTGGCATTCGGGGCAAACAATGGGACCAGGAATTTACCAAAATCAGCCAGAATCCGGCCCTGGAGCTTAGCAGCCTTAATGAGCTGCGGGTTAAACTGATTACCCCCCTGACCCAGCTCAAAGCAGAGCTGAAGGCCAGCCAGACCTGTCAGGATTATACCCGAGCCCTCTATGAATTTCTGGTCACGATCAAAACCCCGGAAAAAATCGAGGCTCTGGTGGAACAGCTGTCAGAAGCCGGTAATTATGAAGCTATGGAAATCTACCACCAGATCTGGAATATTCTGATGGAGGTTTTTGATCAGATTGTCGAAACCATGGGAAATGATGAAACCAGCAGTGAAGAATACCTGCGGATTCTAAAAAGCGGATTTCAGGGCTATCGTCTGGGAATCATCCCGCCTTATCGGGACTATGTCAGCATCACTGATCTGCGCCGGAGCCGCAGCTCGGCCTTTGAGGTTCTGGTTGTTTTTGGATTGAACGAAGGCAAAATCCCCGGCGCTGGTAGTGAGCCCAACCTTTTCTCAGATCTGGAACGGCAGATTCTCGGGGCGCACCAGATCCAACTGCAAAACAATCGCAGTTTTCAGATGGATCAGGAACGGTTTCTGGTTTATGATCTGCTGACAAAGCCTCAGTCCCGATTGGCTCTCCATTGGGCTTTAGCCGATCTGGAAGGCAATAGCCAGCAGCCCAGTATTCTACTCAGCCAGATTCTGGGAATCTTTCCGACAATCGAGATCGTCTCAACCCTTAATGATGGGGTGGCGGCATTCTGGAATACCCTCAGCACCCCAGACGCGACGCTCTGGCATCTGATCAGCCATCTTCGCGACAGCCGGACCGAGTCCGTTGTAAGGCCGCAGGAAGCAGCCTTGTGGGCAGAAGTACAAGCCTGGTATCAGCATAACCCGAATTACCAGCAACAGATTCACAGTTTGACGGAGGCCCTGAATTATAGCGGGGTTTCCCAGGCCATGACCGGAACCGAGGCGGCTGTGCTCTACGGCAAAAATCTGCGGACCAGTATTACCCGCTTGGAAACCCACCGCCAATGTCCCTTTTCCCATTATGTCAGATATGGCTTAAAACCCGAGAGTCGACCGGTTTATAATATTGCGGCGCCAGAAATCGGCACCCTGCTCCATGAACTGATTGACGGCTTTTTTCGGGTCGTGCAGGAACAGAAACTGGATCTGCGCACCCTGCCAAAGAGCAAGCGCGATAACCTGCTGGAAGGAGTGATGGAAAGCTGTCTGCCACAGATAAAAACCAATGTCTTTAATAGTACTGGCCAAAATCAGTATCTGGGAAAAAAACTGGAACGGGTCGGCAAAAAGTCCATTGATATCCTGGTACAACAGCTATGTGCCGGGGATTTTGAACCCCAGGCTACTGAGTTCAGTTTTGAACAGGAGATCAGCCTGCCGGATGCAAAACTGGGCGAGGTGAAGATTTATGGCAAGATCGACCGCCTGGATCTCTATGAAAAAGACGGTCATACCTGGGTCAAGGTAATCGACTATAAAACCGGCAGCAAGAAACTGGGTTATGATGATATCTATTATGGCCTTTCACTGCAATTGCTGGTCTATCTGGATGGGGCGATGACCGTCATTCCGGCTGAGGATATTCTGCCGGGCGGAACCTTCTACTTTTATGTCGATGACCCGATGCCGCGGTTGGATTTTGGCGAGAATGTTCTGGCGGCCATCAATAAGTCCTTTAAACTCAATGGGCTGCTACTGGACGACGAAATGGTTATCGCCGCGATGGATCATGAAGCGGATGCTAAAACATCCGATATTCTGCCGGTTTACCGGTCAGAATTCAAACTGAACCGGGAAGAATTTGCCGGTATTATCGACTATGTCCGCAAAACCGTGGTCCGTCAGATCAAAAACATTTATGAGGGTGATATCAAGATCCGACCCTATAAAAAAGGTCATGATTATGCCTGTCAGTATTGCGATTACAAGGGCATCTGCCAGTTTGATGATGCGATCACCCGGGGTGGTTATGAGGTGCTCAAAGCAGCGATGAAGAAAGAGCAGTTTTTTACATTAATTCAGGAAGGTGAAAGCGATGAAATGGACCAGTGATCAGCTAAAAGCAATCGAAAACCGGGAAACCAACATGTTGGTTTCAGCCGCGGCCGGATCAGGCAAAACAGCCCTGCTGATCCAGCGGATTATTCGCATTGTTCTCGAAGAAAAGGTCGGCGTTGATGAATTGTTGATACTGACCTTTACCCGGGGCGCCGCCGGCGAAATGAAAAACCGTCTCAGCCAGGCTTTAGCCCGGGAACTGGAAAACCCCGAAAATGACCGCAGCTTTTTAATGAAACAGATGAATATTCTAGGGGGGGCTTCAATCTCCACCCTTCACTCTTTTTGCCTCAGCGTTTTACGCCAGTATTTTCATCAGGGCAACATCGATCCCGGCTTTGCCATTGGCAACGATACTGAAATTGCGCTGATGCTCAAAGAAACCCTGGAAGAGGTTTTTGAAGATGAATACCAGCTGGCGATCGCTAATAAAGATATGGTAAAGAATAATGGGGAAGAGCCTGGCGAGGGTCAGGATAAAAGCGAACCGGCCATTGATTTTCTGGATTTAATTGAGAAATACAGTGGCAATAAAAATGATCAGGCATTAAAAGACACGGTGGAAACCTTGTATCGCTTTCTGGCCACCCAGCCCAACCCCGAAAGTTGGAGCCACCAGGCCCTGGCGCTGTTTGATTGCGATCAAAAAAGCCTGGAAACCTCGGTGTGGGGAAGCTCCTTAAAAAATATAATTAAAACTGAGCTTCAGGGCGCCCTGGATGCGGCCATTAAAGCCAGGGAGATCAGTATTGCTGCCGGTTTTGAGAAAACCCATGAGCAGCTAAAAGGTGAAGTACTGATGCTGGAAACCCTGGAAAAAACGCTGCAAGCCGATCTGGTGCAGGGGCTGGAAGCTTTAAAAAACCTGAGCTACGAGCGCTTTAAAGGGGCGGCTAAAGCGGATAAAGAACTTAATGAGCAGATCAAAAAATATCGGGATGAAGCCAAGACCAGTATTACCAAACTGCAGAAACGTTTTGCCATCAATATGGCTGAAATGGTCGAGGAACTCAATGATCTGAAAAAACCGATGGCCGATCTGGTCGCACTGACGCAGAAATTCTGGACTGCCTTTCAGGCGAAAAAAGCCCAGAAAAATCTGGTCGATTACAATGACCTGGAACAGCTGACCCTTAAAGTTCTAATGGATCCGGAAGTGGCTGATGAGGTCCGCGGCTGCTATCGCTATATTTTTCTGGACGAATATCAGGACACCAATGAAATGCAGGAAACGATCCTCCAGCGGATTGTCCGGGCTAATAATTATTTTATGGTCGGCGATGTAAAACAGAGTATCTACCGCTTTCGACTGGCTGATCCGACCATCTTTATCGGTAAGTATGAAAGCTTTGGCAGGGATGAAAACCCCAACGACAGTCTGGTTACGCTCAATCAGAATTTCCGCTCTGCCCAGGGGGTGATCAACGGGGTCAATGCCATTTTTGAGCAGGTCATGAGCACCGGGCTGGGGGAAATAAATTATGACGAACAGGCCCGGCTTAACAAGGGGCTGCCCCATGAAGGACCCTATCAAAAAACCGCGATCCATATCATTGAAGAGCAAACAAAGGAAGCTGAGGCCGGTGATCTGCAGATTTATGATGACGAAGACCGGGAAGATCTGACCGCCGTAGAAGTCGAGGCCCGCTTTGTGGCTAATCAGATTCAGACACTGGTAGGCACCACTTTTTTTGATACCCGCCATAATCAGGAGCGGGCTATCAACTATGGTGATTTTGGCGTATTGATGCGCAGTGTTGCCGGAAGAGGGGACGTTTATCTCAGGGTCTTCAGTGAAATGGGGATTCCCACCTATTTTGACGGCGGTACCAATTACTACGAGTCGCTGGAAATCACGATGATCTTAAACCTGCTCAACCTGATGGATAACCAGCATCAGGATCTGCCATTGCTGAGCATTATGACCTCGCCGATCGGCAATTTTACCACCACCGAATGTACCCGGCTGCGGATTGCCCATCCCCAGGGATTCTTTTATCAGGCGGTGGAAGCTTATTGCCAGGAAGAGAGTGACGAGCTGTCCCAAAAACTGGGGGCCTTTTATCAAAAACTGAGCGATTGGCGGTATCAATCCAAGCTGATGGCGGTAGAAGATTTTCTCTGGAAAATCTATCTGGAATCCGGTTATTATGCCTTTGTTGGCGCCCTTCCCGGTGGTGAACAGCGGCAGTGCAATTTACGAATCTTGTTGAAACGGGCTGGGGACTATAAAAAATCGACCCTGAAAGGGCTGTATCAATTTATTCGCTTTGTCGAGAACATGAAAAAACACAAACAGGATATTTCACCACCAGCGATGGTCGGCAATGATCAGGCGGTAGTGCGGTTGATGACGATCCATAAAAGCAAGGGCCTGGAATTTCCGATCGTCATTTTAACCGGAACCGGAAAAGGCTTCAATAAGCGCAGTAATTACAACCAGGTGTTATTTCATAAGGATTTGGGCATCTGTCCCGATTATGTCAATCTGGAAAAACGCTATAAACATAATTCCCTGGCCAAAGAGGTCTGCAAAGCCCAGAGCAATATGGAAATGCTTTCCGAAGAAATGCGGCTGCTGTATGTTGGGATGACCCGGGCCGAGGAAAAACTGATGATCGTCGGGACCGTAAAAAACCGCGACAGGGCCTGGCAAAAATGGCATAATGAGCCGGATGAATACCACCTCCTCAATGCCGCCAGTTTGCTGGACTGGGTAATGATGGGGGTATTAGCTGGTCGAGATCCGGGGCAGACCAATCTGGAGTTGGCAGATTTCAGCATTGCCTACCACCAGGCTGATCAGCTTACCACAGCAAGGAAAGGCGAAGCACCGTTAGAGAATGCTGACGTGTTACCGGAGCGGGATATTCCGGAAACAGCAGCAGAAATGGCCCCCATCAGTATTTCTCAAGCCGACCGGGAGGCCATTCACCAGCGTCTGGATTTCCGCTATCCGGCCAAGGCCGAGAATGTCCTGCCCAGTAAGATGAGTGTGACCGAAATTAAAGACTATCAAAAAAACGATCAGGCTGAACCGCCCGAATCGTTCAGGACCCTTTCCCGAAAACAGGAGCAGCCCCAGTTTCTGGAACAAAAACAGACTGATTTCACGGCCGCCCAACGGGGATCTGCGCTCCATCTGTTAATGGAAGTAGTCGATTTAAAACCCATCCGGAACGAATTGTTAAAAAATGGCCAGTCAGCATTGCCAATCTTTCTGGAAAAATACCTGGCCAACCAGATTGAAGCCCTGATCCAAAAAGAATTTTTGCCAGAGGCATTGGCTCGGACCATCAGCATTGATAAATTGATCAGCTTTTACACCTCCACCCTGGGAATCAGGCTGCTGTCGGCAGCGCAAATCAGGCGGGAAATACCCTTTAATTATGCCGTTGATCCAGCTGAGATCCGGACCGAATGGGCGGGGATACCAGAAAAAATTATCGTTCAGGGGATTATTGACTGTGCCTTTATCGAAGATCATCAATGGGTCATTATCGACTATAAGACCGATTATTTTAAAGATCTCCATCAGCGGGAAGAGACGATTAAAGGCTATCAAATTCAGATCAGTCTTTATGCCCAAGCCCTCACTGATCTGACTGGCATCCCAGTGAAGGAAAAAATAATCGGGTTGATTACTATGAATGAAAATATCAGCATTCACTGATAAGTGAATTATTTTAACGGGGATTTGGGTGTTTTCTTAATCAAAACATGGTAAAATGTAAATAAACATGATTAAAAGAGCTGATCGATGTTGGACAGCTTGGGCTGATCAATCAGCAGCACTGTTTTAGATAAAATTTTATAATAAAGGACATACCAATGAAAGCATTGCAGAAAGATACATTCAGAGAAATAAAAAAATCGATCAACCGTTTTTTATCCATTGTCGCCATCATTGCTCTGGGGATCTGCTTTTTTGTGGGGGTTAAAACAACCGGTCCGAGCATGAAATATACAGTCAGTGAGTACTATCAGAACCAGCAGCTGATGGATATGCGGTTGGTTTCGACCTATGGATTTTTGCCGGCGGATGTGGATGCCATTAAGAACACCCCCGGGGTGGCAACCGTGATGCCCAGCTATTCGGCGGATGTGATCATTGAGCGGGGCGATAAACGGCCGGTCATCAAACTGATGGCCTACCAGTCAGACCAGGTCCTGAATCAGCCGGTGCTGGTAGAAGGTCGGTTGCCGGAAAATGCCGGCGAAATTCTGATGGAACAACCCCAGGAAGATAAGGGAATGGGGGTTTCCAGCCATATTTATCAACTGGGCGAAATGATCAAGCTATACCCGGAGGTGGGCGATAAAGCTTTGTCTGAATCGATCAAACGGGATCAATTCACCATTGTCGGTTTTGTCCGATCGCCGCAGTTTGTCTCTATTGAGCGGGGCAGTACCACGGTCGGCCGGGGTGAAGTGGATTATTACGGTTTTATCCCCGCTGATAATTTTGCTTTTGAACGTTTCACCGAAGTGTATCTCTTGTCTCAGGCCTCAGCCGACGGAGTTAATCCCTTTTCAGCAGAATACGAAGAAATGATTGGCACACTGGAGAAACAATTTGAAGCTTTGGGCCTTCAGCAACTGGAAATTAATCATACCGATATTCTGGCCAAGGCCCAGGCTGAACTGGATAAGGGCCGGGCCAAGTACAACGATGGGGTGACCCAGTTTAATGAGGGCATTGCCCAGGGCGAGGCCAGTCTGGCCGATGCCAGAAACCAGTTAATTGACGGAGAAGCGGCACTGAGTGCCGGTTGGGATGAATATAACTTCACCATAGCCCAGACCCAGGCTCAGCTTGATGATGCCCGGAATCAGATCGTCCAGGGTGAGACCGATCTGATCAATGGCGCCGCTACCTTAAAACAGGAGTTGGCCAAGGGTGAAACCCAACTGGAAACCCTGCGCCAGGGTATCATCGATTTAAAAAGTGGCATTGCTCAAATGGAAGCCCAGGATCCCTCCGATCAGTTACCGGCGCTGGAAGCCCAATTGGCCGCGCTGGAAACCCAGATAGCCGAGGGCGAAAGTGCCCTGGCAAATCTGGCGACCATGAAGGCGGGAGTCGAAGCTCAGATTCAGAATCTGGATCCGGCCGCCCCAGATCATCAGGCTCAGCTGGCCGCTCTGGAAGCCCAGCTGGCGGAGCTTATCAGCCAGATTACCGGAGTTGAAGCAGGGTTAGATCAAGCTTACGCCGGAAAAGACCAGGTCCAGCAGGGCATTGATGAGATCTACGGCTTTCAGGCCCAATTGGCGGGAATGAAAACCCAGCTGGCCGAATTGGAAGCAACCCTGCCCCAGGCCGAAGCGGCCCTTGCCCAGGCGGCTATCGACGGCGAGAATAAGCTGTCGGCTGGATGGGCGACTCTGGCTGCCAGCAAGAACCAGCTGAAGGCCGGAATTGCAGCCTTTGAGGCGGGTCGGGAAGAAGGACTGAATACTCTGATTGCCTCTCAGGATCAATTAGAAGCTGGCTGGGCGGAGCTCCGTGATGGAGAAGCCCAGCTGGCGCAGAAACGGGCAGAGGGTGAGGCCGAACTGACCAACGCTGCCAATGAGCTGGCCACGGCCGAGGCGAAAATTGGTGACCTGGAGTTTGGAAAATGGTATCTGTTCAACCGTGATGATAATCCCGGTTATACCAGTTACGGCGAAGATGCCCAGCGGATTGACAATATATCCGGCGTGTTTCCGCTGATCTTTCTGCTGGTGGCAGCACTGGTATCCTTCACCACCATGACCCGGATGGTGGAAGAACAACGGACCCAGATTGGAACCTTAAAAGCATTGGGATACCGACATTATCAGATCGGTGCGAAGTTTTTTGTCTATGCTTTGTTAGCGGGCAGTATCGGTTCAGTGATCGGCTTGGTTGTTGGTATCAACACCCTGCCGCATTTAATCGCCGGTGCCTACGGACTGCTCTATCAGGTTCCCGATTTAATCATCGCGCCACCATGGTTGCCGATTATCGTTTCCTGTTTAATTGCGATTTCCTGTACCGTGGCAGCGGCCCTGATCGTTACCCATTATGAGCTGAAAGAGCACCCTTCGGAACTGATGCGCCCCAAAGCCCCGAAGATCGGAAAACGGATTTTTCTTGAAAGTATACCCTTTATCTGGAAACGGCTGGGTTTTATTGAAAAGGTCACCGCTCGAAACCTGTTGCGTTATAAGGGTCGGTTTTTTATGACAGTGATTGGCATTGCCGGGTGTACCGCTCTGATTTTAGCCGGGTTCGGGTTGCAGGATGCAATCTTCTCGATGATCCCCCGGCAGTTTGAGAACATAACCGTTTTTGATGGCTACATGGCCTTAAAAAATGAAGAGACCCTGTCCGAAAAGGCTGACTTCAAAAGAATATTGGATAATGATACCCGGTTTAGTGAAAACATGTTAGCTCATCAAGCCAAAATGACCATTGAAAAAGCCGGAACAGAGACTGGTAAAGCGGCCTATCTATTTGTGCCGGAAACAGCTGCGAAGATTGATCATTTTATTCACCTGCAAGATCGGAAATCGGGAGAAGCCATTAATCTGGAAGCGGCTGGTGCTGTTTTATCAGAAAAAGTCGCGAACAGCCTGGGCCTGAAGGTGGGCGATACCATCCGGATCTTTAATGATGATGAAAGTCATGAGGTGGTTTTGGGTGCCATCACCGAAAACTATCTGGAGAACTATCTCTATCTGTCCCCGGCGGTTTACGAAGAAGCCTTTGGAAAACCTCTGACCGTAAATATGGCCTATGTTAATATTCCTGACACCTCAACTGACCTGGAAAATGCCATTGCCAATGAATGGCTGGCCAAAGAAGGCGTGGTGGCGGTGAACTTCACTGGTAATATCGTCAAGTCATCATCAGACAGCCTCAGCAGTTTGAGCATTGTGGTCGTGGTGATGCTGATTTCCGCAGGAGCCCTGGCAGCGGTTGTCTTATACAACCTGACCAATATCAATATTTCCGAGCGAGTCCGGGAAATTGCCACCATCCGGGTACTGGGATTTTATGACATGGAGGTGTATAAATACATTTTCCGGGAAAATATAGTACTTTCGGTGATTGGAATCGTCGTTGGCTTATTCTTAGGTGTTCTGCTTGATGGCTTTATCATCACCACCGTGGAAACCGATATCGCCATGTTCGCCCGGGAAATTGAGCCCACCAGTTTTATCTATTCCGTGGTCTTTACCCTGGCCTTTACCTTTATTGTCAATATTCTGATGACGCCGATTATCAAACGAATCAGTATGGTGGAATCACTAAAATCAATCGAATAATTAACTCTAAAATAATAAAAGCCGATTGGAAATTGAATTTCCAGTCGGCTTTAAATCGATTGTTATTAAATTAGTTAGATATTAAGCAGTAGTAAGATCAGGACGGGTTGGTGATAAACGAATCGCCAGAGGTATCAAAGGGGGTCCCTTTGGGGACCACCATAATTTGAATACTTTCCAGGCGGTAACCATAGCCGGCAGTACCGGATTGTTCATCAGCAGCGGCCCAGCCGAGCCAGCCCAGGTTTTGGACATGGGTACGATAATAGAGATCAAATTGATCAGCATCGGCGCCGGTCAGTTTAACCTGTATCGCCTCGAGCCGGCGGCCTTCGCCGGATGTTCCACTGAGGTCACCATTATATCGCCATTCCTGCCAGCCAATATCCTGGATATGGGTTCGATAGGTAACACCCACATCATAGCCGGGATTATCCAGATCAATTTTTATAGCTTCCAACCGGTAACCGAAACCAGAGCTACCGCTGGTTTCACCGTTTCTTTTAAAATCCGGTTCCCAGCCAATATTTTGAATATGCGTTTTATACAGAGCTGCTAAAGGCTTGTCGGTTGTAACCTTTGCCAGGGCCTGATCCAGTTGGATCAAACCATGACCAAAATAATCATCTTTGCCCGGATCGCCCAGATCCAGGGCGGTGGTAGTTAGAACTGTTTCCACATCACTGGCACTTAAGCTGCTATTGGCAGCCAGTAACACACCGCAGGCTCCGGCAACAATCGGCGATGAGAAAGAGGTTCCGCTATCTGTGGTATAACCGCCGGTAAAGGAGGTGGTATAAACATTTTCTCCGGGGGCAGCCAGATCCACCATAGTGTTATATTGTGAAAAAGAGGCCCGGTTATTGGAAAGGGTGGTGGCAGCCACCGAAATAACGCCATCATAGGAAGCGGGATAAGAAGGCAATCCCCTTTCCGGATCAGTTGGCTCGCCCTCATTGCCGGCTGAAGCAACCAGCACCTTGCCCCGGTCTTTGGCGTATTGAATAGCGGCGGCTTCGCTGTTATTATACTCATAACCGCCATAGCTCATGTTAATGACCTTGATTTCGGAACGATCGGCAGCATCAATCAAGGCGGCACAGATATTGGCAACGGTGAGACCTTTTGTGCCAACCCGGTAGGGTGCAATTTTCACATCGGCGGTACCGGCTACCCCGGATAGGCCAATGCCATTATTGGCGGTAGCAGCAATAAAACCGCTGACCATGGTGCCGTGGCCATCTTGATCAGTGATTTCGGTGCTTTTAGTAACATAGTCATAACCAGAAATAATCCGGCCGGCCAGATCCGGATGATTGGTATTGAGCCCGGTATCTAAAACCGCAACGCCGATGGTTTCGGAGTTGACTACCTGATCCCAGGTTTTATCAGTACCGATACTCTGGAATTGCCAGGCTTTGCCATCGGTCACGTAGGGATCATCAGGCAGCGAAAAAGTTCTTATTACACGATTGCGGTCAGCGACCAGAACATTGGGGTTTTCATTCATGGTTTTGATAAACGCGTCAATGTCCACATCGTTTTTTATCTCTAATACGTCCACCCGATCTGATACGGTTTCCCCGGATGCGATCTCATTGGTGGATAAAGAGAGACTTTGAACATTAAAGGGGCTGATATTTTTATAAATAATAACGACCTGCTGATCGATATTGCCATTACTGCCCACATCGGGAATTTCAGATAGGGTATTGATGGTCATCTGTTCTTGCACCCTCACTTTGCTGGAATTTGGACTGTCATCGGTTTGGACGGCTGCATTGGCCAGGATCGGGGATGGTACGAATAATAGCGACAGCACAATACCGAACAAAGCCAGGCGGTGTTTTGTTTTACTTTTCATGGAATTCTCCTTGGATATTTATAAGCGTGTTACGCTGCATCGTCATAAAGACTCAGTATAAAGACTTAAATAATTGCTGAATGAATTATATCACAGTTAACCTGAGATAACCTTATATTTATCTTTGAATGGGATTTTGGTGGGGGATGATTTTGGAATTTATAGGCCTGGCTTGCAAATAGATTTATTAAGACGGGCTGTCGTTTCATTAAAAGAAAAGAGTGTATTGCATTCCGTCGGCCAATTTAAAAGAGTCAGATCAAAAAATCGAATTTTTCCACCTTCTTTTTCTTTTAAATAAACTATCTTCATGTTAGAATGATTACTATTGAAACGAATACCGTTTACCGGACAAATGAGATTGATGTGAAGCGGTATCAAAGAAAAAGGAAGAGGAAGAAAAGATGAAAAAGAAAATGAGTCAAAAAATGAATGCTAAGAAATTAATGATCCTGGCTGGTTTGATGATGGTGATGATCCTAGGTTTTACTGCTTGTCAGGCAAAGCCAGCCGAACCGCAAACGGTTAAAGTCGGAACCCTGGCCGGACCAACCGGAATGGGAATGGCAGAAATGATTGTCAACGGCGTGGATCTGGGCGAAAATATTACCACAGAAATTACTGTGGCTGGAGCTCCCGATCAATTGACCGCCAGTGTGATCAGCGGTGACTTCCAGATCGCCGCATTGCCTAGTAATTTAGCGGCAGTATTGTTTAATAAAACCGAAGGTCAGGTTGTTCTGGGATCTGTCAATACTTTGGGGGTGTTGTATATTGTGGCTGATGAATCTGCCGGTATTACCAGTATCGCTGATTTAAAAGGAAAGACCATTCTTGGCAGTGGACAGGGTTCGACCCCGGAATATGTGCTGAACTACTTACTGGAAAAAAATGGCTTGACCCCAGGCGTGGATGTCACCATTAACTATGTGGCCGAACACAGTGAAGCAGTAACGCAATTGGCTGCCGGACAGGCCACCATTGCGATGCTTCCGGAACCATTTGTAACCACAATCACAACAAAAAAACCGAATATTAAAGTAGCAGTAGATATGTCAAAAGCCTGGGAAGACGCCAGCAATGGTTCCCAATTGCAGATGACGGCAGTGGTTGTCAATAAGGAATGGGCACAAGCCAATCCTAAGGTGCTGGACAAATTCATGGAAGCCTACGAAGCGTCCATCAATTCAGTGAATGAAAATCCCGCAGAGGGCGCTAAAAATATCGTTGCAGCGGGAATTATGGCTGATGCAGCCCTGGCCGAAAAAGCGATACCGAATTGTAATATCGTCTTTATTCCGGTTAAAGATGCTCAGGAATCCCTGAATGAATACTATACCATCTTAGCTGGATTTGAACCAAAAGCGGTTGGAGGAAAAGTTCCGGGTGAAGATTTCTACGTTCTTGGAAAATAAGCAGGACAAACCATTAAAAAAAATAATTGGTAAAATAGGAGTGGCCCTTTTCTGGGTACTCCTTTGGGCCCTGGCAGCCCAATGGGTCAACAGCCCATTGGTATTGCCATCGCCGCTTAAAACCCTGGCAGGAGTACTCATCCTGGCTGGGGATTTTGAGTTTTTTGTGAGTATTGGGGTCACCTTACTGCGGGTTTTTGGCGGCGTTTTGATTTCGGTAGTGCTGGGTCTGGTGCTGGGTCTGGCCGGGGGGCTCAACAAGCCTTTTTTCGAGCTTGTGAATCCCTTCGTCAGTACCATCAAATCGCTACCAGTGGTTTCGGTAATTATTCTGATTAATCTGTGGATTGCCTCCGGTCTGGTGCCTCTGGTGGTCACCTTTCTCATCTGCTTTCCGGTAACCTGGACAAACGTGGTGCAGGGGGTACGAGCCACTGATAAAAAGCTGCTGGATATGGCAAAAATTTATAATGTGGAACAATCAAAAATCATCCGCGATATTTATGTACCCTCAGTAAAACCCTATGCGGTTTCAGCTTTGATGAACGCTATCGGCTTGGGCTGGAAGGTTACCGTCACCGCCGAGGTGCTGGCCAATGCCCTGCCATCGATCGGAATGAATCTTTATTATTCAAAAATATATCTGGAAACCGATTTGCTTTTTTCCTGGACCCTGGTGATTGTGATCTGCAGTCTTGCCATCGAGAAGATTACCCTTTATATGATTGGGAATAGTCGAAAGGGGGATGGTCAATGTCCATTATCATAACAGACCTTAGTAAAACATATGGGGAAGAGACGATTTTCGAAAACTTTAATCTGGTCTTTGAAAAAAACAAAATAACCGGAATTCTGGGACCATCCGGATCAGGAAAAACCACCCTTCTAAATCTTTGTAGCGGTTTGGAACAGCCGGATCGCGGGACCATTGAAGGGATTAATTTCCAGTCGATCTCCTACATTTTTCAGGAACCACGATTGTTGCCCTGGCGGACCGTGCGGGAAAACCTCCGTTTTGTCTTTAAAGAAAAAGCGATTAAAAAACCGGGCCCTCATGATGTCGATATCGATGCCATGCTGGAATTGGTGGGATTGGCAACGGTGGGGGATTATTATCCTCATGAGCTCAGCGGCGGGATGCGCCAGCGGGTTTCCATTGCCCGGGCTTTTCTTTACCCTTCTGAATTGTTGCTGATGGATGAACCCTTCAGCAGTCTGGATTGCTCGCTGAAAAACCGGTTGATTGAGGATTTTTCAAAGATTTGGGAGCAGGACAAACGGACAGTAATTTTTGTCAGTCATAACGAAGATGAAATCAGACGTTTAGCCCATGTTATCTTAACCTTTTCCGACAAACCGGTCCAGATTCTAAAAAAAGAATGCTGTAAGTAACAATTCTAAAAAATTGTAAAGGCTTACCTGGTCAAAATTTCTTTTTGGTGTGTTAAACTGGTACTATAAACGGAAACAAATATAAGGAGAAATCAAAATGAACAAAAAAGCAATTATTGCCGATAAGGCACCGGCAGCGGTGGGCCCTTATGCCCATGCCTATTTAGTTGGGGAGACCTTGTATACATCGGGTCAGCTGGGTCTGATACCGGAAACCGGTGAATTGGCCGAAGGCGTGGCGGAACAGGCCAAAAGAGGTCTGGAAAATTTAAATGCGGTTTTGGAAGCAGCCGGGTTCAGCCGCAGAGATATTGTTAAAACCACAGTATTTCTGGCCAATATGGCAGACTTTGGGGTTGTAAATGATATTTATGCTGAATTTTTCGAAGGGCAGGCTGAGTATCCCGCTCGTTCCTGTATGCAGGTAGCAGCTTTGCCCAAGGCTGCGCTTTTCGAAATTGAAGCCATCGCTGTTAAATAAAACTTCTAAAACAAAAAATAAAATAGCTTCGATAATAAAGAGCCCATGGTCATGCCGCACCGGCAAATGCCCATGGGTATCTTCTTGATTAATTAAAAATACGAAAAAAAGCGAGGGAAATTTTGAATAAAAAACTGGAGAGCTATGTGACACTGGTGGATTTTTTAGCAGAATTTATGGGAGAAAACACCGAAGTGGTACTCCATGATATGACCGACTGGCATCATTCGGTGGTAGCCATTCGCAACGGCCATATCAGCGGGCGGAAGGTTGGTGATCCGATCACAGAAACAAACCTGAGAATTCTCCGAAGCGAAGTCCATAAAAAAGTGCCCTATATGAACAATGATCCCAAAAAATTTAAGAAAAAAGAGTCGATCAAGTCGGCGTCCTGGTTTATCAAGGATGAAAATGAAGCTTTGATTGGGATGATCTGCATCAATTCAGATTGTCATGACTTGATTGCCGCCCGGGAGCTCCTGGATAAGATGATTCAACCGCCGCTGGTTGAGACGGCGCTCAAAGCAAAAGGTCCGGAGAAAATAAATATTGATGTAAAAGAGCTGGTGGATAATAATCTTAACCATATCTCTCCGGATCTGTTGAAAAAATTGATGCTGTTATCCAAGGATGAAAAAGTCGAACTGGTGGGGAAATTGGATGAAATGGGAACCTTTTCGGTTAAGGGAACCATCTGGTATCTGGCCAAGTGTATGGGGGTATCAGTGCCCACCCTTTATCGCTATATTTCGTTAACTAAAGAATAATCGTGGGAAACAGCTCGGAGACGATAAGTTACAATAGAGTAATAGATATAAGGTTAACCTGAACGTTAAGAAGATTAAGGTTAACCTTAATTATATAGGAACTTAATTTATTTTTATTTAATCGTTTACTTTTTGTTAAAAAGATGTTATATTGATATCAATAATTCTCATTTTCACAATAATTTCCAGGAAGACCTCAGGCTATGTCTGAGGTCTTTTCCTTTTTTGATGTGGTTACTGAGATGCAATATACCTGAAAAATTGAGTCTTAAGTAAATCTTGTTTCAACTCATCCCCGGGCGATAGAATTTACAAAACTTAAAAAATAGCATATAATACTGGGTAGAAGAAAAAAAGTGAAATAAAAATGCGTAAATACATTAGAAATAGGGGTGCAATATGACGAGTCAGTTAAATAAAGATAACCTGCCTGAGCATATAGCCATAATCATGGACGGAAACGGCCGTTGGGCGAAAGCAAAAAATCGTCCCCGTTTATTTGGCCACAATGCCGGCATGAAGACATTGAAAAAAATTGTACGGGCATCCTCAGATGCCGGAATTAAAATAATTACGATGTATGCTTTTTCCACTGAAAATTGGAAAAGGAGTCCCGAAGAAGTCGACGGACTAATGAATATTGCCGTTGAGTACTTCCATAAAGAAGTTGGGGAATTACATGAAAATAATGTCAAAATTAACGTCATCGGAAATCTGAATGGGCTGGGTAGAAAAGTCCGAGAAGCTGCTTTAAAGGCCATGGATACCACTGTCGGAAACACCGGACTGGTGCTGAATATTGCCCTGAATTATGGGGGCAGAGACGAAATTCTGCATGCGGTCAAGGAGCTCATGGCCCAGGGAATTAGCCCGGAAGCAGTGACGGAACAGCATATCAGCGATCATCTTTATACTAAAGGTCAGCCGGATCCGGATCTGTTGATTCGAACCGGCGGAGAAAGTCGACTTAGTAACTTTATGCTGTGGCAGATGGCCTATTCAGAATTTATGTTTACCGATATTTATTGGCCAGATTTCGATGTCGAAGTATATTATGAAATGATCAAAAATTTTCAGAACAGGAATCGGCGCTATGGATCGGCCGAGTAGCAGTCTGGAGAGCCGCCGGGCGGAACGATCCAGAGCGGAGAGCAGACGGGCAGATAAGAGTTCCATGAAAACCCGAATCTGGACAGGGGTGATTGGTCTGCCACTGTTGATTTTGATTATGTACCTCGGCGGATTTATTCTAGTTGTCGGGGTGTCCATCCTGGCCTTTGTCGGGACAATGGAATATACCCGCGCCATTAACCGGCTGGTTCGTCCTAAAATAAATGTAATTTTGATGATCGTTCTATCCATTATGTTGATGGTTACCATTAAACTGGATTATTACTTTTTAATGCCGGTTTTGCTGCTGGCCTTTATCATTATTTTCTGTTATGAAATTTTATCGGGAAATGTAGGTATTCAACGGGGTAGTGCCACTCTGATGGGATTGATCTACGTGCCGATTATGTTTGGCCACCTGTTCCTTTTTGAAACAGTCAATAAAGGAGCCTATTATATGTGGCTGATTTTTGTGATTGCTTTCACAACCGATACGGCCGCATACTTCATTGGAAAATCGATCGGCAACCGAAAGATTGCGCCGCTGATCAGTCCTAAAAAAACGATAGCCGGTTCGGTTGGCGGGGTGTTCGTTGCGGCCTTGTGCACGATCCTTTACGGAACCATTCTCAGTTCTTACTTCAGTTTTGATTTACCCTGGTACTTATACCTGGTTGTTGGCGTTTTTGGAAGCATTGCCGGACAGTGCGGGGATTTGACAGCGTCGATGATTAAGCGAAAAGCTAAAATAAAAGATTTTGGTACCATACTGCCTGGTCATGGCGGAATTTTGGATCGCTTTGACAGTATCCTCTTTATCATTCCTTTAATTTATATTTTTGCCAAATTAACCATTGGCATCGCGTAGGTGAAAATTTGAATTTATATACTATCCTCATTACATTGCTGATTTTATGTGTCCTGGTGATTGTTCACGAACTGGGACATTTTATGGTTGCCAAAAAAACCGGCATTTTCGTCGAAGAATTTGCCATTGGCATGGGACCGAAACTGTTTGGCCGGCAGGGCAAAGAGACCCTGTTTACGATTCGGGCCTTTCCAGTCGGGGGCTTCTGTAAAATGCGGGGTGAAGAACCGGAATTTGACGCCGATGGCAGCCTGATTCCCAGAGATCCTGATGTCCCCATTGATCCCCGCAGTTATGAGGCAAAAAGTCGGGGCGAAAAGCTGTTGGTGTTGGTGGCCGGTTCGGCCATGAACATTATTTTTGCTGTGGTCTGCCTGATTGTGGTGGCCTTGTTTACCGGTCATACCAATATCTTTGATGCCATCGGCACCGCCTTTTTAAATACCTGGCGGTTTTCCGGTCTGATTTTTCAGAGCTTTGGGATGTTGTTTACTGGCCAGGTGGGCTTGGATCAGCTGGCCGGTCCGATCGGAATGGTAACGATGGTGGATACATTTTTGCAGAGCGGGCTGATTATTTTATTGGCGTTTACCGCCATGTTAAGCGTGAATCTGGGGATTATCAACCTGTTTCCGTTGCCCGCCCTGGACGGCGGACGGATTTTTATCCTGCTGATTGAAATGGTAGTGCGCCGGAAACTCAGTCCGGATCTGGAAATGAAAATCAATTATTTTGGATTCATTGCCCTGATTGCCTTGGCAATCCTGATTGCCGTGAATGATATCATGCGGTTGGCCGCATAGGAGTAAGACGTGAAAAATCGAAAACAAACCCGGGTTGTTAAAATTGGTTCAATTGCCATCGGCGGCGAGAATACCATTGCGATTCAGTCGATGACCAATACCGATACCAGAAATAGTGTTGCTACGATTGCACAGATAAATGGTCTGGAAGCCGCCGGCTGCGAGATTGTCCGGGTGGCGGTCCCTGATGAAGCCGCAGCCACAGCCATTGCGGATATAAAAAAAGGAATTAATATTCCCCTGGTTGCGGATATTCACTTTGATTATAAACTGGCCTTGACCGCCATTGAAAATGGGGTCGATAAGCTGCGCATCAATCCCGGTAATATCGGTTCAGAAAAAGGCATCCGGGAAATTGTTGCCATGGCCACCGAACGGAACATCCCGATTCGAATTGGGGTAAACGCCGGTTCGCTGGAAAAAGAAATCCTGGCGAACAACGAGGGCCGGGCCACGCCAGCCGGGATGGTAGCATCCGCTCAGCGGCACATTCAGATTCTGGAAGATGCCGGCTTTGATAATATCGTCGTTTCGATGAAGGCTTCGGACGTGCGGTTTACCATTGCCTCCTATGAACAATTTGCGGAGCAGTACGATTATCCCCTGCACCTGGGGATCACCGAGGCCGGGATTCTTAGAAGCTCGGCGGTTAAATCAGCCATGGGCATCGGTTATCTACTGCTCAATGGCCTGGGGGATACCCTGCGGGTATCGATAACCGGCGATCCGCTGGAAGAAATCGATGTGGCCCGGGATATCCTCAGCGGCATCGGCTTATACACCGGCCGCCGCCCCCGGGTCGAAGTCATCTCCTGTCCCACCTGCGGACGTACTGAAATTGATTTGATTGGCATTGCCCAGGAAATCGATCGGCAACTGAGAACAGTCGAAAAAGATATTCGGGTGGCCGTGATGGGCTGTATTGTTAATGGCCCCGGAGAAGGCAAGGCCGCCGATATTGGCATTGCCGGCGGGAAAAACAGGGCGGTATTGTTTAAAAAGGGTGAAATTATAAAAAGCATTGCAGAGGATCAAATCATCTCTGTATTGATGGAAGAAATAGAAAAAATGTGAGGCGAGATCTTTGAGTATTTTAACCCGACGACAGGAACGATATCAAAAAATAATAGAGGACTATCATCTGATAACAGATAGTATCAAAATCAATTCCAGTAAAGGGGAATTGATTTTTAAATTTTCCAGTCCTAAAAAACAAGCGGATACTGAATTCATTAAAACCGAGATGCAGGAAATTTTTGACTATGCAAAAGCCCTGCAAATCGAGGTGGCCCCGCTTCAATATCAGGATGGCGAGCATCTTCTGGCCACTGATGGCAAAGGTGTCAGCCAGCTGCTGGTGGGCATCAATCAGAAGATAACCAATATTCTGTTGATTAATACCCTGATTGCCGAAGGCAACACCTTTTATGTCAGAGGACGGTCCACTGGCGAGCTGGATGGGGAAGCCCTGGCGATTTTTTCCAGCCGTTTCAAACGCTTGATTGTTGAACACTATGGCCTGGAATCTGAGCTGGTGGTACGTTTCACCGATGAAGGGTCGGTGGCTGAAAAAAGTCAGCAGGATCTGGAAAAACGATTGGCAGCTATTAAGCCGGTTACATCAAGTACCAGTTCATCAAGTTCAGGCAGTTCATCAAGCACAGCCAAGCTGCCTAAGGCAGAAAAACCTGGGGATGTGGTCGCCGGGAAAAAGATAACCCGGACCTGGGAATGGCTCAAAAATGTGGATTTTAATATCAATGGGGAATCCGAAGGAAAAAGTCTGGTCATCAAGGGTTGGGTTTTTGGGGTCAACACCCGGCCGCTAAAAAACAATAAAACGCTACTGACCTTTAATATCACGGACAATACCAATAGCATTACCTGTAAAATCTTTACCGACAAAGAAGAAGTCATCGAAGGCATTAAAGAAGGCAACTGGTATCTGGTTGAAGGCAAGATCAATTATGATGAGTATTCCCAGGAAATGATGTTTTATCCCCGGAATATCAACCTATCCAAAGAAACCATTAAAACCGATGACGCTCCGGTTAAACGGGTGGAGCTTCATATGCACAGCCAGTTCAGTGCCATGGATGCAGTCAGTAAGGTGGAGCAGATTATGAAGCAAGCTTCCAACTTTGGCCATGACATCATTGGCATCACCGACCACGGTGTTTTACAGGCCTATCCGGAAATGATGGAACTGGGGCGCAAGAAAAAAATCAAGGTGCTCTATGGGGTCGAGGGCTATCTGGTGGAAGACCAGCTTAACATGGTTTACGGCGATCAGGATCAGGACTTCTGCGGCGAATTTACTTTTTTTGACCTGGAAACCACCGGTCTGGTGCCGGGAAACCACAAGATCATTGAAATTGCCGCCGTACGCATTAAAAACAAACAGATCGTTGACAGCTTTTCAACTCTGGTGAATCCCCATTGTGAGATACCGCCCTTTATTACCAACCTGACCAATATCACCAATCAGATGGTCGAAGATGGGATGGAAGAACGGGATGCTTTAGGGAAATTTCTGGAGTTTGCCGGAGATACCATTCTCGTCGCTCACAATGCTGCGTTTGATATGAGCTTTTTAAATAAAGCCTTAACCGATCACGGCATCGTTCGGGAAAATACGGCGGTGGATACTCTGGCCCTGTCCCGTTGTCTACTAACCCAAATTACCCGGCATAACCTGAAAAAACTTTGCTCGCATTTTAAAATTGAGATTCAGAATCATCACCGGGCGTTGGATGATGCGGCCGCCTCGGCCAAGGTGTTTGTCAAGCTTTTGGATCTGGCTGAGAAAAAAGGCTGTACCTCAATCCAGACCCTCAATACGCTGTCCAGTCGGGAACGGAGTATCCGACTTAATTCCACCAACCACATTATTATTTATGCCAGAAACCAGGCCGGAATCAAGGATTTGTATCGCCTTGTGTCTGAATCGCATCTCAATTATTTTTATAAAAAACCGCGAATTCCCAAGTCTTTACTGGCAGAAAACCGTGAGAACCTATTATTGGGCTCGGCCTGTGAAGCCGGAGAATTGTTCACCGCGATGGTCCACAATAAATCCGAGGATGAGATCCAGCAGATCGCCAGCTTTTATGACTATCTGGAAATCCAACCGCTGGGAAATAACCAGTACCTGATTGATAATAACAGTGTCCCGGATCAGGAAGCCCTGAAGACCTTGAATAAACGGATCATCGATTTAGGAAAAAGCCTGAATAAACCGGTGGTAGCCACCGGGGATGTCCATTTTGTCAATCAGGAAGATTCGCTTTATCGGGAAATCCTGTTTACCGGTCAGGGATATAAGGATGCCGGCAAACAGCCGCCGTTATATTATCGGACGACCCAGGAGATGTTAGATGAATTTGACTATCTGGATGAGGAAACCGCTCGGGAAGTGGTGATTGATAATCCCCGCAAAATCGGCGCAATGATCGATGAGGTATTGCCGATACCCGATGGCACCTATCCGCCAGTGATTGAGGGATCTGACGAAGAGATCCGGGAAATGGTGGAAGGCCGGGCCCGGGAGCTTTTTGGTCAGCCGCTACCGGACATTGTCGAAAAGCGGATTAAAAAAGAATTGGATTCGATCATCGGTAACGGCTACTCGGTCCTCTATCTGATTGCCCAGAAACTGGTTTACCATTCCATGGAAGACGGCTATCTGGTGGGGTCCCGGGGTTCGGTAGGGTCCTCCTTTGTGGCCACCCTCTGTGGGATCACCGAGGTTAATCCGCTGGCACCGCACTACCGTTGCCCCAGTTGTAAACATTCCGAGTTTTTCAACAGTACCGAGGTCGGGGTGGGGCCGGATTTAAAAGATGCCAATTGCCCCCATTGCGGGGCCAAGCTTGATAAAGACGGCTTTGACATCCCCTTTGAAACCTTTTTAGGCTTCGAAGGTGATAAAGAACCCGATATCGACCTTAATTTTTCTGGCGAGAATCAGGCTGAAGCCCATCGCTATACGGAGGTCCTCTTTGGTAAGGGCAAAGTTTTCCGGGCCGGCACCATTTCCACGATTGCCGAAAAAACTGCTTTTGGCTTTGTCAAAAACTACTATGATGAAAAAGACATCAAAGCCACCCGGGCCGAACTGGAGCGGGTGATATCTTGCTGTGCCGGGGTTAAAAAAACCACCGGCCAGCATCCCGGCGGAATTATGGTCGTGCCAACCTATAAAGATATTTACGATTTCTGTCCGGTCCAACGACCGGCCGATGATACCGAAAGCGATACCGTCACCACCCATTTTGCCTATGAGTCCATCAGCGGCCGGCTGCTGAAGCTGGATATTTTGGGCCATGATGATCCCACGATGTTAAAAATGCTCAAGGATTTTACCGCCATCGATCCGGTCGGGATTCCCCTGGACGATGAAAAAACGATGAGCTTATTTACCTCGACCAAGGCCCTGGATTTTAAAGATAATGATTTTGAGTCGCCCTTGGGAGTTTGTGGGATTCCTGAATTCGGGACCAGTTTTGTCAGGGAAATGCTGCTGGATACCAAGCCGACGGCGTTTTCTGATCTGATCCGGATTTCTGGTCTGTCCCATGGCACCGATGTGTGGTTAAACAACGCCCAGGATCTGATTCGGGACAAGAAAGCCACCATCAAAGAAGCTATCTGTACCCGGGATGATATCATGATCTATCTGATCTACGCTGGTCTGGAAGCTAAAACGGCCTTTACGATTATGGAAGCCGTTCGTAAAGGAAAGGGACTGAAGCCGGAATGGGAAGAAGATATGCGCAAAAACAAGGTGCCGGAGTGGTATATTGATTCCTGTAAAAAAATCAAGTACATGTTTCCCAAGGCTCATGCGGCCGCCTATGTCACCATGGCCTTCCGAATTGCCTGGTACAAGGTTTATTACCCGCTGGCTTATTATGCTACCTATTTTTCGGTTCGGGCCAGCGAGTTTGATGCTCAGCTGATCAGCCAGGGCAAGGGTGTGGTGGTACAACGGATGAATCAGATCAAAGAGCTGGGAACAAAAGCCTCCAATAAAGAAAAATCATTGTTGACGGTGCTGGAGATTGCCCATGAAATGATGTGCCGCGGTTACAGCTTTAAAAATGTTGATGTCTACGAGTCGCATTTCAGTCAGTTCCGAATCATCGGCGATACACTGCTGCCGCCCCTGAATGCCTTGGAAGGAATTGGCGACAAGGCCGCCCAGCGAATCTTTGAAGAAGCCCAGCTGCGTCCGTATATGTCCCGGGAAGATTTGCAGAACCGCACCAAGATCAGTAAATCGGTTATCGAAACCCTGGAAAAACAGGGTTGTTTAAATCAGTTGCCAGCTTCCAATCAAATTACTTTTTTTTAAGAACTCCGTTTAATATAAAAAGAGGGCGTGGATTCCACGCCCTCTTAGGTTTTCGGCAAACTACCGTACCGACCAATTGTTAATCTGTTGTTCGCCGCGGAATCGGTCAGGCTCTGCCGTGTCCGCTCCGATGCGTACAACATGATGTAACAATTGTCGGTACTGCTATATCTGAATGACTATAGTTTCTTGGGGCGTGGATTCCACGCTCTTTTTTAAATACCAAATTAGTTTTAGTCAGCCTTTATTTCCCGAGCGATCGCCCGGGCCCAGGCATCCACAGCCAGGATCTCATCGAGTCCAGGGGTGCTGATCAGCTGATGTTTTTCCATCACCAGTCGGTTAATCCGGGGGATGTCCAGGAAGTGGATATCCTGATTTAAAAACCGGGCCACCGCAATTTCGTTGGCAGCGTTAAGTACACAAGCCATGGTACCGCCGATTTCAAGGGCGTCGTAAGCCAGCTGCAAACAGGGAAAGGCAATCCGATTGGGCTCTTCAAAGGTCAGCTCCCGAACCTGACTGAAGTCCAGAGCCAAGCGGTTATTAGCGATCCGATCCGGGTAGAAAAAGGCAATTTGAATTGGTAGCGCCATATCCGGCATTCCCATTTGGGCCATGGTGGAATGGTCGATGAATTCCACCATCGAGTGGATAATACTCTGAGGGTGAACCACCACATCAATCTGATTGTTGTTCAGATTAAACAGCCATTTGGCTTCGATGACTTCCAATCCCTTGTTCATTAGGGTGGCGGAATCAATGGTGATTTTTTTCCCCATCGACCAGTTGGGATGCTTCAGGGCCTGGGCTAGGGTTACCGACTGCAGCTGTTCCCGGGTTTGTCCCCGGAACGGCCCACCGGAAGCAGTAATAATGATCCGGTCAATTTCTTGATGTTTATTTCCCATCAGACATTGAAAAATGGCGCAGTGTTCACTATCCACCGGAAGCAGCGAAACCCCTTTTGCTGCCGCTGCGTCGATGACGATCTGGCCACCAGCCACCAACGTTTCCTTATTGGCCAGAGCAATATCAATACCCGCATTGATGGCCGCCAGGGTGGGCTGCAAACCAATCATTCCGGATACCGCCGTGAGCAATAGATTGTTTTCCGATGCGGTGGCAACCGCAATCAGGCCCTCTAAGCCAGTCACTACTTCCACTGCGGAGCCCTTTATTTTCAACCGCTGTTCCAGCACCAGCGCGGCATCCCCATCCATCACACAGACAATCCGGGGGGCATAGGCATCAATTTGTTTTTCCAGCAAATCAATGCTGGTGTTGGTCGTTAAACCAACAATATTTAAAGCGTCGCTGTTTTCAGAAACCACTTCCAGGGCCTGGGTTCCGATCGAACCGGTTGACCCGAGGATACTGATATTTTTCATAATTACCTCTTTTACACAATTAATTCTATCTATTCTGTTTAAAATCATATAATACAATTCTTAAAAGTAAAAGATAAATATAAAACGAATAAAACTTAAATAGCACAGAAAAAGTAGTACCGACAATTGTTACATCATGTTGTCCGCCCCGCAGCGAACATCAGATTAACAATTGGTCGGTACGGGAGTTTGAGAGAACCAAAAAGCTGTTTATTATTTGTTGTGTTCGGTTTATTCCATGTCATCAATCAGTCTTTTCAATAATGTATCCCAAACAAGAGAAAATTTCCATTTATTCAGCCATTTCGATGACATATAATCTTGTAAACGAATAAATTTGGAGGTGTTCTTATGGCAAGAACCTATTATTTTCCACCAGTAGTAATTATGGAACCCGGTGCAATTGAGTTAATTGCGCCAGAGATCAAACGTATGAACGTGAAAAAAGCTTTAGTTGTAACCGATAAAGTACTTGTTGAAGCAGGTATTGTTCAAGATGTACTCAATGTATTAGATGGGGCAAAAGTTCCTTATGTTCTATTTTCAGAAGTTAAACCCAATCCCACCGTTGCCAATGTAAATGCCGGACTTCAGGCATTGCAGGATAACGAATGTGACTTTGTCGTCAGTATCGGTGGTGGATCGCCCCAGGATACCGCCAAGGGGATTGCCATTCTGGCAACCAATCCCGGAGATCTTCGCGATTATGAAGGCGTTGGGAAAACCGCCAATAAATCACTGCCCATCGTAGCGATTAACACCACCGCCGGAACCGCCAGTGAAGCAACCATCAATTATGTTATCACGGATGAAGACCGTAAATTGAAAATGGTTATTGTCGATCCCAACTGTTTGGCTACAGTAGCGGTCAATGATCCGGTTTTAATGCTGAAAATGCCAAAATCCTTAACTGCAGCCACCGGAATGGATGCTCTGACCCACGCCATTGAAGGCTATACCACCGCTGGCGCTTCCCGTTTTACCGATCTCTTTAATCTGGAAGCCATCAAAGCTATTTCCGGCAGTTTGAGAAAAGCCGTTGAAGATGGTGACGATCTGGATGCTCGGGATGATATGGCTTATGGTCAATTTGTTACTGGTATGGGCTTTTCAAACGGCGGTCTGGGAATTGTTCACTCCATGGCGCACCAGTTAGGTGGCTTCTATGATTTGCCTCACGGCGTTTGTAATGCCATTCTTTTACCATATGTAACGGCATTTAATGCCGATGCTGTCGGTGACAGATTAAAAGACGTTGCCCAGGCGATGGGTGTCGACACTAGCCGGCGCGAACCAAAGGAAATTAATATTATGGCCATTGATGCCATCAAAAAATTATCCAAAGATGTTGGTATTCCATCCGGTCTCAAAGAAATCGGTGTTAAAGAAGAAGATTTCAGTGAATTGGCTGATCTGGCTCTGGCCGATATCTGTACTGGCGGAAATCCGAAATGCCCCACAAAAGAAGATGTAATTGCTATTTATAAAGCCGCATTTTAATATAAACCCTGATAACCTGTAACACTTAAGAAGACATTCTGAATTTTCGGAGTGTCTTTTTTCTTTGAAAATTAAAAACATCCCTTTTATTACGCTTTTATACAAAATATTTTCAAGTTATTTTATTGTTTTTGTTTTAATTAAGGCACTATTATGGTATAATACAACCGTTACAAAAATAATAAAAACAACTGAAGAAGTAACAAATAAATAGGTCACACTACGATTGTGGGAAAGGGGAAAAATGAAAAAACATCGAATTGTATCAGGTATCGTTACTGGTTCCCTGGTTTTGGCATTTTTAACAGCACCCGTCAATGCGGCGTCTTTAACCGAGCAGTTGGCACAAAGCAATGCTCGACAGGCAGCAGCAAAATATCAAGTTGACATGACACAGAACACCATCAATGGGATTGAGGAAGAAATCAGCAAAGTCAATGAGGAAGTTAATCGCATCAGTGGGATCATTGGCGCCATCAATGCTGAAATATCAACCATTGAAGGAAATATCGCAAAAAAACAGGAAGAACTGAAAATAGCTGAAGCAAAAAAACGTGAGCAGGAAGAAGCGATGAGTGACCGGGTCCGGGCCATGTATATGTATGGAAACGGCAGCATCATGGAATTCATCTTCTCGGCTTCCGACTTCTCCGATTTTATCACAAAATTGGATATGTCCCGTTACATCATGACGGCGGACAAGGACTCCCTGAATGCTCTGGAAGAAACTAAAAAAGTTATCGACGAGAAAAAACTGAGCATTGAGGCAGATCGATTAAAAACAGTTGAAAAAAAGAATGAACAAGAAGTCGTATTAACTCAACAGGAAGAAGTGTTAGCTCAAAAAGACCAGTTATTGGCTCAAAACCAATCAACATTGAACGAATATAAGGCCATAGAAGAAGCTGAAGCAGCAACCTCAGCTGAGATTGAAGGTCAATTGCAGGCTTATTATGAACAGCAGCGAGCCGCCGCCGAACAGGCAGCTCAAAATAACGGCAACAGCGAAACGGGTGATGGTACCGCGAGTGGTGGTGATGGTTCGAGTACCGGTGGTGGCGGAACTTCCACACCCAGCTATTCTAATGGCTATATGTGGCCATGTGATGGTGAAATCACAAGTCCCTTCGGGTATCGTGATGATCCGCTTAATCCTGGGACCATACGATTTCATTCAGGCGTTGATATCGGCGCTTCTGAAGGCACCGCGGTTGCTTGTGGAGGAAATGGCGTAGTCATATCGGCTGGTTGGAATGGTGGTTATGGTAACTGTGTCATCGTCGATCTGGGAAATGGAATTTCGGCAGTGTATGCGCATTTAAGCGCGATCAATGTTTCATCTGGTGAGATGGTAAGTGCCGGACAAACGGTCGGCGCTGTTGGTAGTACCGGCAATTCAACAGGTGCCCATTTACATTTTGAAATAAGACAGTATGGTACCGCAATTAGTCCATGATTTTAAATAATTTGCAAAGATAATTGTGAAAAGATGGGGAATTATTAAACCATCTTTTCTTTTTTTGCGGGTTATTGTTTTACAAAAAAATCAAGAAATTAGTAGTACGTTTAATAAGTAATTATGATAAGTAAAATTAAAAATTCGGACGAATTCAGATACATTTGTTACAAAATATTTATTTTTTTAATGAAATTATTCAAAAAGTATGTTAAAATAAATTCAGATTCAAACAAGGAATGCCGGAAAGGCGAAAGAACTGTTGTTTTTTAAAAGGCTTTTACATTCCGGATTAAATAATTAAAGTAATCTTAACTTATTGCCGATTTAAGCAGAAACTAGGATAGGGCATGTTAAAATGCCCTGTCAAAGCAATCTAGAAGGATAAGTAATTTAGGAGTGGCTAAGATATGATCGAATTTAAAAATGTAACCAAGGGTTATGATAAGAACAAGAGTGATGCTCTTAAAAATGTCAGTCTCTTTATTGATAAGGGGGAGTTTGTCTTTCTTGTCGGCCGAAGCGGTGCTGGGAAATCCACATTTATTAAGCTTCTCTTAAGAGAAATTGAGGCCACCGAAGGTTCGGTATATATTAATAATTTTAATGTATCAAAACTTTCAAAAAAGGAAATTCCGTTTTTAAGAAGAAAAATGGGAATTGTATTTCAAGATTTTAGGCTCCTGGAAAACAAAAGTGTTTATGAAAATGTGGCCTATGCCATGGAAATAATTGGTAAATCAGAAAAGCAGATCCAGAAGCGGGTGCCGCTGGCCTTGGACATGGTTGGTTTATCCCATCGGATGAACCATTATCCCCACGAGTTATCCGGGGGGGAACAACAGCGGGTGGTAATTGCCCGGGCGATTATTAATAATCCATCCATTTTGATTTGCGATGAGCCCACCGGGAACCTTGATCCGGAAACATCATATGAAATCATCAGTATCCTGGAAGAAATTAATCGACGCGGAACAACAATCCTGGTAGTAACTCATGACCGGGAAATCGTTGATACCATGAAAAAACGGGTTTTGACCTTGGAAGATGGTGTTTTAAAGGTAGATGACGCGACAGGCAGGTACGGCTATGAAGTTTAGTTCCATCAAAACAATGCCCAAAAATGTTGTCCGGGATACGGTAAAGAGTATTGAACGAAATAATCTGATGAGTGCCGCTTCGGTGCTGTCGGTTATTGCCGCCTTAATTATTCTGGGGATTTTTCTGATCTTAACCATTAATGTTCAGGAAGTTACCAAGGATGTGGAATCGAAACTGGAATTGAAAATATTTCTCCAGTCAGATTTCACCGACACCCAAAAAGAAACCATCGAGCAGGCGCTGGAAAAAAGCGATCTGATTGAGAATGTCAGCTTTGAAAGTGCCGAGGAGGCATTAGAAAAATTCACGGTCAGTCTGGAAGATTATGCGCCGCTGCTTAGTGGTTATAATTCGGAAAACAACCCGATGCCGGCATCTTTTGTAGTCCGGGTAACGGATCCGAATGACATGGAAGAAGTTCAAACCCTGGCCATGTCTTTTGCCGGCAAAGGGGTTGAGTATGTCCGGTACGGTCAGGAATATGTGGAAGCGCTGGTGAGTTTCAATAAATTTACCAACACCTTGAGTATTGTGGTGCTGGTGGTGTTATCGATGATTTCCATCTTTATTATTTACAACACCATTAAACTAACCGTTTTTGCCAGACGTCGGGAAATTGGAATCATGAAATATGTGGGGGCTACCAACGCCTACATCCGGGCACCCTTCATTCTGGAAGGAACCCTGCTGGGGTTAATGGGAGCTATTGTGGCATTCCTGATTATCCGGATCACCTATTATTATATTTTAGGTTTAGTTGGTGGGAATCTCTTTCTGCCAGTGGATGCCAGTTTGGCTTCACCGGATGCAGTAATGGGACAATTGATATTTTTCTTCCTGCTTTATGGAGGATTTATTGGAGCAGTAGGCAGTGTATTTGCGATTCGCAAATTCTTGGATGTATAAATGATTAGACTTGGTCAAACACAGGAGGATTGTCGTATGACAAAAAAACGAATTATTTCAGGCATTGTGGGTATGATTGTTACATTGGGGATTCTGATATCTCCGGTAAATGCAGCATCCCTGACCGAACAACTGGCAGAGAGTAATGAAAAACAGGCGGCAGCCCAATATCAAATTGATATGACCCAGAATACCATTGCCGGAATTGAAGCTGAAATTGGCAAAGCCAATGAAGAAATGAGCCGGATTACCGGCGTCATTGATAAAATCAATGCTGAAGTTGCAGTGCTGGAAGCCAATATTGCTAAAACACAGGAAGAACTGAACATCGCGGAAGCCAAACGAAAAGAACAGGAAGAAGCCATGAACGAACGTGTTCGAACCATGTACATGTACGGAAACGGTAGCATGCTGGAATTCTTGTTTACATCAAGTGATTTTGCGGATTTTGTCACCAAGGTAGACATGTCCCGTTATATTATCGAATCGGATAAAGAATCATTGGATGCTCTAGCCGAAACAAAAAGAATCATCGATGAAAAGAAAGCTAAAATTGAAGCAGATCGTCTGCAAACAGTTGCTAAAAAGTCCGAGCAGGAAACAGCATTAGCGCAACAACAGGAAGTTAAGGCTCAAAAAGATAGCTTATTAGCCCAGAATCAGGCCATTGTCGCGGAATATCAGGCGATTGTCGCAGCTGAGGCCGCCAATGCAGCGAATATTGAAGCCCAGGTGCGCGCAGCGATGGCTGCTCAGGCCGCGGCCTCGGGCGGATCAACCACTGGCGGAAGCACTTCCTTTGTACCATCAAATGGAACATATCAATGGCCTTGCCCGGGTTATTACCCGATTTATGATGATGATTTCTTCGGGACTCGACTACACCCGATCTGGGGTGATTACCGAACCCATTACGGTGTCGACATGGGTGCTCCATCAGGAACCCCAATTCTGGCCATGGGTAATGGATCCATCATATCCGCAGGTTGGAATGGCGGCTATGGAAATTGTGTCATTGTTGATTTAGGAAATGGCGTTCAGGCCATGTATGCTCATATGAGTGATTACGCCGTATCAGCTGGTCAAACCGTCAATAAAGGCGATGTGGTCGGATACGTTGGCTCAACCGGGGATTCTACCGGCGCCCATCTGCACTTTGGGGTACTTTCCGGTGGATCATTTGTTGATCCTTTAGGATATTTTTAAGCGAAACATTGTAGAATATAACGAAAGAACAGGAGAAAAGAATCATGATTCTTTTCTCCTGTTTTATTTGTAGCAGAATAAAAATTTGGGATTAGGTGAAGACAATGGAAAATAAATCAAAAAAAACGAAGCTGATCGTGATTATTGTGGTGCTGATCATTACCAATATCATCACCTTCACAGTGGCGACAACCGGCAATTTTTTGATCGGAAACAAGCTGATTGTGACGGTTGACAGCAGCGAAACAGCCGCCGGCATAAAAAAACTACTGGCGTTGAAAGAACAGATTAGCTTAGAGTATTATAAAGATGTGGATAACACGACCCTGATTGATGGTGCCATTACGGGGATGTTTGACAGCCTTGGTGATCCCTATAGTACCTATTTTACTACCGAAGAATTCAAGAAATACATGGAAATGGCTACCGGCGTTTATGAAGGCATTGGCGTGGTGGTAACAGAAGACGAACAGGGTGTTACCTATGTCATCGCACCCCAGAAAGGCACACCGGCAGAGGCGGCTGGTATCAAAACCGGAGACAAGATTATCAAGGTTGATGGTGAGGATGTCACCACCATCGGATCGGATGCAGTTGTTGCCAAAGTGAAGGGACCGGCGGACACCACCGTCAACATCACCTTTGCGCGAGGTGAGGAAATCATCGAAATGCAATTAGTGCGCAAAACCATCGAAGCCAAAACGGTGGAATCCCGGGTGATTGGCGATAAAGGTTATATTCAGATATCAGAGTTCACCGATAAAACCGCTGATGATTTTGAAACTCAGCTTACTGAGTTGATGGCGCAGAACATCACCGGTCTGGTCATCGATTTGCGAAGCAACCCCGGCGGTGGCGTAAAGGAAGCGGTGGAAATTGCCGACCGGATCCTGGGCGAAACCATGGTTGTTTACACGGTTGACAAAAATGGCAATAAAACCGAATATAAGTCGGACGGTACCGAACAGCTTAACCTACCGATGGTGGCGCTGGTCGATGGCGGGTCAGCCAGCTCAGCGGAAATACTGGCTGGCGCGCTTCAAGATACCGGAGTTGCCCAGTTAGTGGGAACCAAGACCTTCGGCAAGGGCATTGTTCAGGAAATCATCAGTCTCACCGATGGCGGTGGGTTTAAGGTAACCAACTCTGAATATTTCACGCCCAACGGCAATAATATTCACGAAAAAGGCCTGGAGCCGAATGTTGTCATCGAAGCCACCGACTTTATGAAAAATAATTTCTTTACTGACGAGGAAGATGTCCAGCTACAAAAAGCCCTGCAGGTTCTAAGCGGAACCAATTGATTTTGAGAGCATGCCAAATTGGTATGCTCTTTCTTTTTCGAACGGAATAATTAAGAATTTATTAAATCAGAAGGATTATCATTTGCCATTAAAAAAAAGCTGTGGTAGAATAATGGAACGAATGTTCATCCTATCGATTGGAGGGTGCTGATGAAAGAAATGAAGCATGCATTTAAGGTTGTCTCGGAATACGAACCCAAGGGGGATCAGGGACCGGCCATTGAAAAGATTTCTAAAGGAATCCAGGATGGCTTAAAATATCAAACCTTATTGGGGGTAACCGGGTCAGGTAAAACCTATACCATGGCCAAGGTCATTGAAGCAGTCCAAAAACCAACTTTGGTGATTGCCCATAATAAGACCCTGGCGGCCCAGCTGACGAATGAGTTCCGGAGTTTTTTTCCGGACAATGCGGTGGAATATTTTGTCAGCTATTATGATTATTATCAGCCGGAAGCCTATGTCCCACACTCGGATCTGTTTATTGAAAAAGACTCGTCCATTAATGATGAAATAGATAAATTGCGGCACTCCGCCACGGCGGCCCTGTTTGAACGGCGGGATGTGATTGTGGTGGCCAGTGTGTCCTGTATTTACGGACTGGGAAGTCCCTTTGATTATGAAAACATGATGCTGTCCCTCCGCCCGGGAATGGAAAAAGACCGCGATACGATCATCCGTAAACTGGTGGAAATCCAGTTTACCCGGAACGATATTGCCTTCGAACGGAACAATTTTCGGGTTCGCGGGGATATCCTCGAGATATTTCCCTCGGCCTCATCAAACAAAGCGATTCGCCTGGAGTTCTTTGGTGACGAAATCGAGCGGATTACCGAGATTGATACGCTGACCGGGGAGATTTATGGCGAACTGAACCATGTTTCGATTTTCCCGGCCTCGCATCATACCACTACCCCGGAAAATCTGGAACGGGCGATTGCCGGAATCCAGCAGGAGCTGCGACAGCGATATGATGAATATACCACTAACAACCGCCTGGTAGAAGCCCAGCGGATTCTACAGCGGACCAATTACGATATTGAAATGCTTCGGGAGATGGGTTATTGCAACGGGATTGAAAACTACACCCGTTATATTAACGGTTTGCCCCCGGGCTCGCCGCCATATACCCTGATTGACTACTTCCCCAAGGATTTTTTGATAATTGCCGATGAATCCCACGTCTCGATCCCCCAGATTGGCGGCATGTACGCTGGGGATAGGGCCCGCAAGAGCAATCTGGTGGACTATGGTTTTCGTCTGCCCTCGGCCTTTGATAACCGGCCCCTGAATTTCTCCGAATTTGAAGGCAAGATCAATCAGATTGTCTTTACCACGGCGACACCCAGTAAATACGAAAAAGAACACAGTCAGAATACCGTTGAGCTGATCATCCGTCCCACCGGTCTGATTGATCCGGAGATAACGGTTCGCCCGGTGGCCGGTCAGATTGACGATCTGCTGGGTGAAATCAAATTGACCACCGGCAAAGGCAATCGGGTATTGGTCACCACGTTGACGAAAAAAATGGCCGAAGATCTTACCGATTACTTGAAAGAGAATGGGATCCTGGTGAATTATCTCCATTCGGACGTAGATACCATTGAACGGATGAAAATTCTCCGGGATTTACGCTTAGGGACCTTTGATGTGCTGGTGGGCATCAACCTGCTCCGAGAAGGGCTGGACCTGCCCGAGGTTGGTCTGGTGGCGATTCTGGATGCCGATAAGGAAGGGTTCCTGAGATCTGAAACCTCCCTGATACAAACTGTTGGCCGGGCTGCCCGTAACCTGGAAGGCCACGTTATTATGTATGCTGATAAGATCACCCCATCCATGGATCGGGCCATCAGCGAAACCAATCGTCGTCGGGCGATTCAAACGGCGCATAATGAGGCCCATAATATTACCCCCAGCTCAGTTAAAAAAGATATCCGCTCGATCATCGAGGCGACCAAGGTTGCCGAGGAGCCGGATACCTATCACGTTGGCGACGAAGCAGTGGATATTGATGTAAAAATCAAGGAACTGGAACTGGAAATGATGACGGCGGCGGAAGCATTGGAATTCGAACGGGCCGCTAAACTGCGCGACGAAATCCATCATCTTAAGAATTACCGAAGATAAGTAACTGATATAAGGAGAATCATGAAGTACATCGAAATAAAAGGTGCGAAAGAGCACAACTTAAAAAATATCAACTTGAAAATACCCCGGGATCAGCTGGTGGTTTTCACCGGTCTGAGTGGATCGGGGAAGTCGTCACTGGCGTTTGATACCATTTATGCCGAAGGGCAGCGTCGTTATATGGAATCCCTTTCCTCCTATGCCCGGCAGTTTCTGGGTCAGTCCCAGAAACCGAATGTGGAGAGCATCGATGGGTTGTCCCCGGCGATATCCATTGACCAGAAAACAACCAACCGCAATCCTCGCTCCACGGTTGGTACAGTAACCGAGATTTATGATTACCTGCGGCTGCTTTATGCCCGGATCGGGATTCCCCATTGCCCCAAATGTGGAAAGGTGGTGGCATCGCAGTCAGTGGATCAAATTGTCGATGCGATTCTTAACCTGCCACCAAAAACGAAATTCCAGATTCTGGCTCCGGTTATCCGGAAAGAAAAGGGCCAGCATAAAAAAACCATTGATCACATCAAAAAAGAAGGTTTTGTGCGGATTATTGTCGATGGCGAACCGATGGAGGTCAACGACGAGATCAATCTGGATAAGAACAAGAAGCATAGTATCGAAGTGGTCGTAGATCGTCTGGTGGCCAAGGAAGATCTGGGTAAAAGACTGACTGATTCATTGGAAATTGCCCTGAAGCTTTCCGGCGGATTGGTGATCTGCGATGTGATTGGCGGCGAACAGCAGCTGTTCAGCGAAAAACTGGCCTGCGCCGATTGCGGCATTGCCATGGATAAACTGGAACCACGCACCTTTTCATTTAATAATCCCTTTGGGATGTGTCCGGATTGTCATGGCCTGGGCTTTCATCAGGAAGTGGATCCGGATTTGCTGATCCCGGACAAGAGTTTATCGATTGCCAATGGGGCGATCAAGTTTTTTGGCTTAAAAAGCGATTCCAAATACTATTATAATTTAATCAAGGCCCTGGCCGAAAAACACCAATTTTCGATTGAAACACCGCTGGAAAATGCCAGCGAGGCATTTTTAAACGCCCTCTTATATGGCAGTGACGAGGTGCTGGAAATTGCCTACGAGGGCAAGTTTTCCGGAACCTATAGCTCCACCTTTGAAGGACTGATTAGAAATATGGAACGGCGCTATATTGAAACCACCTCAGAGCGGATGCGGTCTCTAATTGAACGCTATATGTCGGAAACGCCCTGTCCCACCTGTCATGGGAAGCGGCTGAACCCAACCAGTCTGGCCGTAACGATTCATGATCGGAACATTATCGAAATTACTGATATGTCGATTGGCAAATTGATTGAATTCTTTAATACCCTGATCATGACTGATCGGGAAATGATGATCGGTGAATCGATCTTCAAAGAAATTGACGCCCGTCTGAATTTTCTCAAAAACGTTGGGTTGGAATACCTGACCCTGTCGCGGAATGCTGGCACCTTGTCCGGCGGTGAATCCCAGCGGATCCGTCTGGCCACTCAGATTGGCTCAGGTCTGGTGGGGGTGCTCTATGTTTTGGATGAACCCAGTATCGGGCTCCATCAGCGGGACAATCAGAAACTGCTGGAAACGCTGCGGCGGTTAACCGATTTGGGGAATTCCCTGATCGTGGTGGAACACGATGAAGAAACCATGCAAGCCGCTGACTATATTGTTGACATTGGCCCGGGGCCCGGGGTTCACGGCGGTGAAATCGTCGCCCAGGGAAGTCTGGAAGAAATTATGGCGGTGCCTGAATCCATTACCGGCCAATATTTCAGCGGCAAGCGATTTATCCCGATTCCGGAAGGGCGCCGGGAAGGAACCGGCGAGACAATTAGAATTATTGGTGCTCGGGAGAACAACTTAAAAAATCTCGATGTGGATATTCCGTTGGGAAAATTTATCTGTGTAACCGGGGTTTCCGGATCGGGAAAAAGTACCCTGATCAATGAAATTTTATACAAGGGGATTTCCCAGAAGCTTTATCGCAGCCTTAAAAAACCGGGAAAATACAACAGTATAGAGGGCGTCGAATTTATCGATAAGGTCATTGATATCGATCAATCGCCAATCGGCAGAACCCCTCGTTCCAATCCGGCTACCTATACCGGGGTGTTTGATTTGGTCCGGGATCTTTTTGCCAAAACCCCGGAAGCCAAGGCCCGAGGTTATCAGAAAGGCCGGTTCAGTTTTAATGTCAAAGGCGGCCGCTGTGAAAAGTGTAGCGGTGACGGAATTATCAAAATCGAAATGCATTTTCTACCGGATGTCTATGTGCCCTGTGAGGTCTGTGGGGGCAAGCGCTATAACCGGGAAACCCTGGAAGTGAAGTATAAGGGCAAGAATATTGCCGATGTGCTGGATATGACAGTGGAAGAAGCCCTGGAATTTTTCAGCAACATCCCCAAAATTAATGACAAACTCCAAACCTTATACGATGTCGGTCTCAGTTATGTGCGCCTGGGACAGCCATCAACCCAGCTATCCGGCGGCGAAGCCCAGCGGGTTAAACTGGCCACCGAATTAAGCAAACGCAACACCGGCAAGACCCTCTACGTCCTTGACGAGCCCACCACCGGGTTGCACATTGCTGATGTCCATCAGCTGATCACCGTGATCCAGCGGCTGGCCGACAGTGGCAGTACCGTGGTTGTCATCGAACACCAGCTGGACATGATCAAGGTCGCCGATCACATCATCGACCTCGGCCCCGAAGGCGGCGACGGAGGCGGTACCATCATCGCCATCGGAACCCCCGAAGAAATCGCCCAAGTCCCCGAATCCTACACCGGCCAATATCTCAAGAGAATCTTAAAGTGATAGAATATAAGATAACCCAGTACCGACAACAGATTAACAATTGGCCGGTACGGTATTATAAGACTAATCTCAAGAAAGCTGATCCAGCTTTCTTTTTTAGATACGTTTAAATAAAGCTTAAGACCATAAAAAGTTTCAGACTCTAATTGACAATGAATTTCAATTAGAGTATAATAAAACTAACAAATAAGGAAGTCATCATTAACAAATTTTGACAGATTCCATTTATGAATTTAAACCATAAGAATAGAAGGTGTGTTTATGTTTACTTTGAAAGATTTAAGACCAGGCCAGAAAGCCTGTGTAGGCTCTATTGCCGTAGAAGGCTTAATGCGTCGCAAACTCATGGATATGGGTGTCACACCAGGTGTAGAGATTCAAGTTAATAAAACAGCTCCATTTGGGGATCCCATCGAGGTTCGTCTAAGAGGATATTCGCTCAGTCTCCGGAAAAAAGATGCTGAGAATATTTTAATGGTTCAGTAATAAACGAGAAGCCACCTTATAGGTGGTTTCGTTGTTTAAATTTATTTAATCAGCATTTTAGTCTGGCATCAAGGGAAATGAGGAAATGAAATGAAATATAAAATTGCGTTGGCGGGAAATCCCAATTCGGGAAAGACCACCCTTTTTAATTGTCTGACCGGCAGTAATCTCTATGTCGGAAACTGGCCGGGTGTAACCGTTGAAAAAAAAGAAGGAAATCTGCGAGATACAGATAAGGATATCACCCTGGTCGATCTGCCGGGGATTTATTCGTTGGCACCTTACTCTATGGATGAGATTGTATCGCGGAATTTCCTGCTGGAAGAACGGCCGGATCTGATTATCAATATTATTGACGCCTCCAACATAGAACGAAATCTTTATCTAAGCACCCAGTTGATGGAGCTTAACTGTCCCATGGTCGGAGCCTTGAATATGATGGATGTGGTTAAGAAAACCGGGGTTGAGATCGACGTCCGGGAGATGGAAAAAATCTTTGGATATCCCTTTATTGAAATATCCGCCCAAAAAGAAACCGGAATTGATGAATTAATCAAGTTGGTTGAAAAAACGCTGGAGATCAAAAAGCTCAAAGAATTTCCGCAAATCTTTCCCCCGGAAATAATGACATTATTCAATGAATTTGACGAGCTGATCCAGAATAAGTATCCGGAGATCTTAGCAGCTTATCCGCACCTGTTTCGTGTCATCAAATTAATTGAAAAAGACGAAGAGGTACTACTGAAGATCCATGAAAATGGTGATTTGCTGGAAGATATTGCTGTGGTCAGAAAAAAAATATTAGCCATCTCAAAGCAAGATGTCGACAGTGCCATTGCCGATTATCGCTATCGTTTTATCACCGCAGGGATCAGTCAGGCAACCAGGAAAACCAAAGAAAATGCCATCCAATTTCAGGAAAAACTGGATAAGGTGTTAATGAACCGATACGCCGCCCTGCCGATTTTCTTTCTTTTTATGTTTGTCATTTATTATGTCTCGATAACGCTGGTGGGGGATATTACCATCGGCGCGATCGAGTGGTTTATCAATGAAGTACTGATGGTTACGGTGTCCGCCGGGTTGGGCAGTCTCGGCGCGGCCGATTGGATTATCGCCCTGATCAATGACGGAATAATCACCGGGGTTGGTGCAGTACTGACCTTTGTGCCCCAGTTAGTGGTTTTATTCATTTTCATCTCGATTCTGGAAGACAGCGGTTATATGGCCCGGGTCGCTTTTATTATGGACCGGATTTTCAGACATTTTGGTTTATCGGGAAAATCCTTTATCCCGATGGTTGTCGGCCTGGGTTGTTCGGTTCCCGGCATTATGGCCACCCGAACCCTGGAAAATGAACGGGAACGTAAATTGACGGCGGTATTGACACCCTTTATTTCCTGTGGTGCCAAGATGCCCATATATGTCTTGATGGCTTCGGTATTCTTTACCGAATATCAGACGTTGTTGGTATTCTCGCTTTATCTGGTCAGCTTAACCGTGGTTTTTGGATCAGGATTTGTCCTGTCAAAAACCTGGTTCAAGGGAGCGGATTCCGGTTATTTGCTGGAGATTCCACCGCTGCGATTGCCAAAGCTTAAGAATACCGCAACCCAGGTATGGGAACGAATTAAAGAATTTATCATTCGGGCCGGCACGATTATTTTTGCGGCATCGGTGGTGTTGTGGTTTTTACAAAGTTTTAGCCCCAGCTTCCTGATGGTGGATTCGCCGGATCAAAGTATCCTGGCGATGTTCGGTAAAATTATCGCCCCAATTTTTATCCCGCTGGGCTTTGGTGACTGGGTCGCCTCGGTTGCCCTGCTGACGGGAATCGCTGCTAAAGAAATGATTATCAGTACCATGAGCGTGCTTTTGTCAGGTCAGGATAGCAGTTTTACGGTTGCCATCAGCCAAATCTTTACCCCGGTATCGGCTTATAGTTTTGTGATTTTTGTGCTGTTGGCGTCACCTTGTATGGCCGCCATCGCCACCATGAAAAAAGAACTGGGAAACTGGCGGGATTTTTTCTTTGCTCTGGCGTATCAAATTGGTTTGGCTTATGCCGTTTCATTTATCGTTTATCAGGTCGGCAGTCGGATTTTTGTTTAGAGTTTAACGTATTATAGATAGAAGAAAGAAGGAAGAAAAATGATTACCTGGATTCTGGCAGCATTAATTTTAGGTGCGGCAGGCTATGTCATCTTCAAGAAGGTTAAGAAAATGAAAGCAGGCGATTTTTCCTGTGAAGGTTGTAAAGGCGGCGCGGGCTGCGCAGGCTGCCATATCAAAACGGTGCCGCCCAAAGAAGATTAAGATTAACAATTGGTCGGTACGGCAGTTTAGAAAAAAAGCCCCACCAGCAGAGCTGGTGGGGCTTTTTAAAGACTTAATTATGCAATAAAAACGTTTGTAGCCTGTAAGCCACGGTCAGTTTTTTCGGTATCAAAAGTTACGCGTTGTCCTTCAACAAGGTTTTTACGACCGTCAGCAATAATTGCCGAGAAATGTACAAATACATCTTCGCCGCCATCTACTGAAATAAAACCAAATCCTTTTTCCTCGTTAAACCATTTTACTGTACCATTATTCATTTTAGGTACCTCCTAAATATTATTTGTAAATCGTGATGCAAAAACAAAAAACACATATTTTTGCAAATCATCTAAACGTAAAAATGACTTGCAAAAATATGTGAAATCAATAAATACACTTTAATTCTTTTTCATTATACACCCGGTTAAGGCTAATGTCAACTGATTTCAAAAACACTTTAAATGTTTAAAGAATCATCAAGAATGATAATCGCTACCTGTTACCGAAAAAACTTGAGCAGCAAATAAATTGATCCATCTCGACTGACAAGAGACGAGATGGATCAAAAAAAGCTGAACTCAAGATTTATGTGGTACAATAGCTGTTAAAGTCAATGGAATCATATTTTCGTTTTAACAGATCTTTTGCTTCCTTGATAACTTCTTTTTCTGAAAGTGGAAGTCTTATCTCACGTATTTCGATGATTTTAAAGGGATTGTCTTTAATTGATTTTGTCAGTGTAAATCCACCATAAATTTTCGGAACAATCTTCACTTCGAAATTACCGAAAGAAATCAGGGTGTTGTGGCCATCTACAGTTATTTTTTCAAACATGGTAACACTTCCTTTCTGTATAATAATCTGATGTTTAAAAAAGTATTATTATTATACCAAAATTAGGTGGCGAATAAACAAAAAAATCCAAAAAAATATTTATTTAAGGTTGACCACATATGTATGATAAAGAAAAATTAAAAGATCTGCCCCAGAGCCCCGGCGTTTATATTATGAGAAATAATAATGGCGAGATAATCTATGTCGGTAAAGCCATAAATCTGCGCAATCGGGTGCGGCAATATTTCCATTCGGCCAGTCAGCTCTCCACGAAGACAGTGGTCCTGGTATCTCACATCGAAACCATCGAAACCATCGTCACCGATTCAGAAATGGAAGCCCTGATTTTAGAATGCAATCTGATTAAAACCCATCATCCCCGTTATAATATTCTGTTGAAAGACGATAAAAGCTATCCATGGATTCGGCTGACCGTCAATGAAGAATACCCCCGGATTCTGATGACCCGGGAATATAAAAAAGATGGCGCCAAATATTTTGGACCCTTTACCAGTTCTTATGCGGTAAAAAATACCATTGAGGCCATTTTGAAGATTTACCCCTTAAAAACCTGCAACCGTCAGGTTGTTTACGGCAAAAAAGCCGGCCGGCCTTGTCTCAACTATCACATTGGTCAGTGTCAGGCACCCTGTCAGGGTAATGTATCCAAAGAAAAATATGCCAGGGATATTCAGTCAATTCTGGATATTTTAAATGGTCGTCATCCAGATCTGCTTAAAAACCTGAATGATAAAATGACAGCTGCCGCATCAAACCAGAATTATGAAGAAGCGGCCAAATATCGGGATCAGATTTCCGGTATCCAGCACATCATCGAAAAACAGAAAATCAGTTCCAGCACCAAACAGGATCAGGATTTTATTGGTTTGGCGCAAAGTGACGATCTCGGTTGCGTCCAGGTTTTTCATGTCCGGGAGGGCAAGTTAATGGGACGGGATCATTTCTTTCTTGAAGAGCTTGGGGATGTGAGCCCCAGTGAAGTGCTGGAAAGTTTTGTTAAGCAGTATTATGCCAGTTGCGGTTTTATCCCCCGGGAAATTATCTTGAAAGAGCCTCTGGAAGACAAACCGGTCATTGAAGAATGGCTGGGAGATTTGGCTGGTAAAAAAATCGAAGTCCACTCGCCGCAACGGGGGCAGAAAATCAAAATGCTGGAAATGGTTGCGGACAATGCCGATCTGGCTCTGAAACAGCAATTGCTGGAAAAGCGGGAAAAAGAAATCCGCTCCAAAAGCCGATTGGATGGACTGCAGGAACTGTTGGGCATGACCCGGCGGCCCAGTCGCATTGAAGCCTATGACATTTCCAATATCAGCGGCACCAATAACGTCGGCGGAATGGTGGTTTTCGACGATGGCAAGCTGAACCGGAAAGCCTGCCGACGCTTTAAAATCAAATCGGTGGAAGGTCAGAACGATTATGCCAGCATGCAGGAAATGATTTTCAGACGGATGGAACGGGCCATGAAAACCCAGGAAGTCAACAATTTTCTACCCTTACCGGAAATCATGATGATCGACGGTGGGATCGGCCATGTGAATGCAGCCGAGAGCATCGTTTCCTTATACCCAGTTGACATCGTGGTGTGCGGACTGGTTAAAGACGACCACCACCGGCTGCGGGGAATCTTCCACAAAGGCACCGAATACCCGATTAAAAAAGCGACCCCATTGGGCGTTTTTCTGTTTGAAATATCCGAAGAGGTTCACCGCTACACCCTGGGCTACCACCAGATTTTAAGAAAAAAAGAAATGTTGGCCTCCCAACTGGAGGAAATTCCCGGCGTCGGCAAAAAACGTCGAGAAGCTCTGATGGCCCATTTTGGGCAGATCGATAAGATCAAAAAAGCAACACTGGAAGAACTGACATCAGTTCCTGGGATGCAGGTGAAAACAGCCCAGGCGGTTTTTGAGTATTTTCACAACTAGAAATGAAATGTTTTGTCAACGGAAACTTTGAGGTAGAATAACTTGAGTAAACTAATCAGCAGTAAATCAATGAAAAGAGATAAAAGAAGTATGAATGGTAAAGTAAATTTAGACGATTTCTGCAAAGAAATCAAACTTGAAAAAATTTATTATCAGTCGACGGAACTGAACCTGGCCAATAGCGGCATCAATCGGCCGGGGTTGCAGCTCCATGGTTATTATCAACATTTTGATTCCAATCGGGTTCAGGTGATTGGTAAGGTGGAAGTCGCCTATTTACTGGATCTAGATCCGGAAGTGAGAAAGCAGAAGATTGACGACTTTTTCTCCTACGAATTCCCCTGTTTTATTGTCTGTTGGGATCTGGACGAGACCCATCTGTTTGTGGATGCGGCCAAAAAATATGGACGAACCCTGTTGAAAAGCAAGGAACATACCACCACCTTGTTTTATGATCTGGTTAATTATATTGACCAGTTGTCAGCCCCCCGGATCAGTTTGCATGGGGTACTGGTTGAGGTTTTTGGGGTCGGAGTTTTGATTACCGGGCCCAGCGGGATTGGTAAAAGCGAAACTGCGCTGGAAATTGTCAAACGCGGCCACTGTCTGATTGCCGATGATGTGGTTGAGGTAAAACGGATTCGGGACGGCCACCTGATGGGGACAGCCCCGGAACTGCTCCAGCATTTCATGGAAATCCGGGGCATAGGCATCATTGACGTTAAAACCCTTTATGGGGCCAGAGCCGTCAAAAAAGATGTGGAAATAGACATGGTCATCCGGCTGGAAAACTGGGATGAACGATCCCCTTATGATCGCCTGGGACTGGATGAACAAACCTTGGCCATACTGGGAATTGAAGTTCCGGAAGTAATGATTCCCGTATCTGGCGGCCGAAATCTGGCCTGTATCATCGAAACGGCTGCCATCAATAATCGGACCAAACAATATGGTTATCATTCAGCCCAGGTTTTTTGTGATCGGGTTGCCCATCAAAACGATCTGGAAGTGCAGAAACGGGAAGAAAAGAAAAAACTGGATGAAAAGATAAAACAGGATGAGATGCAGTAGACGGGCCATGAAACAACCGGTAGTTTTTTTTACAAATGTCAGTTAATATAAAAAGAGAAAAGAGAATTAGAAATGAGAAATTACGTTTTAGATGCCCATACCCATACTCTGGCCTGCGGACATGCCTATAATACCATCCTGGAATTAGTCGATGCCGCGGCCCAAAAAAATCTGGAGATGATCTGTATCACTGAGCACGGACCGGAATTGCCAGGCGCTCCGACCCCCTTGTTTTTTGCCAATTATAAGGTGATCCCCGGAAAAATAAACAATGTTAAAGTACTTAAAGGTATTGAGAGTAATATTATGGATGCCGACGGAAATACCGATATTCCCATGGACTTCATCAAATCTCTGGAAATTATTTCGGCGTCGCTCCATACCCCAACCTTTAAACCGCAGACGAAAACCGTCAATACCAGTGCCGTACTGGGAGCCATTGCCAATCCGCATATCGATTTTATCTGCCATCTCGGCAATCCCACCTATGATCTGGATTATGAGGCAATCCTTCAGGATGCCAAAAAACACAATACCCTGATTGAAATCAATAATGGTTCTTTTTTTATCCGAAAAGGTTCCAAACCCAACTGTGAATGGATCGCAAACCGCTGTAAAGAACTGGAGATCCCGATTATTATAGGCAGCGATACTCATTTTGCCGCAGATATCGGTGATTTTCCTTATGTTGACAAGGTTCTCGACGCCATTGACTTCCCAGATGAACTGATTGTTAACCTGGATGCTAATAGGTTGATTGATTACCTCGAAAGCAAAGGTCGGGTGCTGTTTGCTGATCCCCGGCAATATGCCCAAGAATTGTTTTTGAAAAATGACTAAACTATGATAAAATAAGTTCTTGAAATCAAGTGGGAAAGGACATAGAGTATGACGATAAAAATCATCACCGATTCTGCCTGTGACATACTGGAAAGCGATCAACAAAAATTTGATATTGAGATCATACCGGTTTACGTCGTTGAAAATGAAACGACCTATCGTGATGGGATTGATATTTCATCCGAGGTGGTTTGCGACAATATGCGAAAAGGTGTGCGTTATAAAACATCGCAGATTCCCTATGGGGATTTTTACAAACGATTTGAAGAACTGATATCTATGAATCAACCCTTTATTTATCTGGCTTTTTCCAGTGGGCTGTCCGGCACCTATCAGGCAGCAGCATTGGCAGAACGGGATTTAAACGAAAAATATCCGGCGGCGATCTTTAAAGTCGTTGATACCAAAGCGGTTTGCTATGGCCTGGGGCACATTGTTTATGGGGCTGCCAAAGCCGCAGCTGAGGGCGCCAGCATGGATGAACTGATGAAGCGGATCAATTATTATATCGATCATGTTAAACATGTTTTTACGGTGACCGATCTGCAATATCTGTATCGGGGTGGCCGACTGAACAAAGGTACTGCCATTATCGGCAATATGCTGAACATTAATCCGCTGCTTGAAGTTAGTAAAACGGGCGAGCTACAACAAATTGATAAGGTCAGAGGCGAAAAGAAGCTGATCAAAAAAATGGTCGATTATCTGGAAACAAACGGTGACCAGATCAAGAAGCAAACCATCGGCATCAGTCATGCCGATAACATGGAACTGGTGGAGCTGTTTGTAAAAATGGCAGGAAAGCGTTTTGATACCGATCGGTTTAAAATAGTCCCCCTGGGCTCAACGGTTTTAACCCATTCCGGCCCCGGAACCCTGGCCGTCTTTTTCTTTGATGAATGGAAAGAGGCCTTTCAGTTTGAATAGCGCTAAAGGGACATTTTAAATAAGAACTTCGAACAAAAATTGCTTTGATGCTGGTTTCCGCAAACAATTTAGTAACGTGTAGGCGAACAGTTCGTAGAACTGTACGACGTACAATGTAGAAATTGTTTCGCGCAAACCGGCAGCGAAGCTCACGGCACTTTTGTAATTAACGAATCCATTTAATAAAAAATAAGGAGTATTATGTTAGCTAAGTTAGATTTTTTAGCAGAAAAGTATGCTGAATTAAATGAAAAGATCAGTGATCCCGAGATCATCGGTGATCAGAATCAGTGGCGAAAACTGATGAAAGAACATGCCCACATCGAACCGATCATTCAAAAATACAATGAATTTTCCGAGACCTTGTCAGCTATTGATGACACCAAAGAGATGCTGGAAGATAAGCAACTGGAAAAAGATTTTAAAGAAATGGCCGAAGCTGAGCTGGACGAACTATCAAAAAAGCGGGTGGAACAGGAAGAAGAATTAAGAATTCTGCTCCTTCCCAAGGATGTTAATGATGATAAAAACGTTATCGTTGAAATTCGCGCCGGGGCTGGTGGCAGTGAGGCGGCCTTGTTTGCCGGAGACCTCTTTAGAATGCTGACCCGCTATGCTGAACGTCAGGGCTGGAAAAGCGAAATCATGAGTTCCAGTATCCCCGATATTGGCGGAATCAAGGAAATCATTTTTGCGATTGAAGGCACCGGCGTTTACAGCCGACTAAAATATGAAAGCGGCGTTCATCGGGTCCAACGGATCCCCAGTACTGAATCAGGCGGTCGGATTCATACATCTACTGCTACAGTAGCAGTTTTGCCGGAAGCCGAAGATGTTGAAATTGAAATTGGCGCTAATGATCTGCGAGTCGATGTTTACCGATCATCCGGTAACGGCGGACAAAGTGTTAATACCACTGACTCCGCGGTACGGATTACCCATATCCCCACCGGAATGGTAGTTACCTGTCAGGATGAAAAGTCCCAGCTAAAAAACAAAGACAAAGCCCTGAAAATTTTAAAAGCTCGACTTTATGAAATAGAACAGCAGAAGCAGCAAAGTGAAATTGCCGAAAATAGGAAAAGTCAGGTCGGTACTGGTGACCGAAGCGAACGGATTCGAACCTATAATTTCCCCCAGGGTCGAATTTCTGATCACCGCATCAATATGACGGTTTATCAACTGGAAGCCTTTCTAGATGGTGATATCGATGAAATGATCAATGCTCTGATCACCAACGATCAGGCTGAAAAACTGAAACAACATTCTTAAACACTTAAGAGCTTTCCTGATTAGGGGAGCTTTTTTTATTGCAGGGAATTAATTGATAAAAATTTAACCTTATTTAGAAAGAGTATCGGCAAAGAGCTGTAATATTTTATCAGTAGGAAGCTCATTAACAGCGTAGAGTTAGAAATACCTATAAAATTTCCGGATTAGGTTGACATTTATTGGCTTTATAAGTAGAATGAAAATCAGTTGAAAAAATTTAAACATAAATTTGATCTGAAGATCAAATTGTCCTTAAGGAGGAGTAACAATGAAAAAAGTAATCGTAGCAGATCAGGCAGCATGTGTTAATTGTTTGACATGTGAATTAGCATGTTCAACCGCATTCTACAAGGAACCCGTTTCCGAATTATCATGTATTAAAATCACCACCAAAGAAGATGGTAGCCTCAAAACTTTGGTATGTGTCCAATGTGGTAAATGTGCAAAAGCATGTGAAGCCGGTGCAATCACTCAAAATGCCAAAGGTGTTTACATGATCAGTAAAAAACTATGTGTAAACTGTGGAAAATGTGTAGAAGCATGTCCATTTGGCGTATTGGTTAAATCAGAAGACCGGGATGTACCGTCAAAATGTATCTCTTGTGGTATCTGTGTTGATGCATGTCCTCAAAACGTATTGGCGATCAAAGAATCTTAATTAGCCGCATATTAATTAAATTTGTCACTTAAAAACGTCCCCTGTTCGAAAATTTTCGAACAGGGGACGTTTTTTTGACTGTTTTATAAATTAAAAATCAATTCGCTTGGAAATATAATCAACCACTTCAGCGATGGGCACGCGAACCTGGTCCATGGTGTCACGGTCACGCAGGGTGACGCATTCGTCGTCCAGGGTGTCAAAATCGACGGTGACGCAGAAAGGAGTGCCGATTTCGTCCTGGCGGCGGTAACGCTTGCCGATGCTGCCGGCTTCATCATATTCAATCATAAAGTGTTTAGACAGCAGGGTGGAAATTTCCATGGCTTTGTCGCTTAATTTTTTAGAAAGCGGTAAAACCGCGGCTTTGTAAGCCGACAGGAAGGGGTGGATCCGCATGACGTTTCGCTCTTCTGTTTTGTCGCCGCTGGTAATTGTTTCTTTTTCCATGGCGTTGCAGAGGAATGCCAGGAAAACCCGGTCAGCACCCAGAGAGGGCTCGATACAATAAGGGATATATTTTTCATTAGTGACCGGATCGGTGTATTTCATGTCTTTTCCCGAATGATTCTGGTGTTGGGTTAAGTCGAAATCGGTACGGTCGGCAATCCCCCAAAGTTCGCCCCAGCCAAACGGGAAGCGGAATTCCACATCAGTGGTGGCATTACTGTAATGGGAAAGTTCTTCCTGCTCATGATCCCGGAAGCGAATATTTTGATCCTTCATACCCAGGTCGAACAGCCACTTCTTGCAGAAGGCTTTCCAATAATCGAACCATTCCAGATCTGTGCCTGGAGCACAGAAAAATTCCAGTTCCATTTGTTCAAATTCCCGGGTTCTGAAGATAAAGTTACCGGGCGTAATCTCATTACGGAAGGATTTACCAACCTGAGCAATCCCGAAAGGCACTTTTTTACGGGTGGTTCGCTGAACATTTTTGAAGTTGACAAAAATACCCTGGGCTGTTTCCGGTCGCAGGAAGATTTCACTGGCGGTATCTTCATTAACGCCCTGGAAGGTTTTAAACATCAGATTAAACTGGCGGATATCGGTGTAATCCATTTTCCCGCATTCGGGACAGACGATCTGATGTTCTTCGATAAAAGTTTTCATTTCTTCATTAGACCAGGCGTCGACAATGACATCTTCACCTTTTTCAAAATAGTAATCAGCGATTAATTTGTCAGCCCGAAAACGCGACTGGCAGGCTTTGCAATCCATCAGCGGATCATTGAAGCCACCGACATGACCTGAGGCCACCCAGGTTTTTGGATTCATCAGGATGGCTGCATCCAGGCCCACATTATAGGGGGATTCCTGGACAAATTTTTTCCACCAGGCTTTTTTAACGTTGTTTTTCATTTCAACACCCAGTGGGCCGTAATCCCAACTGTTGGCAAGACCATCATATATTTCTGAACCGGGGAAGATGATTCCCCTCATTTTTGCAAGACTGACAATTTCAGCCATCGTAAATTCTGACATTTTTTTCCTCCTGTTAAATAGTATTATCATTAGCATGAATGCTAAAAAAACCGTCCCTTGTAACAATACAAGGGACGGTATAACCGCGGTTCCACCCAAGTTGTTTGCCATAAAGGCAAACCACCTTAAAAATTTAACGAATTTCACGTCAACCACTAATCAGTTAATAGTGGTTGCAGCTCCAAAAGTGCCATTCATAGAGTTTAATTACAGATCTTTCACCATCATCTGTTCGCTTTAAACCATTGACTCACTGATTATTCTTTTTTCAACGCTTTTAATATTAATTTCTAAACTAAAATGAAGAATATCAAAAAGTAAAGGGCCTGTCAAGTTTTAATTTGTTCCAATATGACATTGCAAAGCGTTACAATAGTTAACTATGGTAACAAACAGTTTGGATTTGCTTAAATTTAAACAAAATAATCATAAAAAAAATAAAAAAAAAGATTCTCATTATGTAAAGTTAGTGTTAAAATGTTGTTAAATATTGATTAAAAATAGGAAGAGAAAAAAAGATAGTTACCCTGGTGAAACAAGAATTAAAGATTAGGCCGAAATGGTCTAATCTTTAATTATGAAGGGCGAAAATTTTGATTTATCCAAATCGTTTGTGGGTCTTCAGAATTATTTGTATTCCTGGAATGCTATCTCAATTTTTGATATTTTTGGAGGAAAAAATGACGTTAGAGATGCTGATTGGCCTTTTTGGAGGCTTGGGGTTATTCATTTTTGGAATGCATATGATGAGCGAGGGCTTAAAAACTGTTGCCGGAACAAAAATGAAAAAACTGTTAGAAGTTTTAACTAACAACAAGGTCAAAGCGATCCTGGTGGGGACCGTGGTAACGATGATTGTTCAGAGTTCCAGCACTACAACCGTTATGGTTGTTGGCTTCGTCAATGCTGCTTTGATGACACTCACTCAGGCGGCCGGTGTTATTTTAGGGGCTAATATTGGAACCACTGTGACTGCTCAGTTAATTGCCTTTAATGTAACCGAATTAGCGCCGGTATTTATTGGATTTGGTGCATTGATTACACTTTTCAGCACCAGGAAAAGAAACCGAGACTTAGGAAGCATTGTGCTTGGTTTTGGGATTTTATTTTTTGGCATTGCAGCCATGTCGACTGCCATGGCGCCCTTGCGGGAAAGTGAAGATTTTATCTATCTGTTGTCTAATTACGGTACAAACCCTCTATTAGGGGTGCTGATTGGGACATTGATTACGGGAATAATTCAAAGCAGCAGCGCATCGATTGGTTTGCTTCAGGCATTAGCTCTTTCCGGTGTTTTTGCCAGCATCGGTGGCACAGGAGCGATTCAAATTTGTATCCCAATTTTAATTGGTACAAATATCGGAACCTGTGTCACAGCACTTATTTCGTGCATCGGGACATCAACCACGGCTAAGAAAGCGGCATTTATACATCTTTTTGTCAATATATTTGGGGCCGTTTGGGTGATGATGGTATTGGTAGCGATGGACAGCGCAATGCTGGTTAATCCCATTTATGAATTTATTGTCAGTATTTCGGGTGTTTTTATCAGCAGCAGCGGTGACGTGGTTCCTAATGTGGCCAGACAGATTGCGATGGCCCATACCATCTTTAACGTGGCCAACACAATTGTATTATTTCCGCTGATTGGCTATTTTGTCACCTTTTTGGATCGGGTTTATCCTGAAAAAGAGGAAGAACGTGGATTGCAGCTGGATGACCGGCTCCTCAACAATCCGTCCATTGCTTTGGGACAGGTGGTAAGAGAAACGAATCGGCTGGGTGAAATGAGTATGAAGAATTTCAGTATAGCTTGTGAATCGATGATGGATGGAAATGAAAAGCTGGTTGAAGAAATCGTTAAGCGGGAAGAAAGAATTGATGAATTTCAGCAGGGAATTGTCGAATATTCGGTTAAACTCTCCAATGAAAACATGTCAGAGGAGGAGAATGACCGTCTGGCCTTTATTTTAAAAGGAAGTCATGATCTGGAACGAATCGGGGATCATGCCATGAACATTGGTGAACTGGCAGAAATGCGCGCCTCTAATAAGATAGTTTTTAGCGAGATCGCGAATCAGGAAGTGTTAAATTTGATCAGCTTAACTACTAATACGCTCCGTGATATGGTAGAATTGATGAAGACTGAAGAAACGGTCTTATGCTATAAGATTCTGGATGAAGAAGATGAGATTGACAAATTAACTGAGAAGCTACAAGATGATCATATTCGTCGACTTAACGATGGGATTTGCAACCCCTATGCCGGCGTCATTTTTCTCGATTTATTAACGAATATTGAACGGGTTGGTGACCATGCTTCAAACATAGCCCAGGGTATTCTGAGATTGAAACTTCATCAGGGATTGATTAGCCAGAGTGAATTTGATAATGAGATTAAGGATCAACAGGCGTAATAATAAACTGTTAAATTAAGCTTAAGAGACACAAGTAATTACAACTAAACCGTTGTAATTACTTGTATTTTCTCTTAAGGATTGGAATATTTCGATTGACAGTTTGGGTTTATTAACGTAATATTATAACAACATAATATCAGCATACTTATTGAAAAATAAGGGCGCAAAGCTATAGGGTCTAAATACGTTGGTACAAGACAGCCAGTTGCAAATTTATAAGTAATTATCATTAAAAAGTAATTACCTTAATTAGCAGCGGCATAGGCGCTGCATTTTTTTTTGCTTAAGAGTCAATCGTACAGCTAAAAGTGACATTTAAATCTCAGAATTTTGTTGAGTAGAATTAAAGTATTATAAATAACAACTGCGGAATGATCTTTTTTAAAACGTTTGGTTTTATCAGAAAGATCCTTTTACAGGAACAATTATTATTTTAAATTAGAGTTTTCTTAAAATCAATTTAATTTGGATGTTTGATGTTTATAAGGCTTTTTTTCGCTAATATACATAATATAGCAATGATTATACCAGTCTATTTGACTGTTATATAAATGGGACATTTAAAATGTTCCGAATATTCCCGATCAGAATATGGACGGGTAAATATTCAACTTCACGAAGGGAGGTAGGCAATGAATTTAGATTTACAATCGACTGGAAAGTCGACAATGAATGGGTTGCGAGGGATAAATGCAAAAGCAGAGATGCCGGCAGCTTATCAGTCAAAAATTCATGAAAGAAGCGCCCAGTTTAAAAATCTGCTTAATCAGTCCAAACAGGATATCAAACAGGCAGATCAACAATTGGAGAAAGCACAGGAAAATCGACGGGAGTCCGAAGCAATTGCGGAAAGCAATCGACGCGAGAACGAGCGGAGATCGCCAAAAGACATTGATACTAAAGCAGACTGTGATCCCACCGAAAAACCGGTAACCGAGGAGCAAAACAGCGATGAAAGTCTGGAAAGTAGTTCTTTACAGACGCTTGAAACGGCTCAATTGATTGGTATCCAGAATTTTCAGGGAGGTATTGAAACAGCGTTAACGCGGCTTAACCTGAAATTGGGTCTTGAAGAAAACAAGGCACCGGAAGGTCTGGCCGAACAAGCACAAGTTATCGCGCTGACTGAAATGGACAATCAATCGCAGAGTGTGCCTGTTTTAGAAAGCATCCCACAATTTGATGAAACGGGTGAAGACGGTTTACAGGTTTTACAGCAAAACATCGGCATCATCGAAAATGAAAAAGTTGACGGCTCACAAGAATTATTGAAAAATTCCGGACCTGGGCTGGCAGCGACGAGCATCAGCGAAGAAGAGAGTTTTTCGCAACGGGTGGCTAACCAGAAAAGCGCAGGTGATGAACCTGAATCACAGATTGCAGATGATATCAGACAGCTGAATGGGGCACAAACTGAAGATGTTAAACCAGAACCGCTTATTAATGTTATTGGTGGTACGGATACGACAGAAGAACAGAGTTCCATACAAACAAAAATTCTTGATGGTCTGACAAACACATCGAACCAAATCGAAAACCAGAACCCAGGTGAAAAAGGTATCCAGGAGCTTAATCTTTCGGGCATCAACACAAATAAAGGCCCAGAAGTTCAATCAGACAACAAGGTGGCGGTCGCTCAACAGGTGGAACAGAAAATACTGCAGAATTTTGAGCCCAACAAGCCCATGGTATTGCAGATGACACTATCACCGGATAACTTAGGTGATATAGATATCAAGCTGAGCTATGATCAGGGAAAACTGATCATCGATATTACCGCCATGAGCAAGGAAACACAGAATCTGCTAGGTAAACAAATCAATCTATTGGTGAGAGGCTTAGCCTTACAAAATGTTCAGGTAGAAACAGTGCACCTAAATACACCGGTAGAACAGAGCAGTGACAGTCAGGATGCTACATTTATGATGAACGGCGGTTCTGATCCCAATGAAAACCAGAATCAGACCCTTTTAAGAGAACGGTTTATTAAAAACAGCGGCGTGTTGAACAGTATTTTAACAAGCAGTGAGGAAGATGAATCAGTATTGATTCCCCAGAATCTGCAAAACTACAATAACCATAAGGTAAATTATTTGATCTAAGGAGGAATAAATTATGGCAATTGATGGAATTAACAATTATTTAAGTACCGCAGCAACAACTACAGCAACTTCGCAGACAGCCAATGCATCAGCTAAAACATCATTGGATATGGATGACTTTTTAAAACTGATGGTCGCTCAGCTACAAAATCAGGATATGAACAATACTGCTGATACCTCCGAGTACACATCGCAGATGGCCCAATTTTCGATGGTTCAGGCATTAACAGATTTGACCGAACTTTCTAAAACAACCTATAGTCTCAGTATGATTGGCAAAGAAGTCACCCTGGCTGAAACCAAGTCGGACGGAACATTAAATGTTATCACCGGAACCGTGGAAGGTGTTAATCTTTATAATGGCGATGCGCAAATTATCGTAAATGGCGTAAACTATCCGATGAGCAGTGTTATGGAAGTAGCTCAAGCTAAATAATTAACAGACTTTGAAAGCTGAGGTGGAAAAATGGCTGACGGAATCAATGGCAATTATTATCGGCTAAATGATGCGATCATTCGGCAAACCGAAAGACTCAACAATACCAATCAAAATCAAACCGTTAATGATGCACAAAAAACCGAAACAAGTTTCAAGGACCTGCTTGATCAACAAATAAAGAATACCGTTACCTTTACCAAACATGCCAGTATTAGAAAAGAACAGCGAAATATCGAAGTGTCTGAAAGTGATTTGGAAAAATTAGGAAATGCATGTGACAAAGCCCAGGAAAAAGGGATTGGCAATGCATTGATTATGATGGATAATTCGGCATTTATTGTGAATGCAGCAGATAAACGGGTAATCACCGTGATGGACAAAAACGAAATGAAAAATAAACTATTCAATGATATTGATGGTGCCGTATTTATATAGTTGGACCTCGATGAGGAAACTGGAAGCTTTGACCGACAGATAAGCTTCAAACGGCACAGAAAGGATTTACAAATGATCAGATCTTTATACTCAGGAATTTCCGGGATGGCAGCCCATCAAACCAAATTAAACGTAATTGGTAATAATATTGCCAATGTTAATACCTATGGCTTTAAAGCCAGCCGCGTCGTCTTCAGTGACGTCTTATATCAAAATTTATCAACTGCTACCGGCGCAACAGCTACCACCGGCGGTACCAACGCCAGTCAGCTGGGCTACGGAGCCAAGGTTGGCAGCATTGATATGTTGAATACCATCTCTTCCGGGGCAACCACCGGCAGAGCACTCGATGTCTACATTGCGGGCGAAGGTTATTTAACCGTTCAGCCGGAAACCGGAACCAACCGCTATACCCGAGTTGGTAATTTAAAATTCGATGCTGATGGAAATCTTACCGACGGCGGCGGCAGCAAGGTGATGGGGATCCCATTGGATGCCGATGGAAACCCCGTTTTAGATGCTAATGGAACTTTGGCAATTACAGACTTGCAGGCAATCAATGTACCACCTGCAGAGCTGGAAAAGTATACCGGTATTACTATTGGTAAATCCGGCGAGATTACCGGGATCAGAGCCGGAGATCCGGAGTTTACCCAAGCTTCGGGAATTGGCTGGTTAAATTCATTGACAGTACCAGTGGATTCGAATTATACGGGGAATGTCAAACTTGCAGTAGGGTATATGGTTCATCCTGAAGACACCAGTGCTGAGCTTGATGCGCTAACCCTTGATCCGACGTCAGATATTGCCGGAACGTTAACTTTGACAAAAACTGGAGATGTTTATACGTTAGATCCAGCGACAATTACGAATAAAGATGGATCGGTAACACTGACGGATACTGGTGCTGCGACCTTATCTTCAACCGGGATTTTAACATTCGCTAATTTGCCTGGTCTAAAAATTGATACAACTAAGATTTCGGGAGATTTAACAGCAGGTCTTGAACTTGGTACAATTACGCCAGATACCGAGGTGTCGGTTGTTGCTACAGTTGCGAATCAAGGTGGTGTAACAGAATATCTAACAACACCGGTAGGTTGGATATTTGATGGGACGACATCGACTGCTATTCCTCTAACAAATGAATCGACTGGGGGCACATTAACCCTCGATGTTAACGCGACAGACTTTGATATAATCTATACGACTGATTATCTGGACAACACAACCATCGGCAAGATTGAAGCCGGCAGTGATAAACCAGTCACCCTTGGCTACCTGGCCTTATCAAAATTTGCAAACGTCGACGGTTTGCTTCAGGATGGTAATGGTTACTTTATGGAATCCGCCAACTCCGGCACACCCATTGCCTCTAAAGCTGGCACCAACGGAACCGGGGGAACTGAGTCAGCCAATCTGGAAATGTCAAACGTTGACTTATCCCAGGAATTTACAGATATGATTGTGGCCCAACGTGGATTTCAGGCAAATTCCCGAATTATTACTGTTTCTGACTCCATTCTGGAAGAATTGATTAATCTAAAACGATAGTTTATAATAAACTGAGAAAGTTCACCCGAAGGAGAAAACTTCTTCGGGTAGAATTTTTTATCATGGCCATTCACCAAATGGGTGATGCACTCATTTGGTGAATGGCTGTTAACAAGCAGAAAAGCTGAAAGTTAGTGCTATTTAGGCAATACCCAAATAATAAAAACTATATTTTAAGGTGGAAATATGATAGAATTAACCAGATTGAACAAACAAAAGAATGAGAAGTTTTTACTCAATTGTGAGATCATCGAAATTATTGAAGAAAAACCGGATACAACCATTCGCCTGATGAACGGTAAACACTATGTAGTAAACGAGAGTTCAGCCCAGGTTCTGGCAAAGATCATCGCATACAAACGAAATATTTTTAGTCGTTAATCACTAAATTCTGACAGGAAGTAAAAATTTATGGAAATAACAACAATCATCGCATATGTCTTGGTCATTTTTACGATGTTCTTCGGAATGACTTTTGGTGCAAATGGATTTAATATCGGCGCAATAGGAAACTTTTTTAACATTCAAAGTATTTTTATTACGATTGGTGGAACACTATTTGTCTTGCTGGCATCGTTTCCCATGAAATCTTTTATGCATATTCCGAAACATTTAAAGATGATTTTTTTTAAAAATAAAAAGGATCCATTGGAATATGTCGAAATTCTCACAGAATTATCAAAAGAAGCCAGACGTAAAGGTTTATTGGCACTTGAAGCCAAGGCTGCCGATATTCAGGATGAGTTTTTAAAAGAAAGTGTGCTACGGATCGTCGACGCCATTGAGCCAGATAAGCTAAGATCCTGGTTTGATCAGAAAATCGATTATATTTCAGCCAGAAATGATGAAGAGCGTAAACTATATGATATGGGAGCAGCCCTGGGACCAGCCTTTGGTATGATTGGTACCCTGATAGGTTTGATCAACATGTTGAAAAACATGAGTTTTGAAGGCGGTGCCAGCACCTTGGGTTCAGATATGTCGGTAGCTCTGATTACCACACTATACGGATCAATATTGGCAAACGCCCTTTTTATGCCAATTTCCAATAAATTGGAAATTGCACAGGAGCGGGACCTACTGATCAAAGAGTTGATCATTGAAGGGGTTGTAGCCATCAAAGAAGGTGAAAATCCCAAATATATTCGGGACAAGCTGATGAACTTTCTAACGGAAGATGAAATCAGAAAAGCAAATGGCGAAGCTCCTTCAAAAGGTGGAAAATCTAGAGGTAAAAAAGGAAAAGCTGTTGAAAGTTAAAAATAGGGGTATATAGTATGGGAAGGCGTAGTAAGAATAAAAAAGCGGTCAATAAAGATGCCTGGCTGAACACCTATGCAGATATGATCACACTGATTTTAGTTTTTTTCATTCTGCTTTTTTCCATGTCAACCATCGATGCCGAAAAATACAAACAACTGGTTGAAATATTTAATCCAGCTGCGGTCTATGAAACGACGGGTACAGCGACAGAATCAGATGGAGCAACATCGCCAAATGAAGATATCTCAGTAGAGGAAATTGTCGATCTGGAAGACTTATATCAATACTTGAGTCAATACACCAAGGAAAACGGACTGGATGATGCCGTCAGTATTGAAAAGTATGAACATTCCGTATCAATCAAGTTTATGTCATCGATCTTTTTTGAACCGGATAGTTCCCGGATCAAAGCCGGTGGACAGCAGATTTTAGTTGACATCGGTCAGGCTTTTAAAGCTGTGGAACCAACCATCAAGTCGATTCGGATCGATGGTCATACTGCCCAGGCCGATTCGCCGGTAGATGATCGGGATTTATCCAGCAACCGGGCCAACGAGGTGTTAAGATTCCTGCAAAACGGCTACATCAGTGATCCTTCAAAATTATTGTCAGTGGGATTTGGTCAGTATCGACCGATCGCACCAAATGACACTGAAGAAAACAGAGCCAAAAATCGCCGGGTTGAAATCATTATTTCCGAAACTGAAGATTTCTTCAGTGACACTGCGACAGCGACAGAAACGGTTGCACAGTAGAATAAAAGACAATACTAGGAGAAACTAATATGGCAGAAATTCTTTCGCAAAGTCAAATTGATAGCCTTTTAAGCAGTTTAATAAGTGGCAAAGACGAGCCAGACGAACCGAGCAGTAGTTCGGGCAAAAAGGTTAAAGATTACGACTTTAGAAGACCTAAGCTTTTCACCAGAGAACAGCTTAAGCATTTATTCAGCATTTATGAAAATTATGCACGGCTGGTGTCTTCTCACATAACTGGAATTCTGCAGACTTATAGTTTGGTAGAAATTATTGAGGTGGAAGAACAGCAATACTATGAATTCAATAACGCCCTCCCTGACTCGGTGCTGATGGGTCTCATCGATTTTGATATCAAAGACAGTGAAGACGAAGAAGATCTGGTGATCATGGATATTTCCAAGGAAGTTGGTTTTTGTAGTTTTGACAGACTTTTGGGTGGCTCCGGAAAACCGCTTAAGGAAGACCGCGAATTTACAGAAATTGAAATCGGCGTCATGGAATATTTTTACCGCGGGATGATCAACCTGATGAAAAATGTCTGGTTTGATTACCTGGAGATCGCTCCGCGATTAATGAAAATTGAAACCAATTCCCGAATTCTTCAGGGAGTCGGGGCAGATGAAAATGTCGTGATCATTGTTATGAGTATCAAGGTCAATGAGACCCAGGGGAAGATTAATATCTGTATTCCGGCGACGACCCTGGACATGCTCTTTAAAAAGAAGATGTCACAAACCAAGAAAAATATAAAAAGAGGAGATCAGCAGGCAGAGGAAAAAAGACGGTTAAATATTATCAATGAAATCAGAAAAACAGAGCTGGAAATCAGAGGCGTGTTGGGTGAAACCGAAGTACTATCCCAGGACATTTACGAACTGGAGGTAGGAGATATCATCAAACTGAATAAACCGGCAAATTCCATGGTTGATATTGTTGTCAATGACGAAGTCTGGTTTAGGGGCGAAATGGGAGATTATAAGAAAAAAAGGGCAATTCAGATAAAAGAGTTTAACGAGAGAGGAAGTGAACTATTCATATGACAGAAGCAGTAGAGAATCCAGACAAATTAACCAGTATGGAAGTTGATGTCATCGGTGAAGTCATGAACATCAGCATGGGTACAGCTGCCACAGCGATGTCCACCATACTAAGTACAAAAGTAAACATTACCACCCCAAGAATTGAAACAATCAGTGTTGAAGCCTTTGAGTTCGCTTATCTTGAACCAGTAATTGGTGTTTTAATCAATTATGTAGAAGGTATCGAAGGTGCCAATGTCCTGCTTTTACAAGAATCAGATATGAAAAAAATCTTGTCACAGCTGTTTGATATGGATACCAGTGACGAGATCGAGTTTGACGAAATCAGCAAAAGTGCCATTGGTGAAATAATGAACCAGATGATGGGGGCGGCAGCCGGTGCTTTAGCTTCGTTTTTGGGAAAAGTCGTCAATATATCGCCGCCAATTCTGCTGGATACCACCAATAAATCCAGTATCCGGGAGTTATTTTCGCTAAAAGGCGAAAATCTCGTCAGTATCAAGTTTAACCTGAGCATTGAAGGGCTGGTTGAAAGTGAATTTATCAGTGCCATGGAACCAGCATTGGCCCGGGAAATTGTCTCCATGTCGATGGGTGCCAGCGGTATGGATGACGAAGAGGAAGAAGTCGCTCCGCCACCACCGCCACCACCGCCACCACCCGTTCAACAGGCCCCACCGATTCAGCAGGAAACTGCCTATCAGCAATCAACTCAGGCGCCCCAGGCAGAACCGGCTCGAGTGGTCAGAAATGATCCGCCACCGGCAACCTATGCGCCACCGCAACAGCCAGTACAGGTAAATGCCTATGAATACCGACAACTGGGTGAAGAGCAAAAAGTCAATATACCAGGAGATAATTTGGATTTACTGATGTCAGTACCCATCCAGATAACGGTAGAATTGGGGAAAACGAGAAAAAAAATAAAAGATATTGCCGAATTGACATTGGGAAACATTGTTGAGTTAGATCGGCAGGCCGGAGATCAGGTGGATGTCATCGCCAATGGCCGCTTAATTGCTCGGGGCGATGTGGTAGTTGTTGATGACAATTATAGTGTTAAAATAACCGAGATTATCAAAGTCAGAGATAATTCCGAACAAAAAAAATAACAGAAATTAATATAGATTAACAAATAATTTTGAAAGAATGGTTAATAAGGAGAAGAAGATGAGTAAAATTTTAATTGTAGACGATGCGGCATTTATGCGTATGATGATCAAAGATAGTTTAAAAAAGGGTGGCTACACCGATTTTATTGAAGCAGAAAATGGCGAAATCGCTCTGGCAGAGTATAAAGAAAATCGTCCGGACCTGGTCCTTTTGGATATCACCATGCCAGTGATGGATGGTATCCAGGCGCTCCAGGCCATTAAAGGATTTGAACCACAGTCCAAGGTTATTATGTGTTCGGCCATGGGCCAGGAAGGCATGGTTGTTGAAGCCATCAAAAATGGCGCTCTTGATTTTATTGTCAAACCATTTAAAGCAGACCGTCTGATCCAAACAGTAAACAGTGCCCTTGGCAAGTAAAAGAAAGTAGGTCCAAATTGGGTTCTAGCGATGTATTTTCTATAATTCTAGCACTTGTGGGGACCGTCGGTGTCATAGCCTTAACCTATTATGGAAGCAGATGGTATATTGAACGGTTTATCAAAAGACCGGGATCATTATCCGGAGAGCATCATATGAAGGTAGTTGAAAGACTGATTGTCGGGAAAAACGGTTCAATTATTATTGTTGACATTCAGGGGGTTCAATACCTGGTTGGAGTAACCGAGCAAAATATCCAAATTTTGTCACAACTGGAAGAACCAATTTCCTTTCAAAAAAAGCAGGAAATATCAAAAGAAAGCTTTTTGAGTATGGTAAAATCATTTTCTCAAAAGGAAAAACAGAATGAATGAAATAATAAAGACATCAAATAATAAAAAAGTGATTTTTAAAAAAGCACTTGTCATAATGCCGATTATCGCCATTTTGTTTTTTCTGACAGCTGCAAAAGCTCATGGCGCAGAGGCTTCTGTAGAGGCCCTTCTGGCTGGTGAAAGTTCAGACACGGTAAAGATCATTGTCTTAATGACACTGATTGCCATCGTTCCGACCCTGCTTTTGATGATGACCTGTTTTGGCAGAATCATCATCGTACTCTCATTTTTAAGAAGTGCATTGGGTTTACAACAAACACCACCCAATCAGATTCTGGTGGGTCTGGCGCTGGCCATTACATTTTTTGTCATGTCGCCAGTATTAATGGAGATCAACGAGGTAGCGCTGCAACCTTATAATGCCGGAACCATTGACTCCCAGCAATTTCTGGATTCAGCGACTGAACCCATTAAAGAATGGATGCTGATGCAAACCACCACCACTGATGTAGATTTGTTTAAGAGTCTGTCGGTTCAGGCTGGTCAGACCGGGACTGAAAATATCCAGCCTCAGGATTTACCATTGACGATTGTCATCCCCGCCTTTATCATCAGTGAATTAAAGCGAGCTTTTCTGATTGGATTTTTACTGTTTATTCCATTTTTAATCATCGATATGATTGTTTCAAGTGTGCTCATGTCCATGGGGATGATGATGCTACCACCGGTTATGATTTCCATGCCATTTAAATTAATGTTGTTTGTGGTGGTGGATGGCTGGGGTTTATTAGTCAAAACCCTGATTATGACCTATAACTAAAGAAGGGAGCAGCATATGAGTACAGGTGATTTAATCGGAATTTTCAGAGATGCAATCTTTACCGGAATGAAGGTGGCAGGACCGATACTATTAATAAGTATGCTGGTGGGGTTAATTATCTCGATTATCCAGGCGGCCACGTCTATTAATGAACAAACAATGACCTTTGTGCCAAAACTCATTATCACCGCGCTGATGATGATAGTCGCCGGCGGATGGATGCTCCAGCAGATGATGGATCTGGTTATGAGGATATTTGAATTAATAGCCACTAAGATCTAGAGAAATAGGCATGGGTGATAAACGTGACGTTTGACATGAACCAGTATTTAATTTTTCTTTTAGCCAGTTGCAGAACGGCAGGAGTTATCTTCTTTAACCCTATTTTTGGTAGAAATAGCGTTCCCAGTATTATGAAGGTAGGATTATCTTTAGCCATTGCCATGTTTGCCGTTTTCGAGTTGGGCACAACCCAGGTGATCGATTACACGGCAATTGAATTTATCGGTGCCATGCTTCAAGGTTTTATTATCGGAATTGTTATCGGGTTCATCATGACGTTATTTCTTTCGGTATTTCAACTGGGCGGAGAAGTAATGGATATGCAAATGGGTTTGAGCATGGCTTCAATGTATGATCCGGCCACCAAGGCAAACATATCGGTTACCGGTAACCTGCTGACATCTATGTACATACTTATTTTTTTTATCTCAAATGCTCATCTGGCCCTGTTTACGGTGGTAATACAATCGTTTCAGGTTATTCCCTTGGGGATTGGACAAGTCAGTGACCAGGTTGCAGTGTTTTTTATCGAACTGATGTATTATATCTTCATCTATGCAGTACAATTATCCATCCCGATCATCGTCACTGAGATCATAGCAGAATTTGCCGTCGGGATCTTAATGCGGTTGGTACCAAACATTAATGTGTTTGTAATCAATATACAAATTAAGGTTATTATTGGGTTGATTGTCGTTTTCACCATAATACCTGCATTGGCCAATTTTATGACCCAAATGAATTTACTGATGATGGAAAAAATAACTCAGGTACTGACATTTTTCATTTAACACAGATAGTAATCGGAGAAAAGAATGGCAGGATCAGAAAAAACCGAAAAAGCGACCCCCAAAAAAAGAAAAGACGAGCGTAAAAAGGGCAACACCTTTCAAAGCAAAGATGTGGTTAGTGTGGTTCTTCTCTTTGTGGCATTTTTTGTTTTGAACTTGCTGGTTCCGTTTATTTATCAACAGCTTAAAAATCTCTATATTGCTCAAATAAAAAAAATCGTGACGCTGGACACGCTAACCGTTGATAGTCTCAATCAGCTGTTCAGAGAAGGCGCAATTGTATTTTTCGTATCGGTGTTGCCGGTAGCAGTGATCATTATGATTGTTGCTGTTATTATGTCGGGGGTGCAGACGGGATTTCTAGTAACTGGAGATGCCCTAAAGCCGAAATTTAACCGAATTAACCCTATGTCGGGAATTAAAAGGATGATTTCATTAAGATCATTAGTTGAACTCCTTAAATCACTGGCCAAAGTGGTGTTGATTATCTGGATTATCTATGCAGTTATTTTAAGTATTATTCCGATGACCCCAGACATGCTCGTCACAAAAATTGATGAAAATATGATGTTTATCAGTGACCAGACCATGTCAATGGTACAAACCGTCTGTATGATTTTTGCTGTGGTGGCCATTCTTGATTATGCTTACCAGCGCTATGATTATGAAAAAAAACTGAAAATGACCAAGCAGGAAGTCAAAGACGAATATAAACAGACCGAAGGTAATCCCGAAATAAAAGGGAAGATCAGACAAAAACAACGGGAAATGAGTATGAGCCGAATGATGCAGATGGTGCCCCAGGCTGATGTTATCGTCAGAAACCCGACCCATTATGCAGTGGCTTTAAAATATGACATGGATCATGACGTTGCCCCGATGGTATTAGCCAAGGGGAAAGACCATATTGCCCTGCGGATTGTCAAAGTGGGGGAAGAAAACAAGGTGCTGGTGAAAGAAAACAAAGCGCTGGCCCGGGGTTTGTATGAATCGGTCGAGATCAATGATTATATCCCAGCAGAGCTTTATAAAGCCGTGGCAGAATTAATGGCATGGGTGTATAGTACTAAGAAGAAGGAAAATGTCCAATGAAAATCATTCAGAATTTAGTCGTTGTCTTTGTAGTTCTGACAATCGCTCTTATTATTATTCCATTACCGCCATTTATTCTGGATTTTATGTTTATTTTAAACATAGCGATATCGCTGATTATTCTTTTGACAACCATGTATATCAAAGGGCCCCTGGATTTTTCCATTTTTCCATCATTGCTCTTGATTACAACCCTATTGCGGCTAGCCCTTAATATTTCCTCAACCCGACTAATACTTTCAAACGGCGGCGAGGCCGGTGCAGTTATTGAAACCTTTGGTTCATTTGTACTGGGTGGCAATGCGGTTGTTGGCTTTGTTGTATTTATTATCATTGTTATTGTCCAGTTTATTGTTATTACCAAGGGTGCGGAGCGAATATCTGAAGTATCGGCTCGATTCACCCTGGATGCGATGCCCGGAAAGCAGATGTCCATTGATGCCGATTTGAGCTCCGGTGCTATTACAGATGTCGAAGCCAAGGAAAGACGTTTAAAGATTCAAACCGAAGCCGAATTCTATGGTTCCATGGATGGGGCGACCAAGCTGGTCAAAGGCGATGCGGTAGCATCGATGATCATCGCAGTCATCAACCTTGTCGGGGGGATGGTTATCGGGATGCTACAGGGCGGAATGCCTCTGGAAGAGGTGGTTTCGGTTTATACTATCGCGACTGTCGGGGATGGTCTGGTCTCTCAGGTACCGGGACTGATGATCTCAGTGGCCACAGCGATGATTGTGACCCGGGCTGCTTCGGAAAACAACCTGAATGTCGATGTTAAGAATCAGTTTTTATCGCAACCCCAGGTTTTAGTTATTGCCGGTATTGGTATTTCGGCCATGGCGCTGATTCCCGGTGCCCCGGCATTACAGATATTAACATTAGCGATCATGCTGAGTGGATTTGGCTTGCTGCTGATCCGCCGGTCTAATGTTAAAGTGGTGGTTGACGAAGTTGAACAAATGACTCAGCTGATTCAGGAAGAAAGCAGTGAAGTTGATTTTTACCGGAATATCGACAATGTTTATAATATCATCGGGGTGGAACCCATCGAGATGGAATTTGGATATTCTCTGCTACCGATGGTGGATGAAGGCAGCTCCGGTAATTTTATCGATCGCATTGTCATTTTCAGAAAACAATTTGCTATGGACATGGGTGTCGTTATCCCAACGGTTCGATTAAGAGATAATGGACTGATCAATCCTAATCAATATATTATAAAAATCAAAGGCGAAGAAATTGCCAAAGGCGAAGTTCTGGTGGGTTATTATCTGGCTCTGGATCCATCCAACACCAGCGAACCCATTGATGGTATTGAAACCATCGAACCGGCCTATGGGATCAAAGGAAAATGGATCACTGAGAATGAAAAAGAACTGGCCGAGGTCTACGGCTATACCGTTATTGATGCCCTTTCTGTGATTGTCACGCATATGTCCGAGGTCATCAAAAAGCATATGCACGAACTGTTAAGCCGACAGGATATCAACACCTTGCTGGAAAACGTCTCAAAATCCAATCCCGCTATTGTTGATGACGTTATCCCGAATATTATTTCAATTGCCGATTTCCAGAAAATACTGATAAACCTCCTAAATGAAGGGATTCCGATCAGAGATTTGGAAAGCATCCTGGAAACACTGGGTGATCACGGCACCAGTATCAAAGACACTGATATGCTTACCGAGTACGTCAGACAGAAACTCAAACGAACCATCACCCGAAAATACACCGATGGCAACAGCATCAAGGTGATTGCCCTGGATCAGGAAATCGAGAATATCATCCTCAATTCGGCTAAGAAAAACGAGCATGGCACCTATCTGGCCATTGATCCCCAGGTAGTACAGACCATTGTCGAAAAGGTCACCGAGCAAATTGAAAAGCTCAAAGAAATCATTGACCATTCGATTATTCTCACATCCCCAATCGTGCGGATATATTTTAAGCGATTAATTGAACAATTTATGGTAGATTTAACTGTCCTTTCCTTTAATGAGATAGATACCAATATTCAAATTCAAGTGATTGGCATGATTAAGTTGGAAAATTAATCAACGCAAATCCTTTTAAGAATAAGGAGTGTCAGAATGAATGTAGCAGAAATTAATAACGAAGATAAAATCGTCGCAGATACAGACATTGTTATTCCGGTTGAGAAATCTGAGGAAGAACTGAATGCCGAAAGAAAGATGGCTGAGCTCTGGCAATTATATAAAGAACAGCAAACGACTGAGATCCGGAACGAAATTGTGCTGCAATATACCGGTTTGGTAAAAAAAATTGTCTTACGGTTTAAGGGTAGTTATAACAATTTTGGCCAATTGGACGATATGGTTAATCAGGGGATGATTGTTCTGATTGATGCGGTGGAAAAGTTTGACCCGGATATGGGTAATAAATTCGAAACTTTTGCGACTCTGAAAATCAGAGGCGCGGTCATCGATTTTATGCGAAAACAGGATTGGGTGCCGCGTAGCCAGCGCAGTCTTTCAAAAGTTCTCGAAGAAACCCACGGCGAATTATATGCCGCCTTAGAAAGAGAACCGACCGAAGCTGAAATTGCCGCAAAAATGGGAATTTCCGAGGCAAATCTGCAGAAAATTCTGCAGCAGCGGCACAACTCGATTGTGTTGTCCTATGAAGAGGCGATCAATGAAAAAATGATGGAAGTCTCACCGCTGATTACCGAAGAAAAAGCGGACGATTCCCCAGAATCGCGGATACTTTTTAATGAACTAAAAGAGAAGCTGGGGGAAGCCATCGACCAGTTAAAAGAAAAAGAACGGTTAGTAGTCTCCCTATATTACTATGAAAATCTAAAATTAAAAGAAATTGCCGAAGTGTTGGGTGTGACGGAGTCACGGGTATCCCAGATTCACTCCCAGGCGATGATAAAAATGAGAAACCGCTTAAAGAATTATTGATCAAAGAACGATCAAGTCAAGGAATTATTAACAAGGAGGAATTAAAATGGACAGAGGATCATACGCCGCCGCCGCTGGCATGTTGTCAGGACAGAAAGCAATTAATGTCCTGGCTCAGAATGTCGCAAATGTGACCACTGCAGGTTATAAGAGTCAATCCACGGTGCAGTCAACCTTTGCAGAGTATATGGCATCTCGAATGAGCACTGACCCAGCCATCGCCCAGGCTGATATTGGACCCGGTGCATATATTACGGTTAATGCTGAGCAATTTACAGATTTTACCCAGGGTATTTTTGAAACCACCAACCGCAGCGTTGATATGGCCATTCAGGGACAGGGGTTCTATGTCATTCAAAATGCCAATTTTGGACAGGTATTAACCCGTAATGGTCAATTTGAACTGGATCAACAGGGCTTTTTAACCTTGCCGGGAGTTGGTCAGGTACTAAGCAGCACCGGGCAGCCGATCCAATTGGCTGGTAGCGACTTTACCGTCAATCCCAATGGCGCCATCATCCAAAATGGAGCAGAGGTGGCCCGTCTGAATATTTCCACTGTAGCCAATGGCGCTGATCTGACCCAGGTAGGCGAAGGGTATTTTCAAGCCGCCAATGGTTTTCAGGCGGCACCGGCCGGTTCTTTCAGTATTTTGCAGAACACACTGGAAAAATCTAACGTGGATATGTCTGAAGAGATGAGCGACATGATCGCCCGGCAAAACAACTTCACCTCATGCACGCAAATGTTAAAAATATTTGATAAGATTAGTGAAATTGCATCAAACACCATCGGCAGAGTCGGTTAAAAATTTAAATAACCCAGGCAACCCAAAAATGAAAAGTTTCGCAAACCATCACCTTTCTGGCTGCCTGAGAACGAGATAACAGGAGGAGCATTACTATGATTAGAGGATTTTACGCTTCAAAACTCGGCATGATCGCACAACAGAATAGCCTTAATACCATTGCCAACAATGTCGCGAATATTAATACCATTGGCTTTAAACCACAGGTTACCGCATTTTCATCATTGCTGTATGAAAATATTGACGGTGGTGCCGGAACCGAAATCAGTACCGGACACGGAGCCAAGGTTCAAAAAATCGGTATCGATTTTAGCCAGGGATTTCTGAAACCAACCGGGCGAACTCTGGATTGTGCCATTGAAGGACCCGGTTTCTTTGCCGTTCAAAATAAAGAAACCAATACGACCACCTACACCAGGGACGGCGTATTTCATATTAGCGTCGAAGGTGATCAAAATTTTCTGGTTGATGCCAGAGGTAATTATGTCTTAGGAAAGGACAATAACCCGCTTAATATAACGGATGGTTTTAATGCCGATAATTTGGGTGTTTTTTCTTTTTCAAATCCCTATGGACTGACCTTACTTGGCAGCAATCAATATGCCGTATCTGATTTATCGGGACAGCCGGCGGCCGATAACGTCAGTATCGTCAGAGCCGGATATCTGGAATCTTCAGCCACCGATTCAGCGACTGAAATGGTCAAAATGCTGGAAGCCAATAGAGCTTTTTCATTTAATTCCAGAATTGTTCAATCGACAGATGAAATGGAAAAAACAGTCAACCAGCTGAGATAGACATTATTTAAAGGATGCATGTGATTTAGAAATTGTTTATGGAAAAGGGGATGGGTTATGAATGAGGAGATTGCAAAAACAGAAGTGGTAAATTTGATTGAAGTCAGCATCAGCGATGATAAAAAACAGGGCTTCATCAAACTGATAAAACAGGCCGAAGGCAGTACCACTTTTACAAAAGAACAATTAATGGCGGCATTACAAACCGAACAGATTGAATACGGAATCATCGACAGTGCCATCGAAAAATTGGCTCAGCGGCCAATTTTCAATATTCGGATCAAGGTGGCTGAAGCCACTGATCCGATCGACGGAAATGATGCAGTGGTCAAACTGCTGGTAAAGAAAGATGCAGACTACAAACCCGAATACAACGAAGATGAAACCGTGGATTATAAAAATCTCGATTATTTTCAAATGGTAAAAAAGGGTCAGGTTTTATGTGAGATAACCAAAGAAACGATGGGAATTGATGGAACAGACCTCTACGGACAAGTTATTCCTGCTCATAAAGGCCGAAAACCCCAGATTCCCGCCGGAAAAAACACCAGTTTGATTGAAGATGACTCAAAACTCGTGGCTGATTGTGATGGCATTATCAAATTTGTCAATACCATTAATATTGACGAAATGATGCATATTCGGGGGAATATTGATTTTTCCACCGGAAATATTCATTTTCCCGGGGATGTCACAATTGACGGCGATGTGAGTAGCGGTTTTTCGGTTAAAGCGGGGGGCAACCTGATTATTAAAGGCGTTGTTGAAGATGCTAAAATAGAAGCAGTCGGAAATGTGGTCATTGCCAAAGGAATCTACGGCGGAAGTTCCGGCGATGTTATTGTTGGCAAAGATCTGCGCTGCAATTATATTGAAAATGCAATTTTACACGTGGACGGTGATATCACCGTTGACTACATCATTGATGGTAAAATAACCTGTAACGGCAATATTTACCTGTCTGGCGCCAAGGAACTGATCGTCGGCGGCGAAATCCAACTGATGGGCGAACTCGTGGCAAAAGTGATCGGGAATGAACGGGAATACCCTACCATTATTCGCATTCTCGGCGAAAGAATTGTTGATCAGGCTGAAATGGATAGACTTAGAATAAAAGAAGAAGAAACTCGGCAGCAGCTTCAGGAGATCAATGATAAAGAAGCCCAGATCAATGACTTGTTGCTGGCCCAGGAAAAAAAAGATATGCTAAATCGTAATCGCAACAGTGATGCGATGGAACAGATCGTCACTTTAAAAAAGCAAGTCGACAGACAGGCCTTACTTATAAAAAGAGAAATCGCAGAAATCGAAAAAGCTATCACCTATGTAGAAAAGAAGGGGACTACCAGTTACTATGGGTCAGTTTCGGCAAAAAGAAAGCTCTATCGGGGGACCAGAATCTATTTTGGCGAGCTACTGTTTCAATTTGAATTTGACAGTCTGGAACATTGCCGAATTTACTGGGATAATGATGATATCGTCAATGGGATGATGTAATAAATGCGGAAGTAATTTGAATAGAAAGAGGTTAACAATTTGTTCGAGAATTATGATGAACTGAATGAAATGCAAATTGATATGCTCCGGGAGATCGGGAATATCGGAGCCGGTAATGCTGCCACAGCCTTAGCCACCATTCTGGATGAAAAAGTGGATATGAGTGTTCCCAGCGTTCGCATCACCGGTTTTGACGAAGCGGTTGAAAATCTGGGTGGGGCCGAAACCATGACGGTAGCGGTGCTGGTGAATTTCAGTGGTGATGCCCACGGCATGATTATGTTTTTATTAAATGTCGAAGATGCCAAAAGCATTATGGATATTTTAGTTGGCGAGGACGACGGCGAAGAAGAACTGAGCGAAATGAAAATTTCCGGCATCAAAGAAATCGGTAATATCCTGGCATCATCTTATGTCAATGCCATATCGGCATTAACGGGACTGACCATCGAGGTATCGGTTCCCTATGTAGCCATTGATATGGTTGGCGCGCTGATGAGTGTCCCGATCATAGAGTTTGGCGCAATCGGTGACAAATTAATGTTTATTGAAGAAAATTTCCTTGGCGAAACCAATGATTTAAAGAGTAACATGATCATGTTCGCCGAAATCAATACGTTAAAAACAATTATGCAAAAACTAGGGCTGGAAATATGAGTCAATCAATCGTAATTGGAATATCAGATTATAAAATAGCAAAGGGCCCGGAGGTATTAGTCACCTATGCTTTGGGTTCCTGTGTGGGAGTATGCTTATACGACAAGGTTTCTAAAGTAGGCGGATTGTCGCATATTATGCTGCCGGACAGCACTAATTTTTCCAGTAAAGATATTAATCGTAAAAAATTTGCCGACACCGCCATCGTCGATTTAGTTGAAGAAATGAAACAAGCTGGCTGTGGCAATAACCGCATTGTCGCAAAAATCGCCGGAGGAGCTCAGATGTTTGCGGTTCAGCCAGGCAGTAAACTGGGGGCCATCGGTGAACGAAATATCATCTGTGTTAAACAAGTGTTGAGTCAGTTGCGCATTCCCATTTTGGCAGAAGATACCGGTCTCAATTTTGGACGAACCCAATATTTTGATCTGGAAACAGGCATCATGAAGATTCAGTCCCTTAATCGAAGAATTGAGGAATTCTAGATACTAGTTAGTCTCTGGAATTGGGCATCGTCCGATCAGAAACTGTGTCCGTCGCTGAGCATGTATGCCCAGCTTTTTTTGTATTAAAACTGAGTAAGGTTTAAATATCATTAATTAGGGTAAAAAAAGAACAAGAAATTTGTCTAAGAGAAGAATAAATTAGGGTATACCTTTTTAGACGTTTCAAGTATAATGGTTACAACGATAACTTTAAAAAATTATTTAAAGAGGAGATTTATAATGGCAGAGAATGTTGTAGATAATTACAATCTAGAAGAAGATACCCAGCACGGTAGATTTCTAACCTTTTCCTTAGAGGATGAAGTATTTGGCATTGAAATAAAATATGTAACAGAAATTATCGGCATGCAATCAATTACCAAAGTCCCGGAAGTACCAACCTACATTAAAGGGATTATCAATCTGCGCGGAAAAATTATCCCTGTTCTTGACGTCAGACTGCAGTTTGGCAAAGAACCAGTTGATTATAACGATCGTACCTGTATCGTCGTTATTGACATTGAAGCAGTTTCTGTCGGGCTGATCGTTGATAATGTGGAAGAAGTGCTGACCATCGACGATGAAGAAATTGCGCCACCGCCATCAAATAAAACCGGCTTTGAAAATCGCTTTATGAAAGGGATCGGAAAAGCGGGCGGAAAGGTTCAATTATTATTGGACTGTGAACGGTTATTAAAAAATGAAGAAATTGAAGTGATCGAAGAATTGCTCGAAGAAAAATAGCAGGAGGATCCGTGATGAGGCTTAAGCAAAGAATTAAGGTGCTGATCGTAGACGATTCCCTAGTCTTTCGAGAGTCTTTATCGAGAGAAATATCGAAAGATCCCGACATTGAAGTTGTGGGGACCGCAACAGATCCTTATATGGCCAGAGATTTGATTATCAAATTGAAGCCCGACGTCTTAACCCTGGACGTTGAAATGCCAAAAATGAATGGCATCGAATTTTTAAAAAAACTGATGCCCCAATACCCCTTGCCGGTTATTGTGGTCAGCTCGGTTTCCCAGAATGTTCTGGATGCTTTGGATGCCGGCGCCGTGGAATTTGTTACCAAGCCCAATGTTACCCGACCGGGTGGAATGGCTTCCTTTGTTAATGAGCTGATTATTAAAATAAAGATTGCCTCCACCGCCAAAGTAGGCAATCGCAAAAGCGATTATACGCCCAGCCGACCGGTATCCAATCAGGGCATCGACACGATGAGCAAGATCATTGCCATCGGTGCCTCCACCGGCGGAACCGATGCCATCCACACGGTAATCTCCGGTTTGCCCCGGGATATGCCGCCGATTGTCGTTGTTCAGCATATGCCGCCGGTGTTTACCAAGCTTTATGCTGAGCGGCTCAATAATACCTGCGAGCTGGAAGTCAAAGAAGCCGCAGATGGCGACGCTTTAAGACCGGGCCGGGTTCTGATCGCCCCGGGAAATTACCAGATGCGGGTGGCCAAGCGGGGCACCGGTTATGTTGTCAGATGTACCCAGGAAGAAAAGGTCAGCGGTCATTGTCCGTCGGTTGATGTTCTTTTTGATTCAGTAGCCGATGTGGCCGGTAAACAATCCATTGGCGTCATCCTTACGGGCATGGGGCGAGACGGTGCCAATGGCCTGCTGAAGATGAAAAAAACCGGCGCCTATACGATCGGCCAGGATGAGAAATCCTGTGTCGTCTATGGTATGCCGATGGTTGCCTTCAACATCGGCGCCGTTGAAAAACAATTACCCCTGGACCGCATCGCCGACGAAATCATCCGCTTCTTATCAAAATAACATATTTTTTCACTAAATAGTCCAGACATCATCCACCGCCAATGATGCCTGGACTATTTGCTTATAAACTCATTCTAACCGATATTATTTTCTATCTTTTGCTAAAGTTTTCTTTTATAATGACGATATGTATATCAAGAGATAAAACTATCTTAATTGTGCTTAAAATAATCATAAAAAAATAGAAATCCCAATAGGAGGTTTAGTCATGAAAATTTCATTAGGCAATAATCCCGCCGTCCAATCTAAGATCGGCCAGGACACCGCAACAGAATCAACCCGTCGCGTAAATACTGAGAATCAAAAAAATGCAATCACTAAAACTGACAGTAGCACGATCTCAAGCGGGCGTACCCCATCCTTTGAAGACAGCCGGGTAGCTACCGCCAAATCAGCCATTCTTTACGATGTAACCGTCAAAGAATCAGACCGTTTAAGTGAGTTAAAAGAAGCTGTCAAGAACGGAACCTATCATGTGCCTACCGAGGCTCTGGTTGATGCGCTCCTAAAATAGCGATAAAAATCGAAAAATCTCGAGGAGGTTTAATATGCTTGAAACAAATGAATATAAAGAAACGTTAGATAGTTTTTACAACTATCTTTTCGGGGTTATTAAGCTTCATCGTGATACCATACCCAAATTGAAAGATGAGCTGATGTTCATTCAAAGCAACAGTATTGATGAATTAAGTGATAACCTTAACCATCAACAGATCTTTCTTTACCAGATCAAGAGCTTTGATCAGGACGTCGCAACATATATGGAAAAATTGAACGTCAGCGGTAAAAACATCAGCGAAGTGATTAGCCAGTTTCCGGAAAGTGAACGGCCCCGATTTGCAGAACTGCTGGCCCAGTTTAAAGAAACCGCCAAAGAAATTGAATTCTATAAAGATAAATGTCAGACGCTTCTCCAAACAAAACTGCACATGGTCAATAAAAATATAGCTCAATTTAAAGCCAAACAGGATAAAATGACCTATGGCGAAGATGGAAAAGAAGAGGGAAAAGTGAATATTCCCAGCGCCTTTGAAAAGAAAGTTTAAAAGGAGAAAATAAGATGACTGCAACATTCGTATCATATAATATAGCAAGTAGATCCATGGAGGCCAGTCAGGCAAGTATCAATATCGTCGGTAATAATATTTCCAATGTTAATACTGAAGGTTATACCCGGCAACGGGTGGATATTGTCTCAGTAACAAACAGCGGCATGGTTCAAAAATATGCAAATCCACAAATATCTTCCGGTCTGGGGGCGAAGGCTACTGGTACAACCCAGTTGCGAGACCCTTACATTGATGCCCGGTATCGTAACCAGAATTCAGAAAACAATCGCTACGAAACGATGGTCAAGGGACTCACCAATCTGGAAGACGTATTTGACGAAGCTTCAGCAGAGGCACTTCAGGGAGAATTTTCCAGCTTTATCAATGATCTCCAGAGTTTGTCTCAGACACCAACCAGTTCTGATATAGCCCAGGTAGTTCGTTCAGCGGCTGAAAAAGTTACCCAGATGATGAACATGTATGCCAATCAGTTGGATGAGATTCGCACCGAACAGACCGAAAACTTAGATGTAACGGTCAAAAGCGAATTTAACACTTTTGTCAAAAATATCGCCGCATTAAACGAACAAATACAAAGAGAAGAAATTTATGGCAATACACCCAATGAACTGTACGATCAGCGTAATCTTCTCATTGATCAGTTAGCCGGTGTTTCAAATATCAAAGTGAGCACAGCACCTACCGATTTTATATCAGAAAACCTTTCAATTGCTCATTATCGCATCACTATAGAAAACCCTGATGGTGGCGAACCGATTATGGTTGTGGACAATGGTAAATATGCAGAAATGAGTCTTGATGCAGAAACAGACCCTCTTAATGTCAAACTCTCAGTGATAGATACGACAGGGAACCTGAGAGACGACGCCAACAATCTGATTTATGACGGCAAGCTTCAGGGTTATTTAAGTTTAATCAACGGAAAAGGCAGTTTTGCTGATGCAACCCTAAAAGAAAATGATGCCAAGGGAATTTATTACTACAATGAAAAGATGAATATTCTGGCTAAACAGTTTGCCGAAGAATTCAATCAGCTAAATAGTGAGATTAATGTAAGTGATGGACTTGGTGGCTATGAACTGAATGACTATGCGACTAATCCTTTAAATCTTTTTACCGATGATTCCGGAACAACGACGGTTAATATCACAGCCAGAAATATCCAGGTTTCAACAGCCTGGTTAAAAAATCCATCCTATATCAATGCGACTAGAAAACCAACAATAGATCCCGCACCGACTGACTATGAGGCGACGCCATCAAGCTCGGACAACATCCTCAGAATGATTGAAAGAATGAGTGAAGAAATTGAGTTTAAAGACAACTCAGGCACTACAATTCTCAATGGGACCTTTAACGAATATATGACCAGTGTGGTCAGTGAAGTGGGAACCGATGTGGAGCTGTATACCAATTTTTCTAAAACAGCCACCAATGTGTTCCAGACGATCTCGGATTCCAGAGATTCCGTTTCAGGTGTTTCCTTAAATGAAGAAGGGATCAATTTATCAGCCTATCAGAAGGTTTACGGTGCTGCCGTCCGATATTTCAACGTGTTGGATGAAAATCTGGATACCATTATTAATAAAATGGGCGTTTAAATGATTAAATTAGGATGCTCCATCATAAATAACGGAATTAATAAGAGATAGCAGACAGAAAGGAAGTGAAAAAATGAGAATTACCTATCGTATGATGACTTCAAAATATTCGACAAATTTAAATAGCTTATCATCAGATCTGGACAAACTGAATACCCAGGTAGCCACCGGCCGAAAATACGCCAGGACTTCTGAAGATGTTTCTTCGGCGGTCAGAGGCTATCAGATCCGTAGAAATTTAGCAAAGGTAGATGGTTATCAGGATAATATTCGTCATGCCCAGGATTTTTTAACCAATTCGGAAACGACGCTGGGCCAAATTGAAGCATCGCTTTCAGAAGTATCGGATAAGGTATTACAGGGAATGAATAGTACCCAAAGTGATGAAGATCGAAAAATCATTGCCCGGGAACTGAGAACCATTCAGGATCAATTGCTGGAAACCATGAATACCAGTATATCAGACGTTTATCTTTTTGGAGGCACCAATGATAAAAAACCGTTTTCGCTGGATGCGACGTCCGGTAAGCTGATGTATAATGGGATTTTGGTCGATAATTTAGATGAAACGACCCCTGCAAATAAAGAATTGTTAGATGGCATGAAAAGTGACGCCCTTTATGTTGATATTGGTTTAGGTGTAACCTTTGATGAGACAACGGGAGATGTTAACCGCAATTCCGTCTTTAATTATTCGATACCCGGCATAAACTTTGTCGGGAATGGTACAGATTCCTCAGTCATTGTGGGTGAGAATGTGTCTAACAATCTTTACGACCTGATCGGTCGGATTGCAGACGAATTTGAAAAGACCGGCACCGATTATTCTTATGATAAGGCTGACAGCCTTTATGGGATGTATCAGACCAATATGCAAAAAACATATCAGTCGACAACCCAGATTGGGGCTCAAACCAATTATCTGAAATTCATGACCAGCCGGTATGAAACCCAGACTTATAATCTTCAGGAACGACAAACTCAAGTTGAAGGCGTCGATGCGGCCTATACCTATATCTCCTTCCAGAGTCAGAAAGTTGCCTATCAGGCGGCTCTACAAATGGGACAAAGTGTCGTACAGCAGTCTGTATTTGATTATATGTCTTAAGTTCTGAGAATGCAGAAAGGAGAATAAGATGGATCAGTTAATCACCATTGAAACGGTGCCCATAAAAATTGAATTCGTGGAGAAGAATCCCTTAGCTTTATCTTCGGTTCAGCCAACTGAAATGGAAGTCAAGCAAGAATCCGGTCAACAGCAAATTCAAAGCAAACCCATTCGCATCGCTCTTCAGGATTATTATGAGCCAAGTATGTCTTATCAATGGGAGAACTCAACCTATACGGCAACATCTCAATTTGATGACAGTGGCAATCTGAAACTGGACATTAGTATGGCAGATGGAGAAGCAAAAGCCATCCGCTTTAAACAGGCGAACCGGAGTATTGAATCGATGACGAGCCACGTTAACAGCGGCAGTATGCAGATCAGTATTCCACTGACCCAGTTGTCCAGTGGGATGCCGGAAGTCAATAATTTTAACACTGAGTTTTTACCGCCAGATCTGGAACTGGTGGTGACCCAGCGGGCCGATGTGGTCATTAAATATGTGGGTGGGCCGATTTATGTGCCGCCAAGCTCGGATCCCAATTACAAACCGCCACTTGGTTTTGAACCGCAGGTCAACAGTGGCAGTGGTTTAAATTTGGATCAAAAAGTATGATGAGTAAAAAACATAGACGTACATTATTAATGCGTTTATGTTTTTTTTAGTTGATAAAAACCATAAAAAAATAATTCAAAAAAGTCTAAAGTATTATGAATATAGACCGATATTAATATCAAGCAAATAAAACTACCGTTATTAATTCACTTAATACGATATTAAAAAAGAACAGAATAATTATAAAAAAGTTCTAAAGTATTATCAACCTAAGTCGATATTAATAACAAGAGCGAAAGAGCTTAATAATTTGGCGGACCTTGCGTACGGAGGAAGGCCTTACAAATTAAAGAGAATAATTAAAAAAAACTAAAAAAAACGGAGGAAACAACAATGAGAATCAACCATAATATTGCAGCGTTAAATACCTACAATAAGTTAACCGCGAACAATGCCGCTACTTCTTCTTCACTGCAGAAACTATCTTCAGGGTTAAAGATCAATAAAGCTGGTGATGATGCCGCAGGTCTGGCAATTTCAGAAAAAATGCGTGGACAAATCAGAGGTCTGGATCAGGCTTCAGCCAATGCCAGTGACGGGATTTCCCTGGTAAATACCGCCGAAGGTGCTTTAAATGAGACCCACTCTATTCTTCAGAGAATGAGAGAATTGGCCGTTCAATCTTCAAATGATACCAACACTGATGCAGATCGTGCTGAAATTCAAAAAGAAGTTGAACAATTATCAGATGAGATTGATCGAATTGCTGATACAACACAATTCAATACCAAAAACTTATTAGATGGTTCTATGGGGATTGGCACAACAGCACGAGCAAACATCAATGGCAATACAGCGTTAGCTACTGCGACTAATGGCGCTACTACTTTGACAGGCTTAACAGATTCACAAGGAAACTCGCTGGGGATTACTTCAGGTGATAAAATTACTGTAGAATATATGGTTAATGGAGAGTTAACCAGTACGGGTATAGCTTCAGTAACTGGTGGTCATGATTTAAGTGGTCTGCTTACTACTATTGCTGGGGTTTCAGTAACAGGTACAGCGACTTCGGGTGTTTCTGTATTAACTACTGCTTCTGGTTTTTCTAGTGCCGTTCATGGTATTACGATTACAGTTACAGATGCAGATGGTAATACACGATCTTCTGCAACTAACCTATTATCCAGTTTTACTGAAACACAAAGTGCACAAGAAAATCGCGCTGATGGTCAAGCGACTTTCCATATTGGTTCTAATACAAACCAGAATATGAAAGTATCGATTGAGAATATGAGTTCAGAAGCACTCGGTGTTACTGATATTCAGGTAGGTAATCAGGGACAGGCTAATGTTGCCATTACCGTTCTTGATGAAGCTATTTCAAAAGTTTCAGCAGAGCGTTCTAAATTAGGAGCTGTTCAAAATCGTCTGGATCATACCATTAATAACTTAGGTACATCTTCTGAAAACCTGACATCTGCAGAATCCCGAATCCGTGATGTAGATATGGCTGCAGAAATGATGGAATTCACAAAGAACAATATTCTATCACAAGCTGCACAGTCAATGCTTGCACAAGCAAATCAACAACCTCAGGGCGTACTTCAATTATTACAATAATAAGAAAACTAAAAACCACCTTCGGGTGGTTTTTTAAGTTGCAGAGATACTATAAAGAGAACAGTCTGTTCTATTAAAACTGATAAAAAATGCTAAAATATGAACCATTCAAATAATATTTGTAGTATAATAGTAATAAAATAATCTGCCTACTGATATAAGAATAGATATCCAAAACGTGCGAAGGTGATAATGATGCAAGTAAAGATTTTAACCGAAGTTCTGACATTTCAAAATGATAAAAAGATAATTAGTACGATTTATGACGAAATTAATCGTATTTGTCTCGAAAAAAACCTTGAAATCTCACACCTCATAATTGATGGTGAGATGATTGATAAAGACTATCAACTCTTTTTTCAAGAACATATACAAACTATTGATGAAGTGATCGTCGTGGTTGCAAGTCTAGAAATGCTTGTTACCGAGACAATAGGTTCAGCATACGAATATGTGAGCAGCAATTTAAAGGGAATCGAAACCTTAGCAGAATCATTTTACGGGAAAACTGATTCACAAGCATGGAAACAATTGGCGAATCTATTTGAAGGAATTGAGTGGCTATTAAATATTCAGGTAAGAATAGATCAAATCAAAAATTTAAGTCAACTGATAAAAGATTATTTAGTTTGGAACGAAGTGGTGTTGTTGCTTTTTCAACTAAAAGATCAAATATTGACTATGAATGAAGCGATGCAGAATAGCGACTTAGTTTTGATTGGAGATCTGTTGAAGTATGAAATCTTACCACTATTTAAAAATCTTGAGATAAAGTTGCGTTTATTAGTTTCCATCGGAGAAAAAGACTATGTTAGCTGAGAATATAAAATACTTAAAAAAAAATTATTTAACTTTGTTTGAAACTCTGAAAAAGTGGGAGAGAACTACAAATAGTTCTCAAAAGGTGACAGTAGAAACGACGAAGTCAAATGCATTGACTATAAAATTTATGGATAATAATAATGGATTATATTTGCATAGCAAATATAATCCGATACAAGAAGCGAAAACGATCATTGATCAGATTGAAACAACAGAAAAGATTGACGAAAACGTCTATGTGATTTTTTATGGATTAGGATTAGGTTACCATGTTGATGAATTTGTACAGCGTTATCCGAATACTGTATTTTCTATATACGAGCCTTCAATCGAGGTATTAGATCTTTTTTTTAAGAACAAAGATGTGATTAAAAAGTGGTCAAAGCTTGATCTTTTAGAGTGTTCTCAGGAAAATGATACATATGATGCGATCATTATTCGTTCAATTCTTGACTATAAAAAGAATTTAGTGATCATACCGTTGCCAGTTTATGAAAAAATATTTCATAGTGAATATCAGAATTTTCTAAAGTACTTTCAAGAAAAAGTTATGGAAAATCGAACGGGTATTGCAACAACGTATTCTCATAAAAAGCGTTGGATTTTCAATGGTGTAAAAAATCTAAAAAAAATTCTTGAGACACCAAACATTACAATGAATCAATACAGCGAATTTAAAAACAAAACTGCAATTCTTGTAGCGGCTGGTCCATCGCTAAATTTTGAAATCGAAAACTTGAAAGTTATCAAAGAAGAAAAAGATGCATTAATTTTTTCGGTCGGTTCTGCTATAAACACACTAATTAAAAATGAATTATACCCTGACGTGATCTGTACCTTTGATCCAAGTGTGAAAAACCAGCAAGTTTTTAGAAAGCTTAACGAGAAATGTATCAAAGATATACCAATGATTTTTGGTTCCAGTATCGGCTATGAAGTATTAGAACAATACCTTGGTCCAATGTATCATATTATCATTAATAGGGATTTAATTAGTCAATATTTGCTCAAATATCAAAATAAGGAGCCGTTAAAAGTTCTAAAGGATGCCCCAACAATTGCAACCTTGACAATTGAGCTCTTAAACGTGCTCGGATTTACGACAATTATATTGGTAGGTCAAAACCTTGCTTTCTTAGAAAAAGAAAATTATGCTGATGGCATTGACTACCATGCAAAGCAGAACGAACTAGATGATCAACTGCTCTTAGAAATTAAAGATGTCAATGGTAAACCGATTAAAACCACCAGGGGCTATTATTCAATGAAAAAGACAATGGAAATGTACATTGATTATTTTGATGCAAAAGTGGTGAATACGACCAAGGGTGGTGCGCATATCGAAGGTACGATTTATCGACCACTTGAAGAAGTGTTACCGGAGTTATTGGATAAAGGTAAAAACGAAGAAAATTACATTTCCTCAATAATACGAAAAGAACAGTGCTACGATTTACATTATATGCATCAACAAATTAATAAAATTCTTAAAAGTTATGAACAATATTATTCCTTACTAAAAAGACTTGAGCAACACATAGAAAAACTTACGAAACTAGTTATAAACAAAAATATCAGTCAGGCAAGTCTTATGCATAAGAAATTAGATGCCTACTTTAATGACCTTGAAAATCATTTGTTTTTTATGTTAGTAGCAAAACCAATGAATATCAGTGAGTTTTTGATTTTAACAAGAGAAATCAAGTTGATTCTTGATGAAAAAAGTACAATAAAGAAACTTGATGTACTTTTACCAAAAATGAGAAACTTTATTCGCATACTTTTTGAAGATAAAAAGATAAATGATGAGATTATAAAAGAGCTAATTGAGATAGAACAGATATGCTTGTGTGAACAAAACAATTCACTAACTTAAATTTGACTTACTGAAGGAGAAGTGACTTAAAAATGAGTTTAAGAGATTATGTATTGCGCGAGAATGAAAGTATTTTAAAGGCATTAGAAAAAATTGATCAGAATAAAAAGGGTTTTTTGATAATTGTCGATCATACATATCGAGTTATTGGAACTTTGACAGATGGCGACTTGCGAAGATCTTTTATAAAAGAAATGAGAATTACTGATTCTATTAGTACAATTTATAATAAAAAATTTGAAACTTTATCTATTTATGATCAGTTCAATTGGGCAATACAGTTATTTAAAAATCCAAAGATAGAGTTTCTTCCGATCACTGATAATTCCGGTAAGTTGGTTAATTTAATAACAAAAAAAAATTTGCACGTCTTACTTTTAAGCGACATTGAGTTTGACTGGTTATATCCATTTGTCGAGTTGGATGATTTTATACTTGAACATGAAATTTATGATCGTCCCTGGGGGTTTTACAAGACGACTTTTTTAAATTCATATTCCCAGTCGAAAATTCTAAATGTGCGACCGTCGCAAGAACTAAGTCTCCAGGAACATCAAAAGCGTGAAGAATATTGGATAGTTATTAGTGGTATTGGTGAGGTAGTAATTGGGACATCAAAGAAAAAAATTGAAGCGGGCAGTTTTATTTTTGTGCCAAAAGGTTGCAAGCACAAACTGAAGAACATTTCAAAAGAGCAGGCACTTATGGTAGCGGAAGTTCAATTGGGCGAGTACTTTGGTGAAGATGATATCGTTCGTTACGATAGTGTTTATTCTGAAAAGGAAGATTGTGAACGATGAATTTTAAATGCGTGAATTGTGGAAGTAATGGATATTTTGAGGTTGCGAAAAAGTGTCGTGACTCAGAAGAATTCAAGATCCTGAGATGTAAAAAATGCAATTTGGTGCAATTAGATCATATGCCCGAAATATTAGACGATCAGAATTTTTATGATGCTGATCAACAAGTGAAAAATTGCATCTCGGACCTAACTTTGCAACAGATGAAAACAAATGCCAAAGAAGATAATCACAGAAGATATGAAATGATAAAACCGCATTGTAGTGCTGAAATGAAATTACTAGAAATAGGCTGTGGTTATGGATTTTTTCTTGAACTACTCCAGGCTGAAGGGATCTATGCTGAAGGGATAGAAATTGGCGAAGAAAGAAGAAGGATTGCTAACAAGCGGTGTAACAATCGCGTACAAGCAATTAATTTGTTAGCTGATAAAACGCTTGAGCATCGTGATAAGTTTGATATCGTATGCCTGTTTCAAGTATTGGAACATATTTCAAATCCGGTTATATTTTTAAAAAATATTAATCGCCTATTTTTGAAAGATTCAAGCTTAGTGTTCATCGAAATACCAAATGCTGATGATCAGATGCTAAATCAGTCAAGAGGTTACTTCGATTTCTATTGGCAACGAGCCCATCTTATGTACTATAATAAACAAACAGTGAAAATGATATTAGAAAAGGCCGGTTATTACATCGAGGATATTTTTGGGATTCAGCGTTATGGGCTTGAGAATAGCTTTAATTGGATAATTAATCAGGTACCACAGCTAAAAAAACCAGCCTATCATTCAAGTGGTGGAATAAAATGGCTGGAAAAATACTATAAAGACACCATTGAAGAGAATTTGACTGCTGATACATTGATTATTATTGCAAGAAAAGATTCAAGCGGCCAGTTGGGCTTAGATCGATGATATAGCGCTTAGACATGTTAGAGAATCTTGATTGGAAGGGGAAATAATGGGTAAAACAGCTTTTATTACGGGAATAACAGGACAGGATGGCGCTTATTTAAGTGAGTTACTTTTAAACAAAGGTTACACAGTTCATGGGCTTAAACGGAGAGCTTCGTTACAAAATACTGGGCGAATTGATCATCTGACTAGTCAGGTCAACGAAAACACACAACTGTTTTTGCATGATGGTGATTTAACCGATGCCACCAATTTAATCCGGCTTATTGCTGAAATAAAGCCGGATGAAATATATAACCTGGGTGCTCAAAGCCATGTGAAAGTGTCCTTTGATGTTCCTTTATATACGGCTGATACTGATGCCATCGGGGTGTTGCGGATTCTGGAAGCCCTTAGAATTTTGGGTTTGGAAAAGAAAACAAAATTCTATCAGGCTTCAACCAGTGAATTGTATGGTAAGATTCAGGAAATTCCCCAGAATGAGAAAACACCGTTTTATCCACGTAGTCCCTATGCAGCGGCAAAGCTATACGCTTATTGGGTGACGGTTAACTATCGTGAAGCGTATGATTTATTTGCCTGTAATGGCATCTTATTTAATCATGAATCACCAATTCGTGGGGAAGAATTTGTAACAAGAAAAATTACAATGGCTGCAGCAAGAATCAAACTTGGTTTACAAGAACGGCTTTACTTAGGAAATATTGATTCAAAAAGAGATTGGGGACATGCCAGAGACTATGTCAAGGCGATGTGGTTGATGCTTCAACAAGAGCAGCCTGACGACTATGTCATTGCGACCGGGGAAACACATTCGGTTCGTGAATTTGTCGAAGTGACCTTTAAAAAGTTAGATATCAGGATAAAGTGGTGTGGTAGTGGTATTGATGAAAAAGGTATTGATGAAGAAACCGGACGAGTTGTAGTTGAGATTGATGAAAAATTCTATCGACCAACTGAAGTGGACCTGTTATTAGGTGATCCACAGAAAGCTAAAACTCATTTGAATTGGCAACCGGAAATTAAATTTGAAGAATTGGTTGCTGAAATGGTGGAAGCAGATTTTAAGATAGCCCTTAAAAAGAAAAATCAAGATTAATTGCTAACTTAGTGTGATGATTGAAATGAGAGAAAAATGATTGAAAAAATATTTATTTCAACTGGATCCTTCGGGAAGATAGACGTTGATGAACTGCTAAGAACAACTCTTAATAATGGGTTGACTAATATTGAATTGAGCTCAGGTGCTTTCTATCACGAGAAAATGAAAAAAGATTTGTTGCAGGCAAAAAATTCAGAAACACATCGTTTTTTGGTTCACAATTATTTTCCGGTACCAGAGAAACCGTTTGTTCTAAACTTGGCCTCTGAAAATAAGGATATATTAAGTCTCAGTCGCAAGCACTGCCAAGCGGCAATGCAGCTGACAGCGGAATTAGGAGTAGAATTTTACAGTGTTCATGCTGGTTTTTGTTTTCATGCACAGCCTGAAGATTTAGGCAAAAATCAAAGGAAATTGGAGCGTTTTCCCAAAGCGATTGGGTACAATATCTTTCTGGAAAGCCTTTATATGTTAAGTAAAATAGGCAAAGAATACGGCCTTAAAATTGCCGTAGAGAATAATGTAGTAACAATGGATAATCGTAATAGTGACAATAATAATGAGAATGATCTTTATTTATGTGCGACAGGGGAAGATCTCCAATCATTAATGGCGGATCTCGATGATCAAAGCATTAAGCTGTTAATTGATTTAGGGCATTTAAGTGTTACCGCGAACTCAATGGGGTTTGATCCGATTGGCTTTATAGAAATGGTTGCAGCAGATGTTATCGCCTTTCATATCAGTGATAACGATGGTTTGAACGATCGGAATTTGCCAGTAACAGAAACATCCTGGTTCTGGCCCAGTTTAAAACAATTTAGCAATAATGCATATTTTATTTTAGAAGCATATAATTTAACGACAGAAACGATCAAACAGCAATGTCAGTTAATTGGAGCGGGTATTTATGAATAAAAATAAATCTGAATTTAATAAAGAAGAGATAGATGCCGATTTTGAAAAGCTCAATGCACCAATTTCGATGCCGGATTTAGCTGGTAACGAGGTAAAATATATTACTGATTGCGTTAATTCGGGTTGGATATCGTCCCAGGGAAAATATGTAAAAAAATTTGAAAAAGACTTCTCTGCCTATACGCAAAGCAAGTTTGGGATTGCGGTCATGAATGGAACCGTGGCACTGCATTTAGCATTGCTGGCTCTAGGTATCGGGGAAGATGATGAGGTGATCCTACCGGATCTGACCTTTGCGGCGACAATAAATGCAGTCTTATATGTAGGTGCGAAACCTGTTATCGTTGATGTGGGCATAGATGACTGGTGCATTTCTCCGGTCGCTATTGAAAAGGCAATTACAACAAAAACAAAAGCAATTATACCGGTTCATCTTTATGGCCAAGTATGTAACATGGACATTATCATGGAGTTGGCCAGGGAGTATCATTTAAAAGTGATAGAAGACTGTGCTGAAGCTCATGGTGCTGAATTTAATGGCCAAAAGGTCGGAACGTTTGGTGATATTGGCTGTTTTTCTTTTTTTGCAAACAAAATAATCACCACCGGAGAAGGAGGAATGTGCGTCACCAATTCGGAGTCTCTTGCGGAGGAGTTAAGCGTTTTAAGAGATCATGGAATGTCCAAGACAAGACGATACTGGCATGAAAAAGTTGGTTATAATTATCGTCTGACAAATTTACAGGCGGCAATTGGCTGTGCACAATTAGAGAACATTAGCTCAATTCTAAAAAAACGTGATGAAATTGAGAACCTATACATTGATGGTTTACAAGACATTAAAGAGATTTTTTTTCAAAGCAAATTTGAAAAGAGAAAAAAGGTCACTTGGCTTACTAGTGTTTTGCTGAGTCCTGTAGTTAATCGCGAAGTATTTATAAAAAAAATGAGTGCAGTTGGAATTGATATTCGGCCGTTTTTTTATCCGTTATCGACAATGCCGATCTATTCACAGTTTAGTAATGAACAAGGAAGTCCGGTTGCTTTGGAGCTCAGTCAACGTGGGATAAATCTACCAACGATGACTTGCAAAAATAGCGATTTCTATGCTACCGTTATTTCACAGATTAGAGCATTCTTTTGTCAAACAATGGAGGGGAATGATGAGTAAGGTTTTTATAATTGCTGAAGCGGGTGTTAATCACAATGGTTCAATCGGGTATGCTAAAAAACTGATCGATGTAGCTGTTGCAGCAGGGGCAGACGCAGTAAAATTCCAAACCTTTAAAACCGATAAACTTGTTTCTAGGGATGCTCCCAAAGCCGATTATCAATTAAAGGCTACTGACAATACTGAAACACAGTATGAAATGCTAAAAAAGCTTGAGTTGGATGAACGTGCACACGAAGAGATTGTATTATATTGTAAACAGAAAAATATTCAATTTATTTCCACACCTTTTGATATGGAGAGCGTTGACTATTTAAATGATGAGCTTAATATACCCCTATTTAAAATACCATCAGCGGAAATAACAAATGGTCCGTTTTTACTAAAGATTGCAAGAAAAGAGAAACCAATTATTCTATCCACGGGGATGAGTACCTTAGGTGAAATTGAAATGGCATTAGGCGTCTTGGCCTTTGGTTATCTTAATTTAGAGTCGACACCTTCCTTTGAAGCATTTCAGAGTGCCTATTTATCGGAAAAAGGACAGGCAGTATTAAAACGTAAGGTAACTTTGCTACATTGTACAACTGAGTATCCGGCACCACTTTTGGAAGTAAACCTGAATAATATAAAAACGCTAAAACGTGCGTTTGGTCTTAAAACCGGTTATTCGGACCATACCATGGGGATCGCGATACCAATTGCGACGGCAGCTATGGGGGTGAGTGTGATCGAAAAGCATTTTACCCTGGATAAAACGTTGCCAGGTCCAGATCATAAGGCGTCATTGGAACCGGATGAGCTGGTTCAGATGGTAGAAGCAATTCGTGAAGTGGAAAAAGCAATGGGAACTTTTGTTAAAGGCCCTACCTTTTCCGAAGTTAAGAATAAAAAAATAGCAAGAAAGAGCCTAGTTACCGCTAAAAGTATTGAAGCTGGGGATGTATTCACAGCAGAAAATTTAACCTTCAAACGGCCGGGTGATGGGATTGAACCAATGTTTTATTGGGATTATTTAGGCAGAAAGGCAGATAAAAATTATCAGAATGATGAGAAAATATAGGGGAACAAATGAATAACAAAAAGCCGCTCATTGCTCTTATTATGGCAGGCGGAAAAGGCGAACGATTTTGGCCTAAAAGCAGAGAAAACCTGCCAAAACAGTTTATCTCTTTAGTTGGTGAAGGGTCAATGCTACAACAAACTGTTGCAAGGATTGATCAGCTTTTACCTTTTGAACGGATATTTGTGATTACAGGCAAGCGGTACCAGGATTTAGTAGCTCAACAACTACCAAAGTTGCCGCTAGAAAATATTATTTTAGAGCCGACTGGAATGGATACAGCTCCCTGCATTGGACTGGGTGTGTCTAAAATTAAGAAGCTATTTAATAATTGTAACATTGTTATCTTACCGGCAGATCATGTTATTCAAGATGTGGAAAAATTTTTACAAACGATCAGATTTTCAGATGATTTTCTTAATAATGGACATGAAGGGATTTTGACAATTGGGATAGAACCTGATCGACCGGAAACTGGTTATGGCTATATCAAGGTTGAGGATCACCCCTGTGAAAATGAGATTTATCGGGTTCGAAGATTTGTAGAAAAGCCAGACTCAAACTTGGCGGAAACGTATATTAGCGAAGGAAATTATTTTTGGAATAGTGGTATCTTTATTACCGATGCAAACTACATTTTAAAACGAATTGACGAGTTCTTACCTGAGCTTGGCAGTATTTTAAAAAAAATCGACAGTGCGATGGGAACAACACAAGAAGAAAGTGTCTTAGCAGAACAATACAAAAACTGTCCAAGAATATCCATCGACTATGGGGTGATGCAACGGGAAGAAAAAATATTCATGATTAAGAGCAGTTTCATATGGGATGATGTCGGCAACTGGAATTCAGTTGGAGAGTACTTGAAAAATGAAAATAGTAATCGAATTTTAGGGGAGGCATTACTGAGGGATTCCCACAATAATATTGTCTTTAACGAAGGTAAAGCTGTACTTGTTGGCCTTGGTATAGAGGACTTAGTGATTGTTAACACAGCTGACGCGATTCTGATTGCAAAAAAAGACCGTGTACAAGAAATTAAAAAAATAACCGAACAACTTAAAGTCGAACATGAGGAGCTACTATAAATGGATTGGGCTATTTTGAGAGGATTATCAAAATGAAAAATAATGGTATTCTTGCAGTTATACCGGCCAGAAGTGGCTCAAAGGGATTAAAAGATAAAAATATCAAAAAGTTGAACGGCAAACCTTTATTAGCCTATACTATCGAAGCAGCTATAGAAAGCAGTGTTTTCAAAGAAATAATTGTGTCAACGGATAGTGAAACCTACGCTGATATTGCCAGACAATTTGGTGCCCATGTACCTTTTTTGAGATCAGCAGTTTTAGCAGAGGATAGTGCTTCAACCAATGACGTAATTACGGAAGTCCTTGATTGGATAAACAGGGAGAAATTTAGTCAATTTATGCTTTTACAACCAACCTCTCCGTTGAGAACAGCAAACGATATTACAAATGCTTTAAATCTATTTACTGAAAAAAAGGCAAATGCAGTGGTGAGTTTATGTGAAGTCGACCATTCCCCCATGTATACCGGACTTGTGCCGGAAAATCTACGCATAGATAGCTTTTTAAGTAAGGATATTAGTTATCGGCGTCAGGATCTGCCAAAGTATTTCCGCTTAAATGGAGCTATTTATTTATCAGACATTGATTATTTTTTGAAATATAAAAACTTATATGAAGAAAAATGTTTCGCTTACATCATGGATAAGAGAAGATCAGTTGATATTGATGATGAATTCGACTTTGAACTGGCTACATTTTTATTAAAATCTCGGAAGGATAAATCGGATAACATATAGTTACAAAAAAAAGTGACTGTTTTTTGTTGGAGCAGGTGACTTTAGTAGCTGTGAGATGTAGTACGATATAATTTGGTGAAATGAAAAGTAAACTCTTATTAATTGGCGGAGGCGGGCATTGCAAAACGGTTGTCGAGGCTGTTTTACTGAGTGGCGAATTTAATGAAGTTGGGATTATTGATAAACCTCAAAAAACTGGAAGTAGTGTACTTGGAGTTAAAATAATTGGTAACGATTCAGATTTGCCATGTTTAAAGGAAAACGGATTTGAATATGCGTTTATTAGTCTTGGTAGTATCGGTGATGCTGGTCGAAGAATTGAGCTTTACAAGATATTAGTTGAATTAGGTTTTAAAGTTCCGTCAATTGTGCACCCTTCGGCAAATATAAGTCCTCATTCTGAAATAGACGAAGGAGTATTTATTGGAAAAAATGTAATTGTAAATGGGGATACCAAGATCTTAAAGAATTCGATTCTGAATACTGGTTGTATCATCGAACATGATTGTCAGATTGGTTCTTTTGTTCATATAGCTCCTGGTGTTATACTTAGTGGCAATGTAATAATTGGTAACAATACGCATGTTGGAGCCGGAACAGTGGTTCGACAGGATATCAGTATAGGTGATAATACAGTCATTGGTATTGGTAGCGTGGTTACGAAGGAGATTGGTGGTAATAGTTTGGCCTACGGGAATCCGTGTAGAATCATGTAAACTGGTCTTTCTTAATCAGCGTTTAATCTCAGATGATAAGATCTGTATTCAAATATTGAATGATCGGAATTGGACTTCCCATATATTTAAAGAAGAAGTCGCTGATGAAATATGCAAACGGATTATCAAGACCTATTTTCAGGAGCTCAAAGTGCTGTTAACAGGGTTGGTGAAGTAATTCCGCTCATCAATCAAAACAACCTTCCCCCCACATCATTCCCCTCCGCCAAGTTCAACAACGACACATAAATATTAACGACTATTTGAAACAGCTCCGGGGGGATTTCCTGACCCATTTGGAGCTTGGAAAGCAGGGTGGCGGCAGAGTCGTCGTGATAAATGGGAATGCCGTTTTCTTCGGCCACATTTAAGATATTTTGGGCAACAAAACCGGTGCCGGCAGCGACGATCACCGGGGCATTGTTTTTCTCCGGATCATAACGCAGAGCGGTGACTTTCAAGGGTTTATCCGGCGCTGCTGCTTCAGCTGATGTTTTCTGGCCATCCTCAATCTGGACGGCCTTTTTCGTTTTTTTGTCTTTAGATGGTGACATCAAGACCTACCTTTCTAAAAGCCAGTTTTGGAAAACGTTGCAGGATTGTCTGGCTTTGCAAGTATTCGCCAACCCCATAACCGGTCAGGGAATAGCCCTGTTCCTCAACGATGGTTTTTAATTGTTCTCTGGTGGATTTTAATGTTTCAACCAGCGGTGCTGGTGACTTGATATTCAGGGTTATATTTTTATCTCGGGCCAGTAGCTCCACCTCGAAATTTCCGTAGCGGTCGGATTGAATGGTAAAGAAGATATCCGTTGCATTTTCGGCGTTCCCTTTTTCGCCCTTTTTAGCGGTGGGGTCTTTATCTACAAAAAACTCGCCATAGGAATTTTCATCCAAAAACCGTAGCGGTATTAAAAAATGCATGATGGTAAAGATTGGGCTTTCGTTTCTTACCATGGTTTGCAATAGGTTTTGGGCGGAGTTAATAATTTTGTTTGAATTTTTTTCATCCAGGGCCTGTTCCAGCAGTTGAGCCAGAGCAACCTTTTCGCCTTCTCCCGGATTTCGGGAAGAAGATTCCAAACGTTCGGCTAATATTTCAGCTTCTTTAGCATGCAGGAAAAGTTGATTTTTCATGTCGACAATCTCACTGTCGGTCAAGTTTGATAATGGTTTTAAAGCCTGGGAAAATCGCAACACTGCAGCTTCCAGTTGCTCAGGGTTGCCCTTGTCATAGCGGACAATATGGTCGATAATAGTCGCCACCGACTGATAGGTTTTATCGCTGTAAGCCTGGGACTGCAAAATTTGACGAAGAGCCGGGATGGTTTCATTTTTAAGCAGCTGTTGAATTTCCTGGTAGTTGAGGTTTTTGGAGTTTAACAGGTTTTCGATTCGCGACAAACGCTGTTCAAATTGATCACCCAGTTTACCATTTTGAGCTGCCTTCAAACTGATGAGGTTCTGGAGCGACTGATTGGGCTGTTCTTTAGCATTTGATTGGCTTAATACGGCTTCCAGTTTTATTAGTTGCTGTTCAAGCACGGCCCGCTCTTTAGATGGCAGTGTCATCAATAAACGGCTGGCTTCTAAAAAGATACCGTTAAGTGTTTGGTTACGGTTCACGTAGGCATCGTAATGTCTGAGAATCGATGCAATCGCATCTTTTAACTGGGGGTACCCTTCCAGTTTTGCCAGTGATCTAAGACTGTCAAAAAATGATCCCTTAAAGAGGGAATCTGTTTTATCCCGCAGCAAAAGCTCACTTAACAGATCCTGGGAATTGATAAAGAGGCCGTCCAGCAGTTCCTTGGGAAGGGCGCCAGCAGAGGATTCGAAAAGTTCAGAAATTAACACCAGCTTGCGCAATGCATCGGCTTCGGCGGTGGTGCTGTTCATTAAGGGTTTTAGAATTTCTTTTTGTAAATTCTGAAACAGGGTTTCGCGGAAACTCTCCTTCTGGTAGTTTTCTGAAACAGGTTCTATCTTAACAGCATTATCAAGGTTATTGATGTCAAAAATCGAATCACTGGGGGTATGTTTACTCGGTATATCGGTAACTTTTGGTGTGGAAACGGTTGAGGTTATTTTAATACTATCCAACAGAGAGCTCCTTTCTATATTGCTTTTCGATGATTCGAAATTTTGGGCTAATTGAATTATGATTGTGCTTTTGTTAGTTTAGATTATACTGTATTAGCAAAAGATAATCAATCATTTAAGATTGATTTCGAAAGTTGATCAGGATTGATAAAGTTTTGCTGAGTTTTTAGATAATTCTAAGGATTCACTTGTTTTTGTCGATATATCAAAAGACGAATAAATTAATGCTGAAAATTTGCTAAATAATCATATTACACAGACTGATAAAGTCTTATAAATTGGGGTATATTATAAGCGATGAAAAAAATGAAGTGCATTTAATACAAAAAGCCGATATAATAAAATTAGATAAAATTTCGTGTATATAAAGGATGGACAAAATGAGTAATTATGATTCTGGAAATGATTCCATTTTAGAGATGTATATTTTTGAATCGGAAACACTGCTTGATCAATTAGAAGAAATTTTACTTCAGTCTGAAGACAATGCGGAACTGACGCCGGATGACATTAATGAAATCTTCCGGATTATGCATACCATTAAAGGGTCTTCAGCGATGATGGAATTTGATATGCTGGCCCATTCTTCTCATAAGTTGGAAGATCTGTTTTTCGTAATTCGGGAAAACGGAATAAAGCCGGAAGACTTTGGGGATTTGATGGACCTGGTTCTTAATTTCTCCACTTTCTTAAAAGGCGAAGTTGAGAAGATTAAGAACAACGAAACCCTCCTGGATGAAAACGACCAACTGATTATCGAAACGGACGCGTTTTTGAATCGGATTAAAGGATTACCTCAGGAAACAAGTGAACAAGATCAGACAGAAAACAGCGACAGTATCGCTGCGGGCAGTGAATCAGAACTATTAGAAGCGACAGTTGAAGATGATTTGTTCGGCGATATGAGTTTTGAAGAAATTAGAGACGACGCAATTGAAGAAGCTGAGGACAATACTGACATCGTTATGACCGGTGATAAACCTAACGTTTACTGCATCCATACCCGCTTTAACGTCGACTCGCAAATGGAGAATATCCGTGCGTTTATGCTGGTTAACAAACTGGAATCCATTGGGAAGGTCTCAAAAATGGTTCCGGAACAATTGAATAACAATCCCGAAGCGGCCGGGATTATCTTGAAAAACGGTTTCTTCTGTCATCTTGAAACAACGGCAGACAAGGAAACCATTGAAAATATTGCATTGAGTATTCTATCGGTTAAGAGTATCGAATTTCTGGATTGTGCCCAGGAAGAAGTCATTGAAGCGGAAACAGACACAAAACCAGAAGTCGTAGAGATCGGCAAAAAAGCTCTAGAAAAGACTGTAGACGCTAAGACCGCTGATGCTAAGCAACAGAAAAATAACGTCCAAAATCTTATCAGCGTCGATCTGAATAAGCTGGATACCCTGATGAACCTGATCGGGGAGATCGTTATTACCGAATCCATGGTTTTTGGTAGCGTCGGCATGGAAGGCAAGCGTGATGAAAGCTTTGAGAAAGCCTCAACTCAGCTGCAAAAACTGACGGATGAACTACAGGACATTGTCATGTCGATCCGGATGATTCCGATCGCCGGTACCTTCAAAAAAATGCAGCGGATTGTCAGAGATGTTGGCAAGAAGCTAAAAAAAGAAGTGGAATTCATCACTATGGGTGAGAGCACCGAGGTTGATAAAACCATCATCGACGGGATTGCTGATCCCCTGATGCATCTGGTCCGAAATTCGATGGATCATGGTCTTGAAAGTACAGAAGAACGAATTGCCGCTGGCAAGAACCCCATCGGTAAGGTAATTCTATCGGCCCAGAATGTTGGTGGCGATATTATCATTTCGGTCAGTGATGACGGTAAAGGTTTGGATCCCGTCGGGATTCTGGAAAAAGCCAAAGAGAAAAAACTGCTGGTTAAACCAGAAGAAGAATATTCCGAAAAAGAAATTCTTAATCTGATCATGGCCCCAGGCTTCTCGACCAAAGAAACCGTGACTGAGTTTTCAGGTCGTGGCGTTGGTATGGATGTGGTTAAGAAAAACATTGAAAAGGTAGGCGGATCCATTTCCATCGAAAGCGAAAAAGGATCAGGCACTAATATTTTCTTAAAGATACCACTGACCTTGTCGATCATTTCCGGAATGGAAGTTCTGGTTGGCGAAGACATCTATGAAATCCCGATCAGTAATATTCGGGAAACATTTAAGATTACCTCCAATCAGTTAATTAAAGATCCGGACAATAACGAAATGGTCATGATACGTGGGGTATGCTATCCACTGATCCGTCTCCATGATATTTTTGAAGACAAAAAATGTGAAACCCATATTGAAGATGGCATTTTAATGCTGGTGGATTCCGGCGATACATTCGCCTGCCTGTTTATGGATGATCTGATTAAGAAACACCAGATTGTAGTTAAACCGATTCCCAAATACTTAAACCACTATTCAATTAAAAACTCCGGGATTGCCGGCTGTACGATTCTAGGAAATGGAAGTATCAGCCTGATTGTTGATATCCCGGCGATTTTAGACCACTATTAGAATAAAGAGAAGATTAATTAAAAGATAAACGATGAGGTAAGAAAATGATAAAACTTAAGGAAGACGAATTTCAGGCGATCACAACCTATGTGCATTCCAATTATGGTGTTGATTTACGAAAAAAGCGACACCTGATTGAAGGCCGCTTGAGTCATTATGTATCCCAACTGGGTTATGACAACTATATGGATTATTTTGAGTACGTCAAAAATGATAAGAAGAATGATGAAACCAGTGTACTCATAAATAAACTGACTACCAATCATACCTATTTTTTACGGGAAAGCGAACATTTTGATTTCTACAAACAACAGGTTCTTCCTTGGGTTGACGAAACCGCCAAAACCAAAGACTTACGGGTATGGAGTGCCGGATGTTCATCAGGACAGGAACCTTACACCTTGGCCATGATTACCCATGATTATTTAGGTAACAAACTCAGTAACTGGGAAAGTACAATCCTGGCATCGGATATATCAGACAAGGTATTGATGACCGCTAAATCTGGGGTTTACTCCAAGGAAGAGCTTTCCAAGATTCCGATGGAATGGAAACGGAAATATTTTATGGATTACGATGAAGAGTATTTGTCGGTCACCGACCCGATTCGTAAAGGGGTGGCATATCGTAACTTTAACTTACTGGCCCGTTTCCAATTTAAAAAACCCTTTCATGCGATATTTTGTCGAAATGTGATGATTTATTTTGACAAGCCCACAAAAAATGATGTCGTTCAGAAGTTTTATGATTCATTGCTGCCGGGGGGCTACTTTTTCATTGGCCAAAGCGAGTCTTTAGCTTCGGTGGACCATAGCTTTAAATATGTGAAACCTTCCATTTATCAAAAAGAAGCCTAAAGTATTCGGGGCAAATGACGATTATATAAATAACGAACAAATAATCGGATAACTTGGTAAAAATATAATTTTAGTAAGAAATATAGTTTGGAGGGATAAAAATGGCAACTTCAGTTAATTCATCAACAAGCACCTTATCGTCATTATCAGCTAAAACTGGTATGGCCGGACTGGTGTCTGGCTTGGATACAGAATCATTAGTCGAAAGCTTGACAAGTTCCAGTCGTTCAAAAATTGCAAAGCAGCAACAAAGTGTCCAAAGATTAGAATGGAAACAAACAGCATATCGAAATGTTTCCAAAGCGCTTAAAGAATTTCAGACAAAATATCTGGACACTCTGTCAACGACAAATTTTCGAAGTGCGGCATTATTTAATACAATCAAAGCGACAACAGCGTCTGATAAAATATCGGTAGAATCCACCAGTTCGGCAAGTGCGGGAAGCATTAAGATAACTAATGTCACACAGTTGGCAACGAATCAGACTGTTTCTAGTGGCGTGAGCGCATCAAAACCATTAACTGGTACGGGGATTAATGAAACGGAATTGTTAAATAGTATTACGCCCGATGAAAGCAAGTCGTTTTTATTAAAATTAGATGGTAAAGTCCGTACGATCACATTAGATTCGAGCTTTGTAACCGCTGCACAAGATGGTGCTGTGGGTTTTGAGGCAGCGTTTCAGCAAAAAATTGATGATGCTTTTGGCAAAAAAACAAATGGAGACTCTGTAGTTGATGTTTCATATGATGGTTCAAGTATAGGTTTTTCAGCCTCAGGTTCACAATTGACAATAAGCGCTCTGGATTCAGGGACGCTTAGCCAATTAGGTTTTATTGATGGTCAAACGGATCGACTTAGCACAACAAAAACCTTGGCAGACCTTTCTTCATCTTTGAAAACATCTTTGGCAGGATCAGAATTTAAATTTGCAATCAATGGCAAAGAGTTTAATTTCAGTAGTACAGATACGCTGTCATCAGTAATTAGTAAGGTTAACGCCAGCGATGCTGGTGTAACAATGGCTTATTCATCAATTACTGACAAATTCACTTTAACTGCAAAAGAAAGTGGTGCTGGTAACAATGTTGTTGTCTCTGAATCTTCGGGAAATATGATGACAGCATTTGGTTTAACAGATGCGGTTTCTAATACCGTAGATGGTGTCAATGCAGAGTTGGAAGTAAACGGTGTAGCAATTGTTAGAACATCTAATAACATCGAAGTCGATGGGGTGAAGATTCAGCTTAATGAATTGACCGCTACAGATGAAGTCTTAACTGTTTCCATGAGTGCTGACACAACTAGTTTAAAAGATACCATTAAAAGCTTTGTAACTGACTATAATAACATGCTTGATTTAATGAATGGACTGATAAAGGAAAAGGCAAGTGCTGAATATCCTCCTTTGACAGATGACCAAAAAGAAGATATGTCAGAAAAAGAAATTGAAGCATGGGAAACCAAGGCAAAAGTTGGTTTATTGCAGGGAGATAGCGCACTAAAAACAATCACGTCAAAAATGCAGTCAATGATATATGGTTCTGCTGTTAGTGGTGGAATTAGTCTTTTTAATATGGGGATCACTTCATCAGGTTACACCGATAATGGCAAACTGAAAATCGACGAAGAAAAACTGGACATAGCCTTAGAAACAAAAGGTACGGAAATAAGAGAGCTTTTCACAACGGAAAATACCGGCCTGGCTAACCAGCTAAATTCAATAATCAATAACGCAGCGAAAACAAGTGGAGTAAAAGGAACAAGAGGCTCGCTAATTGAATTGGCAGGATATGAATCCACTCTTTCCAACACAGAAAACAGCATCACTGAAAGTATCGCTGATACAAATAAGAATATAACTAAATTAAAAGCCACACTTAAAACACAAGAAACTTATTACTGGAACAAGTTTTCAGCTTTGGAAACTGCGCTTCAACAGTTAAATAGTCAGAGTTCAATGATTACTTCATTCGGAACTAGTTCATAATTACAGAAAGGGGGGAAATGTAATGCAATATGCTAACGCTTATCAGGAATCCAAGCGATATGCCATTGAATCCTTATCCAAAGGAGAAGTGGTCATCAAGCTTTTTGAAGAAGCAGAAAAACAAGTTAAAATGGGTATCATCCTAATTGAAAGGGATAGTTTTGCAAAAGCTTATAATTGTATTGCAAAAGCCCAAAAGATTATCACCTCATTAAATCTTTCTTTAGATATGCAATACCCCATTTCAATTGAACTGAACGAAATGTACAGCTTTATTTTTACAAAACTGGGTGAAGCTAATGCCAGTCGGGATATTGAATTACTGCGAAGTCTATTGGCTTTAATTGTTGATCTGAAAGACTCATTTAAGGAAGCAGAAAAAATCAGCAACCCTTCAAAATCTCGAGGACTGTAAAATGAATGATAATTCTCATGAATTATGCAAGGAGAAAATTCTTGTTTTAAAAGAATATGTAACAAAGGGTGAAGAAATCCTCAGCAGTATTGAAGATTGGGAGTGCTTGGCGGCAATACTGGAAGAACGCGATCAGCTGATCTTGCGATTGAAAAGTATGGAAGAGCAATTCACAGGACTAAAGGGTAATCAAGTTTGTACGATTGAAGAGAAGGGACAGATTGACAGCTTGATCAAACTGATCCAGGATATGGATCAAAACTGTATTCACCTGATTAAAGCCGAACAGCAAAAGACCTTGCAGGATTTGAAAAAAAACCAGCAAAACCAAAAAGTTGCTGATTATGAAATCAGTTTAACTCCGAGTTATGGAACATTTCTTGACGCCAAAAAATAAAAATATAGCCTAAAAAAAGCAGCCATGGTTGCTTTTTTTTACGCAACCCCATATAATAAAATCAAATGGGGAAATGGCAATATTATGATATACAGTTCTTGTATTCGTTATTGATTTTATAATAAGCTGGAAGGTTGGATTTCCTAGTTTTAGCCACCGTTATCTTAATTATAACTAAAATAGAATATTTATCTATTTGTTGTTTTTTCAAAATTATGTTATTATGGTAATATCTAGCAGTTTGAATATTTGGTCCAGAAACGTTGGACTTTCAGCGTTGATTCCCCAAATAGACTAATAATAAATAATATAAATTTGGCTGGCAATCAACCCAGCACGAAGAAAGAAGGAGGACACGATGATTGGTGATTCAATAACTTCGGCCTTATATCAAAAGGCATTGGACGGTACCTGGCAACGACAGAAAGCTACCAGCAATAACATTGCTAATTCCGAAACACCGGGCTATAAAGCGATTAAAGTCAATTTTGAAGATTCATTAAAAGCTGAAATGAATAAACTTCAAACGACTACCAGTTCAGGTTCCACAGCTTTTCTGGATAAAATGGAAAGTATCAAGTCCATTGAGGATTCTAACATCAGTGTTTATGAAGGTGCCACGTCCAGCCGTCTGGATGAAAACAATGTGGATCTGGAATCTGAAAACATTGATATGTCCAAGTCTGTGTTGCAGTATTACTATCTGGTTCGTGGTGTCAGCGATTCCTATTCAAGATTAAAATACGCAGTAAACGGAGGGAAATAAATGAGTTTCTTAAGTTCTTTTAATATATCCGGCTCCGGGATGACGGCGCAGAAATATCGATTGGATATTATTGCCCAGAACATTGCTAATGCTCAGGTTACCCGAACCGAAGATGGCGAACCCTATCGGCGCAAAATGACAGTACTTAGCAGCGTCAGTACCGGAACCTTTCAGGATGCGTTAAAAACGGCCACCGGTGTGGTTCAAAAAGACGGGGTTCAGGTTGAAGCCGTAATTGAAGACCCTTCAGCTTTAGTGCCTGTTTATGACCCGACCCACCCCGATGCCAATGCTGAGGGTTATGTTATGTATCCCAATGTGAACACGGCTCAGGAAATGACCGACGCCATGGGTGCCAGTCGGGCTTATGAAGCCAATGTGACGGCGTTTAATGCCACAAAATCAATTGTTCTAAAGGCCCTGGAAATCGGCCGATAAAAGGAGAGAATTATGTTTATAGTACCAATGAGTTCAATTATCAGCGGAGCAGGCGTTGGATCCGTTGCCGGTAATGCCGCTCAAACTGCGGCTGCAACAGAAACGGGTGCTGGTGGCGATTTTAAAAATATCATGCAGGATGTCATCAATAATGTCGAAGAAACAGAAGCGGCTACCAAGGTAGATGCCTATAATCTTTCCATAGGCAATATGGATGATATGCATACGATGATGATTAACACGGCCAAAGCAGATGTTGCGCTGCAAACCATGGTTCAACTCCGTAATAAGGTGTTAGAGTCATACCAGACTGTTATGAACACAGGATTGTAAATTTGAGCGTATTAATACCGTATTTAAGGCAAGCAGAGGATACTGATAAGAAGATTTCATTTAATGATAGGTATCTCCTGTTTGAATGCAAAGATTTAATAATCAGCACTTACTGCAAATATTTTGGATGGATGAAAAAAGACAATGAATGAGAAAATTAAGAATGTTTTAGAAAAAATTAAAAACTTCTGGACCGGAACATCCAAAAAATTAAAATTGCTTATGATTGGCGGGGTTGTTCTGGTCTTGTTAGCTTCGCTGGGATTGACCGCTTTTTTAAATTATAAAGAGTATGTTCCCCTTTTCGAAGATCTGACCCAGGCAGAAACCACCGAAATTATGGCCGCCTTAACCGAGATGGAGGCCGATGTCAAGCTGGATGCCGGTGGTAACATCACAGTGCCAAAGGAAGATGAGTCTAGGATCCGAATGGAACTGGCAACCGCCGGTTACCCCAAAAATGGCTTGAGTTATTATGTTATCCAAGACAACAGTAGCATGCTTTCTACTGACTACGAGCGAAAACAATATGAAAATATGCAATTGCAGGAACGGATCGGGGCCAGTATTAAGACCCTGGAAGGCGTCAGCGACGCCATTGTCACCATTTCAGTCCCAACCGAGAATGTTTTTTATTTACAGGAAACAGAAAACACTACCGCATCAGTTATTATCCATTTAGAGACCGGCAGTACCTTATCCAAGGAACAGATTATGGGCATTCAGAATCTGGTGGCCAAATCAGTAGCCGGACTGAGCACCGATAATATCGCTTTAACCGATGGTGAGGGAAATGATCTGGTCAATAATATGGCATCCGCCAATGGCGGTGAGTCTAAAATGAAACTGACCAAGGCGATTGAAAATGATCTGACCCAAAAAGTAAACAATGTTTTAGACGGACCCTATGATCCCGAGCAATATAAGGTATCGGTAACAGCGACCCTGAATACCGATGCCGTCAAACAGGAAGCAACCGTTTATACCCCCTCCCCGGATGGCGATAATTCTGGTGTCATTAATCAGGAATCCTCCAGTATGGCGATTGCCAATGAGGATGGCACCGTTGGCGGTGTGGCCGGTACGACTGGCAACACCGATGTCACCACCTATGCCGAAAATGCCTTAACCAATGGCGGGGTGGTCACCGGGATCAATGAAAATACCACCTACTCGGTCAGTCAGGAAATTACCCAAACCGAAAAATTGGATCCGGCGATTGAAACCGTGTCGATTGGGATTGCTATTAATGATCCTGCGATGACGCCGGTAGCCCGGGAAAATCTGGTGCAATTAGTGGCCTATGCCGCCGGGGTAACCCCCCAGAGCGTCACCGTGCGTAACTTTGAATTTGCCCAGCCAGAAGTGGAACCTGCGGCAGAACCAATTTTCACCACCGAACGATTACTGGTATTTGGCGGAATCGGCGCTGGTGTGCTGCTGTTGTTGCTGGTCTTGCTGTTTGTGCTGACCAGAGGAAAAAAGAAAAAGGCAGATGGCAAAGAAAAGAAAAAGAAACGGGGCAAACGTGGCAAGGGTGCAGAAGAAGCGTTTGTTACTGACGAAGATGCTGAAACAGATGCACTGTTTGGTGCTCTGGCAGCCGATCGTTTAGAACCGATTGAACCGATTCATCCGCTTAAAGATGACAAAAAAGAAAAAATCAAAGAGTTCGCAACTACAAATCCGGAAATTGCGGCTCAGTTGTTTAAGTCATGGCTAAAGAATGAAAGTGAATAGATAATACGCATGAAGGATGTTGACGAATATGGATGTTAGTTTAACACCAAGACAAAAAGCAGCCCAGGTGGTTATTTCTCTGGGGGCAGATATTGCTTCCAGCATTTATAAACACTTAGCGGAAGATGAGATAGAGATTTTAACCTACGAAATCACCCGACAGGATAGCGTTCCGCCAGAGGTGGCCGATCAGGTTATTGACGAATTTTACGGTCTTTGTGTGGCTCAGAAGGTTTACATCGAAGGTGGTGTTAATTACGCCCGAAATGTTCTTGAAAAAGCGTTTGGGGTGCAGCAGGGTAGTGCGCTGTTAGAGCGGGTCACCAAAACGCTACGGACAAAAGCATTTGAGTTTATTCGCAAAGCAGATTATAAAAACTTAATGAACATGATTATGAATGAACATCCCCAGACCATCGCTCTGGTTTTATCCTACGCCAGAGCCGATCAGGCCTCGGCGATTATTTCAGAATTACCCAAGAGTATCCGGGTTGAAGTAGTTGAGCGGATCGCCAGGATGGATCGGACCTCGCCGGAGATTATCCGGCAGGTTGAAACCATTCTGGAACGTAAATTTGAGTCGGTTGTATCCTTCGATTTACTGGAAGTTGGTGGTATCAACTATATTGCTGAAATCATGAACAACATTGATCGTGGTACCGAAAAATACATCTTTGACGAACTCAGTAAAAATGATGCTAAACTGTCTGAAGAAATCAGGAAGCGGATGTTTGTATTCGAAGATATTGTTATTCTCGACCCCATGTCCATTCAGCGTTTTTTACAGGAAATCGACACCAAAGAAATGTCAATTGCCCTCAAAGGTGCAAACAAAGGCGTTACAGATGTTATTTTCGCGAATATGTCACAACGAATGGGTGATACGGTCAAGAGTGAGATGGAATTCCTGCATAATGTCAGGGTGCGAGACGTCGAAGAGGCTCAACAGAAGATCGTTTCAGTGATCAGAAGACTTGAAGAAGAAGGCGAAATTGTAACATCAAAGGGCGGAAAGGACGAGATCATTGTCTAGTATTGTAAAAGCTAAATGGGTTTCTCAAATCAATACGCCAATTGTGATGCCGGTTGTACATCAGTCTGAAGCTGAAGCCGAAGTCGACAACGAAGCGCAATTGGTTCAAAATACCGAAATAGCAGAAGATAAAAGCGCCAACGATGAAAGCGTTGAAGCCATGTACGCCGCCAATGAGCTGATGAAAGAAGCAATCAAAGCCAGCCAGGAGATTAAGGAAAAATCTCAGGAAACCGGCTATCAGGAAGGTTTTTCCCAGGGTTATGCGACCGGCCATCAGGAAGGCTTGCGGGATGGTGCGCAGGAAGGTTTTCAGGTCGGACTTAAAGACGGCTTGAACGATGGTATGAATCAGGCTGCAGCTGAGATTGAAAACAAACTACAGGAAATCAATGAGCTGCTCACAGAGATCAAAAGCGAGCGTCAGCGGGCTCTTGACAGTCAGCAGCAAGAGATGTTGGATATCTCCTTTGAAATCGCCAAAAAAATTATGAAACATCAGGTTCAAGAGGATCGGGATCTATTCTTAAAGTTTTTTGATGAAGTGATTCATGGGGACGAAGAGGATCTCAAAATTTATTTATCGGAGAATCAGAAAACCCTGGATCTGCATATCAATAAAGAAATGTCCGAGAAACTGAAAAAATTGGCGAAAAAATCCAAGGTGATAATCCTTAAGGATGAAGATAAAATCATGGTTGAAACCAATGATTCGGTCATTGATATGAGTCTGCCGGTACAATTGGATCAATTGGAGAAAGCCATCGAACAAAGTTCGTAACTGGAGGCGAAAATGAATACATCTGAGATTTGCAAAGCCATTCAACGGGCAGAAACCTATCATTATTTCGGGAAGATTGAAAAAGTCGTCGGTATGATGATTGAATCGGTGGGTCCGGAATGCAGTATCGGCGATTTGTGTAAGATCTTTGATCAGAATGCTGACCGCTTTATTTTAGCGGAAGTTGTCGGTTTTCGAGGTAATAAGGTATTATTGATGCCTTATGAGGAGCCGGAAGGCATCAGCTTTGGCAATATTGTCGAACCCACAGGGTCATCCCTGAAAATCGGGGTATCAGATGATATGATTGGCCGGGTCGTCAATGCGATGGGCGAACCGATTGATGGCGATGGTCCCATTCTGAACACCACGCCTTACGAAATTCAGGGCTCAGGGGCGAATCCCTTTTCACGACCATGTATTGACGATATCCTGGAATTTGGGGTAAAGGCAATAGATGGTTTATTGACGATTGGCAAGGGCCAGAGAATGGGCATCTTTGCCGGCAGTGGGGTCGGAAAAAGTACCCTGATGGGGATGATTGCCCGGAACGTCAAAGCTCAGGTCAATGTGATTGCTTTGGTTGGCGAGCGAGGCCGGGAGGTACGCCAGTTTCTGGAAAACGATTTAGGCCAGGAAGGTTTAGAACGGTCCGTTATTGTGGTGGCCACCTCGGATCAGCCACCGATGCAGCGAATGAAGTGTGCCCTCACCGCTACCACCATTGCCGAATACTTCAAAGATCAGGGCAATGATGTCTTGCTGATGATGGATTCCCTGACCCGCTTTGCCATGGCCCAGCGGGAAATCGGACTGGCCACCGGAGAGCCGCCAGTAGCTCGAGGTTACACCCCCTCCATTTATGCGATGATGCCAAAACTGCTGGAGCGCAGCGGGAATTTTGAAACCGGCTCGATTACCGGCATCTATACGGTGTTGGTAGAAGGGGACGACATGAACGAACCGGTTGCCGATACGGTCAGGGGGATCATTGATGGGCATATCGTCCTTTCCCGTAAAATTGCCGCCAGAAACCATTATCCGGCCATTGATGTGCTCAACAGCGTCAGCCGGCTGATGTCGAACATTGTCAGCAAAGACCAGATGGAAGCGGCATCATCTATGCGCAATATGATGTCGGTGTATGACACTAACTACGATCTGGTCAGCATTGGGGCCTATAAAAGCGGAACCAATCCATCACTGGACATCGCCATTAAGAAAATTGGCGGTATCAATAAATTTTTGCAGCAACAGGTTGACGAAAAGTGTTTCTACGACAACAGCGTTGAAGCTATGAAGAAGGCCGTCTTATGAAAAAGTTCCAATTCCATTTAGGGAAGCTCCTTTCTTATAAAGATCAAAATCTGGAAAATGAAATGATGATATTGGGCGGACTGACCCGGCAGTTGAGTGATGAAATGGATAAACAGCTGGATCTCGAAGATCAGCAGGAAAAATGCCAGAAAAACTATGAACGGGATATGGCAGCCTCAATCACCCCGACCGCCTGCCAGGTCTATATTCACTACATGTCTTTTTTGAAAGAACAGATCCAAATCGTGGAGAAGCGGATTGATGAAATTACCGAAAAAATCGATATTCAGATTGAAGTGGTAAAGAATTTAAAACTGGAAACCCGATCGCTGGAAATTGTCAAAGAAAACCGCTATGATGAGTATAAAAAGGAAATAGCTAAAGAAAACGAAAAAGAAATGGAAGAATTTATTACCACCAGCAAAATTATGAAGGATGGATCTTGATTTTCAAGTGAGATCAAATAAGCGAAAGAGGTGTTAAATGATGTATGATACAATTATAGTTGGAGCCGGCCCTGCCGGTTTGGCCGCTGGGATCTACGCCGCCCGGGGCGCACTCAAGGTGCTGATTATTGAAAAGGCCGGCATTGGCGGACAGATTGCCACCAGCTGGGAAATCGAAAACTACCCAGGTTCGCCACCAGATAGCACCGGCCCTGGTTTAACCGAGCGGATGCGACAGCAATGTGAAGAATTCGGTGTGGAGTTTGCAACCCGAACCTATATCAGCTCGCAGCAAACAGCAACCGGATTTATCGTCGCAACCGATGCCGGGAATCTGGAAACGCAAACCATCATCATGGCAACTGGCGCCGAACCCAAGCTGATTGGCTGTAAAGGGGAACGGGAACTGCGTGGGATGGGGGTCTCCTATTGTGCCACCTGCGATGCCAACTTTTTCAAAGGCTTAAAGGTTGCAGTCATTGGCGGCGGCGATACAGCTTTAGAAGAAGCCTTGTACCTGACCAAATTTGCCAAAGAAATTATCATTATCCATCGCCGCGATGAACTCCGGGGCGCCAAAATCCTTCAGCAACGGATCCGTGATAATGACAAAATATCGATGATGCTCAGTTGTGTGGTTGAAGAAATCAAAGGCAACGGCCTGGTGGAAGGGATCATGGTTAAAAATGTTATTACCAATGAAGTGATCGAAGTTCCGATTGACGGCGTTTTTGTTTTTGTCGGTCAGAAACCGAACTCAGAGCCCTTTGTCGGCCTGCTGGAACGCGATGCCCGGGATTATCTGATCACCGATGATGAAATGCGCACCAATATCCCCGGGATCTTTGCCGCCGGAGATATTCGCCGTAAATCCTTGCGGCAGGTGGTTACCGCCACCGCCGATGGTGCCATTGCCGCAGTAAATGTGATCAAATACATTGAAGAACTCAAGTAGATTGTGATATGATTAGGACTAACGAAAGTTAGTCTTTTTTTGATTAAGAAATAAAAACAATCAGGTGAAAAATGAATATCAAATTTGATTTAAATATGACCCAAACCCAAAAATTGATTATGACCCAGGAGATGCGGCAATCGATTGAGATTCTGCAGCTGACGGCGATGGAGCTTAATGGCCTGATCGAAACCGAAATCATGGAAAATCCGGTGCTGGAATTTAATGAGGTGTCGATCAAAGAGGTGGTACCCGTTAATGAAGACGGTGGACCGCTGAAGGGGGAACAGGTTAAAGAGGAACCGGCCCCGGAACAGCAGCCCAAGGAGGAAATCCAATGGGACGAATATTTTCACAGTATGGAAAATTCTGATTATCGGGGTCAGATTCAGTCAAGTAGTGACACTGATGATGAATATGGTTTTGAAAAGTTTACGTCCCAGGAGAAAACCCTGAACGAATATCTGCATTTTCAATTTAATATGCTGGAAAAAAACCTCAGTGATAGGGAAAAATTGATCGGCGAGTATTTAATTGATTGTATTGATGATAACGGTTACCTGATCATCGATATGGACTATATCAAAAATATCTTAGAAGCCGATGAAGAAAGTATCCAGAAAATGATTAAGATCATCCAGGGTTTTGATCCCAGTGGGGTGGGATGCCGAAATATTGAAGAATGTTTACTGATTCAATTGCGTCAGATGGGGTATGATGATGAAGAAGTGTTTATGGACATTGTCCGAAATCACCTGATCGATCTGGCCGATAACCAGTTTAAGCGGATCGCTCAGGACACCGGCTTATCAATTGAGGACGTCTATGAATTCAAAGAGGTGATTAAAACCCTTGAACCGAAACCCGGCCGGGAATTTTCCTGTTCGGAACGGGTGTCCTACGTGATCCCGGATGGGAGCATCGAAATTGTTAACGACGAGCTGGTGGTGAAGGTTAATGACGTGTCAGCACCGCGGCTGCGGATTAATAATTATTATAAGGGACTGCTGAAAAACCCCGATAAAAATGATGAAACCAAGCTATATCTTGAGAAAAAGCTGGACAGTGCCGCCTTTTTAATCAAAAGCATTGAACAGCGGCGGGATACCATCAAAAAAGTCATCACCGCCATTGCCGAGTCCCAGCGCAGCTTCTTCTTTGAAGGAGTGGGCGATCTGCGGCCATTAACCCTCAAAACCATCGCCGAGACGATTGACGTCCACGAATCCACCGTCAGCCGGGCTATTCGCGGCAAATATATTCAAACTCCCAAAGGCACCTTTGCCTTGAAGTTTTTCTTTAAACGGGGCTATACCCAGGGCGAAGAAGACCGCTCGTCCGACGCGATCAAACGTTATATCAAGGAATTAATTGAGCAGGAAGACAAGAAAAAGCCGCTCAGTGATCAGAAGCTGTCAGAATTACTACAGGAAAAAAATCTGGATGTGGCCAGGCGCACAGTCGCCAAATATCGCGAAGCACTTTTGATCCAACCCTCATCCAAACGAAAAGAATACCGGTAAGACTATTGACCAAAGACGAAATAACGTACATGCCTGCAGATCCTACAAAATTGGGCCTGGGATTTTCTTTCAGTTTTTGGTCTTTTTTAACTTGTTTTTAAATTTAAAATGGGGTATAATGATTTTGTCCCACCGGGACAAAAGTGAGCATGTATCCGAAAGAAGGGTGATTCTGTGTCAAATCAATTAAAAATCAGTAAGGAAGTCATTGAACTTCAACAGCTTGTCGCTCCGGAAGTGAATCGTCTCATTGAAATGCGTTACAATATTTTGTCAACCATCAGCAGTGAGCAGCCCATCGGACGGAGAAACCTTGCATTTGTTCTGGATATGAGTGAGCGGCAGGTCCGCAATGAGATCGACTTTTTTCAAACCCAAAAGCTGGTTTCAGTGGAACGGCAGGGGGTTGTCATCACCGATGCCGGTAAGGAAGCGCTGGTCCAGTTAAAGGGACTGCTTTATACCTACAACGGTCTCGAACAACTGGAAAAAGAACTGATGGATCGTCTCCATCTCAAACGGGTGATTATTTGTCCCGGCGATATGGATATGAATTACGAAGTCCTGCGATTTATGGGGCGTTCCGGGGCAAAATATGTTTTGTCGGTCATGAAGTATAAAGATACCCTGGCGTTGACCGGTGGAAGCTGTACCGCAGCCGTAGCCGATGAAATGCGGGAAGCCTTTTATCCCGATGTTTATGTCATTCCCGCCCGGGGCGGGATCGGAAAAAGCCATTCCACCCAGGCCAACAACGTCGTCGCCGAAATGGGCCTGAAGCTGCATTCCAACTATGAGCTCCTCCATTTGCCGGATAATATCGATCAGCGATTATTGGAAGCATTAAAAGATTATCCGGAAATAAAAAGGGTATTTAATAAAATGGACAACATCGATATCTTTATCTTCGGACTGGGTCGCGCCGATGTCCTGGCCGACTGGCGAAATCTACAAACCGCCGAAAAGCGTAAATTATTGGAGCAGGGCGCAGTGGCGGAAGCCTTTGGGCATTACTTTGACATTAACGGTCAGGTGATTTCACCCTCGAGTACGATTGGAATCGGGATTGACAATTTCAAAAAAATACCCCATGTCATAGCCGTGGCTGGCGGGGTCACCAAAGCGGAATCGATTATTGCGGTCAGTCGGATTCGTGAAAACATTGTCCTGATCACCGATGAAAGCGCCGCCAGAGAAATACTTAGAAAATTGCAAACCATGTCAGACACAAAATAGCGCGTGGCTGACTGAGTATAAATTTTAGTAAACATTATTTTAAGGAGGCAGATAATATGTCTGTAAAAGTAGCAATTAATGGTTTTGGAAGAATTGGTCGTTTAGCATTCAGATTAATGGCAGATAACCCAGCATTTGATGTCGTGGCTATCAATGATTTAACCGATGCAAAAACCTTAGCGTACCTATTAAAATATGATAGCGCCCAGGGGAAATTCAAGCAGGATGCCATCGAAGTTAAAGATGATACCATGGTAGTAGATGGCAAAGCCATCAAAATTTTTGCTGAAAGAGATCCTGAAAACCTGCCATGGGGAAGTATTGGCGTGGATGTAGTAATCGAATCTACCGGTTTCTTCACCGATAAAGACGGCGCAGGCAAACACATTAAAGCCGGCGCAAAGAAAGTTATTGTTTCTGCTCCAGCCAAAGGTGATGTTAAAACCATCGTATTCAATGTAAACGAAAATATTCTCGATGGTACCGAAACAGTTATCAGTGGTGCTTCCTGCACAACTAACTGTTTAGCCCCAGTTGCCAAGGTATTAAACGACAGCTTTGGTTTAGTCAGCGGTTTAATGACCACTGTTCATGCCTACACCAATGACCAGGCAACCCTGGATGCACCTCATAAAGACTTACGACGTGGCCGTACTGCCGCTCAAAATATCGTTCCTACTTCCACCGGTGCTGCTGCCGCAGTTGGTAAGGTATTGCCAGCTCTTAATGGCAAACTGGACGGATTTGCTTTACGAGTACCAGTCATCACCGGTTCTCTGGTTGATTTAACCTGTGTACTGGAAAAAGACGTAACCGCAGGTGAAATCAATGCCGCTGTCAAAGCAGCTGCCAACGAAACACTGGGATACAATGAAGAACAAGTCGTTTCTACCGACATCATCGGCATGTCCTTCGGATCTTTATTCGATGCCACTTTAACTCGCGTTATGAATGTCGAAGGCGGCAAACAACAGGTTAAGATCATCGCCTGGTACGACAATGAAATGTCCTACACTGCTCAATTAGTCCGTTTAGCAGAGTACGTTGCCACAAAATTCTAGTCAGCCCAAATATCTTTTAAAAAATAATTCAATAACCACACAAAACTTTTCAGAAGCTTATGCAAAAACATTGCAAAAGCTTCTGAAATTGTTTATAAGAAAATTAAGAACCGAGAGGATAAAAAGATGAGTAAAAAAACCGTATCTGACATCGATTTAAAAGGAAAAAAAGTTTTAATGCGGGCCGACTTTAATGTGCCATTGGATGAAAACGGCGTCATTACCGATGAAACCCGAATCACCGCCGCCCTGCCGACCATCAACTATATTCTGGAGCAGGGAGCTTCATTGATTTTAATGTCCCATATGGGTCGACCCAAAAATCAGCCCAACCCCAAGTATTCCCTGGAACCAGTAGCAAAAAAACTGTCCGAATTACTGAAAAAAGCAGTGATCTTCAATGATGACGGTGCGGTTACCGGATCGGTCACCGTTGCCGCTGCAGCTGGACTTAAACCAGGCGATGTGTTGTTACTTCAAAACACCCGTTTCCGGGGCGAAGAAGAGAAAAACGACCATGGGTTTTCACGAGAACTGGCTGATCTGGGCGATGTTTTTGTCAATGACGCCTTTGGTACCGCTCACCGGGCCCATGCCTCAACCGTGGGAATTGCTGAGTTCTTACCCGGCGTATCAGGCTTCCTGATTCAGAAAGAACTGGATTTTATGGGCAAAGCCCTGGAAAATCCCGAACGCCCCTTTGTGGCCATCCTTGGTGGATCAAAGGTTTCCGACAAGATTGGGGTCATCAACAATCTGCTGGAAAAGGTCGATACCCTGATCATCGGCGGCGGCATGGCCTTTACCTTCCTGAAAGCCCAGGGTTATGAAATTGGAAAATCCCTGCTGGAAGAAGATAAAATGGAACTGGCCAATGAGCTGGTTGCCAAAGCCAAAGCAAAAGGGGTTAACCTGTTATTGCCAGTGGATGTCGTAGCAGCCGAAGCCTTTGCCGCTGACGCGCCATTTGCGGTAGTGGATATCAATGCCATCCCGGCTGGTTCGATGGGACTGGATATCGGACCGGTAACCGCAGCTACCTTTGCTAAAGCCATTATGGGCGCTAAAACAGTCATCTGGAACGGCCCCATGGGCGTATTTGAAATGGCTGCCTTTGCCAAAGGAACTGAAGCCGTAGCAAAAGCCATGTCCGATTCTGATGCCATTACCATCATCGGTGGCGGCGATTCGGCTGCAGCTGTTAAAATCCTCGGCTACGAAGAGGGCATGAGCCACATTTCCACCGGAGGCGGCGCTTCATTGGAATTCCTCGAAGGAAAAAAACTGCCCGGTATTGAAATCTTACAAGATAAATAAAGGAGAATACGATGCGAAAACCAATTATTGCTGGAAACTGGAAAATGAATAATGATATTTTTGAAACTGAAAAATTGATGAATACCCTGTTGCCATTGGTTGCTGGGGCAGAAGCTGAAGTGGTTTTTTGTCCCACCTATCTGGGACTGCAAAAAGCCGTAGAAATGGCTAAGGATTCCAATGTTGGCATCGGCGCCCAGAATATGCATTTTGAAAAAAATGGCGCCTTCACCGGAGAAATTTCCGGGGAAATGCTGCAAGCCATTGGCGTCAAATATGTCTTGATTGGCCACTCGGAAAGACGGGAATATTTTAATGAAACCGACGAAACCGTCAATAAAAAAGCCATCAAAGCCCTGACCCTGGGGATTACGCCGATCGTATGCTGTGGCGAAACTTTGGAAGAACGCGAAAGCGGCAAAGCCGAAGCCAAGGTTGTCGGTCAGATGGAAGCCGGCCTGAAAGGGATTGAAGATATCACCAAGGTGGTCGTTGCCTACGAACCAATCTGGGCCATCGGCACCGGCAAAACAGCCAGCAAAGAAGAAGCCAACGAAGCCTGTGGCTGGGTCCGTCAAACTATCGCCAAAATGTTCGGCGAAGACACCGCCCAAAAAGTCCGAGTTCAATACGGCGGTTCCGTCAACCCCGAAAACATCAAAGACCTCATGGCCATGGACAACATCGACGGCGCCCTGGTCGGCGGCGCCTCCCTGAAACCGACTTTCTCAGAAATTGCAAAGTTTTAATTCTTTTCAAATTGCTGGAATAAAGAGAAAATTCTATAGCTACCAACAACAAGATAAATAATAGTAAAAAATCGAACAATGATTGCTTTGATGTCAGTTTCACAAACAATTTCGTAACGTGTAGGCGAACAGTCGATAGACTGTACGCCGTACAGTGTAGAAATTGTTTCGTGCAAACTGGCAGCGAAGCTCACGGTAGTTTTGTTATGGATCTAAAATATTTTGACCGAAAGGTGTGATCATATGAAAAAAAATTTAACCGCCCTGATTATTCTGGATGGCTACGGCTTTACCAGATGTACCGAGGGCAATGCCGTTGAACAGGCCCAAACCCCTTTTCTTGACACCATTTCCCAGGATAATCCCCATACCCTTATCACAGCCAGTGGCCTTGGCGTTGGTCTGCCCGAAGGTCAGATGGGTAATTCCGAGGTTGGCCACTTAAACCTCGGGGCTGGCCGGATCGTCTATCAGGAACTGACCCGGATTACCAAATCCATCGAAGATGGCGACTTTTTTACCAATCCAGCCTTTTTAGCTGGCATTCGTTCAGCCAAAGAAAATGACGGCGCCCTGCACCTGATGGGCTTATTGTCCGATGGTGGGGTCCACAGCCATGAATGCCATCTTTATGCGCTACTGAACCTGGCTAAAAAACAGGGTTTAAAACGGGTCTATGTCCATTGCCTGATGGATGGCCGGGATACGGCCCCCGACAGCGGGATTGGCCATATCAAATCACTTGAAGCAAAAATGGCCGAATTGGGAGTGGGAAAAATCGCCACCGTCATGGGCCGCTACTACGCTATGGATCGCGACAACCGCTGGGATCGGGTCGAAAAAGCTTATGATGCCATGACGATAGGCGCCGGCAATCATGCCGCATCGGCGCTGCAAGTCATGGAAGAAACCTACGCCGCCAAGATCACCGATGAATTCGTTTTACCAACCATCATCGATACGGTTGAAGATAAAACCATCAAGTCCAACGATACCATTATCTTCTTTAATTTCCGACCCGACCGGGCCAGAGAGTTAACTCGGGCCTTTATCGATCCCGAGTTCCAGGAATTCGAACGCAAAACTGGCTTTCTGGGCTTGAATTTTGTCACCATGACCCAGTATGATAAATCCTTTGAAAATGTCTCGATCGCCTATAAACCGGTGACCATCGACAATACCCTCGGCGAATATCTCAGCAATCTGGGCATCCCCCAGCTGCGCATTGCCGAAACCGAAAAGTACGCCCATGTGACCTATTTTTTCAATGGCGGACTGGAAAAACAATATCCCATGGAAGACCGAATTCTGGTCCCCTCACCCCACGTAGCAACCTATGATCTGCAGCCGGAGATGAGTGCCTATGAGGTGGCTGATAAAGCCGTCGCCGCTGTTGAAAGCGACAAGTATCAATTGATGATCCTTAATTTTGCCAATGCCGATATGGTTGGTCACACCGGTATTTTTGAAGCCGCAGAGCAAGCCGTTCAGGTCGTCGATGAGTGTGCGAAAAAAGTCATCGACGCGATTCTGGCCAAAGGTGGCAAGGTGATTGTCACTGCCGATCATGGCAATGCCGAAAAAATGATCGATTACGAAACCCATATGCCGTTTACCGCCCATACCTCCAACCAGGTCAAGTGCATTCTGCTTGGGGATGGCAATGTGACCCTGAGAGATGATGGCCGCCTGGCCGATGTGGCACCCACCTTGCTGGATCTGATGGGACTGCCCAAACCAGCTGAAATGACCGGTGAAACCCTGATAAAAGGAGAATAAAGTAAAAATCTGAAAGCTGTGACCGTTTACATAGGAAAAGTCTCGACTGAGACTTTTTTTATGATTGAAAATGTTTTTTGGTTATGATATTATAACGTGCACGATTATTTACGGAGGTGATACTAATGAAAGAAGCTTTACTGGTAGTTTTAATAATTTCCAGCCTTGTTCTTGTTGCCGCGATACTTTTGTCGCCAGGAAAAACAGCAGGGATGTCAGGAGCCATCGCAGGTGGTGCTGAGACCTTATTTGGAAAGAAAAAAGCAAAGGGATTTGAAGGAGTTTTAGAAAAAGCAACCAAAATCTCAGGCGTTTTATTCATGTTGTCGGCATTCGTTTATTCAATCGTATCATAACAGGCATCTGAATTAGAGAGATGCAAAAACTTACAGGGGGAAATTGAGAATGGAATTATTGTTTCTGGCTCCAGCTATTGGAGTCGTGGCGTTGCTTGTTGCGCTTATTTTTGCAAAACGCGTAACTGCAGTAGACGCCGGTACAGACAGAATGAAAGAAATCGCGGGATATATCCACGAAGGTGCTATGGCATTCTTAAAACGTGAATATAAAATGATCGCAATCTTTGTAGCTGTCTTATTTATTATTTTGACGGTTACACCTGGTTTAGGTTTTACCACTGCGGTATGTTTCCTGGTTGGGGCTATTTTTTCAATCCTGGCCGGATTCTTCGGTATGCAGGTAGCGACTAAAGCCAACGTCAGAACTGCCAATGCAGCTCAAACCAGCGGGATGAACAAAGCGCTTTCAGTAGCTTTTTCCGGCGGTGCGGTTATGGGTATGTGCGTTGTTGGTCTGGGGTTATTGGGCGTCAGTGTCCTGTACTTATTATTTGGTGATGTAACCATTGTAACCGGTTTTGGTCTGGGTGCATCTTCTATTGCCTTGTTCGGTCGTGTTGGCGGTGGTATCTATACCAAAGCTGCCGATGTCGGAGCTGACCTGGTTGGTAAGGTTGAAGCCGGTATTCCTGAAGATGATCCACGTAATCCTGCTGTTATCGCTGATAACGTTGGTGATAACGTTGGTGATGTTGCCGGTATGGGTTCGGATTTATTCGAGTCTTATGTTGGTTCAATTATCTCAGCAATTACCTTAGGTGTTTTAGTGCTTGATGGTTATAATGGTATTTTATTCCCAATGCTTTTAGCAGCAACTGGAATTTTTGCATCAATCATCGGATCTTTCTTTGTTCGTGGTAAAGAAGGTTCAAACCCACAACGGGCGCTGGACATGGGAACCTATGTCAGTGGTATTCTGGTGGTAATCGCTTCTTTCTTCCTGTCTAACTACTTTACAGGCGGATATTCGGCATTTATTGCGATTGTCGCCGGGTTAGCCGTGGGGATTGTTATTGGTAAATTGACTGAGTATTATACATCAGAGCATTATAAACCGGTTCAACACATTGCCCAGCAATCAGAAACCGGTGCTGCGACCACCATTATCAGCGGTCTGTCAGTTGGGATGAAATCAACCATGTTCCCGATTTTAGCGATGTCAGTTGCAATTTTCGTTGCCTATGCATCTTTCGGCCTTTTCGGTATTGCTTTAGCAGCGGTCGGGATGCTTTCCACTTGTGGAATGACCATTGCTGTTGATGCTTACGGTCCAATTGCCGATAATGCTGGTGGGATTGCTGAAATGGCAGAAATGCCAAAAGAAGTTCGTGAAATCACTGACAAGCTGGATGCCGTAGGTAATACCACCGCAGCCATCGGTAAAGGTTTTGCGATTGGTTCGGCAGCATTAACTGCTTTAGCTTTATTTGCTTCTTATGCTCAAACTGTTGGTTTGGAAAGCATTGACATCTTAAATCCTAACGTTATCATCGGTATGTTTATCGGTGGGATGTTACCATTCCTGTTCTCAGCCTTAACAATGGAAGCAGTTGGTTCTGCAGCCAATGAAATGATCGAAGAAGTGCGTCGTCAGTTCCGGGAATTTCCAGGAATTATGGCGGGTACCGAAAAACCGGATTATGCTAAATGCGTTGATATTTCTACCGCTGCTGCACTCCGTCAAATGATCGTACCGGGTTTAATGGCCGTTGCTGCGCCTTTAGCAATGGGGCTGATCCTTGGTGCTGACGCACTGGGTGGACTGTTAGCCGGCGCTCTGGTTACCGGGGTATTAATGGCCATCTTTATGGCAAATGCCGGTGGTGCCTGGGATAATGCCAAGAAATTTATTGAAGGCGGCGCTCATGGCGGAAAAGGCAGTGATGCCCATAAAGCTGCTGTTGTTGGCGATACCGTTGGAGATCCTTTCAAAGATACTTCCGGACCTTCCATCAATATTCTGATCAAACTGATGACCATCGTATCATTGGTATTTGCACCATTGTTCTTAATCTAAACAGAATTTTAACCATTTAATTTAGTCTAATAAGAGACCTGAATGCAATCACCGCATTCAGGTCTTTTTTGTCGTTGCGGCAGAAGATTAAGCCGGCAAAAATCGGGTATGCAATATAAGGAAGTGAAGCACAAGGGGACGGTTTTTCTTGTGTCTACCATAATATTTAAAAAAATGGACACAAAAGAACCGTCCCCTTGTGCGCCTTACCCTTGTGCGCCTTAAATAAATCTAAGCTAACACATAAATTGTGTTACGAAATATATAAACTGGTTGACTAAAGAATATTATCGAATTATAATTTATATAAAAGGAGTGATGATATGATAAAAAGTGTATACAGTTTAATGCTATTCGATGAAATAGTTGAGAAGATAGACCAAATTGCCTACGAGAACAATACCAACCGCTCCCAACTGATCAATGATATACTGGCTGAAAAAATCGGCCTGGTAACGCCAGAACAGAAAATTCAGAAAATTCTGGGACAGCTGGACGAAAACTTCAGTGATACCCTGTCGGTGAGTCAGATCAATAAAAATTCCAGCATTCAATTCGGTAAAAGTCTGAAATATAAGTACCGACCCAAGGTCCGCTACAGTTACGAATTTATCAGTAGCAAGCGGGGAAAATATGCGGTGCTGAAAATAAGTTCCCGAACTAAATCTGAAAATCTGAATGATCATTTTGATGAGTTTTTCAAGCTGATTTCCGGCATTGAAAAAGCCCAACGAGCGGATCATGGAGATTTGGCAGAAAACCTGACCAATCACAAATTTGTCCGGGCCTTTGAAGATGAGGGTGAGCTGACCCAGGACATCGAAACCGTCACCGACAATCTGACCCGCTACCTAAAAATGATCGACCGGGCGATGAACGTCTATTTTTCAAAAGTCGATGAAGCCGAAGAAAAAGATCTGCTCACCATCCTGGAAACCATTTACCGGGAGGATTACAAAAAAAGAAACCACGATTAGGTGTGAACTTTAGGTTAGCACTTCGCTACCGTTGTCGGTACTAACTGCATCGATTATTTTGAAATTAAATAAAATTATTTAAAACGAGGTACAATTATGGATATGAATTTATTCACCCAAAAATCATTAGAAGCAATCAAAACGGCGGAGCTGATCGCCGGAGAATACAACCACATGGAAATCGAGCCGGAACATCTGTTGATGGGCCTGATTACTCAGGAAAACGGCGTGGTCGGGCGGATCTTTGACCGATTGGGTAAGAACTCCCACACCATTGCCGATGAACTACGCCGGGAAATTGGCAAGAAACCCAGCGTCTCGGGGCCCGGCCGGGAACAGGGCAAGATCTATATCAGCGCCGACACGGACAAGGTTTTGAACGAATCTTATAAAGAAGCAAAAAAACTGGATGACCAGTATATCTCGGTGGAGTGTATTTTGCTGGCGCTATACAGTCTCGGCAAAAAATCCAAAACCGTGGAGATTCTGGAACGTTATGGCATTAACAAAAAAGATGTCGAAAATGTCTTAAAAGAAGTCCGCGGCGGACAGCGGGTGGTCAATGATCATCCCGAAGTTACCTATGAGGCGCTGAGCCAATACGGCCATGATCTGGTTCAGGATGCCATTGACAACAAACTGGATCCGGTTATCGGTCGGGATGCCGAAATCCGCCATGCCATCCGGATCTTAAGCCGGAAAACCAAGAACAATCCGGTGTTGATCGGCGAACCGGGGGTTGGAAAAACCGCCATCGTCGAAGGGCTGGCAATGCGAATTGTGGCTGGCGATGTGCCGGAAGGACTAAAAGACAAACGGATCATTGCTTTAGATCTGGGCGCGTTAGTAGCCGGGGCCAAATACCGGGGCGAGTTTGAAGAACGATTGAAAGCGGTATTAAAAGAAGTGGTCGACAGCAACGGTGAAATCGTCCTGTTTATTGATGAGCTCCACAACATTGTTGGCGCCGGCAAAACCGAAGGCGCCATGGATGCCGGGAACATGTTAAAACCGATGCTGGCTCGGGGCGAGCTCCACTGTATCGGCGCCACCACCCTGGACGAATACCGCCAGTACATTGAAAAAGACCCGGCGCTGGAACGACGTTTCCAACCGGTGCTGGTTGACGAGCCGACGGTGGAAGATACCATTTCGATTCTTCGAGGGTTAAAAGACACCTATGAACGTTACCACGGCGTCCAGATTCTGGATACCGCTCTGGTGGCCGCTGCTACCCTGTCAAACCGCTACATCTCCGACCGGTTCCTGCCGGATAAAGCCATCGACCTGATTGATGAAGCCTGTGCCAAGATCCGTACCGAAATGGACTCAATGCCCGAAGAAATGGACGAGGTCCGCCGTAAAATGATGCAGCTGGAAATTGAAGAAGTGGCCCTAAAAAAAGAAAAGGATACTCTTAGTAAGGAACGGCTGGAACGGCTCCAGAAAGAGCTGGCTGAATATAAAGAACGCTTCAACACCATGAGTATGCAATGGGAAAATGAAAAGCAGTCCGCCGATACGCTAAAATCCCTACAGGAAGAACTGAACCAGCTCACCTACGAACGGGAAAAAGCGATCCGGGAAGGGGACTACCGTAAGGCTTCCGAGTTGGAATATGGTTTAATCCCTGAAAAAACCGCCAAAATCGAAGAGATCAAGCGAAAAGCCGATGAAAAAGGCGATGAAGACAGTCTCAAACGGGAAAAGGTCACCGAAGAAGAAATCGCCGAGATCATTTCCGACTGGACCAACATCCCCTTAAGCAAGCTGGTCTCCGGCGAGCGGGAAAAACTGCTGGCCCTGGAAGATACCCTGAAACAACGGGTTATCGGTCAGGAAGAACCGATCCTCAAAGTGGTTGATGCCATCATCCGTTCCCGGGCTGGGATTAAAAACCCCAACAGTCCGATCGGGAGCTTCCTGTTCCTGGGCCCCACCGGGGTTGGTAAAACCGAGCTGGCCAAAGCCGTGGCCGCCACCCTTTTTGATAGCGAAGAAAACATGATCCGCATCGATATGAGCGAATACATGGAAAAATTCTCGGTCTCCCGTCTAATCGGGGCACCTCCGGGATATGTCGGTTATGAAGAAGGCGGACAACTGACCGAAGCCGTCCGCCGTAAGCCCTATTCAGTCATCTTACTTGACGAAATTGAAAAAGCCCATAAGGATGTTTTCAATATCCTGCTGCAGATTCTTGATGATGGCCGAATTACCGATTCCCAGGGACGAACCGTGGATTTTAAAAATACCATCATCATCATGACCTCCAACATCGGCTCCGAATATCTGCTGGAAGGGATCAATGCTTTTGGCGAAATTACCGAAAAAACCGAAGCCGCGGTGATGGAATTGTTAAAGAGCTATTTCCGACCGGAGTTTTTAAACCGGATTGATGAAATTGTCCTCTACAAGCCACTCAACAAGGAAGCCATCGGGAAGATTGTCACCCTGCTCTTAAAAGATTTGCAGAAACGACTGGAAGAACGCCGCATCACCGTCACTCTGACTCAGCAAGCCATTGATGCTGTCATCGAAATGGGCTTTGACCCGGCCTACGGCGCCCGACCACTGAAACGCTACCTGCAAAAACACATCGAAACCATGGTCGGCAAAGAAATCATCAAAGGCAACGTCCACGAAGGGCAGGCCATCACCATTGATGTGGATCCCAACGGGGATTTCTATATGGCCTAAAATTAGAACTACTAATGAGACCAACCTTACCTTCTTCGGTTTGGTTGGTCTCTCTATTTTTACAACTGCGTGTTTAACTGAAAAAGTTATAGAGCGAAACAAAAAATTACTGAAAACATTAAGAATGGGTAAAAAAAAGAAAATTGGGCAAATAATAGTATCAGCGCTGGACTGTATTTTTTAGATGATAACGAATTCATCGCCATGATTATTTGATATAATAATAACGAAATAAATTTATTTTCGGAGGTAGAAAATGCAAAAAATTATTATGTCTCCCAGCCGTTATGTTCAAGGTGCCGGAGAAGTTGGTAAATTACCGGAACATGTAGGAAAGTTTGGAACATCAGCGTTGGTCTTAATGAGCGGAACCATGATGCGAACCAAAGCGGACGAATTAAAAGCCAGTTTTCAAGCTGCGGGAATTAAATTTACACCCGAAAAATTTAACGGCGAATGCTCAAAGGTCGAAATCGCCCGGCTGCAGGAAATTGTCAAAGCTGAAGGTTGTGACGTGGTCGTTGGGATTGGCGGGGGGAAAACTCTGGATACGGCCAAAGCAACGGCCCACTATGAGAAATTGCCGGTTGTGATCGCACCATCCATTGCCTCCACCGATGCTCCCTGCTCGGCTTTATCGGTTATTTACACTGAAGACGGCGTTTTTGATGAGTATTTAGTGCTGCCTAAAAATCCAGAAATTGTGGTTATGGATACCGACATCATTAAAGCAGCTCCGGCTCGACTCTTTGTGGCGGGGATGGGCGATGCATTGGCTACCTATTTTGAAGCTCAGGCGACTGTGGATTCCAACGGAACCACGATGTCTGGCGCTCACCCAACCCGATCGGCACTGGCTTTGGCAAGCTTATGCTATGATATTTTAATTGAAGATGGCTTAAAAGCGAAGCTGGCAGTTGAAGCAGCCACCTGTACTCCGGCGGTTGAAAATGTTATTGAAGCGAATACCTACCTCAGTGGGGTTGGTTTTGAAAGTGGCGGCCTGGCAGCCTGTCATGCTATCCATAACGGCTTAACCGTGTTACCGGAATGCCACCATATGTATCACGGCGAAAAAGTTGCTTTTGGAACCCTGGTTCAGCTGGTGATGGAAAACCGATCCCTCGAAGATATTGAAGAAGTCATTGATTTCTGTTTATCAGTGGGTCTGCCAATTACTCTGGGCGAATTGGGCTGTACCGAACCAACTCCAGAAAAAATTATGGCGGTGGCGGTAGCTGCGGCTGATCCTGGCGAAACCATTCACAACATGCCCTTTGATGTGGATGCCGACACCGTTTACGCCGCCATTATGGCCGCTGATGCGCTGGGTCGTTTGTATCTGTGCGACTAAGAAGTAATAAAAAGAAAAGCAAATAACGCAAAAGGTCAAAATCCCCATCGATGGGATTTTGACCTTTTGTATTTTATAAACGTTTTAAACCAGCGGATCAAACAGCTCCCGGGTTTTTGTCAGCATCTCCCGGATCGGCAGATTGTAGGGACAGCGGGGTTCGCATTCGCCGCATTGAATACAATCTGAGGCGTTGGCAGCAAAACTGCGATAGCGGTCCAGCGCCCATTCTTCCAGATCGTAACGGCGGTAATACCCCTCGACAATAAACTGCATCGGGATATCAATGCCCTGGGGACAGGGAGCGCAATAGCCGCAGCGGCGGCAGAAGGTTTTACCAAGCGCTTTGGCATCAGCTTCCAGGGTTTGGCGTTCGTCATCAGACAAGGGTACAAAGTCATTGCCGACTTTGGTGTTTTTCAACACCTGTTTAACGGAATCCATGCCAGGGATCAAGACAGAAATATTGGGATTTTCGGCGACCCAGCGCAGAGCGTAGTTGGCGTGGAGAAATGCTCCACCGGCTAGTGGTTTCATGATGATCACGCCGACATTTTTGCTTTTAGCTTTTTCGAAGAGGGGTGCTCCTCGATTTTCTACTATATTATAAGGAAATTGAATGGTTTCGAATTTATCCTCTTCCAGAGCCCGGTCCAACACCTCATAACTATGGGAGGTGATACCGATATGTTTAATCAATCCCTTTTTTTTACATTCGACCAGTGCTTCATAACCGCCCTGGGGGCCCATAATGGTTTCATAGGCAGCCATCGTTTTGGCATTATGGAACTGATATAAATCAATGGTATCTGTCTGTAATTCAGCCAGACTGGCTTTAACATCTGCCATGACGTCTTCATAGCTGAGCTTGGGGGTTTTAGTGGCCAGATAAAAATGTTCCCGGCCCCACTGTTTCAGGGATTCCCCTATCATTTCTTCACTATTGGTGTAAGCTCTGGCAGTGTCAATGAAATTAACTCCTTCTTCAATAAGATTTTCAACAATTTCGTCGACTTCCCATTGGTTACAGCGTTGAATTGGAATACCACCAAACCCAATAAGGGACACTTCTAATCCGGTTTTTCCCAGTATTCGCGTTTCCATTTTACACCTCTTCTTTTATTGATTTTGATTATTTTAACATATCAAATAAAAAAAGTCACCTCTTATGAGGGGATTGGTCAGAAGATTCGCCGAATTTCAACTTTCTTTCAGATAGATAGGCGAACATCAATTGACACTCCAATTAATAATGTAGTAAAATGAAAACACATTTCATTCGTAGTAAGAAAGAAGGTAAAAAATATGAGTATTCGTTTTGATCTCTCTTATGCAAATATAGATCCCAGTGAATTTGAAAGCCGGTTTGACCAGTTGGCGAAAGCTAATGATGAATTAATGAATAAAACCGGGGTCGGCAACGACTTTCTGGGATGGGTTGACTATCCGGTAAAATATGATCAGGATGAATTTGCCCGGATCAAGGAAGCCGCCCAAAAAATCCAGGATCGCTGTGATGCCCTGGTGGTTATTGGTATTGGCGGATCATATCTGGGTGCTAAAGCGGTGATATCGGCTTTAACCAGCCCCTTTTATAATGAAGAACCCCGATCCGTGCGGAAGGCACCTAAAATATATTTTGCCGGTCAAAATATCAGCGGCAAATATCTGGAAAATCTGCTGGCCTTGCTGAAAGATCAGGAGGTTTGTGTCAATGTCATTTCAAAATCCGGAACCACCACTGAACCGGCCATGGCTTTTCGCTTTTTTAAAAAATTTCTGGAAGAAAAATATGGTAAAGACGGCGCCAGGGAGCGAATCTTTGTCACCACTGATGCAGCTAAAGGGGCGTTAAAGTTCATGGCCGATGAAGAAGGCTATGAAACCTTTGTGATTCCCGACGATATTGGCGGTCGTTATTCGGTTTATACCGCCGTCGGTTTGTTGCCGATTGCAGCGGCAGGAATTGATATTGATGCCCTGATGGATGGGGGAAAATCTGGTTATGAGGATTATAACAAACCGAAGTTTGAAAAGAATCCCTGTTTTCAATATGCCCTGTATCGGAATGTACTTTACAATCGCGGCAAGAATATTGAGATTTTAGTGGATTATGATCCCTCACTGGAGTATCTGGCGGAATGGTGGAAACAATTATTTGGTGAAAGTGATGGCAAAGACGGCAAGGGTCTCTTTCCGGCCTCGGCCCATTTCTCCACCGATCTTCATTCGCTGGGACAGATGATTCAGGATGGACCCAAAAATCATTTTGAAACCGTGGTTGTCATCGAGGATGATCAATCGGTGATCAAGGTGTTCCAGGATGAAAAAAATCTCGAAGGACTGAACTATCTGACCGGTTGGGAAATCGATGCGGTAAATGAAAAAGCCTTTATGGGTACATTACTGGCCCATGTCGATGGGGGTGTCCCCAATGGCATTATCACGCTCAAAAAATTGGATGCCTTTCATATTGGTAAATTGATTTATTTCTTCGAAAAGGCCTGTGGCTTAAACGGCTATCTGCTGGGAGTAAACCCTTTTGATCAGCCGGGTGTGGAAGCTTATAAAAAGAACATGTTTGCGCTGCTCCATAAGCCGGGCTATGAAGACTTGACCGCTGAGCTGGAAGAACGGTTTTAGGAACCCCACGCGGTTTGTTTAAAAGTCTTGGGGCAGAAAAAGATTAAATCGAAAGTTTACAATTTTCACAAGACAAATCGTTACATTTATGATACAATATTAAAAAATACAATACAAATAGTCGATTATGCTCCTAAGGGGCAATGAAAAAGAAAATAGAATCATAGGGCAAAACTGTTGTGAAACAGTGACGCAAAGCTAAAGGGACTTTTATAAGTTAGCCAGTTACTCAAATAGATTTGACAATTTAGGAGGTAATGTGAAGCAGTATAACGAAAAAAAGTTTTTAATCCTCAGCTTTGCGTTGTTTTTTTTGGTCATCATGACGGCACTGTTTAACACTATATCTTTTTCCCTGCCGGCTCAGGAGGAAACCATGCGAATGGTTTTCTATGGCCTGGGGTTTACGGGAATCTTTATCATCAACCTGATCAGTAACTTTACCGTCGCTGACCTTAAAAAAGAAATTATCAAATTAAGACGGCTCCAGGATTTTGATTCGCTGACCGGCTGTCCCAATTGGATTAAGTTTAAAAGAGATTTTGAAAATATATTTGCCACAAATCAGACCGACCACTATGCGATGATTATTTTTGATATTGATAAGTTTAAGGCCATCAATGATTTATATGGACATCAGCTGGGCAACGAGATACTCACCGCCATTGCATCAATGCTGGAAAAGCAGCTCCGAGCAGACGAACTGTTTGCCAGAATGGCCACCGATAATTTCACGATATTGATGAAATATGAAGGTTATGGAGAGTTTTCCCAGCGGGTGGAAAATCTGATCCGGGAGATCAACGGCTATTCACAGAAATTCCTTGTCAATATTTCGATGGGTGTTTATCTGATCGGTGAAGATGATCTGGATATCAATACCCTCAGTGATCGGGCCAATATAGCTAAACGATCGATTAAAGATAACTCCCAGGTGAGTTACGCCTTTTATGATGAGTCGATGCGCCAAGTGATGATTCAGGAGAATGAAATTGAGAACAGAATGGAAATGGCCCTCCGCAATGATGAGTTTGAAGTGTATCTGCAGCCCAAATATTTATTCTCAGATGAGCAGATCATTGGTGCTGAGGCCCTGGTGCGGTGGAATGATCCAGACCGCGGGATGCTGCCCCCCAACGACTTTATTCCCCTATTTGAAAAAAATGGTTTTGTTAAAAAAATCGACACCTATATGTTTGAAGAAGTGTGTAAGCTGCTGGAAAAATGGAAAACGGAAATGGATCAGCTAACCAATATGATTATCTCGGTTAATTTTTCCCGGCTCCATCTGGAAAATATGCTGCTGCCGGAAGAATTATTGGCAATCACCAGCCGCTATCATATTGATCCGAAAATGATTGAAATTGAACTGACCGAAGGAACCATTTTTGATAATGATGTTCAGATGGTTGATATCATGAATCATTTAAAGGATTTCGGCTTCCATATTTCCATTGATGATTTCGGCCGGGCATATTCATCCCTCAACACCCTGAAAAATCTGCCGGCGGATATTTTAAAACTGGATAAGGCTTTTTTCAGCGAATCGTCGGACGATGTGCGTGGCAAAAAGATTATCACCAGTATGCTGAATATGGCCAAGGATCTGGATCTGATTACGGTTGCCGAAGGGGTTGAGACCCAGGAACAGGTGGATTTTCTTAAAGAAAGAGGCTGCGATATCGCCCAGGGCTTCTTTTATGCCAGGCCCATGAATGTCATTGAATTTGAAGATTTTGTCAATAAAAAACTGAAATCAACCTAGCCTGATTTCAGTTTTTTTATGGGGGAGGGTCTTTCTGATTTTATTCAGGGGCATTTTCAAAATTCAGACCGCCGCAGGTAATGTCGGCGAATACGGAAAGCGCCACCGCATGTTCGGGATCCATGCAAACGGTGTGATCGGCAATGCCGCCAAATTTGCAGGTGTCAACGATTTTCAATTTAAAGTTATCAGGAACGATGATGTTCAGACCGCCATTGATGATGCTGATATCCATGCGATAGGCATTTTTTTCGGTGACAACGTCAGAAAAATCAAGCTGCATACCGCCGAAGAAAGCCCCAATTTTGGTATCTTGCATGGTCTGGTCCCGGTAGTCTTTCATTTTTCCGCCGTAGAGCACGATTTCATCCATGGATCCGGGACTTTTATCGAAGCTGGCTTCAAAATCTTTGCCTTTTTTGATTACGCAAGCATGATACAGGGCCATCCCGGTTGCCAGAGCAACACCGGTTCCGATGAGTATTTTTTTAATTTTCATGGTTTATCCTTCCTGTTCTTTTCTATTTAGTTTACCACGATTTTAAGAACAACCGAATCTTTTTTTGTTTTTTTTCAGAACATCGGCCATTATTTTAACTTAAAATAAAGATATTATGCTATAATATTTAAAGCTATTGTTCAGCTTGGCTGAAAAAATAACAAAAAATTACAATCAAAGAAAGGTCTCAATGGAAACAAAAAAGTATTATAGTGAGTTTGAAACCATTGTTGGCGATATTATTACACACAGCGAATTCCAAAAATTACGAGAAATTGATCACCACGGCAATGGTTTGTTTGAACACTCAGTTGCAGTCGGATATTATTCCTATCGTGTGGCCAGATTTTTAGGCATGGATTATACCTCCATCGCCCGGGGCGCAACGCTCCATGATTTTTTTCTGGAATCATGGCAGGGTAAGGTTAAAACAGGCAAGGGTCTGAATCGGATCAAGGAAATGCATGGCTTTTCCCATCCCAAAACAGCACTTGAAAATGCCGAAAAATATTTTGATATTGATGAACGACAGGCCGATATGATCGTAAAACACATGTTTCCGCTGACGCCCATTCCGCCGGCCAATATCGGCAGTTGGGTAGTCACCGCCGTGGATAAATTTGTGGCGACCCATGAACTGGTTTTTAAAAATACCCAGCCGATCAAACGGCTAAAAAATATGATGTCCAGAGCTTAACTGGCTGTATGCTTGTCTTAAGCGCTTAGATATGACACTAATAAATAAATTTGACGGAGGATATATGGTCGAAGAACAAATTGAAAGAGCAAAGGCCCATTTTGGAGAGCTGATTAAAGAACAATTGACCCGCATCGAAAAAATGAAGGTGCAAAAGGATTTTACCGATTTCACAAGCAAAGATAAAATTATTATCGGCATCGTTGGTGGTGATGGCATTGGACCCTTTATCACCTCAGAAGCCCAACGGGTGTTGGAGTTTTTACTGACCGATGATGTAAAAACCGGAAAGATTGTCTTTAAAATCATCGACGGTCTGACCATTGAAAACCGCGCCGCCTGCGGCAAAGCGATTCCTGATGACGTTTTAGCAGAACTGAAAACCTGCGATGTTATCTTAAAAGGACCGACCACAACCCCGCGTGAAGGTGATCCCTGGCCAAATATTGAAAGTGCCAATGTGGCCATGCGCCGCGAATTGGATCTGTTTGCCAATGTTCGTCCGGTTTCGGTACCGGAAAAGAATATTGACTGGACTTTCTATCGGGAAAACACCGAAGGAGCATATGCCGTTGGCAGCAAGGGTATCCATGTCAATGACGATTTAGCGATTGATTTTACCGTCACTACCCAGGATGGATCAGAACGAATCATCAAGGCAGCTTTTGATTTTGCTGAAAAATCAGGAAAAAACAAGGTTACGGTTGTTACCAAAGCCAACGTTATCAAAACAACTGACGGTAAGTTTTTAGATACTGCCAAAGCGATTGCCAAAGATTATCCCACCGTCGAAATGGACGACTGGTATATTGATATTATGACCGCCAAACTGGTCGATGAAAAACGACGCAGTCAGTTTAAGGTAATGGTCTTACCGAATCTCTATGGCGATATCTTAACCGATGAAGCGGCCGAGTTTCAGGGTGGCGTCGGTACTGCCGGTTCAGCCAACATCGGCAAGCAATATGCGATGTTTGAAGCCATTCATGGTTCAGCTCCAAGAATGGTTGAAGAGGGGCGCGGACAATACGCCGATCCCTGCAGTATTATCCGGGCAGCCGGGATGCTGTTAGTCCATATCGGTTATAATGAAAAAGCGGAACAGCTGCAAAAAGCTCTGGATGTGTGCGGATTATACGAGAAAAAGTTAGTCCTCACCGGCCGGGAAACCGGCGCAACCGGTTCAGAATATGCCGATTACGTGATGGAAACCTTGTCCAACCCCAACCTGGACACGATTTATGCAAAATTTATATAGTTGATGAGGGGCGTCTTTTAAGACGCCCTTTTTTTGTATCTTAATAATAATCAAAAATATATTTATTAGGAGGCTGTCATGCTGGAAAAAATTGATTTAGGTGTCACAATTGACAAAGAAACCTATCGTATGGAAAAAGAGCGGCTAACGGTGCGGTTAGGCGAGCTGCAACGGACCCTTCACGATATAGGGATCCCGGTTTTAATTCTGTTTGAAGGCTGGGATGCGGCCGGGAAGGGAACCCTGATTAATGAACTGCTGATGCCCATGGATCCGCGCTCCTTCCGGGTTCATAACTTCAAAAAGCAGGAAAATGAGGATGAGATCTTCCGGCCGTTCCTCTGGCGCTATTGGACCAAGACCCCGGAAAAAGGGCAGATCGCGATTTTTAATCGCAGTTATTACAGTGATCTGGTCTATCGTAAGTCGATTGATGCCTTGAATATGCAGGGACTGATGAAACAGGCCAATGAATTTGAACAGGCACTATCCGATGACGGGATGATTATTTTTAAATTTTTTATTCATATCAGCAAAAAAGAACAAAAACGCCGGTTTAATAAACTGCTGGGCAACGATGCCACTTCCTGGCGGGTGACACCCCGGGATAAAAAAGAAAACAAGCATTACGATAAACTCTATGAAAAGGTCAACCGCGGCCTGGAGCTGACCGACAACGATTGTGCCCCCTGGGTCATCATTGAAGGCGAACAAAAAGACTATGCCCTGATCAAGGTTTTGAGTGTCCTGGAAACACGGCTGGAAAAAGTCATTGAAGAAGTAAAAATGGCCCCGGCGGTGGAACGTAAACCACTGATCCATGTGGGTGACATGCCTTTTCAATCGAAAATTCTGGATGGCATTGGGCTTGACCAGGTCATCGGTGAAGAAGAGTACCAGGTCCAGATAAAAGAGTGTCAGAAAAAAATCCGCTTGCTTCAATATGAGCTCTATCGGCGCCGGATTCCGCTGATTGTCGGCTTTGAAGGCTGGGATGCCGGTGGCAAGGGCGGTTGTATTAAAAGGCTGACCCGCAATCTTGATCCTCGGGGTTACACCGTTTATCCCACCGCCAGCCCCAGCGATATTGAAAGAAGGCACCATTACCTCTGGCGTTTCTGGCGGGACATCCCTAAAAACGGCCATCTGGGCGTTTGGGATCGGACCTGGTATGGCCGGGTGATGGTGGAACCGATTGAAGGGTTTTGTACCCAGGAAGAATTTGACCGGAGTTATCGGGAAATCAATGAATTCGAAAAACAACTTTCTGACTGGGGTGCGATTGTCATTAAATTCTGGCTCCAAATCGATCAGGATGAACAATTGCGGCGGTTCACCGGTCGGGCGGAAAATCCTGATAAGGACTGGAAAATTACCGATGAAGACTGGCGCAACCGGGATAAGTGGGATGTTTATAAAATCGCCGTCGATGAAATGTTGCTGAAGACCTCCACCGTCAATGCCCCCTGGATTATTGTTGAAGCCCAGAACAAGTATTATGCCAGGATCAAGGTACTCAACGAAACCATTGCGGCCATCGAAAAACGTTTAGATAATTAACTTAACCCTTTGGAATAGAATAACCAGGACCTCCAGATCCCTTAACCAATCATGCCGGTCTGTCGTAAGCGACGGACCAGCGTGAAATAAAGAAATTAATGATTGAGATCAGTAGTTGTGCGACTTAATGAATAATAATAACTAGAATACCTGTTACGAAAAGCTTAATTTTTTAAGTTTTTTTAGATTTAACCTCAGTTTTTCAATTGGAAAATAGAAGCAGATAAAATAATTAATCATGGGAGCTGTTTGTTACCAGTAATGATTAAAGATTTAAAGTAATTTTTTCTTTTGACAAAAAGATCACTTGTTATTCGTTGAAAACGTTTAATTCATTTGTGAAGTCGGGTATAATGATCTCAATAATTTTAATAGAAAGGAGCATAAATGGATTCAATTGATATTGAAATCCTCAAGCTGTTGCAGAAAAATGCCAGAGTTACGGCTTCCGAAATTGCCAGTGAAGTCAGCTTATCGGTTCCGGCAATCAGCGAACGCATACGAAAATTAGATTCATCGGGTATCATTCAAAAATATACTGTTATTTTATCAACTCAGAAAATGAATAAGAATCTGGTTGCCTATATGTTTATATCCCTTAAGCATCCCAGTTTTATTGATGGCTTTGTCGCCCTGGTATAAGATGAGAGTGAGATTATTGAATGTGATTATCTGGCCGGAGATTATGATTATTTGATTAAAATTATTACCAAAGATACCCAAAGTCTGGAAGCGGTGCTCAACCGCATTAAAACAGTTCCCGGGGTGCAAAAGACGAAAACGATTGTAACCCTGTCAACCGTCAAGAATACATATTCCATTCTTCCCTAAGAAGATCAGAACGTGTATTGGTTTTTTAAATCAAAATTTAAAATTTATAATTAAAAAAACAGGAGGTTTTTATCATGATTGTAGGTATTCCAAAGGAAATTAAAAACAATGAGTCTCGTGTATCCGTAACACCAGCTGGTGTTCATGCCCTGGTGGCGAGTGGCCATAAGGTTCTAGTTGAAACAAAGGCCGGGCTTGAAAGTGGCATTGCAGACAGTGAATATGCTGCCGAAGGTGCGGTAATCCTGCAACAGGCCAAAGAAGTATTTGAACAATCTGACATCATTGTAAAAGTAAAAGAACCCATCGAGTCAGAATATGAACTGATGAAAGAAGGTCAGACCTTATTTACATATCTACATCTTGCTCCAAACCTGCCTTTAACCGATATATTAATGAAGAAAAAAATTACTGGGATTGCCTATGAAACGGTTCAATTAGCTGATCGATCATTGCCATTACTGATCCCCATGAGTGAAGTAGCCGGCAGAATGTCAGTTCAAGTTGGGGCTACCATGCTGCAGCGTTATCATGGCGGTGTTGGGATGTTATTGGGCGGTGTAACCGGCGTATTGCCAGCAGAGGTGATGATTATCGGAGCTGGTACAGTTGGTATGAACGCTGCTAAAATGGCCGTGGGTCTGGGTGCTCATGTGACTGTCATTGATATCAGCAAACCAAGATTAACCTATGTAGACGACGTTTTTAATGGTCGGGTTTCGACACTGATCAGTAATCCTTATAACATGGCAGAACTGACTAAGAAATCAGATCTGTTGATCAGTGGCGTATTGGTTGCTGGCGAAAAAGCACCAAAACTGGTTTCTGAACAGATGGTTAAAAATATGAAAAAAGGATCAGTTATTGTTGATGTAGCCATTGACCAGGGCGGATCAGTCGAAACCATTGATCACAGCACAACCCATGATGATCCCTGTTTTGAAAAACATGGCGTAATTCACTATTCCGTTGCCAATATGCCAGGTGCCGTTCCTAGAACATCTACCTATGCACTGACCGGATCTACTCTGCCATACTTAATGGCAATTGTTAACAAGGGACCAGAAGCGGCAATGAAAGAAGATCCCGCACTATTATTAGGATTAAATACTTACAAGGGACATGTTACCTGTAAAGGCGTAGCTGAAGGCTTAAATAAAGAATATGTACCAGCAGAAGAGTTGCTGTAGGTTTAAGAATAAATTTTAATCAACCCTGAAACGAAAATTTTGATCATCAGCATTGAGAAATCAAGAAACGAAAAAACAAGACATAGAATTTAGCTCTAGATAACTAATAATAAGGGTGACACTGTTGTGAGTAATGGTGAAGCCCTTATTATCAGAAAAATCGAAACAAAACTGTAATCGATAACAAAGCTTATAAATTTTAGGGGGCAATATGAATTTTTCGGATATCATTTCAGCTGTAAATAATTTTGTTTGGGGACCCATTATGCTGGCACTGCTAATGGGTACAGGTATCTTCTTAACCGTGCGTTTAAAATTTGCGCCATGGCTCAACCTGGGCTATGCGTTAAAATCGGTCTTTGCCAAACAGGATAAGACCCATAAAGATGACTCCAGCGGCGATATTTCGCCATTCCAATCGCTGATGACAGCCCTGGCGGCCACTATCGGTACCGGGAATATCGTCGGCGTCGCAACAGCGATGGTGCTGGGCGGCCCGGGAGCTCTGGTGTGGATGTGGATATCAGCCCTGTTTGGACTCTCTACGAAATATGCCGAAAGTGTTCTGGCCGTTAAATATCGGGAAACAAATGCCAAAGGTGAAATGGCTGGTGGTCCGATGTACGCTATGAAAAATGGCTTCAAGAATAAAAAAATCGGTTTGATCCTGGCCTTTCTGTTTTCGTTATTTGCCACCGTGGCATCCTTCGGGATTGGCAACATGACCCAGGCTAACTCCATTGCCGGAGCCGTAAACGGTACCTTTGGCGTACCCACCTGGATAACAGGCCTGATTCTGACAGTGTTGGCGTTTCTGGTTATTCTTGGCGGTATCAAGAGTATTGGTAGGGTTGCCGGCGTCATCGTGCCATTTATGGCCGTGTTCTATGTTCTAGCTGCGCTGCTTGTTATCATCATCAATTTTCAAAACGTACCAGCCGGGATTGCCGAAATTTTTACCATGGCCTTTTCACCTACCGCAATGGCTGGCGGCGTTGGCGGAACCATTATCGCATCGATGTTATCGGCTATGCGCTGGGGTGTGGCCCGGGGTGTATTCTCCAATGAAGCCGGCTTAGGATCGGCACCAATCGCTGCTGCCGCAGCAAAAACAGATCATCCGTCACGACAAGGTTATATCAATATGACCGGAACTTTTTTTGATACCATCTGTGTCTGTACGATCACCGGCCTGGTAATTGCCTCTTCAGGGGCTTTGGGAACATTGGATGCCAGCGGCGAAATTTTAATGGGGGCAAATCTTACCATTGCCGCCTTCCAATCCGCGCTGGGACCGGTTGGCGGTTATATTGTAACTCTGGGGATTGCCCTTTTTGCCTTTTCAACCATTTTAGGTTGGGAATACTATGGCGAAAAGTCACTGGAATATTTAATCAAAGCACCAATTGCGGTAACGATCTATCGGATTCTTTATTGTCTGGTTGTGTTTGTCGGTGCGACCACTGCACTAGAAATCGTCTGGAACTTATCAGATGCCATGAATGGGATGATGGCCATTCCAAACTTAATCAGTCTGCTCGTCTTAAGCAGTGTGGTAGCCAAGGAATGTTTCGAATTCCAGTCAGACTTTTTAATACCAGAGAAACTGGCATTTAAAGAAGCTAAAAAGAAACAATGATTTTTAGGCAATTAATATAATAAAAAAGTTTTAAAAGTACAAAAATTACTGTTGATGAACTGTTAATGAACATTTTGACAGTTCATCCGCAGTCAATTATTATGAAAAATTAATTTACAGGGAAAAAAGTTCTCGAACATACAATCGTATCCATAATAAAAGAGATTTAATATATCAAAAGTATAACATTAATCGTTTTCGAGTAAACAAGTGGAAAATTGCCAAATAATTGCGACAAAAAATTACCCTTATTAAAGTGTATACACTCAAAAACTAATATGATATAATTTTATAGATAAAATTTTGCTATTTAAACCATCAACAAAAACATTTTGTTTTAATTTCAAGGAGGAAAATCATGCCTAAAAAAATGATGACAATGGATGGAAATACTGCGGCTGCACACGTTGCGTATGCATTCACCGAGGTTGCTGCTATTTTTCCAATTACCCCTTCATCCCCAATGGCCGAATATGCAGATGTTTGGGCTTCACAGGGACGAAAAAATATTTTTGGTGAAACAGTAAAAGTTTCCGAAATGCAATCCGAAGGCGGCGCCGCTGGTGCGGTTCACGGTTCATTGGCGGCTGGTGCCTTAACCACCACCTTTACTGCTTCACAGGGACTTTTATTAATGATCCCGAATATGTATAAAATTGCCGGCGAATTGTTGCCAGGCGTTTTTCATGTAACAGCCCGTACCTTAGCCGCTCAGGCACTATCCATTTTTGGTGATCATGGTGATGTTATGGCCTGCCGTCAAACTGGTTTTGCATTACTGGCTTCAGGTGGCGTTCAGGAAGTAATGGACTTGGCCGCGATTGCCCATTTGGCCGCGATTAAAAGCCGGGTACCATTTATGCATTTCTTTGATGGTTTCAGAACTTCACACGAAATTCAAAAAATCGAAGTCATCGACTATGATGTCTTTAAAAAACTGGCAGATTTTGATGCTATCCAGGAATTCCGCAACAATGCCTTAAATCCTGAGCATCCGGTCACCCGGGGAACCGCTCAGAATCCGGATATTTTCTTCCAGGCGCGAGAAGCGTGTAATCCATTCTATGACGATATTCCAGCGATTGTGGCTGACTATATGGAAAAAATATCAGCTGAAACCGGTCGGGAATACCATTTGTTTGATTACTATGGTGCTGACGATGCCGAAAATATCATCGTTGCCATGGGTTCTGTAACAGACACCATTGAAGAAACGATTGATTATTTATTGGCTCAGGGCGAAAAAATCGGCTTGATCAAAGTTCGCTTATTCAGACCTTTTGCGCCAGAGTATTTAATGAATGTCTTGCCAAAAACAGTTAAAAAGATTGCAGTCTTAGACCGTACCAAAGAGCCCGGCTCATTGGGCGAACCTTTATATCAGGATATCTGTACCGTCTTCTACGGCAAAGAATTCCAACCATTGATTGTTGGTGGTCGTTATGGACTCAGCTCAAAAGACACCACACCTGCTCAAATTAAAGCGGTTTATGATAATTTAAAACTGGCTCAGCCCAAAGATAAATTCACCATCGGGATTGTTGATGACGTAACTCACACCAACCTGGAACTGGGTGAAAACCTGAATACTGTTCCAGAAGGAACAAAAGGATGTAAATTCTGGGGTCTGGGATCTGATGGAACCGTTGGTGCCAATAAATCGGCTATTAAAATTATCGGCGATCACACCGATTTATACGCCCAGGGTTATTTCTCCTATGATAGCAAAAAATCCGGAGGGGTTACGGTATCCCACTTACGATTTGGTAAAAAACCAATTAAGTCGACTTACTTAATTGTAAACTCAGATTTTGTTTCCTGCTCGACCCAAGCCTATGTTCACCAATATGACCTGTTAAAAGGTTTGAAAAAAGGCGGAACATTCCTGCTTAACACTGTTTGGGAAGTTGCCGAACTGGATGAAAAATTACCAGCTTCTTTAAAGAAATATATTGCCGACAACGACATTAATTTCTATATCATCAATGCCACCAAAATTGCTGAAGAAATCGGTCTTGGTCGTCGCACCAACATGATTATGCAATCAGCATTCTTTAAACTGGCCGATATTATTCCAATTGAGGATGCAGTTACCTTCTCTAAAGCGGGGATTCAAAAATCCTACGGTAAAAAAGGTCAGAAAATTGTTGATATGAACAACGCTGCTGTTGATCAGGGGATTGATGCTCTGGTTAAAGTGGATGTTCCGGCAGTTTGGAAAGATCTTAAAGCTGAAGGCGCAACTGAAGAAAATGTACCAGAATTCATTACCAAGATTCTTCGTCCGATCAATCGACTGGCTGGGGATGATATTCCTGTTTCAGCGTTTACCGGCGTAGAAGACGGAACATTTATGTCTGGTTCAGCTGCTTACGAAAAACGGGGTATCGCGGTTAATGTGCCAAAATGGATTCCTGAAAATTGTATTCAGTGTAACCAGTGCTCATTTGTCTGCCCACACGCTGCCATTCGTCCTGTTTTAGTCGATGCAGGTGAAAAAGCTGCGGCACCAGAAGGCTTTACAACAGTTAAAGCCACCGGAAAACAATTTGACGGCTTAGAGTATCGTATCCAGGTCAGCACCCTTGACTGTACCGGTTGTGGCAACTGTCAGGATGCCTGCCCGGCAAAAACCAAAGCGCTGGAAATGGAACCAATTGATACCCAGGCTGAACAAATCCCAATGTGGAACTATGCAACTACTGTAAAAATTAAAGATAACCTGATGAATAAAGCAACAGTTAAAGGTAGCCAGTTCTGCCAGCCATTGCTTGAGTTCTCCGGTGCCTGTGCCGGTTGTGGTGAAACACCATATATCAAAACCATTACCCAATTGTTTGGGGATCGCATGATGGTGGCTAATGCTACCGGTTGTTCATCAATCTGGGGAGCATCCTCACCATCTACACCTTACTGTAAAAACGCTGAAGGTAAAGGACCAGCCTGGGCTAACTCTTTATTTGAAGATAATGCCGAATATGGCTTTGGGATGATGCTGGCCACTGAAAAAATGGCCGATACCATTGAAAATTACCTCAAAGAAATCATCGCTGGTGATGCTCCAGAAGCTGTAAAAACAGCCGGACAAGCCTGGATTGATAGCCGAAAAGATGCGGAAGCTTCAAAAATTGCTTCAGCTAAACTGGTTGAAGCCTTAACCGCTTATACACCAAGTGAAGCATTGGCAACCTACGCCAAGTTTATTCTTGATAATCAGGCTTACCTGATCAAAAAATCCCAATGGATTTTTGGTGGCGACGGCTGGGCTTACGATATTGGCTACGGCGGACTGGATCATGTTTTAGCATCACGCAAAAACATCAACGTGTTCGTACTGGATACCGAAATCTACTCCAACACCGGTGGTCAGGCTTCTAAGTCAACACCGACCGCAGCAGTGGCACAATTTGCCTCAGCTGGAGAACGAATCAAGAAAAAAGACCTTGGTATGATGGCAGCAACCTACGGTTATGTCTACGTGGCTCAAGTGGCCATGGGAGCTGATAAGAACCAATTCATGAAAGCCCTTCAGGAAGCCGAAGCTTACGATGGTCCATCACTGATCATTGCTTACGCTCCTTGTATCAACCATGGTATTAAAGGCGGCATGAGCCGTACCCAAACCCACGAAGCATTTGCTGTGGAATCTGGATACTGGCATCTGTACCGCTTCAATCCAACCCTGAAAGACGAGGGAAAAAATCCATTTATCCTCGATTCTAAAGAACCGGATATGGACAAATTCACCGAATTCCTGGATTCAGAAGTTCGTTACACCTCATTAAAACTGACCTTCCCAGAAGTTTCGGCAACCCTTTATGATAAGGCAAAAGAAGAAGCTATGGAACGTTACATGGGTTATAAACAAAAATCAGAAATGTAATTAAAGCAGTAACTGGAGAAACCCCGCGGGGTTTCTCTTAGGTTATCCATAAACTACCGTACCGACCAATTGTTAATCTGTTGTTCGCCGCGGAATCGGACAGGCTTCGCCGTGTCCGCTCCGATGCGTACAACATGATATAACAATTGTCGGTACTACTTTTTTTCGTTGGATCACAAAAAAGCTCCATTGGTCTAATCCAATGGAGCTTTTTTATAAGGGAATTAACCACCAGGCGTGGTCTTTTGAGGTCAATTTTATTTACATTTTTGGGGGGATGGGTGTCGTCTGATAAATCCATCCAGATCATCTTCGGGGTTATGAACCGTTAACAACATTTTGTCCATGTCAAAATCAAAATCGAAGGTACTATCTGCTTTTAAATCTTCAAGCACATCCATAATCATCTGGCCGTCGCCGACATCATCCATGCTGATAACGGCTTTGCCATAATCATCGTAATTGGCTACTTTGACTTTTTCATGAATGATTTCAATAACTTTTTTCTTTTCCATAAAAATACCTCTTTCTAAATAATATTGTTATTAATTTCATAAATACCCCGAAAATTCCATTTTATCCATTGATATTGATATTTTAAAGATTAATGAAACTTTATTTTTGTTTAAATTTAAAAATAAAGGATATTAAAAAAAGGAGAATTGAATTTTACTTAGAATAGAGATAATAGACCCTTAAAAGTCAAGACTTTATTAAAAAAAGGAAAACACTAATGACAACTTACTACTCCGAAGAATTGATACAATCTGTCATCGAGGCAAATGATGTTGTGGATGTCGCTTCGGGTTATATGACCTTGAAACGGGTGGGTAATTCTTATAAAGGTAAATGTCCCTTTCATAATGAAAAAACAGCGTCGTTTACAGTTTCCCGCGAAAAACAGTTATATCATTGTTTTGGCTGTGGCGCGGGCGGCAATGTGATTACCTTTATTATGGAAATGGAAAAACTGCCCTTTGTGGATGCCCTCAAATTTTTGGCCGCGCGAGTCAACATGATTTTGCCGGAAAAGCAGAACCAGCAGGAAGACCACCAGGCCTATGAAAAAAAGAAGCGACTCTATGAACTGCACCGGGAAGCAGCCAATTATTATTACAAGGTTTTAAAAACCGATCGACCGGCCCGGGAATATCTGTTGCAGCGCGGGATCAGTCAGGAAACGATCCGCGAATTTGGTTTGGGTTATGCCAGTGAAGACTGGAGCCGATTAACCGATTTTCTCACAACTAAAGGCTTCACCATAGCGGAAATGCTGGATTCGGGTCTGGTTCTGGCCTCGGAAAGCAAACGACATTATGATCGCTTCCGCGATCGGATTATGTTCCCGATTGTTAATCCCCGAGGACAGATTGTCGGGTTTGGTGGTCGCCTGATGACAACCGGACAAAACGGACCCAAATACCTTAACTCCCCGGAAACCCCGATTTTTTCCAAAAGCTATGAGCTCTATAATCTGAATCATTGCAAAAACTTTTTAGATGCAGGGCAAATTTTGATCGTAGAGGGTTATATGGATGTGATCTCCTTATATGAAAAAGGGATCCGGAATACCGTGGCAGCACTGGGGACGGCCTTTACGCCGTTTCATGGAAAAATTCTGGAACGCTATGCCAATGATGTGATTATTGCCTTTGATGGTGACAGCGCCGGGAAATCGGCAACTGAAAAAGCCATGAATATCTTGAAAAAGACCAGTTTAAATGTTAAAATATTAAACTTGCCGATAAATGAGGATCCCGATTCCTTTGTCCAGAAATATGGTCAGCAGGGATTTGCCGACTTTGTTGCCAAGGCCTTAACCATTGTTGAGTACGAGCTGGAATTATTAAAAAGCCACAACGATCTGTCCCAGACGGACGGCAGGCTCCGCTATGGCAATGAGGCAATTAAGATATTAAGACAGCTTGAAACATCAGTAGAAATTGATTATTACAGCAAAATGGTTGCCGGCGAAACGGGAATCAATCAGGAAGTGATTCGTCGCGAGGTGATGCGGTCAAAAACCCGACAATCCGCCAATCCTTCCCAGCTGTTGGAGCCAACCCCTAGCGAAGTAGTTCCGCACAAGATTCCCAAAGCATATAAAAAAGCTCAGGAATTGGCAATCCGCTTTTGTTTAAAAACACCAGAAGTCATCGATGAGTTTCCGATCAACCATCTGACCGATCCTTTTTATCAGGATCTGTTCAGAACCCTTTCAGAGAAGCGGAAAACAGGGACCAGGATTGAAGTCAATCAGATTATGTCACATTTTGAAGATTCAGAAGAAGTTAAAAAAATAGTTGAGTTCATGATGAACGAGGATGAAGTCTCCCGGTCAGATTATCAAGATGCTTTGGAAATAATGAATCGTTTTTATAATGAAGCCCAGCTTGACCGACTTTCTGAACAAATAAAAAGAGAATCAACCAATGGTAACGACGATGAGGTGGCCAGGCTCACCAATCAATTCATAGAGATTAAGAAAATGATGAAAGAAAACGGGAGGCACTAAAATGAAACTAGAGAAAGCAAAAACCGACGATGCGATCATAGATATTGACGACGACATCATTGAAATCGAAAAAGTCGCAATTGAGCTGATGCCGGAAGTGCAGCAGCTGTTAAAACGCGGAAAATCAAAAGGAAATTTAAATAACCACGATTTTGAAGAAATTCTCGATAAGGCGGATCTCGATCCCGAAGAAATTGATTCCATCTATTTGTACCTGCAAAAAGAAGGAATCGAAATCGCCTTTACCGACCTCGAACTGGAAGCCCTGGAAGCCGCTGAACTTGAAGAAGAAAACCAGAAAGAAATCGAGCTGGCCGACTCGGTCAGCGTCAATGACCCAGTTCGTTTATACCTGAAAGAAATCGGTAAGGTGCCATTATTAACCGGTGATGAAGAAATGGCCCTGGCCCGTCGGATGGAAGCCGGCGACGATTCCGCCAAAAAAGAATTGGCCGAAGCCAACCTACGTCTGGTCGTCAGTATAGCCAAACGTTATGTGGGACGGGGGATGTCGTTTCTGGATTTGATCCAGGAAGGAAACCTGGGTTTGATCAAGGCGGTTGAGAAATTCGACTATACTAAGGGTTTTAAATTCAGTACCTACGCCACCTGGTGGATTCGCCAGGCGATTACCCGGGCGATTGCCGATCAGGCCAGAACCATCCGGATTCCAGTGCATATGGTCGAGACCATTAATAAACTGATCCGGGTTTCCCGACAATTGTTACAGGAATATGGACGCGAACCGACCCCGGCAGAAATCGGTAAGGAAATGGGCTTCTCTGAAGAAAAGGTTCGCGAAATTCAGAAAATTGCTCAGGATCCGGTTTCCCTGGAAACTCCCATCGGGGAAGAAGAGGATAGCCATTTGGGCGATTTCATTCCTGATGAAGATGCTCCGGCACCAGCCGAAGCTGCCTCCTATGCACTGCTCAAAGAACAACTGATTGAGGTCTTGAACACCCTGACCGAAAGGGAAGAAAAGGTGCTACGTTTGCGTTTTGGTCTCGATGATGGCCGGGCGCGGACGCTGGAAGAAGTCGGCAAAGAGTTCAATGTCACTCGTGAACGAATCCGTCAGATTGAAGCCAAGGCTTTACGCAAACTGAGACATCCCAGTCGCAGCAAGAAATTAAAGGATTATCTAACCTAAAATGAAGATTAAGTTAAGTCCACGGCTTGAGGTAATTGCCGGCTGTGTGGCCGGAGTCGATTCCATGGCCGATATTGGTACTGACCATGGTTATCTACCGGTGTACCTGGTGGAAAACGAACTGGTTTCCCGCGCAATCGCCAGTGACACCAACCAACAGCCGCTTAAAAAAGCTGAAAAAATTATCGATGAACAACAACTGGAAAAGCAGATAGAGACCCGACTTGGTTCGGGTCTTTCTGTGCTTAAACCCGGGGAGGTTGACGTCGTCGTGATGGCTGGCATGGGGGGGCTGCTGATCCGGGACCTGCTGGAAGCTCAACCAGATGTGGCCAGACAGAAGAAAAAGCTGGTGCTCCAGCCGATGAATAATCAGGCGGTGCTGCGTAAATATCTGGAAGCATCCGGTTTTCGTATCATCAGAGAAGAGCTGGCCCGGGAAGGTGATCGGGTTTACGAGATAATGGTTGCTGAACCGGGAGCGATGACTGTTACCAATCCCCTGGAATACGAATTGGGTTTTGAATTTTACGCCCATAAGCATCCGCTGCTGATCGCTCTGATCGATCGCAAGATCTTTCTGGAGCAGCAGATTATCAGGAGTACCCGGGGAAAAACCACGGCGGTGGCGACGAAACAATTTCAGGAAAGTAGTATGTTTATTGAAAAACTGAATGAGGTGAGAAAATGTCTGTCAAACTAAATCAAATCATCCAAACAATTGAAGCCCACGCTCCGGAAAAACTGGCCGAAGATTGGGATAATGTGGGTCTGCAGGTGGGGTCCCGGCAACAACTGATCAAGCGCGTGCTGCTGACCCTGGATATCACCGCCGGGGTGGTAGCAGAAGCCGTCTCAAAAAAGGTAGATCTGATTATTGCCCATCATCCGTTTATTTTTAATGGCTTAAAAACCTTGTCAACTGACGGGGAAAAGGGTCAGGTTATTACTCAGCTGATCAAAAATGATGTTGCTGTTTATGTAGCCCATACCAATTTGGACAAGGCGGCCAAAGGGCTTAATCATTATCTGGCTGAGATCATCGGGCTGGAGAAGATCAAAACCCTGGAACCGTCCAATCCGACGGCTTATTACAAGCTGGTGGTTTTTACGCCGGTGGAAGCCAGCCAGAAAATCATTGAGGTGCTGGGGAAAAATGGAGCCGGAGCAATCGGTGATTATGATTATTGCACCTATCGCTCATCCGGTACTGGTACCTTCCGTCCGCTGGAGGGGGCCAACCCTTATGTTGGTGATCTCAATAAACTGACCAGTGTTTCCGAAGACCGGATTGAAGCCATCGTGGCCGCAGGTGATTTAAAGAACCTGATTGCTGCGCTAAAAAGAAATCATCCTTATGAAGAAATGGCCTATGACGTCATCGCCCTGGAAAATGGTGCGCTGATCAATGAAAACGGGTTGGGAAAAATTGGCGTGTTAAGTCAACCGATGGAGGCCGCGGATTTCATAGTTCATACTAAAGAGCGGTTGAGTCTGGCCGCTTTAAGAGGGGCTGGCAAGATGCCGGATATCGTTCGTCGGGTGGCCATATGTTCCGGTGCCGGGGCGGACATGATTGGTCTGGCCAAAGCCAAAAGAGCCGATGTGCTGATCACTGGTGACCTCAAGCACCACGACGGCCAGCGGGCCCTGGAAAACAATATCTGGGTCCTGGACGCCGGCCATTACGGCACCGAGAAATGGGTAACTGATTGCTTCCAGCAAATCCTGACAGCGAGCCTGGCAGATGCCTGCCCGGAAATGATCGTGGCTGAATCTTCCAACGATTTTATTGTGAATTATTAGATATCAAAGTGAAAAAATGCTTGAAGTTTAAGAGCAGACAGTGTATACTACAGTGATTTAGTAAATCAGATAGTCGCACCCGGAGCAATCCGGTTGAGGAAAGTCCGAGCTCCTCAGAGCATGGTGCCGGGTAACACCCGGTGGAGGCGACTCTAAGGCAAGTGCAACAGAAAGTATACCGCCAGCAATGGTAAGGATGAAAGGGTGAGGTAAGAGCTCACCAGCGGTGTGGTGACACATCGGCTATGTAAACCCCACCTGGAGCAAGACCAAGAACGGACCTTGAAAGACGGCTGCTCGTCGTTGTCCTATGGTAGGTCGCTAGAATTTATTGGTAACAATAAATCGAGATAGATGACTATTTAAACAGAACTCGGCTTATAGATTTAGTAAATCACAAATGTAAGTAAGGACTATTGCAGGACTCTGCAATAGTCTGAGGTTGTCGCTAAACTACCGTACCGACCAATTGTTAATCTATTGTTCGCCGCGGAATCGGACAGGCTTCGCCGTGTCCGCTCCGATGCGTACAACATGATGTAACAATTGTCGGTACTGGGTTATCTTTTTTGACAGTCTGGGACTATTGCAGAACACTGCAATAGTCTTTTTGCGTTTTTTGAGATGGGGCTGTATAATAAGGTCAGATTGATGTGAGTGGGAGAAGACCATGAAGAAAAAAGAAGCCATCGAAAAAATGATTCAGAATAGTTTGAAGATGAATAAACCGGTGATTGGGGTGGCGGTGGGATCCGGGCTTTTTGCCAAGCAGGCGGTTAAGGGCGGGGCTGATTTATTGCTGGCGCTCAGTGCCGGGCGGTTCCGATCGGCAGGTATTCCTTCGATTGGGTGTATGATGCCATTTGCCAATAGCAATGAGCTGGTGTTTGACTTTTCGAGCCGGGAAATACTGCCCAAACTTAAAGACCGGGCCGTGATCTGTGGGATTAACGCCACTGATCCCAATTATAGCCATGAGGAACTGATCCAAAAAGTCCGGGACCTGGGCTTCAGCGGGGTCAATAATTTTCCTACCATTGGTCTGGTTGACGGCCAATTTCGGGAATGGTTGGAGGAGAAGGGGTTGGGCTATGACCAGGAGATTGAATTTATGGAAAAAGCGGTAGCAGCCAATCTTTTTACGATTGCCTTTGTCTTTGATGAAGAACAGGCCCGAGCAATGACCCGGGTGGGTGTGGACGTGATCTGTGCCCATTTTGGCTGGACCCGGGGCGGCGAGAAATCCGGCAAGGTTTTTTCCACCATTAACGAATGTCTGGAAATGACGGAAGCCATTTTTGCGGCCGTGGATGAGATCAATCCCCAAACCTATAAGATGATTTATGGCGGCCCCATTAATTCCCCGGAGGATGCCTATTATTTTTATAAAAATTCCCAGACCATCGGTTACATCGGCGGCTCCAGCTTTGAACGGATTCCCACCGAGCTGGCGATATCGGAAACGACGGATAAGTTTAAAAATTATTATAAATTAAAACAGGAAAACAAGCATCTCAAGAAAGAACTGCTAAAAAAGCGGGGCTTTGACGAAATTGTTGGTCAAAGCGTGATCATGCAGGATATGTACGAACTGATCAATAAGGTGGCCGATAAGGACGTCAATGTGTTAATTCAGGGCGAAAGCGGAACGGGAAAAGAGCTGGTGGCCAAGGCGCTGCATTTTAACAGTAAACGTTGTCTGGGTCCGCTGATTAAGGTGAATTGTGCTGCTTTGCCGCCTAACTTACTGGAAAGCGAGTTGTTTGGCCATGAAAAAGGCGCCTTTACGGGAGCGGATAAACGGCGGCTGGGGAAATTTGAACTGGCCAATCATGGCACCCTATTTCTGGATGAAATCGGTGAAATGGATGTGGATCTTCAGGCGAAGGTGCTGCGGATTATTCAGCAGCAGGAATTTGAGCGGGTGGGCGGCGAGAAAACCATCTATGTCGATGTGCGGATCGTCTGCGCCACCAATGTCGATATTAAACAGGCAGTGGCAGCTAATCATTTCCGGGAGGATCTTTATTACCGGCTGAATGTGGTGGAAATCAATACGCCACCACTGCGCCGGCATACCGAGGATATTCCGCTGCTCTGCAATCGCTTTTTGGAAGAATTTAAAACGAAGTACCAGTTGGAAGAAAAACGGCTGGCTCCGGACGCGATGGCCTATCTGATGGAATGCGCCTGGCCCGGGAATGTCCGGGAGTTAAAGCATGTCCTGGAAAGAGCGGTAATCCTCAGCGAAGGTAAATATATCCGTCGGGATGATATGGTGGTGGAAGAAGTGCATAAAGCAAAGTCTGTAGCTAAACCTCAGACATATGATCAATTGGGTTCAGACCTGCTGGCCACCAGTAAGGAGCACCTGGAAAGTACGTATATTCTGGGCGTTCTCAAAGCCTGTCAATGGAATCGCACTGAAGCAGCCAACCGGATCGGCATCTCCCGGCGAACCCTTTACAATAAAATAATCAAATTTAATTTGTCCATGGAAGACCAGGAATCCATGGAGTAAAGAACTGGGCAATATTTACTCAAAGCGGGAAAATATTGCCCAGTTCTCATTTGACTGGGAAAGGGCTTTCCCACCCCCGGATTTAGATTGGCTGTAACAACGGTTTTGCCGATTCAAATTATTGGCACAAACCTTGCGAGTTAATAAAACAAGAAAAGCTAATCAAAAAAATAAATTCAAGGGGGGCATGGAATGAAAAATGTGTTAATAGTAGGGACCTTTGATACCAAGGGTCATGAATTCCAGTTTATTAAAGAATTGATTGAAAAGCGGGGTCTCAGTACCACCACCGTCAATTGTGGGGTTATCGGTGAGCCCTTATTTGTGCCGGATGTCACCAGTGAAGCCGTCGCCATTGCCGGGGGATCAACACTCGCAGAACTGCAAAAACAGCATGATCGGGGCCTGGGCATTGACGTGATGATGGCTGGAGCGGCAAAAATTACCAAAGATCTCTATGACCATGGTAAGGTTGATGGGGTCATCAGTCTGGGCGGATCAGCCGGAACCACGATCGGCACCTTTGCGATGAGAAGTCTGCCGGTAGGCGTGCCGAAGATTATGGTATCCACCGTGGCCTCGGGCGATACCCGTCCCTATGTGGGAGAAAAAGATATCACCATGATGTACTCAGTGGTCGATATTTCCGGTATCAACAGTATCTCCAATCACATTCTGGCAAATGCTGCCAATGCCATTGCCGGGATGGCCAGCTTTGATATTCCTGAACTTAAAGAAGAAAAACCACTGATAGCAGCGACGATGTTTGGGGTCACGACACCCTGTGTCACCGCGGCCAGAGAATATCTGGAAGATCGGGGCTATGAGGTACTGGTGTTCCACGCCACCGGTGCCGGGGGCATGGCCATGGAAAGTCTGATTGAAGCCGGCTTTATCAAAGGAGTTTTCGATGCGACCACCACCGAATGGTGCGATGAGGTGGCTGGCGGCGTCTTCACGGCCGGGCCAACTCGCCTGGAAGCTGCTGCCAAAGCCGGAATCCCCGAAGTTGTTTCGGTCGGCGCATTGGATATGGTCAATTTTGGAGCAATTGAAACCGTTCCGGAAAAATATAAAGACAGAAACCTCTATAAACATAATGCCAGCGTCACCCTGATGCGAACCACCGCTTCTGAGTGCTCCCAGATGGGGAAAATCATCGCCAACAAGTTGAATATGGCCACCGGACCGGTTGCCTTATTCCTGCCATTAAAAGGTGTTTCGGCCATTGATGTCGAAGGAGCACCATTCTACGGCCCAGCCGAAGATGCCGAATTGTTTAAACAATTACGGGCCAATATCGAAGACAAAGTCGAACTGGTGGAAATGGATACTGATATCAATGACGAAGTCTTTGCTCTGGCAATGGCGAAAAAATTAATTTCAATGATCGAAGGATAGAAACGAAAAGAGTGAAGGAGAAAATAACATGGCAATAAAACGAGAAGAAGTGTTAAGACGGTTACGAGAACAGGAAACCAAAGGGATTTCGGTGGTTGGTGCCGGGGCCGGTACCGGGATTTCGGCCAAATGTGCTGAAGCCGGTGGCGTGGATCTGATTATTATTTATAATTCCGGTCGTTACCGGATGGCTGGCCGGGGTTCTTTAGCCGGGTTGCTATCCTATGGAGATGCCAACGCCATTGTCATGGACATGGCCCGAGAAGTAGTGACGATTGTCAAAGATACGCCAGTGCTGGCCGGGGTCTGCGGAACTGATCCGTTTAGAGATATGGAAATGTTCTTAAAACAGGTCAAAGAAGTCGGGTTCTCCGGGGTTCAGAATTTCCCTACAGTAGGTTTAATCGATGGGGTATTTAGACAAAACCTGGAAGAAACCAATATGGGCTATGATCTGGAAGTAGAGATGATCAGGAAAGCTCATGAGTTGGATCTGGTCACCACGCCCTATGTATTTAACGTCGAAGAGGCCGAAAAAATGGCCCGGGCCGGAGCCGATGTCCTGGTTGCCCATATGGGTCTGACAACCAAAGGCAGTATCGGGGCCGGGACGTCAAAAACTCTGGATGATTGCGTCAAGCTGACCCAGGAAATCTGTGACGCCGGAAAAGCGATTAATCCTGACATTATGGTCATTGTCCATGGCGGTCCGGTGGCCGAACCAGAAGATGCTAAATATGTCCTCGATCGGACCAAAGGCGTCTGCGGCTTCTTCGGAGCATCCAGCATCGAACGGCTGCCAACCGAAATTGCCATCACCAAACAGGTCAAGGATTTCAAAGACATCAAACTATAAAATCAATTATAGACAAAAGTAATTAATGTTGATAAAAAAATACTTACTGTAAAAAAGCACATGAAGTAGTACCGACAATTGTTACATCATGTTGTCTGCATCAAGGCGGACACGGCAGAGCCTGTCCGAGCTTGCAGCAGACAACAGATTAACAATTGGTCGGTACGTTAGTTATGCGATAAACTAGGCGTTGAATAAAAAGATAATTCTTTTTATTCAACGCTTTTTGTTTTACACGGCGCAACTATTTGGTATAATGATAGGAAATGAGTTGATGTCGGGAGAATGGATTTTGAACAACAATGAAAAAAGCATCTCAAAAAAGAACACGGTTCTGACCATCGATTGCGGCACCAGAGGACTCCGGGGTATTCTTTTTGACGAGCTGGGCAATGAACTGGCCAAAAGTGAAGAATTATTTAAGGGTTATTATTCAAAGCATTTCCAGTGGAAGGAAGCGTCACCGGAAATGTTCTGGAAGGCACTGGTTAAGGTGGTTCAGGAGCTCAAGACTAAAGACCCGGCACTGTTCTTGACAATCCAGGGGATGACCGTGTCTTGTCAGCGGGACGTCATCACGGTTGTGGATGAAAAAAGAGAACCCCTGCGCAATTTTATCAGTTGGCTGGATCGCCGGGAATTGGCAGAACCGCTGCCCTATCCCTGGCCATATGCGCTGCTTTTTAGGTGTATCGGTTTCAGCGCTTTTGCCAAATCATTCAGTCAGACCGCTCATGTCAATTGGATCAAGGTTCAGGAACCGGAAATATGGGCAAAAACCTACAAGGTCGTTTTTCTTTCGACCTATTTTTTGAGTCGCTTAACCGGGAAAATAGCCGACAGCCGTTCCAATACCGCCGGCCATCTGCCCTTTGATACCAAAAAGAAGCAGTGGTGCGGTAAGTATAATGTAAAAACGCAGATTATTCAGGTCGAGCCGGAAAAATGCTATGAGTTGACCGACTCCTGCGAAGTCATTGGTCACCTGACTGCCGAAGTCGCCGAAATCACTGGCCTGCCATTGGGTTTGCCGATTGTGGCATCAGGGACTGATAAGGGTTGTGAGACAATTGGCGTCGGGGCATTAATCCCGGATATTGCCAGCATTTCCCTGGGAACCCAAGCCACGGTGGAAATTACGACCAAAAAATATGTGGAGCTGTATCCCTTTTACCCCTCCTTTGCGGCGGTGGAGAATGATGCCTACAATCCCGAGGTCACGATTTATCACGGTTTTTGGATGGTGGACTGGTATGTCCGAGAATTTCTTGATCAGTCTGATCCCCAAGCGGTCCATGAGATTCTGGAGGGCTATCTGGAAACCACCCTGCCGGGAGCGGATGGTCTGATTCATCAGCCTTACTGGGGGCGCGAAGCCTTTCGGCCCGAAGCCCGGGGAACCTTTATGGGTTTTAGTGAGGGTCATGATAAACGACATATTTACCGGGCCATCATCGAAGGTCTGGGCTATGCCTTATTGGAAGGGCTGGAACTGATTGAACAAAAAACAAAGGTACCGATTCAGGCCGTTGGCCTGTCTGGCGGCGGATCTCGCAGTAACGGGGTGGCGCAGATCATGGCTGATATTCTAAACCGGCCGGTTTACCGGGTGCAGACCTATGAAACCACTGGTTTGGGTGCTGCCATCGCCACCTTTGTCGGCTTAAACCATTATCCCGATATTCAAGCCGCCGGTGCGGCGATGATTCGGAAATCCCGGATCTTTGAACCCAACCCGGAAAATACAATAAAATATTCAGAAATCTATAATAAACTATACAAGCAATTATATCGTCGGGTAAAACCCTTATATCAATCGTATGAATAAATTCAGATAAGATCAAATAAGATCGCAACCGACATGTTAGAGAAGAGGTCATAAAAAACAATGAAAAGCAATTATAAAATGGGCATCGACATCGGCTCCACGACTATAAAAGTAGTGGTTATCGACGATCAAAACGAAATCATCTATGAAGAATACCGACGTCATTTATCAAATATCAAGGTCACCATCGTCAATCTATTAAAAGAAACCTATCAAAAACTGGGGGATTTGGAGGCCCGGGTTTGTGTCACTGGTTCTGGCGGGCTGATGATCTCCCAATGGTTGGGCATCCCCTTTGTTCAGGAAGTGGTGGCCAGCACCCTGGCGGTGGATCGGGTCATTCCCAAAACTGAGGTCGCCATTGAGCTGGGCGGCGAAGATGCCAAGATCACCTTTTTTACCGGCACCATCGAACAGCGGATGAACGGCACCTGTGCCGGCGGAACCGGCGCCTTTGTCGATCAGATGGCGACGTTGTTAAAAACCGATGCAGAGGGACTCAACGAACTGTCCAAAACCCACACGATGATTTATCCGATTGCTTCCCGATGCGGCGTTTTTTCAAAAACGGACATTCAGCCGCTGATTAATGAAGGGGCGGAGAAAGCGGATATCGCCGCCTCAATTTTTCAGGCAGTGGTCAACCAGACCATCAGCGGATTGGCCTGCGGCCATCCGATCCGGGGGAATGTGGCTTTTTTAGGGGGACCGTTGTATTTTCTGTCGGAACTGCGACAACGGTTTATCGAAACCCTGAAACTGACTGAGGAACAGATTATTTTCCCGGCCAAGTCCAATCTCTTTGTTGCCATGGGAGCGGCCTATTCGGCTGAAAAAGAAGACAAAATGCATCTGGCTGAGCTGGTTAAGGCCGTCGAAAACCTGGATTCAGTTTCCGAAAATGAAGTCGGTCGTCTGGAACCGCTGTTTAAAAACCGGGCAGAGCTTACGCAGTTCCGGGACCGGCATGATAAAAATCAGGTCGTCAAAAAGGCTCTTGCAGACCATAGCGGCGGCTGCTTTTTAGGGATTGATGTCGGTTCCACCACCACCAAGGCGGTTGTGATCGATAATGACGGCGCTTTACTATACAGTTATTATGGCGGTAACGAGGGCAGTCCTCTGGCCCAATCGATTAAAATTATCAAAGAAATTTACGGATCCCTGCCGGCCGATGTCTATATCGCCAAGTCAACGGTTACCGGTTATGGTGAAAGCCTGATCAAAAAAGCCTTAAAAATTGACATCGGCGAAATTGAAACCATCGCCCATTATAAGGGGGCCAAATATTTCTGTCCCGAGGTCGATTTTATCCTCGACATTGGTGGTCAGGATATGAAGTGCATGAAGATTAAAAATGGCACCATCGATAGCATCATTCTCAATGAAGCCTGCTCCTCGGGTTGCGGTTCTTTTCTGGAGACCTTTGCCAAATCATTGGATCTTGACATGAATGCTTTTGTGGAAGCGGCACTGATGGCGGAAAACCCGGTGGATCTGGGAACCCGTTGTACTGTTTTTATGAATTCCAAGGTCAAGCAGTCCCAGAAAGAAGGCGCCGAAGTCGGAGATATCTCGGCGGGTCTGTCCTATTCGGTCATCAAGAATGCTTTACAGAAAGTTATCAAAATCCACAATCCCAAAGAACTGGGCGAACATATCATCGTTCAGGGGGGCACCTTTAACAACCAGGCAGTGTTGCGGACCTTTGAAAAAATCACTGAAAAAGATGTTGTCCGTCCGGATATCGCTGGCCTGATGGGAGCCTTTGGGGCAGCCCTGATTGCCCGGGAGAACTATGTCTCCGGGGAACGCAGTAATCTTTTGGATTTAGAAGCGCTGGATGATTTTCAGGTGGAAGTCGGCCACAAACGCTGTGGCGGCTGCAGCAATAATTGTCTGCTGACGATTAACCGCTTTAACGATGGCAGCCGCCACATCACCGGAAACCGTTGCGAGATTGGCGAAGGAAATGTCAAAAAAAATGCCGATCTGCCCAATCTCTATCAATACAAGTATCAGCGGATTTTTAATTATCCCTCACTGGCTGAAGGCGAAGCGCCCCGGGGTAGTATCGGGATCCCCCGGGTGTTAAATCTCTATGAAAATTATCCCTTCTGGCATACCTTTTTTACCCATTTGGGCTATCGGGTGGTGTTATCCCCGGAATCGAACCGCAAGATTTATGAAAAAGGGATGGAGAGTATCCCCTCGGAGTCAGTCTGTTATCCAGCTAAACTGGCCCATGGCCATATTCAGGCACTGCTGGATCAGGGCATCAGTCTAATTTTCTATCCTTGTATTCCCTATGAGGAAAAAGAATTTGACGACGTTGATAACTGGTACAATTGTCCGATTGTGATGTCCTATCCGGAGACGATCAAACATAATCAGGATGATGTCCAGAAGGCCGGCATTAACTTCTTAAATCCGTTCCTGCCCTTTGATAATGATCAGCGCCTGGAAGAACGGCTGGCCGAAATTTTTGGTGTTTACGGCATCAATCGGCTGGAAATTACCGAGGCTATGGATGCCGCCATTGCTGAAAAAGATGCCTTCCGCCGGGATATGGAGAAAAAAGGGGAAGAAACCATTGCCTATTTAAAAGAAACCGGGCAAAAGGGTATCGTCCTGGCTGGTCGGCCCTATCATATCGATCCGGAGGTCAATCATGGTCTGGATCATATTATTACCGGTCTGGACATGGCCGTACTCACCGAAGACGCCATCGCCCATCTCTATCATCCCAAAGAGAATGAGCGCTTCCGGGTTCTGGATCAGTGGAAATATCACAGTCGCTTATATAAGGCGGCTGAGGTGGTCAACCAGCATGATTTTCTGGAGCTGGTGCAGCTGACCTCTTTTGGCTGCGGTCTGGATGCGGTGACCTCGGAGCAAACCCAGGAGATCCTGGAAAGCCATGGGAATATTTATACCCTGATTAAAATTGACGAGGTCAACAATCTGGGAGCCATCCGAATCCGCATGCGCTCGCTAAAAGCGGCGATGATCGAACGGGAGAAAAATAATATTGTCGTAGCGCCAACCCCGATGAAACAACGGGTGGTCTTTACCAAAGCGATGAAAAAGAAACATACCCTGCTGGCTCCCCAGATGTCCCCGATCCATTTTGACTTTCTGGAAGAGGCCATGGAGAAGTATGGTTATCATATCGAGGTTATGCCCAGCGTGGACAATGCCGCCATTGACGAAGGGTTAACCTATGTTAATAACGATGCCTGTTATCCGACGATTATTACCACCGGCCAGATTATGGCAGCCCTGAAATCGGGGAAATATGATCTTGACAATGTATCGGTGTTAATGACTCAGACCGGGGGACCCTGTCGGGCCTCCAACTATGTGGCTTTTATCAGAAAAGCCCTGGAATCAGCCGGGATGTCGCAAATTCCGGTTATTTCCCTGAGTGCCATCGGTCTCGAAAAGAATCCCGGGTTCAAGCTCAGCCTGCCACTGTTAACCCGACTGTTGGTGGGGATTGTCTATGGCGATCTGCTGCAACGGGTGGTCAGCGGCACCCGCCCCTATGAACTGCATCCGGGATCAACCGAAGAACTATATCAACACTGGCGCAAAAAAATAAAAGCGGGGATGAAAAATGGCAATCTCCGGGATTTCAAAGAAAACGTCCGGGCCATTGTCAATGAATTTGATGCCCTGCCGCGAATCGATAAAAAACTGCCCAAGGTTGCCATCGTCGGCGAAATTCTGGTAAAATACCATCCCACCGCCAATAACAACCTCCAGGCCGTTTTGGAAGCCGAAGGCGCCGAGGTGGTCATGCCGGACCTGATGGACTTCTTCCTGTACTGTTGTTACAACCAGGTCTTTAAATATGAAGAACTGTCAGGTAAACGGAAATCGATGAAGAGTGCCAAACTGATTATTAAACTGCTGGAGTTTTCCCGAAAAAACATGAAGCTTGCCCTGAATGCCAGCACTCACTTCCATGCCCCGTCGACCATTGAGAAAAAGGCAAAAAAAGCCCAGGAACTCATTTCACTGGGAAATCAGGGCGGTGAAGGCTGGTTCCTCACCGCTGAGATGATGGAGCTGATCGATGATGGGGTGGAAAACATTGTTTGCGTCCAACCCTTTGCCTGTCTGCCCAATCACGTGATGGGAAAAGGGATGATCAAACCGATCCGCCAAAAATATCCGCTTTCCAACATTGCCCCCATCGACTACGATCCGGGCGCCAGCGAAGTCAATCAGTTAAATCGTATCAAACTGATGATGGAAACTGCCAAACGGAATCTGGATCGGAAGAATTAGAAAATTAAATAATATGAATCAAAAAAAGACTGGCCGCCATGGTCAGTCTTTTTGGTTATGAATTTTGCAAAAAAAAGAACCGCTTCAGAAGAAACAGCTCGTTTTTCTAAATGAAAAAGGGGAGTAATTCATTTAGAGATAAAGGATTATATGTGATAAATTTATTATATGGAGATAAAACAAAGAATACAATCATTATTTTTCCTATAACGTTTTCAGAATTATGTAATAGTTTACAATTTAATCAAAAATTTACATAATAGCATTTCAGGATGTGATATAATTTCATTACCTAAAAAAACAAGGAGTCAAGATGAAAAAAATACTGATAATAGAAGATGAGTTAAATATATATGAATTAATTAAATTCAACCTGGAAACTCTTGGATTTGAAGTGGACGGTGTCCAGGACGGTGCTATGGCCATTGAAAAGATACTGGATGTTTTGCCGGATTTGATCATTCTGGATCTGATGCTGCCAGGAAAAGACGGCATCAGCATTTGCCGGGAGATCCGGGCTAATAACATCATCTCTTATATACCGATTATTATGCTGACTGCCAAAAGTGAAGAATTTGACAAGGTCCTGGGATTGGAAATTGGGGCAGATGACTACATCACCAAACCCTTTGGGGTAAAAGAACTCTGTGCCCGGGTCAAGGCGGTTTTAAGACGGACCGAAATTCTTCTATCAAAAGAAGATGAAACCATTGTGGTGGGTGATTTGCTGATCGAACCAAAGGCTTTTGAAGTCTATCAAAATGGGGAAAAACTGGCACTTACTCTTAAAGAATATGAATTGCTGGTGTTTTTAGCCAAACACCGCGGTCAGGTTTTGACCCGGGATCAATTACTGGATCAGATCTGGGGATTTGATTATTATGGCGAGACCCGCACCGTCGATGTCCATATCCGGTATTTAAGAAAAAAAATCGAGGAACAATCCGAAGATGGCAAAAAATATATCGAAACCGTTCGCGGGGTTGGCTATCGTTTCATTGAGAAATAGGAGAGTGTTATGAAGAAACGCCTGTCCATTTCACTGACAGTCATTATCATTGTCAGCATTGCGATCTGTGGTTTATTTACCACGATCAATTATCGTCAGAGCTATTATGCCGACACTGAGAATAATATTAAAAAAAGCAGTAATTATATCATGAGTTATTTACTACCGGATTTTCTGGAAACCGGAAACAAAGTAGATCTGAATAATTTTGCCAAAAGCACCAATGTGCGAATGACAATTATCAACAGTAAAGGTGATGTAACCTATGAATCGGTTCAGGGTCTGGGTGATTTAGAAAACCATAAAAATCGACCTGAAATTCTAGGTGCATTAGCAGGAAATGAAACAACGGAGGTTCGTTTTTCCAATACTATTAAGGATGAAATGATTTATGTCGCCACTCCTTATTTTGATGAAGACAAAGCGGTTGCGGCAGTATTGCGAATTTCAATGCCGGTGAATGCAATGGATGATGCCATGTTTGAAATGATCAACAATATCATTTTTGTGATATTAACGACAATTCTGGCAACAACTCTGTTGATTAATTATTTTATCAATCGGGAGATGCAACCGCTGGAAGACGCTTCTGTCTTTGCCAGAGAAATAGCATCGGGAAAATATGGACAGCAGCTCACGATGATCCGGGAGGATCAGATCGGGGAACTGGTGGAATCGCTCAATCAGATGTCGGTTCAATTGAATAACTCATTTACCGAGATGAACCAGAAGAATGCTGAGCTGACATCCATCTTATCCAATATGAACCATGGTGTCATCGCGATTGATAAAAAAAATCACATCGTCCATTTAAATGAAGCGGCGCGCAAGGTATTACGGATTCCCATGAAAGAAGCGGTGATCGGGAAAAATATCCTGGAAGTGTATCGGGAGTCGTTTATTCTGGAACTGATGACCTATCTGGAAAATGACGCGTGCGAAAAAACAAGTTTCGAATCGCGGATTCATTCAAACCAGGTATTACGGGTCTATATTAATCAGATTGAAGAAAATAATAACATCAACGGTCATATCATTATTTTTGAGGATATTACCTTACTGAAAAATCTGGAAAAAATGCGCAGGGACTTTGTAGCCAATGTATCTCATGAGCTAAAAACGCCGATTACCACCATCAAAGGTTTTATTGAAACCATACAAGTGAATCAAATCACAGATCCCAAAACCCTGGAACGGTTTTATTCCATTATCTACGAAGAAAGCGATCGTCTCAGCCGACTGGTCAGCGATATCCTGGTTTTGTCGCAGCTGGAAAATAAGGGGGGATTTGACAGAAAGTTTGAATTACTGCGTACTGATACTGAAATTATGCAGATTTTTGATATTTTAAAACTGAGTGCCGAAGCTAAAGACATGGCCCTGGTATTAAACGGCGAAGAATCGATTGAATTGGAGTTTGTGGCGGATGAATTTCGGCAAATGATGATTAATCTCATTGATAACGCCATCAAGTATTCGGAACCGGGGCAGCGGGTGGAAGTTACCTTATCCGAGCAAACAGAAGAGATTACCATTCAAGTCCGGGATCATGGTTACGGGATTCCGGAGAAGGATGTTGATCGGATCTTTGAACGGTTTTATCGAGTTGACAAGAGTCGCTCTAAGGAAAAAGGCGGCACTGGTCTGGGCTTGGCCATTGTTAAACATATTGTTTATAACAATCGCGGTACGATCGTCGTATCCAGCCAGGTTGGCGAAGGAACCGAATTTAAGATCCAATTGCCAAAATATAAAGATCAATAGAGGTTGCTGCTTAACTCCCGTACCGACCAATTGTTAATCTGTTGTTCGCTGCGGAATCGGACAGGCTATCGCCGTGTCCGCTCCGATGCGTACAACATGATGTAACAATTGTCGGTACTGATTTATCGCTTAAAAAAATAGCCGGTCAGTGATGACTGGCTATTTTTTTTGAGGCAGGTTCAGTTTTGAGAAGATGGTGGTTTTGTTAAGTAGACGCATGAGCTCCCGGGCGGTAATGCCGATAAATAGCCCGGTAGGGATGGCCAGCAGCATCAGGAACAAAAAATACAGCAGCAGGCTGGTGGTTTGCACGACAATGGCAGCAACAATGACCTGACCCAGATTGTGGGTAATGGCACCGAAAACACTGACCAGGATGATCGATATTTTATCTTTAAAAAAGTGAAGCAGCAGGCTCATCACCAGTAGACTTAACAGGCCGCCGCCGAGGCTGTAGACGATCGAAAAGCCGCCACCAAACATGAATCCTGATAAAAATATCCGGGCAATCACCACCAACATGGTCAGCGGCCAACCCAGGGTCAGCAGCGAGACCAGGGTGATAATATTGGGCAGGCCGATTTTGGCTCCGGGAATCGGCAGTGGCAGTGGAATTAAACTTTCAATATAGCTGAGAATCAGGGCCATGGCCACATATAGACTGAGAACAACCAGGCGGTAGGCTTTAGAATTCATCAGGATTCACCGGTGATGACTTCCACCACCAGTTTGTGCGGCAGACACACAATAGTTTCTCCGGGGCTGGAAATCGGATAGGTCTTGACACAGATATGGTCGGGACAGTCAGCCTCCACCATTTTGGCAGTTCCGCCAGAAATTTCAAGCGTATTTGAACCGGCGGCATCAGCAAAGGTTTCGGTGTGATCTTCGGAGAGCGGTAAAACGGCAACAACTTCACCTTGGCGGGTGACTCGAACCGAAAGCGGCTCATTGGTTGCGTTGACTAAATAAAAAGCGGCAATGCCGATTAAACTGGCGGCAAGTAAGCCGATGATAATAATGAGTTCGTTTTTTTTCATGGAGACCTCTTTAAGTAGTAATTAATAACGCTCTTATTCTATCTGAAAAATAGCGGATGGTAAAGACTTTACCATTTTTTATGCTTTTTTTCAGAGACTTTGATATAATACATATATTTGTTAAAGGATCTGGTGTAATAAATGAATCAATTAAGTGTGAAAAAACAGAAATGGAAAGTCACTGGTATTGGTGTTGCCGTCTTACTGCTGATGGTAATCTTATCAGGCTGTGAACAGGGGAAAACGGTGTCCCGCAGTGATTTTTTACTGGACACCTTTGTCAGTATTACTCTTTATGGGGAGTCCGACGAGAGTCTGTTGGACAAACCTTTTGAACGGATTGCCGCATTAAACAGTAGCCTGACCGCCTTTGAAGCGGGCAGTGATCTGGGATTAATTAAAGAAAATGCCGGAATCAAGCCAGTTACCGTATCCGAAGATACCTACAAAATCATCGAAAAGAGTCTGGCGTATTCCCAAAATTCCGGCGGATATTTCGACGTGACGATCGGTCCGTTAGTGGATCTCTGGGGTATTCACTCCCCGGAAACAAAAGAAGCTCCATCGCTGGAAGCAATCACTGTAGCGAAAGCAAAAACTGATTACACTAAAATTGTTTTGAATTCCGTCGATCAGTCGGTATATTTAACCGATACGGGGATGGTGGTAAACCTCGGCGCCATCGCTAAAGGTTATATCGCCGATGAGGTGATGGCGGTTCTGCAAGAAGAAGGGGTGGAGCATGCCATCGTCAACCTTGGCGGAAATGTGCTGGTGATGGGCGGAAAAGCCGATAACAGCGATTTCGGGGTTGGCGTTGAAGATCCTCTTAATCCAGGCAATGGATACCTTGGGGTCTTATCCCTCAAAGATGGCTCGGTGGTAACTTCTGGGGATTATCAGCGCTATTTTACAGATGCGGCTGGGAAACGGTATCATCATATTTTAGACCCATTTACCGGTTATCCGGCTGATTCAGGGCTGATTCAGGTAACCGTGGTTACCGAAGCTTCTGTAGATGCCGACAGTCTGTCGACAACGCTGTTTTTATTGGGGCTTGATGAAGGTTTAAAAAAGGTTGAAGCGCTGCCGGACGTGGAGGCTATTTTTATCACCAATGAAAACAAGATCGTTGTCACCAGTGGTTTAAAAGATGCGTTTGTATTTGATGAGGAAAATTATGGCAACACTTACACCATGACGGTACGTTAACCATTGTGCGATACTAATTTATCAGGTATGATAGGTTAGAGTTTGGAAGAGCTTTATACAAAGAAGGAATATAAGAAGGAATACAATGCAATATAGTGAGCTAGTAAAAAATTATCAAGATGAAGCGATACGACTGCGGCGCGAACTCCATCGCATTCCGGAAGAGGGATTCGATTTAAAAAAAACCCAGGCTTACCTGATCAATTATCTGGTAAACTTGGGATATCAACCGGAAATAGTTTGTGAGGCCGGTCTTATTCTATATATAAGAGGACAAAGCGATGATGATGCCATTGCTTTTCGCGCCGATATGGATGCCCTTTGTATTCTGGAAGAAGCTGATCACGATTATGTTTCCTGCCATCCGGGGTGGATGCATGCCTGTGGACATGACGGTCATATGACCATGAATCTGCTGTTGGCAAAATATCTGGCTGATTTTCCCGATCAACGCAAGCGAAGTGTGTTGTTGATCTTTCAGCCCGGAGAAGAAGGGCCCGGAGGCGCGAAACCGATGATTGATGCAGGGATCTTTGAAAAATATCCGGTCAAAGCTGTTTTCGGCTATCATCTTTTTCCGTTTCTCGAGGAAGGCAAGCTGGGGACAAAAGCCGGGCCGATGATGGGGCAGAACAGCGAGTTCTTTATCACCGTACATGGCGTCAGTGGGCATGCTGCTGAACCGCAGCGTTCAATGGATGCCATCGTCGCAAGCGCCTCGCTGATCACCTGCCTCCAGAGTATCGTCAGTCGGAACACTAATCCCATGGAAAGTGTGGTTATCTCAATTGGTCTGCTCAACGGTGGAACACGAGTGAATGTTGTGGCAGATGAGGTTAAGCTTGGGGGAACCATTCGTTCTTTTAGCGATAAAAGTCATGCGAAACTGCATCAACGGATTGAGGAAGTCATCAAAGGGGTTGAACTAACCCATGGCTGTCATATTGATCTGAAATTTGTCGAAATGTACCCACCCGTTATTAACAGCGAAAAACTTTATGATATTTTTAAAGAACTGATCCCGCTGGAGAACAGGGTCAGATTTCGAAAAGTCATGTTATCTGAGGACTTTTCCTATTTTCAGAAAGAAGTACCGGGCTTATATATTGGGTTGGGAACCGGTAACGAAGAAAAAGGTTATAATAAAAATTTGCATACTTCAGATTTCAATTTTGACGAGACGGTCTTATTAAAGGGGCTGGAAGCGTCACTTAAATTTATAAACTATTCAAAAAATTATTAAACAGGAGAACTAATATGTACGAAGAATTTGCACAGGTTTATGATGAACTGATGAAAGAAATAGATTATTCAAAATGGTCCGATTATGTACAGCGGTTGTTTTTTAATAGCAAGCGAGACATCAAAACCGTTTTAGAATTTGGTTGCGGGACAGGGAATATTACCTGCAATCTGGCTCAAAAGGGGCTGAATATGACAGCGGTGGATCTATCAGAAGCGATGCTGACAGTGGCAGATGAAAAAGCAGATCGGATGGGACTCAAAAATATTCAGTTCTATTTGGGTGATATGAGTAATTTTCAGATCAATCAAACCTTCGATGCTGTTATTTCCTGCTGCGATAGTGTCAACTATCTGCCTGATCTGGAAGCCTTACAGAGCTTTTTTCTGAGCAGTTTTGAATGTCTGGAAAGCGAGGGGATTCTGCTTTTTGATGTGAATACGGTGACCAAATACAAAAAAACGATCATGGACAATACCTATGTTTATGACCTGGATGATATTTTCTGTGTTTGGGAAAACGAACCTGATTTTGCTCAAAACGCCATGCATTTCAATCTGACATTTTTCGAAAAAAACAAGAATGGAACCTACAATCGTCATGAGGAGACCCAGGTTCAATATTTCTATACCATTGAAGACATCCATCGTTGCTTGACCAACATAGGTTTTAAAAATATGAAGTATTATGATTTCGGAACTTTCCTCCAAGGCAGCAATGAAGGCGAGCGTATTCAGGTCATTGCAGAAAAAAGATAAATAATCTATAAAAATTCAATAAAATAGTTGACAATTAGTTTTTACAGCCGTATAATAACACTTGTATCTCAACTGATGGTCGCATAGCTCAGCTGGGAGAGCACCTGCCTTACAAGCAGGGGGTCACAGGTTCGAGCCCTGTTGCGACCACCATTTTTATACATGCGGCCTGGTAGTTCAGTTGGTTAGAATGCCAGCCTGTCACGCTGGAGGTCGAGAGTTCGAGTCTCTTCCAGGTCGCCATATAAGCAGGGAACCAAAAATGCACGAACGTAGTGAGAGGACATTTTTGTGTGAATCGCTTATGCAATTATCGACAGTTTGCTTCCTTTAAATTATAATAAGGCAAAATGAGAGATAATTGTAAACATTAAGTTCTGGATGAGAAGAGTTTTCGATGAGAATATGATCCAATAAGAAGTAACAAAATATGAATAGCAATTCACTGCTACCCCAAGGTTAATGGAGCATTCCAATTATTGGGTAATTAACCACGGCGTAGTAAAGTCATGCAACGGACTTTAAACGTTTAACACGATTAATTCACATGCTAGTTAGCTCAGTCGCAAGTAGAGAACCCAAATCTTTGATTTGGTGTGAATCACTTAGTTAGGCAGACAAATGTGTTGCCGAAACGATTGAAGACAAGCAAAACTACATTATTTATATGCCCAAATAGCTCAGTCGGTAGAGCAGAGGACTGAAAATCCTCGTGTCGGTGGTTCGATTCCGCCTTTGGGCACCACCATTATTAGCGGAAGTGGCTCAGTGGTAGAGCATCGCCTTGCCAAGGCGAGGGTCGCGAGTTCAAATCTCGTCTTCCGCTCCAATTTAATACGGCGCCATAGCCAAGTGGTAAGGCACGGGTCTGCAACACCCTCACCCCCAGTTCAAATCTGGGTGGCGCCTCCAAAAAAAACTTTGAAAAAGAACTTGACAATCGAGAATAACGACGATATAATTGAAAAGCTTCATCGGTCGGAAACGATTGCAGAGCGGCGGTCATAGAAAAGAGAATAGTACCATAAAACCTGTAAAACAGCCAAAAC
>NZ_JBDODG010000010.1:0-67105 GCF_039830195.1 Acetobacterium sp. | reverse complement strand
CCACCCGGATGCTGGAAATCCTCAACCGGATTACCCAGGGAGAAGGACAGAATGGCGACATCGAACTGCTCGAAGAACTCTGTTACAAGATCAAAGAAGGTTCCATGTGCGGCCTCGGCCAAACTGCCCCCAACCCGGTGCTGACCACCATTAAATATTTTAGAAACGAATATGAAGATCATATTTATCAAAAAAAGTGCACCGCCAAAAGCTGTAAACCGCTGCTGACCTATACCATAGACAAAGACAAATGCGTCGGTTGCGGCGCCTGTAAGAAGAACTGTCCGGTGGCTGCCATTACCGGCGAAAAGAAGCTAGTCCATGAAATTGATCAGGACATCTGCATCAAGTGCGGCAAATGTTTTACTGTCTGTAAATTTGATTCCGTCATCATTGACTAGAAAGGAGTGGGAGAATGAAACACTATAAACTGAACATCGATGGAAAAGAAGTCACCGGCATTCCCGGACAAACCATTTTAGAAGTCGCCCGGGAAAATGCAATTGAGATTCCCACCCTGTGTTATGACGAACGCCTGGACATCTATGGGTCCTGCGGACTCTGTGTGGTGGAGGTTGCGGGGATCCCCAAGATCTTAAAAGCCTGCGCCACCGAAATCAGCGACAACATGGTGGTCAGTACCAAGACCCGCCGGGTCATCGAATCCCGGAAAACCAATCTGGAGCTGTTACTTTCCAAACACATCGGCGACTGCGTCGCCCCCTGTAAACGGGCCTGTCCCGGCACCACCGACTGTCAGGGCTATGTCGGCCTGATTGCCAACGGCGAATTCGCCGAAGCCTTAAAGCTGATTAAAGAGCAATTACCCTTACCCGGTGCCATTGGCCGGGTCTGTCCCCATCCCTGCGAAACGGCCTGCCGTCGCGGCGAAGTCGATGAACCGATTTCGATTGCCTGGCTCAAACGGTTTGCTGCCGACTTTGATATGACTCATGAGATGTTCATGCCGGAAATAGCAAAAGCTACCGATAAATCCATCGGTATCATCGGCGGCGGCCCCGGTGGCCTCACCGCCGCCTACTACCTGATCCAGTCCGGCCACGCCGTCACCATTTATGACGCCATGCCCAAAATGGGCGGGATGCTCCGCTACGGGATCCCTGAATACCGCTTGCCTAAAGGGGTGGTCGATGAAGAAGTGGGACTGATCGAAGAGATGGGGGTCGTCTTCAAAAACAACACCCGCATCGGTGTCGATATCCCCTTTGATACCATCCGCAACAACCATGACGCCGTCTATGTCGCCCTGGGTGCCTGGACCAGCTCCGGCTTAAGATGCGACGGCATCGATGCCAAAGGTGTGATCGGCGGGATTGAACTGCTGCAGCAGGTAGCCAACAACGAGCCGATTACCCTCGGCGAAAAAGTCGCCATTGTCGGTGGCGGCAACACTGCCATGGATGCCTGCCGCACCGCCCTAAGACTTGGCGCTAAAGAAGTCTATAATATTTACCGACGGACCAAAGCTGAAATGCCTGCGGAAGAAATCGAAATCAGCGAAGCCGAAGAAGAAGGGGTGATCTTTAAAAACCTGACCAATCCCATTGAAGTGATTAAGGGTGACGATGGCCAGATCGTCAAAATCCGACTTCAGAAAATGGCCCTCGGCGAACCCGATGCCAGCGGCCGACGTAGCCCGGTTCCGATTGAGGGCGAAGAAGAGATTCTCGACATCGATACCCTGATTCTGGCCATCGGCCAGGGGATCAACCCCGATGGGATTGGCGGAGAAAATGGCTTGGCCCTGACCAAATGGAACACCGTCCTGGCCGACGAACAGACTTTCCGGACCAATCTCGACGGCGTTTTTGCCGGCGGCGACTGCATCAACAGCGGTGCCTCCATTGTTATTAAAGCCGTAGGCGATGCCAAAAAAGCCGTGCCTTTTATCGAAGCCTACTTAAACGGTGAAACCATTGCCTACCACGAACCTTACTTTGTTACAAGAGAAGCCGTGGATCAGGACTACCTTGAAAGCATCAAGAAAAACAAACGTCCGGCGATGACCCACCTAACCCCGGAAGAACGTAACGATAACTTCCTCGAAGTGGTCGAAGGCTATACCCCCCTCCAGGCCGTCGAAGAAGGCAAGCGCTGTCTGGAATGCGGTTGTCAGGATTACTTTGAATGTAAACTGGTCGCCTATGCCAACGAATATGAGGTTAAACCCGAACGCTTTAAAGGCAAGAACCCGGAAGCCAAAATTCAGGACGACCATCCTTTCGTCATCCGGGATAACAGCAAGTGCATCACCTGCGGTCTCTGTGTCCGGGTCTGTGAGGACATCGTCGGTGTTTCAGCCCTGGGTCTGGTTGACCGCGGTTTTGAAACCATTGTCGAACCCGCTCTGCGCCAGCCGCTAAAAGATACGGGCTGTGTCAGTTGTGGGCTATGCATCTCCGTTTGTCCCACCGGTGCCTTAAGAGAAGGCCTGACCGGAATTAAACAGATTCCTCTGGATACCGACAAAACCGAATCTACCTGCGGCTATTGTTCCGCCGGTTGCCAGATTGTTATTGAATCCAAGGGCGATACCATCATCAAGGCGATTCCGCAGAAGAGCTTTACCGACCTCAATCAGGGCGTCATGTGCGGCCGCGGCCGCTTCGGAACCAACCTGGTGCAATGGGGCGATCGGCTGACCACGCCGCTGATTCGCAACAAACAGGGTCAGCTGGAAGAAACCAGCTGGTACGATGCGTTTGTGATGATTGCCAAGAAATCCCAGAGCGTTGCTGCCCGCTACGGCGCCAATGCTGTGAAGATGGGCATCTCACCGAAGTATACTAACGAAGAAATTTATAATATGACTGAACTGGCCAAGGTACTGCGGGCTGAAACCTTCAGCTTCAGTAACCGTAAGGCGGGAGAACAAGCGGTTCTTCAGGGTGACTATCAGATCCGGGAGATGGAGGCGATTGTTACTGCTGATACCATTCTGGTCCTGGGATTGCTGCCAGTGAATAACCCGATTGTCAAGTATAAACTCAGCCAGGCGGCAAAAAACGGTGCCAGCATTTTTGTGATTAACCATCTCGAAAGCGGTTATGATCATATCGCCGATGAGTTTATCACTGAATGTGATGATCTGGAGTTTCTGGCTGAAATCACCAAGTATATTATTGAAAACGGCAATATAAAAACAGACCTTAACAACCTGAATCAATTAACAGCATCCCTGGTTGATTTTGATATCTGCGACGAAGCACAGATCATCGGCGAAGGCCTGGTTAATGCCAAAAACGTGGTGGTTGTCATGGGCGACAAGTATATTACCGAAGAAGCTTCAACGCTGGTGGGCGATATTCTCGGACTGCTGGGCAAAGCTGATGGCAAACGCAGTGGTATTTTCAGAGTAGCCGTTAAGAACAACAGCATGGGATTAAACGCGCTGGGTGTAACAAACACTCCAGCAGTGCTGAAAGAAGCAAAAGCTCTGCTTATCTTCGGGGAGGAACCAAATGCGGATCTGAGCGGCTATGAATTTTTGATGGTTCAGGATACTCACTTGACCGACGCCGCGCAAAAAGCCGATGTGGTATTGCCGGCCCTGGCCTTCCCGGAAGTCAATGGCACCTTTGTGAACACCGAAGGACGGTTGCTGAAGGTGAAGAAGTCGGTGGAAAATCCGCTGGGAATTAATAATATTAATATGGTGCAGGCGATTGCCGAAATTCTGGCTAATAACCCTGGATCGGTTTGTCCGGGGAAAATTTTAAACGTGATTTGTGAAACCAATGAAGCTTTTAAAAATGTTGGTATTGGGGAGCTTCTGAACAATCAGAAGACTGAAGCTACCGGGATTGTACTCAAACCATACACCGAAGGACGTCTCTTTACGGAAATTCCTTATACTGATTACCTGATGAATGAGATTCAGGGGGAATTGAATAAGGTTATAAATCATTAAAATTAGTAGTTGTTTTAACAATCATGCTATGACAGAATTCAAGAAAGATAGCTAATTTCTAAATTAAAAAGTACCGTTTTTGAAAAACATCAAAAACGGTACTTTTTTGATGTAGAAAGAATTGTTGTCAAGGACAGCTTTTAAATTTATTCAATGTTCAATCCACGATACTTTTGGTATAATAACTATGTTTGTTAAATTGAGCAGAAAGAGAAAGAGAGATCAAATGAAAAGTATCTTAATCGACGGGAACAGTCTTTTTTACCGGACCTTTTATGCCATCCGGGAAATGTCAAATTCAAAGGGTGTACCAACAAATGCCATTTATGGTTTTGTTAACATATTAGTTAAAATTCAAGAGGAGTACCAACCTGATTACTTGGGGGTTGCTTTTGACTTAAAAGGACCAACCTTCAGACATCTGGCTTATGATGACTACAAGGGTGGTCGCCAAAATATGCCAGAACTGCTGGCGGAGCAGTTTTCTATATTAAAGGAGCTGCTCAGAAAGATGGACATCGCCATTATTGAGATGGAAGGTTTTGAAGCTGATGATGTCATTGGAACCCTGGCGACCATCGGTACAGATAGAGGTATCGAAACAGAAATCATCACTGGTGATCGGGATGCCTTTCAGTTAGTTGGGCCGAGGATTAAAGTTCTATATACAAAAAAGGGCATATCCCAATTGGAAGAGGTAGATGAAGACTGGGTCCAGAACCAGTATGGTCTGACCCCCAAAGATCTGATTGATTTAAAAGCCCTGATGGGCGATAAATCTGACAATATTCCCGGGATCGCCGGGATTGGTGAAAAAACAGCGATTAAGCTGGTTCAGCAGTATGGAAACCTGGAATCTATTTATGAACACATCGACGAGCAAAAAGGCAAGCAAAAAGAAAAAATAATAGCAGGAAAGGATAACGCCTTCATGAGCCGAATGCTGGGAACCATTAAACTGGATGTCCCCTGGGAGGGTGACTTTGAAGAACTGACCTTCCAGAATATTTTTAATCCGGAGAGTATTGCCTTACTGAAAGAATTGGAATTTAATACGCTGCTGTCAAAAATAGATGCTGCAAAAGCAGTAGAAACCATTGAAAGAACAGTCGCTTTCCACTGGGTTAAAACAGCCACAGATATGGATAACTTGTTCAATGATTTGGAAAACACCAATGAAGTGATCATCTATTATCATGAAGAAGCAGCCCGGATTTATTTGGCTATGGGAATCGTGGACAGTTATTATTATCTAAACCCTGAGGCTGTTGATGGCTTAGAGTATTTTGAAAGACTAAAAAATCTGCCAAACATCAGCACTTTGGCTATTACCAGCCAGGATTTAAAAAACCTGATCCATATCTTCCATAAGCATGACATCAATGAAGTGAATGAAGCCTTTGATACTTATATTGCCACCTATCTGTTGAGCCCGGGAGATCAGCGCTATGATTTGAAATCAGCCGCCTATCAATATCTCAGTCGGACTATTCTGGATGATGAGGAAATGTTCGGAAAAGGTAAAAAAATGGTGAAAGCTGAGGGACTGGATGAACAGCTGCTGGCGGATTATATGATTAAAAATTGCGAAACCATTAAAGATTTAAAAACCGTTCTGGAAAAAGAACTTCATGCAACTGATATGATGACCTTGTTTAAAACCATTGAGATGCCCTTGCTGGAAGTGATGGTATCGATGGAGGAGCTGGGGTTTAAAATTGACTTAAGCCAGCTGGAAATTCTTTCCAGCGAATTTGAAACCAAGCTTGCCACTCTTACCAGTGAAATCTATGAATTGGCTGAAACAGAAACGTTTAACATTAATTCACCCAAACAATTGGGAGAGGTTCTTTTTGAGCAATTAAAGCTGCCAGTGGTGAAAAAGACCAAAACCGGTTATTCCACTAATATCGACGTTTTGGAACAGCTTATCCATTTTCATCCGATTATTGAAAAAATCATCGAATATCGGATGCTGTCTAAGTTGGATTCTACCTATGGTAGGGGTCTGATGGCCTTTGTCGAGCCAAAAACTCATAAGATTTACTCGACCTTTAATCAGACTGTGGCGGCAACCGGACGGCTCAGTAGTTCCAATCCGAATCTGCAGAACATTCCCGTTAAAACAGAAATGGGTCGAGCGATCAGACGGGTATTTGTACCTTCGGCGAGTGATCGAATTCTGGTCGATGCCGATTATTCTCAGATTGAACTTCGGGTGCTTGCCCATCTTTCCGGTGATGAGAATCTGATCGATGCATTTAGAAAGGAACAGGATATTCATACGCGAACTGCAGCAGAGATTTTTGGAGTCCCTCTGGATGCAGTCACCAGAACTCAACGCGGTCAGGCCAAAGCCATCAATTTTGGGTTAATCTACGGCAAGCAGGCCTTTAGTCTGGGGAAAGATCTGGGGATTTCCAGAAAAGAAGCCCAGGATTATATTAATCGCTATTTTTCCCGTTATCCCAAGGTCCAGGCTTATATGGAAAATGTCAAACGACTGGCTAAAGAAGAAGGCTATGTCACCACCATCTGGGGAAGAAGACGTTATATACCAGAAATGAATTCTCGAAACGCGATGCTGGTTCAGGCCGGGGAAAGAATGGCCTTGAATACTCCCATTCAGGGCAGCGCGGCGGACATAATCAAGCTTGCCATGATCAAGGTCTATAACCGCTTAAATGCAGAGAAACTCGAAGCAGAACTGATCTTGCAAGTCCATGATGAGTTAATCATCGATACCCCCAAAAATGAGAAAACCCAGGTGGAACGACTGATTAAAGAAGAAATGGAAGGGGCAGCTAAGCTTTGTGTGCCGCTAACCGTTGATGTGAACACCGGGATGTCCTGGTATGACGTGAAGTAGCAGGAGCGGGTTATGAGAGTAATAGGAGTAACTGGTGGGATTGCTTCAGGCAAATCCACGGTCACAGATATTTTAAAAAAACGTTTCAGTTATGTTGTCATTGATGCAGATCAGTTAGCCCGACAGGCCGTGGAACCAGGAAGTTCCGGTTTAAAAAAAATAACTGTAGCCTTCGGACAGGAAGTCATCAATGAGAATGGCGAATTAAACCGTAGCATGCTGGGAGAACTAATTGCCAATAATGAACAAGCTAGAAAAAAACTCAATGCCATTGTTCATCCCGAAATAAAAAAGCTGTACGATCAGCAAATTGATTTTTACCAGCGCTCCGGGATACCCACGGTTTTTTATGATTGTCCTCTGCTTTTCGAAACAAATCTACAAAACACTGTCGATGAGACGATTCTGGTGGTGGCAGATAAAGAGATTCGCATCGGTCGGCTAATGGAAAGAGATAACCTAACCAGAGATCAGGCCATTAAACGAATCGATATGCAAATGTCAGATGAGGATAAAATCAGTCTGGCTGATACCATTATTGAGAATAATGGTAGTCTTGATGATTTGCTGATCACAACAAATGTCTATTTTTCCAGACGAAAGCTCCTGGTGAAATAGTTATCAACAGCTTAAAGATCAGCAAATAAAACTATAAAAAACAAAAAAATAGTTGATATTTTTTCTTCATTCCTTTATAATAAGAAAACAGGGTCAAAACACCTGTTGCTTATGCGAGGATGGTGGAACGGCAGACACGCAGGTTTGAGGGATCTGTTGCAGCAATGCAGTGAGGGTTCAAATCCCTTTTCTCGCACCAATATAAAAACTAAAAGTCGATTGCGTCAGCAGTCGGCTTTTCTTTTTATGAGCATCGAAACTTCGGAGAACAGGCAACAACCTCAGAATAATTTGAAAATTAAGTTAAAAAATAGGATTAATTGTTATGATAATTTCGCTGTACACTAATTGATTGATACGATGACAGTGATTATACGAGGTGAAGAATGAAAAAGAAATTATTATCAGGAATTTTAGCGATTGTTTTATCAATGGCAATGGTGAGTCCCGTGCTGGCGGATTCAAAAAGTGCCTGTGTCGCCATAGGCGCCGATAATACCGAAGCCCAACTCAAAACGGTATATGGTTATTTCAATATCAAAAGAGGCGATGTTGAAGAAACCGTGGTAACCAATGAGGATGAACGGGAATATTTGGAAAGGGCGGTATCTCTCGATAAAATTGGAACACTGGCGCTATCCAGTGTTTATGTTCAGGAAGAAACGTCAGGGGGGATCGATCTGGAAACCCATAACATTGACTGGGTTACTGATGAGATGTATAAATCGGCCTTGGGAACCGCGGGAATCAAGAATGCCAAAGTGATTGTTGCAGCCTATACACCGGTATCAGGAACAGGCGCTTTAACAGGTATTTACAAAGCCTATGAAGCAGCAACCGATACCAGTCTGGATGAGGCAGCAAAAACAACAGCGGTTGAAGAAGTTGTTGTGGTTGGGGAACTTCAGGATGCCATTGGCGATGATGCGGTTAATATTATCAATAGTCTGAAGGGCGAGATTGCCCAAACTAAGACGATGAATGACGATGAAATCCGAGAGCTGATTGTTGTGACGGCTGAAAAATATGACGCCGTTTTGGATGATCAGCAAATTGAAGAGATCTTAACCCTGGTTAATAAGTTTAATGAGCTGAATATGGATCCCGATACCTTCATTAAGTTGATGGAAGCAGGACAGGAGACCCAGGGATTTTTCCAACAGGTGCAAACCTTTTTTGCGGAAATAGGGAACTTTTTCAATAGTTTGAAATAAGTATCAGAGATTAAACAATAAACACTAAAATAAGAAACGTCATTATAATCAATTTGATTGTGATGACGTATTTTTTTGTTTTGAAAGTTAACAAACGTTTGCAAAATGTTATTGACAAAAATTAGGCAAAAAGATATCATCGTAGCTAAAGAAACAAACTTTATTTTAGCTAAAACAATATTAATATAATTATAACGGCAACGATAACTCATTTAAAGAAGAATGGGTTTATAAAGGCTCCAAGGGAAGGACTATCATGAGATTTGTACCAATATTTTGCTTGCGAGAAGGAATGATTATTGCTTCAGATTTTTATGGGGAGCAAGGCGAGCTAGTGCTTGCAAGGCAAACAGTTTTAGATATAGAATTAATTAAAAAAATACGTAAGTTCAGATGTAATGGCCTTTATATTGAAGAGGATCAAATAATAAATATCCCCATTGTGAATACGATTAATAGCAGCTTGAGAACGAAGACAGTCAATGGCATCAAAGAAATATTCATTTGCAAGGAGAACAACCTACCGGTTCAAAAAGAACAATTCACTGAGATGGAAGATCAGGTCGAGACAATTGTTGATGTGATCCTAAAAAACAAAGAAATGATGCTTAATATGGTAGATCTGAAAGTTTTTGATGACTATACTTATTTTCATTCTGTTAATGTTGCGGTTTTATCGATTGGACTCGGTACAGCCATGGGTCTTGATAAAGCTGATTTATGTAATCTGGGGTTTGGAGCATTACTTCATGATATTGGAAAAGTTTTTGTTCCTAAAGATATTCTGCATAAACAAGGTCCATTGACCGACAATGAATTTACAGAAATGAAAAAGCACTCATATTTAGGGTTTGAATATCTGGCGAGTGAATATGTGGGAAGTGTGGGGGCTCAGGCCGGTATTCTGGATCATCACGAAAAATTCTCAGGCGGGGGTTATCCCAATAATGCTAAAGGTGAAAAAATCTCATTATATGGAAGAATTATATCAATCGCCGACGTGTATGATGCGCTGACATCTGATCGGCCCTATCGGAATGGGCTGCTTCCTTCAGAAGCTGTTGAATACATCATGGGCGGGACAGGAAACCTGTTTGACCCTGATCTTGTCTCGGTGTTTATTAGAAAAATAGCACCATACCCGATCGGTACACCGGTCAAACTAAGCAATGGGTTGGTTGGTGTCGTGACTGACAATTTTGAAAGTTTTTGTATGCGTCCAAATATCCGGATTGTTAAAAACGGCGATTATGAAGTAACACCCTTTGACATCTGCCTCGCGGATCGTAAAGCATTCAATATTACCATCGTCGACTATGCCAAGTAGTGCAATAAAATTCTGGAGGTTAGTTTTTTGAGAATTATTTTATTAGGAACACCCGGCGGGGGAAAAGGGACTCAGGCAAAACTGATCTGTGATCATTTTAATATTCCGCACATTTCTACCGGGGATATTTTCCGCGGAAAAATTAAAGAAGGTACCACAGAAGGCAAAGAAATAAGCGAGTATACCAGGAAAGGTCAACTGGTCCCAGACCGCATTACTATTTCCCTTGTGGAAGAACGATTAAAAAATGATGACTGTAAAAAAGGCTTTTTGCTTGATGGATTTCCCCGGGATGAAAAGCAAGCTCAAGCCCTGGATCTCATCATGAATAAAAAGAATGAAGAAATTAATTTTGTTTTCCTGATCGATGTTCCAAAGGATATCATCGTCGATCGCATTTTAGGCAGACGGGTTTGCCCAAAATGCGGAGAAAGCTATCATATAAAATACAATCCACCAAAGGTGCCGGGACAATGTGATATTTGCGAAACCGCTTTAATTCATCGGGCCGATGATCAGGAAGATATTATTCTAGACCGCTTAGCCATTTATAATCAAACAACAGAGCCCATTCTGAAATTTTATGCAAAGAAAGGAATTCTTCATAAAATCAAGGGTGATGGGGGGATTCAGGATATTTTTGCCCAGATTAGTGAGGTTTTAAATAAAGCTCAATAACACTATTCACAAGGGGAATCAGTTTGTTTAAAATTGAGATTTCTGACTAGGTATGGAAATTAGTAGCTCGTTCGATAATGAGATGCTGAGGCACAAAAAAATAGTGATATAAAAAGAGAATCCCTGAATTTCAAGGATTCTCTTTAATTACTTTTTGTTAAATATCGGAGGGTGGTTTAATCAGTTAGATAAACTGATCATTTACCTTCCCAAAATGCTTCAGCTTCTTTTTCCATCTTTTCAAGACGGGTATAATAATCAGGGAACTCATTTAAATGAGCCAGGGCAATTTTACCAGTGACGAACGGGTCATCTCCGGTTACGTTTGTGCGGGAATTGTCAGTGCCGTGCTCAAGCTCAACATCCATTCCCATTCGGAACTGCTCAATGTCAAATTTACTCCAATTAATTCCAAGCATTCTGCCAATTTCTTTTGCCTGTTCGGTGGTAAATACTTTTTTTGCTGACATATAATCACCTCTTCTTAAAATTTTGAAACATGACGATTCTGGTTAAACTCATTATAACTTAATCCCATTATAGGCAGAATTTAAAAATTTGTCAATCAATCATCAAAGGTGTTTTGTTTTGACATTTGATTAACGGGTACATAGATAACAATAACTTAAAAATGGAGGGAAAAATGGGATTTCAAAAAGTTGCTGGAATACAGGAGTTTGAAAATATCGAAAAGAAATTGATCGAATTAGATGGCAAAAGTATTTTATTGACAAAGGTGGAGGGGGATTATTATGCCATCTCGAATAAATGCCCCCATATGGGTGGATCTTTATATAAAGGCACCTTGGAGGATGGGGTGATTACCTGTCCCAGACATGGAGCAAAATACGATGCAAAAACAGGTAAAGGCCTAGGGAAACCGAAGATTTTATTTTTGGAATTTAAAATGCAAGATGATCGCAGTTATCCGGTGAAGGTGGAAGATGGCAATATATTGGTCGATATTAATATAGAGTAAATCTTGAGATGAAAAAATAAAAATCCCGGGTGCATTAGAGCTATTGTTGAAAGCTATTTGTGCACCGGGGTTTTTCTATTCCAGGATGAATTGATTGAGATTTATTGTAGCGGTCCTCTTTATATCTTCAGTTAATTGCTGAGCGGCTAAGATTCATAATCCAATGGAAATTTGATCTGGGTATTCACCCTGGTTTGATAAACGACATGGCCCATCAGCGGGACAAGGTCCTGCGTTGTCAGTTCGAGAGCTGCAGTTGAATCGTTGAACCACTCCTCTTTCCGGGTCGGCGGGATCAGGACTGGCATTCGATTATGAACAGCTTTCACTATTTCATTGGGTGGTTTAGTCAGGATTACAAATTTATTTGACCCCATGAAGCGGTGATAAATTCCGGCAAGATAAAGAAGCTGATCCGTCTGAAATACGTACTGTCTTTTTTCGGTATCCCATTCATAAAAACCAGTGGCCGGAATTAAACAGCGTCTTTGTTTGAAGTCATCATGAAACAGTGGTTTTTCCAGAATCGTTTCTGACCGGGCGTTAATTATTAATCCCTTTTTAAAAGGATTTTTATAACCCCAGTTCATCAGCTCCAACGAATTCTGATTGATATCGCTTCGATTTCCGCTAATAACCGGGGCCAGATCTGATGGTAAGATATCACCTGTTTTGATTTGAACATTAAAGTGCTGATTAATTGCTGCGACAATCTGTCTGATCTCCAGATCTTCTTTTTCGGAATAAAGAGTATAACGTCCGCACATCAGAATGTTTAGTTTGTTGCCGATGTTTCAAGCATCGGAAGGGCAGCTTCAAGATCTTCTTCGACCTGGTTTTCTACTAGTTTTTCAAGAATAATCTGAGGATCCATTTCCAATATTGTCCGGTCAGAACCATCGGTTAAACATATAATACCAGTAATGGCCGAAGAAATTTCCACCGGTTGGATATCATTTAAATTAATTTCAAGGACACTGACCAACTTTTCTACTTGTATAGCGATCATTTCATCATCGGTCAGTTGCAGCAGCAGCAGATGAGAGGCGTTGAGGCTGGGTTCATCTTTGTCAAATAGGGCCAGAGCGTCGACAACGGCATAATAATGATCATTAAACTCCACAGCACCACGGATGACTGCGTTGGTTCCTGGGACTGAAATGGTCTTACTGGCTTCTAAGGCTTCAACTACGTATGACTGCTCCAAACCATAGACCTGGCCGTTGATGACAAAGGTCGCCAGTTTTTTATGTTCATTTGTCATTGAGAAGGCAAAATCAGATTGTTCGATTTCTTTATCATTGGATTTGTTAATCGTGATTTCAGCATAATCAGCCATTTTTTCGAATACGAAGGCAATCACATCATTTTGATAGCCGTCAGAATCTTTATATTCTCGATAACAGGATGAGCAGGCACAGCCAATAGAATAATAGCTGTTTTCAAAAACCAGAATTTCAGATTGGGTTTTGCCGTTTGGTACCGTGAACAGCTCATCCGGTAAATTCAGAATGTCACCAACTTTATAGGCCTCATTGGTTGATGAGAGAATCATTTTTTTACGATCTGCAAATACCGCAAAGGTGTCATTGTCAGAGTTAAGCGATTCTTCCAGGATCGTTTTGAACTGATCTTCGCTGTCAAAGACAATGCCGATACCACCAACCGTGCGGTTATGGTTATTGAAGTCAGTAATCGAAGCACCATAAATATAGGTATGACGATGATCATATAATTCTGTTTGCTCAAACGGTGAAACAAAATACTTTTCTTGTTTCGCATTTGCTAAAATTTCACTGACGTAGGAGGCTGTTAGGGTTTTACCAATATCCTCAGAGCGATTGGGGTTGGATACGGCGATAATGGTTCCAGTTTTATCAAAAACAAATAAGTTACTATATACTGTGTACAGATCATTAATGTAAACGAGAATATCAGTCAACTGTTTTTTGTCGGCAGTGGTTATTACGTCTTTGGCAAGAATACGGCGAATTGTCGAATCCAACGCCCACCAACGGCAATCATTGGCCCGTTCGTAAAGATTTCGATCCATGATGTCCACCGAAAGAGAGGCTAAAAAGCTGGTATCGACAAGGCTGGTTGACACAACAGTCGAAAACAGGTTGGAAACCGAGCTCTGGAAAAGACTGCTGGTATTGGTGCCGATCCGGCCAATGGCCCTTAAAATCGGTTTTAAACGCGAATATTCGGCATCAATGCTGTCATCTCTGGCAATAATCTGGCCGTTGTAGACAATCCTTTTCAGCGATCCATTAATGGTTTGGGTTTTGTTAATAATCTCATTTAATTCGCTTGAAAATGAATCTGCCTGGTGCATCAGACCGGCTGTAACAGACGAATCAATGCTTTTAAGATTTCGGTTATCCCGGAAAGCCAGATGGAGGGGGATCATCACATGACCCTTCCACCCGAGGCCAAAATATTTCTGGTAGCCCTGGGTTGCAATCGTTTTTGAAATGTAATCGGATCCCCGATAGTAGACTACCCCATTGACACCAGATTCTACGGGTTCAATGATGGCGCCGGTGGGAACGTGATTTTCATCACTGCTGGCGATCACCATGTTTGCATCGTCGATGATGGTCATCACTGAGCCATCATAATCGTTGGTTAGTTTTTCAAATATTTGTGCCATTTCATTTTCAAAGCGAAAACATAAACAAATCAGACCAATGGCCTGGGAAGTCCCTTCCCGGCAGATGCGGCTGGAAAATATATGGGAATTTTTATCACCATACTGGAGTTTTGAATTTTTAAAATACTCTACAAAATTTTGTTCGCCCTCCATTGTTTTAATCAGATTTGGTCCTTTAATCTGTTTTCCAACGATATCATTTTGTTCGTCCAGATTTGCCAATACCCGAAAATTATTATCGAGTACAATAATATCTTCATATACTGAATATTTAGCAACATAGTCACGCATGCGCTTTAAAATCAAACTGCGGTCACTGTCAGTGCGATCTTGATTTTCGACAAATCGGCGAATGTCATCGTCGGTGGCCAGAAAACCAATATCAGCTGTTCTTTCAAATAGGTTGCGGATGAGAATATCAATGGCTACCTGGGTTTTCGAAATGATCTTTTGTTCCATTTTCTTAAGTTTTTCGGAAACGAGCGTATCAATCAGTTCTTCCTGCAAATCAATAAAGCCATTCTGAATTTTTGTCATATTGGGGAGAACACTTTTTGATTGGATCGGACAATTAATCTCGGAAAGCAGTTTAATATTGTCCCACTGGTCATTTAGATCAGAGATGCTTTTGTTGCATTCTTGAACGTCTGGCATATAAGTTAAAAAATCTTTTTGTTTATATATTATCATTTTCAATCTCCTTATTTAATAAAAAAGATGCTTAGTGGTAGAGTTACCCCAGGTTAAGCATCTTTGCTATACAGTCTTAGCTAAATGTAACATTATTTTAAAGCTTTTGCAAGATAATATGCAAGAACCACTGTATCGAATCGCTTTTCTATAAACTTTTCACTGCCAGACAAAGGAATGAAAGCAGCGCTGACGATTCAGTCAAACATCAGTGATTCCACAAATTCCAGGTCATCCTGATGGGGGAGGTTTTTACTGGAAAGACGAGCGTCAAAAACCATGATATATTTATTCTCTGGGTCAAATTTTGGCCAGACGATCTGCCCTTTATATTCTTCTTTGAAATTTGGGTTTCCATACTTTATAAAATTGACCCAGGATTGCTGCATAATCCAGGATAAATTACTGATCTTAGTAGCTCGGCGCTGTCCGATCCCATTGCCAAAGACAAAGGGCAGTTCCATGCCATGGGCGGTGTTTAGTCCCACTATTTTCAGGATTGCCGGATCAAAATCGAAATTATAAAAGTAGACATCCTGACCCAAAAGCGCATATTTTTTTGCCATCATCACCATGCCAATCAGAAATGCGGAATAGGTATAAATTTCCTGGGTTCGCTCCAGGGGTGAGTGATCGGCATCAACAAAGAAGTGGTCCATTGCTTTTGGCGCATTTTCGGGACCAAAGATATGATAACAGAGCATCTGGTAAATACCCAGATTCGTATGGCCTTTAATAAAAAGGGATGATTCATCCGTATTATAACCAACCAGAATTTTGACCGGGTTAACCTCACCACATTTCAGGGCTTTGACTGGGTCTTTCGGGAGAACAACCCCATCGTATACCGGCCAGAAACCAAAAGCATTTGGAACCGTAGACTGATTAGACTTGACCATTGAGAGGGCGGCAAAAATATCACCGGAAAGGGCTCGCAGTTGCTCCAGACCGTTTTGTGAATCTTCAATGCCGTATAAGTCGCACAAAAGTTTCCCGTTGTCCATGGTTTTTTGCAAATCGCCACGGTTGAGTGAAGAAAAAGCTGAAATTGAGAAAATTGATCCGCTTTCGACCACGGCTTGATGAAAAAGCCCTTTAGCCAGCGGTGACAGCATCAACGCAGTGACACTGTAAGCACCGGCTGACTGACCGCCGACAGTGACTTGGGCGGGATCGCCGCCGAAGCTCGTGATGTTGTCCTGGATCCAGAGCAGCGCCTGGATCTGATCTAGGATACCGTAATTGCCGGTGGTTCCGGCTTCCGCCAACAATCCCCGGGTCGCAAGAAAACCCAAGGCTCCCAACCGATAGTTGATGGTAACAACAACCACGCCTTCCTGCGCCATTCGACCGCCATCATAAACCATTTCTGAGCCGGAGCCCGAAGAAAAGGCACCGCCGTGAATAAATACATACACCGGATAACGCTCTTCAGCGGTAACCGCAGGGGTCCAGACGTTCAGAAACAGACAGTCCTCACTTTTACCATCCATTTGATAGGTGCCCGGAGAATCGACGGTAATACCACCCATTTGCAGTGAAGAATTACCCGGTTTTGAACAGTCACGTACATCTTCCCAGGCTGGCATCGGTTCAGGTGCTTTAAAACGGCGACTGCCAACAGGAGGCATGGCATATGGAATGCCTTTATAGCTGGATACACCCCGGCGGAATTGTCCCTGAACTGGTCCGCAGGGCGGGTGGAGGATCGGTCGTTTTGGCAGATCTGTTTTATCGTGAGTAAAAAATGGCATGAAGTTCTCCTTTTTATTAGCTGACTTGGGTCGTTGTGATATGACTTGATGGCTGATGGCAGATTAAATTATTTGTTTCGTTGACTTTCGTGATTCGGATATTGAATCGGGCTTTGACGATAATCCCGATGATAACAATACCCGGCCTCATAAAATTGATTATGGAAATCAGTAGCGCGACAATCATAGTAAAGCATTTTATTTTGACTGGGAGTCAATAAAAATCGGCTCTTTTTCAGACTGGTTAAAATAGGCAACTGGCCCTGATCTTTAATCGCCTTCAGGATCGTTTGACCTTTTTCATTAAAACCAAGTACCCGCAGGTAAGGGACAAAAGAATCCGCCTGAAAATGGGTCAGGGTCACTTTGTCAAGCTCCAGTAGCCGATTGCTTAAGATCCTTCGAACCCGGGTTTGGGGAATCCGTTTAGAGATAATTCCATTAACACATTCATCCAGATTGGTGGCCGTTTTTAGGGCATCTCTGATCTTATGTTCCAAGCCTTCACTGACATAGGGGGTGTTTTTCAAATGATGCACGTCTTTGGAAAGAATCTGCAGGCGCAGGGCATTGAGAAAATAGTCATCACCCCTGGGATTGTAATTTTTCGTAAATGGAACAATCAGATCATCGGATGAATAAGGTAGCTTATTATCCAACGCTTTCAAAACAGCGGTCGCGGAATCCGGGTGGGCAAGGGCGTCTTTTAAAATATTCCGTATACCAGTGGCACTGAGATATTTAGAAGGCAACAGACTGTGATAGTCTGCACCTTGTCGCTTAACAGTCATCGTATCGATAGTGCTTTGGGTTTTATACAGCGCTTTTAAATATTCCAGAGCCAGGATATTGTTGGGTGTTTTTAAGAGATTGCCAGCTTCATGACCCAAGTAGGATCGGATTGCCAGTTCTCTGGCTCTGGGAAAGGAAACCCCAGATGATAACTCCTGTTTAAGAAAGGTTTTAAATTCAACTGGTTCATGAACGAGTATTTCGGCCAGATTGGTCAGAGGCTGTAAATGCCCGAATTCAGAACCAAAGGAGAGGACATCAATAACCCCGGTGGCGTTCAAGATCTTAACTCCCCCATAAGCAAAGGCTTCAGCGCTTTGGCAGGAATAGCAAAAGGGCAGCTCGCAGACCAGATCAACACCGGCGGACAGAGCCAGCCGGGCCCGTTGCCATTTGTTTAAAATAGCAAAGTCGCCGCGTTGAGTCAGACTACCACTCATTAAGACCATAACACCGTCGCATTGACTTTCTTTTTTTGAGGACTCGATTTGCCAGGCATGTCCCATGTGAAACGGATTGTACTCAGCAATAATACCAAGAATTTTCATATTAGCCTCTCTTTTGTTAAAAAAATAGCAATTTTTTTATTTATTATCAAAATATGACAAAAAAATAATGGCATTCTTTGCTTATTACTGTTATTATATAGAACGTATGAAATGTAATCAATAAAAAACTAAAGGAGAGTAATTATTAATGAATGTACTTGTTATTAACTGCGGTAGTTCTTCACTAAAATATCAATTGCTTGATATGAGCACTGAAGAAGTTTTGGCAAAAGGTTTAGCAGAAAGAATCGGTATTGAAGGATCTGTTTTGGTTCACGAAGCTCCAGGTCAAGACAAGGTAAAATTTGAACAACCTATGAAAACACACAAGGAAGCCCTGAATATTCTAATGGCGGCTTTAGTTGATCCGGCTCATGGTGTTGTAAAATCTTTGGAAGAAATTTCAGCGGTTGGACACAGAACAGTTCATGGTGGTGAAACCTTCTCAGCTTCTGTTGTTATTAATGATGAAGTTATTGCAAAAATGGAAGAGTGCTCGGAACTGGCACCACTTCATAACCCTGCAAACCTGATTGGTATTCGTGCTTGTCATGAATTACTGCCAAACGTACCAATGGTAGCAGTTTTTGATACCGCTTTCCATCAAACATTACCAGGGGAAGCTTATATGTATCCACTTCCTTACGAGTTATACGAACAATTCAAAATCAGAAAATACGGATTCCACGGAACCTCTCATAAATTTGTCAGTGCAGCAGCTGCGGATTTAATGGGCAAAAAAATCGAAGATCTTAAACTGATTTCCTGTCATTTAGGTAATGGTGCCAGTATCTGTGCGGTTCTTAATGGAAAATCTGTTGATACTTCAATGGGGTTAACGCCGCTGGCTGGATTAGAAATGGGAACACGTTGCGGCGATATTGATCCTGCCATCATTCCTTTCCTGGTTAACAAAGGTTATACAGTGGAAGAAGTTGACAATATCATGAACAAAAAGTCAGGTGTACTTGGCGTTTCTGGAATCAGCTCAGATTTCCGTGATGTTGAAGGCGCGGCAAACAATGGTAATAAACGTGCTCAATTGGCACTGGACATTTTCCACTATCGGGTTCGTACCACGATTGGTGCTTATGTTGCAGCGATGGACGGTGTCGATGGCATTATCTTCACAGCTGGTTTAGGAGAAAACTCAACCACATCCCGGGCAGCAATTTGTAGTGGTTTAAAATACTTAGGTATTACTTTAGATCCTGTTACCAATAGTAAACGCGGTGAAGCGACTATTATTTCTGATAAAGACTCTAAAACAACCGTTATGGTTATTCCAACCAATGAAGAATTAATGATTGCGAGAGACACACTAGCTTTAGCAAAATAATGTAAAGTATTTCACTTGACAAAACGGGCAATCGTCTATATAATGATGATTGCCCGTTTGGAGTGATAAAATGAATTTTGAAATCAATAAGCTATTGCAGGAAAAAATAATCCCTTTTGAATTTGTTGTAAAAAATACGGATTTAAATGATATAGAGGGAGAACTGGATGAAAATGGAGCCTTAGTGCGTGGAACCATTGAGAAAATATCGAAAGGTAATTTTCTGGTGACCTTCACCATCGAGATGACCATGATCTTTCCCTGTGCGCGTTGCCTAGAACCAACCCCCATCAATTGTCTTTATGACTATACTGATACGGTAACGGTTGAAGATGATGAAGCAATACTAGATTTATTGCCCATCGTTGAAGAATGCATTTATATTAATGAACCTTTCCGTGTACTGTGCAGTGAAGAATGTGTGGGTTTGTGTCCAAAATGCGGCAATAATTTAAATCACGAGCAATGTGAATGCGACAAGTTTGGTGATTATGATCCTCGATTTGAAGCGTTAAAAAATTTATTGTAAGTGAAATGACTTTACTATTAGGAGGTGTGAGTGATGGCTGTACCAAAGAGAAAAACTTCAAAGTCAAGAAGAGACAAAAGAAGAACACATTACAAATTAAATATTCCAGGAATGAGTACTTGTCCAAAATGTGGTGAAATTAAATTACCTCATCGAGTTTGCAAGTCTTGTGGCACATACAAAGACGTTAGCGTTATCAGCTTTAACGAATAAACAGAGTTTAGACTCTGTTTTTTCTCTATCTGGGATTATTTTACATCCCATAAAATTTTACCGATAGTATTTACTGAATAGATTTTTTCTGGGATAATAGACAGATATAAAGGAGGGCGTTATTTTGAACATATTTTTAGATGCCATGGGTGGCGATTATGCGCCTTATGAAATCGTCAAGGGAGCCATTGACGCTGTTAAAGAATATGACGTCAAGCTTACCTTGGTGGGTCGCAGGCAAGCCATTGAAGAAGAGCTTTCAAAATACGATTTCCCTAAAGACAAAATAGAAATTTTGCATGCAGAAACCGTCATTGAAAATACCGAAGAACCGGCCATGGCGATTCGCCGAAAACCCGATTCATCATTGGTAGTGGCGCTGGACGAAATGAAAAACAAGGAAAATGCAGTCCTGATTTCGGCCGGAAGCACCGGAGCACTGTTATCTGGTGGGTTATTAAAACTTGGTCGGATCAAGGGCATTAAACGTCCTGCGTTGGCAGCGACTTTGCCCAAAAATGACGGGGTTTTTGTACTCATTGACACGGGTGCCAATGCCGATTGCAAACCAGAATATCTGGAACAGTTTGCCCAATTGGGAAAAATTTATTCAGAAAATGTTTTAGGTAAAACAAATCCGGGTATTGGTCTGATTAATATTGGTGCTGAAGCAAAAAAAGGCAACAGTCTTGTAAAAGCCGCCTATGAGCTTTTGGAAGCTGGAGAATTTAATTTTTTGGGCAATGTGGAAGCGCGCGATATTCCAGAGACAAAAGCCGACGTTTTAGTTTGTGATGGATTCACAGGTAATATTGTGTTGAAATTAACCGAAGGCATTGCGGCGTATCTGCTTAAGGGTATTAAGACCTCAATTATGAGCAATACTAAAGGTAAAATTGGAGGAATGCTAATTAAAAATAATTTAAGAAGCTTTAAAAAACAATTTGACTATGCAGAATACGGCGGTGCGCCCTTTTTAGGTGTAAAAGGTGGGATTATAAAAGCTCATGGCAGCAGCGATGCTTTTGCCATCAAAAATGCGGTGAGACAGAGTATGAAATTTATCGAAAATGATGTGTTGCAAAAAATAACCGATAATGCAAAAAATATGGAGGCTTAAGTCATGGATGAACGATTTTTAAAAGTTACGGCAATTATTTCTGAACAGCTTGATGTTGACATTGAAAAAATTACCCTTGAAACCTCACTCATTGATGATCTGGAGGCAGATTCACTGGATGTGGTCGAACTGATTATGGCATTCGAAGATGAATTTGGAACAAAAATTGACGAAACTGCATTAGAAAATATTCAAACAGTTGAAGATATCATCAACGCAATTTCCTGAGCAAACAGAAGGGTGTCGCTGTCAAACACCGACACCCTTCTTCAACAAATTTAGGAATTTGGGTGATATCGTTGTTTGGTGTGGTTCTTTGGTGAGAAATAGCGAGAAACGTCAGGCGACTTCTCGTAATCGATAAGGGGGGATATTAAGTGACAATCGAAGAAAAAATCGATTACCGTTTCAAAAAAAAAGATTTATTAAAAGTAGCATTAACACATAGTTCACATTCAGGAAATTCGACCAATAACGAACGACTTGAATTCTTGGGGGATGCAGTATTGGAACTGATTATCAGTGAGTATTTATTTTTATCTCACAAATTATCCGAGGGTAAAATGACGAAAATCCGTTCCAATATTGTATGTGCCGAGTCGCTTTCCAAGGCTGCCTATGAACTCCAGCTGGGAGACCATATCTTCTTGGGAAAAGGTGAAATTGTAACCGGAGGGCGACAGCGAAAATCGAATCTTGCCAATGCATTTGAGGCCCTGATTGGGGCTGTTTTTTTAGATAGCAACTTTGAAACAACCCGGAAAGTTGTTTTGAAATTGTTGGAAAGCAATATCCAGTTGGCTTTATCCGGAGCCCTGGTTAAAGACTATAAAACGGAGCTACAGGAACACATTCAGAAAAACAATGACAATGTCATTGAGTATGTCCTGGATCGTTCCGAAGGACCAGAACACAATAAAACCTTTTATATTAAATTGATATTTAATGGTGATTGTGTGAGTCATGGCATCGGAAAAAGTAAAAAAGAAGGTGAGCAGGACGCTGCCAAGAACTATTTAATGAAGACCAGGAAAATTTAATTATCATAGGATACAGCGGGAAATTGAGGTGAGGGCTTGTATTTAAAAAAATTGCGATTGTCGGGGTTTAAATCATTTGCAGACCCTGTAAGCCTCGAGTTTTCAGAAGGTATTTCTGCAATTGTGGGACCTAACGGCAGTGGAAAAAGTAATATCACCGACGCCATCAAATGGGTCTTGGGTGAGCAAAGCATAAAATCCCTGCGGGGCAAAAAAATGGAAGATGTGATCTTCTCAGGAACAGAAAAAAAACAAGCCTCTGGTTATGCCGAGGTTGTTTTGATTTTAGACAACAAAGATGGCGCATTGGAAAACTACCCCCAAGAAATAGCGATCTCACGAAAATTATTTAGATCTGGGGAAAGTGACTATGCCATTAATAAAAAAAGCTGCAAACTGAAAGAGATCCACAGTATTTTTATGGATACCGGGTTGGGTAAAAATGGTTATTCGCTGATCAGTCAGGGCAGCATCGAGAATATTTTATCAAGCAGTCCCACCGAGCTTCGGAATATTTTTGAAGAAGCCGTGGGAATTGTTTCTTATAAAACGAAAAAGAATGAAGCCGAAAAAAAACTGGAGCAAACCCAGGGACATTTGGATCGGCTTCGCGATATTATGACAGAAATAGAAAAACAGGTGGGACCTTTAAAAAACCAGTCCCGGAAAGCCAAAAGCTGGTTAATCCTTCATGAGGAATTAAAGACCGTTGATTTGGTGATTTTCTATCGTAAAATGAGCGGTGCCGTTACATCACTGGAAGAAGCAAAAAAGAACCTTGAAGATCAAATAAATAGATGCGAACAAATTGAGGCAACTATCCAGAAAAAGGATGAGCTGTACCAACAATTGACTATTGAGAATCGGGAGTTGGATCTTTTAGCCGATGCCGAAAAGAAAAATCTCGGGGTGCTCAGAGCTGATTTCGATCAGGCTCAGCGGGAAGATATCCGTTGCAAAAGTCAGTTGGAAGCCAACGAAATAACTCAGGAACGTCTAAAAAACGAAGGTGAAAACCTGGCATCCCGAATTATCGAAACCCTGGAGCGAATCGATGGGTTGGAACTTGAAAAGAACGTCTTGACCGAGAATCTCCAGACCCATGAGTTGTCCTGGGGCGAACTGGAAAACACCCTAAATCTTTTACTGCTTGAAGAACAGCAAGAAAAAGATCGGATTAGAGCCACCCAGGATCACATTTTTAACCATCAATCGCTTTGTGAAAAACTGGAAACGAAGCGTTTTGAAATAAAAACAGCGATTCAGGAAGCAAAAACTGAGGCGTCTTTTACTGAAACATATCTGAATGAAACAGCGTCCAGTCAAAATAAAATTGCTGCAGACCTGGAACAGTATAAAAAAGAGTTGAACAGTCTGCTGGATGAAAAACAACAGCGGGAAGACCGGTATAAACAGTTACAAACCCAATATAATCACGATTTGGGCGAACAGAAGAGCCTCCAGAATCAAGCTCACCTGATTGCCAATAATTTGAAGGTTAATGCTTCCAAGGTGGAGTATTTAAAAAACATTCAAAAGAATTACCAGGATTATTTTCCGACTATTCGAAAACTGATGACTTCGGAAAAACTGTTGGGACCGGTGATCCATGAGGTTTATGGCCCGGTTGGCGAACTGATCTCCACCGAAGCCAAATATCTTCAGGCCATCGATATTGCTTTAGGCGCAAAAAGTCAGAATATTGTGGTTGCCAGCGTTAAGGTAGCCAGTGACTGCATTAATCTGTTAAAGAAAGAACGACTTGGGCGGGCGACATTTTTGCCCCTGGATAATTTAAAATACAGTTCAATCGATGATCGAACCCGAAACATGATTAAGAATATTCCCGGAGTCGAGGGGATTGCCAGTGACCTGGTTAAAACTGATGCCGCTTATGGGTCGGCCATTGAAAGCCTTTTAGGACGAATTATCGTTGCCAGAGATTTTGCTTCGGGTAAAGATATTCAGAAGAAGATGGCTTCTAAATTTACGGTTGTTACGCTGGAAGGAGAAATATTTTATCCCGGCGGAGCCATTGTTGGGGGGCAAAGCAAGGATAACCGACAGTCGCCGCTTTCTAAAAAAATTGAAATCCAGAATCTTGAAAAAGAAATGGATGAGCAGAAAAAAGCCCTGGATACTGTCAAGAATCAGGATGTGATGTTGCAAAAAACAGTGACCCAAACAGTAGATCAGTTAAAAGAGCTGGAAAATCAGTATAACCGCTGTAAACAAGCGCTGTGGGAGAAGAATAAAACGATTGAAGACTTGACTGGAAAGCAGCGAGAAAGCACGCAGTCGATTTCGGTTCAAAAGCAAAAACTTCAGGCGCTGAATCAAAAACTTGAATGTTTGAACAAAGAACTGTCGGAAATCGAAACAGCATACAATCAGGCTAAGGAAGTTACAAAAGTGCAGGAAACCGATGATCACGCTCAGGAGATCAGACAAAAACTGGACGATTTACGATTGAAAATATCAGAAAGCCAGATGATTATCACCCAGATCAAAGGCGAAATAGCCGGTTTTGATCAGCAAATCGTTTTGATGCAGGAACAGTTGACTCACCAGGTGGCCAGAAAAACCGCACTGGCGGAAGAAATGGCGAGCTACCAGAATGACTCGCTGGAATTGACCCGACTCCAGGAAAAACTTGGAGCTGATCATCAGCGGTTAAGCAAGCTGATTGAAGCCCATCGGGATAAAAATAAAAAATCGGTGGAACTCCAAAAAACCAATGTCCAGCGGCTGGAAACACTGCAGGAGGAAATAAAAAATGACAATCATCAATTGATTATTGACAATGACATAAAAAATACTATTTCCACCCAGTTGAACAGTCTGCAGCTACAGATGAGCCATTGGGAAGAGAATATGTATAAGAGCTATGAAATCAACTATTTAATGGCCGAAGATGCCTACCGCCAACTGGAAGCTGAACACAAGCTTGATGAGTTGGATTTGTCCGAAGAACGCCAACGAACCTTAAGAGAAAAAATTAGCGCTCTGGGGAACGTAAATCTCAACGCCATCGAAGAGTATGAGGAAATCATCACCCGGCATGATTTTATGAAAGAACAAATGGATGATCTCAAAGCTGGAAAAAGTGAACTATTGGACATCATCAACACGTTATACGACGCGATGACCGAGCAGTTTAAGGCTAACTTTATTAAGCTTCAAGAGAACTTTACCCGGATCTTCAGCATTCTATTTGAAGGTGGCCGGGCTTATCTGGAGTTTACGGATCCCACTGGCGTGCTGGAAGGGGGAATAGAACTGGTGGCGCAGCCCCCAGGAAAACGGCTGCGCCATATTTCCCTGCTTTCTGGAGGGGAAAAGTCAATGGTTGCCATTGCCCTGCTCTTTTCCTTTCTGGAAATAAATCCGTCCCCTTTTTGTGTGATTGATGAGGTGGACGCCGCCCTGGATGATCATAATATTTACCGTTACATCACTTATCTCAAAAAAGTAGCGGAACATAATCAGTTTATCACGATCACCCACCGCCGCACCACCCTGGAGGTTTGTGACAATCTCTATGGGGTGTCAATGTCAAAGGATGGGGTATCCCAATTGGTGTCAGTCCGACTGACGGACTACGCTTAAAATGGAATTACTATAGAATTGCAAACTGATTGCAAAACTTACTCACTTTCGCATTGGGCGGAGGATTTAAACTAAGGAGGCAATTATGGAATTAAGCTTATATGAACGGATGCGCAACAAACTGGTAAAAACGGCTGACAATTTCAAGGAGAAAATTGAAAATGTCATGTATATGGGAAGCTTTGATGATGATTTCTTCGACGAACTGGAGGAAACTCTGATTCTCTCAGATTTGGGGGCGCAAACCTCGGTGAAAATTACCGAGTCGTTGCGGGCAAAGATTAAAGAAACCCGGTCAAAAAGCAAGGAAGAAGTGATGGGCTTTTTAAAAGAAATCCTGGTGGAAATGGTTCAGGTGGAAACCGAAAAACCGCAGTTTCCAACGATTATGCTGGTTGTCGGCGTCAACGGGGTCGGGAAAACCACCACCATCGCTAAACTTTCTGAGCGTTATAAAAAAGAAGGAAAAAAAGTTGTTATTGCTGCTGCTGATACCTTTCGGGCTGCAGCGGTGGAACAACTGGATGAGTGGGCCAGACGAGTTGGGGTGGACATTATTAAAAGCACCACCGGCGCGGATCCAAGCTCAGTAATTTTTGATGCCATTGGTGCGGCCAAGGCCCGGAAGGCTGATATTCTAATTTGCGACACCGCCGGCCGATTGCATAATAAGGTCAACCTGATGAAAGAACTTGAAAAGATCAGCCGGGTGATAAACCGTGAAGGTGAAGGGTTTACCATTCATAATTTAATGGTCCTTGACGCCACTACCGGTCAAAATGCCATTAACCAGGCCAAAGTTTTTCATGACTGTGTGGAAATCAAGGGCATCGTCCTGACCAAGCTTGACGGAACCGCCAAAGGCGGCATCGCTATTTCCCTTATCGATGAAATGCAGATCCCCATTGAATATGTCGGTATTGGGGAAAAATCCGAGGACCTTATCGATTTTGATCCCAATAAATTTGTTGATCTGCTGTTTGAATAGGGCTTTAGTGATAGCGAAATGCGACTCCGCAGGTTGCGACAACTTTTTGATTTTTGAGAATAAAATTTCTTAAAATTATTGAAGAAATGTCCTGAAAATCGGGAATTAAAGCTTGACTTTTTCCCCGCCAGGACTTACAATAGGTAAGTCGTCAAGTAAATTTCCTTTACGACGATAATGAAGGTGCTTATGGAAAAAAAAGTAGGGGAACAGTATTTATTTGATTTTTATGGTGAACTGCTGACTGATAAACAAAAGCAGATTTTAGAGTATTACTACGACGACGATTATAGCCTGGCAGAAATTGCCGAGGTAATGACGGTTACCCGACAGGGTATTTTTGATGTGATTAAACGCTCTAAAGCCATGATGGAAGCCTATGAAGAAAAACTGGGACTCATCGCCAAGTTTTTAAAATCTCAAATTCTTCTGGAAGAAATAGAGAAAGAACTATTAGATTGTGTTGATCGGGAAAAAGACGAACAGCTTAAATCCGAATTGATGCTGGTGGTTGAAAAACTGAAAAATGTCAGTGAAGAAAACTAGAGGTGACAGATGATCTTTGAAGGATTAAATGAAAAATTTCAAAATATATTTTCCCAACTAAAGCGCAAAGGAAAACTCAGCGAAAAAGACATCCAGGAAGTTAATCGAGAAATTAAAATGGCTCTTTTAGAAGCCGATGTCAATTTCAAAGTCGTTAAACAATTTACCAAAAATATCGGTGAACGCGCAATCGGGCAAGAGGTGCTTAGCAGCCTGACGCCGGGCCAGCAGTTTATCAAGATTGTAAAAGATGAAATGACAACCCTTTTGGGTGGCGAAATCGAGCGCATGGACTTTGTTCAGGGTCGCCAGAATGTTTATATGATGGTGGGTCTCCAGGGGGCTGGTAAAACTACGACAGCAGCCAAGTTGGCCAACCTGTTGCGCAAAGAAAAGAAATTCAAACCCTTGCTGGTTGCCTGTGACGTCTATCGTCCGGCGGCAATTAAACAGCTGGAAATTCTCGGGGATGAGTTAAAGATTGATGTATATTCTGAACACGATGTAAAAGATCCGGTGGGCATTGCCAAACGGGGACTGCAAAAATCAATCGAAGGTCATTATGATCTGGTTATCATGGATACCGCCGGTCGCTTGCAAATTGATGAAGCACTCATGGATGAACTGGTCAACATCAAAGAAGCGATCAATCCCACTGAAATTTTATTAACGGTCGATGGGATGACCGGGCAGGAATCGGTCAATGTTGCCAATGAGTTTAATCGCCTGCTTGATATTTCAGGAGTAATTCTGACTAAACTCGACGGAGACACCCGCGGTGGGGCGGCCTTATCGATTACGTATACGATTGGCAAAGCCATAAAATATATCGGAACCGGTGAAAAACTGACCGATATTGAACTCTTTTATCCGGATCGGATGGCATCGCGAATTTTGGGAATGGGGGATGTATTATCCTTTATTGACAAAGCCCAAAGTATGATGGATGACGAAAAAGCCAAAGAGCTGGAAGAAAAGTTCAGAAATCAGGATTTTGATCTCAATGACTTTTTGGATCAGATCAAACAAATCGAAAGCATGGGCTCCATCAGCAGCTTGCTGGAAATGATGCCGGGAGCCAGTAAAAAAGCATTGAAGAATGTGGATTTATCTGGTGCTGATACAAAAAAAACCGAGGCCATCATCTTATCCATGACGCAGGAAGAGCGCCATAAACCAGGGATTATCAATGCCAGCAGACGAAGACGAATCGCGTTGGGAAGTGGCACCATGGTTGCGGATGTGAACCGGTTGTTAAAGGGATTTGAACAATCTAAAAAGATGATGAAACAAATGTCAAATCCAGGCATGGCAAAAAAAGGTCGCATGAAGCTTCCATTTATGTAAAATCAGTGTTATCAAGGACTTTATGTCATTAGATAAAGAAGTTAAGAAAGGGGGAACGAACATGGCAGTTAAAATCAGATTAAAAAGAATGGGTAAAAAGAAAAAACCTTTTTATAGAATCGTTGTTGCAGATGCACGAGCACCACGTGATGGTAAGTTCATCGAAGAAATTGGATACTACAACCCTTGTGTTGACCCTGCGCTCGTAAAAGTAGATGCAGATAAAGCCAAAACATGGTTGGCCAATGGCGCAAAACCAACGGATACCGTTAAGTATTTGTTAAAAAGAGAAAACGTAATCGAGTAGTACCAGGAGGTAAATGATGAAAGAACTTGTGGAAATTATTGCAAAAGCTCTTGTTGAACACCCCGATGCGGTATCTGTCCAGGAAGTTGAAGGCGAACAATCCATTATTTTGGAATTGAAAGTCGCTGACGACGATATGGGCAAAGTCATTGGAAAACAGGGGCGTATCGCAAAAGCAATTCGTACCGTCATAAAAGCCGCTGCCACGAAAGAAGATAAACGTGTCATGTTGGAAATCATCCAATAAAGGCATTGGGCTGTGTATACAGCTCTTTTTTTTCGTGTCTTTTCAGGGCATAAAAACAGGAGATAATAATGGAAAATAATAATCGTTTAATCATCATTGGCCGTATTCTTGGTGTTCATGGAATCAAGGGCGAATTAAAAGTTCAACCGCTTACCGACGATCCCGGACGTTTTTATGATCTGGAAGGGGTCACCCTGATCCATGACAAAACTGAAACAGATTACAAGATTACCAATTGCCGCCTCCACAAAACCAACGTGTTGCTGTTTCTTGAGGGCATCACCAACCGTAACGATGCCGAAGCATTGACTGGCAGAGAAGTCGGTATACCGAAAGAATTGGCGGTTTCGTTGGATGAAGATGAATTTTTTATCGAAGATTTATTGGGCCTGCCGGTTTACAATGACGGCCAGCTGCTGGGAAAAATTACCGATGTGATGCAAGCCGGAGGGGTGGATGTTTATACCATCACCGCAGGCAAGAAAGTCTACTGCGTTCCGGCCAGGAAGCTCTATTTTACAGAAATCAATGTAAAAGCCGGTCGGATCGACGCCAGCATCCCCCAGGAAATATTGGATCTATGAGGTTTTATTTTTTAACCTTATTCCCGGAAATCTTTGAAACTTATTTTCAAAGTGGGATGATTGGCCGCGGGGTCAAAGCTGGCCTGATTGACTATACTGTGATCAATATTCGGGATTTTTCCGGAAATAAGCATCATAAGGTCGATGATACCCCTTATGGGGGCGGTGCCGGAATGGTGATGGCGGCTCCACCGATTGTGGCGGCCCTGAAAAGCATTCCCGATTTCAGCAATTATCCAGTCATTTATTTAACTCCGGGAGGCAAACCATTTGAGCAAAAGGATGGGATCAGGCTTTCTGAGTGCCCGGGCATAATTTTTATCTGCGGCCATTATGAAGGCATCGATCAGCGGGTTATTGACGGTTATGTGGATCTGGAATTTTCAGTTGGCGACTATGTCTTGACCGGCGGCGAATTGCCGGCCCTGACTCTGGCTGATGCCATTGCCAGACATATTCCCGGTTTTCTGGGAAACTGCGATAGTTTGGCTGAAGAGTCTTTTGAAAGCCATCTACTGGAGTATCCCCATTATACCAAGCCTCGGGAATTTGAAGGCGAGGAAGTACCAGAAGTCCTCCTATCCGGCAATCATGCCGAGATAAATAAATGGCGTTTAAGCCAGGCCGAAACACGCACCCGACAAAATAGGCCTGATTTATTTGAAAAATACGAAAAACACAATAATACTAAAAAAACTTGCATAAAGAATAAATAAAGTGTATAATATGTCAGTATGTTATCAAGAGAGACGGTCCTCTGCACATGATGCATGAACGTCGAAAATCGAATATTAAGGAGAAAGAAATGGACATTATTAAAAAGATTCAATTAGAAAATATGAAGGCAGAGCCACCAAAGTTTAGTGTTGGGGACACTGTAAAAGTTCATGTTAAAGTAATCGAAGGTAAAAAAGAAAGAATTCAGATTTTTGAAGGCATCGTGCTTAAAAAACAAAACGGCGGCGTTGGCGAAACTTTCACCGTACGTAAAATCTCTTCTGGCTTTGGGGTTGAACGAACCTTCCTGATTCACTCACCAAAAATCGAAAAAGTTGATATTGTGCGACGTGGTAAAGTACGTCGAGCTAAACTTAACTATCTTCGTGATCGTGTTGGTAAAGCAGCAAAAGTCAAAGAAAAAAGAGTGTAATTCAGAGGCTGTCAAGCCTCTTTTTTGATTAACTGGCGTTTGAAAAAATAATTAGTTACTAGCAAGGAAGTGAAAAAATGAAAGAAGATCAGGAATCTAAAGGTAATTTGGAACTTAAAGAATGGATACAATCCGCAGTGATTGCCATTGTTCTTGCTTTTATCATAAAAATGTTTCTATTCGATTTTGTCATGGTCCAGGGAAGCTCCATGTTTCCGACCCTGGTAGAGGGTGATCGGCTGATTGTCAATAAAATCGGATATACCATTGGTGAACCGGACTATGGTGAGATTGTGATTCTCAGCTATAGTGACAGTATCGAGTATGTCAAGCGGGTTATTGGAAAAGGTGGCGATACCATTGAAATAAAGGATATGGTTGTTTACCGAAACGGCGAGCCTTTATCCGAAGATTATATCAGCACCGAAGCATACGAAGATTTTTCGAAAGTCACCGTCCCTACCGGCACTTATTTTGTCATGGGAGACAACCGAGCTAACAGTTCAGACAGTCGTTATCCCAGTTTGGGATTTGTGGAAAGGGATGCCATTGACGGGAAAGTTATTTTCAGAATTTGGCCCCTTTCAGAAATTGGACTGGTCTAAAAATGTCAGATGAAAAAATAGAATATATCCAATGGTATCCAGGCCATATGGCCAAAGCCAACCGGGAAATAAAAGAAAAGCTCAAACTCATCAATGTAGTTATTGAAGTGGTCGATGCCAGACTGCCGTTGTCAAGTAAAAATCCTGAGATCAACCAATATACCTGGAACAAGCAGCATATCTTGCTGCTGAATAAGTCGGATTTAGCTGATCCGGAAGTCAGCCTTGAATGGATGGACTGGTTTAAGAAAAACACCGATATTGAGAAAATTGTGCTTTTTGACGCCTTCGACCGACGGATGAAAACCGACCTCGTCAGGACCATTCATGAGCTGAATATTAAAGAAAAAGCTCAGGTAAAGTGCCTGGTTTGTGGAATCCCCAACGTCGGGAAATCAACGGTTATCAACAGTCTCATTGGTAAAAGGAAAACCCAGATTGGCAATAAGCCAGGGGTCACCAAGGGACAGCAATGGCTCAGCACCCCGGACCATCTGATGTTACTGGATACCCCGGGAATATTATGGCCGAAATTTGAAGATCCGCTGGTGGGACTGCATTTAGCCTGGTTGGGCTCCATCAAAGATACTATTTATGAAAAGGAAAATATTGCCGCTGATTTGCTGAAATACCTGTTGGTGTATTATCCCGATGAACTGGAAGCGATTTATAAAATCGAAGTAGCGGGAAAAAATCTTCCCGAGGTTTTCGACGCCATTGCCAAAAGTCGGGGACTGCTTATTAAAGGCGGCGAGTATGATTATGCCCGAACCAGTGTGCTAATTCTCAATGATTTCAAAAATGGCCGGATCGGCCGGATTACTTTGGAAAGACCGGAATAGCGTCGCATTTTTAAAAAGAGCTTCATAATAAGTCATATAAGAACAATCAATTTCTCTTATCAGAAATTTGGTTGTTTTTTATTTTGGTTAACTTGTCAAAGAATTGCAAAGTGGTTGGTATTTTGGCAGTGTGGTTTAATGGAGGGTGACTATTTTTTATATGAGATCTGTAGTATAATGGCGATAGAAAACAATGACTAAAATAAAAGAGGTAATTATGAATTCGTTTAAAGATATGACTGTCTCAGGTATCAGAGAATATGTTTCGACCAAACAAATTATATCATATCCTGATCTGATCCCGGTATTGAAAGAGGATGCCCGGGCAGCCGTTAAAAAAATTGGCGAATCGTTGGAAAAGAAAGTAGTAGCAAGAGATAAAGAAGCCGATCGAATAATAAAAATGAAATCAATTGAAACGGACTATTATCATAAAGGCATCTTAAGAATCGGCGGTATCGATGAGGTTGGCCGAGGACCCCTGGCTGGACCAGTAGTAACCTGCGTTATTCTTTTAAAGCCGGAATCCAACCGCTTATATGTAAATGACTCCAAAAAGGTTTCCAAGAAAATACGGGAGAACTTATGTGAACAGCTGCTTGAAGACGCAATAGATTATGCTATTGGCCAGGTAGATAATACTGTGATCGACAGTTTGAATATTCTGAATGCCACAAAAAAAGCCATGACGGATTCATTAAGTACATTAGCGGTAAAACCAGATTTGCTGCTGATTGATGCGCTGCATATTGATTCTGAAATTCCCCAGAAATCGATAGTTCATGGTGACGCTACCTGTTACGCCATTGCTGCAGCAAGCATCGTTGCCAAGGTTTACCGGGATAATCTGATGCAAATTTATCACGAGGAGTATCCGGAATATGGTTTTGATCACAATATGGGTTATGGCACCGCCGAGCATATTCAAGCCCTTCAGAAGTATGGACCGACACCCATCCACCGCCGAAGTTTCATCCGGAATTTAGGTTTGTAATGAAGACGCATAACTTTAAAAAAGGGAAGGCTGGGGAAGAATTAGCGGTAGCATTTTTAAAAAATAACGATCATCGACTATGTGAAATGAATTATAAAAAACCATCCGGTGAAATAGATCTCATTACTCAGGATGGTGATACCCTGGTATTCATCGAAGTAAAGTATCGAAAAAACCTCAATTACGGATACCCCCGGGAAGCGGTGAACCGGGCAAAGCAAAAGCGAATTACCAAAACGGCGCTCTGGTATTTAAAAGAAAAACAGCTTGATGATGTTAATATCCGCTTTGATGTCATCGAAATATATTATTGTTCTGATGGCGAGCAAGTGATTAACCATTTCGAAAATGCTTTTTCATTCTAATCAAAACTCATTCAATCAAAAAAACAGGACTGAAGTCAGAGAATCTGATATCAGTCCTGTCGTTTTTTGTGTAATACTATTGGCCGTCATCTACTGAGATCAGAAAAACTTTTTCAGAATAGGTACCCTTATTTTCTTTATTCTGAATTTTTAAATAATCAATATGAAGTGGCTCATACTCAAAGGTTTCCACAATTGCATCTAGCAATTCGTAGATATCCGAAAGTTCATCTTCCGAGGGTCTCTTCAAAAAAATTTGAGCCTTTTCAAGAAGCTTTTCTTTTAATGCATCTCTTACTTCTGATTCACCTAAGATTTTGTACTCACAGGTACGTCCGCTGCCTTTAATGATTTCGGGAATCTTATCCCGAACAATTTTGTTGTACTCAACTTTCATAATCTATCACCTCAAGCATATTATACCCAACGGTTCCGTTTAAAAACAAGAGGGATAATATATTTTTAAGAAAAAACCTGACTGGCTTCGATTTGATATGTGATTAATCGAAAATTATACTATGGAATCGGGTAAATGTACTTGGGTAGATCACTTTCGTATTAACTGTTTTCATCAGGATATCATGAAGTGTATCAAAATGCTGCTGATGATCGATTATTTAGATGTATTTAGGGTAAATATATCACAATCTAATACAAGGGGGTGTGGAGCATAAGTTATTCTAAAACTAAGCGAATTCTGGACATAGTATTTTCATTAATCGGAATTGTTATTCTGTTACCTGTGATTTTAATAATCATAATAATCATTAAAATTGATTCCAGGGGTCCAGTTCTTTTTAAACAAAAACGTGTAGGAATTCACAAATCTCATTTTTTTGTATTAAAATTCAGAACCATGAAAATCGATGCTCCCAAGGACATTCCGACCCATCTTATGGAGAATCCTGAATTGTATATAACAAGATCAGGAAAGATCTTAAGAAAAACAAGCCTGGATGAATTACCGCAAATTTGGAATATTTTAGTTGGAGAGATGAGCATCATTGGACCAAGACCAGCTCTTTGGAACCAGTATGATTTAATTACGGAGCGTGACAAATATGGTGCGAATGATGTACCAGTGGGACTTACGGGATGGGCTCAAATTAATGGCCGTGATGAATTACCCATTGAATTGAAAGCAAAACTTGATGGTGAGTACGTTAAAAATATGAACCTGGGGATGGATATTAAATGCTTTTTAGGCACGATCAAAAGTGTTCTCAAAAAAGAAGGCGTCGTTGAAGGTGGTACGGGTAAGATAAAAATGGATGAATCTGAAAATAAAAATGAGTCGGAAGAGACGGTAAGAAAATGATGGTTATAAAAGTATAATGTTCCATATCAGCCGTTAGCGAAGGAGTATTAAAATGAAAAAGATTCTAGTCACTGGTGCGAATAGTTATGTGGGCATCAGTTTTGAAAATTGGCTTAGACAGTGGCCGGAAGCATATCAAGTTGATAGTATTGGATTAAGAGGTGACGATTGGAAAGACCAAGACTTTTCTCAGTATGATGTTGTTTATCATCTCGCCGCCATTGTTCATGTTAAAGAAAGTGATTCAGAAAAATACTTTGAAGTAAATAGGGATTTAGCTTTCGATGTGGCAAAAAAAGCTAAACAATCAGGTATCAACCAATTTATTTTCATGAGTACAATGGGAGTTTATGGATGTGAGTCCGGTTATATCAAACCCGAAACACTACCAACACCCAAAACGCCATATGCGATATCAAAGTTCGAGGCCGAAAAGCTCATTATTCAATTGGCGGACGATCATTTCAATGTAGCGGTTCTCAGACCACCGATGATTTATGGAAAAGACTGCAAAGGGAATTACCCGAGACTAGCTAATATGGCGTTGAAACTACCATGCTTTCCAAAGATTGAAAATGAGCGAAGTATGCTTTACATTGACAATTTATGTGAATTTGTCAGAGTCGTGATTGATCAAGAAGACTCGGGTTATTTCTTTCCCCAGAATAAAGAATATGTGAATACCAGCGAATTGGTGAAAACTATCGCAGAAGTACATGGAAGAAAGATATGTTTAACTAGAATATTCAATGGTGTTATAAAGCTACTCGGATTAAAAGTGGAATTGATTAATAAGGTCTTTGGAAGTTTAGTTTATGAAAAATCAATGAGTGAATATCAAGTGAATTACCAGATACGGGGATTTCTGGAGTCGATCGCTTTGACAGAGGTCGAAGAGGAATGATAACAAGAGTGCTTAAGAACTGGGCAACACGAAAAATTCAGAAAACAAATAGCAATTAGCTTCAAGGGGACTAACGATGAAAAAATTACTATTTATTATGAACGTAACTAATCAAATAACAAATTTTGCCATTCCTTCGATTGTTGCAGCTCAGGAAATGGGCTATGAATTTCATCTGGCTGCAAATTGTTCGAATTTCAAAGATGATGCATCGAAATATCATATAAAAATTCATCATATCGATATTGATAGAAACCCTTACAATTTCAGGCAGAATCGCAAAGCTTACAGGCAAATGTTAAGCTTAATGAATGATGAAAAGTTTGACGCAATTCACTGCAATACCCCAATGGGAGGAGTCCTGGGAAGACTCTGTGGTAAGAAAGCTAAAGTTTCAAAGATAATTTATACGGCTCACGGATTTCACTTCTATAAGGGCGCTCCAATCTTAAACTGGCTAGTGTATTATCCCGCTGAGCTTATTTTGGGCAGATACACAGATCTTCTGATAACAATGAACAAAGAAGACTATGAAAGGGCTAAAAAGCACTTTAATTCTTGTCGAGTAGAGTATATTCCAGGAATCGGAATTGATGTTAATAATGTTGTGATGGATCGACGAAAAAAAAGAAAAGAATTAGAAATTCCCGATCAGACAATGGTTTTGTTAACGGTTGGGGAAATGATAAAAAGGAAAAATCATGAAACAGCATTAAAAGCAGTTGCTAAACTGAAGAATCGGAATTTCATTTATTTAATTTGCGGAATGGGTGTTCTTGAAGATGACCTAAAAGAGCTGGCAATTAATTTAGGTATCGAGAAGAAAGTGCGATTTTTGGGGTTTCGCAATGATATTCGAGAAATTTGCATGGCATCAGATATCTTTGTTTTTCCATCATATCAGGAGGGATTGCCGGTGGCTGTCATGGAAGCCATGTCTGTGGGATTACCTATTGTAGCATCATCAATCCGAGGTAATACAGATCTGCTTGCTGATGGTGAAGGTGGATTTTTGCATCAACCGGAAGAAGTCGGGAAAATATCAGAAAGCATCGATAAAATTATCGCTGATCCAGAGTTGAGGAAAACAATGGGTCAGAGAAATTTGGATGAAGCTAAGAAATATAATGAAGAGATTGTAAAAGAGCGAATGCTAGAGCTATATCAGAGCATTCTATAATAAATCAAATCTGTCTGTAGATGAAACAGTCAAATACTAAGTGAGGTAAATATTGACATGAGTATTAGCTCTGAAAAACCTTTAGTCAGTGTTGTTATACCAACCTATAGAAGGCCAATTTATTTAGAACGTGCTATAGAAAGTGCACGTTGTCAGAGTTATCAAAATATCGAAATAATTGTCGTTGATGATAATGATGCGAATACCGAATTTAGATCTGAAACTGAAAAGTTGATGAATAACTATGCGAATACAGCCAATATTTTATATCTCAAGCATGAGTTTAATAAGAATGGTGCGGCTGCCAGAAATACCGGGTTAAAAAAAGCATCAGGAGATTATATTACATTTTTGGATGACGATGATGAGATGCTTCCAGAAAGGCTTGAATCTCAAATCGATCTGATGGAACGGCTTGATAAAACATGGGGAGCATGTTATACCAAATATAAAAAAATAAAAGGAAATAACGAAATTCTAGTATCTTCGGAAAACAGACAAGGCAATTTATATATTCAGGCATTAATGCGGTCTATATATATCGGTTCAGGCTCAAATCTCTTAATCAGAAAAAATATTGCTGAAGCGGTGAGTGGTTATGATGAGTCGTTTAACAGGAATCAGGATCTGGAATTTCTGGCAAGAATTCTGGAAAAACACAAACTCGCATTTATTGATGAATGTACTTTAATCATTCACTATGAAGTTAGAGAAAAAAAAGATACCTATGAAGGCTTATTAGCTATTGATGAATTTTATTTGAATAGATTTGGACATAGAATTGAACAACTATCAAAAGAAAATAAACACAAAGTGTTAGCAATGATTGCTCTTGAACGTTTTAGATATTCGATAAAATACTGCAAAGTGAATGATGGTTTAATCAATCTAATTAACACGAAAGTGACTTTATTTGAGTTTTTGCGGTATATCATTTATATTCTTCATCGGGCGGTTACAAAAAAGTCCTATGGATTTAGAATCTAAATAGAGTGATTTCTGATTAGTAAATTGCGAGGGATTAAATGAGTGATATAAAACATATATGTATTATAACCTATGGTTATCCGCATGAAAAAATGCCTTATTTCTATACGTTTGTGGATAAACTTGTTTGTGCTATAGCGGATCAGGGAATTAAATGTACGGTCATTAATCCGGTTGGAAAGAAAATTGGTCACAGTCATTTAATGCCTCCTACCAGTTGGACAAAAAAGACAAAAAATGGCAGTGTAATAGAACTATTCTGTCCGCGGTATTTGTATTTTTACGCTACGAAAGTAGGCGGTTTCAACACTGGAGTGCTTACCTTTCATTTGTTCATGAAAGCTGTAAAAAATACGATCAAAAAATACAATCTCAAACCAGACTGTTTATATGCACATTTTATATTTCCGGCAGGAGCAGCAGCGGCAGTTGTCGGAAATGAAATTAAATTGCCAGTATATTTTGCTTACGGAGAGAGCACATCCTGGGGAGTAGAAGTGCTTGGAAAAAGTCGGTTAAAAAAGTATTTCAAGGGGATAAATGGGGTTGTGGCGGTATCATCAGCAAAGAAGGAAGAGTTGCTTGGTTTTAATTTGATTTCAGAAGAGAAAATTGAAGTCTTTCCAAATGCTGTTGATGATACGGTTTTTTTCCCGAGACAAAAAAGTGAGATGCGTAAAAAATATGGGTTTTCCAGCAGCGATTTTATTGTCGGTTTCACAGGAAACTTCAACGAATCAAAAGGAGTAATGCGTTTATTAGAAGCGGTGAAAACAAATGAAAATATAAAACTGGTTCTTATTGGTGGCGGAAAGGATCGCCCCGAAAGTAATAATATTATTTTCAAGGGATTTTTGCCTCATGATGAAGTGCCTTTAATGCTTAGTACTTGTGATGTATTTGTTTTGCCCACCCTAAATGAAGGATGCAGCAATGCAATCATTGAAGCAATGGCCTGTGGATTACCTATTATCAGTGCCGACAGATCATTTAACTATGATATTTTGGACAAGACAAATGCGATTTTAGTTGATCCGGAAAATGTAAAAGAAATCAGAAATGCAATCATTAAACTGATGGAATCAGTGGAACTAAGGAAGCAACTCAGCGAAAAATCCTTTCAGAAATCAAAAAAACTATCGATCGAAAAGAGAGCGTTTGATATTTTGAAGTGGATGAATTTGTGATTCGCAACATTTTAAAATATAAATTAAGATTTAGATCTTTGCTAATTCATTTATAAATTGGACGGGAGTAAAGCAAGATGAAAAGAATCACTTTAAGTCAAGTAACCAATTTCGTAATGTTTATGTATATATTAAGTCTGTACTTATTCACATTCCGAGCAGAGTGGACGCTAGTGAGTAATTCTCTAGCATTAGTTCTAATGTGCCTAATTTGGGTTGAGATTATAATTTTGCAAAAGAAAATTGTCTTTAATACATTTATGTTTATATATATGCTGTTTATAGTTGTCTGTATTATATCAGTTTTGTACGCCATTGATCCAATTACATCCGTCACTAAAGTTCAAACACTGATTCTAATTTATATACTCATGTTATCGCTGATAAATTATATGGATTCTTATGAAAAAGTGTTTTATTTAATGAAATGTTTTGTTTTTTCGGGTTTTATAGCCAGTATTTATATTCTGATCAATGCCGATTTTACCATTTTAAATCGGTTTGGGGGTGAATTGGGAAATGAAAATGCAATTGGTATAATTATTGGAATTTCTTCAATATTTGGTCTGTTCTATTTATTAAAAAATAGGAATTACTGGTATTTAATTATTATCTTAACAAACCTGACCGTTATCTTGTTAACCGGCTCGAGAAAAGCGTTGATCCTTGTGGTGATATCGATGGCAACTGTTCTGATTTTCAAAGAAAATGGAAATTTGAAAAGTAAGTTAAAATCCATTTTAGTAAGTATTGTCCTGATCGGTATTGTTATATTTGTGATAAACAATGTCGCAATATTTTATGAAATTATTGGCAGAAGAATGGTTAGTATGTTCCAGTTTATTTTAGGAGAGGGTACTTCAGAAGGATCGATCAATACACGATCAGATATGATCAAATGGGGATGGGTATGGTTCAAAGAACGGCCATTATTTGGTTATGGTATTGATAACTACAAATATTTGTATGGTTATATAAACAGCGAAGGCGATGTTTATTCTCATAATAATGTAATTGAACTAATGGTTGGAACAGGGATTGTGGGAACTGCATTATTTTATATTGCGAACATTATCGTCGTTAAAGATTTACTAAAAGCATCAAAACTTACTTCTAAACTGTTGTGCTATTCTTTTATTGCAATCATTGCTGGATATATATTTATGTCAGTTGGTCTGATTTATTACTATGGAAAGCATATTAGTATAATATTAGCAGTAGGAAGCATCATTTATCGGTTATCTAAAACGGAGTTGAAAAACAGTTGAGGATATCTGAATGAATATAAAGTGAGGGTCAGATGATAGTGAAAAATATATTTAAATGGATAAAAAACCCGAAACATGCTGTGCGTTTCATGTTAAGGTTAAGAATTTCGCGACTTATTCCAGATGAAAAATTCTTAAAGTTGAAGTATAAGTATTTAATAGGAAAGAACTTGAATCTGAATAACCCGCGTTCTTTTAATGAAAAACTGCAATGGTTAAAACTCCATGATCGAAAACCGGAATACACAAAATTTGCCGATAAATATGAGGTTAGAGAACATATCAGAAAAACAATTGGTGCAGAGTATTTAATACCCCTAAAAGGTGTCTATGATAGCGTTGATGAGATAAACTGGGATGATTTACCAAAAAGCTTTGTTTTAAAATGCACACATGGGTCTAGTTCAAATATAATTTGCGTAGATAAAGAAGCGCTTAATGTCGACAAAGCAAAAAAAAGTCTGAAGAAGTGGATGAAAAAAAACTGGTATTGGTTTGGCCGAGAGTGGCAGTACAAAAATATTAAACCACGTATTCTTTGTGAAAGTTTCATTGTTGATGAATCAGGCATCGAGTTGAAAGATTATAAATTTATGTGTTTTGGGGGTAAAGTCAAGTGTACTTTTGTCTGTATGAATAGAAATACAAAGAATGGACAGGTCCTGAATATCGACATTTATGATACTGATTGGAAGCTCATGCCGTTTAAACGATATGCTCCAAATAGCGGACGATTAACACCGCGACCCAGAGATTACGATAAGATGGTTTATCTTGCAGAAATCTTGGCAGCGGATACTGCTTTTATCAGAGTCGATTTTTACGAAACAAATGAACAGTTATACTTTGGCGAATTAACCTTGCATCCGCAATCTGGATTTGGAAAGTTCTCACCGGAGTCGTATGATTATTTACTTGGTAGTTGGATTAATTTGCCCAACAAAGCGAATGATTAATGGAAGTTTTGACGACTTGGTTTTAAAATTCAGCAATAAATCACCTGATCTAAAATATTTAAAATAAATATTGACAATGCAGCTAAGATGTGATAATGTAAATTCATAAATACTATATATTAATATTATAATATTCGTCGTGGAATAGCTTTCCAACGATAAAGGCAAACCTGCCGAAAGACAGGGACGCAAAACTACAGGGCCTGTAAAATGGCAGCCAGTTACCGAAGGGAGAGTTTTTTGTTTGTTAATCTTCTTGTTCAACGAAAAGGCAAACCAGTCGAAAGATTGGGACGCAAAGCTAAGGGCCTGTAAAATGGCAGCCAGCTACCGAAAGGAATACCATCATGAAAAAGTTATCTGTTTTTTTAGTCGCATTTTTTTTACTATTTAGCACTGTGCCAGTTAGTGCATTGGCAGCGCCAAAAGTAAAACCTCCCAAAACCCCTGTCGTAGTGACTGAACCAACTGCAACAGAGCCGATTGTAACAGAACCAACGGTGACTGAGCCAACAACGACAGAACCAACTGTGGCTGAACCAACTACAGTCGAGCCGACAGTGACCGAACCAGCAGTAACCGAACCAGCAGTAACCGAACCAACGCCAACGACAGACAATTACGGACTCATTGCGAACGATGCCAGCAAGAAAGATGAGAATGCCGCCCTGCTGAGCCGGGCACTGAATACCTATGGCAGTATCACTCTGAATGGTAGCTTCTACATCGGGAATACATCTGAAGTGGTGACCAATCCCAATGTTCAGATTACCGGTCTGAATGCAACGGAACTGATCTTCGAAAACAGAACAAAAGCACTGCTCAATCCGAGCACGACCCGGAATCTGGCCATCACAAACGTGAAGTTTACCAATCTGGCCGGCGCCAGCCCACTGGTTATCGTATACGAAGATGAAAAATCAACAGCTAAGGTTGACCGCGTCGAGGTTAGAGGCTGTACCTTCCAGGGCGATATCTCTTTTTATCGCTTAAAAGGAAGTATTGGCACTAATCCCGAAACAGTCGATTTTGGAATCGATCAATTTATCTTTGCCGATAATCAGGTATTGAATACCGGAAACACTTTCATCGTTTTAAATGATATACCATTTAATTACGTTGAAATCAGCAATAATACCATTCAAAATTTCCGCCATGTTCTGGTATATATGGGCGTAACAAATGATACCGCCTACGAATCCCAACTCAAAGAGTCCAGAAAATTTGTCGGCGTATATAACAATAGCGTCAAGAACGATGATAACTGGTGGGATGAACAAAGTACCAGTTTATACCATGCATTCATCCTGGCTGAAAACAAAGAAGTTGTCTATGATTCAAATCACGTTGAAGGGATGAAGGCAGATTTTGATGTCGCATTATACGACGCATATTTAAGCGCCAGCAGTGTAACCTACACCAACAACACCTGGAAAAACAACATCTGTTTCAATGATTACAAAACGAACAATGCCTTGATTAAATCCAAAAGCGGAACGGGTCCATTAACGCGAGTGTATACCAACAATACCTTTATCGTTGAAGAAACCTATGCTGAACGCCTGGGAAAACCGAAAACTCAATTACATGTGGATTTCATGGATCTAACACAATATGCTGAAAACTATACCGTGGTTAATAACATCATCGATGTTTATGATCTTCGATTTCCAATCACAAGTGAAGAAATCAATCATTTCGTTTTTAACAACAACGATGTCAAAGCAAAATATGCACTCGGAAAATTGGCAAGTATCCGATTGACCGATAATTATCAGCCAACAGTACAAATTAATAATAACCGGATCCAAATAGAACAGACCGGTGCCCATCCATCAGGATCGACCGAAGGCTTTAAACTGGTCTACGTGAGAGATTCCAGAACGAATACTGCCAATGGTCTGGTCAAGTCAATCGAGGTCAAAGAAAACATTATTCACGGACCACTGACATATGTGTTTTACACCCCATTGTCAGATACAATGACGGTTCAAAATAATCAGTTCAGTGTGGCCGCCAGCCAGTATAAGAAATTTGTATACGGCGGCAATCATCCGGAAATTGCAAACACTCCGGTTACTAAGTACTAAGATAAAATCTCTAAAGAAATGAACAAATTTTCTCTAGAAGACCTGGCCCCATACCGCAAACAAAAACTTGGTGGTCGGCCAGAGCTTGGCAGCCGAGTAGAAGTATAGAGCAAATATTAAACATTCATATGTGAGATTTAGCAACTAAAAAACTCACATATGGGTGTTTTTTAACAAGAGCAATCATTTTTAAAATATCAAAATTTAATAATTAGCGACTAATAAACTTTTCAACGATAATGGCAAACCTGCCGAAAGACGGGGACGCAAAACTATAGGGCCTGTAAAATGGCAGCCAGTTACCGAAAGAAGAGTTTTTGTGTGCTTCAAATTTCAACGAAAAGGCAAACCAACTGAAAAGTTGGGACGCAAAGCTAAGGACCTTCCCTGAAAAGAAAGGCAGCCGGCTACCGAAAGGAAATAATTTCATGAATACAAATATCAGATTGAACAAGATCAGTTTGAGCTTCCTGGTAGTTCTTATGATGCTGATCGTGTTATTTTCAACAAAGGCATTTGCTACAGAGTTAGAAACAACAGCTGCTGATACCGTGGGGGTTACGTATAGAACTCATATCCAGAATGAGGGTTGGGCGCAAGGCTGGATGTTCAATGGCGCCTTATCCGGCTCCGAAGGCAAGGGCTTGCGTTTAGAGGGAATAGAAATTAAATTGTCGGGAAATGTGCCGGCAGGTCTCGGAATTGAATACCGAACCCATGTTCAGAATATCGGTTGGGAAAAAAATTGGGCTTCAAATGGAGGGTTTTCCGGATCAGAAGGCCAGAGTTACCGATTGGAAGGTATTCAGATCAGATTGACAGGAGAGCGTGCTGCTGATTATTCAGTCAAATATCGTACCCACATTCAAAATCAAGGTTGGGCTCAGGGATGGGTATCGGATGGTGCTCTTGCCGGGTCAGAAGGACAAAGCCTACGTTTGGAAGCGATAGAAATCGTCATTGAAAAAATACCAGCAAATGTTTCGGTTGTGCCCGAAGAAACCGAACCGACAAGCAGCACATCGCCGCCAATTGCAGAACCGGTGGTAACCGCACCAACGCCTACGACAGACAATTACGGACTCATTGCGAACGATGCCAGCAAGAAAGATGAGAATGCCGCCCTGCTGAGCCGGGCACTGAATACCTATGGCAGTATCACTCTGAATGGTAGCTTCTACATCGGGAATACATCTGAAGTGGTGACCAATCCCAATGTTCAGATTACCGGTCTGAATGCAACGGAACTGATCTTCGAAAACAGAACAAAAGCACTGCTCAATCCGAGCACGACCCGGAATCTGGCCATCACAAACGTGAAGTTTACCAATCTGGCCGGCGCCAGCCCACTGGTTATCGTATACGAAGATGAAAAATCAACAGCTAAGGTTGACCGCGTCGAGGTTAGAGGCTGTACCTTCCAGGGCGATATCTCTTTTTATCGCTTAAAAGGAAGTATTGGCACTAATCCCGAAACAGTCGATTTTGGAATCGATCAATTTATCTTTGCCGATAATCAGGTATTGAATACCGGAAACACTTTCATCGTTTTAAATGATATACCATTTAATTACGTTGAAATCAGCAATAATACCATTCAAAATTTCCGCCATGTTCTGGTATATATGGGCGTAACAAATGATACCGCCTACGAATCCCAACTCAAAGAGTCCAGAAAATTTGTCGGCGTATATAACAATAGCGTCAAGAACGATGATAACTGGTGGGATGAACAAAGTACCAGTTTATACCATGCATTCATCCTGGCTGAAAACAAAGAAGTTGTCTATGATTCAAATCACGTTGAAGGGATGAAGGCAGATTTTGATGTCGCATTATACGACGCATATTTAAGCGCCAGCAGTGTAACCTACACCAACAACACCTGGAAAAACAACATCTGTTTCAATGATTACAAAACGAACAATGCCTTGATTAAATCCAAAAGCGGAACGGGTCCATTAACGCGAGTGTATACCAACAATACCTTTATCGTTGAAGAAACCTATGCTGAACGCCTGGGAAAACCGAAAACTCAATTACATGTGGATTTCATGGATCTAACACAATATGCTGAAAACTATACCGTGGTTAATAACATCATCGATGTTTATGATCTTCGATTTCCAATCACAAGTGAAGAAATCAATCATTTCGTTTTTAACAACAACGATGTCAAAGCAAAATATGCACTCGGAAAATTGGCAAGTATCCGATTGACCGATAATTATCAGCCAACAGTACAAATTAATAATAACCGGATCCAAATAGAACAGACCGGTGCCCATCCATCAGGATCGACCGAAGGCTTTAAACTGGTCTACGTGAGAGATTCCAGAACGAATACTGCCAATGGTCTGGTCAAGTCAATCGAGGTCAAAGAAAACATTATTCACGGACCACTGACATATGTGTTTTACACCCCATTGTCAGATACAATGACGGTTCAAAATAATCAGTTCAGTGTGGCCGCCAGCCAGTATAAGAAATTTGTATACGGCGGCAATCATCCGGAAATTGCAAACACTCCGGTTACTAAGTACTAAGATCGAAAATTGCAAATAATTGGTGCTCAACTCAATACTTTGGTTGGGAATAAAAGCATAATGAATAATTGCCGGATCAGGATTACTTAGTGATTCGGCAGCACAGAAGATCTGCGGCACTTGTTAAACCGGGTACAGACTGAGTGTAAAAGTAGTTTATCCACAACTGGTTGTTAACGCAGCCAGTTTTTTTGTTTTTAAAAATTATTTTACCAACTTACACTGATATAATAATTACTAAATAGTAATGCTTGATATGTTATTTTCACGAAAGAAAGGCTATATATTATCATAATATCATTATCTGAAAAAAATTGCTGTTTCAGTGAATGTTATCGATCAAGAAATGTACTTTTTAAAACCAGGGTTTAGAATGCACTATTCAATCAAATACATCATCGAAGAAGCATCCGAAAAAATGAATAGAGAATCAAAAACAATATGAATTTATGAGGTGCAAGATAAATTTATGGGAAAGAAAATGGTTATCAAAAACTCGATCATTTACATTTTGAATAATACTTTAATAAAAGCGTTTAATTTTTTGCTGTTACCTTTTTATACCGCTTTCTTAACAACAGAGGATTATGGAACAATAAATCTCATTGTTAGCTTTGTATCTGTTGCCAGTTATATTGTAGCTTTTTCTTTACATGCATATGTAATCAGGTTTTATGTTGATATAAAAAACGACAGAGAACAAGTAAAACGTTTCTTTGGAACAATGATCGTATTTGTGTTTCTATCTGGTGTGATTTTTTTGGGAATTGTATCACTGCTCAATAGTTATTTTATAGCATGGATCTTTAAAGATATAAATTTTTATCCAACACTTTTGATTGCCCTGGTCGGATTGGTATTTTCTTGTGTATATTCTATTTATCAGGATATCCTTAAAGGCATGGAGAATGCCACAAAGTACTCAATCACCAGTATTTGCTATTTTTTTATTCAATTGGGGTTTATTATATATTTTGTTGTCGGCTTGGATTGGGGGGCTAATGGTGTTCTGATGGCATCATTAATTGCGAATTTTGTATGCTTCATTTACTTGTTAATTGACCTTTTCCATAATAATCTGATTACCATATGTATCGACAGAAAAATGCTGAAAAATGGTCTTAAGTACTCGATTCCTTTATTGCCGCATAATATTTCAACACATATAACCAGCTTTGTTTCTAAGATATTTATTAACAATAGCTTTTCTCTGACATCAGTTGGATTATTTAGCTTAGCAACTCAATTTGGATCAATTACTGATATGATTCAGTCTTCTGTAAATATAGCTTTCAGACCCTGGTTTTATGACCAGCTTAACAAAAGGGAAAAAAATTATAAAAAGAGTATCACGGAACTTTCTGATATTTTAATTTGGGCGTATGGAATTATATTTTTGTTGATTGCTTTGTTTTCTCAAGAAGCCTTACTGTTGTTTACCAATGAAAGCTATTACCGGGCATGGACAGTGGTGCCGCTGATCATAATTCCATTTTCAATTAAAACGATGTATTATTTTTATATCAACGTATTGCTTTACCATAAAAATGCAACGAAATTCATATTTATAGCAACCTTGTCAAGCAGTATGATAAACATTTTATTATCAGCCATCTTCATACCAATACTGGATATGTATGGTTCCGCCCTTGCTGATTTAATTGCGATGGTAATCAGAGTGGGCATAATTGTTGCTTTAAGTATGCATTTTGAAGATATTGGTTATAAGCTGAGTACTTTTGTTTTTTTAATTCTGATTAATGTCTTTTTTATAAGTGCGGGACTCATATTTAGCTATACTACATTCATGTATGAAATCAGTTTGATAAATATTGCTTACAAGATTTTTGTAGTAATGATCTATTTAATAATTGCTGGAATTAATTTGAAAAAACACATAAAACCTTTAATTTTAAAACTAAGGGAAAAAAGGAGCTAACAAAATGAAACCACAAAAAAAAAGAAATAAATCATTGGAAAAATTTGCGAGAAGTCCTGTTATTATAAGAAATATAATGTTTATGTTCCTTTTTAATAAAATATACGGATTAAAAAAGAAAAAAGCTGTTTTCACTAGTTTTGGTGGGAAGTGGTATTCTGATAATCCTAAAGCTATCTCAGTAAAGTTGCATGAGCTATACCCAGAGTTTGAAATTGTCTGGTTGTTTAAAAACCCGGAAGAGAAACAGGCAATAGTACCTGCGTATGTCAGAACCATAAAGTCGGACTCGGTTAAGGCTTTAAAAGAACTGGCAACAGCAAAGTTCTGGGTCGATAATTTTGGAAAGTCGAAATATATTTATAAAAGCAGAAGCCAAGTATATATCCAGACTTGGCACGGAGATCGGGGTTTTAAAAACGTACTGCACAATGTACCCAAGAATATTAAAAAACACTATCTTGAAGAAAAGAAATGTGATCTTATGACTGCAGGGTCGACAACCGGTAAAAAAAAACTATCAACAGCATTTGTATACCATGGTCCCTTTTTGGAATTCGGTTCGCCTAGAAATGATCAATTAATCGAGGATAGTCAGAAACGAAAAAATGACATCAAAGATAAGCTGAATATTCCTGTTCAAGCTAAAATAGTATTATTTGCACCGACGTTCAGAAAAGTAAATAAGGGAGAAAAACAGTGTGTGCGAGAAATAAATTTGACGCAAGTTTTGCTAAAGCTAAAAGATCTTACAAATTGCGATTGGAAATGTCTGGTTCGGGCACATCCAGGTTCATCGCCGGGGTTATCATTAGAAAAAAACAAAGATCAAAACATTATTGATGTGACGATGTATGAGGATATGGCAGATTTATTATTGATCGCCGACTTGCTGATAACTGATTACTCAGCCTCAGCGGGTGATTTTGTTTTAAAGAAGAAACCAGTGATATTATTTCAACCCGATCGAGAGCGCTATTTGATTGAAGAAAGAACCTTTTATTTTAATATTGATGAATCGCCATATATGGTTGCCAAGAGTCAGGATGAACTCATCGAAAAAATAATCGTCCTTGATGAAAAAACTGCAAAGAAAAACTGCGAAGAAATTCTAAGCTTTTATGGTGCATATGAGACCGGAAAAGCTTCAGAAAGAGTTGTTGAGTATATGCATTCGGAAAGTTGTTAATTCAACAGAACTGATAAAATAAATTTGAAAGAGGAAACAAAATGAAAAAATGTAAAGTTGGCTATACAACCGGTGTTTTTGATCTCTTTCATATTGGCCATTTAAACTTGTTGAAGAGAGCGAAATCACAATCAGACTACTTGATTGTCGCAGTAACGACGGATGAAGAAACTTTTCGAATAAAGAATAGAAAGCCAATTATACCCTTTGAAGAGCGGATTGAAATTGTGAGAGCTATTAAATATGTCGATAGTGCAATACCAGAATTTGATACCGATAAATTAACGGCCTGGGACAAGATTAAGTTTGATTGTATCTTTAAAGGAGATGACTGGAAAGGCACGGCGAAGTGGAACAACTATGAAATAGAATTCAAAAAAAGAAATGTTGACGTTGTTTACTTTGATTACACGGTCGGAACCTCTTCGACAGAGCTGAGAGAAGTTATCTATAAATATCTGGATGGAGAATTTTAGATTGATTTGGCATAGAACGGAGGTGACTTTATGAAAGTATTAATTACCGGCGTAGCCGGATTTATCGGTTTTCATTTATCCAATCTGCTATTGGATAAAAAATATAAAGTAGTCGGTATCGATAATCTCAATGATTATTATGATCCCTCATTAAAAAGCGCTCGTCTAGCTATTCTAGAAAAGAAAGATAATTTTGAATTCAGAAATGTGGATCTACAAAACAAAACCTTGATCGATGAGTTGTTTGAAATGAACCGACCAGATTACGTCATTAATTTAGCTGCTCAAGCGGGGGTCCGATACTCAATTACCAATCCATATGCTTATGTGGATTCAAATCTCATCGGCTTTATTAACATTTTGGAAGCGTGTCGAAATAACCCGGTGAAACATCTCATCTACGCTTCTTCAAGCTCGGTATATGGGGGTAACAAAGGAACACCATTTGCTACAAGTCATAACGTTGATCATCCCGTGTCACTTTATGCTGCAACCAAGAAATCTAATGAATTAATGGCACATACTTATAGCCACCTTTATAATATACCAACCACCGGCCTAAGGTTCTTTACTGTTTATGGACCATTTGGAAGACCGGACATGGCGTATTTTAAATTTACTAAGGACATCTTGGCAGGAACGCCCATTAAAGTATTTAATCATGGGAAAATGGAGCGGGACTTTACTTATATCGATGACATTATCAAAGGGATTTATAAGCTGATAAATAAAGCGCCCGTTGGAAATCCGGATTGGGATGAGAGGGTTGATGACATCAGTACTAGTTTTGCACCATACAAGATATATAACATTGGGAATAACAATCCGATCAAGCTGACTCGATTTATTGAATCGTTAGAAGCTGCATTAGGAAAAGAAGCGCAGAAAATATATTTGGAAATGCAACCTGGGGACGTGTTATCTACCTATGCCGACGTTAGTGATCTTGAGAAAGATATTGGCTTTAAACCAGGAACCAATATTGAGGAAGGCATTGGAAAATTTGTAAGCTGGTATCGAGACTACTACCAAATTTGGGATTGATTTTAATAACATAGAGAAATGAATAAAAGCTATTATAAAAATGAACCGCAAAAAGATCAGGGAGGCGAGCGAGATGAAAATTACTGTAGCAGGTATCGGTTATGTAGGGTTGTCAAATGCTATTTTATTGGCACAGGACAATGAAGTCATTGCATTAGACATTATAAAGGAAAAAGTTAACTTGATTAATAACAGACAATCTCCGATTATTGATGATGAAATTGAAGATTATTTAAAAAACCGAGATCTGAATTTGACCGCAACAACTGATAATTATGAAGCGTTTAAAAATGCAGAATACGTGGTGATTTCAACTCCGACAAATTATGATCCCGAAAAAAATCACTTCAATACGAGAACAGTGGAAGCAGTAATCGCCAATGTACTGGCTATCAATCCGGATGCGGTGATGATTATCAAATCAACGATACCTGTCGGGTATACAGAAGCGATTAAAGAAAAATTTGAAGCAGATAATATTATCTTTTCTCCGGAATTTTTGCGAGAAGGACATGCTCTTTATGATAATCTTTATCCATCTAGAATTGTTGTGGGAGAAAAATCTGAACGAGCCAGAGTTTTTGGCGAACTACTTGCTCAGGGAGCGATACAAAAGAATACTCAAATCCTATTTACTGAGTCAACTGAAGCTGAAGCGATTAAGCTTTTTTCAAATACCTATTTAGCGTTGAGAATCGCATATTTTAATGAACTGGATTCGTACGCAGAAGTAAGAGGCCTTAACACCCATGACATTATTGAAGGGGTATGTCTTGATCCGAGAATTGGCAATTATTATAATAATCCATCATTTGGCTATGGCGGGTATTGCCTACCGAAAGATACCAAGCAATTGCTTGCCAACTACGCCGATATTCCCCAGAATATTATGTCTGCAATCGTTGATGCAAACCGAACCAGGAAAGATCATATTGCAGATATGATTATTAAACGAAAACCTGAAATAGTGGGAATTTACAGACTGACGATGAAAACAAACTCTGACAATTTTAGAGAATCGGCTATTCAAGGAGTGATGAAACGGATTAAGGCCAAAGGAATTGAAGTAGTTGTATTTGAACCTTCCCTAGAAGAAGATAGCTTTTTCAATTCCAGAGTTATTCAAGATTTTGATGAATTTAAAAGAATTTCGGATATTATCGTCGCCAACCGCTTATCCGATGAGATAATTGATGTTGTAGACAAAGTATATACAAGAGATCTATTCAGCAGAGATTAGTAGTGACGGATAGAAAAATGCGAATAAAACAAAATAATACAAAATTAAGGTAACATCAAAACTATTGATGCAATACCACAAAAGAAAGTGATGCTATGATTGATACACATATACACATGGTGCCAGGTGTTGACGATGGTGCGAAAGATATGAATATGTCAATTCAAATGATTCAGATGGTCATGAATGAAGGAGTGAACAAGGTTGTTCTAACGCCTCATTATAACCTTCCGAGATATCAAAATGAAAATGTTGAAAAGCAATTCAACTTGCTGAAGGATTACATTAAAACAGAAAAAATTAATTTTGAAGTCTATCTGGGCAATGAGATTTATTTGAGCGAAGAAACCATGGTAGGTATTTTAGAGGGGCAGGCTAATTCAATGGCTGAAAGCAGTTATTTATTAGTGGAGTTACCATACTATCATTATTATCCGGTCCATGAGGCGATGATCCAAAATCTTCAACATAATGATTTTAGGGTTTTACTGGCCCATATCGAACGTTACCAGATTTTTGAAAAAAAACCTGAAAAGCTCCGGGAATTAGTTGAAAATGGTGTCTATGCACAACTTTCATCGCGTCATATCATTGATCACAAAACCAGGAAAAGTGCCCTTCAATGGATAGAAAATGGATTAATTCATATTGTCGCATCAGATGGTCATGATGTCGACAAACGACCACCGCTGATGAGAAAAGCTTATGACGTTGTTGCCAAAGCCTTCGGTATGAACTGTGCGCAGATATTATTTGAGATTAATCCACAGTATATCATTGAAGACAGTCAATTAATGATTCCTGAGTTGAAGAAACCAAAAAGATTTAAATTACATTTCACATGAAAATTATCGTAGATTGATCAGATAATACTTTTAGACATTACTAAGCGTTTATATGTCGGAAATGAGGCTTTTCGTGGAAACTAAATTAAGCAAACAGATACTATTGTTTGGCGCAGATATACTGGCAGTAAATATGGCGTTTTTATTAACCCTGTTTTTGCATTACGAAGGAAATATTCCAGCTGAGATTGTTGCCATTTATTTTAGAAGTGCTTTTATCCTAACTGCTGGGAAAATATTGATTTATAAGTATTTTGGATTATATAACAGTTTATGGTCTTACGCTTCGATTGAAGAATTAATGAAAATTTTGATTGCTGGGATAGCATCCAGTATTTTTGGGGTTTTTTATTTAATTTATATGGGTGCGCATTTGTATTTTGGCATATATCTGACAACCATGCTTTTTGAAATTGCGATAATCAGCAGCATTCGTTTCAGTTATCGTTTGACCAGGAGTTTAAAAAATAGGAAGCTTTTTAATAAGCAGGTTCATGAGAAGAAAATATTGATCATCGGGAGCGGTGCCACAGCGACTCTGATTGCAACTGAGATTAAGAATCATGCACTAAACTACGGACAAGTCATCGGTTTTATTGATGAAGACGAAAATAAGCTAAATAAAACTATTGCCGGGGTCAAGGTGCGTGGAAATAATTATGATATTGGCAGCATTGTCCATAAATACGGAGTCAATGAAATCATTGTAGCCACACCGACAGCGGATCCAGCTACGCTGAGAATGATACTCAGCGAGTGCAAACGAACAGCGGCCAGGGTAAGAATTATTCCTGGCGTTCGGGAGATGATCGATGGACAAGTCTCACTTAGCAAGATACGAGATGTTGAAATCGAGGATCTACTTGGAAGAGAAACGGTTAACCTCAACGTTAGAGAGGTAATTGGTTATCTTGAAGGCCGTATTGTCATGGTGACAGGTGGCGGCGGATCTATTGGCTCAGAATTATGCAGGCAGATAGCCAGATTTAATCCGGGTAAATTGATCATTCTGGACAACTATGAGAATAGTGCCTATGAAATTCAGAATGAGCTGATTAACGATTATGAAAACAAACTCAATCTGGACGTTATTATTACATCGGTCCGAGACCGGAACGATATCTTTTCAATTATTGAGACATATCATCCGGATGTGATTTTCCATGCCGCCGCGCATAAGCATGTGCCATTGATGGAACGTTCACCTTTTGAGGCCATAAAAAACAATGTTTATGGTACCAGAAACGTTGCTGAAGCCGCTCATGAATTTGGCGTCGATCGCTTCGTTTTAATTTCGACGGATAAAGCAGTTAATCCGACAAATATTATGGGCGCCAGTAAACGCATCTGTGAAATGATTATTCAGGGGCTCTCCCAGCAAAGTAAGACAAAATTCACTGCCGTTCGATTTGGAAATGTGTTGGGAAGCAATGGTTCGGTTGTGCCACTTTTCAAAAAGCAGATTAAAGAAGGGGGCCCAGTAACAGTTACCCATAAAGAAATTATTCGATATTTTATGACAATACCGGAAGCCGCTCAGTTGGTCATCCAATCTGGAGCCATGGCCAAAGGCGGAGAAATCTTTGTGCTCGATATGGGACAACCGGTCAGGATTTATGACCTGGCAGTCGATTTAATAAAACTCTCCGGACTGAAGTTAAATGAAGATATCGAAATCGAGATCATTGGCTTACGGCCCGGTGAAAAACTTTATGAGGAATTACTGATGGATGAAGAAGGCTTAGTTGAGACCCCTTTTGAAAAAATTCGAATTGGGAAGCCCTTTGAAATTGATTATATCACCCTAAAGAAATCGATTGACGAACTTCCCTTGGTATTTAAAGCAGCCAATAAAAAATTGTTGATTAATATGTTGAAAAATATTGTACCAACTTATAAAGACAGTGATGAAGTCAATAATAAAAATTCGCATATTTCATAAAATGAATCGATTAGAAACTGAATCTGCGTGTCTTGGTTTACCATTTGTCTGAAATATAGAGAGGAGCTGAAAACTTTGAATAATCGTAAAAAAATAATGATTGCGGTGGGACTATTTACACTGATTGTGGCAATTATCATCTATGTACTTGTCAGTATTAATATGAGTTCGTTGTCTTTGTTTTCGGAAAATTCCCAGGCAACTGGTTCTTCAACAGAAGATTCAAACTCCTCTCTGGAAGATATTTTAGATAAAAATAATGAAGAACTTTTGAGTCTGGTTGATACAAGAAAAACAGTCGTTTTTGCCCTGTATGGTACAGATGAACGGTCTGATGAAACGGGAAGAAGTGATATTATTATGGTTGTGATGTATGATCCATCATTGAAAAAAATGGTCATGGCATCACTTCCCAGAGATCTGAGAGTAAATGTCCCCGGGTATGGTTTAGACAAAATTAATCATGCTTATGCATATGGCGGAAGGGAATTAAGTGACCAGACCATTGAAGAATTGCTCGGAATCAAGCTGGACTTTTCTGTAAAAATTGATTTTGATACTTTTTCAAAAATTATAGACGATTTAGGAGGCGTTAAAGTCAATGCTCAAAAGAAGTTTTATAACGATCTTAACAAGTTGATTGTGAATGAAGGAAGTCAGTTGCTGACTGGGAAGCAAGCTTTATTTTATGTCAGGTTTAGAAGTGACAGTGATGGAGATTATGGGAGAATTGCCAGACAGCAGGAAGTGGTCATTTCTTTAATAAAATCATTGTCAACGATGAGTCTTAAAAAGAAAATTAAATTAGTTAATGATTATTATAATCAAGGGGTTGAAACGGATGCTAAAATTTCAAAAATAGAAGAATATACGAATATGAGTAGCGGTGATACAAATATTACCTATGAAAATTATCGTCTAAAAACTTACTCGGAAATTATTGATGGATTGTGGTATGAATTATACAGCCAGGAAGATTTAGCGTTTATAAAAAGTCTGTTTAGTAACAAAGAAGCGTTAAACCAGGAAATTTGGAATTGATTTTTAGACAAAAAAATAGACAAAGGAGGATGTTCGACATGGAAACAAATAAAGAAGTTGATTTAAGGGAAATATTTGAGATATTGGCAAAAAAATGGTGGCTGATATTATTGCTCACGGTTTTAGGTGCTGGAATAGCTTTCGGTGTTACGGTGAAATACGTGACACCCGTTTATGAGGCTAAAACCGTATTATATATTGGAAATGAGAATTCAGTTTTGGCACCGTTGGATATTTCGCTTGGACAATTAGAAGCTGGCAGTCAGTTGCTGGTTGATTACAAGCAAATAGCTTTAACTCGTCTGGTTACGAATGAAGTCATAAAGAATTTAGGACTGAATATCTCTTATGAAGAGTTTCAAAAGAATATGGTAATTGAAAATGTCGGAGATTCTCGACTTTTTACTGTTGGTTTCAGGCATCCTAATCCAGAAACTGCAAGAATAGTCGCAGACGAATTGGCTAAACAACTTTCAGTTGCAGTGTTACAAATAGTTGGCATCGAAAATATTCGGATCCTGGATCAGGCCTTGCTTCCCCAAGTTCCGGCAGCTCCGAGTAAATATCTGAATACGGCAATTGGCGCATTGTTAGGCTTTTTAACATCACTGTTTATTATTTTTATGATGTTCTTACTTGATGATACGGTAAAGAATGAAGAAGACATTGAAAAGCTGATCGGAATGTCTGTATTGGGTAACATCCCAGAATTTAAAAAGGAGGCATAATAACATGACTACACCGAGCTTAATCACATTAAGCGATCCTTCATCTTATGTGACGGAAAGTTATAAACTGTTACGAACCAATTTGAATTTCAAGAATATCAATAATAAATATCAGGTTATGTTAATGACCAGCGCCGGGAAAGAGGAAGGGAAAAGTACAACAATCTGCAATTTAGCAATCACCTTTGCCCAGTCCGACAAACGGGTTTTGTTAATTGATGCTGATTTGAGAAGACCCCAGGTGAGTGCGATTTTTGATATCAATAAAAGAAAAAAGGGCTTGTCAAATATGCTAGCAGATGCAATGCCACTTGATACACTAATTAATAAAATTGACTCTTTGGATAAGCTGGAAATTTTGCCGGCAGGAACTAAACCGGTGTCGCCAACGGAACTATTGAATTCTGAAGCGTTTGAGACATTGATCACTCAATGCCGGGAAGAGTACGATGTCATTCTCATCGACACGCCACCTGTATTGAGTTTTGCAGACGCCAGCATTATTGCTAAGGTCACTGATGGGGTTTTGTTGGTAGTGGCATCCAACGAAACCAAACGGGCAATGGTTGTTGAAGCAAAAAAAAATCTGGATAAGGTTGGTGCTGCGATTATTGGTGTTATTCTGACAAAAGTGAAATTCAAGAAAAATGCAAATTATTATCGCTATGATTATGAAAAAGGCAAGACGCAGTGAGAAATAAAGGCAAATATAAAGAATCGATTATGGGATTATAAGAAATCATAGTGGGGCTTGACTTATCCCCGCTATGATTTGGTGATTATGACCGAAAAAATAAATACAAAGAAAATTTCGCGAATCTCTTAAGCTTATTGCGAGATATAGGCGAGTTTAACATGCTCAAAAAAATGTTTGTAACCTTCACACAAATAGTTCTTTCCATTTTGTCCGTCTTTTGATAAAAGAAACCGATCTTTGGGACAACCCCCAAAACAAAGCCGGATATGGTCGCAATCCAGACATTCGTCAGGCAAGCACATGGTTTTGTGCATCCCAAATTGACGGTTTTTCTCCATCAACTCTGCCAATGGGGTGTCAAGAATATTTCCAATTTTATAGGCTTCATAGGCGTAACGATCACAGCTGAAAAGATCTCCATTCATTTCAAGCACACCAGCGTGGCCGCATAGGGCTTCATGGACACAGACACCAGCCGGATGATTATTTAGATTGGCGAGCGTCGATTCAATAATCTGGACATGCTTTTTTCCGCGATCAAGTTCTTTCCACAAATCAAAAACAGTGCACAAAAAAGAGCCATAGTCTCTGGCAGTGACGGAAAAATCTGTCAGCGGATGCTTCATTACCGGGGAATGGATTCCTGCTGGCATTGCAAACCGTTGGCCGGAGACTGCTTCATAGGAGGCGGGCAAACATTCAACCACCGGCAAAAACTGCATGAAATCAGTAAGTTCTCTTAAAAATAAATAAACATCCCGGGGGTGTTTCGAATTAACGGCATTAACAGTGGTAAGGGTGTTGTAAGATACGCCGTGCTTCTGAAGCAGTTTTATGCCATTCATAGTTTGGTCAAAGGTTCCGCCGCGTCTGTCCTGACGATAGGTATCATGAAGCACCGCATTCCCATCGATGCTCACCCCAATCAGAAAATCATGGGCTGCAAAGAATTCGCACCAGGAATCAGTCAGCAAGGTCGCATTGGTTTGGAGGGTATTGTGTATTTTTCGTCCTACGCCATATTGGCGTTGGTAAGCCAACGCCCGTTTGTAAAAATCAAGGGGAACCAGGGTTGGTTCCCCGCCGTGCCAGGCAAACTCCACAATGGCATTTTGTCCATGAATGGCCAGGTTCTGGCGGATATAGGTTTCAAGCACTGCATCCGACATTAATTTATCATTTTGAACAATCAGATCTTGTTTTTCTAGATAATAACAATAACAGCAACGCAGATTACAGGCTGCGCCAATGGGTTTGGCCATAATGGCATAAGTCCGGGAATCTTGTTGGGGCATGTTTTTCATCACTATTAATTTGCGGTTTTATTAATCTTGGAAATAACAGCGGCGGCTTCGCTACCGTCATCAACCCCAATTTCTTTGTTAATCAGGGCATTAAGCTGATTGTTAAGTTCCATAATCAGAGCAGCATTGGTTTCTTTATCTGCAGCCAGGTTGATTAATTCATCGGGGTCTTTTTCCAGATCAAACAGCTGAACATCGTTATTTGCATATAATTCTTCCATAGTAGTTGGTATATTGAATTTCAACGGTGAAAAATATCGGGCAAATTTGTATTTTTCCGTTGTAATTCCGCGAACAAAGCCCCGTTTGGAGTAATCAATGTCATAACTGGTGATATTTGTAGTCGGGTCGGTGGTTTGCATCATCTCACTGTCGATCATCGAGATCATTTCATAGGCGAATAATGATCCGGCTCTTATTTCGGTTTGGCTGCCATCCATCAGATCCATCAGACTGCTACCCGGGAGTCCCTCAGCAAGCTCAGCCTTTTTAGTATCCGGCAGTTTCGTCATGTCAATAAAGGTCGGGGCCAGGTCGATGTGGCTGGTTATTGCATCAATTGAAGTGCCACCTTCATATTCAGGGTGGACGATAATCAAGGGGACATGGATATTATTTTCATACATAAATCCGCCTTTGCCTCGGAGTCCGTTGGCGCCCTGCATATCACCATGGTCACTGGTGAAGACGATAATGGTATTGTCCAGCATCTCCAGATTGGATAGTTCAGATAGAATGTTATAAAGCTGATCATCATTGTCTTGAATGCAATTATAATAATAATCCCGGAAATTTTCCCAGCGGCTTTCTTCGGATGGAATCTGACCAACCCGATTATTCCATGAGTTAAAATATTCAAGATCAGCAGGAACTCGTCCTTCGGCATCAATCGGTTGATCCCAGGTTGAAGGAATGGCTGCCTCGGGGTAGGTGGATTCATAAATCAGATTGGCTGGGGCCCCGGCAATGGCGAAGGTTGTCTGTCCCGTGTTCTGAACGGCTTCACCGTCAGTATCGGTATCATAATACATAATATCATGGGGATTGACGAGATTGACAGCCAGAAAAAAAGATTGACCAGCCGCATTGGTAGCAGATCCTTTTGAGCGTAACCAGCTGACCGTGTCGCCGGTGATGTTGCTGTCCTGCATGTAGCCTTGCTGAAGCTGACCGATAATATCACCCTGGGCATTCCAGTCGGAGAAGCCATATCCCAGCAGACCATTCTGTTCTTGCATGGCAGGCTGGCTGGTATCATCAAAAACACTGGCATCGCTCATGTGCCACTTGCCTTTAAAGGCCGAGTAGTACCCGGCCGAGAGCATTCGGTCACCGACGGTGGTGAGATTTTCTGAGAGTGGTTCCTGCCAGGGTGATTCGGTATTGTCAATCATCAGGGTATCGGTGATGTGGGTGCCAGTGTAAATAACCGACCGGGATGAGGTGGACACATTGGTACAGGTATAGTGTTTTTCAAAGGTGGTTCCCATTTTTTCCAGCAACTCTCTGGCCTTGAAATTGGTGCCGGCCGGGAATTCGTCAAAATAATGTTCCTGATCCACCGTCACAAAAACGATATTATAATTATCATCGTTATTTTGCTGTGCTTCGACATCAGTCATATTTTGTTCAATGGTCTGGCTGCCAGTGCTTTGCGTGCAGCTTGACACACCCAATAGTGAGGTAGCCAGGGTGATGCTCAGGGCCGCTTTTTTTATATTCATGTGAAGACCTCCTGATCCTTAATATGAAATCCAACCATGGCCAATTAAACAACGGCATTGAGTTGAGCTTTGAGTCATTTGCGATATTAATAATAATTGACTGACTGTTAAAAATATACCCTGACAAATCTTAGATATTCATTAAATAACTATGATAGAACAAGAATCTTTTTAAAATCGATAAGTAAGTGGATTTACTGGCCATAACCGTTTGATAGTCTTGTTTTACCTATTGCCCGGTATCATAACAGCGAAGAAGCTTGGTGACTGTTGGAAATGTTCTGAAATAATAAGATAATATTTTGCGAAAAGACTGGAAAATACACGGCAAAAAGGATATAATAATACGGATTATGATAGAGGCTCTTTATCAGTGTTCTGATGAAGGCCTCTTCTTTACGGAATGGCAACAAAATTATGAAACCCTGGCATACATGTCAATGGCGAGATCGCATCAACGAAAAACGCGATATGCATGACCGGAAAATATCAGATTCAGGCAGTTTGAAAATTGTGCTGAACTTGCTTAATTGGGATTGCCGATTAATAAATCTATGGAGGATTATCGATTAATGATAACTGTATCAGAACTAAGTTTGAATTTTAGCGGAACAAATCTTTTTACCAACGTAAATATAAAATTTACCCCAGGGAATTGCTATGGTGTTATCGGAGCGAACGGCGCTGGAAAGACGACCTTTTTAAAAATTTTATCAGGAGAACTCGAACCATCAACCGGTAATGTCTTCATTCCCGAAAACATGCGGATGTCGGTTTTAAAGCAGGATCATTACGCTTTTGATGAATTTTCGGTCCTTGACACCATTATGATAGGAAATCAGCATCTTTACTCGGTCATGAAAGAAAAAGATACCTTATATATGAAGGAAGATTTTTCCGATGAGGATGGTATCCGGGCGGGCGAGCTGGAAGGCGAATTTGCCGAAATGGGTGGCTGGGAAGCTGAATCCGATGCATCCAGACTTATCCAGGGTCTTGGTCTGGGAGTTGATATTCTCGATGCCAACATGGATAGTCTGACCGGGTATGAAAAGGTCAAGGTCTTATTGGCCCAGGCTTTATTTGGTAAGCCGGAGATCATCTTACTGGATGAGCCCACCAACCATTTGGATATTCAAGCGGTGGAATGGCTGGAAGAATTCTTAATGGACTATGAGGGAACCGTTATTGTAGTATCCCATGACCGTTATTTCTTGAATAATGTCTGTACCCATATCGTCGATATTGACTTCGGCAAGATCAAGGTTTATGTCGGGAATTATGATTTTTGGTATGAATCCAGTCAATTAATTCAGCGCTTATTAAAAGATCAGAATAAGAAAAATGAAGATAAAGCCAAGGAACTCCAGAACTTTATTGCCCGGTTCTCGGCTAATAAATCCAAATCCAAGCAGGCGACCTCGCGTAAGAAAATGCTGGATAAGTTAAATATCGAAGACATGCCCTCATCGTCCCGAAAATACCCCTGGGTCGGATTCCAGATTGATCGGGAGCCCGGTAAAGAAATTTTAACCGTCGAGCATTTATCAAAAACCATCGATGGCGTCAAAGTTCTCAACAACGTCAGTTTCCGGGTCAACAAGGATGATAAAATTGCCTTTGTGGCCGACAACGAGATTGCCATGACAACGCTGTTTAAGATCCTGATGGAAGAAATTGAGCCGGACGAAGGTAGTTTCAAATGGGGCGTCAGTACCACCCAGTCTTATTTCCCTAAAGATAACAGTGACTATTTTAATGGCTGCACCTTGAACATCTGCCAATGGCTGCAACAATACACTGAAGAAATCACCGAAACTTATATCCGGGGTTTTCTGGGACGGATGCTTTTTTCCGGCGATGATATTTACAAAGAAGTTCAGGTCCTTTCCGGGGGCGAAAAGGTACGTTGTATGCTGTCCAAAATTATGATGTTTGGTTCAAACGTACTGGTCCTGGATCAACCAACCAATCATCTTGACTTGGAATCCATCACTGCCGTTAACAATGGTCTGATTGATTTCAAAGGTATCTTGCTTTTTGCCAGTCATGACCATCAGTTTATGCAAACCGTGGCAAACCGCATTATTGAAATCAGAGAAGAAGGCATCATCGATCGTTTATCGACCTATGATGAATTCATCGATTATAAGAAAAAGCTGGTATAGTCCCTTTACCAAGCGCACCTCAAATGACAGACTGATAATCTGGCGTTTGGAGGTGCGCTTTTTTTAATTTTAACAAAGCAATGAACTGTTCAAATTTGGAGATGAATGAAACGACGTAGATAGCATTCATAGCTTAAACCATAACATAAGTGATGAATTTCATATATTAAAACAAATTTACGAAATACAAGACTATTTTGTTGATTTTTCAACAATTAATTTGATGATTTAAGAACTTAAAATTTACAAAGCCAGGAGATTGGTTTATAATTAAGACAAATTAAAAGAATCATATTGAGAGGCCTAAAATGGATAAAATAGAAGTAGTACAATTAGCTGAAGACTTTATTGCAACCTCACCGGATAACCTTATAAAAATGGAGAGCAAGGCACCCCGGGAAATAGTGGGAGAGAGAATATACGATGCCCCCATTTTCGGATTTTGTGAAGCCAGTGACGAGGTTTTTGCCATTCTCAAGGAGCCGGAGGTGATTGGCTGCCATTTCCGAAATCCCCGGGAGTGGCTGCCCACAGCCCGAACCGTGATCTCGTTTTTTCTGCCATACAGCGAGGCCATCAAGACCAGTAACCGGGAACAGAAAATCTGGCCTTCCTGGGGATGGTTGGTTGGACGGGTTGAAGGCCAAAGATTACTGAGAGCCCTGATATTGCATCTGGAAGCAAACTTGAATAAAGCTGGTTATGCTACAATTGGACCAACCCTAGATAAAAAGTTTTTCAGCATTACCGAACCCATTGAAGAACTCTGCGGTGAACCCCTGGCGTTTACCAGCAACTGGTCAGAACGTCATGTTGCTTATCTTTCCGGATTGGGAACCTTCGGTCTATCAAAGGGGCTGATCACTGAAAAAGGCATTGCCGGAAGATTTGGCAGTCTGGTCACAGAGCTTTATATTGAGCCGAATAAGCGCCCTTATGATATCTATAATGCGTATTGTACCCAATGCGGAGCCTGCGTAAAACAATGTCCGGTGAAGGCCATTTCCATCGAAAAAGAAAAAGACCATCGATTGTGCAGCATTTTTTTGGATAAAACTGCAGAAAAATTCAGTCCCCGGTATGGCTGCGGCAAATGCCAGGTTAATGTCCCTTGTGAAAGTGGCATTCCGGGCCGAAACAAATAATATTAATTCTTTAAAAGCAGCGAACCTTAGTTTGCTGCTTTTTTGATGGACTGATGTTTCCCGGTAAAAAGAATTCAAAGAAGAGGGGTTTATATTTTCTGCATCGTTAAAGAGCTGCATTTGGGGGTAAATATGACTACATAATAAACAGAAAAAGAGCGATTGGTTGAATCGAGATAAAAAATAAGGTAAATGGGGGGGAGTAAATTGAATGATCAAAAAGCAGGACAGATAAAGGATAAAGAATCGTTTTTTGAAGAGCTTTTTCGTTATAATCAGGAAATTATGCTTCTGATTGATCCTGATACGCTTAAAATTGAAGACTGCAATCGTTCAGCCTGCTTGTTCTATGGAAAACCCTACAATGAGATGGTTATGACTAAAATTTCTCATTTTAATTGTCTCAGCGAGGATCAGCTTAAGAAAGAAGTGGAACAGGCAAAGAACAGAGAACGAAATCAGTTTTATTTTAAGCATCGTCGCGGTAATGGAGAGATCAGTGACGTCGAGGTTTGCTCAAGCCCCATTTCTTTGGATGGCAGGAATTACCTGTTCTCAATTGTTGCAGATATCACCGGTTTGCAGCTGGATAGTGATGTACTGCGTAAAGAAAACACCGTGTTGGAGAAACGGGTTGCTGAACGCACCTATGCTTTAAAAGAACTAAATGATCAGTTAATCACCGCTAAAGCAGAGTTGGAGCGGGAAATGCTTTTTATTAAGGCTCTGTTTGAAAGCATCCCGGGCTACTTGTATGTCTATGACGAGGCAGGTAGACTGATTAAATGGAATAAAAAACATGAAGAGATGACCGGATATTCCGCTGATGAGCTGGCAAATATGACATTGGATCAGTGGTTTGAGGGAGATGATCTGGTTCGAGTATGGGCGGCAGTGGACGATGTCTTTAAAAAAGGTTATGGCGAGATCGATGCCAATCTTATTAAAAAAGGCGGAGGAAAACTTCTGATTCGCTCCAATGGGGTGGTGATGACTCTTGATGGAAAAAACTACTTTACCGGGGTCGGCATAGATATTACTGAAAGCAAACGGCTGGAAACAGAACTGGCAAAAGAAAGCAAGCTGCTCGAAACAACTTTGGTTTCGGTGGGGGATGGGGTCATCTCCTGTGACAAGAATGGCCATGTTTTGTTTATTAACCGGGTGGCCGAGGACTTAACCGGTTGGACAAAAAATGACGCGTTAGGAAAACCGATTGAAACCGTATTTAATATCATCAACGATATCAACCGGGAAAAAGCGGGAAATATTGTTGCGGAAGTCATCCAAACAAAAGAAATCCGGGAGCTGGATAATCATACGATACTAATCGCCAGAGATGGCAGTGAACGAGCCATTGAAGACAGCGCTGCTCCGATTATTGAAGATAACGGCGATGTGCTGGGGGTTGTTCTGGTATTTCGCGATTATACCGAGAAAAAGCAGAAACTTGATCAGATTGAATATTTAAGCTATCATGATCAGCTCACCGGTCTGTACAATCGGCGGTTTTATGAAGAGGAACTAGAGCGAATGGATACCTCCAAAAACTTACCCCTGTCTTTGATCATGGGCGACGTTAATGGGCTGAAACTGGTAAATGACAGTTTTGGACATGGAATGGGTGATGAATTACTAAAAAAAGCCGCCGCGACGATCAAAAAAGCCTGTCGCGCAGATGATGTGGTGGCAAGATTGGGCGGCGACGAATTTGTCGTGTTGCTACCAAAAACAGATTCGGTTGAAGCGGAAGAAATAATCACGCGCATTGAAAAACTGGCCAAAACTGAAAAAGTGGGTACGGTTGAGCTCTCCATTTCATTTGGATTTGAAACAAAGCTGGATCAGGAAGAAGATATCCAGCGGGTTTTTAAAAGGGCTGAAGATTATATGTATCGTCGAAAACTGACCGAAAGCCTGGGAATGCGGAACAAAACTGTTGGCATGGTAGTAGAGACCTTATTTGATAAATATCAGAAAGAAATGTTTCACTCGGAACGGGTCAGTAAACTATCGGCTGAGGTTGGTGCCAAAATCGGACTGAGTACCAAGGATTCCCATGATCTTCAGACCGCTGGTTTGATGCACGATATCGGGAAGATCGGAATTGCCGAGGGGATTCTCGATAAGTCTGAAAAGCTGAGCGAACAGGATTGGATTGAAATACGTCGTCATCCCGAAATTGGATATCGTATTCTGAGTCCCGCCAATGAATTTGCCGAAATAGCAGATCATATTCTGGAACATCACGAGCGTTGGGATGGGAGCGGTTATCCTAATGGACTAAAGGGCGAGGAGATCTCGTTAGAAGCCAGGATTATTGCTATCGCAGATGCCTATGATGCGATGACCAGAATGCGGCTGCATATGGATGATCTCACGGTCGAAGAAGCCATTGAAGAAATTAATCGATGCTCCGGCACCCAGTTCGATCCAGAAATTGTCAGAGTTTTCATTGATATGATTGAAGATGAAAACTGAAATAAATTGGTCAGGAATTAACCCGGCACGTCGTTTTTGGATAGGCCGGGTTAATTGTGTTTGTTCAGATCGCGAAGATTCTGAAACATCACACCGAAGGTTTCGTGTTTTACTTCAGTGGGGTCAAATTTCAGCAGTTTAAAAGTGATTTGCACACAAAAACCGATGGCAAAAGCCGAAATTACCGTACCTAAACCAACCATCCCGCCGAGGAACCAGCCGATCAGGACAACGCTGACTTCCAGAATACCCCGGCACAGACCAACCGGTAGCCCGGTTTTTCGGGTAACCGCCACCATCAGGCTGTCCCGGGGCCCGGCGCCAAAGGCTGAAGAAATATAAAAGTAGGTTCCCAGTGCAATGATAAAGAGACCCAGAATAAGCACCAGGGTTCCAATCCAGAAATTATCAAAAAGCGGAATGAAGTCTAAAAAAATGATGAGATCCATAAAGAGACCGATCATAAACATATTAAAAATGGTGCCAAGTCCAACTTTTTCACCCAGCAAAAAGACAATCGCTACAATTAAAGCGCCTACAGCAGTGTTCACCAAACCGATACTGACTCCCAGGGTTTGGCTGATTCCACTGTGCAGGACCTCCCAGGGAGCATAACCGACATTTGCCCGCATGGTCACAATAATTCCCAATCCATAAAGAAAGAGCCCAAAATTCAGTTTCATAAATCTCAAAATATATCCAGTCATAATGCCCTCCTTAACGAATAATGTTCCCAGTATAACATAAAAATATTAGTGGTAAAAGACTGAATCGTGGTAGAGTTGAATTTTCTCAATCTGTTGATTATATGTTTAACTTTCTTAA
>NZ_JBDODG010000009.1:0-68930 GCF_039830195.1 Acetobacterium sp. | reverse complement strand
CAATGTTTATATCTGTATTTTTTTATGGGGCGAAGCCCCAAACGTAGGCGCAGCGCAGCGAAGACGGAGTTGCATGGTTTCATTTAGCGGTAGTAATTCTAAAATAAGTTTGTTGAAAGAAACAGAACCTGTATCGCTGATACAGGTTCTGTTTCCAAATAAAGGGGGGAAAGGAGGGAAAGGAGGGGCTAATCTACAGTGTCTTCCAAATATTTTTTTGATATTCCAGAATCGCGCGATCGCTGGAAAAAAGACCGGAGTAGGCCACATTGCTGAGGGACATTTCAAACCATTTGTTTTTATCTTTAAATAGTTCATTGATACGATGCTGAGCTTTTGTATAATCATCAAAGTCCTTTAATACGAAGTAGGTGTCATTATACAAAAGCAAGGAGTCATAAACACTTTGGAAATTAGTTAGGTGGCCAAAGGTACCGTCAATGAGCTGATGCATAATTTTCTGAATGCGATGATCATTTTCATAAACATGAACGGAGCTGTAACCACCATTTTTTTCAAAATGCGAGACCTCATCAGAGGATAATCCAAAGGTAATGATATTGTCAGCCCCAACTGCTTCATGGATTTCAATGTTGGCGCCATCCATGGTACCCAGAGTAATGGCACCATTCATCATAAATTTCATATTACCAGTACCAGAAGCTTCTTTCCCGGCGGTTGAGATCTGCTCGGAGATATTGGCGGCCGGATAGATGATCTCACCCAGAGATACATTAAAGTTCGCCAGAAAAACCACCTTAATCTGATCGCGGATATCTTTGTCATTATTGACAAGATCGGCAATATAATTAATCAGTTTAATGACTTCCTTGGCAAAATAGTATCCCGGGGCGGCTTTGCCGGCAAAGATAAAGGTTCGGGGTACGATTTCGAGATGGGGGTTTGCTTTTAAATGATTATACAAATGGAGAATCTGTAAGGCGTTCAGGAGCTGTCGTTTGTATTCATGAATGCGCTTGACCTGAATGTCAAAAATTGATTCCGGATTTATCGAAATATGATTATGCTCCTTGATATAATTTGCCAAATGGGTTTTATTATCCAATTTGATCCGATTAAAACGATCACAAAACGGAGCGTCATTTTTAAAGTCCATAAGTTTTTCGAGGTCATAAAGATTGTTAATCCAGTCGATGCCGATGGATTCGGTAATCAAGTCCCTGAGACCGGTATTGCTGTTAATCAGAAAACGACGGGGAGTGACACCATTTGTGACAGAATGGAATCGCTCAGGAAATAGCTTATAGTAGCCATTGAAGGTTTCTTCTTTTAAGATTCTGCTGTGTAGCTCAGCAACACCGTTAACAGAATGGCAGCAGACGATGGCCAGATTAGCCATATTAATTTGACCATCCTGAATAATCGATAATGAACTGATTTGCAATTCGTTAAGCCCGGATTTTATCCGCAAGTCTTCCTGGAATTGTCGATTGATCTCTTCGATAATCATATAGATCCGCGGGAGGAGCAGTTTCATCATATCGACTGGCCATTTTTCCAGTGCTTCTGGTAGAACGGTGTGATTGGTAAAGGTTAGCGAATTGACGGTAATCTTCCAGGCATCATCCCAGCTTAAACCTTCTTCATCCATAAAAATTCGCATCATTTCGGGTCCACACAGAGCAGGGTGGGTATCATTGATGTGAATACAAATTTTGTCGGCAAACTCATCGAGACAATCGTTGTTATAGCGCTTAAATCGAGTGATCATCCGTTTCAAACCGGCACAGACAAAAAAATACTCCTGCTTCAAACGTAGTTGTTTGCCATCGAACTTATTATCATTGGGGTATAAAATTTGAGTAATGGCTTCAGCCTCGGATTTATGGCGGACGGCATCGAGAAACTGTCCCTCATTGAAACTGGGCAGATCAAATTCCTCAATCGGTTCGGCGCTCCAAAGTCTCAGGGAGTTCACCGTATTATTATGGTAACCTTTTAAGGGAATATCATAGGGTACGGCCAGAATCGGTTCGTAATTTTCATAAACAAAGGTTAGCACGCCATTGATTTTTTCAGAATGGAGATCGCCATAAAACTTAACAATAACCGCTTCATTGGGCTTCCTTATTTCAAAGGGATAGCCGTGTCGCAGCCAATTGTCGGCGACTTCTACCTGTTCACCATTGATAATTTTTTGTTCAAACAGACCATGTTTATAATGGATACCATTACCATGGAAGGGTAAACCGAGGGTGGCGGAAGATTCTAAAAAACAGGCCATTAGTCGGCCCAGTCCGCCATTTCCCAAACCTGGATCAGTTTCCTGGCTGAGAATGGTCTCGTAATCCAGGCCCAATTCAGCCATGGCAATTTTGACGGTTTCCTCCATATCCAGGCTGTTGACATAGGCTTTCAGTAGCCGTCCAATTAAAAATTCAATCGAAAACAGGTAGACCCGTTTATGGGGTATCTCATCGTATTCAGATCTTGTTTTGGCCCATTGTGAAGCGATTTTATCCATGACAATTGCAGCCAGAGCTTCATACTGATTTAAGAGGGAGGACTCTGCCAGATATTCACCGGAAACTTCTTCAATTTTTTTAATATATGCAGATTTAAAATCTTCAATTTCTTCAAGGCATTCTGATGTTTTCATGAGTATTCCTTTCAATAAAATAGTTATTAAGAGTTAGAAATCCAAATATTTTTAGTTGTTCATCAGATGTATCTTAATTTAATTACCCTTTCTCAAAACAATAAAACAAAAAAGATTGCGGCGGGCCGCAATCCTTTTGAGAGAGTAAGTCTAAATAATTTGACAGGTATTGGGAGTTACCATCACAACGGCATAAGAAAGAGGTTGAAGGACAATTGGGTTTAGTGAGACGGACTCTCCTGAGATTAGATCCAAACCCTGGCAGCCGGCAAAATCCGGATGTTTGAATAAATGAACCGCACGGGAATTGCGGTTGAACAGGCAAAAACAGAGGGTTTCATCGTTCCGCCGTTCAAATACAAAAAGATCGTCGCTGGCTTCATAAGGTTTCCAGGAGCCGTTCTGAAAGACCGGATGATCGGCCCGGAGTTTGGTGATCAGGCGATACCAGGCAAGCAGATCCTGATCCTCGTTGCCCCAGGGATAGGTGCGCCGGTTGTAAGGATCTTCAAAACCCTGAACCCCGGCCTCGTCGCCGTAGTATAGACAGGGGACACCCGGGAAGGTGAACTGGATCAGACTGAGCAGCTTTAATCGTTTTACGGCCAGTGCATATTGGGTGTCATCCAGGCGATAAGTTTTATGGCTATGGTTTCCCAGATATTTATAAGCTTCGCCGAGCACGTTAAGGATCCGCCGTCGATCATGGCTGCCAATCAGGTTCATATTACCCATAAACTGGTCTTTGGGATAGTGTTCGTAGAGCGACATCATAATCCGGGCGGCCAGTCCGGAGCTTTTGTCGCCAATAACAAAATCGATAAAGGTCTCACGGAAGGGGTAGTTCATCACGGCATCCAGCTCATAACCGGAAAAATAGCTCCGCAGTTCGTCATAGGCTACTTTTCGGGAGGCATCTTCCCAGACTTCGCCAATCAGAATACTGTCCGGATTTTCCTCGATCATGGCTTCTTTCAGACCTTTGATAAAAGGATCAGGCAGTTCATCGGCCACATCCAGCCGCCAGCCGGAAGCCCCAGCCTTCATCCAGTGACGGATAACACTGTCTTTGTTTTTATAAATAAAGGCCTGAAAATTGGGATGCATCTCATTGGTATTCGGCATGGCGTCAACCCCCCACCAGCAGGTGTAGGTTTTGGGGTAGTCAGTGAAGGTGTACCAGGGATAATACTCTGAGTCTTTAGATTGATAGGCGCCAACGACCGGATAATGACCATAACGATTGAAATAAAGGCTGTCGTCACCGGTATGGCTGAAAACGCCATCCAGAATAATCGCGATCCCGCGTTTTTTACATTCTGAGGCCAGGGTTTCAAAGCTTTTCTGGGTTCCTAACGCCGGATCAATACACATATAATCGCCAGTATCATAGCGGTGGTTGCTCTGGGATTTAAAAATGGGATTGAGATAGAGAATGGTGATGTTTAAACTCTGCAGGTAGTCCAGCTTTTCGGTAATGCCGGCCAGGGTACCGCCAAAAAAATCCCAGTATTTGATGCCACCGTCCTTCTCTCTGAAATAGTGGGGGGTATCGTTCCAGTGGGGGTGGAGGATGGCATCTTTATGGAAGTTAGCAAGATCGAAATCCGCGCCCCGATTAAAGCGGTCCGGGAAGATCTGGTACATGATGCCCTGGGAATACCAGGCTGGTGATTGCCGTTTGGGATCATAAACCGTAATTTGATAAGACGGTGGTTTTGATTCATAAACCCGGCCTTCACCACCCAAATGGTCACTCAGGGTGCCATAGGCATAGGCTCTGCCCCGGGAGGAAAAACTGAAGTCATACCAGAAGACACCGGGAGTCAGGGGCATATCGATGGTAATTTCCCAAAAATTGGATTCCCGGGATTTGATCATCGGGTGGATTACTTCCTGATCATTAAAATGAACCCGTAGTTGTAATTTTTCAATTTCAGTGGCAGTGACCCGCAGGGTAACGGCACTGCCAACCGGCAGTGCCCCAAAAGGGGTGCGAAATGCCTGTTCCCATGAATGATGACGAAATTCCATAATCTTATCACTCCATCAATTTATTATAATATGAAAGATAAATATCGGCTGATTGTTTCCAGTCAAAATGAGTGTTAAAGGCATTTTTTACCAGCTTTTTAAAGGCCGCCGGCGAATTATGGTATAAAGCGACGGCATGCTGGATGGTGAAAAGCATGTCATGGGCATTATAAGTTGCAAAACTGAAGCCATTCCCCTTTTTGGTCTTGGTATTAAAATAGCTGACGGTATCCTTGAGTCCGCCGGTTTCCCGAACGATAGGCACAGCGCCATAACGCATGGCAATCATCTGAGAGAGGCCACAGGGTTCAAATTTAGACGGCATCAGGAAGAAATCACTGGCGGCATAGATTTTTCGGGACAGATCTTCGTCAAAGTCGATGATGGTCACCATTTTATCCGGGTAGTTGTAGGCGATGCTTCGGAACAGATTTTCATAAACCGAATCACCCGTCCCCAGAATCACCAGTTGAAGATCCTGTTGTAAAATTTCATGGATCACGTTGGACACCAGATCAAGGCCTTTTTGTTCCACCAACCGGGTGATCATCGATACCATCGGAACGTCCGCCCGGACGGGCAGGTCGAAATACTCCTGCAGGGCTTTTTTGTTATCCGCTTTCTTTTTTTCCGGGTTATCGTAGGGAACAAACAAGGCGGGATCAGTTTTGGGATCATAAATGGATTCATCGATGCCATTGAGAATCCCCACCACCTGATGCTTGAGATGACGGATCACTCCATCCAGTCCTTCCCCGTAATAGGGATCAGTTAGTTCTTCAGCATAGGTAGGGCTGACGGTGGTAATTAAATCAGCAGCATAAAGAGCCCCTTTCATCAGATTGATTTTTCCGTAATACTCCAGGTCGGAGGGTAAGAAGCCGAGATGGAGATAGGGGCTGATATCGTGAAAACCATAAACTCCCTGATAACGAATATTATGGATCGTAAAAACCACCTTTGTATCAGGGAAAGCCCGGCGATACTGATGTTTGAGCAGATAGGGAACGGCGGCTGTCTGCCAATCATTACAGTGAACGATATCTGGGGTGAAATCCAGCAGCGGCAGGGAGTCCAGCACTGCCCGACAAAAAAAGCTGAATCGTTCACCGTCATCGTAATAGCCATACAGCGATGGGCGTTTAAAAAAAGCCTCATTGTCAATAAAATAAAAGGTGACGCCTTCGTATTCACAGGTCAACAGGCCGCAATAATGAAGGGTGTCAGACATCCATATCTGAAAATGCTTAAGGGGCTTTATTTTTCGACACAGTTCTTCTGGAATGGAGCTGTAATAGGGAAGCATAACCCGGGCATCGACATCTTCGGGAAACGCTTTTGGCAGAGCGCCAAGCACATCCCCCAAGCCACCACTTTTTGAAAAAGGGTAAGCTTCCGAAGCGACAAATAGGACATTTAACATTTAAATTACCGTGCCTTTCTTTAAAACAATGGGAGCATGGGGTTTACCCACTAAGGTGGTGTGGTCACTGATTTTGGTATCTTTATCCATGACCACATAGTTCAGATTAACATTTCTCCCGATTTCACACCGTTGCATGATAATGCTGTTTTGGATGTGAGAACCAACGTTCATTTGTGTATCTCGAAAAATTATGCTGTGATTAATGGTCCCATCGATGATGCAGCCGCTGCCGACAATGGAGTTGGATACCTGGGCCGGATCATCATAAAGGGTGGGATGGTTGTCTTTTATTTTGGTATGGATGGAATTTTTACCTAGGAAAAGCTCCTGCATAATCTCGTACTCCAGTAGATCCATACTTGTTTTCATATAATTTTCCAGGCAGTTGACCCGTTTAATATAACCGGTATGCTGAGCCCCAAAAACGCGAAGCGTATCGATATTATATTTAATCATATCCATTAAATCCCAGTCGCCGGTACGCTCACTGAGATCCAGCAACTCCTCCAGAACTGATTTCTTGACAAAAAACATCTCAGTAAAAAAATGTCCGGTGGTGTGATCTCGTTTATAGTGGAGACCACTGACCCGGTTTTTGGTAAATTCCAGATAGAGATCATTGTCCTTGAGATGGTAGAGCGGATCATCCTTTTTAAAAATCAGGGTAATGTCACTGTCATTTTTTAAATGAATTTCATAGGCATTTTTGAAATCAAAGGTGGTTACCAGGTTGGGGGTGGCAATTAGCACATGTTCGGCAGCAGTGGCGTCCAGAAAACCCCGGTTATTCTGGAGATTCCGGAGATTAACCTTGATCAGCCGGCCGATATGGTAGTTATTTGATCCGGAGAGGATCGAAAGATCCTGTGTTTTTCGGCTCAGCGACCACTCCTTGCCGGTACCCAAATGATCAACAAGGGAACTGTACTTATGAGAACCAATGACACCAACATGAGATAAACCGGAATTGACCATATTGGAGAGGGTAAAGTCGATCAGACGATAACGTCCGCCGAAAGGCAGGGTGCTCAAGCTACGATGTTGCAGAAAATCTTTTAAGGAATCATCCTCTCCATCGACATTTAAGATAAGTCCAACAGCATTTTTCATTTTTTCTTACTCCTCTCAGTTGTTGATAACATGTATTTCAGGAGTTGTGTCGGCGGGATCGGTAATATAGCGGGCATCACCCTTGATTCTGGCCCGGGCTCCGACGATACAATTTTCTAAAATAGCCCCATCTTCGATGATGGCACCGGTATGAACAATCACATTTTTTAAACTGGTTTTCTTGTGAATCACCACATCATGAGAAAGAATCGAATTCTCAACCTTGCCAAAAATAATACAACCATCACAGATCAGACTGTTGATGATCTTGGCCTGGGGGCCGATGAATTGGGGGTGACGGCTGGTATTGTTGGAAAAGACCCGAAAGTTACGGTCACTGAGATCGAAATCGCAGTCGCAATTTAAAAGATCCATATTGGCATCATAATAGCTCTGAACCGTGCCCACATCCCGCCAGTAGCCGGAGTAGGGGTAGGCGTAAATCCGCTTGCCGCTTTCATGGAGCATGGGAATCACGTTATGGCCAAAATCGTGTTCGGATTCCCGGTTTCCGGCATCGTCCAGCAGCGCTTTTTTTAATTCTTTCCAGGTGAAAATATAAATACCCATCGATGCTTTATTGCTTTTGGGGTGTTCAGGCTTTTCCTGGAACTCCTTAATGCAATGTTCCTCATCGGTGTTTACGATACCAAAACGGTGGGCATCTTCCCAGGGCACATCCATCACCGCAATGGTCAGGTCAGCTTCTTTCTCTTTATGGAAGGCCAGCATTTTGGAATAATCCATTTTGTAGATATGATCCCCGGAAAGAATCAGCACATACTCCGGATCAAAACGGTCAATGAAATCCAGATTCTGATAAATGGCATCAGCCGTTCCCGAATACCACCGGCCCCCTTTCTGGCCCATATAGGGCGGCAGGATATGGACCCCACCCTGGATCTGGTCCAGGGCCCAGGCCGACCCATCGCCAATATAATTATTCAGGATGTAGGGGCGGTACTGGGTCAGAACCCCCACCACATCAATATCTGAATTCATACAATTGCTGAGCGGAAAATCGATAATTCGATATTTTCCACCAAATAAAACGGCTGGTTTGGCGTTATTAAAGGTCAGCGAGCCTAACCGGCTCCCTTGACCTCCCGCCAGGAGCATTGCGACACATTCAGTATTCAAAGTGAGACCTCCTTAAATGATTTTCCAGATTTCTCGTTGATAGTCGGCAATTGAACGATCACTTGAGAAAATACCAGAATTTGCTACGTTGCTGATGGACATTTTCGTCCAAATGGTCGGATTGCGGAATAGATGATCCACCTGATTCTGAGCATCGGCATAGGCATTGAAATCTTTCAGGACAAAATAGCCATCGTTATATAAAAGTAGCGAATCATAGATGGCCTGGAAGCTGAGTCCATGTCCCAGAGTCCCATCAATCAGTTGGTGCAGCACCTGCTGAATTCGGGGATCCTGTTCAAAAATATCGATGGATCGATAGCCGCCGTATTTCTGATAATGATGAACCTCATCGGCGGACAGGCCAAAGCTGACAATATTACTGGATCCAACAGCTTCCATTATTTCAATATTGGCACCGTCCATCGTGCCCAGGGTGATGGCACCATTCATCATGAATTTCATATTTCCGGTTCCTGAGGCTTCTTTTCCTGCTGTCGAAATCTGTTCGGAAATATTGGCGGCAGGATAGATGATCTCCGCCAGAGAAACATTGAAATTGGCCAGGAAAACCACCTTCAGTTTGTCATGCAGGGTCGGATCGCTATTGACCAGTTCGGCAATAGCGGTAATCAGCTTGATCACCTCTTTGGCGTAGTAATACCCTGGCGCCGCTTTACCGGCAAAGATAAAGGTGCGTGGCGCCATTTCCAGGTTGGGGTTTTCTTTAAGCCGATTATACAGATACAGGACATGGAGGGCGTTCAGCAATTGTCGTTTATACTCATGAATTCGCTTGACCTGGATGTCAAAAAGCGAGTGGGGATCTACGTTGATATCATTATGGCTGGCCATGTAATTTGCTAGTCGAACCTTATTTGACAGCTTGACCGCATCGAACTTTGCATAAAAAACCGGATCACTAATATAGTTTAACAGTTTTTTCAGATGGAACAGATTATGATCCCAATCCGTTCCAATCGATTCATTAAGTAGTGTTTTCAGCTCGGGATTGCTGCTCATCAGAAAACGTCGCGGCGATACTCCGTTGGTTACCGAATGGAACCGCTTGGGGAAAACCTGGTAATAGCCGTTAAAGGTTTCTTCTCTCAGAATTTTGCTGTGGAGGGCCGCCACACCATTGACGGAATGGCTGGAGACAATGGCCAGGCTGGCCATATGGACATAATTGTCCCGGATAATCGAAAGGCTGTGGTTTCGGTCCAGATCATGGGGATACTCACTATCCAGATCCAGCAGAAAACGGCGGTTGATTTCTTCAATGATCATATAAATCCGGGGTAATAAATCCTTCATCATCTCTACCGGCCATTTTTCCAGCGCTTCCGGAAGCACCGTATGGTTGGTGAAACTCATCGCGGCCACCGTGATCTTCCAGGATTCCTCCCAACCCAGGCCTTCTTCATCCATCAGTACCCGCATCAGTTCGGGACCGCATAAAGCCGGATGGGTATCATTAATGTGAATACAAATTTTATCGCTGAAACCATCCATGGAATTATTATTGGAGCGTTTAAAATCGACAATGATCCGCTTTAATCCGGCGCAGACAAAAAAGTACTCTTGTTTGAGCCGCAGCAGCTTGCCGTCGAAGCCATTGTCATTGGGATACAAGATTTGGCTGATGGCTTCGGCTTCAGATTTATGGCGGACCGCGTTTAAAAAATGACCCTGGTTAAAACTGGGGAGATCGAAGGCTTCCAGCGGCTCGGCGCTCCACAGTCGTAAGGAATTTACCGTTTCGTTGCAATAACCTTTAATCGGAACATCATAGGGGACTGCCATAATCGGTTCGTAATTTTCGTGGACAAAGGTCAGGTTGCCATTAATTTTTTCGGAATGAATCTGGCCATAGTATTTTACGATGACCGACTTATCGGGATTTCGGATTTCAAAGGGATAGCCGTTTTTAAGCCAGTTATCGGCCACTTCAATCTGTTCACCATTGATAATACGCTGCTCAAACAGGCCGTATTTATAACGGATGCCATTGCCGTGGGCCGGCATCCCCATAGCCGAAGAGGAATCCAGATAGCAGGCCATTAACCGACCCAGGCCACCATTTCCCAAACCCGGGTCGGACTCTTGCGCAAGGACGGCTTCATAGTCAAGACCCATTTCTTCGGCGCATTCCTGAACCAGATCACCAACGCCTAAATTATTAAGATAAGATTTCAAGAGTCGTCCAATCAGAAATTCAATGGAAAAAAAGTAGACCTGCTTGGATTCGTTTTTATTATAGAGGGTATTGGTTTTAGCCCATTGGGAGGTGATGTTTTCCATCACCATTTCAGCCAAGGCCTGGTATTGATTAAAAACCGAGGAGTCGGCCAGACAATTACCGGAAACCTCTTCGATTTTTTTGCTAAAGGTAGCCTTATAGTATGCTTTTTTCTTTTCTCTTTCTGAAGAATTCATGGTAGTTCCTTTCAACAAAGCTAGTTTTATTAAAAATTTATGATCGCGTGGTTTATTTTTTTGCTTTCGTTTTTTTAGCCGGTTCCGGTTTCGCTTTAGCGCTTACCCGGGGAACAATGCCTTTTAGAACAATCACCGCTGAGGGTGGAATATTGAGGGAAACCGAATAGTCCTGTCCATGGAGGGGGATGGCTTGAGCCTTCATGGTTTTTTTCATGTTAAAATCGCTGCCGCCATAGCTGCAGTCATCGGAATTAAAGGCCAGCCGGTAATTGCCCCCGGCCGGAACACCGATCTGATAATCAGCATAACTTAGCGGACAGAAATTGATAATCGTGATCAGGGTATCTTTGGCCTCTGAACCCAGCCGTTTAAAAATAAGAATACTCTGTTCACTATTGTTTGGTTCCAGCCATTCAAAACCGCCCCAGCTATGGTCATCGATCCAGAGCGCTTTTTCTTTGCGATAAAACTTATTCAGATCTTTAATATAGGTGTGAATTTCCCGATGTTTCTGATAATCCAGCAAAAACCATTCCAGCGATTCGTCCACCCGCCACTCCAGAAAGGGGGCAAATTCATTGCCCATAAACGAAAGTTTTTTGCCGGGATGGGTCATTAGGTAACCGAAGAGGATTCGAAACTGGTCGAATTTCATATTATAATCGCCAAACATCTTGTCAAGGATGGTTCGTTTGCTGTGAACCACTTCGTCATGAGACAGCGGCAGGATAAAATTCTCGTTGAATGCATAGGCCATCGAAAAGGTTAACAGATGGTGGAAGCGGTTTCTGAACATCGGATCGGTTTTCATATAATCCAGGGTATCGTGCATCCAGCCCATGTCCCACTTCAGATTAAAGCCGAGGCCGCCCTTATCCACTGGCCAGGTGACCATCGGATAGGCGGTGGAATCTTCGGCTGACATAATGGCAAAGGGAAAATCTCTGAAAATGATGGTATTCAACTCCCGGAGAAAGGACAGGGCTTCGAGCCGATCGGTGCCGCCCTCGTGGTTGCGAAAGGGTTCACCGTCCAGGCCGTGGTTCAGCTCAATCATGCTGGCTACCCCATCGATACGGAGGCCATCAACATGGTAGCGGTCAAACCAGAAGTGGGCATTGGAGATGAGAAAGTCCAATACTTCCGGTTTGCCGTAATCAAAGACCATGGTGCCCCATTGCTGGTGTTCGGAAAACTCGTATTGACTGGTGCCGTCAAAATGCCGTAAGCCCTGATCATCTTTGCAGAAGTGACCGGGCACCCAATCCAGAATCACACCAATACCGGCCTGATGGCAGCAATCGATGAAATGCATTAAGCCCTGAGGATCGCCGTAGCGGCTGGTGGCGGCGTAATAGCCGGTCAGCTGATAACCCCAGGAACCGTCAAAGGGATGTTCCATGATCGGCATCAGTTCAATGTGGGTATAATGCATTTCCACCAGATAGGGCACCAGTTGATCGGCCAGTTCATGGTAGCTCAGGTAATCCCCTTGTTCATTGCGTTTCCAGCTACCCAGATGGGCTTCATAAATATTTATCGGCATTTTCAGCCAATCGGTTTCGTTTCTTTTTTTGCACCAGCTGTCATCCTGCCAGTCATAGCCATCAAGTTCCCAGATAATGGAAGCTGTTTTAGGCTTAACCTCACTGTAAAAACCAAAGGGATCGGCTTTATAGGCGAGCTCGCCATCATGTTGGCGAACAGCATATTTGTAAAGCAGTCCCTGGGATAGTTCCGGGATAAAAAGCTCCCAGACACCATGGGTGCCGGAAACGGGTTTCATGAGATGATCATTGATGTTCCAGCCATTGAAATCGCCTACTACGGAAACGCCCTGGGCATTGGGAGCCCAGACCCGAAATGTGACTCCTTCTTCATTAATATGGGCACCAAAATATTGGTAACTGAGAAAACGCCTGTTACTGGCTAAATCTGCATGTTCATCGATTTTATTCATAATGGTCGTGTCCTTTCAATTTTGATTGGAAGCTGGTGCTGATACAACTAACATTTTATCACAATCCCTTAATATTGATAGTGCATTTTTTTAAACAAAGTAAAATCTTTTTAACATTTTACGCAAGGGCTAACATCTACAGTTTTAATGAGAATTCCTGGTCCTGATATAAAGACCAGTACAGATTGATTTTTCCGCCCAGATTCAGAATCACACAAATAAAGTATATTGCCACCATCAGCGCAAAAAGTCCGCCCAAGCTGCCATAGAGGGTACTGTATTTAGTGGAATGATTAATAAATAAGGTAAAAATGCGAAAAGCAATATTAAGTCCCAGGGTTGCAAATAGCGCACCGGGAAGACCGTTTTTAAATTTTAACGGCTGCGCCGGTGCCATCACATAGATCATATTAAAAATAAAGGTTGAAACGATCCATGAAAAAGCAACGGCAAAAAAGCTTAGAACGGGATAATAATATGTATATAGCCCGATTTTCTGAAAAATAACAGCTCCCACATCAGCACTGAAAAGATACGCAACCACAATTAACAAAATAGCCAGGGTAAACAGGATGGTAAACAGAAAAGAATAAAGCCAGATTGCCTTTAGGGTCCGGGTTTCCTTCCGGCCATAGGTTTGGTTGATACCAATCATAATAGCTCTGGTGGCCAGGGATGAAAAGAAAAAGGCAAGCAGAATCAGACTGTAATGAGAGCCGGAAACCTGACTGATCATGCTGTCCAATAAGCCTGTCACATATTCATAGGAAAGATTTGGCAAAAAAATTTCTAAAATATCGTAGAGGTAGGTTTCAAAGGGTTTGATGAAATTTCCGATAAAGGTAATCAGAAAGAGCAGCAACGGGAAAAAAGCCAGCAACAGATAAAAAGACATCTGGGTGCAGATTCCGGAAAAATCGGTCTCTTCAAAATCTTCCATCAAAAAGAAGATCAGCTTGACAATTTTTAAATTCATCATCCGCTCAATCATTTTCAGCCTCCCGGGATGCTTGTTTCACTGATGCCTGTTTAGCCCCGTACAAATTGACGACGCCTCCTAAGGTGAGGGTAAAACAGATCAGATAGACCACGAAAAACAGCGAGAAGGGCCCCTGCAGATTAACGAAAAAGGTATTGAAATCGAGGGCTGCGTTGGCAAACAGAGCATAGATAGTAAGAATCATAAACCAGCTGATACTTACAAAAGCGCCACCAGGTAGGGCTTCAAAAAAACCAAGATGGTTTTTGGGGGCGTACATATAGATCAGGGTAAAAATTAGGGTGGGCACAATAATGATATAAATCAGCGTAAAAAGCATGATGAAAACAGCAAAAAACTCGGATATATTTAAGGCATTAAAAATAAAAGCGAGTAGTTTCTCTCCGAACAGATAGAAGAAAACTGTAAAAAAGATAATCAGCAGAAATAAGAACAGATATAGAATAGATTGGATCCAGAGCGCGATGATTCCCCTGGTTTCTTTCTGTCCGAAGATGCGGTTTAATGAGGTGATCAGCGAATGCATGGCGGAAACCGAGACATACAAAATAAAAAAGCCAAGAATCAGATTGGTTCCCAATGAAAAAGAAATGGTATTGGCATTTTCCATGGCCAGATTAACGTAATTCATAATCGATTGGGGCAATATTTTTGAAAGCACAAAAACCAGGGTTTCATTCACCCCGGCAGAAAACCAGTTGATAAAATTGTAAAGCAACATCAAAAAGGGAATAAAGGCCGAGAGGGTCCGGTAGGACATCTGGGCGGAAAGATTGATGATGTTGTTTTTTCTTCCCTGGACATATAAAAAGCGGCTGAAGCATTTAAGAAAAGTCATGATCCCCTCCAAATCCACTTGCAACAATTGAGTTGATTGAGCCTCATTATAACATAGTTTCGGTTTAATTTGAAGCGGAACTGGTTAAAGTAAAAAAATGGAAAGTTGGGAAAAAAGATGGTATAATAATACAATCATGATTTATAAGTATAAACAAATCACACCGAGAAAATTAGGAAAATAGCAGTATGGAAAGGAAATAGTAAATAAAATGGGAAAAACATTAACAGAGAAAATTATTGCGGCACACCTTGTAGTGGGAGAAATGATCAAAGGCGAAGAAATCGGGATTCGCATCGATCAGACCCTGACCCAGGACTCCACCGGAACCATGGCTTATTTGCAGTTTGAAGCAATGGAGGTACCACGGGTTAAAACCAAGAAATCCCTGGCTTATATCGACCACAACATGCTGCAGGAAGGTCCGGAAAACATGGACGATCATCGTTATATCCAAAGTGTGGCTAAAAAACACGGCGTTTTTTATTCCAAACCAGGCAATGGCATTTGCCACCAGGTTCAGATTGAGCGCTTTGGGGTGCCGGGCGATACCCTGCTGGGATCTGACAGTCATACCCCCACCGGCGGCGGCATCGGCATGCTGGCCATTGGCGCCGGCGGTCTGGACGTGGCAGTGGCCATGGCCGGCGACCCTTACTATATCACCATGCCCAAAGTGGTTCAGGTGGAATTAACTGGTAAACTGCGTACCGGTGTCTCCTCCAAGGATGTCATTCTGGAAGTACTGCGTCAATGTACCGTCAAAGGTGGCGTCAATAAGGTTTTTGAGTACACCGGCGCAGGGGTTGAAACTCTGACCGTTCCCGAACGGGCCACGATTACCAATATGGGTGCCGAGTTGGGGGCAACCACCTCGGTTTTCCCATCCGACGAAATGACCAAGTTATTTTTGGAAGCCCAGGGCCGTGGTGCGGATTATATTGAGCTGTCAGCCGATGAAGACGCCGTTTATGACGAAGTGGTAAAGGTTGATATGGATAGTTTGGAACCATTAACCGCCTGTCCCCACAGTCCTGACAAGGTCGTGAAAATTTCTGAAATTGAAGGTCTGAAGGTTGATCAGGTGGCGATTGGCAGCTGTACCAATTCATCCTGGTTGGACCTGATGAAGGTTGCCGCCATCGTCAAAGGCAAAACCGTGGCTGAAAATGTTTCCCTGGTGATTGCCCCGGGATCCAAACAGGTGTTAACGATGCTGGCTGAAAACGGCGCTTTGGCCGATCTGCTCAATGCCGGTGCCCGGGTGCTGGAATGCGGTTGTGGTCCCTGTATCGGGATGGGTCAGGCACCTTCCACCGATGCGGTGTCACTGCGAACCTTCAACCGGAACTTCTTTGGCCGTTCCGGTACCCCCTCGGCCGATGTCTATCTGTTAAGCCCCGAAGCAGCAGCCATTTCTGCTCTGGAAGGGGTGCTGACCAATCCGTTAGGGAAGATCAATTTGCCGGAAATCGCGATGCCGGAAAACTTTTTACTCAACGATACCATGGTGATGGCACCAGCTCCAGAAGGCACTGCAGTCGAAGTCATCAAAGGACCAAACATCAAACCTTTCCCAGCCACCCAGCCACTTAAAAATACCGTCGCCGGTAAAGCCCTGATTGTCGTTGAAGATAACATCACCACTGACCATATCATGCCTTCCAACGCCAAATTACTGCCCTACCGTTCGAACATTCCTTACCTGTCAAACTACTGCCTGGCTCCTTGTGATGCCGAATTCCCACAACGGGCCCTGGATAATGGCGGCGGCTTTATTGTCGGCGGATCCAACTACGGTCAGGGTTCCAGCCGGGAGCATGCGGCACTGGCACCGGTTTACCTGGGCATCAAAGGGGTGGCGGTTAAATCCTTTGCCCGGATTCATAAAAACAATCTGATCAATAATGGGATTCTGCCGCTGGTATTTGAAAATGAAGCCGATTATGACACCATCGAACTGAACGATGAACTGATCATCGAAAATGCGCTCGATGCCGTTAAATCAGGCCAGGCCAAGCTGATCAATAAAACTAAAGGCTTAACCTATGTGATGCTGCTGGAAGTTTCCGAACGGCAAAAAGAAATGCTGCTGGCCGGCGGACTGATCAACCTGATCAAATTAAAAAAATAATCTAAAAATAATCTGACAAATTAAAATAAATCGCCAATTTCCGGGTAAATATCCATTAATTGGCGATTTTTGTATATTAACGCAAAACGGAGGAGGAAAAAATGAATTTTGAAATCAAGGGAGGCAATCTCCCGGTGGCAACAGTAACTTTAAACAGTGGTGAATCAATGTTTACCGAGTCCGGGGGAATGTCCTGGATGACCGAAAACATCCGCATGGAAACCAACACCAAAGGCGGTCTGATGAAGGGGTTACGACGGACCCTGGCCGGGGATTCGTTGTTTATGACCACCTATACCGCCGAACAGAACAACAGCCAGATTTCTTTCTGTTCCAGTTATCCGGGCGAAATCAAAGCGCTGACCCTGCAGCAGGGACAGTCGATCATTTGTCAGAAAAGCAGTTTTCTGGCGGGTGAATCCAGTCTGGATGTGGATATGTACTTTAAAAAGAATATCGGGGTCGGCTTTTTTGGTGGTGAAGGCTTTATTCTGCAAAAAATTTCGGGACCGGGAACCGCCTTTATCGAAATGGATGGCGCCATGATTGAATACGATCTGGCTCCCGGTGAAGTGATTAAAATCGATCAGGGTCATATCGGCATGTTTGAAGAATCGGTGAGCTTTGATATTCAGGCTGTTAAAGGCATGAAGAATATCTTTTTAAGCGGTGAAGGATTATTCCTGGCGACCTTAAAAGGGCCGGGGAAGGTCTGGCTGCAAACCATGCCGTTGAGCCGACTGGTTCAGCTGGTGGCTTCGAGCTTACCGCCAAGAGGGTAGAACAGATTAGAATTCAATGGACATAATAAATAAAGCGCCTTGCCGATCATGGATTCGGCAAGGCGCTTTATTTATCTAGATATTAAAAAAGCAGGATTTCAGGGAGTAACATTGACATAATTATCCGGCAGTTCGTCAAAAAACATGATGCCCAGACAATTGGTGCCAATATGAACGGTCAGGGTGGAACCGGCTTTTTCAGGGAGCAAGAAGTTTCTAATCCCCAATTCTTTTTCGAAATATTTCTTGGCCTTTTCCTGGAGATCGGTCGCGGTACTTTGGATCATCCCGAGGACCTGTTCCTTATTCGTCATTTTTTCTTCGACAATGGCGAACAGGGTCTTTAAGGCTTTTTTCTGGCCGCGGATTTTTTCATAAACCAGAATTTCACCATCTTTAAAGTACAGGATCGGAACGATTTTTAACATATCGCCAAGCATCGCGGCATTTCGGCTGATCCGACCGCCTTGAGCCAGCCATTTGATATCGCCAACCAAAAAAAAGATCTGGGCGTGCTGGGCCAGAAAGGTCATGGTTTCAACAATTTCCTCATAGGGACGGTTGAGCTTATTCAGCTTCAGACCCTGATAAAGGATCAGTGCCGAGCCCGTGGTGGCCGAAAGGGAATCGACAATCGCGACTTTCCGTTCCGGATATTTCTCCAGTAAATCCCGGGCCAGCAGTCGGGCAGTCTGGTAGGTACCGGAAAGTTTTGAGGAAAGCACCAGGTAAATAACATCATCACCATTCTTAAGGTGTTTTTCGACCGTATTGGTAATATCCAGGGGTTGGATCTGGGCCGTTTTGGGAAAGAGTTTACTGTTATGATTGACAAAATCAACCACCATTTCGGGGGTGATGTTGATGCCATCGAAGTAGGTTTTATCATCAAGGGTTACCGGAAAGGGTAATATATCAAAATCATAGCGATTCAGAATGTCGCTGTTGGTATCACACATGGAATCCACAATAAATTTTATAGCCATTAAGGTGTTGCTCCTTTTCATTTATACAGAATATTCTAACATGAACCGCGTCTTATTACAATTACTCTAGCCATCAGCCTTAAGTATAATAGGGGTTTTCGAGGAAGGTTTGTGATTATATCAAAAAAATGTTAAACTAATCTTTGGAAATTAAAACCCCAGCGGTCAATTTAAAAATGAAGAAATGGAGAATTTTGTGGAACAGATAATCAATCAACTCGCTAAAGAATTTTCAATACGCCCCCAGCAGGTCGAAGATACCATCAATTTAATCGATGGCGGGAATACCATTCCCTTTATTGCCCGTTACCGAAAAGAGGTCACCGGGAATTTAAGTGATGCCCTATTACGGGATCTGGATGTGCGTTTAACATATTTAAGAAAACTGGAAAAAAGAAAAGAAGAGGTCACCGGCAGCATTGAGGAACAGGGTAAACTGACCCCGGAACTTAAAGCCGCCATTTTAAAAAGCCAAACCCTTCAGGAAGTGGAAGACCTCTACCTGCCTTATAAACAGAAAAAGAAAACCCGGGCATCGGTAGCCCGGGAAAAAGGTCTGGAGCCGCTGGCGCAGCAAATTTTAGAGCAAAAAATGACCGAAGCCGAGCTGGATGAAGCGGCACTTAACTATATTGACGCCGAAAAAGAAGTCACTAGCGCCGCAGAAGCGCTGCAACTGGCGATGGATATTATTGCCGAAATCATTTCCGATAACGGTAGCTATCGGGGCGTGATCAGAAAATGTACCTACGATAAGGGACAGATCAAGTCCACCGTGGTTAAGGGCAAAGAAGCGGAAAACCCGGAACTGGAAATGTACTTCGACCATACCGAAGCCATTAAAACCATTAAGGATCACCGGATTCTAGCGCTTAACCGGGGCGAAAAGAAAAAAGCCCTGTCGGTTAAACTATTGGCCCCCACCGAAGAAATTGAGGCCTATTTAAAAAAAGAACTGGTCAAAGCTCAGCCCTCAAGCTATTTATTAAGATCAATTGGGGACAGTTACACCCGGTTGATTGCGCCGGCTATTGAGCGGGAAATCCGGACCGCCTTAAAAGAACGGGCTGAAGAAGGGGCCATCAAGATGTTTGCCCTTAACCTGAAAAAACTGCTGCTCCAGCCGCCCTTTAAAGAAAAGGTGACGATGGGCTTTGACCCGGCTTTTCGGACCGGTTGCAAGATTGCCATTCTCGACAAGGTCGGAAAAGTGCTGGACTACACCACCATCTATCCAACCTTTGGCAAGGATCAGGCCGAAAAAGCGGAAAAAGAATTTCTGGAACTGATTGAGCGCCATCAGGTCGATATTATTGCCATCGGCAACGGCACTGCCTCCCGGGAGTCGGAACAGTTTGTCGCCGAAACGATCAAAAAAACAAAGGTACCGGTGCAGTACATTGTGGTGAATGAGGCCGGGGCGTCGGTTTATTCGGCATCGGAACTGGGGACCGAAGAATACCCGGACATCAATGTTTCGATCCGGGGCGCCATTTCCATTGGTGGGCGGCTTCAGGATCCGTTGTCGGAACTGGTAAAAATCGATCCCAAACACATCGGGGTCGGTCAGTATCAGCATGACGTTAATCAGAAAGAACTGGAGCGGGTCCTGGAAGCAACGGTCGAGGACGCCGTAAATAATGTCGGGGTTAACGTCAACCGGGCTTCGGTGGCGCTGCTCAAATACGTGGCCGGGGTCAACAAAACCATTGCCAACAATATTATGGATTACCGTAACAGTGCGGGGCCGATCAAAAGCCGAAAAGAACTGATGAAGGTCAAAGGTCTGGGCGCCAAAGCCTATGAGCAATGCGCCGGTTTTTTGCGGATTGATGACGGGGATAACATTCTTGATAATACCGGAGTTCACCCGGAGGCCTACAAAAGCGTGGAAAAACTCCTGAAGCTAAAAGGCATCCAGAAAGAAAAACTGGGGACCCGGGAACAGCAGGATATGTTTAACGATATGAACTATTCCGAAATGGCGGCCCAGCTGGAAATCGGGATCCCAACTCTTTACGATATTGTCAAGGAACTTAAAAAACCGGGCAGGGACCCCCGGGAAAATGCCCCTAAACCCCATTTGCGATCCGACGTTTTATCGATGAGCGATCTGGAAGTGGATATGGAACTCATCGGCACAGTCCGAAACGTCATTGATTTTGGCGCCTTTGTAGATATTGGCGTCCATCAGGATGGGCTGGTGCATATTTCGCAGATCACCGATCGTTATATTAAGCATCCGTCTGAAGCGGTATCGCTGGGGGATGTGGTGACCGTTAAAGTGCTGGCTGTGGATCTGAAACGAAAACGGATCAGTTTAACTATGATTATATAGTGATAAATAATTTGATAAATAATTAAATAAATAAATATTGACACAGGGATAAGTTTTTTATAAAATAAAAGGCTTATTCCTTTTTTATATGTTATAATATAACTAGAATCGATGATAGGAGTGGTTGAAATGTATAAAATTGGGGATAAAATTGTTTATCCGATGCACGGAGCGGGTATCATTGAAGCAATCGAAGAACGAGAAATATTTGAAGAAATAAAACCTTATTACATCATGCAGATCGTATCTGAAGGTTTGCAAATTTTAATTCCCGTTGATAAAGTTGATGATATTGGGGTAAGAACCATTGTGACCCAGCCAGTAATTGATGAGATGATCGAAACCCTGAAATTACCAATGGATGTGATGGAAAAAAACTGGAACCGACGATACCGGGAACACCTGGAACGTTTAAAAACCGGCGATATTTTTGAAGTAGCAAAGGTTGTCAAGAATCTTATCTTATTGGATCGATTAAAAGGTCTCTCAACCGGAGAAAAGAAAATGTTGAATAATGCCCGAAATTTCATTGTCAGTGAAATGGTCTTGATTCAAGATAAAGATAAAGAAGAAATCCTGGATTTGATCAATAGTTCGGTACACAGTGAGGCGTGAATTTCACGCCTTTTGTTGTATTTAATAGTGTAATCTTAAGAATTGAGTGCTATAATTTTAAGATGATATTTTGAAAGGAGGTGAAGATGATGATACAAAAGATACTTCGCGTGTCATTTGGAATTGTGGGGATTCTGGTTGGAATGGCTCTGGCCAACGTATTGGTTACCAATACATGGATTTTAAAAAGTCTGGAGATTGACCTGACTCCGGAATTGGAAGTTATTCTTTATGCGGCTCTGATTGTTCTATTTGGACTTATTTTTTTCATTCTATTTCCATTGATGCTTAAAGGCGTTAAAAAGCTGTCTAAAATCGTTGAGACCAGTATGGAAAATGTGCGGCTCATTGATGTTGGCCTGGGTATTGGTGGTTTGGTGATTGGTCTGGTGATTGCCATGCTGATCAGTTTCGCTTTTTCGCAGATTCCTATTCCCTGGATCGGGGGACTACTGACCATCAGCATTTATATTGTGCTGGGGTATATTGGTTTTTCCTTACCGATCAAAAAACGGGAAGATATTCTCCAGGCTTTCCAGATTGCCAAGCGGGAAAAAGATGCCAATGTGCCAGTCGGTCAAAAGCGACCCGCCAAAAAGAAAGGTGCGGCCATTCCCAAATTACTGGATACCAGCGTAATTATTGACGGACGGATTTTTGATATTTGTAAAACCGGCTTTATTGAAGGCCCTCTGGTGATCCCGGTATTTGTGCTTAACGAACTGCAACTGATTTCGGACTCATCCGATGAGTTGAAACGGAATCGGGGCCGTCGCGGTTTGGATATTTTAAACAAAATTCAGACCGATCTGGAAATCGAAGTTCAAATTACCGAAGAAGATTTTGAAGATACCCACGAGGTTGACTCAAAATTGGTAAAACTGGGAAAATCAACCAAAGGCAAGATTCTGACCAACGACTATAATCTTAACAAGGTTGCTACCGTGCAAGGGGTGGACGTGCTTAATATTAATGAGTTGGCTAATGCCGTAAAACCAATTGTTTTACCCGGGGAAGAGATGAAAGTTCTCCTGGTCAAAGGCGGAAAAGAAAACGGCCAGGCCGTTGCCTATCTGGACGACGGAACCATGATCGTTGTCGAAAATGGCAAGAAATATATCGGAACCACAACCGCGGTAATTGTCACCAGTATTCTGCAAACAGCAGCCGGACGAATGATTTTTGCAAAACCCAAAAAATAATGAACCAGCAATTATAAGTTCTCGACAAAAACACCAACGCTTGCGTTGGTGTTTTTATTTCGGCGTTTTTTGACAAATTTATTGTAATTGACAGGTCCTTTACGTATAATTAAACGAGTATTGTTAATAATCAGGGCAGGGCCAGAGATGGCTCGGCCAGAAATAAATATGTTGTGAAAATGGGGATCATAATGGAATTACCTGTAGCATTTAAGGAAAAAATGAAAAATCTGATGGGTGATGCCTATCAGAGCCTGCTGGATTCCTATGATCAGCCGGAAAGTAAAGGCATCAGAACCAATACCCTGAAGCTGTCCCCAGCACAGCTGGCCAATAAATTACCGTTTAAAACCCAGAGTGTGAACTGGTGTAGTGAAGGGTTTTATATTGATCATGAGGTGCGTCCGGGGAAAAACCCCCATTATTACGCCGGGCTCTATTATGTCCAGGAACCGACGGCTATGGCCGCAGTAGAGGTCCTTAACCCGCAACCCGGAGATTGGGTGCTGGATCTTTGTGCCGCACCCGGCGGTAAATCGACCCAAATCGGTGCCAAACTCCAGGGTGCGGGGGTGCTGGTTGCCAATGAGCTGGTTAATTCGCGGGCCGGGATCCTATCCACTAATATCGAACGGATGGGAATTACCAATGCCATCGTCACCAACGAATTTCCAGAGCGACTGGTGGATTCTTTTTACGAAAGCTTTGATAAGATCCTGGTGGATGCCCCCTGCTCCGGCGAGGGCATGTTCCGAAAAGACCCGGGCGCCCTGGCTGACTGGAGTCTGGAACGGGTTGACCGGTGTGTGGGTAAGCAGGAAAAAATACTGGAAACTGCCCATCGGCTGTTAAAACCCGGCGGGGTGCTGGTCTATTCGACCTGTACTTTCTCGCCGGAAGAAAATGAACAGATGATTGAAGCCTTTATTGAGAAATACCCCTACACCCTGGAAACCATCGAGTTACCTGGGATTACCGATCATGGCCGGGTCGACTGGACCCAGAAGCAGGAGCAGTCTATCGCAAAAACGCTACGGATTATGCCGATGACTGTGAAGGGCGAAGGACATTTTATTGCCAGACTGATAAAATCGGAAGGCTTCGCCGAAGCCATTGAGATCAAACAGGGGTATGCCAAATCACGGTTAAAAAAGGCAACCCGAACAGAGTTGCAAGATTATACTGATTTTGCTAAAAATAATCTGGAGCCTGAGTTTTATCAGAAAATTGAAGACCGACTTTATCTTTTGGGTGAACATCTCTATGCCATCCCGGCAGGGGTGGATCTGGAGCGGATTGCCAATTTAAAACTCTTGCGCACCGGCCTTGATTTGGGGACCTTTAAAAAAAATCGCTTTGAACCCAGCTATGCTCTGGCAATGGCGCTTAAGTTATCCCAGGCCAAAAATGTCTGCGACTTAATGGATGAAGATCAGACCTATCAGTATTTAAAGGGCGAGGCACTAAATCTGGAAGTAAAAAAAGGCTGGGTTCTGGTTGGCTATGATGGCTATTCACTGGGGTTTGGAAAAGCCAGTGAAGGTTTAATCAAAAACCACTATCCCAAGGGTCTGAGAATCAGGAAAAAATAGGAGAACAACAGATGAGTAACCAGGCGAACCAAAAGAGGATTCACCCCAGTGCGGTGATTTCCGAAGATGTCATGATCGGAAATGAAACCGCGGTCGGGGCCGGGGTAATCATCGGAGCAGGTGTTTTCATCGGAGATCATTGTCGGATTGGCACTGGAGTGATCATTGAAGCAAACAGCAAAATCCAAAATAATTGCGTGTTGGAGCCTGGGGTGATTATCGGCAAAGCAGTGACCCTCGGTAAAAATACCAAAATTGGGATTGGCGCCCGGGTTATCAATGGGGTAACGATTGGACCCGATTCGGTGATAAAAATTGGTGAAATTGTCTTAAAAGACATGATCTATAAAATGGTTTTTAAGCGGGGCGCCTGGATTTACCGGGAAGACAGTTTAAATTGTAAAAACGAAGATTGAGGGGAAGAAAATGAATCAGAAAGATTTTACTTGTTTAAAAGAAGCTTTGGAAAAGAAAAAAAAGATTTTAGTATCCAGCTGTTTGCTGGGAATGAAGATTAACTATGAGGGCAAGGCCCACCCGGTGGATGAATTGCGGCAGCTGTTCCTTCAAGGTCAGGCTATTCCAATTTGTCCTGAAGTATTGGCAACGATGCCGATTCCCCGGGATCCGGCCGAAATAGTCGTGGTCAATGGGGAACGGAAAGTGTATAATAATAAAGAAATTGATGTGACCGAAGAATATCGCCTGGGAGCCCAGCGGACCCTGGATACCGCCCGGACATCCGGGGCGAAAATTGCGATCATGAAAAGCAACAGTCCTTCCTGCGGTTGTGGAAAAATCTATGATGGAACTTTCAGCGGAAATCTGGTTGCGGGGGACGGCATCACGGTTGCTTTATTGAAAGAAAACGGTATTCGCGTCATCACCGAAGAAGATTTTCTGGAATGTTTAAAATAATCAGGCATTTGTGAACGGTTCGCTAAGCCAGCGGCAGTTTTGGCATGGTTTTATAGAAAAATAGCAGTGAGATCTCAAAAGAAAAGTGAGGAAGAGATATGAAAAATAAACTCAATATCGGAGTGGTTTTTGGAGGACAGTCGGGAGAGCATGAGGTATCAAGGGTTTCTGCATACAATGTTTTGGGCGTCATCGATCGGGATAAATATAATATTGTCACCATCGGGATCTCAAAACAGGGCAAATGGTTTTTATATTCAGGCGCTGCCGAAAAAATTAAAGATGGTTCCTGGGAACAGGATCAGGCCAACCTGACAGCCGATTTTTCAATCTTCTCTCATCCGGAAATAACAAAGATCGACGTTTTTTTTCCGGTTCTTCACGGACCAATGGGAGAAGATGGCACCATCCAGGGCGTTTTTGAAATGCTCAATAAACCCTATGTGGGGTGCGGGGTGTTAAGCTCGGCGGTGGGAATGGATAAGGTTTTTTCCAAGATCATGTTCCAAAGCGTGGGAATCCCCACTGGCAAATACATCTATTTCCGGGAAAATGACTGGAAAAGAGATGCCGACAGCAAAATTGCCGAGATCGAAGCGGATTTGGGTTACCCGATTTTTGTTAAACCGGCGAACATGGGCTCCAGCGTCGGAATCAGCAAAGCCCATGACCGAACCGAACTTGTCGCCGCTATCAACGAAGCATTTGTATATGACAATAAACTGATTCTGGAAGACTTTGTCAACGGAAGAGAAATTGAATGTGCAGTGCTGGAAGTTGGAGACGTTATTCGGGCCTCGATCCCCGGAGAGGTCATCCCATCAAAAGAATTTTATGATTATGAGGCCAAATATTCTGCCACTGAAGACTCCAAGGTGGTTATTCCCGCGGATCTGTCCCCGGAAGTCGCCGAAAAAGTGAGAGATTACGCCATTAAGGCCTTTGAAGCCATTGAAGGCTCCGGCTTAACCCGGGTCGATTTCTTCGTCACTGATGATGAACGCATTTTAATCAATGAAGTAAACACCCTGCCAGGATTTACAAATATCAGTATGTACCCAAAAATGTGGGAAGCCACCGGAATTGGGTATATAGAACTTGTAGACTTGATTATTGCGTCAGCCAAACGGAAACGCACCACCACCAACTAGGTTTTCCGATTTCTTTCTGATGCGTAATCCTAATAAAAACTTAAAAGGATAATTTTTCTTGATAAAAAAACCCATCAATGGTTTAATAGTGGGAGAAATTATACCTCTAGGAGGAGACCAATGACTGAAGAAAGAAAAAAAGTATGGTTATCCATTTCGGGAACCGTTAAAGATGAAGATGAAAAGGATACCCTGGAGTTCCTGACCGAAGGAGATTTATATAAAGAAGCCAATCGATCCTGTGTAACGTATAAAGAATCGGAAGTTTCGGGGATGGAAGGAACCATCACGACCGTCTGTGTTGATGCGCAAAAAGTGTCAGTCATTCGTTTGGGAACAACCAATTCGATTATGGAATTTGAACGTGGCAAAAGAAACCTGACCTGGTATTCTACCCCTTATGGGGATGTGACCATGGGGATTTTAACCAAGGATGTATTTGTAAATTATAATGAGGATAAAGAACCAACCAAGGTGTCCATCGACTACAACATCGAAATCGAAGGGGTGACTAATTCTCAGAATATCCTGAATATCAAAATTACCCAATAAAAATGACAGCAATGTCAATCACAGGAGAAGCGCCGGTCGCGCTTCTCCTTTAAATTTAACCTGACTCAGAATGAGTAAACAGGATAATTAGCTGATAATAAATAGAAGAGTGAGAGGAAATTAAGGATGTACATACGCGAAAAGATCACCGAACAAATTAGAAAAATAATTGGCGATGCCCTTGATCAAGCAATCGAATCGGGAGCATTGGCCATTGAAACCATGCCAGATCTTTTTCTGGAAATTCCCAGAGAAAAAGAACATGGCGCATATTCCACCAATATCGCCATGCAGCTACCTAAACAGACGAGAAAGGCCCCCCGCTTTATAGCCGAAACCCTGGTCGCCAATATGAAAACCGCGGACACCTACGTTGAGTCAATTGAAATAGCGGGACCGGGCTTTATTAATTTTAAACTGAAACCCTACTGGCAATATGCGGTTTTAGCCGAAGTGGCAGATCTGAAAGCTGATTATGGCCGGAGCCAGAAAAATGCCGGAAAAAAATTCAACCTGGAGTTTATTTCGGCCAATCCCACCGGACCGATGCACATGGGCAATGCCAGAGGCGGAGCCATCGGCGATATCTTAGCGGCAGTGGCCGACTGGACCGGCTACGCCGTCACCCGGGAATTCTATATTAATGACGCCGGAAACCAGATTGTCAAATTTGGCGATTCGCTGGATGCCCGTTACCGGCAATTAATGGGAGAAGATATCCCCTTTCCTGAGGATGGTTATCAGGGCGAAGATATTACCGAACACATGAAGGTTTTCATTGCAGCAAATGGTGATATCCACCGCGCGATGACCCCAGAAGAACGAAAACCGATCCTGATTGATTATGCTTTAAATAAAAACCTCACCCAAATGCGAAGTGATCTCGAAGCCTATGGGATCCGCTATGATGTCTGGTTTTCGGAACAAAGTCTTTACGACAGCGGTGCCATTGAAAAGACTGTTGAACTGCTGGGAAAAGGCGGTTTCACCTATGAACAGGAAGGCGCCTTATGGTTTAAGGCCACCGAATTCGGTTCTGATAAGGACGATGTGCTAATCCGGGCCAACGGACTACCCACCTATTTTATGGCCGATATTGCCTACCACATGGATAAGTTCATTAACCGCGGCTTCAATCGTTGCATCAACGTTTGGGGTGCCGATCACCACGGCCATGTGGCCCGCCTTAAAGGCGCGTTAACAGCAGTCGGAATTGACGCCGGTAATTTTGACGTGGTCATTATGCAACTGGTACGATTGCTCCGAAACGGCGAAGTGGCAAGAATGTCCAAACGTCAGGGAAAAGCGATTGCCCTGACCGATCTCATCGATGAAGTGGGCGTCGATGCGACCCGCTTCTTCTTTAATCTGCGCTCGCCGGACAGTCATTTTGACTTTGATCTGGACTTGGCCATTGAACAGTCCAATGATAATCCGGTCTTTTATGTGCAATATGCCCATGCCCGAATCTGTAGCATTATTCGCCAGATGAGCGAAGAATTGGATCAAACGATCGCTCTGGATTACAACCGATTGATCGAAAAAGAAGAATTAAACCTGATGGAAATTCTTTCTAATTTCCCGGATGAAATTCTGACCGCTGAAGATAAACTGGACCCCAGCCGAATAACCCGCTATGCGATTGATCTGGCCTCGGCGTTCCATAGTTTTTATAATGCCTGTCACGTGCGGGTTTCCGACAAGGCCTTAATGAAAGCCAGAGTTGCGCTGATCGAGGCAACTCAACAGGTTATTCAAAATGCCTTGGGTATTTTGGGAGTATCTGCTCCAGAAAGAATGTAGAAATGAAAACAGAATCAGGAATCTTTGATCGAACGGAGAAACTCATTGGGCAATCAGGTTTGGAGATTCTAAAAAATTCAAGAGTAATCCTGTTTGGGGTGGGCGGCGTCGGTTCATTTGTGGCCGAAGCCTTAATCCGCAGCGGAGTCGGTTTTTTGACCCTCGTGGACAAGGACATCATCGATCCCAGCAATCAGAATCGTCAGATTATGGCAAATGTCAAAACCGTGGGCAAGAAAAAAGTCGATGTCATGGCCAGAAGGCTGATTGCCATCAACCCGCTTTCCATCGTTCATCCGATGCATCGCTGCTATACCCCGGAAACCTCCCAGGAGTTTCACCTCCAGGACTATGACTATGCCATTGATGCGGTGGATATGGTAACGGCAAAAATTGATCTGGTCATCAAAAGCCAGGAAAACAAGGTTCCGATTATCAGCTGTATGGGAACCGGGAATAAGATGGATGCCAGTCGTTTTATTATCACCGATATTTATGAAACATCAGTTTGTCCTCTGGCTAAAGTGATGCGAAAAGAATTGCGGGAACGGGGCGTAAAATCCCTGAAGGTACTTTATTCAACTGAAGAACCATTAATCAGAGAAACCCCGCCGGGCAGCATTGCCTTTGTCCCCTCAGTGGCCGGACTGCTGATCGCCGGGGAAGTGGTCCGGGATCTTCTGAAAACTGGAAGTATGGACGAAAATTAAAACAGATACCCGCCACCAGATCAAATAGCTTAATAGCCTTTTAAGTTATCTATTTGGTGGCATTTTTTTGAATGTTTATGTTATAATTTTATTGTCAAGTGGGGCTTTACGGAATTTGAATAGCCGGAGCCTTTAAATATGGTTAAATAAAATTATAGAAGTAGCAGGAAGGAGTAAGATGATACGGGTAGGAAGCGGTTATGACGTCCATCGTTTAGTGGAAGAACGACCACTCATTTTAGGCGGTGTGAAAATAAAACATCCGTTGGGACTACAGGGACATTCGGATGCCGATGTGCTGGTGCATGCCATTATCGATGCGCTGTTAGGCGCCTTGGCGCTCGGTGATATCGGCAAACACTTTCCCGACACGGATGGCGCCTATAAAGATTGTGACAGTTTGCTGCTGCTTAAAAAAGTGGGACAGCTAGTGGCGGAAAAGGGGTATAGAGTCAATAACATTGATTCAACGATTATTGCCCAGGCCCCAAAACTTGCGCCCTATATTGAAATCATGGTGGAAAACATTAAAAGAACCCTGGAATTATCCGGGGATTGTGTGAGTGTAAAAGCCACGACCGAAGAAGGTCTGGGCTTTACCGGGAGTGAACAGGGGATCGCTGCCAACGCAGTGGTAAGTCTATTGAAAGGAGAAAAAAGCAAATGATCGGTATTATTGCAGCCATGGACAGTGAGGTTCGTGACATCAAGTCGGTGATGGAAGATGGAATCAAGATCCACCATGGAGGGATGACTTTTTTCAAGGGGAAACTCCACCAGAAAGAGGTTATTGCCGTCAAAAGTGGTGTGGGAAAAGTTAATGCCGCCATGTGTACCCAGATTTTAATTGATATATTTAAGGTTAGTATCCTCATCCATGTGGGTGTGGCCGGTGCGGTTCATCCGGATCTGGAAATTGGCGACATTGTCATTTCAGAAGACAGCTGTCAATATGATATGGATGCCCGGGCTTTTGGCCATCCCCGGGGCGAAATACCAAACATGGATATTACCTTTTTCAAAGCAGACCCCGCCCTGATTAAGCTGGCCGAAACAGCCGCACAAGAGCTCAATGTCAACTACCGTGTTGGTCGCGTCATGACCGCCGATTTGGGCGTCGATTCCAATAAACTCAAAGAAGAATTGCGGGAAGAATTCGGCGGACTTTGTGTGGAAATGGAAGGGGCGGCAGTGGGACAGGTGGCCATGCTGAACCAGGTTCCCTATCTGGTAATCCGTTCGATGTCCGACAAGGCCGATTCCAATCTGACCGATGATTACAGGGAAAACCTCGAAGCATCAATTAAGAATGGAGTCGCCATGGTGCTGAATATGATTCAGGGAGTCGCATAGCCATGAAAGAATTGGCACTCCGCCCGACCTGGGCAGAAATAGACCTGGATGCCCTGACCAGCAATTATGAAGAAATTCGCCGCATTGTCGGGCCCGACGTTAAAGTTCTGGGGGTTGTCAAAGCTGATGCCTACGGACATGGTAGTCTGGAATGCGCCCGAACTCTTTGTGATGCCGGGGTGGATATGCTGGCAGTGGCTTTTATTGATGAAGCCATTGCTCTGCGGCAGGGCGGCATCACCGAACAGATCTTACTGCTGGGTTATACCGCCAAAGAGCATATCCCTGATCTGATCCGCTGGGACGTGATCCCCGGGGTCTATCAGCTGGATTTTGCCCAGGCTTTGTCAGCGCACTGTCGGGAAATCGGCATTCGTCATCCCATTCATATCAAAATTGATACCGGCATGGGGCGAATCGGGATTGGCTGGCGGGAGGCGGCAAAAGAGATTGAAGTGATGAACCAATTAGAGGGCATTGAACTTCAGGGCCTGTTTACGCATTTTTCAACCGCTGACGCCGCCGATAAGACGCATACCCAGGAGCAGATCCGCCGCTATCAACAGGTTCTTACGGAACTGGCCGAAAAGAACATTCATATTCCCATCAAGCATATGGCCAACAGTGCCGGAATCTTTGATGTGGAGGGGGTTCATTTTGATATGGTGCGGCCGGGGATTATTCTTTATGGGCTTTATCCCTCGGCAGAAGTGGATCGCTCAAAAATCGGTTTAAAGCCGGTAATGACCCTGAAATCAACCATTGTTCACCTGAAAACCCTCCATCCCGGCGAGACGGTGAGCTACGGCAACCGTTTTGTCGCCAAAGATGATCGGATCATTGGCACCTTGCCGATTGGCTATGCCGATGGCTACACCCGGATGCTAAACGGTTTGGCCAGGGTCTTTATTTCCGGCCAGTTGGTACCGGTGGTCGGCAGCATCTGCATGGATCAGTGCATGATCGATTTGACCGAGGTGGAAGCGGTTTCCCTTTATGACGAGGTGGAACTTTTTGGCAACAACATTTCAGCTGATGTGCTGGCCGACGCCTTGGGAACCATTAATTATGAAATTACCTGTATGGTGAACAAACGGGTACCCCGGGTGTTCATTAGAGACGGGGTACCCCAGTCCATCAGACGTGACATTTTAGATCGACAGATAAACACGAACAGTGATATTTATTAAAGAGGAGAATTAAATGGCATTTTTAGAAGAAACCGTTAGGGGAATTCGCAAAGATATTGTAAAGATGATTGGTCAAGCAGCTTCAGGGCATCCCGGAGGGTCATTGTCTTCTGCAGAAATTTTGACCCTGCTTTATTTTGAACAAATGAATGTGGATGAAAAAAATCCCCGCAAAGAAGATCGGGATCGTTTTGTCTTGTCAAAAGGACATGCTGCTCCGGTGCTTTATGCAACTTTGGCAGCAAAAGGCTTTTTCCCCAGAGCTGAGCTGGAAAACCTCAGACAACTGGGCTCGATGCTCCAGGGACATCCAGATATGAACAAGGTGCCCGGGGTTGATATGTCAACCGGTTCTTTGGGACAGGGAATTTCGGTAGCCGCCGGGATGGCATTGGCCGGAAAAATGGACAACAAGTCTCATAAGATCTATGCCCTGCTGGGTGACGGCGAATTACAGGAAGGTCTGGTTTGGGAAGCCGCCATGGCCGCCAGCCATTACCAGCTTAATAATCTGATTGCCTTTGTGGATAACAATAATCTTCAGATTGACGGTGCCATCTGTGAGGTTATGTCACCATTCCCCATCGATGCCAAGTTTGAAGCCTTTGGTTGGAATGTCATTACCGTCGAAGACGGACATGATTTTGATGAATTGCGCACGGCTGTGGAAGCGGCCAAAAAATCAGAGGATAAACCAACCGTGATCATTTGTCAAACGGTTAAGGGTAAATGTGTTTCATTTATGGAAAACAATGCGGGATGGCATGGAAAAGGGCCAAATGCAGAAGAAGTGAAACAAGCATTGGCAGAATTGGAGGCATAATCATGGCAGATAAAAAATCAACTCGACAAGCATACGGCGAATATTTGGTGAAACTGGGGGAAAAAAACCAGAATCTGGTGGTTCTGGATGCGGATCTCTCAGGAGCAACCAAAACCAATATTTTTAAAAATGCCTGCCCCGAGCGGCATTTCAATGTCGGGATTGCCGAAGCAAACCTGATGGGCATGGCTGCTGGTCTGGCAACCGCAGGAAAAATTCCGTTTGCCAGCACCTTTGCCATTTTTGGCGCCGGGCGCGCCTATGAAATTATCCGTAACAGCATTTGCTATCCGAAATTGAATGTAAAAATCGCCTTAACTCATTCCGGTATTTCGGTTGGTGAAGATGGTGGTTCACACCAGTCCATCGAAGATATTGCGTTGATGCGGGTTATTCCCAACATGACGGTTTTATCACCGGCAGATGCCATTGAAACAGAAAAAATGATGGATGCCGCGATGGCAATTGACGGGCCGGTTTACATTCGTCTGGGCCGCAGTGATGTGCCGGTTCTATTTGATAATGACTACAAATTTGAGGTCGGAAAAGCCGGTTTATTACAAAACGGCAGTGACGTGACACTGATTGCCACGGGCCTGATGGTGGGACCAGCGTTGGAAGCGGCAGAGCTCTTGAAAGCGGATGGTGTTTCGGCCCGAGTATTAAACATGGGCTCCATTAAACCCATCGATGTGGATGCTATTAAAGATGCGGCCATTAATACCGGTGCCATCGTTACGGCTGAAGAGCACAGCATCATCGGCGGTCTGGGCAGTGCCGTGGCCGAAGTATTATGTGATGTTGCGCCAGTACCGCTGGAACGGGTTGGCGTCAAGGATCTGTTTGGCCAATCCGGCAAGGTTGCGCCACTGATGGAAAAATACGGTTTAACCGCCAACGATATCGTGGCAGCGGCCAAAAAAGCGATCGCCCGAAAATAGCGACAAAGAATAATAAGATAAATTGCTTGGTAAAAAACAGGGTCTTCAGGACTCTGTTTTTTTTACAAATTTGGAGAAGAACAAAGTAACGTCATTTTTATAACCAGTGGCTATTGATAATTAGCGAATAATCTGGTTTAATGGAAGCAAACGATTAAACATTAGAATATTAAAGGAGACTAACCAAATGGCAAAAGGTTATAAAGAGGCAATGGAAGATCGTCGTTCGATCTATGGCATATGCGATGAAAGCCCGATTTCTGCGGAAGAAATACTTGAAATTGTTGATCATTCAACTAAACATGTACCTTCAGCTTTTAACAGTCAAAGTCAACGCGTTGCGGTTTTATTTGGAGAACGACATCTGGAGTTCTGGGGAATTGTCATGGAGACCCTCAGAAAAATCATTCTGGCCGACGATTTTAGAGCAACTGAAAAGAAGATCAACGGTTTTGCCGCTGGTTGTGGCACGCTGTTGTTTTATGATGATACGTCCGTCACCAAAGGTCTGATGGATCGATTTATGCCATACAAGGAAAGTTTTCCAATCTGGGCTGAGCAGTCCAACGGGATGCTACAGTTTGCAATATGGTCCCAACTGGAAGCAGAAGGGCTGGGAGCCACCATTCAGCATTACAACCCAATTATTGATAAGGAAGTCAAGAATGCCTTTAATATCCCCTCGGCCTGGCGCTTAATTGCCCAGATGCCTTTTGGAGCCCCAACCGAGGAACCGATTCAAAAAGAGTTTGTGCCAATTGAAAAACGGGTCATTGTCATCGAATAGACAAGAAATCAAAACCATGGGTTATCCATGGTTTTTTTTGATCGGAAAGGCGCTTATTCAAGCAGCAATAAGCCATAATACTTAATAAATTCGTCTTTGGTTGCCAGGGTTTTGAGGGTTTCGCCATTATTGCGCACGGTTGAGAAGACATCAATACCGGAGCCTTCCATGGAGGGACGACGATTTTTAGTATTGAGACAAGGTTTCTCCAAATCACAGCTGGGACAGATATGACAGGGCCCGGCCCAGAAGGCAAAAGCCTTATGAAAACCACCGGTAAAGGCCAACCGTTCAGCCTCAAGGATTTTCCGTTGAAATTCCCCGGTTCCCGGGGTTCCTTTAATCAAAAAGGCCCGGGAGTAGCTGGCAAGCAACCGACCGGTTTCCTCAAAGGGGATCTCATTGGCCTGACAATGTTTGAGATTGGCCGATGAGCAGCCAAAGGCGCATTTATTTTTGGCAAATTCGGTTACGACGACCGAATCAGTTGTGATCTCGATGACATCGTCAAAGCCGATGTTAAGGATCGGATGTTTTAAGCGTTGCAGGGCAGTAAGTGATAGCGCATCGATAAAGTCGGGTAATTTTCCAGAAAAAATAACGGCGGTATCGGTTTCCAGCGGAATCAGTGCCGTGGTGCTGAGACCGGCGGCCGCTAAGCGCGGGATGATTTCTTTGCCGGAACAGACCTGGCCGCCAAAATGAATCATCCGATTGATCCCGGATAGTCTGGCCAGCAGGGTGGCATGCTCATCAAAGGCATCGTGAAGCATCAGGATGCCAGTGGGTTTGAGCATCGGCAAATAGCTCGACAGTTGATCCTCAAGAAGCTGATTGTCATCAGTGACAAACAGGCCGGTGAGAATAATCAGAGTATAGTCATTGTCGGGATTTTCGGCAGCTGTTTTCAGATCCGTTTTTGTCGCCGGGTTAATCCGTGCGACATCATTTATCGATGCCACCGACGGTGAGAAGGCACTTTCATCGGCTAAGAGAGTCACCGAAATATCGGGAAAGGTTTCAACAAAAGATTGTGCCATTGTTTCCGCACCAGGACCAATAATCAGGATTTTTCCCGCTAAGTCGGTGAAAAAACCCACACACTCAAGGGCTTTTATGCGAGTCAGTTGATTGACCGCCTTATTTTTCAGGGCGGTCATTTCTGGATTGGTAGCCGGATCTGATTGTTCGCTTAGACAAATGGATTTGTTTGCCATCAGCGCAGACTTCAAATGATGCCACTGGAGCGCCTGGGTTTCGCGGAAGCGAATGGCATCCCCCAGATAATCCGGGCTGGATGAGAGCAGATAGCGTTTGGTCAGGCTGGTATTGCTGTAGTTTTCCTCAAAGCAAAAAAGCAGCCCCAGGCTTTCCAGTAGGGCCAGAAAGGGCGAGAGCGCAGCGGCCGCAGTTCCGAGCTTTTGGGAAAGCCGGTCAGCCGAAGCACCATCCATTCCAAAGGTCTCCAGGGTTTCAAAAAGATCCAGGTCCAGCGCTGTGAATAAGGCCTCGGATACCCAGTTAGCGGAGGATATATTTTCCAGATACTGGCCGCCATGGGTATGGGGGTCGTAGCTGTTTAATGAGAAATGATTGTTGTTTTCTGAATTTTTCATCTTGTACTTCCTATTCTTTATAATTAAAACAGTCAAAGTGTCATGCAGGGTTTATAATAAATCGTTCAATTAATTATAGAGTCTAAAATTGATTATTGAAAGCAAAATTTATTTCTAATGATCAATTAACCGGCATTTGGGATATTATAGTTGACAAATGTCAACAAATTCGTTATGATAATGTCAATAAAATATTAAAAGATTTATGGTGCCTTGTAAAAGGAGAATAGGGAATCAGGTGAGAATCCTGAACGAACCCATCACTGTAATGGTTTTGTTTTTGCACATGCCACTGGAAACGGGAAGGCGCAAAAACAGATAAACCAGAGTCAGGAGACCTGCCATTAAATTATAATAGTATGAAACGACGGTAAAGTTTCGGCTATCCTTAGGATTACCCTATCGATAGCTGAAACCTTACCGTTTTTTTTATAGAATCACGAGGCCATTCCATGAAACCGATCATCCAACTGGACATTAAAGCGCTGACCTTTCCCGACGAAAGGGAACCGGCACTTAAAAACATCAAACTGAATATCAATGAGGGCGAATTCATTGCCATTACCGGCGGCGCGGCTGCGGGGAAATCAGTGCTGCTTCACGCGATTACCTCAGCGGCACCGAAGTTTTATCCTTGTACGCTGGACGGGACGGTGAAGGTAGCCGATCAGGATGTGTCAAGCATTCCACTCTGCCAAATGGCCGACTATCTGGGGTATATGATGCAGGAGCCGCAAAACCAGATGGTCAATCGACGGGTTACTGATGAGCTGGCGTTTGGGGTGGCTAATCTTAATCTGACCGGGGACGAAATCGAGCGCCGGGTCAATGAGATCATGGACTTTCTCGGGATTTGGACGTTCTCAGACCGGATGACGGATGCCCTATCCGGCGGGCAGGCCCAGAAGGTCGTGCTGGGGAGTATCCTGGCGATGAAAACCCCGATCCTGCTGCTGGATCAACCCACTGCTGAACTGGATCCCAAAACCAGTTCGGAACTGTATCGGCATCTGGGGCAGTTGAACCGGGAGAAAAAAGTCACGACCCTGGTCGTCATGGATAAATCCGGCGCGGTTTTAAAAGACGCCGATCGGGTGCTGGTAATGGAAGCCGGTACGGTCAAAGATTTTTTACCGGTTGCCGAATATCAGCAAAAATATGGTAATGAAAAAAAGTACCAACGACCCCTACCGTTCATGGTTGATGAAAGGTCCGACGTGATTAAATTAAGCGGTGCCTCACATCGCTATAAAGGCGGGATAACCGGCTGCCAGCCGCTGGATTTCAGTCTCAAAAAGGGCGATTTCACGGCGGTCATCGGGCAGAATGGTTCGGGCAAATCGACCATGCTCAAGCTCATTGAAGGATTGGTTAAACCAAGCTCGGGCGCAGTGGAACTATTTGGAACCGCGGTGACTAAGAAAAATGTCGGCGAACTGCGGCGCCGGATCGGCTTTCTGTTTCAGAATCCCGATGATCAGATCTTTTGCAGTTCGGTTAAAGATGAGATCAGCTTTGTTCTGAAAAATAAAAATAGCAGTAAAGATCGTAATAAGAAGCTCAGTCTGCAAGAACAAGAGCAAAAGATTCAGGAAACCCTGGCCCTGATCGGACTGGATGGTCTGGAGGAAATGCATCCTCAGCGCTTGAGTCGGGGACAGCGCCAATTGCTGGCACTGGGTTCGGTAGTCATTAATGACCCCGAACTGATCATAGCTGATGAACCGACCTCCGGCTTAAACGGTGCCCAGAGTCAAGTGGTGATGGAAAAACTGGCCCGGCTCAGCGCTCAGGGTGTTACCATCTTGTTGGTGACCCACGATTTGGCAGAGGCCAGAGAATTTGCCAATCGGATTGTGGTGATGCACAACCATCAACTGGCTCTGGAATTTAAAGCTGAAAAAATGGACGATTATCTTAAAGATTTAGTTCGACTGGAACTGATAGAAGGAGGCGATTTTTAAATGTTTAAACTGAATGAACTGGATCCACGGCTCAAACTGAGCTGGTGTCTGTTTCTGGTTTTGACCGCCCTGGTGTCGCGAAGTATGATCCTCAATGGCATTTTACTGGGGGTGATCCTCATCAGTGAACTGCTCTCGGAGAAATCTTTAAAAGCTTTTAAAATGCTGTCAGTGGTCCTGCTGATTATCGGCACCCAGGTATTGATTATCAATCTGATCTTTGGAAGAGAAGGGGAGCTGCTTTATTCCTGGGGAATTCTACAGATTTACAGCGGATTTATCGCCACCTCAGTCCTGGCTTTTCTAAGAATTGGCATCATCTCATTTTCGGCCTATCAGTTCGGGGTTCATACCGATCCCATGGATATGGCGCAGATGCTCATTTACTGGCGGATTCCCTATCGCTATGCGATGCTGGTGCCAATGGTAGCCCGGTTTTTTCCGGTGATGCTTGGTGAATACCAGTCCATTTGTGATAGCCAGTCAGCCCGGGGGGTGCCCAATGATACCGTGGTTGAGAAAATCCGGAACCTGCCGGCCTCAATTTTACCGCTGATGTATCGGGCCATGCGGATTTCCAATGATGCGGCGCTATCGGTCGAACTCAGAGGCTACGGCCGCCATGCAACCCGAAATTTTCAGAAAAAAATCAATCTCCATCCATTGGAAGGCATGACCATTGTCTGCCTGATGATCGGGTTTGGTGGGGTCTTGATTAAAACTATTTTGTAACAGTTGAAAAACTGTGTAAATAAAAAATAATCTATACAAAAAAAGGAGCATAAAATGCAAAACGAACAAGCAATTGGGAAAAGAAGTATTTTTAAAACTGACACCAAATCTTTAATTGGTGCCGTCGTCATGGGGATCGTCTTTGTTATCGCCTGCCAGATTACCGGTCAGATCGATAACATGCTGCCCTGGGGAAAAATGGGAATGTTACTGATTAATGGAACGGTCTGGGCATTCTTTACCGGGATTCTGACCCTGCTTTATAAACAGCCCGGCGGACTGATTGCCGCCGAAGTAGAAGCCTTGATTTCAATCATGTATACGCCCCTTTGGCCAACCTTTATCTTTGCCAACGGCATTGCGTCCATCTGGGTATCCTTCGTGGCTGTAAAATGTGACATGACCAAATGGTCGCATCACATTCTGGCTCAGGGTGGCGTTTGTGTTTTAGGAAATGCCATTGTGGGAGTGGGTCTGGTTTTCATTCTTGGTCTGCCGGTAGGTGTTGCGGCGGTATCCAGCCTGATAACCATCGCTGTAACCTGGCCATTGGCGACACTGGCTCAAAAGAAAGTTTATGATGCATTAATGAAATCAGGTATGGTAAAATAAGTCTAAAAGTCTAAAACGAAATAAAGAAAAATCAAGTGCTTTGGTATCTGTTTAATGAAAACAGGTGCCAAAGCAATTTGTAGTTTTACAAGTAGTTTATTCAATCACAATTAAGGAGAATTCGAATATGAGTCAGGATTTACGTGTGTTTTTAGAACAATTGGATAAAGATGGGGAAATCTGCCATGTGACGGAACCCGTTAAGCGGGAATATGAAATCAGCACCTTAATGATGGAGCTGGAAAAACAGCGGAAATACCCGGTGATGTGGTTTGATCAGGTAGAAGGCGGCGACATTCCGGTGGTAACCAATATTCTCGGCACCAAGGGTCGGTTTGCCAAAGCGATGGGCGTTAAAACCGAAGACCTGTCGTTTGAGTTTGCTGAGCGGATTAAAAATCGCTTTGATGATGTTAAGGTGGTGGAAAATCCACCCTGTAATGCTCATTTGATTACTGGCGATGACGTTGATTTAACCAAGCTGCCGATCATTACCCATTTTCCCATTGATGCCGGCCCATATATTACCTCCGGCCTGACGGTGGCCAAAGATCCGGAAACTGGCTGTGAAACGCTAGGTTTTCATCGGCTGCAACTGAAAGGAAAAAATAAGCTGGGGATTTCTTTCCATTCCCGTCAGCGGATGTGGGAATTTTTCAGAAAGAGTGAGGAACGGGGCGAGAACATGAAAGCCGCCATCTGTATCGGCGTTCATCCCAATATTGCTTTGGGATCGCAAGCCTCTGTTCCCTATCATCTGGGAAAATACGGTGCCATCGGCGGATTATTCGGGGAACCCCTGGAAGTATCACCCTGTGCAACTATGGACCTGAATGTGCCGACATATGCCGAAATTGTCCTGGAAGGGGAAGTCCTCTGCAATGTCAGAGAACCGGAAGGACCTTTTGCCGAATACACCAATTACGCCTGCTTCCGCAGCACCGAAAATGTCTTCCAGGTCAATGCCATCCGTTACCGGGAAAAACCGATTTTCCACGATTTGACACCGGCCATGAGCAGCGAGCACATCACCATCGTGTCGATCCAGCGGGAAGGGGATATCACCAAGTTTTTAAAACAGAATCTGCCCAACATCAAGGCCGTACATTCGCCCTTATCCTCCTGCGGCATTTTCCACTGTTATGTATCGATGAAGAAAACTGCCGAAGGTCAGGCGCAACAGGTTATTTTAACCGCTCTGGGCATGGATCATCACATTAAAATGGTGATTGTCGTGGATGAGGATGTGGATGTCTTCAACGAACAGGAAGTGCTATGGGCCATGGCCACCCGGCTTCAGGCTGACAAGGGTGTGATGATCTTCCCAAATATGATGGGCGAAACCCTGGATCCCTCCACCGGTGATGATGGTCTTACGGCCAAAATGGGCATCGACGCCACCAAACCCCTCAGCGGTTACTCACCAAAAATCGACATCGACGAAAATGTTATTAACGATATCAAGCGATTGTTTAAATACGTAAAATAAAAGAAGGATAAAAGATGATAAAAATTGCGATTGACACCGGCGGTACCTTTACCGATTATACATCGGTGGGCTGTTTTGGGGATCAGGCTGAACAGCGGATAGCTTTGAAAAACCCCACCAATCATGATCACCCGGCCCAGGGTATTCTGGCCGGACTTAAAGAATTGGCAGTGGTTTGGGGAACCGATCTGGAAACCCTATTGGCTCAGACTGAGAAAATATCCTTGGGGACGACTCTGGCCCTCAATGCCCTGCTGGAGAAAAAAGGCGTTAAAACGGCCCTGTTTACTACGGAAGGATTTCGGGATGCCCTGGAAATTCGCCGGGCGCAGCTGGCCAATCAATGGGATCTGGCGATTGAAAACCCGATGGTGCTGGTGCCGCGACGGCTGCGACTGGGGATTGAACAGCGGATGGATTATCAGGGTCAGATCATCAAACCCCTTAATGAAGCCGCGGTTCGGGCCGCCTGTCAGAAATGTCGGGAAGCGGAGGTCAAAGCTATCGCTGTTTGTTATCTGTTTTCATTTCTCAATCCAGACCATGAAAAGCGGACGGCGGAGATTATCCGGGAAGAACTTCCCGATGTGTTTGTTTCCTTATCATCTGAAGTCGCCCCCCGGATCCGGGAATACGAGCGGACGACGACCACGGTGATCAACGCCTATTGTACCCCGGTGCTGGCCGATTATCTGAAGAACGTCAAAAAAGAACTGGCCGTTTTTGGCTGGGATAAGCCGGTGCATATTATGAAAAACAGCGGCGGTCTCAGCGATTCGCAAGCTCTGGAGAACTTTGGGGTTAAGACCCTGTTATCCGGTCCCGCCGGCGGCGCTGTCGGCAATTTATCCTTAGGCAAATACCTGGGCCGAACCCACACGGTATTGGCAGACATGGGCGGAACCAGCTTTGACCTCCATGTGGTCAGTGGCGGTGTCAATCAATTGGTGCCCCAAACCGAACTGGATGGCTATCCCTTAAGCATTCCGATGATCGATATTCGCTCCATCGGTGCCGGCGGCGGCAGTATTGCCCATGTGGAAGCTGGCGGACGGGTGCTGATTGGCCCGGACTCCGCCGGTTCGATTCCCGGCCCGGCCTGCTATAATCAGGGCGGCGAGCAACCGACGGTTACCGATGCCCTGCTGGTATTAGGACTGATCAACGGCGACAATTTCCTCGGTGGCAAGCTGCCGCTATCGATGGATCAGGCCATTAAGACAATAAAAGAAAAGGTGGCCGATCCCTTAAATCTTTCGGTGCAGGATGCTGCCCGGATCATTTACAGCATCACTGCCGAAATGATGGCCGATGCCATGCGGTTGGTGACCACCCAAAAAGGGAATGATCCGCGAATTTACAGTCTCATCAGTGCCGGTGGTGCTTTTGGCCTGTTTGCAGCCAGGATTATGGAATCCCTGCAGATGCCGGAAGCCCTGATTCCAGTGCAGGGGCCGGTCTTCTGTTCCTGGGGAATGCTGGGAGCGGCCTGCCGTTATGACATTAACCAGAGTATTCTGATGGAAAAAAGACAATGGGACGCAGAACGGCTGAATACGATGGTTGCGGCTATGAAGGCCGAAGGGTCGGCGCAGTTGGAACGGCTGGGGGTGGCGAAAAATCGCCAGCACTTTGATCTGATGCTGGAAATGCGCTATGTCAGCCAGCACCACGAGATCTCGGTACCCTGGACGCTGGGCGAATTTAGTCCCGAAAGTGTTAAGGACGTGGAGCAAGCCTTCTACCAAACCCATGAAGCAATTTATGAATATGCCGAAGACAAAGATTGGGAAATTATCGATCTGCATCTGGCATGTTCCGAACTCGATCAGGAGAATATTCTATTCCCGACTTCCAAAGAAGTAAACAATGTGACAACCAAAACGGTTGCCGGTGAAGTTTTTAACTGCCAGGGCGAGATTGATGTCCCAGTTTATCGGGATGGCGATTTTAAAGAATCGATTTCTGGGCCGGCGCTGATTGATTTTGCCTATACGACTTTGATCGTTCCCAACGGCTTTTATTGTATTCAGGAGGATGAAGGCATCTTCGCGCTCAGAAAGGAGGCGACCCATGAATCAGCGAACTGACGATATTATTAACCGCACCGTCATTATGAACCGGCTCGACAGCATCACCAGTGAAATGGGGATCGCCCTGGAGCGTTCGGCCCATTCCCCGATTTTTGCTGAAGCCTGTGATTTTGCCTGCTGTATCTGCGATGAGGACGGGGAACTGGTCTCCCAACTAAGCGGTATTCCAATCCTGGCCACTGCCGGGTCTTTCAGTGTTAAAGCGGTGCTGCGGAAATTCGGCGGAGCCATCGCCGACGGTGATGTTTTTATCATCAACGATCCCTATGACGGCGGCAATCATCTGCCGGATATTGGCATCATTACCCCGGTATTTTATCAGGACGAGCTGTTGTTCTTCTGTGTCAGCCGGGCTCATCACGGCGACATCGGCGGTTCCACCGCCGGCAGTTACAACCCCAAGGCGACGGAGATTTTCCAGGAAGGGCTGCGGATTCCACCGACCCGGCTGATGAAAAACAACGAAATGATTACCGACGTGCTGGAACTGATTCGCCTGAATACCCGAAATCCGGAGATGCTCACCAGCGACTTTCTGGCCCAGATCGGTTCCAACCGGCTGGCGGCTCGACGGATCAAAGAGATGTTAAGCACCTATTCGGTGGCCACCGTTAAGAAAGCGGTGACAGAGTCATTGATTCAGACCGAAACGCTGACCCGTCAGCGGATTGCTGCCACGCCAGACGGCACCTACACCGCCGTCGATTATATTGATGATGACGGTTTTCAAACCGAACCGGTCAAAATCGCCGTGGCGGTGACCATCACCGGTGACCGGATGCTGGTCGATTTTACTGGCACCGACGCCCAGGTCAAAGGCTTTATCAACACCTCGGTGGTGACGGCCACCTGCGCTTCTGGTATCGCGGCCTTATGGTTTCTGGGCAAAGACATTCCCCGGAACAGCGGTGCCTTCCGCTGCATTGAGGTCAATCTGCCCGAGGGCTCGCTGGTCAATCCCCGGCTCCCGGCGCCAATGACGCTGTGTACCCTGACCCCGGCCAGCGAAATCATCGGAACGATTTTTAAAGCCCTGGATCAGGCCCAGTCAGGCCGGGTATCGGCCGGCTACCATCGTTATCTGGGACCATCTTTTTATGGGGTCGATCCCCGGAATGACCGTTACTATGTCGGCTTTTCCTTCTGTTCGCTGGGTAGCGGCGGGGCCATGGCTGGCCATGACGGTAAACCCTATATGGCGACCTTATCGAATTTTGGCGGGGTCAAGGCCCCGAATATTGAGTCTAACGAAGTGCAGTACCCCCATATTACCCTGCATCATGAGATGGATAATGACACCGCCGGCGCCGGCGAATATCGGGGTGGCTGCGGCATGAAATATGCTTTTGAGATCACTGCTGAAAAGGGCGATGTGGTCAATTTTGGCGACGGCATTAAATTTGCCCCCTACGGACTCCGGGGCGGTCATCAGGGCAGCCTGAACCGCAGCGTTTTTGTTCATGACGGTGAGGAAATCATCATGGAAAGCAAGGAAGCCCCCCGCCATGCAGTGAAAGGTGATCGGATTTATCTGAACACCAGCAGCGGCGGCGGTTGGGGCGAACCCATGAAACGGGCCCCGCAAAAAGTTTATGATGACGTGTTGGATGAGATTATTTCCAAAGAAACCGCCGAAGCAGTTTACGGGGTCATCATCAACGAAACTGGTATCGATTTTGAAAAGACAGAAAAACGGAGAAACAACTGATGAAAATTGCAGTGGGAATTACCGGCGCATCCGGGGTTGTTTATGGCATCCGGCTGCTGGAAGCCTTAAAAGCGACTGAACACCATGTCTCACTTGTCTTAAGTGAATGGGGCAGCAAAACCATTGGCCTGGAAACCAGTTACACTGAAGACTACGTGCTGTCACTGGCCGACCAGGTCTACGACAGCCGGGATATGGCAGCGGCTGTATCCAGCGGTTCCTATGGCATCGACGCTACCGTCATTGCACCCTGCAGCATGAAAACCCTGGCTGGTATCGCCAATGGCTTCAGCGATAACCTGATTGTCCGGATTAGCGATGTGGCCTTAAAAGAACGGAAACCGCTGATTCTGATGGTCCGGGAAACGCCGCTGACCCTGATTCATCTGCGCAATATGACTGCCGTTACCGAAGCTGGCGGGATTATTCTGCCGCCGATGCCGGGCTTTTACCACAAACCCCAATCTATCGATGATGTGATTAACCAGAGCGTCGGTAAGGTCTTTGATATGCTCAAGATCCCCCACAGTCTGTTTACCCGCTGGGGTCATGAGGACGGTCATGAGTGAGCGTGTCAAACTGATTCAGGGCACCGGGCCAACGGCGCTTCATTATGAGATCATCCCCGTCGGTAATGATTGGCTGATTCTCTTAACCGGCGGCGATGCCCATATCGGCTGCACTGCCATTGGCGATGATGGCCGGCTAAGCAGCTACACGCCCCAGTCTCATAAGGATGATGCCCTGGCGATACCGCTGGCTAAAAAGGTATCCGAAACGTTTCATTGTGTCTGCACCGTGGTGGCCGGATTCCATCTGGACGATATTACCCGGGAAGAAATTGCTGAGGTTATTGCTAATGCGGATATAGGGATGGTTCAAGTTTTAAAAACCATTAAAGAAAAGATGAATCAGAAAGAATGACAAAAAACAGGGTGTCGAACCCTGTTTTTTATTTGGCGGTGTAGCCCGGCGTGGGCACAATTTAACGGGTGAGAGTATCGAACACATATAGCTAGTGCCATGTGCACGACTTAAGGGAAGGGTGTCACTGACGACGGGGAATCTAAAGGAAGCCGTTGGCAAAATCCCGGTCTGACGAACAGAAATCACATCAGATATTTTTAGCTGGGTAAGGTTACTATACAAACATAATTTGTAGGAAACGGCCTTTTTTAAAGGTGCTCAGAGCTTTTTTATTTATCTGGAATTAAGCGTTACCGGCGGGCGCAATTCATGTCCGTTCAGTATCAAGAAAAGCCTGGATACCAGCACGAAGAAAGCCATCGATGGTCTGCTGAATTTTTTTCCAGTCGGTACAATGGTTTTTAAACATCATTTGGTTGATGGTCAGACAGCCATTGATCTGAAAATAAAAGATGGCTTCGGCCTGTTCATAGGTTAGAATACTGCTTTGCATGAGTCGGATCACAAAATCTTCCTTGGCTAAATTCGACATTTTACCAATGAGTCGCGAGGCTGCGATCTCATCAAAAAAAAGTGGCCGGAATTCCTGGTTGGATTGCATTTTTTCGCAAAAGGGATAGGTACAGTTCATTTTGTCCGGACACAAGACCTGATCAAGAACATCGGAGGTATCGGCTAACGCATCGTTTAATACGTCATCTAACACATCATCCAAATCATAATAATGGAGGTAAAAAGTTCCCCGATTAATTTCACAGATTTGGCAGATCCCGGTAACGCTGATCTTGCCAAATTTTTTTTGTGTCAGTTCATTTAAAAAAGCTTCCTTAATTACTTTTCGGGTGTATTGGGTGCGTCGGTCGTTCTTTTTTACTTCTTGATTTCTCATTTTTTCTCCTGAAATAGACAGATTCATCAATCTGTTGATAAACAAAACAAATCGAAAAAACTGATGATTGAACAATTACTCTCCCGTTATTATAATGAATTCAGAAAGAAAAATCAACGTAATGTTCATAAAGTTACAGTGTGTTGATTTGAGGAGGAGAGAAAATGGGACATATTATCGCATTAGCCGGTAAAGGTGGGGTTGGTAAAACAACGCTATGTGGTTTACTGATTCAGTATCTGTGTGATACCGGAAAGGTGCCGGTGTTAGCAGTGGATGCTGATGCCAATTCAAATTTGAATGAGGTGCTTGGTATCGAGGCGGGTCCAACGATGGGTGAACTTCGCGAAATCATCGAGCGGGCTGGCGTCGATCCAAGCTATGAGATTCCGGAAGGAATCACCAAGGCCACTTATATGGAAATGCGGATGAACGACGCAATTACTGAAGAAAAAGATTATGATCTGATGGTGATGGGACGTTCACAGGGGCAAGGATGCTACTGTTTTGTCAATGGGATTGTTCAAACACAGATTCAACGACTTCAGACGAATTACCCTTTTATTGTTGTGGATAATGAAGCCGGGATGGAACATATCAGCCGGGGATTATTGCCAAAAATAGATACGGTGATTCTGGTCAGTGACTGTTCCCGACGGGGTGTACAGGCAGCCGGAAGAATTTCCCGGCTGATTAGCGAATTAAAGGTTCAGCCAACGAAAATTGGTCTGATTATCAATCGGGCACCAGCAGGAAAACTTGATCCCGGGACGCTGGAAGAGGTTCAAATTCAGGAATTGCCACTTTTGGGTGTTGTTCCACAAGACCAGCAAGTTTATCAGTATGACTGTGATGGCAAACCAATTGTTAAATTACCTGATGATTCACCAGTTCGTGCTGCACTGAAGCAAATTGCCGATAATCTGCAATTATAAAGGAGTTGAAAAATGAGTATCTTAGCAGGATGCCATGAGGCACGCAATAATTTTGTTTTAAAAGAAATTGCTTGCCCCGAATGCGATGAGTATATTGAATTATTTGTCCGGGATGGAAAAACGATCGGAATAGAAAAATGTGCCAGCTGTGATCATGTGATTGGTGAAGGCTTAGGTCTATCAGAAATTGTCAGAGGACAACATGGCGCTTGATCGAATAAAACAGTTTATTGAATCAAAAGGCTGGCCCTATCGCTTCACCGATGTTGCTGAACTGGGGAGTATTGATTTTGAATACCTGGGTGTCAACTACCATGTCTGGGAATTTAGGGATGATCAGTGTGGGGTTGAAAGCAATGTGAAAAATATTGGAAAACTTGAAGAATTTCTTGGTGATTACCAGAATGATCTGATTGCGATTATGGAAAAATGGGGAGAATAGCATGAAAATAGCCGTAACCGGTAAAGGTGGAGTAGGAAAAACAACGATTGCCGCAACGTTGGCGCGTTTGTATGCAAAAGAGGGAAAACGAGTGATTGCGGCCGATGCTGATCCCGATGCAAATTTGGCATTGGCATTAGGCTTTACCGAAGCAGAAGCGGATGCCATTGTGCCGATCACCGCAATGAAAAAAATGATTGCTGAACGGACTGGAGTAACCGCGCAGAACACGTTTTTTAAAATCAATCCCCGGGTTGATGATATTCCGGAAATTTACAGTCGTGAGCACGAGGGTGTTAAATTGCTGGTTTTGGGAACGGTTGAAACAGCCGGTGGTGGATGCATTTGTCCGGAGAATGTCATTTTGAAACAACTGATCAGCAACCTGATTTTATACAGAGACGAGGTAGCTATTTTGGATATGGAAGCCGGTCTCGAGCATTTAGGCAGAGGAACAACCCAGGGCATGGATCAGTTTATTGTGGTCATTGAGCCGGGTGCCCGAAGTATTCAGACCTATCGCAATGTCAAGCGACTGGCTAAAGATTTAGGAGTGCCGCGGGTCGGCGTGATTGCCAATAAAATTCGGGATGAGAAGGATGAAGCGTTTATCCGTTCAAAAATAGCCGAGGAGGAGCTGTTGGGTCTGATTCATTTCAATTCGGAAGTCATTGATGCAGATCGTCATGGTATCTCACCATTTGATTGCAGTCAGCATCTGATTGATGAGATTATCAGCATCAAAGAGCGAATTGAGCACTTACAGTGAAAATTGTGTTATTTGGAAAAGGAGTTTGTGGAAGATGTATGGTCATGAAGAAGACTACTTTAAGGATATAAGAGTTGCACCACTGATCATAAGCGTAATTACTCTTCCGCTTGTAGGTTTTTTCCATTTTAATGCAATGACAAGTTAATCTGCGATAAGGTTGATTGCCCATATTTATGTCATGTGCACCTTTCTTGTCTGATTTTCATTAATCTCAGATGTTGGGTGCATTTTTCGGTCAAATTTGCGATGAGACTGATATTTTATAGGATTTTGTTATTTAAGCCAGAAGGCTTAAAAAGGGATAAATTTTTGTGGTTTTGCATTTTTTCTAACCATTCCGCTGGGTTTTGTGTTATATTCAAACCATTCTAAATAAACAGTTTCAGAATGAGTGCAGAGCATTAGCGAAAGGAAAAACTTATGAGATTAACACAGGAATTATTAAAACAGGGAATCAGCGAGAAACTTCTTGACGATATAAAATATTTCAAACATTTTTATAAACTGGAAGCGAGCCTTCAGGATCGGGTTCCCAGTACCGAAACCGTTTTTTATGGCAAGGATATCTGGTCGATGTGTATCACCGCTATTTTAGAGGGTGAGAACATTTTACTCTCCGGTCCCAAGGCCACCGGGAAAAATGTCCTCGCCGATAATATCTGCGAGCTTTTTAACCGGCCCCAGTGGAATACTTCTTTCCATGTCAACACCGACAGTTCCAGCCTGATTGGCACCGATACCTTTATTGATAATGAGGTCCGGCTGCGCCGGGGATCCGTGTATGAGTGCGCCATCAACGGCGGCTTTGGGGTTTTTGACGAAATCAATATGGCCAAAAATGATGCCCTGGTGGTGCTCCACTCGGCGCTGGATTACCGGAAAGTTATCGATGTGCCGGGCTACGAAAAAATCAAGCTCCATGATGCCACTCGTTTTATCGGCACGATGAACTATGAATACGCCGGCACCAAAGAGCTTAACGAAGCCCTGGTATCCCGTTTTATGACCATTGATATTCCGCAGATTGAAGAAGACACCCTGATGATTATTTTAAAAGAATATTTTCCGGATGCCAATCCCGAAATTCTGCCACAGTTTGCCGGAATCTTTCTGGATCTCCAGGAAAAATCCAAGAACTCTGAAATTTCAACTAAATCGGTGGATCTGCGGGGGATTATCGGTAGCCTGAAAACCATTCGCCGGGGCCTCAAACCGATGCTGGCCGTGGATATGGGCGTTATTGGCAAAACCTTTGACCAGTTTGAAAAGGAAATTGTCCTGGATGTGATCAAAACCCGGATCCGTGAAAGCTGGGAAGCATCTGATGTTTTTACCAGCAACTAAAACTCTAAAATCCAGAGAAGGGAGGAAAACGCTTTGAAGGATGCCAAATGGATTTATGAAGACTATGAATTTGACAATCGGGTTGCCAATCTGATGTGGACCATTTCCGGCGATTATGACGAAAATATGGACAGTGGTGAAAAGAGCTTTATTTCTAAAAATGTTGCCCTTTATCACGCCGTCACCGCCGGCGGACGGCGAAAATACATCAACTGGCCCTCGGTCAAAAAATACGTCATCAGCCGACATCGGGCCGGTTTTAATAAAGATATTCTATTAAGTTTAATTGCCATGGGCAGCGATGTGGTGGTGGAAGAAAAGATTATTGCCGAACGGCCAGGGGTTTATGATATCCGCAAAAATGCCTACGACGATATTCTCAGCAATTATTACAAACTGCACACCAGTGATCTGCTGGAAAAGGTGCGCCACGCCATGATTCTTGAAAAAATCGGCAAGACCCCGATGGTGGACACCGAAACCCGGAGTATTGCCAATGACTTAATGGCCTTACAGAAGCGGGAAGATACCATCGAATTGCTTAAAGGCATTGAAGATGTTTATGTCAAGTATTTCCCGATGTTTGTGGAAGGTGAATGCGGTGATGCCTATGAATCCGGTCACAACAAAAACCATATCCGAGGTGATTTTTCGGACTTTATGCTGGAAGAAATATTTGAAGATCCCGAAGACCAGGATATTGAAGCCTCTATTGAAGAAATTGCCGAAGCCCTGCTGGGTGAATCCCAGGGTGATATGGCCAATCTCAACAGTAGCAATGATAATCGGGTTTTGCGGGTCCAGGAAGAAGACATCGAAAAAATTTATGAAAAAGTGGCCTATTATTATGGCAACTCCTTCCTGGAAACCAGTGAAGTCAAAAAACTCCAGAATCGGGTCTGTAAAGGAGAACATGGCAATTGCCGGATTCATATGACCGACGGGGTGATCCGCAGCGACAGCAAAAACGAATTCCAGCAGAAATATGTGCAGCGGCATCAGGTTAAAAATATTGATGTATTTCGGGCCAACTACAAGGTGTTCAAGCGTAATATCAATAAACTCAGAGAAAGCATCTCGCGCACCCTGGTCCAGGAAGAAATTGTCGACGCCATTCCGTCTGATGCCGGCCAACTGATCCCCAGCAAGCTCTGGCGGATTGGTCGCAGCAGCAATAATAAGGTATTTGTCAAGAATATCGATAATAACAAGGGCAGTTTTGTAGTGGATATCCTGATCGATTCTAGCGGCTCCCAGCGGCGCAATCAGTCAAGAGTCGCCATTCAGGCCTATATTCTGGCCCATGCCCTGACTTTGGTCGGCATTCCCAACCGGGTTCTGGGTTTTTCCAGTTTTCTCGATTATACCGTGATCAAACGCTTCCGGGATTACGAATCACCCCTTTCCGCCAATGATAATATCTTTGAATATTACTGCTCCGGGAACAACCGTGATGGTTTGGCCATCAAGGCCACCTGCGAAGATTTGATTAAACGCCGGGAAGATAATAAAATTCTGATCGTGCTGAGCGATGGCCGACCCAACGATATCAAGGTGGGTAAAGGTCAGGTCAATGATTTAACCGAAGCCTACCGGGGCCGGGTGGCCATTGCCGATACCGCCCGGGAAGTCCGCTTTGCCAGACAGCAGGGCATTATGGTGCTGGGCGTTTTTACCGGCAAAGAACAGGATCTGATGGCCGAAAAACTGATCTACGGCAAGGACTTTGCCTATATCAAAGACATCAACCGCTTTGCGGATATGGTTATTAAGTACTTGAAACAGATTATTATGAATTGACAAAACCGCTGCCGGGTTGCGAGTATTGCGAGACGGTAGATGTATTACTAGTGATCTGGCACTTGAGGGATCTTATTTTAGTGCGTGAGAACAAGGTTAAGACAAATAGCACCCCTTTATATTATTATACTTGAAATTATTATAATTATAAGTATAATAATATAAAGGGGTGTTTTTTATGAGAGATTTTATTGATCGGGATAATGAACTGAAATTTTTAGATGAAGAATATCGGCGGGAAGGATCATCGCTGGTGATTCTTTATGGTCGGCGGCGAATCGGCAAGACCGAGCTGGCCGCGAAATTTATGAAAAGAAAAAAAGCCCTTTATTTTTTAGTGACGGAAGAAAGTGAGCAACAGAATCGTAACGCATTTAAAGAAGCGGTGGCTGATTTTTGCGATAATGAGCTGTTGAAGCAGGCAACCGTAGAAAACTGGGAAATAATCTTTAAGACTTTGCTGTCAAAAAATGGTGACGGCAAAATGTTGTTGGTACTGGATGAATTTCAATATCTGGGTAAATCAAATCCGGCCTTTCCCTCGATTTTTCAAAAAATCTGGGATACCCTGTTAAAGCATGAAGACGTGATGGTGATCTTGTGCGGCTCATTGATCACAATGATGGAAAGCCAGACCTTAAGTTATACCAGCCCGTTGTATGGACGACGAACCGGACAAATTAAACTCAAACAAATTCCGTTTTTGTATTATAATAAATTTTTTCCGGAAAAGTGTCGCAGGGAACTGATTGAATATTATGCGGTAACCGGTGGCGTCCCCAAGTATATTGAGCTTTTTTATAATAGTGGAGATATTTATTCCGCCATCGATCATAATATTTTGTCAAAGCAGAGCTTTCTTTATGACGAACCCAATTTTTTATTGCAGAATGAAGTGTCTGAAGTGGGCAGTTATTTTTCCATCATCAAAGCCATTGCGGCGGGGAATCATAAATTGTCTAAAATAGCAGCTGCCCTGGAGCTGAAACAAACGGGATTAACAAAATACCTGAAAACCTTAATCGATCTTGATATTTTAAAACGGGAAGTTCCGGTTACTGAAGCGAATCCGGAAAAAAGCAAGCGGGGTCTTTATCGGATCAATGACAATTTTATGTTGTTCTGGTTTCGCTTTATCTATCCCAATTTAAGCTTGATTGAAATGGGAAATCGGGAATTGGCGATGAAAAAAATTAAAGCTAATTTCAAAGATCGACATGTCAGTTACATCTATGAGGATATTTGCATCGAAACGATGTGGAAAATGAATCACGAAGAAACCTGGCCTTTCACTTTTGATCAGGTGGGTCGGTGGTGGAACAACGATCAGGAAATCGATATCGTGGCCTATGATAGTACCGGCCGGGACATTATCTTTGGTGAGTGTAAATATTGGGAAGGACAGGTGGGCATTAATATTTTAAGTGCCCTGGAAGAAAAAGCCCGGGTCGTTGATTGGAAAAAAGAAAACCGTAATAACCACTTTATTTTGTTTGCCATCAATGGTTTTACAGATGAACTGAGAGAGTTGGTTAAGACCAGGGATGATGTCTGGTTATCTGAATAAAAGGTAAAAAGCGAAGATAAGTTATAAAGTACGAAAGTGAGTGAGTAAAGATGCAGATCAATCGATTGCTGGAAACGGTCTATCTTCTGATTGAAAAGAAAAAGATCACCGCCCGGGAATTATCCGACTATTTTGAAGTGTCTCAGCGCACCATTTATCGGGATGTAGAAGCCTTAAGTGCTGCCGGGATTCCCGTTTATGCGGAAAAAGGCAAGGGCGGCGGGATCCGGCTGCTGGATAACTATGTGATTAAAAAATCGTTGCTTTCCGAGCAGGAACAGGTTAATCTGCTGGCATCGCTCCAGGGGATGCAGGCGTTAAACGGACCGGAGCTGGATCCGGTGCTTCGGAAACTGGCCACTCTGTTTGAAAAAAAAGATGCCGACTGGATTGAAGTCGACTTTTCCCACTGGGGTGGCGGTGCCGCTGAGCGGGAAAAATTCAACGACCTGAAAAGTGCCATTCTCAATAAAAACCGCATCGCTTTTGACTACTTCAGTGCCGCCGGCAAAAAGACCGGGCGCTGTATTGAACCGCTAAAGCTGCTGTTTAAGGGGCAATCCTGGTATGTTTACGGATTTTGTCTGGACAAAGCGGCACTGCGTTTTTTCAAGGTCAGTCGGATCAGACAGCTTAAGCTGCAGGCAGATTCCTTTACCCGCACCCTGCCTGCGGGGGCTATTTTTGAAGCACCGGAAATAAGCACGGCCCCAATCAGGCTGGTTCTGAAAATTGATGCGGCCATGGCTTATCGGGTTTATGATGAATTTGATCCGGCAGCGATCATCAAAAATCAGGATGGGTCTTTTATGGTAATGAGCCATTTGCCCGGGGATGGCTGGGTGGAAGGCTATATTCTTTCCTATGGGGATACCGTTGAGGTAGTCGAACCCCAGTGGCTGCGGGAGGCGATTAAGAAAAAACTGGCGAATAGTTTAAAAAAGTATCTTTAATATGACATCAGGTGTCAGGTTAACAGGCGTATACTGATCTTATCAAATGGAGAAACAAAATAATAGAAAGATAAGAGAAAAGGGGTATACAAATGAATTATGAAGTGGTACAACTAGCAGAAAAGCAAGTGGCAGGTCTGAAAATTCGCACCAGTAATGACGATCCTCAGATGGTCGAAAAAATTGGGGCGATTTGGCAGCGTTTTTATGGCGATGGGATTGAAGCAGCCCTGGCCGGCCGAGAAAATGATAAGTGCATCGGTCTTTACAGCAATTATGAAAATGGTATGGATGGTGCCTATGATGTGATGGTGGGTTGCGAAGTGGCCGCCGGGGTTTCACAAGCAGAGCCGGTCGAGATGGCAACCATTGCCGCGGGCAAGTATGCAAAATTTATTGTCCATGGTGATGTTCAGCAGGCCGTCGGTGACTTCTGGATGAAGCTTTGGGGGATGAAGCTTGACCGGAAATTCGGCAGTGATTTTGAGGAATATCAACCGGGAGAGGATATGGCCAACACTGAAATCCATCTCTATATTTCATTGAATTAAAGGGAAGAATTAAGGGGAATAAGACGATGGCGAAAGTGGATTATAAAAAGCAGTTTAAGAGCTTATACCTGCCCAAAAAGCAGCCGGCACTGATTACGGTGCCGCCGCTGCGCTTTGCCATGCTGGATGGTCAGGGCGATCCCAATGGCGAAGCGTTTGCGGAGGTGGTGGCAGCGCTGTATAGCTTTAGTTATGCGGTAAAAATGTCCTATAAAAGTAAGGACATTCCCGACGGTTATTACGATTATACCGTTTTTCCGCTGGAAGGGGTCTGGGATCTGGTCGACACGGCCAGAACCAGTGCGGATAAAAGCAATTATTCCTATACGATGATGATTCGCCAGCCGGATTTTCTGACCGCTGAACTGGCCGCCCGTTTTATCACGGAAGTCAAAAAGAAAAAGCCCAATGACTTCCTCGATCAGATCCGCCTTGAGGATTACGACGAAGGGAGCTGTTGTCAGATGCTGCATTTAGGCAGCTATGATGATGAGCCGGCCAGTTTTGCCCAGATGGAAGCTTTTTGCAGTGAGCATGGCTATGTGCGCTGCGATAAAACCCATCGGGAAATTTATCTGTCCGATCCCCGCCGGACCGAGACAGCTAAATTAAAAACGGTGTTGCGGTTTAAGGTAAAAGCCGATTAGAAAGGTGGATTGGTGATCTGACAAAGCATCATGATCAGAAAAAAGCAGCTAAAGAGCCCCCTGATTCAGGATGAATCAGGGGGCTCTGAGTTTTTTGGGGCTGTCGGGGTAAGCCGCAACAGAACAGGCTATAGGAGTTTTAGTAAGCGTAGAGCATCAGGTCGCTGCCGCCGTTATAGACCAGCAGGGAGTTGGTAAAGCCGCCAGGGAGGGTTGGGCCTGAGCTAGCATCGATTGGGGTTGGGCTGGAATTTGAGATAAGATTTAATGAGTAAGCATAATTGCCATCATCCTGATAAATCAGATATTCGGAGGTACCGTCGGTATAATAAGTCGGGTTGCTTGGGTGGATGTTTGTTAAGCTATCGTTACTTGACCAGCTGCTACCACTCCAAGAATAAACCGGGTGGGATGTGTTAGTGTATTGGTCAGTGTCAGGGGTGGTGGCAATAGCTATCGGATTACCGGAACTATCGACGCCAATCAACTGTTTGCTGTCGTCCAAGGTAACCTGAGCACCGGCTATCCAGTTGCTTAAGTCCGTTGAAGAGTAGATTTTTCCATTATCGTCATAGCCGTAAAAAGTCGTTGCACCGTTTTGTTTGGCATAAAAGAGTTTAAAATTGGTAACATCAGCCGGTGGTGTCAGGTTGCCGGCCGGAGTCCAGGCGGTGTTATTGTAGGGGGTGGAAATAATCGCATTGGCATCAAGAATTTGGCCATTACTTGAATAAGCATGATCGGTCATAAGGTAATTGCTGGCATGGTTGCCGGTTAAGCTACCGCTTAGTTTAATGTCGTAATTGCTGCCCACGGCACTAGTTTTCTGATCGCCGTCGTAATAGTCAGCGCTGTAGGTTGCCAGATTCACATCTTCCAGTAAGTTATTCGCATTGCCATCAATATGGACAATACCGTCCATGCCGTTAGAAGTTGTCGGATCAACTTCAGCTCTATTGACCGTGACGCTGCTGTCACCGCTCTTATATTTTTTGATTGTGTCCAGATTGACATTGCTATAACCTAAGATTCTGGCTGTAATCGCCGCCGTTTTTGAGGTATCTGGAGCCGGGGCCAGGTAGTTTTTAGCGGCCTCTTCGCTTAGGCTGTAGGTGATGGTTATCGGTATGTTTTCACCGACATCTTTGTTGTCATAGTTAGCGGTGGCTTTGACCGTTACCGCCTCGCTATTGATTAAGCCGCTGACGGCATCAGCAGCCAGGGGATAATCTGATAATTTGGTTGCGTCAGTCAGATAAACATCGGTGGTGGCGTCATACTTTCGCGTCGCCGCAATGGCCGGCAGCTTGGTGTTGTCGACTGTCAACTGAATTGGCTTGATCTTGCCATTGCTGCTCAGGGAATCGATACAGTAATTGCCGCTGTCATCGCCGCTGTAATCGCCGGAAAGCGTAAAGCTGGTGGTGATACTACGGTCGCCGGCATCTACGCTGCTATAGCAACTTGATACCGTCGCGGTGACCTTCTCCGTGCCAACGATCCCCGTCAGGCCATTGCTGCCCGTGATGATTTTGCTGCTCACATTGGTGCTGGCATTGCCATCATAGGTTTTCTCGGTTTGCAGCCCCAGATCAGCAACGGAAACCGTTAGTTTCTTCGCGGTAATACTGCCGCCGGAGATCGTACCGGTAATGCTGCCATCGGAGGCGGCACCCGACAAGCTGAAATTGTGGGCTGTCGTGCCGCTGAGTTTATAGGTATAGGCGATGGTATAACCGCTACCGACGTTACTGGTTTCGCTGTTATTGTCTTGATAGACGGCAGTGGTATCAAATGCCAGCGTCCCGTTAGTGAGTGCGTCCTGAACGATCGGTATTTGATTAGTATCGGTAACTCTGACGGTTACGAGGGCCTTGCTGGTACCGTCATATTCCTTAATCTTATCACTATCGTTGACAATGGGAGTGGTGGCAATCGATAGCGGGGTGATATCAGCAGTTTTGCTATGATCATCAGACAGGGGCTGATAATTTCCGGCGGCCTCGCCGGCAAGGGTGTAGTGAATGGTAATGTTTTTATTGGGGCCGACGTCTTTACCGCCATCATAGATGGCGGTCGCGGTGACCGTCACCTTTCCGGCATCAGTAGCGACAATATTGCCGGGTGTGATTGGCATATTATAGATTTTCCCGATATTACTGGCTTCCGTAAAGACTTCGGCGGTGCCGTCATAAGCTTTAGCCACTGGGGTGGGAGCGGTTATCGTCAACTGTCGTGCGGTGATGCTGGCCCCGATTGTTTCGGTCGCTGCGATCTGGTAGCGATTATTAGCAGGGCTACTGTCAATTGTATAGCTAACTCTAATGGTCCGGTTGCTGTCGACATTTTGATTATCATAGACTGCGGTGGCCTTAACATTAATATTGGGGTCGGCTGCTACACCGGTTGCCACACTGATCACTTTTTTGGTGATTTCACTGTCGCCCTCGGTATTAAACACCTTGTTGGTGCCATCATAGGTTTTGCTTTTATTGATATTCAGGCTGGCGGCGGAGACCGTCAGGTTCTTTTTGGTAATCGTCCCGGTGGCCGTGGAGTCCGCTGGGGCAAGATAATTTTCGGCATCGGCTCCCGACAGGGTGTAGCTGCAGGTTACCGGTTTATCAGTGCCCACCTCAATCGCATCGGTGTTACCGCTACTATTCTGATAGGTGGCCGTCCGGGTGATTGTCAGTGTATCTGAGGCAAGCTGCCCAAGGTTTTCGGTAATGTCGCTGTTCAGCGTTGTGGTTCCATCAAATTCCTTAGTAATCGCTGTCGTCGCGCTACTCAGGGGTTTTTGCGTAATCTCACCGGTTACGGTCGTGGCGGCCGGCGGATTGTACTTACTGGCTGCGGCGCCGGAGAGGTTGTAGCTGATGGTAATGTCTTTGTTGTTGCCGGCATTTTTATTGTCATAGCTAGCTGTGGCAACTACCTGCACATCATCGTTGGCAACGATGCCGGTAACGGAAGGCTGGCCGGTGATATTGGCAGTTGTTGTACCGTCATAGGTTTTTGCGGTGGTCACAGTTGCCGGGGTGGCCACGATCAAGTTGATTTTAGCCGGTGGCGTATAGCCACCACTGCCGCCACCGGGTTGCGGTTGCGGTGTTGGGGTTGGAATCACGGGTGGAACGACCACATCGGGTTCGACGGTATAGTCCTGGGGCGCTTTTTCAAAGCTGACATTGTCCGAGGCGATCTCGGCTTTGCTGACGGTACCGGTGCCGGTCACCTTGGTTGGGGATGACAAAGTCAGGTTTGTCACCGTGGTGGTGCTGCCAAGTTCAATCGCCGTGTTTTCGGCGGCTCCGCCAACATCAACGGTTTTAATGCTGGTCTGGCCCTGGGTTTTAATTACGGCATCCGGCGCATTGACGGTTACTGAATCGAAAGCACCTTCCAGAATCAGGGTTTCACCAGCGGCATTTTCACTTAAAACAACCGGAACCCCGTCAATGCCAGTGGCCACAATTCGGACTCCACCATCCGGGGCCTGTTCAACCAGAATCTGCGCATACTTTCCACCATTGATATGAATACTGTTTTTGCCGCCGCCCCGAACCTGCAGCGCGCCGGTGACGGTGACGTTGTTCAGGGTAACATCCCCATCGCCAACGGCTTCATCAATAGTCAGATTGCCCTCAATTACCAAGTTCTGAAGGGTCACACCATCAGAAGTGATGATAACATCCTGGCTGATTTTCTCCGAGCCGCTGCTGGGGCCATAGCTGCCGGGTTTGTCATAGACCGTGGCGGTTGCCTCTTTGACAATCTCCAATTTCAATGCTTCCAGGCGTAGGGAGCTGCCGACGGTACCAAGCTGTTCGCCGTCGAGGTACCACTTTGATGCGTCTGTCGGCAGATCGCCCACATTCTCGACATGACCCTGGTAGCGCACATGATAGTCGGTGGCCTTATTGCCAGTGGCATCAAGCAACACGATTTTGATCGCTTCAATTCGCAGCCCATCGCCCCGGGTTCCGGCATAATCGCCGTTTTTAGCCCAGCTTGAGGGATCATCCTCGCCATCGAGCCAGCCGATGTTCTGGATATGGACATTGTAGCGTAGTTCCAGATCCGCTGGCAGATTGTCGCCGGCTTTTAATTCAAAGCCTTCAATCCGTTTGCTCTGGCCAACGGTGCCAATAAGCTTGGGACTCTCCACCCAGGAACCATCCGCCGGGTAATCGCCAAGATCCTGAATATGACCCCGGGAAAGAACCGGTAAAGTACTGGTATCTGCCGATGCTGCCAAAACCGAATGAACGGGAAATAGCGCACAACAGATCAGTAAGACTGATAAGATTTTTTTCATTTTTTACTCCTCGTATGTTTAAGTGATGAATCAGATTTCTTGAATTTGGTCAGATCCATAGCAGAAAAAATTCTACTAAAGATATAACGCTCATAGTATAACAAAACGGCGACATGACGTTTGAAAAATTCGCGAAGAAAAAGCACGATTCGCGAAATCAGATTAGATTTTTTAATGGTGGCTAACATCGTTGATCGCGATGATTTATAGCGCAAATCGAGAAAATACTAAAGGTGGTTGACAAGCCCCCCTGAAAAGGGTTATACTCACATGAACTTAAGAAATATCGAAACGAAACAGGTCGACTAAACACAATTAAATAGATGCGAATGGATGATGGATACGGGAGAGTCTGCATAAGTGCAGCACCGAAGGATTAAACCGATATTTAGCTAATATCAGTGATGATCTCAGGTAAAGGGGACCGTAACCGGACATAACTCTGGAAAGCGTAGCACCGAAGGGGCAACTTCCAAAATGGAAAGAATCTCTCAGGTTAATAACAGAGCAGGAGGCGTAAGCCTTCTGTTTTTTTGTTTATTAAAAATCGGAATGGGTAAATTTCGGAATAGGTATTGAATTTACAGAAACTAAAAAAGTGGAGGATCAGAGAGATGAAAATTGTTGAAGGTTTAAAGTATTCAAAGGATCATGAGTGGGTAAAAGTTGAAGGCAATCTGGCGACCATCGGGATAACCGATTTTGCCCAGCATTCATTGGGCGATATTGTTTATATCGAATTGCCGGAGATTGGTGATGCAATTGGCAAAGAAGAGACCTTTGGCGTGGTCGAATCGGTAAAAGCGGCCTCAGACGTTTATTTGCCGGTATCCGGGACAGTGGTTAAAATAAATGAAGCGTTGGTTGATGAGCCGGAGCTGGTCAATGCCGATGCCTTTGAAAACTGGATGGTTTGTGTCGAAATGGACAATCTTGCGGAACTGGATGAGCTGATGGATGAAAAAGCATACGAAACAATCTGTAACGACTAAGGGTAGAAAATGGAGATGAAAATATGGGAGATTTAAAACGAACACTGTTTTATGATAATCATGTCCAGGCCGGGGCCACCCTGGTGGATTTTGGGGGCTGGGAAATGCCGATCCAGTATCCCTCGGGAATCGTCGACGAGCATATCCATACCCGCATCAAATCGGGAATCTTTGATGTATCACACATGGGCAGGTTTATTGTTTCCGGCCCCGAAGCCACGGCCTTTTTGCAATATGTGTTAACCAATAATGTCTTGGCCCTTGATCTGCTACAAGCTCAATACACGATGATCCCGAATAGTCGCGGCGGGGCATTGGATGACGCTTATCTATACCGCTTTTATGAAGATGAATATCTGCTGGTGGTCAACGCCGCCAACGCCGAAAAAGATTGGGATCATCTGAACACGGAAATAAAATTTTTTGATGCCAAAATCATTGACCGATCCGCAGAAATTGCGATGATTTCGCTCCAGGGCCCCGATTCAAAAACGGTGCTTAAAAAACTTGCCGGCAGCGAGAATCTGACCGAGCCGCTTAAAAATGCCCTGGGCATTCTTGATTATCAGGGTGAGACCTTATTAATTGCCCGAACCGGCTATACCGGCGAACCGCTGGGCTTTGAACTGTTTGCCAAAGTTTCCCAGGCTAATGAAATCTGGGAAAAGCTGCGGGAACTGGGAGCGATGCCCATCGGCCTGGGAGCCCGGGATACCTTAAGACTGGAAGCCGGTCTGCCGCTTTATGGCCATGAGCTGGGACTTGATAATGACGGTAACGAGATCCCCATTTTTTCTTGCCCGCTGGCCAAGTTTGCGGTCAGTTTTGCTGAGGTCAAAGGCGATTATATCGGCCGAGAAGCCCTGGCTCAACAATATCTGGGGTTTAAAAAAATTATGGAACGGGATCTTTCAGATTTGTCGGAATTATCCCGGATTGTCAGACCGATTGCCATTACCGGCCGGGGCATTGCCCGAGCTGGCTGTAAGGTCTTTAAAGCTGGCAAGGAAGTCGGCACGATCACCAGTGCAACCATGGTACCTTATTTAAAGGCCGAGGGCTACGGGCTGGACAGCAAAATCACTGATGAAAAAGCCATGCGGGCCATCGGCCTGGCCCTGATCGATGGGGATGTTGAATTAAATGATTTGGTCGATGTGGAAATCCGCGGCAAGATGGTAGCGGCAGTGATTGCCCCTTATCATATGAAAAGCGATGCCCCGCCTTTTGCCCGACCGATCGTTTATGGCGTCGAAATTGAGCGTCAGTTTGACAGCGCTCCGGACTATCAAACCAAAGCCCTGAATCTGCTGGAAAGAAGCTTCGACAACACCATTCTGCGACAGCATCAAACCATCAACCTGATTCCTTCGGAACAGTCGCATTCAGCGGCGGTGCGATTATTGTCGGTGATGGACCCATCTTTTCGTTATGCCGAGCATAAAAAAACAAAATCCTTCTATGATTATGATGTGTTTTATTATCAGGGGACGGCCTTTATTGATGAGATTGAATATTTGCTGATGGAAGAAATGAAAAAATACTTTCATTGTGCCGAGGTGGAAACCCGGGTGATCAGCGGTCAAATGGCCAATGTGGCGGTCTTCAGTGCGCTGATGGACTATAAAAATCGGGTCAACCGGAAAGTCGATGCCAAACGGCTGGGTTATGTGATGAACAATCATATCATCAAAGGCGGCCATTTAAGTGCGCAGCCGATGGGGGCCCTTCACGACTATATTGCCATTGATCCGATTACGGAAAAAACAGCGGTGGTCAATTTCCCGGTGGAAAAGGATAACCCCTTCAAGATCGATGTGGCCGAAACCAAAAAGGTGATCGCCCAATACCAGCCGGAGCTGATTATCTTTGGCAAGAGTATGGTTTTGCATAAGGAACCAGTCCGGGAAATCAGAAGCTTCGTCGATGATCAGAAACTGAATTCGATCATTATGTATGATATGGCTCATGTGCTGGGGCTGGTGGGCGACCATTTCCAGGATCCCTTTGCTGAAGGGGCGGAACTGGTGACCGGTTCCACCCACAAAACCTTCTTTGGGACGCAGCGGGGCATCATTGCCGGGAATTATGATAAGGATGATTATAAATATGGTCTCTGGGAAACCATCGAAACCCGGGCTTTCCCCGGTAGTGTCAGCAATCACCATCTGGGCACGATGCTGGGTCTGCTGATGGCCAGCTACGAAATGAACTATTTTAAAGACGAATACCAGAAAAATGTTATCCATAATGCCAAATATTTTGCCAAATGTCTGGCTGATGCCGGCCTGGATGTGGCGGGCGATCCGGCGATCTCTTACACCGAGACCCATCAGGTGGTGGTGCGGGTTGGTTATGGCAGTGGTCCGGAAGTAGCCAATCGACTGGAAGATAACAATATCATTATCAACTATCAGGCCACCCCGGAAGAAGAGGGCTTTACCGCTTCGGGGGCCATCCGGATCGGCGTGGCGGAAATGACCCGGTTTGGTTTTGGTGACCAAGAGTTTGCCGAAACCGCGAGCTTGATGGCCGATGTGATCTTAAGAAATAAAGATGTCAAAGAAGAGGTGACGAAGCTGAGAGGCAACTTCACCAAGCTTAACTATTGTTTTGACGACGAAGCGATTGCCGCCCAGCTGGAAAAACTAAAATCAACGTTATAAAGGGGGAATAAGAGTGGCATCCTACATATCCAATACCACAGCGCAACAACTAGCCATGCTTTCAGAGATGGGTAACGATTCGATTCAGGAACTTTTTGCCGACATTCCGGAAGCGGTACGTCTGAGCCGGGATCTGGAATTACCACCGGCTTTATCAGAACTGGAGCTGACCAGCTACATGCAAAAGCTATCCCAGAAAAACATAAATCTTGATGACACCAGCTGTTTTCTCGGCGCCGGGGCTTATGATCACTTCATCCCCAGCGCGGTGGGGAATCTGATCGCGCGGCAGGAGTTTTATACCGCGTATACCCCCTATCAGCCGGAAATCAGCCAGGGCAACCTGCAGGCAATCTTCGAGTTTCAGTCGATGATCTGTGAGCTGACCGGCATGGACATTGCCAACGCCTCAATGTATGATGGCGCCACCGCGCTGGCTGAGGCAGTCGCCATGGCCTGTAGCCATACCGGTAAAAATGAGGTGCTGATTGCCAACACCGTTCATCCCGAGAGCCGGGAAGTGTTAAAAACCTATGCCCGCTATAAGGGCATCATGGTTAAAGAGATTGGCTACCACAATGGCAGTATCGATCTGGACGCGCTGGCGGCGGCGGGTTCCGAGCAAACAGCGGCGGTGATTGTCCAGAGTCCCAATTTTTTCGGCATCATTGAAGATCTCGGCCAGGCTGCCGAACTAGCGCACCAGCATAAGGCATTGTTGATTGCCAGTGTCGATCCGATTTCGCTGGCAATCCTTAAATCCCCCGGCGAACTGGGGGCCGATATTGTCGTTGGGGATGGCCAGTGTTTGGGTAATCCGATCAGTTTTGGCGGTCCGGGTCTGGGTTTCATGGCCACCTCCAAAGCATTGATGCGGAAGTTGCCGGGCCGGGTCGTTGGTCAGACCACCGATGTCGATGGCAAGCGCGCCTTTGTGCTGACCCTGCAGACCAGAGAACAGCATATCCGCCGGGACAAGGCGACTTCTAACATTTGCTCCAACCAGGCCTTAAATGCTTTGGCGGGGACCATTTACATGACCGTGCTCGGCAAGGAGGGGTTAAAAGAGGTGGCCACCCTCTGCCTCAACAAAGCCCATTACCTTTATGACCAGTTGATCAAATCGGAAAAATTTGCGCCCGTTTTTTCAGCTCCCTTTTTCAAGGAGTTTACAGTGACCAGCGCCGGTGATACCGAAGTACTAAACGATGCTTTGCTCGCGGATCATATTATCGGCGGTTATGCTGTGGAGCAGTCGTATCCGGAGCTAAAAAACGGCTGGTTGCTGGCGGTGACCGAAAAACGGACCCGACCAGAAATGGACAGTTTAGTAGAAAAGGCGGTGAACCATTGTGATTAAGAACGAAGCACTGATTTTTGAAAAATCGGTTCCAGGTCGCAGAACCAGCCTGTTACCGGCCTGCGATGTGCCGGAAAGGGACCTTACCAGCGTGATTCCGGCCGAATTTTTACGGGCGCAGTCCGCGGAACTGCCGGAGATCAGCGAGGTGGATGCGGTTCGGCACTTTACTGCTTTGTCGAAAATGAATCACGGCGTGGATTCCGGCTTTTACCCGCTGGGTTCCTGTACGATGAAGTATAATCCCAAGGTCAATGAAGATGTGGCCAGATACAGCGGGTTCTCGCGCATTCACCCCTATCAGTCAGAAAAAACCGTTCAGGGCGCGCTGGAACTCCTTTATCAAACCGATAATATGCTAGCGGAAATCACCGGCATGGCGCGGGTATCGCTGCAACCGGCGGCTGGCGCCCATGGCGAAATGGCCGGACTGATGATTATCAAAGCTTATCATCAGCACCGCGGTGATACGAAGCGACAAAAAATCGTCGTGCCGGATTCATCCCATGGCACCAATCCGGCTTCGGCGGCAGTGGTTGGTTTTGATGTGATCGAAGTGAAATCTAACGAATTTGGCGGCGTGGATATCCCGTCATTAAAGGCCACGATGAGTGATGAGATTGCCGGGCTGATGCTCACCAACCCCAGCACCCTGGGCTTGTTTGAGGAAAACATTGTCGAAATAGCCGAGATTGTTCATCAGGCCGGCGGACTGCTCTATTATGACGGGGCCAATATGAATGCCATTATGGGTAAGACCCGCCCCGGCGACATGGGCTTTGATGTGGTCCACCTTAATCTGCATAAAACCTTCAGTACCCCTCATGGCGGCGGCGGCCCGGGTTCCGGTCCGGTGGGGGTCAAAAAAGAGTTGGTGCCCTTCCTGCCGGGACCGGTGGTGGAACAGGCCGCTGATAAGTATGTTCTGGATCATCACCGCCCCTTATCAATTGGACGAGTTAAATCTTTCTATGGCAATTTTGGGGTAGTGGTTAAAGCCTTTGCCTACATCCGCTCCTTGGGGGCTGTGGGTCTTCGGGAAGCCTCGGAAACAGCGGTGCTCAATGCCAATTATATCCGCGCCAGACTTCAGGATGATTATGAATTGCCCTTCGGCAAGACCTGTATGCATGAGGTCGTCTTCTCGGCCCAGAAGCAGATGAAATTTGGGGTTTCGGCCCTTGACATTGCCAAACGGCTGATTGATTTTGGTTATCATCCGCCGACGATTTATTTCCCCTTGATAGTCAAAGAAGCGCTGATGATTGAACCGACGGAGACGGAAAGCAAGGAAACCCTGGACGAGTTTATTGAAGCGATGCGGCAAATTGCCAGAGAAGCCGAAACAAGTCCGGAGCTATTAAAGAGCGCACCCCACGACACCATGGTGAAACGGTTGGATGAGGTCAAGGCGGTACGTAAACCGGTACTACGATATGCCAAAGAGGTATAAAGAGGAGTGATCGCTTAAAAAGTAATTTCCGGGGTAAAAAGATAAGAGAAATGGATCGCAATACTAGCGATTGGTGTTTAAAAACTGGCTGACGCCTGAAGATTGAGGTTGGCATGAATGTATTTGATATTATCGGACCGATTATGGTGGGCCCGTCCTCTTCCCATACGGCCGGAGCGGTGCGGATCGGAAAAATAGCCCGGGCAGTGGCCGGCGGGCAGCCGGCAGCGGTGACCATTGAGTTCTACGGCTCCTTTGCCCAAACCTATAAGGGCCACGGCACCGATAAAGCGATTATTGCCGGGCTGCTCGGGATGGCGCCCGATGATGAGCGGATCAAGGATAGTCTTGAGCTGGCCCGGGAGCTGGGCATGGCATTTAAATTCAGGAAGTCTCACAATAAAGAAGTTCATCCCAACACGGCCCTGATTTCAGCGGTTGATCAAACCGGCAAAAAAACCATCGTCCAGGGCTCGTCAGTCGGTGGCGGGCGAATTGTGGTCAACCGGATCAACGAGATCAATGTCAAATTTAACGGCGAATACTATACTTTGCTGGTGCCTCATAACGATACCCCGGGCATGATTGCGGCGGTGACCAATCTGTTGGCGGATCAGGGAATTAACATTGCCGAGATGAATGTGTACCGGTCCCATCGTGGTGGGGAGGCGATGATGGTGATCGAAACCGATCAAGCGGTTAAGGGTGAACTGGTCAGTTTAATCGAAGCGGTGAACAAGGTGAAAAAGGCTGTCTTAATTAAGCCGATCTATTAGGAGCAAGTATGATAAGTTATGATTCGATACAAGAACTGGTAGAAAAGGCGAAAAAAAAGGGGAAAATGATTTCCGAGCTGGTGTTAGAGGATCAGGCCCGACAAATGGAACGATCCCAGGAAGAACTCATTGAAGAAATGCGGAAAAGCCTTCGGGTGATGGCAGAAGCGGCTGCTAAAGGCCTTACCGCGGTGAATAAATCGGCCAGCGGCCTCAGCGGCGGCGATGCCGATAAAATGAAGAGGGCGGCTGATACGGGCAGATCCCTCAGCGGCAAGGTGCTCAGTGAAATCCTGGCCAAGGCCCTGGCGATTGCCGAAGTGAACGCCTGTATGGGCAGAATTGTGGCCGCACCGACAGCCGGTTCCTGCGGGATTATTCCGGCCGTCTTGCTGACCTTGCAAGAAGAAAACGATTTGTCTGAGGAGCGGGTGGTGATGAGTCTTTTTACCGCCGCCGGACTCGGCATGGTAATTGCCAGAAAGGCTAGCATTTCTGGAGCGGAAGGCGGCTGTCAGGCAGAATGCGGCAGTGCCGCAGCAATGGCAGCGGCAGCGGCGGTTGAATTAATGGGCGGCTCCCCCCAAATGTGTGCCCATGCTTGTGCGATGGCCCTGAAAAGTGTACTGGGACTGGTCTGTGATCCGGTGGCCGGGCTGGTGGAGGTGCCCTGTGTCAAACGCAATGCCAGTGGTGCCGCCAATGCTCTGATTGCTGCGGAGATGGCCTTAGCCGGCATTGAGAGCACCATCCCGGTGGATGAGGTGATTGGCGCCATGAAAGCGATTGGTGATGCCATGCCAAAATCATTAAAAGAAACGGCGGAAGGTGGTCTGGCCGACACCCTCACGGCGAAGAAAATCGCCCGGGAGATTTTGCGCTGAGTTATAGTTTGGAATAGATTTTTTTGAGATCTGAATCTACTTACAATAATAGCTGTTACAATCAAAATAAAACAGCAGGCCGGGATGGTCTGCTGTTTTATTTTATATTTATAAACTATAGGAAATAATGATGTTTTCATCCAGGACCCGGAAGGTAAAGCTCTCGGTGATAAATAAATGAATGTTCTCCTGGTCATAGGAATCAAAGCCGATGGCAAAATCCTGACCGATGGTTAATTCAAAGTTGCTGTTATCATAGGGAATTAGAAAAGCGCCTTCAAGAACGGTGCTTAACAAAATTTTTCCGTCAATCAGGGATTCAATCCGTTTAATCAGGGGATAGCCCTGGGAGCTTTTGTTTAAGCGGTTATAGGCTTCTTCGCCAACAATTAAAACAAAAGGACCGGCTTCAAATTTTTCCCGGAGGGTGATCATCCCTTTGGAGATGGCTTCCATGATGCTGGCATCCGTTTTGCCAAAGGGGATTCTCTTATTGGCACCAACACAGTCCAAGCCTTTGATTTTACCGGCTTCATATCCCCGGTAGACGGCTGTTTCTTCAAATTCGGCAATTTTTTTGGCCGCTTCTTCCAGATTCGATAAATCAATGTCCTTGGCGCCCCGGGTCAGGTTATCCATTTCCCAACGGTTCAGGGAAAAGCTAACCCGTGCTTCGATTAGCGGCTGAACCTGATAGATTCCGGCAGCAACGGCGCTGTCAGGGTCATCAATCAGCTCCAGGCGGCCTTCTGAGAGACTCGTAAAATCAAGTCCTTTGGGTCCGTTGACCCTAACCGCCTTTCTTGCTGTTAACCGACTCTTTAGAACTTCTTCTGCTCTGCCATCAATTTCGTTCCAGGCCAGTGGTGTTAAAGGGGCCATTTCTCTTTTTAACATTATTTGTCCTCCTCGTATAATTATTTTGAGAATTACTTAACTCAAACTTCGCACATAATAATCGTCTAAAACCATTGTAATTCCGATGTTACG
>NZ_JBDODG010000008.1:0-69952 GCF_039830195.1 Acetobacterium sp. | reverse complement strand
TACCCGATAATTTAGGCTGGTTGGCCATTGCGCCTGGGGTTGGCTGTGCTATAATAACAGACATAAACAAGACAAGGAAGTCGCTTCCCGGTCTTGTTTTTTTGTTTTTTGTGGAACCGCCGGCAAAGCTCACGGAACTTTCGCAATTAGCATTAGTTTAGAAATGAGGAGATTAAAATGTTAAAAAATGCTTTACCAGAAATAATTACCGATCAGGTACCCGGGCCCAAGGCCGCGGCCATCATTGCCCGCAGAGAAGATGCCATTCCCGGGGCCATCAAATGTGTTTATCCGCTGGTCATCGACAAGGGCGAAGGCGCGATGGTCGAAGATGTTGACGGCAATCACTTTGTCGACTGGGTTGGCGGCGTCGGGGTGCTGAACATCGGCTACTCCCATCCCGAAATCGTGGCGGCGGTGAAAGCCCAGTCCGAAAAGTATTTTCATGGCATGTTCAATATCGTCACCCATGAGGGCTATGTGGCGCTGGCCGAAGCGATGAACGCGATTGTGCCGGTTCGGGGCGCAGAGAAGATGACCTTTTTTGCCAACAGCGGTGCCGAAGCCGATGAAAATGCCGTTAAAATTGCTAAAGCATTTACCAAACGACCCAATATCATTGTCTTTTCCGGGGCCTTCCACGGGCGTACGATGCTGACGATGACGATGACCGCGAAAAAAGCTTATGCCCACGGCCTGGGACCCTTTCCCGATGGCATTTATCGGGCCCAGTTTCCCTATCTCTACCGCAACCCGGCGGGAATGAGCCCGGCGGATGCCATCGCCTATTACACCGACAGCATTGAGCGGGTCTTTGAAGAAGCGTCCCCAGCCGAACATGTGGCGGCGATTGTGGTGGAACCGCTCCAGGGCGAAGGCGGTTTTATTCCTGCCCCGCTTCCGTGGATCAAAGCAGTCCGCAAAATCTGTGATGACAAGGGCATCTTACTGATTGCCGATGAGGTCCAGACCGGCTTTTGCCGCACCGGCAAGATGTTTGCCTCGGAATACTGGCAGGAAGTCGGGGTGGAGCCGGATATTATCACCACCGCCAAATCAATCGCGGCTGGATTGCCGCTGAGTGCCATCACCGCCCGCACAGAAATTATGGAAGCCGTCAAAGGCGGCACCATTGGCGGCACCTATTGCGGCAATCCGGTGGCCTGCGCCGCGGCCCTGAAAGTCATCGAAATCATGCAGCGCGACCGCCTGGCGGAACGGGCCTGCGCAATCAGCGACATCATCATGGCGCGCTTTAACCGCTGGCAAGAAGACTACGCCGTCATCGGCGATGTCCGGGGCCTGGGCGCCATGGTCGGGATTGAATTTGTCAAAGACCGAACCACCAAAGCGCCATACCCGGAACTGGTGTCCGCAATTGTCACCGAAGCTGCCCAAAACGGCCTGATCATCGAAAGCGCCGGCGTCTACGGCAACGTCATTCGCTTCCTGGCCCCCCTGGTCATTACTGACGCCCAGCTTCAGGCCGGCCTGGATATTTTTGAAAATGCGATCATCAAATGTGTGTAAACCCTTATTAATTGGCTATGTAATAAATAGAGTATTTTGTAATTCAGGCGATAATTTACAATAAACTTATGGTTAAATGCCAAACCCAGTACCGACAATTGTTACATCATGTTGTTTGCATCAAGGCGAACAGGTTGATAAACCTGTCCGAATTGCAAGCAAACAACAGATTAACAATTGTCGGTACGGCAGTTGAGTGCAAACAAAGATTTTGGCTAGCCGTTGATTTTAACTGGCGGTTAAGTTAAACTTAGCCTTAGAGAAAGTCGAGGCGAAGATGATGGATTACTTGAATAAAAATATCTCAATCAATTTAAAGGCGATCCGCCGGGAAAAAGGCATGAGTATGGACGAGGTCGCCGAACAGACCGGGGTCAGCAAAAGCATGCTGGGCCAGATTGAACGGGGCGAAGCCAATCCCACCATTGGGACCCTCGGCAAGATCGTCAGTGGGCTTCGGGTCGATCTGTCCGACCTGACCCGGACCCCGGGGCTCGGCGTCTATGAGGTCAACCGCCAAAAGCTGATCCCCTCCAAAGAGGTGCCCGGTCAGTATGCCGTTTACACCTATTTTCCCTATGAAAAGAACCGCTTGTTTGAAATCTATGAAATTGAAATTGAACCCGGGGCCTGTTATGTCAGCGGCGCCCATGGTCAGGGCACCAACGAGTACATCGTCGTGCACGCCGGTGAATTGACCCTGGAAATCGACAATGTCTTTTATCAGATCAAAAAAGAAGACGCCATCTGTTTTGGCACCGCGATGAAACATACCTACTGGAATAAGGGCGATGCGCCCCTGAAATTTATCACGGTGTTCGTCTTTAAACAGTAGCAAAGCCGGCTAAGCGCACCGTTTGAGCCGCGCTGATGACCGTGTCGTCGTGCAATATAGTGCACAATAACTTATCATTTAATGAACTGTATCCCTTTAAATAGCGATTTATAAAAATATTTAAATAAAAATACAATGTGTGTTGACAATATAATGCACACGTGTTATATTGTAGATGTCAATTGACAGGACGAAGGCGTTCGAAACATGATGGTTCATGTTCCGGCGTTTTTTTTTTATTGATTTGACAAACGAAGAGGTTTGTCAGAAATAAAAAATATGACTACATGAACAATAATTGCTTTGCTGGCGTAAACCGGCAGCAAAGCTCACGGCATTATGGTATAACACAACGCTTGAACAGGGAAAGGAAATTTGGAATGAAACTGAAAGACACCGGACTAACAAAAGAGGAACTAAAGCAAAAAGTTGACACCTATATGATTGAAACCTACGAACGGTTTGATTTTATCGCCGAGACCGCGAAAGATATGTATATTTATGATGAAAATGGCGAGGCCTACCTCGATTTTTACGCCGGGATCGCCGTTAACAGCGCCGGCAACTGCAATGATAAGGTAGTCGCCGCGGTGCAGGATCAGGTCGCCGATGTGATTCACACCTTTAACTACCCCTATACCATCCCCCAGGTCCTGCTGGCCGAAAAGATCTGTACCAGCATTGGCATGGATAAGATCTTTTTCCAGAACTCCGGGGCTGAATCCAATGAAGCGATGATCAAAATGGCCCGGAAATATGGGGTCGAAACCTATGGCCCAGAACGCTACAACATCGTCACTGCCCGGATGTCCTTTCACGGCCGCACCATGGGTGCCCTCAGCGCCACCGGCCAACCGGACAACGCCTGCCAGATTGGCTTTGGCGACATGACCCCGGGTTTCAGCTATGCTGAGTTTAACAACCTGCAGTCCTTTAAAGACGCGGTCAACGACAACACCATCGCCATCCTGATTGAACCGGTCCAGGGCGAAGGCGGCGTCCATCCGGCGACGATGGAGTTTATGCAGGGGCTGCGGGCTCTCTGTGATGAAAAAGGTTTGCTGTTGCTGCTGGACGAGGTTCAGACCGGCTGGTGCCGGACCGGGGCGATTATGTCGTATATGAATTACGGCATCAAGCCCGATATCGTCTCCATGGCTAAAGCCATGGGCGGCGGCATGCCAATCGGCGCCATCTGTGCCACCGCGGAGGTCGCCAAAGCCTTTACGATGGGCTCCCACGGTACCACCTACGGCGGCCATCCGGTATCCACCGCCGCCTCGCTGGCGCAGATCACTGAGCTGCTCGACCGCGACCTGGCTGGCAATGCCCGGGAAATGGGCGCCTACTTTATGAACCAGCTAAAAGGTCTGCCCAAGGTCAAAGAAGTCCGCGGCCAGGGCCTGCTGATCGGGGTGGAATTTGAAGACGGCATCTCCGGCGTCGATGTCAAACACGGCGTGCTGGCGAAAAAACTACTGATCACCGCCATCGGCAAAAACATCATCCGGATGATTCCACCACTGATCGTCTCCAAAGAAGATTGCGACAAGGCCTACGGCATCATCGCAGCAACGGTTAACGAACTGATTAACTAAACAAAGCACTTAATTATACAAAGCACTGAACATAGCACTTAAATTAAATAAAATAGAATCGATTATCTAAACAATGGGGTTTTTACAGCAAAACAGCTGCCGGTCTGAATCAACAGACCGCCAGCAAGCGGCTGGTAAGGACCCCGTTTTTTTTATTGACAATGGTCAACCGTTATCGGTGAGAGAAGATCGGCAAAACGTGAGCAAGGATAACAAAAAAACTGTCGGTTAGCTGAAACCAGTACCGACAATTGTTACATCATGTTGTTTGCATCAAGGCGAACAGTTGCCAGGATAGAGTAATTTATTTGGTCTTCAGAATTCGCAACTGTACGAATTGTAAGCAAACAACAGATTAACAATTGGTCGGTACGCTAGTAAAGAACTAACGTCAAGCTTTAACCAAAAGCTCACGAAACCAACGCAATTATTTTAACAAATCCCAAAACGAAAGGAGTGTATGATTCATAATGCGGATCATACAAAAAGAAAAATGAGTGAAAAAACAAACAAGTCAAAATTTGACAAAGTGTTGAGCACCAAAGACATTTTTGTGTTGGCCTTTGGGGCCATGATTGGCTGGGGCTGGGTGGTTAACACCGGCATCTGGATTGAAACCGCCGGGGCCCTGGGCGCGGCGCTGGCCTTTGTGATCGGCGGCATTATGGTGCTCTTTGTCGGGCTGACCTATGCCGAACTGACCGCGGCGATGCCCCAATGCGGCGGCGAGCATGTCTTCAGTTATAAGGCCATGGGGCCCACCGGGTCGTTTATCTGTACCTGGGCGATTATTCTCGGGTATGTCAGCGTGGTGGCCTTTGAAGCCGTCGCCTTTCCGACCGTCATCCAATATCTGAGCCCCAATTTCCTGCAGGGCTATATGTACACCGTCGCCGGCTTCGATATTTACGCTTCCTGGGTAGCGGTCGGTGTGGTCACCGCGATTATCATTACCGTCATCAATATTTTGGGCGCCAAAACAGCGGCCAAACTGCAGACTATTTTTACCGCCTTAATTGCCGGCGCCGGGATCCTGTTAATTGCCGGATCAGCCGTCAATGGTGACCCCGCCAATATTGTCGGCAATATGTTTGGCGGCAGCATTGAAGCGGGCACCACGGCGCTGGGCAGCGTCCTGACGGTGGCCGTGATGACTCCGTTCCTGTTTGTCGGCTTTGATGTGATTCCCCAGGCCGCCGAAGAAATCAACGCCGGCTTCAAGAAGATCGGTGGCATTATGATTCTGTCGATTGTGATGGCAGTGGCCTTTTATGCCCTGGTGATTCTGGCGGTGGCCTATGTGATGCCAGCCAGTGCAATGGCAGATTCCACCCTGGTGACCGCTGATGCGATGGGTCTGGCTTTTAACAGCGCGATCATGACCAAGGTCCTGATCGTCGGCGGGATGGCCGGGATTATCACCAGCTGGAATTCGTTCTTAATCGGTGGCAGCCGGGCGCTGTACTCAATGGCCGAATCGAAGATGATTCCCAAAGTCTTTGCCAAACTGCACCCGAAATATAAAACCCCCGTCTATGCCATTGCCCTGATTGGTGTCCTGTCAGTGATTGCCCCCTTCTTTGGCCGCAAAATGCTGGTCTGGATTGTTGATGCCGGCAGCTTCGGAGTCTGTCTGGCCTATGCGATGGTGTCCTTATCGTTCCTGATCCTCCGAAAAAAAGCGCCCGATATGAAACGACCCTACCAGGTTAAATATGGGACCTTTGTGGGGATCATGGCGGTATTACTGTCTGGTTTGATGACGCTGCTATATGTGATTCCGTTGCCCTTTGCTTCGACTGCCCTGATCTTTGAAGAATGGATCATGGCCGGCGGCTGGTCGATCCTCGGTGTGATCTTCTACGGTTACTGCAAGTTCAAGTATGGCACGGAGTTTGGGGCCCACATGGACGTGGAATATGAAGACATCGATGAACAACCCGTCTTCGCCGGCCGGATTGGCAGCGTCACTGAATAACCCACCGGGATTTGTGAAAGGATAGACCTATGAATAGTTTTAGTTTTAAGATACCGCAGGAAATTATCTGTGGGGTGGATAGTATTGAGAAATTGCCGGAGCTTTTGGGGAAGCAGGGGCTTAAGAAGGCGATGGTGATTTCGGGGCCGCATCTGAATAAGATGGGGGTGGTGGCAAAGATTACCGATATTCTGGGGCGGGCCGGGCTGGCTTTTGACAGCTTTACCGAAACCGAAGCGAACCCCTCGGTGGAAACCGTCGATAAGGCGACCAAGGCCTTTTTAGACAGCGGCGCCGATTGTATGATTGCCCTCGGCGGCGGTTCGCCGATGGATGTGGCCAAGGCGGTGGGGGTGCTGGCCAAGTTTGGCGGGTCGATCGGGGACTATGAGGGCGCTGACAAGGTGCCCGGGGCGATTGTGCCGCTGATTGCGATTCCCACCACCGCTGGCACCGGATCGGAGGTGACGGCTTTTGCGGTGATCACCGACCGTGCCCGGAATTACAAACTGACGGTGTTCAGTTACGAACTGCTGCCGGCAGTGGCGGTGCTGGATCCGACGCTGGTGATGACGACCCCGGAAAAAACTGCGGCAGCCTGCGGGATTGATGCCCTGGTGCATGCCATCGAGGCCTATCTGTCCAAGGCCGCCTCACCGTTTTCTGATGCCATGGCCGAAAAGGCGCTGACCCTGATCGGCGCCAACATCCGCCGGTTTGTGGCGGATCGCACCAATCCCGAGGCCGCGGCGGCGATGCTCTATGGCAGTATGTTTGCCGGGATCGCCTTTGCCTGGGCGCGGCTGGGTAATGTCCATGCGATGGCGCATCCGCTAGGCGGCTACTTCGATGTTCCCCATGGGGTGGCCAATGCGGTGCTGTTGCCGACGGTGCTGGAATTTAATGCCCTGGCCGATACCGGCCGCTATCAGACCATTTATCAAGCGATCAAAGGCGGGGCTGGCGGGGCCGCTTTCACGCCCCAGACACTGGTCGATGAGGTCCGCCGCCTGACCGCGGCCCTGGGGATTCCCCAGACCCTCAGTGAAGTCGGCGTCACCGCCGAGATGATCCCGGCGATGGCCGTAGACGCCATGAAAAGTGGCAACATTCTGGTCAATCCCCGGGCCACCACCCTGATCCAGATCGAAGATCTGTACCGGCTGGCGTTGTAGCAAGTAATTAACGGCGGTGAGCCTGGTGATCAGTTTCGCACGAAACAGTTGTTACACTGTACGGCGGACAGGCTATCGCCTGTTCGCCTACACGTTACACACCTGTTTGTGGAAACTGAGCACCAAGCAATAATTGATCGGTACGGCAGCGGCTCAGTCGTCACGGTGGTGGTGGGGGTGGTTGCAGCTGTGGCTGTGGACATGGGGCTGCTCCGCTTTGGACTTATGCTCAATAAAATCCGTATACGCGGCATGGATGGTCTCGTAGTTTTCAAAAATACTGAGATTATCGATATTGTCGTGGATTGCACCAAGCAGTTCATGGACATGATGGCGGTTTATGTAGTCCGGCAGGCTGACATCAAAATTGACGTAGCTCCCAATCGCCAGCGCCTGGGCGTAAAATTCCGCCAGCGATGTCATATGCGAGGTCAGATCAAAAGACAGCAGGCTTTCGTAGTTCGGCACGGTGCCACAGAGATAGGAAGAGAGCACTGCTTTTTTATCGGCGCTGATCAGGTTGTAGAAGAGGTTGAAGCCGCGGTACCAGGCCCGGACGTCAGCCAGAAATAAAAAACAGGCCGAGTCCGGAAATTGCGCCGCCCGCAAATTGGCGACCTGGTATTTATCCTGAATATCGGTATAATCGATCAGGCGGGTGTATTCATAGGCAATCGCATGGCCGTATTGCTGGGATTCGTCAAAAAGGTCTTCGTGGAGCAGCAGATAATAATGCGGATCCACCTCATCCGGCATGACCAGCAAGTGCAAGCAGTCATCTAGCTCCTGTTTGGATGCTTTGATAATCGCCTCGTCACAGCGGGTATTGGCCAGTTTCAGCCGTTCATGGTAGAGATCGGTGGTGACGATAAATTCCAGCGGGTAATCCTTCTCAACCTGGTAAACCATCTTATATGTTTGGATCATGTTATCTATAACAGACATGGGGCGTTCCTCCTTGCATCGGTGCAAATTTGTCAACATACTTAATAAGTATAACCGTTTCTGTGGATACTGTAAACTATAGAAATTAGATCATTGATAAAGCGAGTAGGCTGGCGGTGGTAGTCAGCCCTTTTGTTGTCAGAAGTTTTTTAAACCGTAATGAAAAAAATATTTTACCGGGGGATTGTGATTAACCTGGTGTTTCTGGCTTTGCTGGTAACGGCGGATTTTTCCCTTGTCAAGGCGGGGCCAAAACCATATAATAAATGAATCAGGAGCGACAACCATAACAGTCGTGTAAGCGACTGATAAAGGATAGGAAGGGAGGGGAACACCATCGACGTTATTTCAGCTCAGGCCGCGGCCATTAAATGGGGCGTTCATATCCGCATTGTCCAGCGCTATTGTCGTGACGGGCGGATCCCCGGGGCCCAAAAATATGGTAACAACTGGCTGATTCCGGCCGCTGCCCCCAAGCCCCGGGATGGTCGCCGAATCGCGCCGCCACCACCGCCGGCGCTGGCGGCAGAGCTAGCGGCACTGATCGATGCCACCGCCACGCCACTGCCCGGGGATCACCCCGATGGGATTTTAGCGTCCCTCACAGCGCCCCGGCTGCGGCGGCTCTATCAGAGCGAGCTGGCCTACCTGCGTGGCGATTTCAAACAGTCGATGCGCTGCTATAGTGACGCCGGCCGGGACGAGGCCGCCAGAATCTGCGCCGCCCCCCTGGCCATCGCCGCGGCCATCAGTATGGGGGACTATCCCTTTTATAGCACCGTCGACAGTGATCTCAAAAAAGCGATCCAGGTCCATCCGGGGACGGTGGTCGCAGCGTATGGCGAGATGACGCTGGCCGCCGTCGCAGTCAGTTCAATCGCCCCCAATATGGCTCCGGACTGGCTCAAAGCTGGCGATTTCAGCGCTTTCCCGGTGACCTTAAAACCCTACACGCTGTATCTGCGGGCCAAGTATTTTCAGTGTCTGGGGGACTATCAGGCGATGCTGGCAGTGGCCCAGACGGTTCTGACGCTCCACCCGGTGGCCCCGGCGATCACCAAGATCGACCTCTATCTGCGGTTGATGTGCGCCACCGCCTGCTATGGTCTGGAGCAGCACGAGGCGGCCCGAAGCTATCTGCTGGAGGCAATGGCGCTGGCCCTGCCCCATGGTTTTATCACCCCCTTTGCCGAGTCGGTGACGGCCTTCGGGGGACTGCTGGAGCAATGCCTGAAGGAGTCCTACCCCGTCGCCTACCCGGCAGTGATCGGGCAATGGCAGAGCACCTGGACGAACTGGATTTCTTTTCACAATCAATTCACCCGGGATAACATCACCGATATCCTGACCCTGCGGGAATTTCATATCGCAACGCTGGTGGCCCGGCGGGTCCCCTATGCTAAAATTGCCGAACAGTATGGGGTCTCGGTGGGGCGGTTGAAAAATATCATCACCGATATCTACAGCAAACTGCTGGTTTCCAACCGCGATGAATTGGCTCAGTACGTCTTTCAGGCCCCCAAACCGTGACTTTTTGCCGGTCAAAAGGCACTTCCCGGGACCATCATTTACCCCTATAATAGTAGTGTAAGCTATAATAGGGGTTTTTCTTTGCCAAAAACCGGATCAGGAGAACCAAAACAGTAGCACCTTGCGGGTTGCAGCGATCAAATGATTGGTAGATTTAATAAATATGAAAGAGGACAAGATGAAAAGAAAGATTATCGGAATACTGGTGATGGTGGCCATGATGGGGATGCTGGGGGCGATGCCGGTCATGGCGGGGGAAATTACGGCACCGGATAACTATGTCTTTACCACCGATGCAAGCGGCGTTATTCAAATTGGTGGTGTGGAGGCGTTGACCGAATTTTCTAAATATGTCAATGATGAGGGTGGAAATCCTGCTGCCAATGCGGTACTGACGACGGATATTGCGCTAAATGCGACAGACGATTGGGAGCAGTGGGGACCGGAAACAACCGGTTTAACGGCCTGGACCCCGATTGGGAACTGGATGAACCAGTATACTGGTAAATTTGATGGCGACAACCATACCATCAGTGGTATTTATCTCGTTGGAAATTGTAATGCTGATGGACAGGGCCTTTTTGGCGAGTGTCGAGGTGAAATTAAGAACCTGAAGGTAGCGGCATCTTGTTTTAATGTACGCTCTATGGCTGGCGGGATTGCCGGTATTATGCATGGGGGCAGTATTACGAACTGTCAGGTTGAAGCGAATCTGGTTGGTATTACGCCGGTTGCTGAACGTATTGGTGGTATCGCCGGTTATGTGGACGAAAATACGAGTATCACTAACTGTTACAGTACCGCAAATGTGAACGGGAATCAATATGTGGGTGGTATCATTGGGTATATGAATGGCGGTCGGGTAGAAAACTGTGCCAATACCGGTACCATTGTGGGAAATTCAAGCGTGGGAGGCATTGTTGGATTTAGCAGTGCCAGCAGCATTGCTAATTGTTATCAGACCGGGGCGGTTACCGGAGGGGATGCTTTGACCGGGGGGATCTTAGGTAAAAATAATAGTACAGCAAACTGCAGGAACTGCTATTACCTGAGCGGCTCGGCGGTTTACGGAGACCTTGCTGCGCCAACCATCGCCGTTGGCATCGGTAATACGACAACAGATGTCGCCGGTCAAACCGTGGCCAAAACCGATGCGGCCTTTGTCTCCGGCGAAATCGCCTGGCGGCTGCAAAAGGGTCAGACGGTGCCGACAGATCCGCACTGGGGACAGCTGCTGCCGGTTGAGCCATTGCCCTTACTGAAAGGCAGCGACCCGGTTTGCCAGGTCAGCTTTGCGGCCGACAATGGGATGGTGACAGCGGCCACAGCCTATGTCAATCAAAACGGCACGGTGACTCCACCGCCACCGTCAGCCGGATATGTCTGGCAGGATAGCAGTCAGGCGGTCTTTACCGCCGCGACCACCGTCACCGGGGACATCAGTGTCCGCTGTGAGATTGCCACCCTGCCGACGGCGGCAGCGGTCTATGGTACCAAACTGCGGGATATTGCTTTTAGCGGCGGTAGTGTTCCCACCGCTAACTGGAGTTGGTCCGCCTCGGCAACAGATCTCGATTCGCTGCTGGCGGTGGGCAATGACCTTGACTATTCGGCAACCTATACCCCAACCGATGCTACTTTTGATACAAAAACCGTGGCCATCGTACCAACCATCACCCCCCGCAGTCTGGAAGCTGCCGGGGTGACCATCAGTAATCCCCCCAACGTCAATTATAGCGGTGCCGCCATCGAACCGCTGCTCACCGTTGTCGATAGTGGCGCAGTGATCACGACGGCTGATTACAGCATCAGCTATGCCGACAATGTAAACCCCGGTACCGCGACGGTGACGATTAGCGGTCAGGGCAATTATCAGGGGACGGTGTTCCGGGCCTTTACGATCACCGCATCCGGCGGCGGTGGCGGTGGCTACACCCCGCCAGGCATGAGCGGGATCACGGTGACACCCCGGGTCATCAGCTTTGACCCGAGCGGCCAGATCACCGTCGATATCAGTGGTCTGCCACCTGAAGCCAAGGTATTTTACAGTCTTGACGGGATCACCTACAGTACCACCCCGCCGGCCATCACCCGGGCTGGGGAATACCTGCTGTATCTTCGCATCACCTGTAACGGGTATCAGGACTTCAACACCCAGACCCTGGTGCGGGTGGGTAAACAGTCGCCCCCCAAGGTCGGTGAGTTGGAGTTGCCGTTGCCACCGAAACTACGGGAGTATACGATCCTGCTGGGGCAGCCACTGCCGGCCGATCGCGGCCTGACCCAATATCAGGTGGAATTGATTGACGATCCCGAAGCGCTTTTAGATGGCCCGCCGACCATCGCGGCCGACGGGGCGATGACCTGCAATTTCCGTCGGCCACTGAATAATGCCGATGTTGAAACCAGCCAAATGGATGACCAGGCGACGGCCCGGGAGAGTGACGGCCTGACCACCGCCGCCCGCACCGCCACCATCACAGTGCTGGTGACCATGGAAAATTATGAAGATACCACCCTGACCGTGGTGGTCAGCGAAGCCGAACCGATCGGCCTCCGCTACCAGACCCATATTCAGGACTACGGCTGGGAAAACGACTGGGTTACCGCCGGGGCACTATCCGGCACTGCCGGCCAGTCCAAACGGTTAGAAGCCCTGAAGGTCGAGCTGACCGGCGATGTACCGGCCGGCGCCAGTATTGAAACTGCCGTCCATGTTCAGAATCAGGGCGATCTGGGACCCTTTGCCATGGGCAGCGCCGCCGGTACCAGCGGCCTGGGGCTGCGGCTGGAAAATATTTGCCTGACCCTGACTAACCTGCCCGGCTATAGCCTGCGCTACAATGTCCACGTTCAGAACCAGGGCTGGCTGCGGGACGAAGCGGACCCCAGCAGCTGGTTTACCTCCGGCGAAGTAGCCGGAACGGCGGGCCAGAGTCTGCGGTTGGAAGGGATCCGGATGGTGCTGGTGGAGGATGAGTAATTGCCGCCAGTGGTGGCGGTAGTGCTTCCGCAAACGGCGACCAGTCTTGAGGCGCGCATCTTTTGTGATGACGCCGGTACCGGGACCAGAATAACCTAAAAAAATCCCCCCGCCCCAGCTGTTGCCGGGACGGGGGCACCATGGCGGCCCTTGGCCGCTATTTTTGTGCTGATTTTTTGATAAACAGAATCGGTCGGTGGCACTTTAAATCAGCGTCTCCACATTCTCCAGCAGATCGGTGCGGCTGTAGGGAATCAGCAGTTCGACCCGACCAACCACGCCGGGGGCGACTTCGTAGGGGTTAAAGTAGACACAGACGCCGGCATTGGTGAGGTAGTAGGGGGAGTTGGCGTTGTTGGCCTGGACCCAGCTGGCTTCGAGGTTGTCATAAAAGCTGTCCAACGTATTCTTGACCGCACTGTTGTCATAAAAGATCGGCCGTTCGTAGCGGGAGCCGTAGACCCAGCGGAGGGTGTCGATGTCATAATAGTTCTGTGACTGGGTCTGGCCGATGATCACGTTGTAGGGGCCGACAAAAGGCCGGGACGTTTTTTAAAACTGTGTTTGATTGGGGTGTTCATATTTCTAACCTCGCTTTCTTTTAATGGCAGCCCGTTACCGGGTTGCGGGGATGTTCCATCAATTTTCCAGGTCGGATCGGGATGCGACAAATTGCGGATTCAGGAGGCTGTTAAGGGCGTGTTTGAGTCATCGGTCCGGCGCTCTGGGAGACGCCCGGCAAACAGCCGCCGCGTTGTTACTAAAGATATACCTATTAATGAAGGGATTACGCAAAAAGCGTTGACATTTTAATAAAAACTGGCTGGCCGGCTGGCAGCGGCTCATTTTAATTATGAAGCAAAAAAGCCGCGACGGGCTAGCTGCGCTTTACAGTTTAGCGTAATTATGATAAGATAATCAAAAAAGGAGGTGCTGGCATGGAAAAAATCAGACCCGTTTCAGATCTTCGTAATCACTTTGCTACCATTTCAAAAGAGGTTCATGAAAGCGGCGAGCCGGTTTTTCTGACCAAGAATGGTTATGGTGATATGGTTGTGATGAGTTATGAAGCTTATGAAAAATTTCAATTTGACAGCGAAGTCTATTTCAAATTAAAAGAAGCGGAATTGGAAGCAGAACAGAGCACCCAGCGTTTCTCGCATAAAGATGTATTTGCTGACTTGAAGAAAACGCTTCATGGCAAAGCTGATAATAGTGATGGTTAAGATCACTTATCTGCCAATTGCGCAAAAGGATCTGCAGGAGATCCTTTTGTACATTGCTGATCAACTCAAAGCGCCCCAGGCGGCTGTGGATTTAATGGAATCATTAGAGCAGGCCATTGCCATGCTGGATCAGTTTCCCTATGCGCATCAGATTTACCCGTTGATAAAACCACTTAAAGCGGAGTACCGCTTGCTGTCAGTAAAAAATTATGTGGTCTTGTATGTGGTGAAGGAACCTGAAAAGATCGTTGAAATTCAGCGCATTCTTTATGCCAAAATGAATTTTTCAAAGACCGTCAAATCATGAAAGGACGACAAATGGTTTTCTGTTGCGCATCGATGCTTAAAATAAAATGAGTAAAATGATAGAAAATTCTTTTTCAAAATTGCCATTGATGATATAATGTAACCATCAATATCGAAAGGGGGTTGGGACATCATGGGACTGTCTTAATAAAAACGATAAAAGGAGGGCCCATTGGATATTTTTTTTAGTGATGGGATTAACTTAATGGATATGTCGTCGGAATTGCGGGGGGAGTGCTTCAAAGATTTTGTGCGGGTGGATTGTCCCCACCGGCTAACTTGCCGGTATGCGGATCTCGAGAAGAAGAAGCATTGTGTCGGGTACCTGTTTGATTATCGTCACCACGACGGTGCCAGCATGGTCGCGCTCAAATGCGCCAGGGCAAAAAAAGTGGTCATGGTCAGGATTGATAATCATCACCATTCTTTTCTTGAGTTAGGGTCGCCGGAGCTGCTTGATTTTGAAAGCCAACGCGAAAAAATTCGTTGCCCCAATTGTGATCAACGCCTGTTTGATGCGGTTGTGGAGAACAAACTGGATTTACGCTTTAAATGTTCCCGGGATAATCGACAGTTGGTTGTGTTGCTGTCGGAGAATCACGATGCCGAACCGGAAGTAACACAAAATTAAACGTTTAGCAAAATTGTCGTTGCGACAATCAGAAAACGGTGTCATCAGGCACTGAGAAAACGTGTGAAGACACGCCAACAAAGTTTATCGTTAGAAATGTTAATTTATTGAGGAGAGAATTCACCGACTTGTTCAAAATTCAGTGAATAATATTGAAAGATCGCACTCTGGCCGCTGGTCGGCCAGGGCATACAAATAGAATCGGATGTAACCACATTTCGAGTTAAATAGGGCCGTATGCGCCACTGACCTACCGAATGTTGTTAATTAACCTGCTAGCTGCAGGTATTAACTTCATTCGGTTTTTTTTGTCAAAATTCATGTGGACAATTGGTCAGTTAATTTAATGAGAAAGAGGTAAATGATGAAGATTCAACAAACACAGTATGACCTGGTCACCGATCTGGCGGTGCTGGATGCGTATCTGGCCGGTGCCACGGTGGTGGCGTTTGATTTTGAGACAGCGCCGCAGGCAACCTGGCGGGATGATGGGACGGCGGCGCTGGATCCCCACCGCGGCGAGATTGTCGGGGTTTCACTGGCGGTTGCCCCCACTATTGATACAATTGACGGCGAAAAAGCCATTTATATTCCGCTTGGCCACCACGATGCCGACGGGGTTGGGTTTAATGCTGCGGCCGATGCGGTGCTGGCATTGCTGCAAAGCCGGGTTTTTGAGAATCCGGCGGTGACTAAAATTGCCCACAATCTCGGCTTTGAGGCCAAGTTTCTGCTGGCCCGGGGGATCACGCTGGTGCCGCCGGTTTATGACACGATGGCCGGGGCGCTGCTGATCTACAAAGAAGAAGGCCACTTCCGGCGGCTGGCCGATGTCGGCCTGAAAACCCTGGCCCGGGACTGGTTCGGGCTGGAGTTGCCGGGCTTTGTGGCGGTGGTCGGGGTCGGCAGCTTTGCCGATCTGGATCCCCGGGACCCGGCCACCATCAATTATGCCTGTCATGACGCCGCTCTGGCGCTGCGGCTGTATCGGCTGGAAAACGACTGGTTCCAAGCTAACATCCCGGCTCATCAGCCCTTGACGGGCGCGATTGAAAGCCCGGTGGCCTTGTTTACGGCGCGGATGGAAGGGCGCGGCTTTTTGGTTGATGGGCCCGGTCTGGCAGCGGCGGGGGTGGCGGCGGCAGCCCAACTGGCGCAATATTTAAGCCAGCTGGAAACGATGGGCCGGCGCCCGGTGCGGGTCGGCAAAAACGCCGCCACCAATGATCTCAAGGCCTACCTGTTTGCCGATCTGGGGCTGCCGGTGTTAAAACAGACCGACACCGGCAAAGCTTCGGTGGATGCTGAGGCGATCCTCGGGCTGCGGGACTACTGCCGTGAGCATGCCCCGGAGCAATTGCCCTATCTGGAGGCGATCAGCGCCTATCGGGGGCTGGCCAAGCTGCACAAAACCTATCTGCTGGGGTTGCTAAGTAAGATCAATCCCGTCACCGGGGCCATCCACACCCAGTTTTTTCAGCTGGGGGCCGAAACCGGGCGCTTTACCAGTGCCCATCCCAATTGCCAGAACCTGCCGGCGGGGCCGCTCTATGGCGTCACAGTCCGGGATTTTCTGATCGCCCGGCCCGGTTTTACGCTGGTGGCGGTGGATTACAGTCAGATCGAACTGCGGATCGGCGCCTGGTTTACCCAGGACCCGAATATGTTGGCGGTCTATCAGACCGGCGGCGATATCCACGCGGTGACGACGGCGGCGATCTATCGGGTCAGTCTGGATGAAGCGCAAGACAGCAGCCATCCGGACTACAAGGCCCGGCGGACGGTGGCCAAGAATATTAACTTCGGGATTATTTACGGCCTCAACCCCCGGGGCCTGCGGGACATTCTGCGGCTGAAGGCGGGCCAGACGCTGAGTCTGGAGGCTTGTGAGGCGATGATTTTTAATCTCAAACTGACCTATCCGGAGCTGGCGCCCTGGCAGGAAAGGGTCCGCCAGGACGCCCGCTACCGCGAGACGGTGGACACGGCCCTGGGCCGGCGCCGCTGTCTGCCGGGGATCAACGCCCCGGATCTGGGTCTCCAGGGCCATTTTGAGCGGGCCGCGCTGAACCACCCGATTCAGGGCACGGCGGCGGATATCTTAAAGCTGGCGATGGTCCGGCTGGAGGCGGGGCTGAGCGACCGGCCGTTTATAAAGCCGCTGCTGACGGTCCACGACGAGATCGTCTTTGAGGTCGAAACCGACCGGCTGGGGGTGGCCATCCCCTGGATCGTGGCGGTTATGGAGGCCCGGCCCTTCGCGGCCTTTGACGTGCCCCTGGCCGTCGAAGTCACGGTGGGCCAGCGCTACGGAACGATGGCGGCGTGGCTATGAACACCCCGCTGGAGATCAGTCCGGCGGATTTTCTGGCGGCGTTTGGGCCGGGGCCGTATCGGTTGCGGACGTTTTGTGATCGGGGTGGTGGACCGGGGCAGAATATGACGGTGGCGGCGGCGCCGGACCCGGCTTTTGCGGCGGGGTTGGCGGAGCTGCATCGGGTTAATCAGGGTGAGCGGCGGGGGGTCTTTTTTGTGGTCAATGCCGGCGGCCATAAGGACGCGGAGATTACCCGGGTCACGGCGCATTTTGTGGAGGCGGATGATGTGCCGCTGGAAACCCAGTGGGATCAGCTGATGGCGTTCCCACTGCCGCCGTCGATTATAGTGCGGACGCGGAAGTCGCTGCATGGTTATTGGCTGATGGCAGACACCGCGACAGCCACCACCGACCCCAACCTCCTGCAGTTTCGCGCCGTCCAGAAACAACTGGCGGCCCACTTTGGCGGTGATCCGGTGATTGCCAATCCCAGCCGGGTGATGCGGTTGCCGGGGTTTTTCCATCACAAGGCCGAACCGGTGGCGGTGGTCTGTCTGCTGTTTGAACCGGAGCGGCGCTATACCCAGGCCGAGCTGGGGTTGACGCTGGCGGTGTTGCATCCCGCGGCAGGGACCGGCCCGGGAGCCGCGGTGACCTCGCCCGTGCCGGCCGGGACCGATCTGGCGGAGCGGGACAGTCAGCTGATTCTGAAAAACTGCGAGTTTATCGGTTACTGCCGCGACCACGCCGTCAATCTGCGGGAACCGCTGTGGTATGCGATGATCACCAATCTGGCCGGGACCCGGGGTGGGGAGGCGGCGATCCACCAGCTTTCGCAAGCGGATCCCCGTTATGATCCGGCTGCCACCGCTGCCAAAATCGCCCAGGCCGGGAAATCCGGCACCGGGCCGATCAACTGTCAGACGATCCGCGACTGGGGCTTTGCCTGCTCCCGGCTGGGCAGTTGTCCGGCCAAATGCCCCCAGAGTCTCGGGCGGCCGCCGCTGCCACCCTGGTATGAACAACATCCCCGCGGGCTGCGGCTAAAACCCGGGGTCCTGGCTGATTATCTGAGCCGCGACAAGCAGTTGATCTATGCCGGGGAAGCCTATTATCAGTTTATCGGCGGGGTCTATACGATGGTCGATGAAAACCACGTCAAGCGGCTGATCCGCAAGCAGCTCCGGGTTGATCACGTCACCATGGCGCAGATCAAGGATATCCTGGGGCAGTTGACGCTGCTGATTTCGCGGTCGCTGGATAAGCTCAATGCCTGTTGCCACCGCATCAATCTGCAAAACGGCCTCTACGATTTACGGACCGGGGCCCTCAGCCCCCACGATCCCGGCTATCTGTCGACGATCCAGATCGGCACCCAGTATGATCCCGACGCGACGGCCCCGCGGTTTATGGCGTTTCTCGAACAGTGCCTGGACCCGGCCACCCAGCGGCTGGTACAGGAGCTGTTCGGTTATCTGCTGATTCCCGAAACCTGTGCCCAGAAGGCCTTTGTGCTGGTCGGCGAAGGCGGCGCCGGGAAATCGACGCTGCTGTGGGTGGCCCAGGATCTGCTGCTGGGCCGGAGCAATGTCTCCAACGTGCCCTGGCAGAGTCTCGATGACCGCTTTAAAACCGCCGAGCTGGTCGGCAAGCTGGCCAATATTTTTGCCGATCTGCCGTCCAAAAACATTGAGGACAACGGTTTGTTTAAGAGTATTACCGGGGAGGACCGGATCACCGCGGAGCGCAAGAATCGCGATCCCTTTGCCTTTGTCGCCACCGCTCGGCTGGTCTTTTCCTGCAACGCGATCCCCAAAAATCTCGGAGATCGCAGCGCCGCCTTTTACCGGCGGCTGGTGATTGTGCCCTTTTTACCGGCGCGACCGGCCGCCCAGCGGGACCCGAAGCTGAAGGAGCGCTTTGTCGCCGAAGCCCCGGGGATTTTCAACTGGGCCCTGGCGGGACTGACCCGGCTGATGGCTAACGACTACAGCTTCAGCGAATCTGCAGACAGCCACGAGGCCCTGACCCGCTACCGCATTGATGGCAGCTCGGTGCTGTCGTTTGTGGAGGAGCTGTGCGTGGTGGACGCCGCCGCTCAGGCCTCGTCGACCCAGATTTATCATGCCTATACCCAGTATTGCCGGGATGGCGGGCTGAAGCCGGTCAGCCAGAAACGGTTTTTGCCTGAGTTGGAGGCGGAGTATCCGGAGATCAAACGGATCAAAGAATGCAAGACCAGGCGAAGCATTTATCAGGGGATTATGTTAAACGAGGAAGAGCTTTGCGATTATGCGTGATATTTATCACTAAAAAGAGAAGGGCTACACAAAAAGAGAAGCCTTTGAGAAGCCGAAGAGAAGGGGAAAAATCGCATTAATAAGCCAAAGGAAGGGGAAGAAGGGGTTATTTGTCTTTTGGCGAAAATCCTTGATTAGATTTTTCTAATCACGATATTACAAAAAAACACCCCTTGATCCTTTCTCCCCTTCTCTTTTTGAAAAAACCAAGGAGGTAACCCATGTCCATTAAAACCCTCAAAGCCCAGATCACCCAGCTCCAGGCCCAGATCTGGCGCAATAGCCAATATCTGCGCCACACCCAGAAACAACTGGCGCTGATCTACCGGGCCACCCCGGCCACCGGCCACCGCAGCCGCCAGCAGCTCCGCGCCCTCCGGGTCGCCATCAACCGCGACAGCCGCGCCCTGGAAGCGCTCAACCAATCCCTGCGGGCTGCCATCGACAACCAGGCCAGTCCCCAGATCCAGGAAATCCTGACCCGCCGCTACATCGGCGATGAACCCTTCGCCGCCATCGCCGCGGCCATGGACTACGACCTGCGCTGGGTCTACCGGCTGCACGCCCGGGGGCTGGCGGCGGAAAAAAAGATAACCCGGTGATAATCGCCGGGGGAAACGGGTATATATGTCATAATATTCTATTTTGATTATTAATCCTGATGAAAGAGGGAAAATCGAGATGAAAAATGAGAAGATCCGAATGGTCCGCCTGGGCGCCGCCCTGCTGGTGGGAGGGGTGCTGCTGCTGAGCGGCTGCACGGCCGCCAAGAGTCAAAAGAATGCGACGGACAGCCCGCCCGAGCCGCCCGTCACCACCACCATTAATCCGGCCACGGCGGCCGCCGCCCAGCAGGCCCTGAAATTTTATCAGTCGGTGACCCTGGATCAGCCCCGTGACCAGCTCGAAACAATGCTGGCGGTACCCGGCGAAGTCCAGGCTGACGGCCAGGTGGCTTACCGCGATCCGGTCAGCGGCTACGGCGTGCTGATCCAGTATGGCGATAATGACGCGGTCTTTGCCAAACGGCTGCTGCCGACGGTGCCAGCCCCGGAACTGGCGGCCCTCAATCCCCTGCCGGTCACCGATAAACAGGCCTATCGGATGGCTGCCGGGATGCCCTTTTATGAGGTCCAGGATGTGATGGGCAGCGACGGCATCGAAATCAGTTTAAGCAAGCCTGCCGCCGGCAACCCCAAACAGATCACCGGGCTGGGCTGGTTCAACCCCGACGGCTCCTACGCCGTGGTCTACCTCAACCTGCCCCAGGGCCAGGTGGTGGGCTCGGAATTTGTGACCGTCTAGCGGGCGTGACAGTTTTTTGAAAGTCAAGATGCCGATAAAAAAGCCGGTGGCAAGCAGACAGGTCTGCTTGCCACCGGTTATTTTTTTGCCTGCTCAAACCCCCGCCCGACACGCCATTTAAAGCCATCCCACCGCCATGCTACACTGGACTCAAAGCTAGGAAAGGAGGACAAACAATGGCAGTAAGTACCGATTTTCTGGACACTAAGATCCAGATCCGCTCCAACCACGGGATGGTTGATGGCAAGGAAAAAACCACCAGCCGGACCTACGGGGACGTGCGGGCCAGCGCCACCGACCAGGACATCTACGATGTCGCCGTGATCATTGCCGGGCTCCAGCAGCCGGTCATGGAAGAATGCATCAAACAGGAAATCAACCTGATTATGCCGGTCTAAACCGATGATTCAAATTACGTAAAGCCGTGCCGACCAATTGTTAATCTGTTGTTCGCTGCGGAATCGGACAGGCTCTGCCGTGTCCGCTCCGATGCGTACAACATGATGTAACAATTGTCGGCACTGGGGTTCGGCCGGTACAGGTTGGACTTCGCAAAGGCTGAATTTTAACTGAAAGGAGGAACCCTATGGCAGCAAATACTATTTTGCAACTGACGTTTAAGCGGTCGGATCTGAAGACCACGACGATGGCGATTACCTATCCCAAAACGGGCTTGACGGTGGATGCGGTGAATACCGCGATGGCGAATATTATCGCCAAAAACATTTTTGCCCCGGACGGTGCGGACCTGATCTCCAAGGCCAAGGCCGAACTGGTCGTCACGGACACCACCACCTTTACCATGAGCTAGGCCGGAGGGGCGGGCAACCGCCCCGGTTTAATAACGCGAAAGGATCAAAAATGAATGAATTTATTGCAAAAGTCCAGACCGCGCTGGCGGCCCGGGGCTATCATCCCGGGCCACTGGACGGGCGGGAGGGGCCGAAGACGCAAAAGGCGGTTAAGGCTTTTCAGCGGGATTCCGGGCTTAGCCCGGATGGGGTAGTGGGGACGCTGACGGCGAACCGGCTGTTTACGGAGCAGCTCAGTGTGATCTCCTTTGACAGCGACGGCTCCACCGCGCATTTTGCCCGGGCCGAGTTTGGCTGCGACTGTGGCGGGGCCTATTGCGATGGCTTCCCGGCGGAAATGAATCTGGAGTTGCTGCTCAAGCTGGAAGCGCTGCGCAATGCCTTAAACGTCCCGGTGATCATCACCTCCGGGGTCCGCTGTCAAAAGCGTAATGCCGAAGTCGGCGGGGTCGACAATTCTCAGCATCTGGTGGGCCAGGCCGCCGATCTCTACGCTCCCGGCATCGCCATTGCCACCGTCGCCGCCATCGCTGAAAGCCTGGGCCTGATGGCCATCATCTACGAGGCCGAAGGCTTTGTCCATCTGGCGATATAGCTGGGCCCTGCTCGGCGGCCTGATCGGTCAGTGGCTCGGCGGCTGGGACGGCTTCCTGCTGTGTCTGACCGCCTTTGTCGTGATCGACTACCTGACCGGGTTTCTGGCCGCGGCTCAGCAGCAGCGGTTGTCCAGCGCCCGGGGCTTTCGCGGCATCCTCAAGAAAATGCTGATCTTTATCGTTGTCGGCATGGGCCACCTGCTCGACACGGCCCTGCTCGGCGGTGCCGGTGCCCCGCTGCGCTCGGCGATGATTTTCTTCTACATCGCCAACGAAGGCCTGAGCATTTTAGAAAACCTCGCCGTCCTCGGCGTCCCGATCCCCCGGCGGCTCAAACAGGTGGTCGCCGAGCTGGGGGAAGAAGACCCGCCGGCCGGCTAGCACCGCCATCAATCCGGTCCCGAACCAACCCCTTCAACGCTTTTTTCCAGACCATCCGGCATCTCCACCGGATGGTATTTTTTATAAAAACGTTGATATTTCGTCCCTAAAACTATACAATAAATGGGACGAGGTGAATAAGATGGAAAGAACACAGGTTAAAGATATAATTGAACAAAGAATCGCTAGTTACCCAAACGGTTATTTATTTGTATCGTCAAATTTTCGGGATTGTGGAAATTATGAAGCCGTAAAACGAGCACTGGCAAGACTCGCAGAAGAAAAAAAAATAATCAGAATTATGCGTGGCATTTATAAAAAACCGAATTTTAGTGAATTTTTGCAAGAAGAAGTTGAAGCATCACCAATTGATGTGGCAAAGATTTATGGAACCGCTTATGGTTGGTCGATTGTCCCATACGGCGATACGGCCCTCAATTTATTGGGACTGTCAACCCAGGTGCCAAGTGTCTACACCTTTATCAGTGATGGACCCTATCGTAAAGTGGCGTTGGATAACGGAATTTTGCTGGAGTTCAGACATCGGGCTAACCGTGAAATTTCTGGGTTGTCTTACAAATCAGCACTTATTATTGAAGCCTTGCGGGCAATTGGTAAAGAAGGCGTGAGCGAAGAAATACGTCATACGATTCGCCATAAATCTACTGAAGAAGAATTAAAAAAACTCAAAGAAGAAAGTATTTATTCGAGAAATTGGATTATTGACGAAATAAAAAAAATTATCGGAGGTGCTGATGTTTAAAATAGCAAAAGAATCGTTAGATAATAGAAAAGAATTATTTATCAATACTGCCATAAAAAAGAAAATGAGTGAATCAATTATTGAAAAAGATTTTTGGGTTTGCTTTCTTCTGGAGTTAGTTTTTTACCAATGTGAATATGCACGATATTTTTCTTTTAAGGGCGGTACCAGTTTGTCAAAAGGTTATCATGTAATCGAACGGTTTTCAGAAGATATCGACTTAATATTAGATTGGAGAGCACTATCCTATCAACAAAATGAACCATGGATTGAACGCTCAAATTCAAAACAAGATCAGTTCAACAAGGAAATGAATCGAAAAACAGAGACGTTTTTAAAACAAGACTTGCTTCCAGTGTTAGAAGAAATTGTTGGTAATTATGTTAAAGACACCTTCGAATTTTATATAAATGACAATGATTTACAAACGATTCGATTCATTTATCCGCAGATTTTTAAAGATCAATCCATTCTTCAAGAAATCCGCCTGGAAATAGGCGCGCTAGCCGCATGGACACCAGTTACTGAAAAAATAATAACCCCTTACGTGGCGGAAGAATACCCCCATATTTTTGAAAAAAAGAACTCAAAGATTAGAATGGTAGAAGCAAAACGAACCTTTTGGGAAAAGGCGACAATCTTACATCGAGAAGGAAACCGAATAAATGGCCCCATCCCGGAACGATATTCAAGGCACTATTATGATCTTTATTTGCTGGCGAAATCCAATGTTAAAGAAGAAGCTTTCAGTGACTTGCAGTTGTTAAATAAGGTGATTGAATTTAAGATGCGTTTTTATCGTTCAAACTGGGCAAAATATCGAGAGGCAACTGAAGGAAAGCTAAAACTTTTGCCTCAAGCAAAGCATCAGGCTGAATTAGCAAAGGACTATGAAAAAATGCAAAACATGATATTTGGTGAAAAAGTTTCGTTTGAAAAAATCTTGTTAGGTTTGTCAAGCGTTGAGGAATTGGTCAATGCAAGGTTTAAACCATAAAACGAAGCTGTATCCTCAGGAAACCTCGATTATGCCGGCATCTCCAGGCCATCCGCCGTCTCCCCATCAATTAACAGCCCAATTAAAAAGCAGCTCCCACAGGGCTGCTTTTTCAATCGCTTCAACCAAACCAAATAATCCTACCGCCCCGATCCCGACCCCGGCGGCGGCGTTTGGTTTATTCCGGTGAAAAGACAAAGCCGTCATCTTTAAACAGATGCAAACAGGCATCGACAGGCGGTGGTATGTTGCACAAATGTAGGTTACACCCTTTAGTTATATCCCAAATCCCGGCACATAATCGTGACTTTCAAAAATTGACAACGATCCGGCCATAATTTCCCTGTCAATTGTTTTTCAGCAGCTGCTGGTCTGACGGTGAATGGCCCCTTTTGCTTAAGCAACCGCCCGATTGATGGCCATCGACCGGGGATTTTTTTAGCAGATGTCAAAGATTTCAGTAAAAGCATAAAAAGGCGATACTTTGCGCAAATATGATTTGAATAATTGACAAATTAGCGTATAATAAAATAATGCGTGAAAATTTACTAAAAATTCTGGGTTGAAATCGTTGACCTGAAAGGCGGATCCCATGGCTGATACCAAATTAAAATGTTTACGGATACTGGATATTTTAAATGAAACCGACATCAATAATCCCCTGACCACCGCTCAGATTGCCGACCAGCTGGCCTTGTTTGATCTCGAAGCCGGGTGCGAAGCGATCAATCGGGATATCAGCGTACTCAATGAAGCCGGCTACAACATCCGCCTCAGTCGTAACGACAAACGCGGTTATTATATGGCCAACCACCGCTTTGAAAATTGGGAACTGAAGGTGCTGATCGACGCCATCGTCAGTGCCGAATTTTTGACCGACAGCGACATCGCCGCCATCACCGCCAAAATCCGGGGCCTGGCCAGCAGCGACAGTGCCAGACTGCTGACCCGGGTCACCCCGGTAAACCAGCAGGTTAAACCCGATAACATGATGGTTAAATCCCACATCGATCACCTGCTGGAAGCGGTCCGCCGCATGAATAAGGTCGAGTTTCAGTATCAGTATACTGATGCCGAGATGAAAAAAAAGCGCCACAAAGACAGCTTCTTTTACGTGGTCAACCCCTACGCCCTGACCTGGCAGGACGACCACTACTACCTGATCGGCAATCGCGACAAATACGACAACCTCAGCTCTTACCGGTTGGATCGGATGACCAATCTGGCGATTCTGGATCAGCCCGTCACAGCCGCCGCAACCCTGCTCGGCGAAAACCCCGCCCAGCGCATTGCCGAATACGTCGCCACCACTGCTTTCAGCCACACTGACGAGCAGACCAACCGGCAGCTGGATTGATGAGCCGGAGCTGGTAAAGGCCCGGGCCGATCTCAAAAAGCGATACCAGAAGCGTTAACACCAATCCAGTTCTACCATCCACGTGATGGTGGGGCTGGATTTTTTTTACATTTGTCAATGTTTTCAGAAAAAACAGAAAAAGGCGATAATTTGCACCTGATAAGGTTTGAATAATGAGCAGGATGGCGTATAATTAAATAATGAGTTAAAATCGGCAATTCATTTAATCTATTTGGCAGTGTTTTTTGCCAAATAAACAGCAAATGCCGGGAAAGGGCCACGCCATGGACAAAAATCCCCACAAAGGCCACCGCCAACGGGTTAAGGCCCGGGTCATCAATGAGGGCATCGACAGTTTTGAGGATCATCAGATTCTCGAGCTGCTGCTGTTTTACTGTATTCCGATGAAGGATACCAACGAGCTGGCCCATGCCCTGATCCGCCATTACGGATCGCTGTCGGGGGTCCTTGACGCCGATCCCCGGGACCTCTGTGAGCTGGCCGGGGTCACCGAAAATACCGCGGTATTGCTGTCGCTGATGCCGTCGCTGGCCCGGCGCTATCAGCAGGGCAAGTTCAAGCAAAAGGCGGTCCTCGGCAGCACCACCGCCGCCGGCGAGTACACCATGGCGCTGTTTACCGGCCGCCTCAACGAGGCTTTTTATGTGATCTGCCTGGACAGTCAGAATCAGGTCAATCAGGCGACCCTGCTCCACGAGGGCACCATCAACGAAGCCCCGGTCTACCCCCGGCTGATCGTTGAAACGGCGCTGCGCCACCAGGCCGCCAGCATCATCCTGGCCCACAATCACCCCGGCGGCAGCCAGCAGCCCTCACCGGCGGATGTGGCCGTGACCAAAAAAATCAAAGCCGCCACCGAAGCCATCGCCATCACCGTGGTCGATCATATCATTGTCGCCGGAGACGGGTATTTCAGCTTTGCGGAGAACCGGATATTGTAACAAACAAAGACAGAAAGAGGAAACCATGGGTACATATCAGCTTGGCACTACTGCGTATAATCCAAATTGCGTCACCGGCGCCACCGACCATCTCTATCCGTACCTGAAGGAAGCGATGGCCGGGGCCGAGCAAATTGACATCAACGTGTCTTTTTTAATGGTGTCGGGAATCCGGCTGGTGCTGGAGGATCTTAAAACCGCGGCCGCCAGAGGGGTTGCGATCCGGATTCTGTGCGGCAATTATCTTAATATCACCCAGCCGGTCGCCCTCTATCTGCTCAAAGATGCCCTGGGGGAGCAGCTGGAGCTGCGCTTTTACGATGTCCCCAATCACTCCTTCCACGCCAAAGCCTATTTTTTCAAGTATCAGGATTACGAAGAAATCTTTGTCGGTTCCTCCAACCTGTCAAAATCAGCTCTCACCAATGGCATCGAGTGGAATTACCGCCTTAATTCCCGGGAGCAGCCCACCGATTGTGCCACTTTCCGGCAGACCTTTGACGCGCTGCTGGCCAATCATTCCCGGATCATTGATGATACTGTGCTTTTGCAATACTCCAAGCAATGGGTTCGCCCCAAAATCTACAATCAGATCGAAGCAAGTGAGGAAGCCAGCGCAGCGAACGCCGATTTGGCCGCCGCCCCCGACCGGGTCGCCCAGGGTCAGGCGCAATTCAGTGTTGATCCGGTCACCGCCAGCCCGGCACCGCTGATCGCCTTTCCGCAGCCCACCGGGGCCCAGGTGGAAGCCCTTTACGCCCTCAAAAACTTCCGCCGGGAAAACCGCGACAAGGGCCTGATCGTCGCTGCCACCGGCATTGGCAAGACCTTTCTGGCCGCCTTTGACTCCCGGGCCTTTTCCCGGATTCTGTTTGTCGCCCATCGCGACGAAATCCTCAGCCAGGCCGAGCACAGCTTCAAATGTGTGCGCTACGAACTGACCACCGGCCACTTCAACGGCACCCGCAAAGATACCGACGCCGACATTATTTTCGCCTCGGTCCAGACCCTGGGGAATCCCGCTTATCTGGAGAACGGTCCCTTTGCCCCGGATGCCTTTGACTATCTGATCATCGATGAATTCCATCACGCCGTCTCCGATTATTACCAGAACATCATCGATTATTTTAAGCCCAAGTTTCTGCTCGGCCTCACCGCCACCCCGGAACGGCTGGATAATCAGGATGTTTTTGCCCTCATCGATTACCAGCTGGTTTACGAGGTCCGCCTCAAAGAAGCCATCAATAAGGGCTGGCTGGTACCCTTCCGCTATTATGGCATCTATGATGATCTCGACTATGACCAGGTCGATATCCGCAAAGGGCAGTACGACGCCGGGCAGCTGGCCGAACTGGCCAGCGTCAATAAACGCGGCAACCTGATTTTTAAACACTACGCCAAATACGGCAGCCGCCGGGCCCTGGGCTTCTGCATCAACCGCCGCCACGCCCTCTATATGACCCGCTACTTCCGGGCCCAGGGGATCGCCTGCTGCGCCGTCATCAGCGGCACCGTCAATGACGACCAGCGCGAGCTGGTACAGGACCGGGAGACGGCCATCAGCGAGCTGAAAAGCGGGAAACTGGCGGTGCTTTTTTCGGTCGATATGTTCAACGAGGGACTGGATATTCCCGAACTGGATATGGTGATGTTTCTCCGTCCGACCCAGTCGCCGATTGTTTTTTTACAGCAACTGGGCCGGGGCCTGCGCAAGAGCCGGGGCAAAAGCTATGTCAACGTGCTGGATTTTATCGGCAACTACCAAAAAGCCAATCTGGTGCCCTTCTGGCTGAACAGCGAAACCCCGCCGGAAAACGCCGGTAAAAAGGGCTATCGGCTGCCTGTTGAGGACGACTACCCGGTCGACTGCCTGGTCGATTTTGATTTTCAGCTCATCGATCTGTTTAAAAAGATGGCCCGGGATCAGAAGAAAATTAGCGATCGGGTGGTGGATGAATTTTACCGCATCCAGGGTCAGTATGAGAAAAGACCGCTACGACTGGAAATGTATGTGCATCTGGATGACCAGATTTATAAGAATATCAAAAGCCGGCCGGAAATGAATATTTTTAAAGATTATCTGCGCTTTTTGGATGAAATAGGCGAAACGACGGCCGAGGAAAAGGAATTGCTGGGCACCGTGGCCCATGAATTTTTGAAAAATGTCGAGAATACGGATATGTCCAAAACCTATAAAATGCCGGTGCTACTGGCTTTTTATAATAACGGTAAGATGAAATTGGAAATTGATGATGACGATATTTACGAAAGTTTTAAGGCTTTTTTCGCCAAGAAGACAAATTTAATTGATATGCTCAGACACAAAAGCACCGCTGATGCTGAAAACTGGGGCAAAAAAGAATACCTCAGTCTGGCATATCGGATGCCCATAAGCGTTTTGTCTGAAACATCTAGTGATTATTTTTATCAAAAAGAAGGCTGGTTTTGCCTGATCCCGGAACTGGCCGCTTATTTTACCAACCCGGCTTTTGTTAAACATTTTAAAGACATCATCGATTACCGCACCAAGCGTTTCTACAAAGAGCAGTTGGAAAAACTGAACCCCACCGCAAATAACCAAACAGGAGTAACCCATGACAAAGAATCCCAATAAAACCCTGCAATACTATAACGAAACCGCCCAGACCTTTGTCCAGGGCACCATCGATGCCGACCTCCGCAAACTGCACCGCCGCTTTTTAAAGCTGCTGCCGATACAGGCCCACATCCTCGATCTGGGCTGCGGTTCCGGCCGGGATTCCAAAGCGTTTCTCGATGCCGGCTATCAGGTCACCGCCATCGACGGCTCAGTCGGCTGCTGCCACCTGGCCGGAGAATACATCGGCCAGCCCGTGCTCTGCCAGACTTTTGAAGAGCTGGATTTTGATGCGGCCTTTGACGGCATCTGGGCCTGCGCCTCGCTGCTTCATGTACCCTATGCCGAACTGACCGATATCCTCCGGAAAGTCGCCCGGGCCTTAAGACCCGGCGGTTATTTATACGCTTCCTTTAAATACGGCGATTTTGAAGGCGAACGCAACGGCCGCTATTTTACCGATCTGGATGAGGAACGGCTGGCGGCGCTGATTGAACCGGTTGTGGGGCTGGCGATGGTGGAGACCTTTGTGACTGGGGATGTAAGAGATGGCCGGGGCGGGGAGAAGTGGTTGAATGTGATCGGAGTAAGAGACTTGATCTGAACTTAACAGTTTCCAAGTCGCTCAGTAACCATGAAACACAACAAATTAAGAGCATTGATTACAACCATTCACACCCATATTTCACATGAACTTCCTATTGATATCAAATTCTTGTTTCGTTTTGATATCACAATAAATCATTCATATTACATTAATCCGCCAAACATCAGGTGAATAAGTGTTGATATAAAACAAAACGCGAAGGAGGACGAATTTGTGAGTCAAAGAATTCAGAAGTTATCCGTAGTATTGTTGGCGATATTGTTAATTGTGGGGGTGCTCCCCGCCAGTGTTTCAGCTGCAACAAACCCAAGTGTGCGTTATCGAACCCATGTTGAAAACATTGGATGGCAGAGTTGGAAAAGTGATGGGGAAATGAGTGGGACATCTAGCCAAGGGCTTCGTTTAGAGGGAATTGAAATTGACATGAATAACCAAGAATATGACCTCGGTGTCACTTATCAAACCCATATCCAGAACATTGGCTGGGAATCAGACACACCAAGTGGCTGGAAAAGCGACGGTATGATGAGCGGAACCGAGGGTCTTGGTTATCGTCTGGAAGCGATACAAATAAAACTAACTGGTGCTGACGCTTCAAAATTTGATATTTACTACCAGGTTCACGCCCAAAATATTGGTTGGATGGGCTGGGCTAAAAATGGAGAGAGTGCCGGTACGGCAGGTTTTGGATATCGGCTTGAAGGAATTGAAATTACAATTGTACCCAAAGACTCAGCCGCTCCAGGATCAACCGAACAACCATTTGTAAAAGATCCCAGTTTAATAACAAATGTAACCGCAATAAGTCTAAATAAATTAACCGATACGATAACAGTTGGCGGTTCAGATATGCTGGTAACAACCATCTTGCCTGAAGATGCCGATAACAAAACCGTTAAATGGTCATCATCTGATCCAAACGTCGCAACTGTTGACGCAACCGGTATCGTTACAGCCAGAAACATTGGAACCGCCACAATTACTGCGACCACCGTAGATGGCAATAAGACAGCAACTTGTGTGGTTACGGTAGATAATCCTAATATTCTTACGATTGATGATCTTTCAGCCACGGTTATGCAATATGATAGTTATAATTTACCCAAAACAGTATTAGCTAATATGAGCAATGATACAACCCGTGAAGTCGAAGTGGTCTGGAATCCGAATCAGGCGAACACAACAATAATTGGTGCATTCATATTTGAAGGTACCGTTGTGGGGTATAATGAAGTTGTTAAATTGACCTTGAATGTGCAGAAGTACCAACCCAATCTTAACATTTCTAATTATTCAGCGTTTACGATAAACAATCTCTGCAAACAATTGTCGCTTAATATACAAAATAATGGGTCAAAGCCGGTTACAATAAATAAAATCGAAGTATACGAGCAAGGCAAGCTTGCAAATACATATACGGCAAGCCAATTAACGGAAAATAATATTTCAACCAGTATTGCACCAGCACAAAATTGGGGAATGACCATTAGCTATAAGCTAGGGATATGGATTGACAATAGTTATGTGAAATATTACCTAGAAAGCGATGGCAGTCCCTACGAGTACACAGTCGATATAAAATAGCCGTATAGGTTTAATGATGATTATTTGCCGTACATAAAAAGACAGGTTCTTTTTATGTACGGCAAAACAAAACTGTAATCGTACACGTCTCGAAAGAGAAGTTCAGAAAAGTCCCCAAAGGGGAGGAAAGTGTGTATATATGAAAAAGATAATTCTAGTAACCGTATTGATTTTTGCATTGATGCTGACTGCATGTGGAAAAAGTTCAGAAACAAATTCATCAGCAAAACCACTTGATTTAACCGGAAACTGGGCACAGGAAGGAAAAGAATTTGATGATGGCTATCAGGCTGGTTATATTTCAGGTGACCGTATTGAAATCTTCTGGATGTCAGATGGCGGAAAGACCAGTTCTTTGTATTGGTCTGGTACCTATGAAGCACCAACGGAAGTAGCGGACGAATATACCTGGGATTCTAAGAATGACAAGACTCGGACAGATAAAGCGCTGCTAGCATCTGGTGATGACCAAAAAACATTTATTTTTAAAGATGGGAAAATCTCTTATGAGGCTTCAATAATGGGTAAGACGGCAACAATGCATCTAGTAAAAACTGAAACCGATTATATGAGCAATGGAAGCGGGACCGAATCAGCAGACACTTCAAATCTGCAGGAAATAAAATTAAACAACAGTGGACATAGTATACTTCAAAGTGGCGGGAGAACTACTATTCTATATGCGGTAGATATTTCAAATCCTAATGCAGAATATGCCATAAAATTTCCTAAAATTCTGATTACTGCAAAAGATGCCGATGGAAAAATATTAAAAACAGAAGAAATGGTTTTAAATGGCATTGCGGCAGGTGATCAATACACTTATGGTAGCAGTGTATCTTACGAAGGAAATATTCCGACAACGGTAGAAATATCGGTTGGTAACAGCGATGATGATTATGTAGCACAGTCCAGCTCTGAAATTATTAAGTCTAGCAGTTTATCAGTATCTAATATTTCTGATAATCCGGGAACATTTAAAACATTTACCGGAGAAGTTACTAATAATAGTACCGAAGAGCTAAGTAGTGTAGCTATAACAGTAATTTATAAATCTGGTGACCGAATTATTGGCGGTGAGACATCTTATATAAATGATTTAAAATCTGGAGAAAAGAAGCCTTTCGAAGTATCCTCATACTCCAATTTCAAAGACTACGATTCATATGAAATTCATGCGATTAAGTGGTAATGGTTATTTCAAATTAAAAGGAGGGCTGAGAAATGGCGAATTGGAATAAGATAGTAAAGAATGGAAAAGTTGTGTTTAAAATGATGGCACCGATGGCACCGAGTATTTTACCTTTTGTTGGTAAATTTGGCACTGAATTTATTGATAAGCAGAAGAAACTCATTAAAATTCCTGATTTAAAAGACGTTATTATTTCTGAAGCGTTACGGGTGCTAAAAGATGAACTTAAACTAACACCAACATCGGCTATCGCCAATCCTAGTGTAGCTTATGCTGAGGAAAGTGAAAATGAAGTGATGTATTCTGAGCCAAGATTTGGTTCGCGGGTAGAAATAGGTACGACAGTTAAGGTTTACTATCTCACGCAAGAAGTAATTGATAAGAGTAAAAAGCTTTTAGAAAATGTTGTTCAAGAATTTAAAATTCCAAGAGTCATTGGTCTTAATATCTATGAAGCACGAGAAGACTTAGAAAAAATAGGCTTGAAAGTCACTGAAAAATTAGAAAAACCGAGTTTGAGATTTGTTAGTAAAGAAGATGGACAGGTTACAAGAGTTACTTACCCTAATGATCAAAAAATTGGTTCAAAATTAAAAACCGGCGATCGAGTTTTGATTTATTATGTCAACGACGAAGTCATATTAGAGAGTAGAACTATAAAAGTTAAAAAAGATAAAGACAGACACGAAATAATAGATAAAATCGGCACAGTTACCAAAGATTTTTCAAAAAGCATTTGCGCCGAGGTTGTAGATGCCCCCCAAAAAGTTGTTAAAAAAATCGGGAAACCGTTCCCTAAGAAAAGATTAAGTTCACATAAGAGAAAAAAATACTAAAGGAATAGGCACACCGTATTAAAATACATATTTTCAGGAACAACTTTGATAACAAAAAATTTCACCGCTAAGAACATTATTTGAAGATGAAATTTTAATCCACTCACTAGCTACTTTACTGGTTAGTCACGAAACGTTTGAAACATTTAAAGGAGACCCCCTCATGCTAAAACCAGGCCTATACGAAACCGTCATCACCCAGACCTTACAAAAAGAACTCAAGATCAATGCCGGTTTTTATAGCGAAATCGGTCCCATCGATGAGGCTGAGGCAGCCAAGATCTTAACCAAGCATCTGACCGAGATCATCGAAAAAAAGCTGGAACGGGTTAAAGACCAAGGCATTAAAAGTCAAATCGCGCTGGTTAACAGAATCGCTGCAACCTTAAGTGAAGCTGAGGACGGCGTTGAAACTGATTTCGTCGACGAGACTGCTCAGCAATTATTTGGGTTGAGTGAGATCAAAAACAGTCTTCACGCCATCGATAAAAAGGTCAAGCTGATTCGTCCAGACACTTCCTTGGCCATGAGCTCTTTGTTTACCGGTGCCATCCATGAGCCCCAACTCTATACCGAGCTCAATAAGGAGATTGCCTCGAGCAATGCCATTGACCTTTTGGTGTCATTTATTAAATGGAGCGGGCTTAGACTCATCATCGATGAACTTCGCAGTTTTACCGAAAGAGGTGGGAAGCTTCGCATTGTGACGACCTCTTACATGGGCGCCACCGATGTCAAGGCCATCGAAGAATTGGAAAAATTAAATCATACCGAAATTAAAATATCCTTTGACACCAAACGAACGCGTTTGCATGCCAAAACCTATGTGTTTGTTCGGGAAACGGGTTTTACCACAGCCTATGTCGGTTCCTCAAATCTGTCCCATGCGGCGATGTCAACCGGTTTGGAATGGAATGTCAAAGTTACGGCTAAAGATTTACCAGAGACCATCGAAAAAATTAACGCCACCTTTGAAAGTTATTGGAACAGCCGAGATTTTGAAGCCTACGCAAAGACGGACCAAATCCGGCTTGAACAGGCATTGCGGGCTGAAAAATATCATGATGCCAATGAACAGCGGCTCTATCTGGTAGATATCCGCCCTTATCCCTACCAGCAGGAAATCCTCGATCGTTTGGAAGCAGAACGCACCATCCGTCAGCATTTTCGTAATTTGATCGTTGCGGCAACTGGAACTGGAAAAACAGTCATATCGGCACTGGATTATAAAAGGTTTCGGAAACAAAACCCGAAAGGCCCAAATCGTTTGTTGTTTATAGCCCATCGGGAGGAAATCTTAGACCAGAGCATCCATTGTTTTCGTAATGTTTTAAGAGATGAAAATTTCGGGGATCTTTTTGTGGGTAATCACCGACCTAGTCAAATCAGTCACTTATTTATGTCAATTCAAACATTTAACGCCCAAGCTTTTGCTGATAAAACAACGCCCGAATTTTATGATTATATCATCGTCGATGAGTTTCACCATGCAGCTGCCAAATCCTATCAACGGTTGTTAGATTACTACCAACCGAAAATTTTATTGGGTTTGACTGCCACGCCGGAGCGGATGGATGGACAAGATATTCTAAGCTTCTTTGATAACCGAATCGCTGCAGAAATTCGCCTGCCAGAAGCCATCGACCGAAAACTGCTTTCGCCGTTTCAATATTTTGGGGTGACGGACACCATCGACTTGGATACCCTAAAATGGAGTCGGGGCGGCTATGACGTTCGGGAGCTTTCTAATGTTTATACCATGGATGCGTTTGCGGCCAAACGGCGTGGGGAACTCATTGTAGCCGCGTTATTTAAATATGTTAGCGACATCAATGCGGTCAGAGGGTTGGGCTTTTGTGTTTCACAGGAGCATGTCAAGTTTATGGCTGATTTTTTCAACAAAATGGGAATTCCATCGATCTATCTCATTAGTTCATCCACTGATGAGGAACGATACACCGCAAAGACCAGGCTTTTAACCGGTGAGATCCGTTTTATTTTTGTGGTGGATCTCTATAATGAAGGGGTGGATATACCTGAGATTAACACGGTGCTGTTTCTAAGGCCGACCCAAAGTCTTACTATTTTTTTACAGCAGTTGGGAAGAGGGCTTCGACTTTCGGAAGAAAAAGACTGTTTAACAGTGCTGGATTTTATCGGTCAAGCCAATCACCATTACAATTTTGAAGATAAATTTAATGCGCTGCTTTCCAACGCCACCCGCAGCCTGACACATGAAATTAAAAACGGTTTTGTCAGTGTTCCAAAAGGCTGTTATATCCAATTGGAGCAAAAGGCCAAAAAAATGATTCTTGATAATATTGCCCAATCCTTTGGTAAAAAATCGGGGCTCATCACCAGGCTTGCAACCTTTACCGAGGATACTGGTCTGACCTTGAACATAGCGAACTTTGTGAATCATTATCATTTAGATGTCAGAAGCATTTATGTCAGAGGGAATTTTTCGCGGCTTTGTGTATTGGCAGGGGTAACGGATCACTTTGAAAGCCCCTTGGAAGTGGTACTAAATAAAGCATTTCCGCGGATCTGTGCCATCGATTCTCGTCGGTGGATTAGATTTTTGTTAGCGGCTTTGCCAAATATTGAAACACAGACGTTTACCGAAAAGCAATGGCGCTTACTCAACATGTTCCATTACACCATTTTTCAGAAATCGTATCAGGAATGTGGTTTTTCCGATCGAAAAGCGGGATTTTTGCAGTTAAAAAACAATGGTATTCTATTTGAGGAACTGCTGGCCTTGCTCCAATTGAATCTTGATAAAATTGACTTTGTGGATGAGCCGTTAAACCTAGGTTACGATTGTCCCTTAGACCTGCATTGCACCTACACCCGTGACCAGATTCTTGTGGGGTTGGATTATGACAAACCGGGCAACATTCGGGAAGGGGTAAAATACCTGCCAGATAAAAACATCGACGTCTTTTTTATAACCCTTAACAAATCGGATAAAGATTATTCACCCACCACCATGTATAAAGATTATTCCATCAACGACGTTCTTTTTCACTGGCAAAGTCAAAGCACCACCTCTGAGAGTTCGCCAACAGGACAGCGTTATCAAAAGCATCAAGAATGCGGCGGGAAGGTGCTGCTTTTTGTTAGAGAGTTCAGAAAGGATATAGGAGGGACTGCGCCTTATACCTGTTTGGGGCTTGCAAATTATGTGAACCACCAAGGTTCCAAACCGATGAACATTACTTGGCAGTTACATAAGAGTATTCCGGCCCGGTTTTTGAAGAAGACGAATAAGTTGGTGGTGGGTTAAGGTGTTTATGTTTTGGTGGAGGTTGTGAAACCGACTGTTTAGTACACAAATTTACAAATAAAAGGAGACTATCATGGGTTTAGATCTTATTCTCGAAGCAACTGAAAAGAAAAAGTTTTATGAAAACAGTGACTATTTTAATCAAGAGGCTGAAGACGAAATTCCCTTTAATGTCCGCTGCCAGATGCGTACCATCGAATCACTTAAAAACGAAGAAGAATTAATGGATGCCTTGGGTGATATGGAGGCCCGGGCGTTTAGGGAAATTGATAACTGTCACTATATTATCGTGGATAAAGCAGGTGTGCAGGAATTAATCCGCAACACAAGTCTTTCCGAAGAGGCACAGCAAGCGCTAAAGAAAGTCTTGGAAGAGGTCGATTTTGAAAAGGAAATATTTACCGTCTATCCCTGGTGGTAAGTGAGCTGATGGTGCCGGACGTTAATTTATAACGCTGGCGGTACCAGTCATCAATTTACTGTCATTTATCTGTTTTTATGTTTAATCAATTATAGTTTAGAAATATTTTGAGGTGCTGAGTGGAAGGAAACAAAGATAGTGTTAAAAAGATAGTCCTAATTTGCTTGATTTTATGGCCAATTCTGACGGTAATCATTTTTTTGATTGTAATAAACCTGGGATTATTGGATGTTGGATCGAAAAAAACAAGCGTTGCAATGCCTGTGTTTACGACGCAATTGTCAGAGGATGGAAAAACGGTCACGTTAAAAACTGATAAACCAAAGAGTGGTATTCTTTACTACACTTTAGATGGAAGCGACCCAACTGAGCAGAGTACAAAATATGAAAGAGAAATTACGGTGGATCGCAACGTGACACTAAAAAGGCTGTTTGTCGATGAGAATGGAACACATTCACGAATCGTAACGAATGTAATTTCGATAGAATCACAATCCGCAACGAATACGATTTTGACAGAGGAGAACAGTGAGAACAATAATGGCACGTCAGCTACAACTGAAAGTGCGAAGGCCAATGATCAAAAGATAATCAATGAAACAACCTATGTGCCGCTTCAGGTAATATATCAGGTGACCTATCAGGATGCCATCGTTGACCCGGACTACAATTACAAAACAGTTAACTTTTCTTATCAGCGTCCGGTTTTTCCCAAAACCAGCCAGGCTCTGGCCAAAATCAATGCGCTTTATGATGGGCTGGAAAAGGAATGGAAGGAAAAAATTCCAGAATTTACTACGAAAGCGATTAACTATTGGAATAACAACTCGGATAGCCGAAAAAACTCATTTATCAAATATGATACACGGAGTCAGATGGAGGTTGTTTGTTATGAGGTTTATAACAAAAATAACCTGTTATCAATACAGCAGGATGTTTATTCAAACTTTGTCGGTTCAACTCATGGCTATCACGAACTCACCGCCCATACCTTCAATACCAAAACCGGGGAAGAATTGCTGCTGGGGGATATTTTAAGTATTGATGAATCCCAGCTAAAGACACAACTAACCAATGAATTTGCCAATTTGAATAATAAAAATATCGACCTGAACAAGGTATACGAACTTTTAGGTGCCGATGCAAAATATTATCTGACCGATTCCGGGGTCTGCGTCTACTTCAATCAGTATGAAGTCGCCAGCTATGCAGATGGACGGATTACCATAACCATACCCTATTCCCGAACGGATTTACTCAAACCAATCGAAACAATGATCCTATAAATGGATCAGATTCCTGTGATCTGACGGTGCCTGACGTTAATTTATTACTGGCCGAAGAAGCATATGGTAGCGCCTGACATCAACTTATATTTACTGTCTATCCCTAGTGGTAAGCATAAAACAAGTTTTCAGAGATTTAGCACTAATTTAGAGGAGGTCCCGCCCATGTCCCTATTCACCCCCAACGCCACCCCCATCTTCCTGAAAGAAGATTCCGACACCACCCAACATATCGCCCGGCTCAAAGAACTTCATGAAAAAGCCACCGGCAAGGTCAAAGATGACATCGCCCGGGAAATCACCCTGGCCAGCTATGGCGAAGTCGGGGAGAAAAACATTGCCTTTGAATTGAAAAACGCCGGTATGCCGATGGTTATCATTCATGACCTGCGCCTGGAATTTGAAGACCTGACGGCACAGATCGACTATGTGGTGGTCACCCGGAAACTGATTTTTTTAATCGAATGCAAGAACCTCTACGGTAATATCGATATTGACAACCAGGGGAATTTTGTCAGGAGTTATCCCTGGAATGGTCGAACGGTTAAAGAAGGGGTATATTCGCCCATCACCCAGAACCAGCGTCATTTTCAAATTATGAAACAGCTTTATCGGGCAAGTCGCAAAAATTCGCTGTCCAGAGTATTTTCAGATAAGGCGTTTGATGACTTTTATCGCAGTATTGTCGTCCTTGCCAATCCCAAGACGGTCCTCAATGCCAAGTACGCCAAAAAAGAGGTAAAGGATCAGGTGATCCGGGCCGATCAGCTGATTACCCATATCAAGAATCAGAATAAGCTGTCAAAAGAACTGCCTAGTTCGGAAAAGATGATGAAAGAATGTGCCGAAAGAATTCTTGCGCTTCACAAACCCAATCCAACCGATTATACTCAAAAATATGCGGAACGGATCAACAAAACCCCAGAAACCATCGTTGTTGCAGCAGCCGTCCAACCAGTAACAAATGAAAAACCGACGGAATCCCACCCCGTGGCAAAACCACCATCGCCAGCCCAACCAGCCGATGCTGAATTGGTGGCAAAACTTAAAGCCTATCGCCTGGAAACCAGCCGCACAGAAAACGTGCAAGCCTATGTGGTTTTCAATAATAAGCAATTGGAAGATTTGATCAGTCAGAAACCCAGAACAATCGAAGAATTGCAGCAGATATCCGGTTTTGGGCCGATTAAGGCGGAAAAGTACGGCCCCGGCATTCTGACCGCGCTCAAATCCGGGCCGACAGTTGAACCCAGCGAAAAACAAAGCCAGAGCTGGTCGCCCGCTCAACTCATCGGCGAAAAAATCACCCATCAAAGTTTTGGCTCCGGGACAGTCAAAAGCGTCAGTCGCCATGAGATTGTCATCCAGTTTCCCGTGACGGCCAGGAGTTTTGATTTTCCGGCCGTCTTTGATACCACCATCTGGCTGTCAAACCCGGCCTTACAAAAGAAAGTGGAAGGTCTGATCAAAGCCTAAAAATCCCCCAAAAGGAGGTCCCCCCCCATGCTAACCACACCCCCAACCCCAGCCCTGATTGCCCACTGGCAGTCCGTCTTTAAAACCTACCAGTCGCGGCTGGTGCCCAATCGTAAAAGCACCGCTCAGGTGATTGCCTATCTGAGCGAACGCTATCCGCTGGAAGCGGTGGACACGGCCGCGGCGCTGGCCGTAGTCACCGGCAATATTACCGGCAATCGGCCCTTTGCCGAAAAATGTCCGCCGGGCCAGGATTTACGGCCGGTGGTCTTTCGCATCCCCCGGCAGGGTAGCGGCGTCCGGCTGTACGAACAGCGGGAGGCCCTTTATGGCGACGCCCCGATCATCGTCGGGCTGGAGCACGAAACCGCCTTTGTGATGGTGGAGGGCAGCACTGATCTGGCCGATGAACTGGTGGCCTTTGCCGGTCTGGATCAGGCCGATCTTGACAACTACTATCTGGTCGCCAACTACATTGCCTGTCTGGAAAAATTCGGTTTGTTAGCCCAGGTCGTCCCGGCGCAACCATAGCTGGTGTTGCTAAACCCGTTTCAGCCCATTAAATTTGTCGGTGCCTGTCCCTAATTTATTTAGCAAGTGGGATCAATATAGCATAGATGGCAATGATGGTTGCTAGAAAGAAATAGTGCGGCGCCGGTTTTTAACGATCTGGCCGAGGAAAGGCTGGCGGTGTTGATTGAGCCGGTAGCTGGACTTACGAACGTGGCGTCTTTAACGAGGGTAGAATATACTATATGGGGTGTCTCAATTGAAAAAACAACTAATCACCGCAGTAATTAATAATAAGGACAGGATCTCGTATATTAATTTAAACGAAGAAGCTCAATACCTGGGCTGGACTCATGATTTCAATATCATTTTTCCCGATGGGGTCAAGATGGACCTGGATTTAAAAACGGAAGAAGATCTGTTTTTGCTGTTCGTGCTGGCATCGGCCTGGTCGCGAACAGGTCAATGGGAAAATGCTGCTTATTTTGTGACCTATCTAAAAATCAAAAAAAAATACTACCGTGACCAATGGCTTGATATCGATTTTGTAAATAACGAAATGGCCGAAAAAGATAAAAATGCGGCTTGGATTGTTTCAGAATGTGGTGGCGTTGTGCCTCGGAAAAAAGTCTGCTTTCGGAAAGACGTTTATGCTAGTGTCGTCGTCATTGCGAAAAATTGGATCATGATTAAGGAAAAGCTTGAGCTGGCCGCCCGTTTAAATGATTATGCATTGTTCATTGACTACCTTGCCAGCCTTGATGGCTTGGGGACAGGTCAAAAACGGATGCGTATCAAGATTCCATTAATTCTCAGAGAACTCCGTTGTCAGGGTATTTACCCAAGTATCCCCGGTGAGTTTTGTTGCGTACCGGACGAGCGGGTCAAAACAGCATCAAAAGAGTTGGGAATCGTGCTACCAACGATTAATTCAATCGACAGTCTCTTTAAGGCTTCCGCCATTATTTATCAGCAGTTTGGTGATCTCTATGACATCCCACTCTTTGCCTATGAAGATTTGAAAGTGGTTTGGAATGCATACCGTGCCTGACATTAATTTATTAACTTATAAAAAAGCGCCATTTCGGTGGATGTAATGGAAAAACGGAACAGTCCCGCCAATTGATTGAAAAATCAGATGAATGGAATAATCGAGGTGTAAAAATGAACCAGAAAGTAACTCAACCAACGCAACCATTATCTTCTGAACCCCCGCTGTTGCTCCATCTTGAATTGACTAATCCGTGGAGCAGCCCGGCCGCAACCCGGCTGTTGATGCAACATGCCGATGCGACCAAACGGGGCACCATCACCCGGGATCTGCTGATTCCGGCGGAGATGACGCTGCATCAGCTCCATTATGCCGTTCAGCGACTATTTGGCTGGCAGAACTCACATCTCCGGGCTTTTCGTCTTGATGAAAAGGATTATGAGCGGCTGACTGATCTGCGTTTCCGGGAATGGGCGCAGCTGGCGGGGGTGCTGTTTCGGGGCATCGTCACGGATCTCAACGAGCAGTTCTGGGATGACGACTATACCGGTGGCAACATGAAAAGCTGGCTCCGGAAAAAATATACTGGTCCGTTTGTCAACGGTAACCGCAGCGAAGATTTTATAAACGCACAGGACAGCATTACAGAACTGCTGGCGCGCTTTCCGGTTATTGACGTATTGGAATCGTTTCATGATTTTTATGAACGGACCAAAGGTTTAACCGCGCTTCCCGGGGAAAAACCCAAAATTATCCGCACGGCACCGCCTCTGGATCTCAGCATCGCCGAGCTGGAGTCGACCATTTCCTTTGATTCCGGTTTTGATGAGCTGTTGGAACGTCTGGCGGTAAAAACCATTCTCGGCACCCGAAACCAACGGCTGGCGGAGTTTGATGAACTGACTCAGATCTTCGATGATGAGATCCCCCGACCGGTGACCAAAAAATTGATCTACAATTATGATTTTGGCGATAACTGGATCGTCGAAATCACCCGGCATACAACAACCAAAACCCTGCCGGAGCAGGATGGTTTAGATGAATACTGGGTTACTGAAGCGGCGGCCATCGTCACTGCCAAACACCAGCCCGTTTGCATTCAGAAAAAGGGCGGTTATGTCATGGATGATGTCGGGGGCATGGGCGGCTTTGCTGAATTGATTAACACCATCTATCAATCACCCGATCCCGCCGAACGCCAGGAATGCCGAAGCTGGGCCACTGCCATGGGCTGGAGTAATCGCAAAATCGAACTCGCCAAAATGCTGTAACGGTCGGCAGGGCATTTATCGTTGGCGATTGAAAATAACATCCTTCAATCAACTAAAATCACCATCATCATCAAAGAGAGGGTTAATTTATGGAAAAATTTCAAGCTACCGTCAATCATCAAATCCGCATCACCATCGTCGGCCTGTGCCTGCTGGGGACGATTTTTGTGGCGGTTTATTTTAATTATTTCAAGGGCATCGATGTGGTTTACACCCACCTGTTTTACGTCGTCATTGTGATGGTGGGGCTGTGGTACAAACGGTACGTGATCCAGCTGGCGATGTTTCTGGGCGCTTTCCATATCGTCATGGACTATCTCAGCAACGGTGCTTTTTTGATGGCGCCACTGCTGCGGGCCAGTATCCTGCTGTTTGTCGCGTCGGGGATCTATTTTCTGATCAATCAGTTGGAGTGCAGCCATAAGAATCTCGACCGGGTGATGAAAAGCGTCGGCGACGGCATCATCGTTGTCGATCTGGAGCAGCGGGTGACGATGCTCAATCGGGTGGCTGAAGAGCTGACCGGCTGGACTAACGATGAGGCCCGGGGCAAAAGCTTTAATCTGGTCTTTAACCTGTCCCACGAAAACGCTGAATATGAGGTCGTCAATCCGGTCGATACGGTGTTAAAAACCGATCACAGCACCGCTTCAAGCAACCATGCCATCATCACCGACCGCTATGGCAACCGCTTTCATATTGAAGACAGCGCCACTCCAGTCAAGGACGGCGAGGGCGCGACCACGGGGGTGGTGCTGATTTTTCGGGATATCTCGGAGCGCACGGCCCAAAGCGAACGGATTGCCTACTTGAGCTACCACGACCATCTGACCGGGCTTTACAACCGCCGTTATTTTGAGGAAGAACTCAAGCGCATCGACGGCCGCCGCCATTTTCCGCTGTCGATTATTATAGGTGATATCAACAACCTGAAAATGATCAACGACGCCTTTGGCCACCTGGCCGGGGACGAGGTGATTTACGCAAGCGGCAAAGTCTTCAAGAAATTCTGTCGGCCCAATGATGTGGCGGCCCGCTGGGGCGGTGATGAGTTTGTGCTGCTACTGCCCAACACTGATGCGGAAGCCACGGCGCAGATTGTTGAACGGCTGAACCAGGCGGTGGCGCTGGCCCCGGTTGACCAGGGAATCCTCTCGATCGCCTTTGGCTGGGACACCAAAAAACAACTGTCGGAAGAAGTCATGGTGGTGTTCAAAAATGCTGAAAACATGATGTACAAACATAAGCTGCGGCAAAAACCCCAGGTCCGGGAGGACACCATCCGCACGATTATGGGGTCGCTCTATCAGAAAAACGGGGCCGAGAAAAACCACGGCGACAACGTCAGCCGCTATGCCCGCCAGATCGGAGTGGCTCTGGAACTGAGCGAGGCGGAACTCGAGACCCTCAACTGGGCGGCGCGACTCCACGACATCGGCAAGGTCACTGTTGATCCGGCGCTACTGACGAAAAAAGAAGCGCTGACTGCCGCTGAGTGGGAGACCCTGCGGCGGCATCCTGAAATTGGCTATCATATTACCAATAACTCGGCCGAACTGTCAGAAATAGCGCTGGCAATTCTGGGCCACCACGAATGGTGGGATGGCAACGGTTATCCCAAGGGCCTGAGCGGCCGCAAAATTCCGCTGCTGGCACGGATTATCGGGCTGGCCGAAGCTTATGACGCACTGCTGACGGACCAGCCCTACCGCCCGGCGGTGACCACCAGCCAGGCCCTCGCTGTCATCGTCCAGGGCTCCGGCACCCAGTTCGACCCGACCATTGCGGCGGTCTTTGTCAATCGCGTGATCGGGGTTTAAGGTGGCATTAAAAGAGATGATTGAGAAAAGGAGCAGCGATGAACGATTCAACCTTTTATTTTAGTGGCACCGGCAGCATCCGCCTTAAGGGCGAGCGGTTTGTCTTTTCCACGGGCTGCACCGCCTGCATGCGCTGCTACAATTTCTGTCCCACCGGCGCCATCACCATCGACGGCGTCGTCGCTGATCCCCAGAAATTTCCGCGTTATCAGGGGCCGGAGGCGTAAGGGGAGGGGAATGGGCTCGACTAAACTAGTTTATCCAGAATCGCAGTGATGGTGTTGCAAGTGGCTTCATAGGTTATGTCTTTGGCGTAGTCAAAATCTTTCTGGTATTTCTTCCAGAAATTTTGCATTTGAGTACTGTCAAGAACCTTGGCCATTTATTCTGATACTGCGGTTATCAAAAAGAAGTGGTAAGCTATATTCAATTTCACGGGGGGTGATTTTATCACCGGTGGTGACATCGACAAATAAAGGCACACTCATCGGCGGATAATTAGCTTTTAATCCTACACGAATACCAGGATAATCGTCGGTTTCACGAATATCGGTTATATTGATAAGCTCAAAGTTAATATTATCGTCGATGTTGATCTGTAAAATCTCAGTAAAAATGTCTTGAATGGATTCATGAGTTAATGTGAGTCCTTTGATTGTTGTATCGAGGTCCATCGTCGTTCGCGTATCAAGACCGACAATCGCTTTTAACTGCATGGCATTAGTGGTGATCATAATAGTACCTCCATATAGTTTAATATCTTAGGTTTTACGCGCAGTTTTTCGGCTAGATCGATGAGTTTATTAATGTCTTTATTTTTAGATTCGGCGTAGGCCTTCATTGCCTGATTCACTATTTGAATGTCACAGGTGTTATTTCCCTTGACGATATCACACAAGGTACGTTCGATATCATAGACCCGCAGCGTATTGCCCCAGGGTGATCGCAATGCGGTGATTCCCAGATCGTAAATGTCCGAAATAACTCTTTTGATAATAACATTTTCATTTTTAAGCGAGGTAGCATGATAGCCGTGGGGGAAGGTCATATGAAATTTGATTGGGGTACGATCACTTATCCCGTGAAGATACAGGGCTGTTTCATGGGAAAAAATCCCTTTGTTATAGCGGTATTGAAGAACATACAGCTCATCTTCCCAGACATCCGGTCGCGCGTAGATACCCCGGCTGATTTTGTATAATTCGTTTTTATCCACCAATTCGGTCAGACAACGCCGGGGAATATTAGCCGCGGTGACCTGACTGGCGGTGATAAAACCATTGTTTTTATTTAATATTTCTTGAATGTTCGTGTTGCAGATCATAAATAGCACCCCCGATCTTGTACTTATACACTTCGTATTATAACACAATGATGTGTATGTGTACAAATAAACCGGGTCATTTTATCAAACATCTAAAAAATTAATCAGGAGGATTTATTATGGTAATTTATGCAAGTACCGCCATCACCCTGGCGCTGGTATTTTTTTTTGGGTGTCGTTTTAACGCCATTATGTTTAAAAAAGCTGTTAATCTACCCGGCTGATCGGGTATAATAAGACCAGCAACCCAGAAAAGGTTATAATCGAACAAACTAAGGAGAAAGTTATGAAACAAATGACCTGGTCCAGATCAACCAGCCCGGCGGGCGAAAAGCCCGTGATTGTCTCGGAATATCTGCTTAATGAGCTGGGTATTTTTGTCAAGCGTGAAAAACGGATGCCGAAAAAGCCCGGCCTGACCGCCCTGACGGGTTTTCGGGTTGGCTATGCGGCGGTGCCCGGTACCGACTACCGGGCGGCACCGCTGGATCGGACGGCGATTCTGTGGCACAAGATCACCGCCGTTAAAGAAGCTGGGCCTGACCGTTTGATTGTTTCGGGAAACCAGGAGGATCGCATCACCCTGTGCTTTGACCCGGATGACCGGGACATGGTGATGGATTATGTGGCCACCAAACGCCGAGAACACCCACCGGTTCGGGCGGCGGATTATGCTGCGGCTGCCTGGTTGTGTTGGCGGGACGACGATGACTGGGGTGATGCTCCGGGCATGTCCCTCGCGGCGATGGTCGCCCGGGAAAAGGAAACCGAGCGCTTTATTGAACCCGAAGTGCTGGCCGAAACACACCTGGCCGGGGTGCGCGAAGCACCGCTGCTGCAGCCCGCGGCAGTGGCTGATGATGGCCCGAAATGCTGTCAACACTGCGGTGCCGCGCTGATACCAGAGGGCAAGTTCTGTCCCCAGTGCGGCAGCCCCAACCCGGCGGTTTAGGCGTTACGGTAGTTTAAACAAAAACAGGCAGCGGTTAATCCCGCGGCCTGTTTTTGTTTTGTTTAATTGTCGTGTTTAATTCTCGTCCAGATCAAAGAAGCCCAGCCCATCCAGGGCGGCAATTGATTTGTGCATATAGGTTTCGTTGGTAATCGGCCAACCGTGCCCGATCCGGTACAGCACTTCGGTGGTGAAGCGGTTTTCGGGATCAATCGGGTAGATGTGGTTGGTGGTGTCGCTGGTCAGGTAGACAATCAGCCCGGAAATGGCCGGGGCCACCTCGGCATCGGCCATGCCGGCCTGAAGGGCGGCGCCGAAGTCGGCGTCAGAGACCACCTTAATGGCAAAGCCGTAGGCGTTCATTTCGGCCAGCACGTCGGCCATATAGACGGTATGGTTATTGTAGGGGTGGAACACGGTCAGCTCGCGGTTGGTCTGGGACAGCTTCAAAATGGCGTGGGCGGTGGTATCAATCGGCGAAAACTCAACCGCCTGACCCAGCGCGCTGACGGGGAACTGGCCGAGGATCTTATAGCCCTTGAGGCCCCGCATAAAGCCATTATGGAGGAAGTTGATCTGGAATTCGCCATCACTGTTGCGGCTCATCAGATTACCGACCCGCATGATCTTGGCGGCTAAGCCGGCATCGGCGACGGCAGCCAGCACCGCCCGTTCGGCCAGAAACTTGGAATGAACATAGGCGTTTTCGAGACTCTGATCAAAGTACAGCTCGTTTTCGCGGATCCGTTTGTCCTGGGGTGGGGCACCGTTGATGCCTTCCCCGGCGATGCTGACGGTGGAGACCTGAATCAGTTGCTGGCCGGTTTTGAGACACAGCGCAATCAGGTTTTCGACGCCGCGGACATTGATCTTTTCGAGGGTATCGTCGGCGACAAAATGCTTGACGCAGGCGGCGCAATTAATAACGGTATCAGCGGCCACCGCCTCCAGCGCCGTCAGGCTGTCGGGATTGGTGATATCGCCTTCGACACAGAAAATCCGGCTGCCGAACAGCTCATCATAATCGCGGTTGAAATAGTAGACCAGCATCGTTTTGATCCGCTGTTCCAGCGACCGGGCCTTGCCCTTGCGGATAAAGCAGGTCACCTTGCCGTCATAATGATCGAGGAATTCCTTTAAGATATGGGTCCCCAAAAAGCCGGTGGCGCCGGTCAGGATAATATCGCCCAGCTCACGGGTGGTCAGGCTGGCCAGGTTGCTCAGGTCGTTTTCGGCCAGCACCGGCGCCAGCTTGTTATAGTCAAAGTTTTTGACGACGTCGGCGGGGTCGATTGTTTCAGCAACGTGTTTTTCAACAAAGGCGGCTAGCTTCTGGACCGTTTTGTACTCAAACAGATCGGCATAGGCCAGTGGAATCTGCTGGCTCAGGCACTTCATCGCCACCTTGGTGGCGGAAATCGAGGTGCCGCCGATGGCAAAGAAATCGTCCAGCACCGAGACGGTTTCCAGTCCCAGGGTGGCGCCGAAGATTTCCGCCAGTTGTTTTTCCAGCGCCGTTTCCGGAGCCAGATAGTCGGCGGTCTTGATGCCGGTTTCCGGCTGGGGCAGGGCTTTTTTATCGACCTTGCCGCCGGGGGTCAGGGGCATCGTCTCGAGCAAGACATAAAAGGTCGGGATCATATACTCGGGCAGCTGCGACAGCAGCAGATGGTGCCAGACCTTAGGGTCAATGGCCGCGGCGGGCCCGGTGTAGTAGCCGATAATATACTGGTTGCCGCTCTGTTCCAGAACGGTCACGGCGGTTTCCTTAATGCCCGGGTGGGCCAGCATCGCCCCTTCAATTTCGCTCAGTTCGATCCGGTAACCGCGGATCTTGACCTGGGAATCGATCCGGCCGATGTATTCAATCAGGCCATCGCCCCGGCGTCTAACCATATCCCCGGTGCGGTACAGCAGCCCATCATCGGGCCCGCTGGCAAAGGGGTTGGGCACAAAGGCGGCGGCTGTTTTTTCGGGCAGGTTATGGTAGCCCCGGGCAATCTGGCGGCCGGCATGGCAAAGCTCGCCGGGCATCCCGATGGGCACCGGGCGCAGCTGCTCATCGACCACATAGGAGCGGACATTGATCAGCGACTTGCCAATCGGAATATTATGGTATTCCTGATCGACGTTAAAGCAGGTGGTTTCCACCGTGCTTTCGGTGGGCCCATAGGCATTGACGACGGTAAAGGGGCGGTCGTAATAATGCTTGAGTTTTTCGCCGCCGAGGATGATATGGGTCAGGTCAGACGGGCCGGTCATATTGTCGATGATGATCTCGCCCATCTGGGTCGGGAAGATGGCCACGTTAATGGCTTCGTCTTTTAAAATCTGACAAACCTTAACGGCGTCCTTGCGGTCGGCTTCGGCAAACAGATAGACCAGGGCGCCGTTGGCCAGATAGGGGAAGATCCCCAAGACTGAGGCGTCAAAGCAGAAGCTGGAATACTGGGCGCAGCGGGTCTGCTCACTGACCTGCTGATTAACGGTTTCGTTGAGGATCAGGTTGCTGAGATTAGCATGGCTGATCATTACGCCCTTGGGTTTGCCGGTGGAGCCGGAGGTGTAAATCATATAGGCCAGATCTTCGCCCTGGGGCTTACTGGCGGTCCAGCTTTGATCCGGTTGATGGCCGTCAGCGGCGGCAAAGGCATCGAGGTTGATGGTCTGGTTGGGGAAAAAGCGGGTCAGCTGTTGGTATTCGTCGACATAGAGGAGAATATCGGCGGCCGAATCTTCCAGCATATAGCGGATCCGGTCTTCCGGGTATTCGGGGTCCAGCGGCACATAGGCGGCGCCGGCTTTCATCGCAGCGATAACGCCGATGATAAAGGCCCGGGTGCGGCCGGACAGCACCCCGACAAAGTCCCCTTTCTTGACCCCGGCGGCCAGCAGCTGCACGGCCAGGGCGTCGGAAGCGGCATCGAGCTGGGCATAGCTGATGCTGCCGAGGCGGTCCTGAACGGCGGGGCGATCGGGGTATTGGGCCGCCGCGGCGGTGAACAGATCGACAAAGGTGTGGCCGTAGAAGCGGGGATCGTCAACCATCGCCCGGGGTTCATCAAAGAGCAGCGAGATCTGCTCAAGATCATCGGTTACCAGCACCTGTTCGGCGGCCCGGGCCAGATTTTTAAGCAGGGCCTCCATCGAGCTGTCTTCGTAGCGGTTGCTCTCGAAGCTGGCCCGGAAATAGTAGTGGCCTGCGCGGATGGAGACTTCCACCGAAATGGCGGCGATGACCCCTTCGCTCATTACTTCCAGGGCTTCGGTGGGCTGGCCGGCGAGTTGGTCAAACTCAAAATTATCACCCTGGTAGACAAACATCACCTCGGCGTTGATACCAAAGGCCCGGCTGATTTCGGCAAAGGAGTAGATATCGTGATCCATGCTGTCGATCAGCTGGTTTTTGGTGGTGGTAAACAGTTCGCTGGCGGGAACCCCCAGTTGACAGGTTACCGGCAGGGTTTTAACAAACATCCCCATGGCCCGGTCGGTCCGGGAATCGCTGCGGCCGTTGTAGATGGTGGTAAAGACGCTGTGGTTTTTATGATTGTAGCGGCCTAAAAGATAGCCGAACAAGCCGACAAAAAAGGCATTGGGGCTGAGCTTGTGGGCTTCGCAATAGCTGGCCACGGCGGCCACCTCCAGCTGCGCCGGGATCAGGCTGACGATGCCGAGGGTTTTTTCAGTTTCGTTTTTGTCCGGGCCGGGTAAAAAGTCGGTGTCGCAGCCGGCAAAGAGGTCGGCAAAATAAGCCTGAGCCTGGGGATACTCGGTCCCGGCCCGGCTTTGCTGTTCGTCCCGGGCGGCGTCAAAACTGCTGTAGCTTTCGGGCTCCAGGGCCGCCCCGCCATAGGCCCGGTTAATGTCCTCAATCAGAATTACCAGCGAGGTGCCGTCACAGATGCTGTGATGGATATCGATAAAGAAATAGTTGCCGTCCCTGGTCTGAAACAGGGCCGCGTTAAAGAGCCGGCCGTCAATCAGTTTAAAGGGCGTGACCAGCTTGTCTTTATCCAGATAATCGCGGATCCGCAGGGTAAAGGGGCTGTCATCCCGGCGCCGCTGCATGATTTCGCCGTCGTCATCCATAAAAAAGCGGGTCTTGATATAGGCATGGGCGTCAATCGCCGCTTCGATGGCGGTTTTCAGCCGCGGCAAATCGACATCGGGGTGGAGTTTAAACAGGAAGGGAATATGATAGAGCAGTTCTTCCGGTTTGGCCATCGATTCGACAAACAGACCCATCTGGGTTTGGGTCAGCGGGTAGGCGTCCTGCTTGGTCGCGGCCGTGGCCGGGGCGCTAGCGGCGGCACTGGTCAGGAAGGCTTCCAACTGGGCCACGGTCGGATGCTCCTTTAAATCCCGGCTCTTGACCACCACCCCAAAGGCCTGGGACAGCCGCACGTTGAGGGTCACGGTGCCAATCGAGGTCAGCCCGGCCTCCTGCAGGTCGGTGTTGATGCCGAACTGGTCGTGGCCGAGAATTTTGGCGACGCAGTCATAGATCTTCTGCTGGGTCGGGTTTTGTGGCGGGGTCAAATCGGTCTGCTGTTTAACCGGCTGGGGCAGGGCTTTTTTATTGACCTTCATGTTCTGGTTCAGCGGGATGCTATCTAACTGCATCGTCACCGCTGGCACCATATAGGGCGGCTTTTCGGCTTCGATAAAGGCGTTCAGCGCGGCGACGTCAACCGGGCTATCAGCCACCACATAGGCGACAATGTATTTAACCCCGCTGGGATCATCATAGGCGACGACGGTGGCGTCCTTGATGCCGGGGTACTGGCGGATCACCGCTTCGATTTCGGTCAGTTCGACCCGGAACCCGCGGATTTTGATCTGGGCATCGCGGCGGCCGACAAATTCGATATTGCCGTCGGGCAGATAGCGGACGATATCGCCGGAATAATAGATCCGGTCATAGGGGGCGACATCATCAAAGGGGTTGGGACCAAAGGCGGCAGCGGTGGCCTCGGGACGATTTAAATACCCCCGGGCGACGTGCATCCCGGCAATGCACAGCTCCCCGGGGACGCCAATCGGCACCGGTCGCTTAAAGCGGTCGAGGATATAGATCTTGACATTGTCCAGGGCCTTACCGATGGGGATATTATCATAGTCGTCGTCGACCAGAAAACTGGTGGCAATGACGGCGGTTTCGGTGGGGCCATAAAGGTTGTGGAAATGGTAACGGGGCGGGTGGATCGTGGCCAGCTTCTCGCCCCCGGTGGACAGGTGCTTAAGTGAATAATTGCTGATGGTATCGGCAAACTGGCGGCCCACCTGGGTGGTCATAAAGGCATGGCTGACGCCATTGGCTTCAAAATAGTCATTGAGCCGCAGCAGATCGAGGCGGATCTCATCGGCAATGATATGCAGGGTCCCGCCGACGGTCAAAATCGGATAGGTGTCCATCATATTGGCATCAAAGCCAAAGCTGGCATAGGCCGCCACCCGGGCGCTCTCATCGAGATCAAAGTAGCGGTTGTACCAGTGGCAGAAACAGACCAGATTGCGGTGTTCCAGCATCACCCCTTTGGGCACCCCAGTGGAGCCGGAGGTGTAGAGCATGATCATCAGATCCTCAGGTCGGGGATCAGTCAGTACCATATCGCTGTCGGGCAGGGCCTTGATGTCCTTAGTCAGGATCACCGCTCCGGCGTAATCTGGCACCAGGTCCAGCAGTTCGGCATCGGCAATCATCAGCCGGGCGCTGGTGTCGCCAATCATAAAGCTCAGCCGCTCGCTGGGGTAGGAGGGGTCCAGCGGTTGATAGGCGGCGCCGGCTTTCAGTACCCCGATTGAAGCAATTGTCATCAGCTCGCTTTTGGCCAGCAGAATCGGGACAATGTCTTCCTGGCCGATGCCAAAGCCTTTGATATGTTTGGCCAGGCGGTCGGTGACATCGTCCAGCTCGGCATAGGTCAGTTGCACGTCCTGATAGACCAGAGCAATGTTGTCCGGGGTGCGTTGGGCCTGATTGCGCAGCATCGTCACCATCGTCAGGCTGGTATCGTAGGGGACGGCAGTGCGGTTAAAGGCTTCACAGCGGAGGGCTTCGGCCGCGGAAATCAGGGTGATTTCGGAGAGTGTGGCAGCACTCAGAAAACCGTCGATGGTCCGTTCCAGCAGATCGGCCAGATTGAGGATGGTTTCTTCTTTATAGAGGTCACTGCGGTAGTGCAGGGCCAGGGCATAGCTGTCGCCCTTGGGGCTGATTACCGCGGCCAGATGGGCGTGGCCGAGCTCCGGGGCGGTTGCCGTGTCATTATAAACAAAGCGCAGATCGGCGCTGAGATCCAGTTCCCGGGCCAGCTCGGCAAAACTCAGCTGCTGATGGTTGCAGGTGGCCTGATAATGGCTCTGAACCGCCGCCAGATAATCCTCCGGCGACAGCTCTTCAGCAATCTTTTGATGCAGCGGCAGGATACCGTCGCGGTTGGGAGCCGGCTGAAAGCACAAAACCGTTTCGTCCTGGCCGCTGAACTTGGCCAGAACATAGGCAAAGGCCGCTAAAAAAAACACCGCCGGGCTGACCTGGGCGCTGGTCAGCAGGGCTGTGATCGCCGCCGGGTCAAAGCGCCGCGACCAATCGCTGCTGACCGCAGCATCGGGGCCGGCCGCCCGGCTGAGGTGCTCGGGAAAATCATAAATCGGGTGGGAATCCACTTCCAGCCCGGCAAAGATGGCGGTGAAATACTCATGGCTCTGGTTGATCAGGGCCTGCTGGTCGGGGGGCGTGGCGGCATTATGATGATTGGTGCTGAGATCTTTCATATTTAGGTTATTCCTTTCTGCAGCAGATATTAGAACTGAATGCGGGCGATAACGCACGGTTGCATCGCCATCATTATTTTATATTTCTTATATTATAGCACATCAACCGTTTGCAGTGATGGTTTTTCACATCGATATAGCGTAAATTTACTGAGGGTCTGGCCACTGTTTATAAAGAAATTTTACCGGTTGAACTGAAAACGGTTGAAATGGAGTAACTTTAATAGTATACTAAAGATAGGAAAGTGTCTACTAGAGTAAACATAACTCAAAAAATAAATCGACAAACTTTGGAGGGAAAGAGATGTTAAAAAATTACATGGAGGAAGCGGTGGATTCATTTTTACCGCATATGCTCAAACAGTATCCAGAAATATGCCGATGTGAGCTTTGTCTTGAAGATATTAAGGCGATCGCGCTCAATAAGCTGAAACCGGCTTATTTTGTGACCCACGAAGGGCTGCTATTTTCTAAAATCGATGAAATGACGACCCAACACAAGGCCGATCTGACCAGTGAACTGACCCGGGCCATTGACATCGTCTCAAAAAATCCCCGTCACCCCAAAAAACAATAACAGGAAGTTTCCTGAACCAATAAGCCCGCAATACCGACCTGTCCGGTTGGTATTGCGGGCTTATTTTTGTGGGCCTTATTTTTTAAAACAGGTCGTTCTTATAAATCAAAGGCGTCCGCAGTGGCGGTGACGGCTTTGTCCTTGTCCTTGGCGGGGATGATACAGCTGATCCGGATTTCGGAAGTGGTGATCATCAGCATCTGGATGTTGTTGTCGGCCAGCAGCGCAAAAAACTTGGCGGCGACGCCGGACTGGCTGCGCATACCGATCCCGACTACGGACAGTTTGGAAACCTGCTCATTGATGATCACGCCGATGCCGGGATGTTTGTCCTGAAACGCCGCGAGGATTTTCTGGGCGTCGTCAAGATCGGTGGCTGGGGCGGTAAAGGAAATGTTGATGAGATCATCGATGGGGGCACTTTGGCTGATCATATCGATGTTAATGCTTTTGGTGGCAAACTGACTGAAAAACTGGGAGGTGATATTCCGATCAAAGGGAATATCACGGATGGTAATCATAATTTCGTCATTGTCAATGGCCACGCCGGTGATGGATTGTCCTTCCATGTTGTTTTCTCCTTTTTTAATGATGGTGCCGGGGACCTCGAATTCGCTGGAGGCGACCCAGATTGGGGTGTCGTATTTACTGGCCAGTTCGATCGCCCGGGGATGCATGACCCCGGCGCCGAGACTGGCCATTTCCAGCATTTCTTCGTAAGAAACGGCAGTAAGCTTTTTGGCCTGGGGATAAAGCCGGGGATCGACCCCGTAGATGCCTTCGACATCGGTATAGATTTCGCAGGGGGCCTCCAGTACGCAGGCCAGCGCCACGGCACTGGTATCCGAGCCGCCGCGGCCGAGGGTGGTGACGTCGTCATTTTCATTGACGCCCTGAAAACCGGCAATGATGACGATCTTATCTTCATTTAATGACTCTAAAATCTTGGTGGTGTCAATGCCTTCAATCCGCGACTTGGTATGACGGCCGCTGGTGCGGATGCCCACCTGAGGGCCGGTAAAAGAAATGGCGTCGTGACCGAGTGATTGCAGCGCCATCGACAGCAGCGAAATGGAAATCTGCTCGCCGGTGGACAGCAGCCGGTCCAGCTCGCGCTTGGGTGGGGAGGGATTGATGGCATAGGCCAGCTTGACCAGATCATCGGTGGTTTTGCCCATGGCTGAAACCACCACCACAATCTGATGGCCGTCTTTTTTCTTGGCAATGATGCGCTTGGCAACATTTAAAATCCGTTCGGTGGAACCAACCGAGGTTCCGCCGTATTTCTGAACAACGATATTCATGAGATTAACCTCTAAATCAGTAGCAGCTATGATTAATCGACTGTTAGTTGATCCTTTCTGTGATGGTGTGGGGGGAGCGATGTGAAATACCGTATCGACCAATTGTTAATCTGTTGTTCGCTGCGGAATCGGACAGGTTTATCAACCTGTCCGCTCCGATGCGTACAACATGATGTAACAATTGTCGGTACTGGGTTATACTTTTTTTAAGGCGCCTGAATCAAGCGAAACTAGTCGTTGACGACCATGGCCATGTCGTAGCGGCCGGGGGCCTGGCCGACCAGGAATTGGGCGGCTTTGACGGCGCCTTCGGCGAAGACTTTTTTAGACAGGGCGATGTGGTTGACTTCGATGATTTCGTCGTTGCCGGCGAAGATCACCGAGTGTTCGCCGGGGATGGTGCCGCCGCGAATGGCGTGGATGCCCAGTTCGTTTTCGGTGCGTTTGGCATCTCGGCCGTAACGGCCGTAGGTGTAGTCCTTTTTGGTGACCAGGCCGTCGTTGATGGCGTCGGCCAATAGCAGGGCGGTGCCGCTGGGGGCGTCAAGCTTTTTATTGTGGTGCTTTTCGATGATTTCAATGTCAAAGCCGCTTTCCAGCTTGGCGACCATTTCGGTCAGCATCTTGGCAATCAGATTGATGCCCAGGGACAGGTTGGCGGTTTTAAATACCGGGAATTCTTTGGCCCCTTCATCAATGGCTGCCAGGTCGGCCTCAGACAGGCCGGTGGTGGCGATGACGATGGGGATTTTGTGGCTTCGGGCAAAACCGAAAATCGCCGGAAAGGCCGCAAAGTGAGAAAAATCGATGATCACATCGATCGCTTCGGTACACTTGGTCAGATCATTGTAGACCGGAAAGGGTAGGGTGGTCAGCGCCTGCTGATCAAAACCGGCCACCACCTGGGTATCGGGGTTGGCCGCAATGATCTGCTGCAGGGTGGCACCCATGGCGCCGGAGACGCCGCTGAGTAAAATATTGATCATGGTGGCCTCCTATAATAAGCCGTAGGCTGTTAAATCGGCGATCAGTTTAGCTTTGTTGGCGTCTTCCATCTCGATCAGCGGCAACCGCATTTCGCCGGAGTCCAGACCCATCAGGCCCATGGCGGTTTTAACCGGAATCGGGTTGGTTTCATAGAACATCGCCAGATTAACCAGGTTGGTGCTAAACTGCAGCTCCCGGGCCCGCGCCAGATCACCGGCCATAAAGCTGGCGACCAGATTGTGCATGTCTTCAGGAATAATGTTAGCGGAGACCGAGATCACGCCCTTGCCGCCGACGGCCAGTATCGGCAGGACATGGTCGTCGTTGCCGCTGTAAATATCAATATCATTGCCACAGACCCGGGCAATTTCGGTGACCTGGCTGATATCGCCGCTGGCTTCTTTAACCGCTGCCACGTTGGGGATCTTGCTCAATTCTTTAATGGTGGATACGGCAATATTCATCCCGGTGCGGCTGGGCACATTATAAATAATCACGGGAATCGTGATGGCATTGGCAATCGCCGAAATATGGGCGATGATCCCGCGTTGGGTGGATTTATTGTAATAGGGGTTAATGATCAGGCAGGCATCAGCGCCGGCTTTTTCGGCTTCTTTGGACAGCATGATCGAATAGGCGGTGTCATTACTGCCGGTGCCGGCCACAAAAGGCACCCGGCCATTAATGTACTTGCCGGCATCGCGGAGCAGTTCGAGATGCTCATCATCGGTCAGGGTTGAGGTTTCACCGGTGGTGCCGGCAATCAGAATGGCATCGGTTTTGTTTTCGATCTGCCAGTCAATCAGTTTGTGAAAGCGTTCAAAATCAACTTTCCCATCTTTAAACGGAGTCACCAGGGCGACACAGCTTCCTGTAAAAATACTCATTTCAATCTCCTTTGATTTGTGGTTTTATGTGAGATACCGTACCGACCAATTGTTAATCTGTTGTATGCTTGCAGCTCGGACAGGCTCTGCCGTGTCCGCTCTGATGCACACAACCCGATTCATAATTGTCGGTACTGGGTCATCTGCATCTCAAATAAACGTTAACGACTTAAGTAATTCTAAAATTCGAACATAGAATGATTTGCTCTTTGAAGAACAATAATTGAAAACACTAACCTAGTACCGACAATTGTTACATCATGTTGTACGCATCGGAGCGAACAGGTTGATAAACCTGTCCGATTCCGCAGCGAACAACAGATTAACAATTGTCGGTACGGTAGTCAGCCGTAACCCCAAGCCTAGATCAAGCCGCGTTTGCTCAGCTCGAAGGCGATTTGGACGGCGTTGGAGGCGGCGCCTTTGCGGATGTTGTCGGCGACGACCCAGAGGTTCAGGCCGTTGTCGATGCTGAAATCGCGGCGCAGCCGGCCGACATAGACCTCATCGGTGTTTTCAGCGGTGCGGGCCAGCGGGTAGACGTTGTTGGCCGGATCATCCTGGAGGATAATCCCCGGGGCGTTGCTGTAAAGGGTGCGGATGGCGTCCAGCTCAAACGGTTTTTTCAGCTCCACGTTGACGCTTTCGCTGTGGCTGTAGAAAACCGGAACCCGGACCGTGGTAGCGGTGATCCGCAGGCTGTCGTCATGGAGGATTTTCTGGGTTTCGTTGATCATCTTCATTTCTTCCTTGGTATAGCCATTGTCCAGGAAGGAATCGATGTGGGGCAGCACATTATAGGCAATCGGGTGGGGATAGAAGGCATTGTCTTCGCCCTTGATCCCGCCTTCCAGATCGGCATAGCCCTTGACCCCGGAACCAGAAACCGCCTGGTAGGTGGAATAAACAATCCGGTCAATCCCAAAGGCATCATAAAGCGGTTTTAACGCCACTACCGCCTGAATCGTGGAACAGTTGGGATTGGCAATGATGTTTTTATGCCAGTCCAGATCTTCGGGGTTGACTTCCGGCACGACCAGCGGTACCGCCGGATCCATCCGGAACGCGCTGCTGTTGTCAATGACGATGACGCCTTTGGCCGCCGCTACCGGCGAGAACCGTTCGCTGGTGTCACCACCAGCCGAGAACAGGGCAATATCAATATCCTGGTCAAAAGCTTCGTCACAAAGCTCCTGCACCACGTAGGGTTTCCCGTTAAAAATAATTTCTTTGCCAGCCGACCGTTTCGATGCCATCGGATACAGGTTCTTGACCGGGAATTTAAGTTCCGCCAGGACCTGAAGCATTTTCTGTCCCACCATACCGGTGGCGCCAACAACTGCAACATTATAAGATTTCATAGTACCTCCAAGAATTGAAATTAAAAAAAAGCCGGTAACGGGTACCGGCTAAAAAACAAAGAAAACACTCAAAAAAGCTTCCATTGGGTTTTAGATAGCACTCCATCATAAAAAATGATGACAGTCTCACTGCTCTTAACAGTAAGCCCAGGAACAGGTTGGCAAAACATGATCCTTCGGCGAGCTTTCCTTTCACAACGCTTCAACCCATTAGCCATGGTCACCGCCGTTAATCTTAAAGTCCGCACCTCTATCGTTATATTTGATTCTGACCATTGTAACAATTATCCCTGATGATTTCAAGGGGGAATTGTTAAAAAATTAAATAAAGATAAAAAAAAGCAACGTATTAATTAAAATACGTTGCTAATTTCGCTTATACTATTTTGTTAAATCAACTGCGTCGATGGCGTCATTGATTGATTTAATCAAGTTGTCAACATCGATGCCGTGGGCGATAGCACCTTCTTCAATACTTTCAAAACGTGCCGCCATACAACCAAAGCAATGCATGCCATATGCCTGGAATACGTTGACAGAATCCGGATATGCGTTAACAGCATCTAAGATGCCCATATCTTTAGTAACTTTCATTCTTTTCACCTCCGCAAAGTGTTAATCTCATTTTACATATCATACATTATAAAACTTAAAAAAAGATTTGACAAGTTAAAAAGAAATAAAAGTCGTTTACTTGCTAAAATAGCATACTGAGGTTATAATAGTAACATAGGGGAATTTTAAAGTAAAGGGGTGGATTATAGTGATAGTTGATAAAGTAATCGTTAATAACAAGGCCGGACTCCATGCAAAACCAGCCTCACTGTTTGTACAAAAAGCCAATCATTTCAAAAGCGAAATTTATATCAAAAAAGACGCAACCCGGGTTAATGCCAAAAGCATTATGGGTGTCATGATTTTAGCCGTTCAAAAAGGCGACGAGATACAAATAGAAGCAACGGGTGACGACGAAAAAAAAGCGGTTGAGCAATTAAAAGAACTGATTGAAAATCGTTTCGATTTTGTGGATGAAGTTTAGTTATTAAAAATGATATTAATTAAAAAAACAAATTCAGAAACCACGAATGGATAAAGTATGAATGCAAATTCATGCTTTTCTTTTTTCTGGGTTAAACCAACCCGGATCTATTTTTAATTTGGAGAATAACATGCGAAAAATCTTAATAGCAATTTCTTTTTTTACGCGGATCCCGATCAAGCTTGCGGATGTCAGTGCCGAGGAATTTTATGAATCGATGATTTTAATCCCCCTGGTGGGGGTTTTTATTGGTTTTATCCTGTGGGGCGCAGCCGTTTTATTCTCGTTGATCCACTTTGTCCAGCTCCAGGCGCTGCTGATGGTGATTGTCTATATCTGGCTCACCGGCGGCCTCCATCTGGACGGCTTTGCGGATACCACCGACGCCCTGTTTTCGGCCCGGGACCGGGAAAAAATGATGGAAATCATGAAAGACAGTCGTTTGGGAGCCTTTGGTGCCATCGGTCTGATTTTAATCATTTTAACCAATTGGATGAGCTATACCATTATCCTGCCCGAATACAGCACCGCTCTGCTGGTGATGCCGGTGTTCGGCCGGACGATGGCGATCATGTCCACCTGTTTTTCCAGCTACGCCCCCGGCGGCGGCGGTTTGGGCAAACGCTTTGTGGAAATGACGCAGCTCCACCATTTTATTATTTATCTGGTCCTATTACTGGGTTATGCCACCCTGATCCTGGGCCTGCCCGGTCTGCTGACCGCCGTGATAACGCTGTTGCCGGCGTTGCTGCTGATGAAAAATCTACAACACAAAATCGGCGGTATGACCGGCGACACCATCGGCATGACCATCGAACTCAACCAGACCTTTTTTCTGGTCATCTTTGCGGTGATCCTGATTAACTTTCCGGTTTATTTTAAAATATTTTAGAAAAGGTCGAACAATGGTTGCTTTGATGGCTGTTTCCACAACACACTTGTGTAACGTGTAGGCGAACAGGCGGTAGCCTGTACGCCGTACAGTGTAACAAGTGTTTGTGGGAAACGGGCAGCGAAGCTCACGAACGTTTTGGCTAACTATAAATCTTTTTAGCGGTTTGTTATAAATAGATGTGAAAAATTATTAAGAAAGGGTATGAATGAATAAGTCAATCAACGATTCCGGCAAAAAAGCCCGAATCGATACCTCTCCCAAAGAAAATAAGGCTTTTCTGCCGATGTCCAAAAAAGAGATGAAAGCCCAGGGCATTGCCCAATGCGATTTTATTCTCGTGACCGGGGATGCCTATGTCGATCACCCCTCGTTTGGGGCGGCTATCATCGGCCGGGTCCTCCAGGCCCGGGGTTTTTCAGTGGGTATCATTGCCCAACCCAACTGGCAGGAAAACGACGATTTTAACAAGCTGGGCGCCCCGCGACTGGGCTTTCTGGTCACCGCCGGCAATCTCGATTCGATGGTGAACCATTTCACCGTCAACAAAAAACGCCGTCGCGAGGACGTCTATGCCCCCGGCGGCCAGGCCGGACTGCGACCGGACCGGGCCACCATTGTTTATTGCGGTAAGATCCGGGAAAACTTCGGCGAAATTCCGCTGATCATCGGCGGCATCGAAGCCAGTCTGCGGCGTTTTGCCCACTATGATTACTGGCAGGAAAAAGTCCGCCGGCCGATTCTCTTTGATTGCCGGGCCGATCTGCTGGTTTACGGCATGGGCGAACGGGCGGTCCTGGAGATTGCTGAAGGCTTAAGTGCCGGCATCCCGGTCGAGCAGCTGACCCATATCAAAGGCACGGCGGTGATCAGCCGCGAAGCGGAAGCCGGCGATGCGGTGCTGCTACCGACGACCGAAGCAGTGATCGCCGATACCGCGGCCTATGCCCGGGCCACGGCATTGATTTACCACAGTAACAATGCCCATGATCCGCGTATATATTACCAGCCCACTGGCAACCGCTACCTGCAGCAAAACCCGCCGCAGCCACCGCTGTCGCAGCCCGAGTTTGATGATCTTTATGATCTGCCCTTTACCTACCGCTGGCATCCCCGCTATGATGCGGTCGGCGGTGTGCCGGGGCTGGAGGAAGTAAAGTTTAGCATCACCGCCAACCGTGGCTGTTACGGTAATTGTACTTTTTGCGCGCTGGCCATTCACCAGGGTAAATACGTCCAGATGCGCAGCCGTGATTCGATTGTCCGGGAAGCTGGACGAATGGCCAAAGATCCTGCTTTTAAAGGTTATATCCATGATATTGGCGGACCGACGGCCAATTTTTCGCATCTGGCCTGTAAAAAGCAGGCCACCCGGGGCTATTGTCCGGACCGCGAATGTCTGGCACCGGAACCCTGCAAAAACATTGATGCCAGCCACAAACCCTATCTGGAGACCCTCCGGGCGGTCCGAAAACTGCCGGGTATCAAAAAAGTTTTTATCCGCTCGGGCATCCGTTATGACTATCTGGCGTTGGATCAGGACAAGGCGTTTTTCCGGGAACTGGTTGAACACCATATCAGTGGACAGCTACGGGTCGCGCCGGAACATGTCTCCGATGAGGTGCTGCGGCATATGGGCAAACCGGCCTTTAAGGTCTATGAAAACTTTGCCCGCCATTTTAAACAGATTGACGAACAATTGGGCAAGAACCAGTTTGTGCTGCCTTATTTCATCACCGGTCATCCCGGCTGCAGTCTTCAGGATGCCGTTAAGCTGGCCGAATATATCCGCGATATGGGCTTTTTTCCGGAACAGGTTCAGGATTTTTATCCGACTCCGGGCTCAGTCGCCACGGCCATGTATCATACCGGGGTCAACCCCCTGACGATGGCGCCGGTCTATGTTCCCAAGGGCCGCGAAAAGAACATGCAGCGGGCCCTGGTGCAGTACAATAAGCGGGAGAACTATCTGCTCGTCCACGAGGCGCTGACCAAAGTCTATCGCGAAGATTTGATCGGCAGCGATAAAAAAGCACTGATTCCGGCCAAGGTAAAAAGTGCCGATCATCAAACCGCTAAGTTTAAGAAAACGAAACAAACCAGTAAAAACAGATCGGGCCAGCCCGCTCCGGCGAAGCGGTCAAAAAATAAACCGAAAAGATAACAGCAGAGGTAGAAATGGAAAAAAAATTAACGGAATCCATTGAGGATTATATCGAAACCATTTATCTGGAAAGCCAAAAACACGGCAGGGGGGTACGGATTACTGACGTGGCCCTGGAACTCAATGTCAGCAAGGCCAGCGCCAATGATGCGGTCCGCAAACTCAAGGAGTTGGGTTATGTGGAACATGAACGCTATGGCCAGATCTACCTCACTGAAACGGGCACGAACCGGGCGGTGAAGGTCTATGAGAAACACCGGCTGATCACGGAATTTCTGGTCCGGGCGCTGGATGTATCACTACCAAACGCGGAAAAGGATGCCTGTGGCATTGAACATATTATCTCGGAAGAAACCTTCGATAAAATGAAGGCCTATCTCGAACAATAAAAAATAAGAAAATTAAGGAAGTAAGAATGAACGAAACAAGCAACCAGATTAAAGTTGGCGAGCAGTATACCATGGAATTAATGGACATCACCCACAGTGGCGAAGGAGTCGGACGACTGGAGAACATGATCGTCTTTGTTGAAGGCGGCCTGCCCGGGGATGTGGTGGAAGTTGAAATCAAGAATGTCAAAAAAACCTATGCCCAGGCGAAACTGCTGGCGATTACGACCCCCTCCCCAGAACGGGTCACCCCGGCCTGTCCGTATTTTCTGCAATGTGGCGGCTGTCAGATCCTGCATATGAGTTATCAGGGACAGTTGCGGGCCAAAGCCAAGATGGTGGCAGATGCCCTGCAGCGGATCGGCGGTCTCAAAGAGATTGATATCGCTCCGATCATCGGGATGGACGATCCCCAGCGTTATCGTAATAAAGCCCAGTTTAAACTCGATCATAAAGGGATGGGCTTCTATGCCAAAAAATCTCATCATCTGGTCCATATCGAGGATTGTCTTAACCAGCCGGAGTCGGCTGCCGATGCAATTAAAACCATCAACGCCCTGATCAAGGAGCTGAATTTAAGCATCTATGATGAACGGACCCACAAGGGCTATATCCGCGGTGTCCTGCAACGGACCAATCTGCAGGGCGAAAACATGATCACCCTGATCATTAACGGCAAGGATTTAAGTCAGCGTCAGGCGATTGTCGATGGTATTCTGGCCGGGATTCCCAATGTCAAAAGTATTTACGTCAATATCAACCGCGAAAAAGGCAATGTCATTCTGGGCCGCAAAAGCCTCTGTGTCCACGGCGCCGCCCGGTTGGTTGAACAGATTGGGGATCTCAATTTTTCAATCTCACCGAATTCTTTTTTCCAGGTTAATTCTAAACAGACCGTCAAGCTTTATGACACCATCAAGGCCTATGCCAACCTGACCGGCAGCGAAACCGTCTTTGATCTGTATTGCGGCACCGGCACCATTGGCCTTTATCTGGCTGCTCAGGCGAAACAAGTGATCGGAATCGAAAGCATCAATGATGCCATTCTCGATGCCCGCGAAAACGCCGGACTCAATCAGATTGAAAATGCCAGCTTCCATCTCGGTCGGGCCGAAGATACGATGCTTACGATCATCAAAGAAGAAGGTCTTAAGCCGGATCTGATTGTTCTGGATCCACCTCGCAAAGGCTGTGAAGAAACTTTGCTGGAAGCGATCACCGAACTAGAAACACCGCGGGTCATTTATGTCTCCTGCAACCCGTCAACTTTGGCGCGAGACCTGAAATTCATGACAGAGGCCGGTTATGCTATCAAGGCCGTTCAACCGGTGGATTTATTCCCTGGTACCGGCCATGTGGAGTGTGTTGTGTTGATAACGAGAAAGTGAAGTCGTGAAAGTCTTGAGAATACTGGATTTCATAAAATGAAAGTAAATCTGTCCACTCGACTCAAACCCTCTATATGCGTATAAGGGAACATATCGAGGGTAATTTTTTAGCAAAAAAAGACATAAATTTAGGTAGGGTTGAGTTGACAGATTAGATAAATTCGTAGGGTTGAGGAGATAGGATGGATGTAATATGGATGTGGTGTATAAATATGAATAGCTTAGAAACATATTAAAAATGAAAGGGAGTGTATATCTTATGGCAGGACCAGATAAGAAAAAACTATATCCAAATGAAAACATAAAAACAGTTTGTTATATAAAAAATCTCCCAAAACGCTTCAATGTAGAAATTGGCGAATATACCTATTATAGCGATAATAAAAAGTCTCCAGAGAAATTTTATGATAATATAGAGCATCACTACGAATTTCTAGGGGATAAACTGATAATAGGCAAGTTCTGTGCAATTGCAGAGGGTGTTAAGTTTATTATGAATGGTGCAAATCATAGAATTGATGGAATTACAACCTATCCCTTTAATATCTTTGGCTGTGGTTGGGAGAAGGTAACTCCAACAATAGAGCAGTTACCATTCAAGGGTGATACAGTGATTGGAAATGATGTATGGATTGGACAGAATGTTACCATTATGCCGGGTATTAAAATTGGTGATGGTGCGATTATTGCTGCTAACTCAACAGTAGTAAAAAGTGTTGAACCATACACAATATATGGTGGGAATCCAGCTAAATTTATCAAAAAACGATTTAGTGATGAAAAGGTTGAATTCTTGCTAAAGCTCCAATGGTGGAACTGGGGCGAAGAGGAAATATTTAATAATCTTGAAATGTTAACATCCGAAGAAGGGCTAGAGCAATTAATGAAAAATCATTAGACACGGGGCATTTCTACCACGGCACAAAAGGGGACTTAAATCTGGGGGGTTGCTGGAGCCTCGATTTAGTTCTAATTATGGCGAGCAAAAAAAGGCAAACTTCATCTTTAGCATAATAGCTTCGAGATTTATCGCTTATAAATTTTAATTTGAACGGAGGGGTTGCATGGTAAATAAAACAGATGCCATTGAGATAATAACATATGCTGAGGAAAATAAAATTAACATTTGGATAGATGGCGGTTGGGGAGTAGATGCATTATTAGAAGAAGAAACAAGAGTACACAACGATATTGATTTATTTGTGGAAGAAAGTAATGGAAGAAAGTTTATTGAAATATTAAAAGAAAAAGGTTTTGCTGAGGTTACCGAAGCATATACCACCACATCCCACACGGTTTGGAAGGATAGTAAAGGCAGGATAATTGATCTTCATATATTTAAATTCAACGAACAAGGATACATTGTTTTTGAAGGGGAAGCATATCCTCCAGAAGTGTTTAGCGGCATTGGGAAAATAGGCGATAAAACGGTAAGATGTATTGATGCTGAAAATCAAATATTATTTCACTTGGGCTATGAGTATGATGAAAATGATGTGCATGATGTAAAACTATTGTGTGAGAGATTTAATATTCCTGTTCCGAGTGAATACAAGTAACCAAGAGATTCTAATTTAAATAAGCAAAAATTTAAGTAACAAAGGAAAGCATGTGGTCTTCCCAACTAATGGAAAACATGCAATTGAAAAGTTAAGCATGAATTAGATTTCGTTTCTTAAGTCTCATAAGAGAATATTTTAAATAATAGCCGACTATACTGTGCACAGATTGTCGGATTGGTAAGCACATCCTTTGATAATATTGACGATGAAAGGAGGTTGTTTGATGGATTCGTTAAGTAGTATGAATAATGCAATGGTATACATTGAAGAGCACTTAACTGAGGATATTGATTATAGTGAAGTCTCTAAAATTGCTTACTGTTCAGAGTATCATTTTAAGCGGATGTTTTCTTTTTTATCAGGTATAAGCTTATCAGAATATATTCGGAGAAGAAGATTAACGCTGGCAGCACTTGATTTGAAAGATAAGGATTTGAGAATAATTGATGTAGCCGTAAAATATGGCTATAATTCGGCTGATTCATTTTCCCGTGCTTTTCATTCCCTGCATGGTATTCTCCCTTCTGAGGCAAGGAGTGAGAATACACAATTAAAAGCTTATCCTCGAATGACCTTTCAATTATCAATACAAGGAGGATGCGAAATGAACTATCGTATTGTTGAAAAAGAGGCATTTAAGTTAGTAGGATTTAAGAAGAGAGTTCCAGTTATTTTTAAAGGTGTTAATCCAGAGATTGCAAAAATGACTGAACTTTTAACCCCGGAGGTTATTAAACAATTAAAAGCAATTTCAAATGTAGAACCAACTGGTATTATTAGTGCTTCCACTAATTTCTCGGAAGGAAGAATGGAAGAAAGAGGAGAACTAGATCATTACATCGGTGTAGCAACTTCAAGTGATGAAACAGCAGAACTTGATGTATTAAAAATAGAAGCCAGTACCTGGGCAGTTTTCGAATCCATTGGACCCTTCCCGGAAACACTTCAAAATGTATGGGGAAGGATATACTCAGAGTGGTTTCCGTCTTCAGGGTATGAGGCAGTTGAAGGTCCTGAAATTTTGTGGAACGAGAGTCCAGACACTGGAAATCCAAAGTATCGAAGCGAAATCTGGATTCCAGTAAAGAAAAAAGACTATTAATTACATTAATGTTTATTATTGAGGGCCCTCCTAGCAAGAGTGCCCTTTTCATAAACGGTACGATTGGTGGATATGTTCCCGTCTACCGATAGTGCCAAAAACGCAGTGGATATGTTTCCGAGAACGGACACACTTATATGACATTCATTCTGTCCTCTCGAGCCACGTTGAGACGGTGGTATTGATGTCAAAAGAAAAATAAACGATGTGTGGAAAGCCCGGTATTACTGGGCTTTTTCTTTTTTGTGGTATAATTTTATTATCTGAAACATGTTAAATTTTGCTTCGTGGGAATCGATCTAAAGGGCTGATTTTGGCCCGTACAGTACGATTTAGATAACAGTGCTTGATGAGAAGTCGATTTAGATGTTTTTGGCTTTTGGGGCTGGTTGAGTGGTTGATTTAGATGTTTTGTTAACAAGGCCTTGTATTGAATTTCGAGATAAGAAAGGCGAGGTGCTATGTGAATTTAGTAGATCAATGTAGATCATCAGATATGGAAGGGCTGAAAAAATGGGCAAAAATACCCGTGGACATGCAGCAACGGCTCTTAAATAATGTGTTTTGCTCAAAATGTGGGGTTACGACAATTGTCGATTATGGTATTCAAAATGATCAATTCGGTTTGGTTTTGCAAGGACATTGCAAGAAGTGCGGTGAGAGCGTAGCAAGATTTGTCGAAAATGACTAAAGGTAACCAATGAACTGATAGGGGGTGATTGAGATGAGCAAAATCTCCATTCGTTTTTTTGATGATAAAGAAGTGCGGGCTGTCTGGGACGATGAAAAAGCCAAGTGGTGGTTTTCTGTGCTGGATATCATCAGTGTGCTGCGTGGTGAGGACGACTACACAAAAAACAGAAATTATTGGAAATATTTAAAGACGAAACTTAAAAAAGAAAACAACGAGTTGGTTAGTGCCGCTAACCAACTGAAATTGATTGCTGCTGACGGGAAAAAATATCGAACCGATACATTTGATCATGACGGTATCATCGAACTTGCGAAAAATTTTCCAAGCAAACAAGCAAATCGTTTTATTGAATGGTTTAGTTATAGCGATGAAACGATTGATGGGAAGAGCAAATCAAAGGCATATGCTCTTTTCGACAGTTCCTTGTTTGATACAATCGAAGTCGGTACTGTCAAAGGCTTACAGCAGATTCACGGTTATTTATTCGGAGGGCTATATGACTTTGCCGGGCAAATCAGGACGCTTAATATTGCCAAGGGTGGTTTTCAATTTGCGATGGCCCGTTTCTTGCCTGAAACGCTGAATAAAATTGAAAAAATGCCAGAAAATTCTTTTGAAGAAATTGCAGATAAGTACGTAGAAATGAATGTCGCTCACCCCTTTATGGAGGGCAATGGCAGAAGTATGCGCATTTGGCTTGACCTGATTCTGAAAAAGAACCTGAAATTGTGCGTGGACTGGAGCAAAATTAATAAAAAAGACTATCTTACTTCGATGGAAAAGAGTGTGTCAAATCCAACGCAAATAAAAGCACTTTTGCAGTTTTCCTTGACAGATAAGATAAACGACCGAGAAATGTTTATGAAGGGTGTCGATTATTCCTACTATTATGAACAGGAAAATGAAATCACTGAAGGGGAAGGTGAATAAAAGTACATTGGAAACGTCCGATGCTTAGACGATGGCAAGCACGATTCGTACTATTTAATAGAGGTTTATTAATTCAATTTTATTAAAAAGGGGTGATGAGCGAATGGATTATAAAAAGCTATTGGATCACAGCAACAATTGGCTGAAATACGCGATTCTACTTCACTTGTTCCATGAACCAAAGGACAGTCTTGTAGAAATCAGAAATGTAGCATTAGTGGATGATCGTATTCAAAAACACCTTTCTAGTGTTGCGAATTTTCACGCGAGTCTGGTGAGAAATCATAAAAATCCTGATTTGCCGATACACAAGCTCATGTTTCTTCTAGATCTCGGATTCGATATGGAAGTACCTGAAATAAAAACGGCAGTTGATGAAATTCTTAAGCATCAGGATGAGCACGGCATTTATCAGTCTCTGACAAACGTACCGAAGCATTTTGGCGGAGCGGGTGTGGATGTTTTTAGCTGGTGCCTGTGCGATGCCCCGCTGCTTTTGCTTGCGCTGATAAAAGCAGGCATGGATTATCATGAACATATTAAGCCTGGCGTTGACTATTTGGTTTCGTTGTGCCGTGATAATGGCTTCCCGTGCGCCGTTTCTTTAGAACTCGGTAAATTCCGTGGTCCCGGGAAAAAGGCCGATTGCTGCCCATATGCAACGATGATAATGGCCGATTTATTATCATACATACCAGAGTATCGGGATTCCCAGGTCGCTCATTGCTGCGTTAATGCGCTACTAAGTCTCTGGGAAAACAGCCTTGATCAGCATCCGTATGTGTTCTATATGGGGACGGACTTCCGTAAGTTGAAAGCGCCATCGTGCTGGTATGACATTGTCAGCATGGCAGGAGTTCTTAGTAAATACAAATTCGTGCATCAAGATCCGCGATTAAAGGAAATGATAACCCTGATAAGAAACAAACAGGATAAAGATAAATATTTTACGCCTGAATCGGTGTATATGAAATTGAAAGATTGGGATTTTGGGCAAAAAAAAATACCGTCTCCTTATTTGACCTACTTATGCTATCGTATTTTTGAGCGTCTGGAATAATGACAGTAAGAAACTGAAATGAATCTTAATTCTACTTTACCTATAGACATAAACACGAAAACAAGGCACCCTACGACCATTTTTCGTAGAGTGCCTTAATTATGTGCGCCCGGCATGGGCGCAATCTAACGGGTGAAAGTCCCGAGCACGGGTA
>NZ_JBDODG010000007.1:0-69957 GCF_039830195.1 Acetobacterium sp. | reverse complement strand
CCTATTTAAAAGTGGTTTTAGCTGCTTTTGCTTTTGTTAACTGTCAAAGTCGGGATTAAAACAAACGAGGGAGAGGGAGAAAATTAATGAAAAATATTTGTATTTATGGAGTTGGCGGGGTTGGTGGATATTTTGGAGCAAAAATGATCCAAAATAACAGCAATAATCATTACCATATCAGTTTGATTGCCCGGGGCAATCACTTGGATAAAATTCAAAAAAGCGGATTGAAATTAATTGGTGAAAATGAAACCGTCGTAGTACATCCGGATATGGCGACCCAAAATATTCTTGAAATCCCGCAACCCGATTTGGTTTTAATGTGTGTGAAGTCATATGATCTGGCGGCAGCGGTTCAGGATGTGAATCGTGTCATGACAGCGGAAACGATTATTCTACCGTTACTGAATGGCATTAATATTCCCGAAAGAATAAGGATCGATACCGATAAGGGGGCTGTTTTGCCGGCCTGCGTCTATGTTGGAACCCATGTAGCGGAACCTGGGGTCATTAAACAAAAGGGTGGGAATGGGCGGATTATTTTTGGAGATGATCGAATCAAGGGTGCAAAGGCGGCTGTTCAAACAGCGGCGATCCTTAAAGAATTGAGTATTAACTGTGATTATTTGCCAAATCCTGATTTGGAGATTTGGACAAAATATTTGTTTATTGCGGCTTATGGAATTGTGACTTCAGCAACGGGGAAGACATTAGGGGAAGTTTATGAGAATAATCAGTTAAAGAGTCATGTGAAAGCGATCATGACCGAAATTGTCGAATTAGCTTCACAGAAAGGGGTCGAATTTGAAGAAATGGAAATCATACGTTCGTTGGATAAAGCAAAATCATTTCCATTTGAGGCAAAAACATCTTTTCAAAGAGATTTTGAGAACCCGTTAAAGAAGAACGAAAAGGAGCTATTTGTCGATAATCTACTGGCGATTTCGGAAGAATTCAAGGTGAATGTGCCGATGATAAAGCATTATAATTTGCTGCTCCAAGATCGCGTGCAGTAATAAAATAGGCTGACATGACCCGAAGTGATAGTTTTTTTGAGGAAAAAACCAGGATGGCTGTCTGGAGAGTTATTTTAACATCCGATGGAGTGATGAACATCTTACTGATGTGCGGAACTAGAACAGTGAACACCAGAATATGGGAGAACTGTCTGTTTAAAAAGAGGGGAATAAACATGCCGAAAACGAGAAAGATGCTCAGTGACTGGAAGGCTCCGTATATTCAATCGCTGATGTCGTTAATTGAAACCCAGAGTAAAGAAACCCTTGCAAACTGGGCGATTGCTTATAGTGAAGCGGTGATGCAGCCATTATGGGAGCGGGACTACCCGGATGATCTGCGACCACAGCAGGCTTTGAAGGCAGCTCGGGAATGGTTGTCAGGGACAATTAAACTGCCCCAGGCAAAAAAGGAAATCCTTGCCTGCCATGGCGCTGCCCGTGACGCAGAGGGAAATCCGGTGGCGCAAGCGGCGGCGAGAGCCATCGGTCAATCGGCATCGACCATTCATTCCGCCCGGCATTGTATCGGTTTGGCTTTTTATGGCGCCTTGGCCGTCGCCTATGATCAGCTCGGGACAGCGGCAAGCTGGGATGAAATTGAACAATGTGCCGCCGCAGAGTGCGGTCGTATCGAAGCCGCTTTGCGCAGCATGGTAGTGGAGCATGAAACGAACCCGGCAAAAATCAACTGGAACTGTTAAAGAGGATAAAGCGTAAAAAAGTGGAACAGGTGATTAAATCTAGGCTCTAGAAATGCGCGGGTAATCTCTTATTAATAAACAGGGAGAAAACAATGAAACGAGTGGCGATTAGTTTAATGTGTATGGCATTATTGCTTTTTGGCACGACTGGATAATGACAAAACAGCTAAATAAAATTTGTTGGAGGCAAAAGAATGAAAACGCTTAATAAACTAGTAGCGGGGTATACGCAGCAGTTGCAGCAAGGTGAAATCCAAATTGCATACAAAGGGATATTGACGTTTATGGGTAAATTAAGAGCCGCTTTTATTAAGAAATACCCCCACTACGATGTCAGCAGCATCTATCAGGGATATCTGGATATGTCTTATTTCTCTTTGAGTACAAAGCCATTAAAAGATCAGGGTTTAAAAATTGCGATTGTGTATTTACATGAAAAAGGGTCCTTTGAGGTATGGCTTTCGGCGCGGAACCGCGATATTGCCAGGGCACATGAATCGATACTTGATAGTTTTTCAGATGAAATAAATGTATTTCATGATAAAAATAATCAGGATGCTATCGCAGAATGGATATTGACATGCACACCTGATTTTGAAGATCAGGCGCTCTTGATCAATACGATTGATCAAGGTGTTGAGAAATTTGTTGCGACGATAATCAATCGCCTATAATAAAAAGTCGCTGCCCGTGATGTAGCGGGAAATCCGGTGGCTCAAGCGGTGAATGAACCGAACCCGGCGAAAATCAACTGGAATTGCTAAATAGGCAGAACATGACAAAGAGACGTGGAGAATCCGTTAAAGAAGAATGAAAGGAATGGTGATATAAATGGACAAAGTAATTAAGATTAGGAATGAAGAAGAAAGCGATTATCAGCGAGTAGAAGAACTCACCAGGAAATCTTTTTGGAATTTATATATTCCGGGGTGTAATGAACACTATTTGGTTCACGTGATGCGATCCCACAAAGATTTTTTGCCAGAGTTGGATCTGGTGATTGAAGTTGATAATCAGATCATCGGGAATATCATGTATACGAAAGCAAAACTGATTGATGAGTCCGGGGCAGAAAAAGATATCCTGACGTTCGGGCCCGTTTGCATTTTGCCAGAGTATCAGCGAAAGGGATATGGAAAAAAACTAATCGAGTATTCCTTTGAACAGGCTGCCGCACTTGGTTATGATGTGATTGTAATATTTGGGAATCCGAATAATTACGTAAGCCGCGGCTTTAAGAGTTGCAAGAGATATAATATCTGTCTTGAAAACGGGACCTATCCGACGGCAATGATGGTAAAAGAGCTCAAACCAGGAGCCTTGGATGGAAGAAAATGGGTTTACCATCAAAGCCCTGTATTCGAGATTGATGAACAAGAAGCGGAGCGCTTTGACGCGGGTTTGGAAAGTATGGAGAAAAAGTATCAGCCCAGTCAGGAAGAATTTTTTATTCACAGCCATTCGATTATCCAGTGAGATTGCTTTATGACAAACGAAACGTCCCCCTTGTCGTCACAAGGGGAGGTTCTCCCCTGATCATCTGATTTAACTGCGGTTTTTTATCCAGGCATCCACAAATGTCATCTGTTCCTCGGTATGGAACCAATGCTCGCCGTCCTCCATAATTGTCAGATTAGCGCCATGATTTTTAGCAAATGCATCAATCGTATCTCGCGATGTCAGATTATCCTGCCCGCCGTACAAAATTTCTGTCGGTACATTCCACTTAATCGGATGCGCCCGCACCCAAGAAAGGTAGTCCCAAGATAGCATTTCCCCAAAGGAAGTCTCAATAATCTTTTTCTCCTGAAGATCCTGATCTGTAACATTGGCCCACAACATCATATCAGAAATCAATTTCTCCATATCAACAATCGGCGATATGAAATAAGCTCTATGAATCTGCTTCTCTGATAAAGCATGCATCACAAAGAATGCCCCGATGCTATGGGCAACAAGTATGATGCTTTCAGACTCTAACAACAATGCATCTGCTTGTGCCTGAAATTCATTGATACAATCCCAGGGAGTTTCCGCCTGATAATCAAATCCGACAACCTCATGTTCAGGAAACAATTTACGATAATGGTCTGCTTCAGTTGCGGATCCACCCTTTCCGTGGACAAATAGAACCACCGGTTTCTTTTGTTCGTTTATCGCCCAAGCTTCTTTTGTAAGCCGGGTGAAATGCTCTTTTCTAACATCTCCCATGAGTGCACAGGGCTTGTTTTCTTCAGTATGATGATAGATAAACCCACACTTTTCCTGACAGCGTTTTGATTTTTCATTTCCATCATAATAGCCGCACCACATGGCATTACACCCAAGATCTTCAAAAGCATGTTGCTGAAGTCTTTTGACAGCTTCAGGAATATACCCATTTCCCCAAAACGGCATGCCTAGCCAATATCCGATTTCAATTTCGTCTGCGGCAGCTTTTGTATGCGACTGCATCGGTGGAATAAGTCCGATACTGCCAATTACCTTGTTATCATCCTTTAAGCAAACGGCATAGGTTTCATCAACAGATAAAACATTTCGGATAATATCAAGACTGTTTTCGACACTGGTATGGACCGGCCAACCGGCAATCGGTCCCACTTCAGGATCCTTTGCGTATTCAAAAAGACGCTCGGCATCGCTCTCCTGCCAAGGTCGTAAGATCAATCTCTCGGTAATAAATTCCATAATCTTAATGCTCCTTTATTAGCTGTTTTTCTATATGGGAGGTAATTGACCTGAATGTATCCGGTGGCATTGTAACAATACGGCTCCACATGCGAACGCCCTGATATACATACAAAATCACATTGACAATCTCATAAACATCTACTTGCTTGAATTCACCGCGCTTAATCCCATATTCGATTAAGTCAGTCCATTTTTTTTCGCCAATCGTATTGAAATGATTCATTAAGTCTTGATCGATGGTTCCGGCATATTCATACATGGCAAGGCTTAAAGAATCTTCTGAACGCTTCATTTCATCCTCCATTAAGTTGAGGGCTCTGCTTAGAATTTCTGTTGCTGGAAGGCCTGCCATCATTTCCTTCGTAAAATTCATTTCCTCCTTCTGATTTAGCTTTTCAAGGATCGCTTCAAAGATTTCCTTTGTTCCCGGAAAATGACTATACAAGCCACCTCTACTTAAAGCTGTTGCTTCACAAACATCCTTCATGGTAACTTTATTAAAGCCATTCTTTGCAAAGAGACCGTATGTCGCCTCCAAAATCATATCTCGCGTGCGTTCTTTTTTTGCAGTCATACACCATTTCTCCATTCCGTAATCGACACACGTGTCGATTAATATTATAAACACGCGTGTCGATTATGTCAATATGTCTTTGTGAGCAAACAGAAAAAAGTAACAGTTCTAATCAGTAATGAATTTCGCATATGCCACCGGGATGTTTTTTTGTCATGCCCATCAAGCTGTGATATACTTGAAAAAAAGTCGGCAGTGAAGTGACGAGTATGACATACGAAACGCCCCCTTGTCATTCGGAGGTAAAGATGGATATCGAAACGGGTTTATTTTTTGCTAAGATGCCTCAGGCATTGCCATTGTATAAAATGTTTGCAGAAAAAGTACTGGCCGAATACCCTGATGTTCGGATAAAGATTCATAAATCACAGATTTCTTTTTCCAACAAGCACCAATTTGCGTTTGTATGGTTACCGATCCGCACGATGAAAAATCGTCCGGATATTTATATCATTGTATCATTCGGACTATCCTATCGCCTTGAATCACCGCGAATTGTGGAAGTTGCGGAACCATATCCAAACAGATGGACGCATCATGTAATAATCCAGGATAAAAATGAAATTGATCTGGAACTCGTGAACTGGATTAAAGAAGCATATCAGTTTGCCATGAGTAAGTGAACGATAAGTTAGAATATGACTCGGCAGCGTTTCGTTTGTCATGCCAAGTCCTGTGGTTACTGATTCAATATGCACGAAGGGAAGTGAAAATCACCTTGTCCAAAAATGATAATATGTTAGCGATTTTATGGATGCTGAGTTCAAGTAAAAAGATAACTGCTAAGCAGATTGCTGAAAAATTGGAACTTAATATACGAACCGTTTACCGTTATATTGATGCTCTCAACACAAGTGGCGTACCTATTATTTCAGATTCCGGTCATAATGGCGGGTATTCTTTGATAAATGATTTTCATCAAGCACCGTTGGTTTTTGATATCGAAGAAAAAAAAGCCCTTCTTTATGCAACTACCCATGCAAAGGACTCAGGCTATCCGTTTAGTGATGCTCTAAGTAGTGCGATTGAAAAACTAAGGTTATTTTCAACTGAGGAACAGGCGCGTATTCTTAATCGCCATATCGTAGGTTTTGAAGTTGCCAAGCAACATATTGACCCAAGCCTTAAAGCTCTACTAGAGGAATTAACGGTATCAATTGCTAATCAACAAGCGATTGAAATTGAGTACCGGACAAAAAGTGAAGAGCAGCATCGTTCAAGAGTAATTGATCCCTATGGGATATTATATTGGTGTAGCAAATGGTATGTTGTTGGATTTTGTCATTTAAGGGGTGAAATTAGAAATTTCAGAGTAGAACGGATCACAAAAATGACACACACCGAAAGCGTATTTGTTCGTCCCAAGGATTTTTCAGCAAAAGCATTTTTTCTAAGAAGCCTGATACCGGAGATGAATAATAATACCACCATCATTCCATTAGTCATAGGAGGTCGAGCAGAGGCGTTAGATGACTTATGCAATCATTGGTTCATGTCTCATCATTTGAAGGAGAGAACTTTAAACCAGGCAGTATTCTTAATCGATAACAATGTGATTCACAACCATGTAGCTCACTTTCTGCTGACCTATGGGAAGTCCATTCAAGTAATTGAACCAACGAGTTGCAAAGAAAAACTATATACCATCGCCGTTGAATTAATGGAATATTATCAAATATAACGACTTCCCTGACAGTAGTTGTCAGGGAAGTCGTTATATAATCCTAATTGTATGATAAACATAGCACATAAAAAGGAGGAATTTATTATGAACAGAACCGTATTCGTTTATGTATTTGATACAATGGCAGATTGGGAGATCGGTTTTTTGACCGCAGAGTTAAACTCAGGAAGGTATTTCAGGAAGGATCGATCACCAGTTAAAGTAGTCACTTTAGGCATTGAAAAGAACGATATTACGACAATGGGCGGGTTGAAAATACGACCTGATATTGATTTGAAAGAATGCAAGATCAAAGCAACGGATGCGTTGATCTTACCTGGCGGCGAAACGTGGATGGAAACATTTCATCAACCAATAATAAGTTTAGTTAACAAATGTATCGAGAAGAATATTATTGTAGCAGCCATCTGCGGTGCGACAATGGCACTGGCTCAAAATGGACTTCTAGATTCAAGCAATCATACAAGCAATGATCTGGGATATCTAAAAATGATCTGTCCAAATTATCAAGGTGAAGACTATTACAAAAATGACCCGGTTGTTACCGATGGCAACCTGATTACAGCGACCGGGGTAGCACCTTTGGAATTTACGGTGGCAGTGTTGAAGGCGCTGGATGTTTTTTCACCAGAAACATTAGCCGCCTGGTATCAGCTTTATAAAACGCAAGACTCGGAGTATTTTTATGCGCTGATCCATTCGGTGCAGTGAAATTTATAATTAAGCAAAGATAAACAGTTGTAAGATGGTGAATTCAGGAGGTTAATGTGAAAGAATCGATCAGAAAAAAAGTTTTGGATTTAGGCGCCGATGTTTGTGGCTTTGCCGGCATTGAACGATTTATTCAAGCCCCGGAGGGATTCCATCCGGGGGATCTTTATCGTGCCTGTCAAGTGGTCATCGTCATTGGTTTTGGAAAGTATGCCAATTAACAGTAAAGCTGACAGTTCCCAGGATAATTTTCTGCCATTTTTTTTATTCATAGCCATTACCTTCTTCTCCTTTAGTTATCAGAATTTTTTATTCTTTCTACCATCGTCAATAATTTCAAGCTCTAAATAATCAAACCAAATGGATTCGATAAACTGGTCTTCACGAAAAGTTGTCTTGGAAATCTGATTAAGTTCTATTGTATTTTTGTCAAACCACATCGGTTTTTCCAAATCAAAGTCATAGCAGATGAGCTCTAAAGCGGTTTGTATTTTATCATTTATATTCAAAGAATTGTCATCAAATTCGACAACTTTCTCTTCCAGAAATTTGTTTTGTTTCATCAGTTTTCCCCAAATTCGAAACATGTTTTTTACCTCTCGATCATAATGTGCGATTACATCCGGAAAACATTGTTTAAATGCCTGTAAAATGGACATATGTTGAGTATAAGGGCTGGAGAGGGAAATGTAAAGAAAATTGGCGTTTCGATTTGGGAATGACTTTGTGTCGCTTAGTTGGTTATGCCATCACAGATGACAAGTTGTTTCAGGTCGCGTGGGCTTTGAGTGAAACGAAAGAAGTGGTGATAATGATGAAAAAAAAAGATATCGGTTGGAATTTGGAAAATAGTTATGCAAAATTGCCGGAGTTATTCTATACTCCGCTTAAATTAGGGTCGGTCAGCGCGCCGAAACTGGTAATTTTGAATCAACACTTAGCAGAAAATCTTGGTTTGGATGCTGAGGCGCTGAGGAGTCAAGCCGGGATCGATATCTTAGCCGGTCAGGCTTTACCGGCCAATGCCAAACCAATCGCCCAGGCTTATGCCGGTCATCAATTTGGTTATTTTACGATGCTTGGTGATGGCCGGGCCATGCTAATTGGCGAACAGATCACCCCAGCCGGTGAGCGCTTTGATATCCAACTCAAGGGTTCCGGCAGAACGCCTTATTCCCGCAATGGCGATGGCAAAGCGGCGCTGGGCCCGATGCTGCGGGAATATCTGATCAGTGAAGCGATGCATTATCTGGGCATTCCTACTTCCCGCAGTTTGGCGGTTGTGACAACGGGCGATCCGGTGTATCGCGAAAACCCGCTCAAAGGGGCTGTTTTAACCCGGGTGGCGGCCAGTCATCTGCGGGTCGGCACCTTTGAATATGCCGCGCAGTGGGGGACCACTGCGGATGTTAAGGCTTTGGCCGATTATGCCATTAACCGCCATTTTCCTTGGCTTCAGGCAGAACAAAATGCCTATTTGGGTTTGTTGGATGAAGTCATCAAAGGACAGGCGGCGCTGATTGCCAAATGGCAGCTGGTCGGCTTTATCCACGGGGTCATGAACACCGATAATGTGACCATCAGTGGCGAGACTATCGACTATGGGCCCTGTGCCTTTATGGATCACTATGATCCGACCACGGTGTTCAGTTCCATTGATCTGCAGGGACGGTATGCCTATCGGAATCAACCCAATATTGGCTTATGGAATCTGGCCCGTCTGGCCGAAACCCTGATTCCCTTAGTCGATGATAATCAGCAACAGGGCCTTCAATTAGTTGAAGCCTCACTGCGAAACTTTCCTTCACTATATCAGGCGGACTGGCTCCAGGGAATGCGCTTAAAACTGGGGATTGCCAATGAAGAACCAGAAGACGAGCGGTTGATCGCCGACTTATTGGGGTTAATGAAGGAGTATCAGGCCGATTATACTAATACCTTTGTTGATTTAACTCTCGACCGAACCCAGTCGTCTGAATTATACGAAAGTGATGATTTTAAAGATTGGCTGGCCAGGTGGCAAGCCCGTCGGGAAAGACAGGAGCAAACCGATCACGACAGCAAGCAGCTCATGAAACAGGCGAATCCGGTGGTCATCCCCAGAAATCATCAGGTTGAAAAAGTCTTGCAGGCGGCGACCGATCAGGATGATCTTAAGCCCCTGCAGCAGTTAGTGGCAGTGCTGCAAGCACCATATGATTACAATGCGCTTAATCAGGAATTTATGACCCCACCGGAACCGTCAAGTAGTCCTTATAAGACCTATTGCGGGACGTAATATTTTAATTGAGAAGCTAATATAATGAAAGCAAGGGCCTGGCGAAGGATATATTTCTACGGCAGGCCTTTTCGATGAGTTTAAGATTTCTGATTTTGCTAAAAATGGCAAACGTTTCTGAAGTCGCCAAAAATTTACTGTCAAGAAACATCATTTTTAGCCGATGTTTATAATTAGGCATTAACCTGGCCAAATTCAATCTACAGTGGCGATGACGGGCATGGTTACAACAGGAGAAGAAAGGTTAGTTTAATCAGGGAGGGCTTATGGATCAGGCATTAACAATTTCATTTATTTATTTTCCGACAACCGCATTTTGTTTTTTTACGGGACTTTTGGTCCTGGGTAATGATCACCGCTCCCGGCTGTTGCAGATTTTCTTCATCAGTTGCCTGAGTCTGGCGCTCTGGTCTTTTACCATGGGCTTGTCGATCGCCGCTCCGGATTTGAGTACCTGTCTGTTCTGGCGCCGCCTGGGAGCCTTTGGCTGGGGGCCTTATTTTGCATTGATACTGCACCTCTTTATTTTAATGACCAATAACGGCCACTGGCTGAAGCGAAAATTCAGTCTGTTGCTGTTGTATCTGCCGGCTATTTATTCGGTTCTGGTCTACGGGGTTTTGACAGATTTGGCCGAGTCTACCTTTGATCTCGTTCAGACTCCGATGGGCTGGATCAATATTGCCGGCAGTACCTTCTGGGATTATCTATACACCGCCTACTATTTAAGCTACTCGCTATTAGCCATTGTGATTGTCTATCGTTGGGGCCGTCAGGCCGTCCGTCAGGAAGATCGCAAATCAGCGCAAATCCTGATCCCTGCCTTTGTGGGGGTATTGTTGCTGGGTTCACTGACTGAGATAGTGCTCAATAATTTGCTCGAGGTAAAAGTCCTGCAATTGGCGCCAATTCTAATGACCATTCCAATCGGCTTGAGTTTTTACTGCCTCAAACGCTATGGGTTCATGAAACCTATTCAGAACGAGGGTCTTAGCGATGCCCAGGGAAACATCAGTGTTGCCACCAGGATGCGGCTTTACCAGTATCTGGCCTTGGGTTTTTTCTTCAGCGGATTTGTCAGCTTTGTGATGACCTATTTTACGGGCCGAAAATCCCTCGAAGAGATTTTTGTGTTTGGCGGTTTCTTATTTCTATGCGGCGTGCTGCTTTTGAGTTTTCAATACCTGAAACTGACAAGCAATGTCCGGGACTGGTTGTCGGGAGGGGTGATGGGGAGCGCCATTTTGGTGACTAATCTTAGCTATTCTACAGCTGATCCGTTGACGGGTTGGATGCTGCCGGTGGCCCTGATTCTGATCACGGTTCTATTTGGGCAGAAACGCCTCCTAGCCTCAGTCGGAGTAGCGACGTTAATAAGTCTGGTGGTGGTGGCTGTCCGGGCGACGACAGTGGTTGTTAATTTTAACTGGGTCGATCACCTGATTCGGTTGATCGTCCTGGCAGTGGTGTTGTTTTTTGCTTTCTATATCAATCGGACCTTCAATCGGGTGATCCAGGAAAATCAGGAAAAAACCGGACAACAAAAACTGCTGTCGGAGATTAACGCCCTGTTTCTGAAAGTCAGCGAACAGAACGTCGAAAAGAAAATGGAAACCATGCTAGGCCTTTGTGGCGACCAGTTTGCAGCCCAGCATGTGCTGTTGTTGATCGTGCATGAAGATGGCCCCCATGAAGGCTATCAATGGTTTTTAGAGCCACAGCGGGAAGCGCTGTTAAAGCCGCGAGTCTACCGGTATTTTGAATTGATGCCAGTATCAGAATTGTTTGCCTTGATGCCCGAGCAGTTTCGAGTGATCAAAAATTTGCCGTCGTCGGAGTCAGCTGGTACCGCTGCCTTGCCCACACAATGGGGGATCACCGCTCAGATGATTCAACCCCTGGGCGACGCCCAAGAGGGTTTTCGGGGCTTTTTGTGGTTCGCCCGATTTGACCGGGAAGCGGTCTGGAAAAATGACTATCAGGAATTTATGACCATTCTCCATCACAGCATCATTGAGATTGACAGAAAACTGATGGTTGAAAAAGCAATCACTTACCAGGCGAATTACGATGGCATCACCGGGTTGATGAATCGTGCCTATTTTACTGATCGTCTCAATCAGGCGGTGTCAGCCAATCTTGACATTGCGGTGATATTCATCGATGTGGATGGCTTTAAAACCATCAATGATACCTTTGGTCATGATGTCGGTGATCGGATCCTGATGGTGATTGGTCAGCGCATTACCAATGTCCTTGACAAAGCGGATTTTTCAGCGCGCTTCGGTGGCGATGAATTTGCTGTCATGGTTCACCAACGAAGGGGCCTTACGTCGACCATAGACAAAATTCAGCAGGAGTTTCTGGAGCCAATCCGACTAAATAGCCGGAAACTATTTTTAACCTTAAGTATTGGCATCGCCCTGGCGCCGGAGGATGGGGAACGGGCTGAAGAATTGATGAAACACGCTGATCTGGCGATGTATCATGCCAAAGAAAACGGAAAAAACAAGGCGGTATTCTGTTCATCGGAACTGAAAGCCGCTCAAAATCGCGAAATGGCTCTGTCTAATGATCTTTACCAGGCCATCGAACAGGGGCAGTTGAGTCTCCACTATCAACCGCAGGTGGATGGCCGCACAGGTGAAATTGTTGGTCTTGAGGCGCTGGCTCGTTGGTACCATCCCCAATTAGGGATGGTATCCCCAGGAATTTTCATCCCGATTGCCGAAAAAAACGGCCTGATCAATGAACTGGGAGACTGGGTACTGCGGGAAGCCTGTCGCCAGAACAAGGCCTGGGAAATGATGGGACTGGGTCCGATGCGGATATCGGTGAATTTTTCGATGGTTCAGTTTATGGCGGCGGGGATTGTCCCGCGGATTGCTGCGGTAATTCAGGAATTTGATCTGAAACCCAAAACGCTGGTAGTTGAAATAACGGAAAGTATCAACGTATATGATTTCACCCATATTGACCAGACCGTTCAGGACCTAAAACAACTGGGCGTAGCCATTTCAATTGATGATTTCGGGACTGAGTACTCATCTTTGGATCGGCTGAAAAATCTGCCGGTGGACGAGATTAAAATCGACAAGCGGTTTATTGATGGGCTGCCCAAAGACGTCAGCAGTATCGGTATTATCCGGGCGATTATTGCCCTGGCCGTTATTTTTGATCTGGAGCTGGTGGCCGAAGGGGTCGAGACCGGAGAACAGCTTGAATTCCTGCTGGCGGCAGGTTGTCGGGTCATTCAGGGCTATTATTTTTATCCGCCGCTTTCGGCGGAAGCGGTGGGGGACCTGCTAAGAACGATACATGAACAAAGAAGAGTTTAAAAAATTACAGAACAGAAGGGACCGATTATGTCAAATTCTACAAAAGCAGATTTGGAAGTGTCTTTAAAAAAACTATTACTCATAAAACCATTTGACAAGATTACAATTAGTGATCTGGCAACGGATTGCGGAATTAGCAGAATGACATTCTACTACCATTTTAAAGACATCTACGATTTAGTGGAATGGAGCTGTGAAGAAGATGGAAAAAGAGCTTTGCAGGGGAAAAAAACATATCAAACCTGGCAGGAAGGTCTGCTGCAGCTGTTTGAAGCGGTTTTAGAGAACAAACCCTTTATCTTGAATGTTTATCGCTCGGTGAGTAGAGAGCAAATAGAAAATTATTTATATCAGTTGACTTATGGACTCCTGGAAGGGGTGGTTAAAGAACAGGTCCGGGATCGGTCAATTACCGAGGCAGAGATGAATTTTATCGCCGAGTTCTACAAATACGGTTTTGTGGGAATGATGCTGGATTGGATTAAAAAAGGCATGAGTGAGGATCCGAATGCCATTGTTGACAAAATGAGCACAACCCTCAGCGGTAATATTGCCAATTCAATTCAAAATTTCGCAGCCAAACATCATGAATAAGTATCTTTTTATCAAAACAGGCAGAGTGATCAATTTTTTATCATTCTGCCTGTTTTGTAAATTGATAAGTCATTAAAAAAGCCTTACCATAAAGAAAAAACCTATTAGCGTTGAAGCGTGATGAAAGGCAGGATCATTTAATGGCAAATAAAAAAGTGAAAGTCGGATTGGCAACAGTGGCAGTGGCTGGCGCCGGGGCCACCGCAATGGTGGTAAAAAACAAGCTGAAAAAAAATAATGAGAAAAAGCAAATACCCCAGGATTCCAATTACCGGAACACCGAACGTGGGAAACATCAAAAAAATAGTAAGGGGATCTATTATACCAATGGTAATTACGAAGCTTTTGCAACCCCCAGAAAACCAGAAGGGGTCGATGACAAAAACGCCTACATTGTCGGTAGTGGCTTAGCGGCACTGGCAACGGCTTGTTTTCTGGTTCGGGATGGACAAATGCCGGGCTCGCACATTCATATTCTGGAGGCGATGGATGTCGCCGGTGGGGCCTGTGATGGAATTGAAGATCCGACCAGAGGATATGTGATGCGGGGCGGCCGGGAAATGGAAAACCATTTCGAGTGTCTGTGGGACTTGTTTCGCAGTATTCCGTCGCTTGAAATCCCGGGTGCCTCAGTTTTGGATGAATTTTATTGGTTAAACAAAGAAGATCCCAATTATTCGTTGTGCCGTGCCACCAGAAATCAGGGCGTTGATGCCCAGACAGATGGGAAATTTAATTTAAGTCAGAAGGGCTGCATGGAAATCATGAAACTCTTCATGACAAAGGATGAAGATTTATATGACAAAACCATTGAGGATGTATTTGATGAAGAGGTGTTCGATTCCACGTTCTGGCTTTACTGGCGAACGATGTTTGCCTTTGAGAACTGGCACAGTGCGCTGGAGATGAAACTGTATTTTCAACGATTTATTCACCACATTGCCGGATTGCCGGATTTTAGCGCCTTGAAATTTACCAAATATAACCAGTATGAATCATTAATTCTACCGATGCAGAAGTATCTGGAAGCAGCCGGTGTAAAATTTGAATTTAATACCGAAGTAACCAATGTCATCTTTGAGATCGCTGATAATAAAAAGGTCGCCAAAGCAATTGAATATAACGTAAACGGAGTTGAGAAAGGGCTGGTGCTGACAGAAAATGATCTGGTTTTTGTGACAAATGGAAGCTGCACCGAAGGAACAATTTACGGCGATCAGAATCATGCGCCAAACGGGGATGCCGAAGTGAGAACCAGTGGCAGCTGGAGCTTGTGGAAAAACATCGCCCAGCAGGATCCGGCATTTGGACATCCGGAAAAGTTCTGCTCTGATATTAAGAAAACAAATTGGGAATCAGCAACGATCACAACCTTAGACGATAAAATAATGCCATATCTCACAAATATCTGTAAAAGAGATCCCAAAAGCGGTAAAGTCGTCACCGGTGGGATTGTCAGCTGTGTGGATTCGTCATGGCTGCTCAGCTGGACCATTAACCGACAAGGACAGTTCAAGGAACAGGATAAAGACAAAGTGTGTGTATGGGTCTATGGCTTATTCTCAGATGTATCGGGAGATTACATAAAAAAACCAATGAAAGATTGTACCGGCAAAGAAATTACTAAAGAATGGTTGTATCATTTGGGTGTGCCAGTCAATCAAATTGATGAACTGGCTGAAAACAGTGCCATCTGTGTACCAACCATGATGCCTTATATTACCGCCTTTTTCATGCCACGAACCAAAGGGGACCGACCCGATGTCATTCCGGATGGCTGCGTTAATTTTGCTTTTCTGGGGCAGTTTGCCGAAACCCCCAGAGATACCGTCTTTACAACCGAGTATTCAGTAAGAACCGCAATGGAATCGGTCTATGGGCTGCTTGGTGTTGATCGAGGTGTGCCGGAAGTTTGGGGGAGTGTCTATGATATCAGAGAGCTGCTTGACAGCAGTGTTAAACTGATGGATGGAAAATCACCATTGGAAATTGAACTGCCGGGCCCGCTGAATCTGATAAAAAAACCAATTATTCATTTTACAAAAGGAACCGTGATTGAAAAAATACTAAAAGACCATGATGTTTTAAAAGCTGAGATGCTTTAAGTCCCCGGCAAGAATAAAAATTAAAAGATGGTATAAAAAAAGAAAAATAGTCGGGAAAAACCCTGTGACGTGAAGGCGCAGGGTCTTTATTAAGTTAGGGATGACAAAGGTAGCCGGAGGCAGGCGTTTTTATTTATTGTCAAATGACAATAAGTAAAAAACAGATATTTGTATGAGCTGTTTTATGGTAAAATCATCGCAGTGAATAAAGAACAAGGAGCCTAGATAGCAGCCCAGCAGGCGGACGGAACGATTTCGGCCCCGGTACTGTTTAAGAATATTCAGCGCACCTGGGCGCAGCGACAGAGTCTTAATAAGATCAAGGTTCCCAATAACTTCAGTGAAGCGGTTGCCGGTGCACTCGACTGGGAATATTACTTCGGTCAGGCGAAAACCCAGTATCTGGAAAATTCGAACGAAAATGTCGAGGTGGTGCTGTTTGGCCATACCCATGTGCCGATTTATCAGGAGCTGGGCGATGGGCAATATTACCTGAACACCGGCACCTGGGTTGATCATAATACCGATTCTCCCGAGGCCGCCCGCACCTTTGCTGTGATTACCACCGGTAAAAAGGATACCACCGCCCTTTACAGCTATGGCGAAGATGGCACGATTAAGGATGTTAGTGCCTTATTCAGCAAGAAAGCCGAATAAGGGCGGCGGGAGCCGCAATATGATATTAAATTAAAGAATTCCTCGGTTAGCAAGAAAAAGGGCCTGATCTTTGCATCGCAATACGCAAGGATCAGGTCACTTTTATTTGAGAAGCCAATGGTAAATACGTTAGGATATGTTATGATAAAATCAGCTTAAAAGTTGGCAAATTAAAAGAAGGAGTGGAAGACTGATGGACACTGTTGAACGCTTTATCAAAGCCCAGGAAGAAAGCTATGGGCAGGCACTAGAGGAAATAAAAAATGGCCACAAGCGTAGCCATTGGATGTGGTATGTTTTTCCCCAGCTTAAAGGATTGGGCCGGAGTGAAACCGCACGGTATTACGGCATCGTCAATCGGACCGAAGCTGAGGCCTATCTGGCCCATCCACTGCTGGGTTCGCGTTTGCTGGAGATTTCCGGAGAATTGTTAAAGCTTGAGTCTTGTGATGCCAGGGAGGTATTTGGCCGGCCCGATGATGTGAAGCTCAAATCGTCAATGACTCTGTTTTATCTGGTTGATGGTAATCTGATCTTTAAAGCGGTTCTGGATAAATTTTTTGCTGGTGAGCTGGATGAAGTTACCGCTGATCAACTTGACAAGTGAGCATAGCAGTATCAAAAATATGTGTTATTTAGGTTTTGTTGATGGGCGCAACCTCAGTTTTATAGCTCTCTTTTCAAATAAACATGTCAACTAACTGCTGTCCATCTTCGTACATGGGATGGTCATAAGATTGGAATTGTCAATAATAGTTCAGTCTTTATACTTTCTTTATAACTGTCGCTTAGCCTAGTTATATCAAAGGAAAAGAGGCTATTTATGGAAAAACTATTGATTACAAAGGATTTGTGCAAAAACTACCGGCATCAGAAAGCGAACGACAGGATTTCAATCACGGTCAGAAAAAACAGTATTTACGGTCTGCTCGGTCCGAATGGCGCGGGGAAATCGACCTTACTCAAAATAATAACCGGCATGATACAGCCATCATCAGGGGAGATTTTTTTTGACGGCAGGAAGTGGGAACGAAAAGATCTGCTGAAGATCGGTGCCTTGATTGAAGAACCACCGGTTTATGAGAATTTAACCGCTTTTGAAAACCTGAAGGCCAGGGCCCTCTTATACAATTTGCCAAACAGCAGGATTGACGAGGTGCTTAAACTTGTCGGACTGACAAATACCGGCAAGAAAAAAGCCGGACAATTTTCAATGGGGATGAAACAACGGCTGGGAATTGCGCTGGCGCTCTTAAATAATCCGACGCTTTTAATTTTAGATGAGCCCACCAATGGCCTTGATCCGATTGGGGTACAGGATTTAAGAAAACTGATTTTATCATTTCCCCCAAAAGGCATAACGGTGATCCTGTCAAGCCATCTCTTATCGGAGGTGGAACAAATCGCTGATGATATTGGCATCATTGCCAATGGCAAACTCTGGTATCAAGAGGCGGTTCATGCCCATGAAAACCTGGAGGATCTGTTTATGGATGTGGTCAGAAAGTCGGTGACTGCCAATGATTAATTGTCTGAAATCCGAATGGTTAAAACAAAAACACCGGTTTTCGTTAAAACTCGTCTGGATCAGTCCGCTTGTTCCCCTTGTCCTGGCGCTTATTCTGATGGGGGGGCGTTATTTTTTTGAAGCCGCTTTCAACTGGTGGTATACACTGCTGCTGCCGGGCACCCTGGCGATGATGGTCGCCTTTACTGTCGCAGCCGAAAAAAGACATAACCGGCACGGCCTTTTTGCTGTTTATATCAATAAAAAAGATTTATGGTTGGCGCAGCTTTTTATGAATACCCTTCAGCTGCTGCTGCTTAATCTGATTTTTTGTATTGATCTGATCCTATTGGGCGCACTTTTGGGCATTACGGTTCCCTTTAGCAAGGCGCTGATCGGGAATCTGGTGTTATTTGTAAGCCTGGCCTGGCAAATCCCCTTTTTTTTATTTATCAGCGAGAAGATGGGCACTTTTTTTACGATTATGCTTAGTTTAATTGGCAACATAGGCTTTGGGATCTTTTTTTCGCCAACAAAACTTTGGATGGTTCCTTTTGCCATTCCTGCTAGACTGATGTGTCCGATCATAAACGTCATGCCCAATGGCTTACCCCTTGAGGCCGGCCACCCCCTGGGGGACGGGCGGGTTGTTTTGCCGGGCATGCTCATCACCATCGCCTTATATTTTATCATTTCATTTATTACGACAATATGGTTTAATAGACGGGAGGTCAAATAAGTGAACGTCTATACAAATCTAAAATCAGATTGTTATAAGATTTTACATACCCCTATCTGGCTGATTCATGTAATCATTCCGTTGATAGGGATTGGCTTATTTATCGGCTACTATTCTATTTCACCATGGGATGAAACAGCTAAACTGTCAGCCTATCTGCAGGCATTAGCGGTTGTTTTTCCAGTATTGATTGGCATTATTACAGCGCTTTTTTCGGAGCTGGAGCAAGGCGCCGGCGGTTTTCAAACGATTTTATCTTGTGCCACCGCAAAGTCGCTGCCACATATAAGTAAGCTTTTGATACTGATTTTATTGGGCTTGTTTTCTGCTTTCTTGGCTTTAGTGGGCTTTGGCACAGTCTTTATAAAAATGGGTTATATCCGGCAGAATATCTTGTTTTACGGCGAAACAGCAGTTCTTTTATGGCTAAGTGTGATGCCGCTGTATTTATTACACTATCTGGTAAGCTTTCGCTTTGGTAAAGGCTTCAGCATCGGCCTTGGCATAGTCGGCACCTTGCTTGGGGCTTTACTCTTAACCGGTCTTGGTGACGTCATATGGCCCTATCTTCCCTGGGGAATTTCGTCACGGTTTGCCGAAATGCTGCTAACCGCCAAGTTATCCAATGGGGCTTTTTTACAAGCCAGGGATGCCATAAACGGCGGCAGTTTTATTTTCATTTATACTTTTCTTTTTACAACAATATTGGTCTTATCATTTAATAAATGGGAGGGCAGAAAATCTGACGATTAGAGGAGAAAACAATGGCTCAGATCCTTGTCATCGACGACGACAAAGCAATTTGCAGGATGATTGAAACCGCTCTGACGCGCGATGGACACCGTGTTCAAATAAAAAATTCGGCAGCCGAGCTTGAAATACAAGCGCTTAAAAAGATCGACCTGATCCTGCTTGATATCATGATGCCGCAACTTGACGGCATCCGCTTTTGCAAAGAAAACCGGCAGGTTATCGATTGTCCCATTTTATTTTTAACCGCCAAAACGATGGAAGGCGATGTGGTTGAGGGCTTTCTGGCAGGTGGCGACGATTATATCAAAAAGCCCTTTGGGATTGCCGAACTGAGAGCCCGGGTGACGGCCCATCTTCGCAGAGAAAGCCGGGACAAGCACCAGCGCCTGATTATAGACCAGTGTGTTTTCGATCTGTCAGAAAGGACCCTGGCCATTAAGGGAGAGTTAACAGGTCTGACAAAAAGTGAGTACGAAATCTGTGAACTGCTGGCCCGAAACAAAGGACAGGTCTTTTCGCTGGAAAGCATTTTAGAAAAAGTCTTTGGCTATCATTCAGAAAGTGATGTGTCATCGATTCGGGTTCATATAAAAAATATCCGCAGTAAAATTGGTGCCCTCATTGACTGTCCGATTGTCACCGTTTGGGGAGTGGGATACAAATGGAAATAAAGAGAACAATTTCAGTATTTGGGCTGTTTTTAGAGCATCTTGTTGGATTTTCGGCGGCTGTTCTGATGATAATAATTGCAGCAATTATAGCAGGTTCCATTGCTTTTCAATCGGGCTTTCTTTTACAGGCGAACGCAACGGAGCTGAAATTGAATCAATTAGAGGAAACGATCAGAACGCGTTTTGATAAAGAGGTGTTACCGGTTCATTGTCAATATATAATCATCGATAGCAGTGGAAGTGTCATTGAAAGCGATATGAGTGATCAGGAACTGGCAAAAACGAAAGCAGCATTATCAACCGGCCAAAAGGCATATTATGATTTTTACAAAGAAATAGCCCAGGACAATGGCAATATCGTGTTAATTAAATACGATATGCTGGCACATTTCAGCAATCCCCTTTTGCACGAAGTCATACCCAATCCAGAACTGTTCTTTATAGTGCTGCTTCTAATCGTCATTATATTGCTGGCGATTATGACAGCATTAAAATTCAGCAGGAAGTTAGCGAAAAACTTAGTTCCCATTAATCTGGCAACGGAAAAAATAAAGGCTCAGGATTTGGATTTTGACATCAGGCCCACAGAAATCACTGAGTTTAATGCATCACTCGATACCATTGATAAATTAAAAGCTGCTTTAGCGGATTCCCTTCATTCACAATGGCATGAGGAAGAGCAAAGAAAGCTACAACTTTCTGCCCTGGCTCACGATATTAAAACGCCTTTGACCATCATTAAAGGCAATACCGAATTACTGCTCGAAGAAGGGCCGACTGAGGCAAATAAAGAATTACTGACTTATATTCTGAGTGGATCCAATAGCATTGAAAAATATCTGGAATTATTGATGGGCGTTGTGATCCATGAGCCGCAGCTGTTTAACAGAGAAGTGGTTCAGTTAAAGGATTTTATCGATGATCTGACCACCGAAATTTTGCCCCTCTGCAAAAGAAAGCAGATTGAGATCAATATCCAAAATGAGGCAAAATGCGATTATTTGTCTATCGACAGGGAGCTGATCAAACGGGCAATCATCAATCTTATCGATAATGCCGTCAGGCACTCGCCGCCGGGCAGCGCAATTGATATCATGATATTAGACCGTGAAAGCCATGTTGTTTTTGAGATAAAAGACGGTGGGACGGGCTTTTCGGAGGAAGGCTTAAAAAGAGCCGCCCAGGAATTTTTCACAGAGGATGCGTCACGTAAAAATCAGCACTATGGTTTAGGCTTGAGCTTTGTCAAAAAAGTGGTTGAAATGCACGATGGCACACTAAAAATTGAAAACAGAAGTGATGAACAAGGGGCCAGGGTATCCTTTAGTCTTGATAAAAGTTAGGGGAGTATCGAGACAGATCCTGAGCGACTTTTTTAGAGCAATGAATTCCGAAGGCGGCACCTTCGTTTATGATACGACAAATGGTATATGGAGCAAAAGCTCTTAATGATAAAAAAACAGTCATTGCGACTGTTTTTTTATCTCTATCGGTCAGTCCTTTGGTTGCTTTCACTTTGAGCCGGTGCCGATTGCTGAATACGGCCATGGCGAAAGCGAAGCATAACGCCCTTTTCCGATAGAAAAAGCATTGAGTGGACAGGGCTTTCCGTTGTATAATGACGTTAATTAGAATTAACCAATCGGGAGGTTACCATAATGAGCCAACATTATTCCAATCCAAAGGATGAATCAATTAATGAAACGGGCAAGAGTAAAGGGCCCGTTTATATCGGCAGTGAATATGGCCGTTTAAAAGAAGTGATCGTCGGTGAAGCAAGTGGTTTTAATCCATCGCTTCAAGCGGCATGGCTTCAGGAAGCCTTAAAGGTCTTGCCGGCAGCGGAACAGAAAATTGCCATCGAGAATGCCGGAAAAAGTTGGGATGCGTGCATCGTTGATGCCGAAAGTGGCGTGACAGAAGCTGAGCTGCTCAGGGCCGAAAATGATGAATTTGTTAAAATATTAGAAAGTCTTGACGTCAAGGTTTATCGCCCGAGGTGGCTTAGCGAAGAGGATGTAAAAATATGCTTTGGCGGCGAGGCTCTGATTAACGGTTATTCACAGGATTTCCCCCGGGATAACCTGATTATCATCGGCAATCAGGTCATCGAAGCCAATTTGCGGACGCCGCTGCGGCGCGTCGATATTGAAGGGCTCCGACCACTGCTGACGGAGAAATGCAATGTGCCGGCGGTTAAGTGGGCCGCAATGCCGCATCTGCCGCTGCTGGGTGACTATGCCAATGATGCACCGTTGCTTGAAGGTGGTGACGTCATGGTCCTGGGTAAAACCATCCTGGTGGGTAATTCAGAGAATGCTGCAGTTGGCTCCAACGAAATGGGCTATTTGTGGCTGAAAAATTATCTGGGACGTGACTACGAGGTGGTCAGGGTGCCCCTTTGCGATACGGTTTTACATCTGGATTGTGCCCTGTCGGTACCACGGAAGGGGCTGGCAATCGTCTGTCCCGACGCCTTCATAGAGGGACTTCCGGAAGCTTTAAAAGATTGGGATTTGATCGAAGTAGGAATCGAAAAGCTGAAGTACCTTGTGATTAATGGATTGCCAATTGACGCCAATACTTATATCATGGGCTATAATGAAAACGAAGACAATCATGAAATCCAAGCAGCACTGGAAAAACGGGGGATCACGGTTTATCCGATTTTCTTTGGCGCCCATAATGCCCAGGGCGGTTCCTTGCGTTGTGCAACCCAGGCGCTATTACGTCAGGATTAAGCGAGGTCACCGACGCCTCAGCAATCCGTAAGCAACAGTGACTATTTATGGGCTGTCCAACTTCAGACAACGCCTTTTTTCGAAGGCTATTCAGCCCGGGAGAATCTGGCCTTGTTCGGGGCCCTATATCGGATCAGGCTCAGTGAAACCGAGCTGCAAACGCGGTTGGAAGCCTGTACCTGGGAGATACCGGGAATACCCCGGCAATCAGATTATCGCTGGGTCAACAAAAGCGCCTTGCTCTGGCTAGTGACGACTCTTCATCAGCCGACGCTAATCGTTCTTGATGAGCCAACAGCCGGTCTTGATCCCCGGGCCAGCCATGAAATCAGGAAGTTGATTCGGAAGATGGCTGGTAACAATCAGACGGTTCTTTTTTACTCACACGATATGGAGGAAGTGGAAAGCTTGGCCTGATCGCAGCATTTTTATAAAAAAGACCTTGCCAGAATATAACCAATTCAGGCAAGGTCTTTTAATAATATTATTTTTTCTTATTCTTTCGATTTAAGCGGGCGATCTGATAGAATTTTTCCTTCTTCTTTTTTAAGAAGGCTGCCTTATTCTCGAAATAGTCATTTTCTGCGGTCAGTTTCTGGTAGGCCTGCCAGCGCTGCTCAGATAAGTGACCAGCCTTTAAAGCGGCATAAATGCCACAACCCGGTTCGTTAGTGTGGGTGCAATTGCGAAACCGGCAGGTGTTGAGGTAGGTTTCCACATCGCTAAAAGTGCGGTCGAACCCTGCTTTGACATCAAGCATGCCAATTTCACGCATACCCGGGGTATCGATCAGCATGCCGCCATCGGCTAACCGGATCAATTCTCGTCTTGTGGTGGTATGACGACCCCTGTCATCATTTCGGATCATCTGGGTAGCTAAGAGTTGGTCACCGCTTAGCCAATTGATCAGGGTTGATTTTCCAACCCCAGATGAGCCGAGTAGAGCGACGGTCTGACCTGCTGACAAATAGGCCATGAGATCCTGAAAGCCTTCATTTTGCAGGGTTGAAATACCGAGGATATCAACGCCGATGGCGATTGCTGCAGCCGCTCGGCATTTGGCCAGCAGATCATCAGTCAAGTCGATTTTGGTCAGGACGACTACCGGGGTTGCGCCGCTTTCCCAGACCAGACTCAAATAGCGCTCCAGCCGACGCAGATTAAAATCGTTGTTGACGGACATGCAGATAAAGATGGAATCGATATTAGCGGCGATCACCTGCGCCTGACTGGATGATCCGGCAGCTTTGCGAATAAAGACGCTTTTGCGGGTCAGCAGATGGTGAATAATGCCATGACCCTGGTCTCCGGAGGGACGATCGAGCATCACAAAATCGCCGACAGCCAGAAAATTGGCGGCCTCAATCCTTTCGTAGCGTAGCCGGCCCGACAATTCAGCGAAAAATTCGCCCTGTTCCGAAATAATCCGGTAGATCCCCTTGGACTGAGACAGAATGCGGGCGACAAAAAGTTCCGGATATTGAGCGGCTTCCAAACGCAAGGATACGCTTAAACCGTACCCGTCCAAATCAATCCTGCTCATTGCTGTCACCTGTGGCGCTAGTTAGGACCTGCGTCATTTCTTCCAGAGGGAAGGGTGGACTGGCCAAAGGGGCTACGGCGATGGACATTAGTTTAAGAGGGGTGTCATCGGCGGCAATTCGGTTGGAGCTAAGCTGCCCACAGCGACGACAGCGATGAATAATTGCCCATTCCTGATTCTTGCGAATCCAGACGCTGATCGGTTCCATCAGACCACTGCAATTGGCTGAGCGGTCACCGGGTAAAATATCAACATGAAGACTGAACAGACAATGGGGACAATGATTACGGTGTTTGGTTCCGGCGCCGGTAAATGAAACGACACGGCCGCAATTCTGGCAGAAGAAACTCTCCTGACAGGATTGACGCTGATAAATGTTTTTTTCTCTATTTGAATATTTCATTATTTTTCCTCCTGAAAGTATGTTGGATACAATGCGGGAGGTTTTGCAGAGATTAGATTTTGCAAACCTCCCGGTCTGCCACACTCTCTGCTTTATTTTGTTTTAACATAAAAACTCCTTTCAATCTGTCGATCAATGCAAACAAGACAGAATGCTAAACGGAGTATTTGACAGCGCGACTTCTAAACGAGGCGCTGATCAAATTCTGTTTATCTCAGTCGATTGCACATTCTTATTCTAATGCTTTCAACCGTTATTTTCAAGTATTTTCTGGAACCAGCTGGATCTGCTGAGTTGTTGTTCTTAATTATGAAGGGAACAATTTCTTGAGGAATGCTGCCGTAATTTGCACGGCTGGCGCACATCACAACTGAAAACAAGGCATAAATCAAAAAACAGCTTATCGTGCTGTTGTTTTGTGGTAAAATCAGCTCATCGATAAAGATCAACTGCGATCAAAAAAGGAAGGTGAACCATCATGTTTGTTGATAAGCAAGCAGTACTGGAGTTGCTGGATGATGCTAAAATTTCTTATCAGTGGGTTGAACACGAAGCGGTATATACCATTGATGAAATGAAGAAATTAAATTTGCCTGACGCCGATTGTATTGCCAAAAATTTATTTGTTCGGGATGATAAAAAGCAGCACTTCTATTTGGTTTCGGTGCAAGAAGAAAAGCCGATAGATTTAAAAAAACTGCGGGAAATAATTGGCTCGCGGCGGCTCAGCTTTGCTTCTGAAAAGGATTTACAGGAAATAATCGGACTGGAAAAAGGTTCAGTCACACCATTTGGAGTTTTAAACGACAAGAATAAAAGGGTTAAAGTTTTTATTGATGAACGCTATAATAATCGCACAATTGCGATTCATCCCAATGAAAATACCATGACGTTATGGTTGAAAACAGAGGCCCTGATTGAGCTGTTGCGGGATCACGGGCGTTCAGTTGAGACAATTAAACTCGGGTAAGCTGCTAAAATAAGAAGTTGTCAAAAGCGCAGATATTGGATGTGGTATGTTTTTCCCCAGTTTAAAGGGCCGGGCCGGAGCGAAATGGCCCGGTATTATGGAGGTACTACAAATGTCAATTACGTTTTCTATTAAAAGTACGATCGATGACAGGCGATCGGCACGCAGTTATCGAATGAAACCAGTTGATCAAGACGTCATGGACGCGATCAAAAACTTTGCCAGGGCAATGCCAATTCCGTTTGATCATCATACTGAGATCCGATTCTTTCATGCCGATCCGACAAAAGTGCTCTATCCGTTTATGAAATCACCGCCGGATAACATTGCGTTTGTGGCAGAAACCGATAGAGTCTCCATTTCAAAGGCGGGTTTCGTCGGGGAGTTACTGATTCTTTACGCCCAGAGCAAAGAACTTGCCTCTTGTTGGTATGGGCACTACAAACTGGCTGAGCTTGAACGCTTGATGCCCCATTTGCAATCGCCCGACCAGTTAAATGAAGCAAACAAGGGGTTTGGGTATTCAAGGGGCGAAACCACCGGGGTGCGGGCGATCTGCATCACGCCACTTGGTTATTATGAGGATAACGGATTGCGACTGATGGACAGGATCACAGAAAAGACGATCAGTCATAAACGGAAAGAAATTATTGAGTTGCTTGAGCATCAGGATGATTTATGTCATCTGTCAGATGACATATTGTATGCGCTTGACTTAGGCAGAAAAGCGCCTTCAGCTGGGAATTCCCAAATGTGGCGCTTCGGCTTTGAAGATTCCTTCAATACAATCACCGTTGCAATGCCGCCGGGATATCAGCACTTTAAATGGGAACACCCGAATGTTGATATTGGCATATGCGCATGCCATGTCTGGCTTGGACTACTTGACAGAGGCTGGCAGCCAACTGTAAAAGTCAGTGAAATCGCCGGCAGAGCGGTGTGGAAGATTTCAATCGCGTAGCTGAAGGCGGCCAGTAGACTTTTTTGGAGGAGCAGATCCGGGCGACCTGCTCCTCCAAAATAGCTGTTTAGGTCAACTACAAGATATGCCTACTACCAGGAGTACAACGTAATTAAAGATAGGTCAGACCTTAAACTATGCGATGGGTTTTTGTTGGGCATATTCCCGGCCATATTTCAACAGTTCGTCGATAAAGATATTATTGTTCCATTCACGGAAGCAGACGCCGTTGGGGATCGACGGATAGAAACGCCCGCCCGGACAGTAGGTATCGACCGCCCGCCGGACTTCTTCGCGAATTTTCTCTTCCGTAATATTTTCCACGTCGATCTTAGGTCCATCAATGCCACCGACCATGGCCAGTTTGCCTTGGGTGAGGGCCTGGATTTTTACGATGTCATTCTGAGCGATGACGCCCTGCCAGATATCGATACCAATCTCCACCAGATCGGTGACAATGGGTTCGAGGATGCAGTCGGCATGATGCATGTAAATCATCCCGCATTCATGGATCGTGTCAGCGATTTCTTTTTGTAGTGGTTTGATGATTTCTCGCCAGACTCGCGGAGGCAGAAACAGGTTTTGTTTGGTGCCCCAGTCGTCATGATAGAAGATGATGTCGGGATGGGTTTCTTCGGCAACTTTCCGGATGTAAGTCATCTTATGATCGGCAATCACCCTCAGCAGCGCTTGCATTTCGTCGGGATATTCCAAATAATTGATTAAGGCAGCTTCCATACCCATCAAAAAATGGCTGCGTTCAAAAAGGCCGCCGGGATAAAAGAAGCAGGCCAATTTTTCATTTCGGTCAATTTGAGCGGCTACTTCTCGGGCCACTGTCCAGTCCAGATCATCGATGGAAGGAACGACCAGCTGCTCTTGCCATTTTTCAATGTCTGTGATGACGACGTTTTCCCGGGTAATGTGGGGGTGGGGGCCGGGTGCTCCGGGCAGGAAGACCCGTACGGTTCCCCAGGAATCCTTGTATTCCTGGCCGTCCTGAGGAAGCAGGGCATCTCGAATAAACAGCGGATCGGGGATAAATTCGACCGCGGCCATCAAATCTCCATAGTAATCTGGCTGTTCGCCGCGATATACTGCCATAACATTTTCTCTCAGATTCATTGAAAAATCTCCTTTTCATTATCAGAATACTGTAAGCGATTGCAAGCAAGGCGATGACCCCACAATATCCTTTTGTAAATATATCAGGAACTGGGATTAAATATTACTTGCAATTAAAATATAACATGGATTATTTGTAAAATCCAGTATTTTATGAAAAAAAGCAAAGAAAGGTTTTTTCGTTCGGGAGAAATATCCTTTTATAAAGCTATTTATTAGGATCTAGTAGAAGACTTCAAGATGAATCATCTCGCATAAAAAAAAGCAATAAAAATTAAATGCGGATAAATAATAAAACAAAAAACAAAGAATGTTAGAGTGCGTCGAGGTAATCAGAAAATCTCCTGCAAACATCTTTGCAGAGCAAATGGGCGGAGCAGTCGTCATGCAATCAAAAATGTGGTATACTGCCAATAATTTCATTGCCAACATTGGCGATCAGGTTTAACCGGAAACAGAGCCATGAAGCGCAATATTTCGATGAATGGATATGTACCTTATAAAGGTTGACATATGCCAGAAAGGGAACAAAATGAACAAAAAGATAATCGGCTTAATTCGTGAATATATTGAAAACTATAAAAAATTGAAACCTGTCGAAACGAGTTGGCGAGAACCGGTGATTGGATTTGCCGATGCTGAAGATCCTCTTTTTTCGGAGTTAAAAAAAATCATTGGACCAAACCATGTCCTGCCCACAGATATTGTCCCGCATGCCAAATCAGTGATTGTTTTTTTTCTGCCTTTTTCCAAAGAAATTGTTAAAAGCAATATCAGCGGGGAAGAAAGTTCTAAAGAATGGGACTACGCCTGTATTGAAACAAATAATCTGATCAATGATCTAAGTAAATATCTGCATGAAACGATAACGGAGATGGGTTTTAATGCCTCATTGCTGCCGTCGACCTATAATTATGATGAAGAAAAACTGATCAGTGACTGGTCCCATCGAAGTGTCGCCTATATAGCTGGGATCGGGAAATTTGGTATCCATAACATGCTCATAACAAGGAGCGGTTGTTGCGGCAGATTAGGAAGTGTGATAACGGATATGGAATTAACGCCTTCGTTAAGAACAAACGAGGAGTACTGTCTTTATAAGGTTAATGGAACATGTAAAAAATGTATTGAGAAATGCGTTAATCAGGCGTTTGAATGGCAGGATGATCAGGTCGTTTTCAACCGTCAAAGCTGTAATGAACAAATCTATGAAAAGATCGTGCCAGAATACCCGATTGGTTTGGGCGATGCTTGTGGCAAATGTATGTGTGGAATGCCATGTTCATATGGCATTCCCGGAAGTATTTGATGACTGAGCCAAACAACAACGTCTACGCGTCATTGTCAGGAGAGCGCATCGTTGGACAGAACCTACGGTACGCGGTCAAGCTCGACAGGTTTTGTGGCACTTTGGTATCCCAGGCTGATGATACCGCAAATGACCAGAATGAAGGCGGATAACATAAACACCGGAATCAATGAGAGCTGTTCGATTAAGATACCTGACAGTGCGGTGCCGATCAGAATCCCAGCAATCATCAACGGTGTGATCAGGCCGTTGATTCTGCCGATATAATCTTCCTGAACATTTTGAATCAAGGGCACACTGATAGCGACTTGAATAAAAGTGATGGTGGCGGCGGCAAAAGCAATCATCCCAAAGAATAAGATTGTTCTGGTTTTGTATTTACTGACGATTGACATGGCGATAATTGCGCCAATCAGAAGCTCCACGCCGGATAATGAATAGAACCACTGGAGGCTTTCACTTTCAATGCATAGTCGATCGGTCAGGATAAAAATGGTTAACGGTTGAATCAGACCTTGAGCTAAACCAAACAAGCTCAGCAATCCACAAAGCACCGTCAACCCCTTATCATAACTGATATAGAGCAAGCCTTCTTTCATTTGAGAGAAGAGCCTGGGCTTAGTATAATCAGCCTTTCTGGAGCTGGCGGGCAATAAGAATTGTACCAGTGTTGAGCATAAAAACAGGACGGCAATGATTGTCAGCGAAAAGGTAATGCCGAGGATTTGATAGAGCACGGTACCAATAATCGGTCCAATGATAAGATAGAGGGATTGCAGCGCTTGAGAGAGCGAAATCACCGGGGTGATGAGTGTTTCATCAATATTTCGTTTGAACATGATAACCGATGAAGGGGCTGAAAACTGACTGACCATCGAAGAGACGAGGGTAGCGGCAAAAACGGTTTGCCACAAACCTTGATGGATGAGCAAAAGAATAAAAACAACCGAAATACTGTTTAAGAAGTCCCCGGCAATAAGCCGCCAGTTCTGCCTGGTTCATTGTGACAGTTACAAGAACGATTAAAAATTTATCTTCGCTTGACCAGCGTTCCGATGGTGATTCACCGGCTGGGGCTGCAATAGCAGCTGATTTAGCAGCCCGTTTCCATGCGTATAGGGGGTATGTTCTGAAACACCGGTTTCGGCGGTAAGCTGGTTAACTGATTTATTGGTTGGGGGCATCATCTGTCTGATAATATTATCTTTGAATTCCTTACTGTGTCATGTCATCTGGTGGATCCTTCATCTTTGTTAATTACTATAGTAAAGTATTTTTCTCTACCTGAAAACTATCCTAAACGCCCCAATGCATATCTGGAAAGTTTTACAATACAACCCGTACACACAGTCATTGCAATTATATGTTGCCGGATAGTTTTGAAAAACTTTTTGCTAAAATACAAAACGAAAATTTGTGAATAGCAGGTAAAGATGTGAGTATCAAATGCTCATTTTAATTTGTACTAAATCTTGACATAGGCCCATTTTTAACGTTAAAATCAATGAAATAGAATGCGTCACGAACGAAAGCGGCGTAGAAAAGAGAGGAGGCTATCACATGAACGGCCATAAACCAATAAATGCCGGCAGGCTTTCTGTTGCCGGATTTTCATTTCTCTTTGCCTATATTCTGTCGTTTCAGTTCGAGGGACAGGTGCTGTATAGCCTGCTGGAAATGCGTGGGATCAATGCCTCTGCCTACATATTGGCCGCCATGATTGTACATTTCATGGGGCTTCTCACCTGCGGTCTCTTGGTCAGGTCCGGGGCGGCAGCGAAAAGGATAATGCTCGGCGGTATGGGCCTATGCATTGTTGCTACTGTCCCCTTCTTTTTTGCTCCCTCCTATCGATGGATGGGCGGACTGATTATCAGCGGATACTTTAGCGGCTGCGCGGTGGCGGCATGGGGATTTTTTCTCAGGGACTTTACGCCCAAGAACGAACGCATTAAATCCTGTGCAGATGTTCTGATTTATTCCAATCTGCTGATGATTGCAGTCAACGTGGTTGCCATGAACCGCTCACCGTTTATCGGGCTAAGTCTAGCTATGCTTTGCCTTGTGATCGGTATTGCCTTCATCTGGATGCTGCCCTTGGAGCAGGAGAATGAGCAGAACAAAACATTTAAAAATAAGGCACACGGCAGCATTAAAAACCCGCTAATATTACTGTGCCTTTTTGTCTTTATCATTACAATTATTTCTGGACTGATGTATCAGGTCATCAATCCTTCTTTTGAGCATCTGACAGGATTGACGAGCTGGTATTGGGCCGTGCCTTATATTGTAGCGCTTGTTATTATGCGAAATTTACCCAAGAAAGCAAAGCGTTCCAGAATTTTGTATATCGGGATGGCAATGCTTATAGGAGCATTCATCAGCTTTATGCTATTAGGGCGAAACACTTCCGACTATCTGATTGTGGATACACTGATGCTCGGTGCTTGCGGTATTTTTGATCTCTTTTGGTGGAGCATTCTTGGAGAAATGGTGGATTATAGCGACAACCCCACACAAACCTTTGGCATTGGGCTTTCTGCCAATGTATTTGGCGTCCTTTGCGGAGACTTCTTAGGAATGGCGGTAACATCCATTGGGCTTCTCAGTGCGGAGGTTGCTGTGATTGCCCTTACTGTGGTTTGCGTTACACTGGTTATGTTGCCGCCACTGAACCACCAGCTTGTTTTACTGCTGAAAAGCCATACCTACCTTGCCGTTTATGACAATATGAATCAGTCACAGCAAACGGACATTGTTCGTCAAATTAAAACACTTGGTCCGCTAACCGTCCGAGAGCAAGAGGTATTGCAGCTTATCCTTTCCGGCAAATCCAACCGCGAAATTGCTGGGGCTTTGTTTATCAGTGAGAGTACTGTAAAAACACATGCAAGGAATATTTTTTCAAAATATGATGTAGGTAGTCGTGCAGAACTCATCAGCACCCTGCTGAAGAATCATGGGATTGAATGATACATAAAACTCCATAAATAAAGGGTTTAACTGGCCTCTCATACTAAAGTATGAGGGGCTTTTTAAGCAGAATCATCCTTTCGAACGATGCTTTTTGAGGTATCCTACCTTAAAATTTATACAAAAGGAGGGTTGGTGCATATGAAATTAATCCGCAAACGTCGCAATGGTTATGCCTTATTGTTCGCAGCTAGTATTTGTTTGGCGGTGTGGCTCGGCATGGCATTCATGGTAGAAGCGGTTTTCACCCTTGGAGTGATCAGCCTTATCTCTCTCGTGTTATTGGTGAGGCAGAGTCGTCTGCTCTATGACGCAACACTCATTTGGGATAATCGCATCCTTGCGGTGCCATCGGCTCTTATTTCAACAGAAGACAGCCTTAAGCAAGCTGACACGGAGGAAACTGTGGTATCTACTTTTGGTATCTTAATTGGTAGCACAATCTACCGATGGGGTCTCGACGGGGTACATGGTGTGCGTCTGAGCATCGTTCAAATTGATCAGGAACGAATGTATCTGATCTTTGGCGATAAGAATCAGTCCATGCGGGTAGAGCTGCTACACGGTATGCTTCATAAACAGACGGTTGTGGAGTCCGCACAAAAGCTGTGGCATGAAACAGGCATAAAGGCGGAAATCTGTGATTGGTAACGAAAGTGTCGGCTCGTTGATACTTATATTTGTTGTTACTTCTGAGTATGAGAGAATTTATGTTTCTGGAACTGCTGATTTAATCGGAGAAAAAGGTGCAGCAAGGATTACTCCGTTCGGCGCGAAGTAAATCAAGGAGGATTGATGAAATTGAAGAAAGGTTTGATTGCCGTGCTTATCGCGGCCAACCTGCTGATGCTTGTGATAGGCGTTCTCACGATACCGCCTAATCTGCAGTCAGCAGAAAAAAAGGAACCGTCTGTGCCGAGGGCAGAGCAAACAGAGTCCGTCACACCGTCGCCGGAGGAAACAGGCGTGAGCTTATCCACGGAGGAACGGCCCGGTTTGGAGGACTTTCTCTGGTACACAGAGGGCGTGGCTTACGACGGCGTTCCAGCCGATGCGAGTATCATCGATAAGATCGGCCCGCTGACCGGGAGCTGGAAAGCGCTGATTTTCTATGACCCCAACAACGAATACGATGCGGTCGCTATGGAGTTTCTCAATATCGCCCTTGCGGGTACTGCTGAGAGTCTGAACCTCACCCTTGACTGGTATCAGATTTTTTGGGCAAATGAGGGAGAGAGCTTTGATGAGACGGAGATGGAGGACGGCCGATTCAGCGGTAAGTGGGAAAACGGCGGCTTGTGGGCGTCCAGCGGGGGAACAATTCGCCTGACGCAGTTCTACGAGCTTAACGGAAAGCAATACGCCGTCGGCACGATGGATACGCCCGGCGGGATACCGGCGCTTGTGGCGCTGGTGCGGCCATAAGGAGGTGCGGACATGGGGAAATATTGTACGAATTGCGGCAATGAACTTTATAGCGGCGCTCACTTCTGCGCCAAATGCGGCGCGGGGGTACTTGAAGCGGCCGCAAATCCTGTGGCTGCAGCACAGCCAAAACCTGTGCCACAGCCAATCACCGAGGCCTTGCCACAAAAACGGACTCCGCCTGCTGCGACGTCGAAAAGAAAAAGCGCCACAGCACCAAAAAGAAGCAAAGGGCGCAATACGCTGTGTATTGTGCTGTCCGCCTTACTCGTCATACAGAGTGTAACAGTGGCCCTCTACGGCTGGCCGGGGTTTATGGTCGGCGGTGGGTTTAAGCGCCCATCTGTACAGAAAAGTGATAGCTTTACCTTGCAGGAGGGGCAGACCGCAGTTTCAACCGACAGCGGCGTGACAGTGGATTTTGGCCCATACAACGTGATGGATGGAGAAAGGGTATCGGTCAAGGAGCTGTCAGCCGACAGTGACACCATAGAGGGCGCCATACGCACGGCCTATGACATTTCAGCTAGTGAACGCACTGTATTTGACGGCCTTTTGACGATCACGCTGCCCTATGACGAAAGCGAAACCGATTCTGCTGACGAGGGTGGCTCCGTGCTAGCGGAGTATTTTAACCCCGAAACCGGTGAATGGGAGCTGGTTGACTATACCGTAAACACCGCCGATAACACCCTTACCATCACCACCGATCATCTTTCGGAATACTGCACCGTCACCTTGCGGGACGCCGGTTCGCCCTACGCGCTGCTGTCCAAATTCAGCAGCAGGCGGCTAGACGATGAAACTGCGATGGCGATCCTGCGTGAGTATGAACAGACCGGGCAGCCCGGCGAGGTAGGCGACAGTCTCTTGAGCGAGTTCTATGAACAGCTCTTATACATTCCAAATCTTGGTGACGCTGAAGCGGGGCTGCTTCATGAGGTCTTGGGCTGGCTGACCGACGTGTTTGAGCTGGCAGAACAGGGCGTCGGAAACAAAGAAATGGCAAGTGTTTGGGAGAAAAGCGGTTATATGTTGTTGGGACTTTCTGCATTATCGCTGGGCGACACCATGATCGACGCATATAAAGGCAACGAGTCAGCCGAAACCGTGGCGGCTGAGGCGTATAAGCTGTCATACAATGTGGGCGTGGCAATGCTGGACTATAAAAGGATAAGCACCGGCATGATACAGCTCTCCATGCTGGGGGTCATCGCCCTCGACTATTCTCTGAACAAGTTCATGGTGGCAGCCGACCAGACTTATAAGGACGCCCTGTTTAAGGTGGTCATCGCCTACAACGAGGAAATCCACCCGTGGACGGAGGCCGAATGGTACGCTCGTATTATGGGTCTGTATAAAACCCGTGGCGATGACCCGGAGAAGTTCAACGCCGCCCTGCGCGGTATCATGGAGAATTACAGCTCCCGCTACTTCTACGACAATCCGGAGGAACAGCTTGTAGCCACTAACGAAGCTGGGCTGCACACTTACACGACGGGACTCCTGCCCGCAACAGATGCCGCCAGGGAGTATTGCATCGAGCAGTATATGGTGCGTTTGAGTGAAAGTCTCCAGCCGGTGCTGGAAGACGTTATGAAGAAGATCCGCTACGACAACCGAAAGGCATACAGTGAAAACGCCACGGAGCTGCGGAAAGCGCTCAACGCACCGCTGGAGTTTGAAATCATTGAGGAAATTCCCGATGGTGAAAAGAGCAAATACGCGGGCTGTACCATTGATATCTGCCGCCCCGATGCCCTCGTCGATGAAAATTGGACGACGGTTCTGGATAAGGATGGGCGTGCAGCCATAGACGCCACCATCTTGGGGTATATGCAGGCAGGCATCCCCACTCAGCTTCGTTTATGGAACAAGGGCGATGACGAGTTTGAGGACGACCCGATACTGACACAAACCTTCAAGGTGACGGAAAAGGTTACGGTGATTTTGTTGGGTGACACGGGCATCACCCCAAAATGGTTTGAGGGAAACTGGAAAAGCGTGGAATATGACACGATCATTCGTTTAGGCATCCCGGACGACAAAACATTGGATTATACAGCATTCATCAACGGAGCGGATTTAACTACCCGGACAGCCATTACCTTTGACCCGAAAACAGCTTCGATTACGACGGAATACGCCTCCGACCTCGTATCATTACGCGCAACTACCTATTACGGTTATGTAGAGGACGGCAAAGACTATATCCGTAGTGGCCCATATAGTGGGGAAAGGATTCCGGGCAAGGAATTTATGTATTCCGAAAATGAGCATTTATATGTGCGGGTGGATTGAACAAAAGGAGGAATATCATGGCAAAGAAGAAAACAAATAAAAACATCCCCCTGCCCATTCTCATCCTTATCTGTGCTGTACTGCTGTTTGCTATGTATTTGAGCCTCTCTACGCTGGCGCTGGCAATATGGGGCGATTCCGTTATGGGTACAGTGGACAGCTATCAGGCGCGACTGGATGATACGGGCGCGGGGCAAAACCGATCCCGAACCGTTTCCAAGGGCTATTGGTTTGTGGCAAACAGCAAGGAGTATCGCGGCTATGTGATGTATGGCAGCGACGAGGCGTGGCCGAGCTTAGACGAGGGCGAAACGCGCTCCGAGCGCATCCGCTACCTTGACCTTTTCCCCTATGTCAACAAGCCCGCCGCGCTGTGCGAATTTGATGAGATGGGCGAGGTGGCGATCATTTACCATATCCTCGCCCCCATCGGTTATCTGCTTTTGCTTTTGCTTGTCATACGCACAGCCAGACGGGGAAAAAAGAATAAAACAGCGGCGATGAAACCCGCCGCACCTCAAACAATCAAAGCAAGGAGTGATAAAGATATGTTTTGTCCTAACTGTGGAAATAAACTGTCGGAGGGTTCAGCTTTCTGTTCGGCCTGCGGCGCAAAAACACAGGACAGCGCCTCTGGCGTGTGTGCGGCCTGCGGCGCAAAGTTGCCGGAGGGAGCCGAATTTTGCATCGGCTGTGGAGCGGCAGTGAGTCCGGCAGTGCCGCAGCCGATGGAGCCGAGCCGTTCGGCAGCTCCCGCACGATCACAGGGTGGTACGGGGCTGTTCGGATTTTCCGACAGGTATAACTGCCCTGAGATACTGGCAGCAGCACAGAAAAACAAAAAATTCTCCATTGGCTGTATGTGGATTTTGGTTTTTGTGCCGCTCATCGGCTTTCCCGTCGCCGGTCTGCTGATGGACGATTTCCCCTTTGGAGAATCCCTTGTCATCGGTGTGGGCATCGCTGCTGTCATGCTGGTCATTAACCTGCTGGCACTGCGAAAGACCAAGCAGCCCATGTTGGAGGGCGTAGTCGTCAATAAGTACAGCAAGGAAAAAAGCGAGCATAGAGGCGGCGAGGATGATAACTGGCGAACCTATACGGAATATACCACAATCATCAACACCGACACGGGCAAGAAAAAGACCATCGTGGAAAAGGGCAGTGGGCGGCATATGTACGACTATCTTTCCGTTGGAGATAGGGTGCGGTTTCACCCAAGATTCGGTACATACGAGAAATACGATAAATCCAAAGACCGCATCATCTACTGCAACGTCTGCTCTATGATGAACCCCATACAAAACGACCGCTGCAAGCGGTGTAATAATCTGTTGTTCAAATAAGGAGGATTGCTGAAATGGAGAGATTTAACACCATGTTGGAGGCGGCTGAGTTTGCTGCCACAGTCTGCGGAAGCTGGAGCTTTTCCGCTTCCAATGATAGATACGATGTAAAAGACTTGCTGGTACTTGCCGAAACAGGCGATAGCGAAGACCCCATCGATGAAGACAACTTTTTTGTAGTTTCGCCCGCCGGAGCCATCGGTTTATGCGAGGACGGAGAGGGCATCGACTGGCTGTTTCTGTCCGATGATGTGTCGAATGAGGATTTGCCGCTGTCATACCAAGACGTTCCGCAGATGAAGTTCTGCTCGAAATGTGGCTCCGGCGTTGTTCCCGGTGCTCGATTTTGCGGTCAGTGCGGAACTGCGCTATGAAAATAAAAGGCTAATTTGGATGTGGTTTTAGTTTTCCGTATTCAGTGTGCGTTGCGATATGGTACCACTAGCGCAGATGATTTCTATCTGAAGTTCATCCAAGGTATCTAAAGAAACAGCAAGATACAGGTCCCATACGTCCCTTCGTCATGGTCCGGCTTAATTAGAGATGATAGCGCCTAACAAGATTCCTTATTCATCCCGGTCAAGAGATGATTGAATAAAACAATGATGAAAGCGGCAATTAATGAATTAAGAAAACCACCCATGCTGATATCGGCGACAAAATGGTCTGCAATCATAATCATCCAGGCATTGACAATGAAACTAAATAAGCCCAGGGTGAGAAGACTGAGGGGTAGTGTAATTAGCAGCAGAATCGGCTTTAACACTAAATTTACGCCCAATAATACCAAACCCATAATCAGCAGGGCTGAAATGCTGTCGATATGGATGCTGTATAAAACGAGTGACAGCAAGTAAATCGTCGCAAGGATCGATAGATATTTCATGAACAGTTTTTTCATTTTTACCTCCCAAAACAGTTTATCTGATTTTAATTAAAACCTTGACCTTGTCGGTGGCAACATCGACAAGGTCGTAGGGCTCATCGCTGTTTAAAGACCGTAGCAGGCTCATCACAGCGACAACAAGCTCTTTCACTAAATGGACTGAGACCCGGGAAGATGGATTCGGAGCGGGTGTCTTTGGGGCGAAAAAACATGCGATGATCAGAACATCCAGAAAACTGTCCAGTAAATCTTCAAAAATATATAAGGGGATCGGAAAAGGAATCGTTATGAACCGTTTGTCCTCAATCTGGAGCCGGATCCATAAGCTGCGAAAACCCTTATTCGACATAGACCCGTACCTTTATCATGGTCTGACTGTTTTCGTCCCAGGCTTCCACGTCAACGATATTCGGTTCATCCAGGGTACCACTGATCACCTCTTCGACGATTTTAGCAAAATCGATGCCGGAAAGATCAATTCCCTTTGATTCCATATCTTTTCTGGCATCTGGAGGAAGCACTGCCGTCATGCGATCAGCAATTTCGCCAATAGTCGTCAGCAGCCGGATCGGGATATTGATGTTGACATTGACCGAGTTATTATCCGAGGTCACTTTAACCTTAAAGAATTTATAACCATGGTTGCCAGTTGTGGCAACCGTCTGAATGGTGGCCACGTTACTGGTCATCGTCAGAGCTTCCAGCAATTCCATTCCTTCGGTAGCTGTGATTTGGCCACTTTCGATCATTTCCAATATTTTCTGTTGTTCGTTCATTGTCTAATCTCCCTTTTCTTTATAAATTTTTTATCCGTTCGGTTGCTTCCTTTGAGGTGATTTCACCGTTTGATAGCTGGTCCAGGATTTCATTTCGGGCGGCTGTTTTATTTTCGTTTTCCTTAATCAGTTCCTTTGAGGGCACTTCATAGCCCAGACCTCTGATAACCGTATCCAGTTTACCGCGTACTGTCGGATAAGAGATGCCCAGTTCTTTTTCAACATCCTTAATATTCCCCCTGCACTTGATGAATATTTTGATAAATTCAAGATCTTCGTCTGGCAGACGGCAGAATTCACAAGGCTCAAAATGACCTTCAATGGTGGTGGCACACTTTGAACAACTTAGTTTGGTAATGGAAAGTTTTTCACCACAGATGGGACATCTGCCGGGAGCTTTGTACTTCATTCTTTTCACCAGTCCTATGTTTATTTGATTATAATATACTACCAAAAATTAAATATGTCAAAAATTAAATTAATAATATTAATACATTGATTAATATTATTAATTTAATTATGATAATTGATCAGCTTTTATGAAAAGTGTGAGTTAAGTCAGAAAAACAGCTTAGTATCAGCTGTGTACCGATGGTCTCATGATTAACATAGTTATCATGCTAAGAATTTAAAGACGGAATTACATAAGAAAGAGGAATTATGGACGGAATCGAACGTTTTATCAAAACACGGGAACAGCGTTAAGAAGAGGCATTGCAGGATATAAAAAATGGCCGCAAGCGCAGCCATTGGATGTAGTACATTTTTCTCAGAGTAAAACTTAGGATATAGTTCCGCCGCAAAGTATTGTGCGATCCAAAAGTGGAGGACTATGCCCTGATCCACGAAAAGACATATTCCATATGCTTAGGCAAATCAATCAGTGGTTGGGCCGAGGTGATAAAATGCCCGTCAATTTTCCGTTCTTTCATGGCAAAATCAAAATGGGCGGCAGCAATGCCCAGGTCGACCCGTTGGATATCGTAGGAAAAAGCTTTGCTATAGCCGGGTTCCTTGGCCTCATAAAAATGACAGTTGCCATTGATTAAGACAATGCGCCAGGGTTGTTTATTGGATGCTGATGGTCCCAATCGCACCATTTCCAGAGCAAAGGCCAGGTCGCCAGCCGCAGCGGCCGTCAGTGGTGACTGAAAATCATTGTTAAAAAACAATTGCGGCCACTCTTTCCGTTGATCAGCTTTGATCAGTTTGCGCATCGCTTTTTCTTTAAAATGCTTATGGTCGGCCGCATACCCAACGGGGGTGATGATTGGGAAAATTTCACCAGCTTCGATTTGCATCGCATTGGAAAAACTCTGCCGGTCAAAGGTGCCACCCAGCCAACACGTGCCGAGACCAAGATCGGCCAGATAGAGGACCAGGGCTTCAAATTCATAGCCCAAAGCTTCCAGGGCCAGCGGTTCCGGGGTGATCGTCGTACCAATATAGTGGCTGGCACCTTTGATGACCCCATAGGTACCAAGCTTTTGGGTGTTTGGCCCGGTTTTGATATCAAGGGTATGAAACTTGATGTTGGGACCAAAGGGGTTTTCCAATGAAGCAATAAAAACTTCAATGGCTTTTAGTTTATCGGATTCAATCGCCTGATCCTGATAGTTTCTGACGCTATATCGCTTTTTTACGGTTTCTTCAACGGGAAAATTTATATTCATTGTGATTCTCCTTAGGATAATAATCCGCGTAAATTTTAGACAATTGTATTTTACACAACGCAATCGCCATTGTCAATGAAAAGATATCATTGCTGCCAAACAAGCAGAACCAACAGAAATTTTCTGTTGGTTCTGCTTGTTTGGGTGAAATAGCAGCCAGGCTGGTAAGGCTGGTAAATTATTTTGTTCTATTTTCCAGGTTTTTTACTGCGGAAATGAAAAAGTCGGGATGCTCATAATGAATGTCATGACCGGATTTGATGGTCATGGTTTCGCAAGCGGAGAGGCATGCCTGAACCTTGTGGGCATCTTCATCGCTGTTGGCAGCGTACAAAACCCCGTCCTGACCGTAATTCGTTTCGGCTTTGAGATAAATTGTCGGAGCCGAAATCATTTTTAGCATTGCTTCCTGATCGATCCCGTTCATCCATGAACCATCGTAAAAGGTCTCGCCAAAGGCCAGATCATAGTGGTCAAAGGTGTTCATCAGTCGCAGCCAGGAATAGGGGATCCAGTAGATTCGGGGCCCCTGACCGGGATGTTCAGCGCGGAAGGTCGCAACGGCCGCTGCCACCGGCTCTTTTAGGCCACCAAAAAGGGAAATCATATAGCCATGCTTAAAATAATAAACAACAAAATCGGTTTCATCCGTTTGATTTTGAAAGCTATGAATGGTCGTGAAGGTATCCTGCCAGGCAAAGCAGCCCGATCCTTCCTGCATTTCCGCTGGGGTCACGGAAAAGAGTGGGGGGTCTTCAAGTAGAACGCCGCAGACCAGCTCCGGTGCGTTGGCCCCAAGCCAGGCAGCCAGAATACCACCGGAAGAATGACCAGAGACAAAGCATGTTTCACCGATAACACGCTCCATAAATGCGATCAGCGCCTGGCCGTTGGCCGCACAGGAATAAAGCGCCGGATCATGACTGGATTGACCGTGGCCAAAGCAGTCCACTGCAAAAACATGATAGTTTTTCGATAATTCCGGCAGAACTGCGGCATAATCCTCCCAGGAAACGCCCTGTCCGTGGATTAACAGCAGGGCGGGGCCGTTATCGGGTCCCTCACCATAATTAATAACTGAACCATTATCCAGCGCGGCGGTTTGTTCAGTAAAACCAGCGGCGAGGGTCTGTTGGAGATAACGATCATCGATCGGATGTAAATTGCGATAAAAAAAGTAACCAAGGACGGCGACGCTGCCGATTACTAAAAAAGCCAAAACAATCAGGACTACTTGCATTTTTTTAATCTTCACTTTCGTTACCCTTAACGGTTTGATCGGCATAGCCCAAACCTTGTTTAACAAATTCAAACTGACTGATAAATCGATTGGCGTCAATCAGCGCCAGCCCGCCCTGATTCTCATCACCGAGAATTATCAGACTGTCGCCGGGATTGATCTGGAAGACTTCCCGGGCTTTTTTGGGAATGACAATTTGCCCCCGCTCGCCAACAATCACCGTACCAAAAACGTGCTTGCCTTTTGGCGGCAAGGGTACGCCGGCTGTTTCGGTGCCATTGACGAGGGTATCAAGGGAAATGTTATAAAGCTGAGCCAGGGCAATGCATTTATTCATATCCGGTAAGCTCTCGCCGTTTTCCCATTTAGCAACGGACTGCCGGGAAACCGCGATCTTTTCGGCCACATCTTCCTGCGTGTATTGATGGGTTTTTCGTAGGGTCTGTAAATTCATACTAATCACATTTTTCATATTTTCACCACCTGTGCCTATTTTAGCAGGTTTTGGCAATGACATCCATCAATTGATGTTAACATAATGGCACAAAAAATGTCAGCATTGGTTGCGTTAAGGGGATTATGAGGTATCGCTTTTGCCGCTTTTAGATTTTCGTAATCTTTTTCATGGCCTGATTGACTTCTTGAGCAACTGATGCTTGGTAGATGTCCGCGTATGTTTTTGAATCTTTGATTAGATCGTCACAGAAAGCCGCTACGTCACGGCCGGTCACTTCGAGTACGCCTTTCCCCAGAGCCACGCCGTCTTCAAAAAGATCGACAATCCCCGAGAGCAATTCCGTTCCCTCGGTTAGCTCAACCGGACCGACCTTAAAGAGATATTTTTGAATCTCTTTATAAACAATCTGATAATCTTTCGGCAGCTTTTGGGCCCGGGATTCAAAAATCTGCAATTCTTTAGTCATGTCATTACCGGTAATTTTTTCCCAAAAAGTCATGGTTTGGTCTCCTTTAACTCGTATATTTTTGATGATACGAACGCCCATTTTTCCCAGAACTGCTGCAGTTCTCTGCGTCCCGCGTCGTTGAGCACATAAAACTTGCGCGGTGGCCCCATATCGGACGGTTTCTTCTCGATATCGACGAGGTTATTCTTTTCAAGCCGCACCAAAATGGTGTAGATCGTTCCATCGACAACATCGGTAAAGCCTAGCGCATTCAATCGCCGCGTGATTTTATAGCCATAGGTTTCGCCGCCACTAATAATCTCAAGGACACAGCCCTCAAGCAGGCCTTTGAACATCTCCGTTAAGTTTTCCAGGATAATCACCTCCATACTACTTAGTATTACTTACTACAGCTATATAGTAACGCTATATAGCTGATTTGTCAATAGTAGTTAAAAAATAATTAAAAAATGAATTTAATGAAGGCAAATAATTTGATGTGATCAGTTCGGGAGTTGCGATATAATAAGAATAATATTAAAAAACAGGCGATGAAATCTGAACAGATAACATGATCAAAAAAATTTGGCAGGATAAGATGTAAGGATAGGATAAGATGAAGAATAACAACTACGCTGATTTAGAGGCAGCACTAAAGATTGATTGTGAAAAATGTAGTGGCTTATGTTGCGTCGCATTATATTGTATGAAGACGGATGGGTTTCCCGAAAATAAGCAAGCTGGGGTACCCTGTAAACACTTAATGCCAGATTTTTGTTGCGACATCCATGCGCAGCTGGCAAACAAAAAGATGAAAGGCTGTCTGGCATATGATTGTTTTGGGGCTGGCCAAAAAGTGACCCAAAGCGGTTATGTCAATGTAAACTGGAAAACCAATCCGGAAAAGGCCAATGAAATCTTCCGGGTCTTTAGGATTGTTTTTCAACTTCATCAGATGGCCTGGTATTTATTGGAAGCGGCGTCTTTAAACACTGATAAACGGATCGGTGCGGAGGTTGAGGTGCTGATTGCCCAAAACAGTCAAATGACCGCATTGGCTCCGGCTGAAATTCTGCAGATGGATATAACAAATTATCAAATCGGTGTTAATCAGGTGTTAAAAAAGGTAAGTAATCAACTGGCAGCCGATTCTTTTGACAAAATGGAGCGCCAAGATTATTTTGGTAAAAATTTTAAACGGGCTAATCTTAATGGCCGCAATTTTAGTATGGCGTTGATGATTGCGGCAAATCTGGAAGGCTGCAGCCTGACAGGAACCAATTTTCTCGGTGCCGATTTGCGGGATGCCAACATCAAGAACACCGATTTAAGGGGCAGTCTTTTTTTAACACAAATGCAGATCAACGCCGCCCAGGGAAATGCTAAAACCAAGCTTCCGCCGAATTTATCATCTCCTATCAGTTGGCAAAGCAGGTAACCAGTACACAGCGTTAAATTTTTACAAGGAGGTTTCATGATGAAAAATGCAAACAAAGAATTGTCCTCAGAACAGTGTGAAGAGCTACTCGGTCTTTTGAGCGCCCGTTTCGAAAAGAATATGAATCGTCATCAAGGGTTAACCTGGACTGAGATTCAGGCAAAACTGGAAACTAAGCCAGAAAAACTATGGTCCCTCAATGAAATGGAAAAAACCGGCGGTGAACCGGATGTGGTCGGCTATGATCAGGATAGGAAGGAATACATCTTTTGTGATTGCTCGGCCGAAAGTCCGCACGGCCGTAGAAATGTTTGTTATGATCGCGAAGGATTGGTGGCTCGGAAGGAACATAAACCGGAGAATAGCGCCATTGATATGGCGACCGCCATGGGCATTGAGCTTTTAACGGAAGAACAATATCGGGAATTACAGAAGCTGGGACATTTTGATACGAAAACATCAAGCTGGGTGAAAACGCCGGTTGAGATCAGAAAACTCGGCGGGGCGCTCTTTGGCGATCGCCGTTATGACCACGTCTTTATCTATCATAACAGCGCACCCTCTTATTATGGCGTCAGAGGCTTCCGGGGTCAGCTGAGAGTCTGAGTTTAAGACTGGCTGGATTCACAGTCACAGTTATTGTAAGCAATCTGTTGGATAGGCTTAAGTAGTGCTTAGAATGCTGCAAAATATCATTAAAAGAAAATACGCAGTAGTGATAAAATCGAAAAACAGGGATAAAAGGTTGTAAAATGCAGAAAAGATCGGCGCGTAAATGGGGTCATAAAAGTCCCACTAAAAATTCTTTTTAAAAGTTTGGCTCTGGGGTGGTGCTAAAAGCTTCGAAAAGGTGTATAATACAATGAAAACATATAATAAGCGGAGGTTAGTTATGAATATCTTACAATTGGAGCGAATGAAAAATGACAAAGGTTTTATTGCAGCCCTGGATCAAAGTGGGGGTAGTACACCAAAAGCACTGGCTAGCTATGGAATTCCTAAAGAAGCCTATGCTGATGAAACGGAGATGTTTCAAATGGTTCACGAGATGCGCTCAAGGATTATGAAGAGTCCTGCTTTTACGAAAGATCGGATCCTGGCAGCAATCTTATTTGAAAAAACAATGGATCTGAAAGTAGATGGAAAATATAGTGCGGATTATCTCTGGGAGACGAAAGGTATCGTGCCGATTCTAAAAGTGGATAAAGGTTTATTGGATTTAGAGAATGGCGTTCAATTAATGAAACCGATTTCGGACCTTGATGCCTTACTCGTTCGTGCAAAAGACCGACATATTTTCGGGACAAAAATGCGTTCTGTCATCAAAGAAGCCAATCCAACTGGGATCAAAGCGATTGTTGAACAACAATTTGAACTGGGCAAAATGATTGTTGCGGCTGGATTTATTCCAATTTTAGAGCCGGAGGTTGATATTCATACACCCAATAAGGCTGAAGCGGAAGCCATCCTCAAACAAGAAATCCTTGGGTACCTGAAAACTGTGGATGCGAGCTGTCAGGTTATGTTTAAGCTGACCATTCCAGAGGTTGATAATTTTTATCAAGAGATTATTGCGCATCCAAATGTTGTTAGAACAGTTGCCTTATCGGGAGGCTATTCCCGCGAAGAATCAAATCAAAAACTGGCTAAGAATCCGAAACTGATTGCCAGTTTCTCAAGAGCCCTAACCGAAGGACTTAATGCGAACCAAAGTGATGAAGAATTTAACAAGATGTTAGATGAATCGATCCAATCGATTTACGCGGCCTCGATTAAATAGATTAGCTACACATTAATAACAAAAAACAGGAAGCGTGAGATCAACTGACGAGATTACGCTTCCTGTTTTTTATTTCATACATTTTTAAATCGGTTAATTATGACAAGGCGACGTTTTGTTTGTCATCGCTGCAGCGACATGATACAATAAAAAAAACGGTTGGTTTGGTTATCGTACGATAACCGGATAAAACGGGTGTTGTTACTAAAAAAGCGATCGAAAGGGGCGGTCAGGAAATGAATGATTTATTGCTATTGAGTGGATCGGCAAGCATAGTTTGTTGCTTGATCGTGTTATCAAGAACGACCAAAAATAGTGAACGATCAATCAGGATTTCGAATGCTTTCGTTGCTTGGGCCTGTTTTTTAATCTGTATTTCACACTCAAGTTATATCAATATTATCACCCAGTCCTGGGAAAGCATCAATTTTCGGGCATTATTCTTCAATTTTGGCTTAGTAGCCTTCCTGGTCGGTTTTTTCATTATGTTTATACAGCTGCTAAAAGATCCGATCTACAAGTATTCGCCATACGTTATTATAATTGGAATGAGCCTACTGACCATGTACGGAAACATGGCCATGCCGAGCGGATGAGGGCGATGGGCGTGGTTATGGCAGTTAGTTTATTTGAAAGAAGGCGCTTATTTTTACAGATACTGCTCACTTAATAATTGGAGGTGTTCGTGATGGACAAAAATCTGATGGCCCCCTGTGGTATGAATTGTAGTTTGTGTGTCCACTATCAAATGATGAAAAACGATTTAAAGAAGCAGGGATTTAATCGGAAATATTGTCCCGGCTGTATCCCCAGAGGTGAAAACTGCACCCATATGGGTGATCAGTGTGAGCTGCTAAAAAACGGCCGGATTCGTTTTTGTTATGAATGCAGTGATTTTCCCTGCCGGCGTTTAAAGGGACTGGATAAGCGTTATCGCACCAAATATCATATGAGTATGATTGAAAACCTGAAAGATATTCAGCGAAATGGCATCGATGCTTTTTTGAAAAGCGAAACGGAAAAATGGGCATGTCCTAAATGCGGTGAACCAATCTGTTGTCATAACGGGCTATGTTTGCATTGTGAGCTTGAGACTTTACGAACAAATAAGCGATACCGCTGGAATGAAGAGAACCATTGATTACAATAGAATGTAGCGAAAATTTAGCGCAAAAAATTTAATGATTTATCAGGAGGCCCATTTTGACGAAATACCCGATCCATCCGGACTTTGTAAAATATGAAAAGATGAAAACACCGATAGCACCAGGCTTATTACCGCTGATGAATGGGATTATAGAGCGAGGCTTTAATAAACGCTTGCCGAATCAAGGAGTGCGTGAAATCAGAAAAAGAATTCCCGGCTATCTTCATGAACCAGTGGAGATTATCATCTACGAACCGGAGGAGATAGCGGCGCCCTTGCCCTGTCTGATCTATCTCCACGGTGGCGCCTTTGTGTTGAAGTCGGCCGCCTTTCATAAGCATCTGATCTGTGAATATGCTAAGCATACCCCCTGTAAGGTGGTTTTCGTTGACTATCGGCTGGCACCCAAACATGCTTTCCCGGTGGGGGTGGAAGATTGTTATGCTGCTTTTAATTGGGTCCATCACAATGCGGCAGAAATCGGCATTGATCCCGAAAAAATTGCCGTGGGGGGTGACAGTGCCGGCGGCGCCCTGGCGGCGGCAGTCTGTTTGATGGCGCGGGATCGCAAGGCACCGAAAATCAGTTTTCAGATGCTCATCTATCCGGTCACTGATGCCCGGCAGATAACTGACTCAATCAAGGAATTTGTCGACACCCCGCTCTGGAATGCCCGACAGAATCAGAAAATGTGGCAGCTTTACCTGGGTGATCAGGTTCATCGTGACAAGGCTTACGCGTCGCCGATGGAAGCAACATCCTTTGACAACCTGCCCCCCGCTTATGTTGAAGTGGCCGAGTTTGACTGTCTCCGGGACGAAGGGATTCTTTTCACTGAAGCGCTGCAGCAAAGCCGGGTTGCGGTTGAGTTGAATCAGACCAGAGGAACCATTCATGGGTTTGAAATAGCCGAAACAAGTGAAATAGTCAAAGGCAGCCTAATCCGGCGTGTCGACGCCTTGAAGCGGGCGTTTGGGGATTAGCTGCATCCACCGGCGGTAACACCGCGTTAAGTGTAAAGGGAGACAGATGAATAAGATCGATAATAACCACCAGGCCGCCATCATTATTCTCCATGAAATATATGGGATCAATCCCTTTATTAAAACCCTGGCAGCGGAGTATCAACAACAGGGCTTTGCCGTGTATTGTCCCAACCTCCTGAAGCGGGAGGCTTTTTCATATGCCGAGGCGCAATCTGCCTATGACTATTTTAACCGTGAGGTCGGTTTTGCCTGCTATCAGACGATTGTAGCACAGCTGCGACAACTCAAGCAGACTTACCGACAGGTCTTTATCATGGGTTTTAGTGTTGGGGCAACCATCGCCTGGCGTTGCAGCGAAACGCCGTGGTGTGATGGCATTATCGGCTGTTATGGGTCCCGGATTCGGGATTACTTAGAGCTTCAGCCGGCCTGTCCGGTACTGTTATTGTTTGCTGAACAGGATTCCTTTGATGTGCCGGCAGTGGTCGGCCAAATCAGCGAAAAGACGAGGGTGCAGGTTTATCAATTTCAGGCAAGGCATGGTTATCTTGATCACGGATCGGCGTTTTACGATGAGGAACAAAGCCAAAAGTCGAAGATGAAGATCCAGGAATTTTTAAACAACATTCAGAATGCGTCGGATGAAGGATTCGTAAAGCCCTGATCTTAATGGCTCCTTCACGGTTTATACAAGTTGGCAACCCTTTTTACAAAATTTATATTGAGTTCAACAAAATATATACAAACGTTTACAAAAAAAACTATTTACTTATTAGTAGAAGGTGCTATAATATAGATAAATCAAAGATCAACTAATTCTTTTTAGAATTTAATGATTCTGATCATTGAAAAGTAAAGACTAATCAACCAGCCAATAAAGTTAACGATACGTCAATATCAGGATAATAACTGAAACGGACAAAATCAATTAGTTTATCGGTAAAAAAGAGTTTTTAAAATTCCCATGAAATTAAGAAACGCAGGCAAACTCACAAGAATTAAATGAACGATCATTGAAAGATATTCTTGAAACAAGAAAAGTTCTCACGGTTTCTGAAAACCACATCCAAAGAAAAATTGGAACAGAGAAAAAGTTCCCAATCAAAAATAACAAGTAAAAGTCTAGTAAATAAGCATCTGGTGAGTATAAAACAAAACAAGTCTTAAAAGTAAACGGTTGATGAAATTTACGATAAAAAGAGAAAAAGAAGATTTTTGATAAAAAATCAATAGGAGGAATCCAAACGGATGACAACAGAGATTTTGGACTGAGCCGGTTCTACAGAATAAAATGTGGAATCGGCTCCAGTCTTTTTTTGCGTTGATCCCATTACTCAAGCAAAGGGGGAAGTGATGAGTGCTGATAAAATTGAAAACAGCAGCAGTTTTACTAATAATTCTTTTCATCGATGGAAACCTCTGTTAAAATAGCTATTAGAAGACAATGATTGTTTTTAAAAGAGAGGGAAACGATGAAAAGAAAGTTTTTATTGACCGGACTGGTTTTAAGTGTGCTGATCTTGTTGACGGCCTGCTCGGCGGGGGAAAAAACCGCTCTGAACCCGAAAAATCCGGTGTCCATTACCTTATGGCATTATTATGTGGGAGACAATAAGATTGCCCTGGAAACCGCAGTGGATAGCTTTAATAAAAGTGTCGGTTCAGAAAAAGGGGTTGTTGTCAATGCGGTAGCCAAAGGCAGTGTTGCGGAGTTGGAAAAAGCCGTCACCGACGCGGCTAAAGGGGTCATAAATGCTGAAGCGATGCCAGATCTGTTTTCCAGTTATCCGGACAAAGCGTTGGAAATAGATGAACTCGGCAAGCTCTGTGACTTAAACGATTACTTCACTGAAACTGAGACGGCCCTGTATATAAAAGAATTTCTGAATGACGGCCAGTTTGATGGCGAGCGGCTGCTGATTCTGCCGATTGTCAAAAGTACCGAACTGCTTTATGTTAATGAAACGGCTTGGAACGAATTTGCGGTGGCCACCGGGATCGACGCCAATAAGCTTAATACCTGGGAAGGGGTTTATGCGGCGGCGCAGGCCTATTATCAGTGGACCGATGCTCAAACGCCGGAAACGGTCGGGGATGGAAAAAGCCTGATGGGCGTTGATTCGGTTGCCAATTATGTCATTATCGGCAATAAACAATTAGGGGTTGAAGTCATTGATGGCCAAAACCAGCAGGTGGTTTTAGATCGAGCCGCGATGAAGAAGATCTTTGATACTTATTATGGGGGCATCAGCCTGGGCTATTTCAATGCCGTGGGCAAATTCCGGTCGGATGATATTAAGGCTGGCGATCTGGCCGCCTATGTGGGTTCATCGTCGGGAGCCGCCTATTTTCCAACCTGGATTGAAAAGGATAATACCCAACAGCCGATTGACTTTCAGGCACTGTCCTATCCGGTCTTTGACGGGGGCAGTCCTTACGCAATCCAGCAGGGCGCTGGAATGAGTGTGGCCAATTCGACGCCAGAAAAGCAGGAAGGGGCAGTTGTTTTTCTAAAATGGTTTACCTCAGAAGCTGAAAATATTGATTTTGCTATAACCACGGGTTATCTGCCGGTGCAATCCGGCGCTTACGACAACGCTGAATTTACGGCATCCCTGGAAAAGTTGCAGGCTGGCGAGGCCGCCCAAAAGAATATTGCTGAAGTCTATGATGTTGCCCTGAATCAGATCCGGGAACGTGATACCTATGCCTCCTTGCCGTTTAAAGGGAGCTATGAAGTACGAACCACCCTGGCCGAATCGCTGACGACCATGGGTGAAACCGGGCGTCAAAATGTCGCGGCCTTAAAGGAACAGGGGCTATCAGAAGCCGAAATATTAGCAGCGCTGGATTTAAATGCCCGCTTTGAAGAGTGGCTGACAGCTATTCGCAGCCGACTGGATCAGTCTGGCATAACTTATGTAGAAAAATAATTGGACGAATCGAAATCGTTGATAAGGAATATTGCATGAAAAAAACCTGGACACTCCGAAGACAGCTAAATATTCTATTGGCCTTGATTGTATTTTTTCAAAGTCTGGCCTTACTATCGGCACTATGGGTATCTCAGGTATTTTTCATGCTGGATGCAGAAGCGGTCCGATTACTAAACAATACTACCGAAACCCGAATGGAAAAATTTAATACATCGGTGGGTCAGACGATTACCAATATGGCTGATCAGACCGAACAACTGAATTCAGCATTGATATTATTAGCCCGACAACAGGGCAGTAGCCCGGAAAGTCTGTATCTTAACGATTCAGCATATAATGAGGCCGCGTTACTGGCCAGTGATTCGTTGGTATCAATCCTGAAAGAAAATCGGGTGACTGGGGCTTTCTTTGTTTTGAATGGATCGAATTCAAACAAAGGAGATCCAGCGGCCCATTCGGCCGTATATATTCGCAATACTACACCAGATAGTCGCGGTACATCAAATTATCTACTGGAAATTGGTCCCATCGCGGTGTCCCGGCAATACACCATGGCGACCAGCATCCGTTGGAATCTGGATATCCGCTCAGGCAGTGAAGACGGGGAGTTTGATTTTTATGAAAAACCGATCTGGGCCAGTACTCAGTTTAAAAACTCGGAAATTGAGCGCTATGGCTATTGGACACCGCCCCGGGATCTGTTAAACGATAATCAACAGGTCGTCTGCTACACCATACCGGTTCTTGATGAAAATGGGAATGGTTATGGGGTAGTGGGAATCGAAATTGATATGCCCTATTTTGCTCAACACTACCTGCCAGATTCAGATCTCCTTTATCATAACAGTTTCTATGTAATTGCCGGAATGCAGGATCAGACCTTGGACCTCGACTGGTTTATTCCCAGTGGGGTATTGGCCGAAACTTATTTAAAAAGCGGGGAGCAGCTTGAATTCAGAAGTCAAAAAGACGAAGGGATTTTTGCAACAAAACTGGGCGAATTGGGAGCGATGGTTGCTTCCGTGCGGGAATTGAAGGTTTATAGTGACAACTCACCCTTTGCAGCACAGAACTGGACTCTGGCCTGTTTTGTCCCCAGTGAAGTTTTGTCAGAGAATTCCGCATCAGTTAGAGCGAAGCTGGTTTACAGCATACTGCTGACAACTATCCTGGCCTTTGTGGCAGTTTTGGTACTGGTCTACTTTTTTACCCGCAAGATCTCGCGGTTATCAAAATATGTCCGGGAGCTTTCGCCATATGACGAAATTCACTTCAAGCCTACCGGAATGCTCGAGGTCGATGACTTGACCGCAGCGGTTCAATTGTTAAACCAGCGCTTGCGGAATGTTACCAAAACCACCTCTAAAATTCTGGAACTGAGTTTATTGCCCATTGGGGGCTACGAAGTGATGGACGGGGATCAGGTGATTCTCACTGATTTTGTTTATTGGTTGCTGCACCTGGATCCCGGGAGTCTGATTGCCCAGGAGGACTGGCGCCGTTACTACCAGAAACTTACCCAAAAGCCGCTGGAAGATCAGGAAAATATCTATGAGTATTACGACGAATATACCGAAAAACTGATGTGGCTGCGGATTCTTGAAGCCAAGTCGCCCAGCGGGGTGGTTGGGGTAATCCAGGATGTCACCGATGATATCGAAGAAAAACGGCGACTTACCAATGAGCTGGATTATGATGCCTTGACGGGGCTGTTCAGCAACACCGCCTTAAAGCGGGAGTCAACCCGGAGAATAACAGAAAAACCAAATCAGATCGGGGCGATGATTTTCATTGATCTGGATAATCTCAAATATATCAATGACAATTTCGGACATGATGTCGGGGATCGGTTGATTATTCGGGCCAGTGAAATTTTCCGTTATTTTGAACAATATGGCGGCATTGTCTCCCGGATTTCAGGCGATGAATTTGCCATTTACCTGCACGGCTATGATGACCAGGAGGGGCTTCGCAAAATTATCAATAACCTGTATGAATATGGCCGGTCCTTTTCGCTGACGACACCGGATGGCCGGGACAACCAGATCCGCTTTTCAGCCGGCGTTGCCTGGTATCCTCAGGATGCAACCGCGGTCATGGATTTACTGAAATTATCAGATTTTGCCATGTATGAGGCTAAACACAAGGAAAAAGGCCGGTTGTTTGAATTTAATCGGGCGTATTATCAGCAGATGTCCTATCTGCTGGAAAATCGGGAAGCTATCAATCGCTTGTTGGATGAACAGCTGATTCGCTTTGCCTTTCAGCCGATTGTTGATTTAAAAACCGCTGAGATTAGTGGGTATGAGGCTTTAATGCGTCCCTTATTGGAAACCTTCAAAAATCCGAGCGAAGTTTTGGCCGTTGCCGCCGCCCAGTCAAAACTGGCGCAACTGGAACGGATGATCATTTTGATGGCCTTTCAGACCATTGCTGAGCATGCTCAGGAGATTGGTGAGTGTAAAATATTTATCAACAGTATCCCCAGCCAGATGCTGAACCATGAAGATTATTTAATCCTGGAGACGCAATACGCTCAGCATTTTAAACGGGTGGTTTTTGAGGTGACCGAGGAAGAGAGTCGAAACGCTGAAGGTCTGGCTAAAAAAATCAACTATATCAGAAAAGATGGGATCCAGATTGCCCTGGATGATTTTGGCAGCGGTTATTCCAATGAGATTCGAATTTTATCGTTGTTGCCGGATATCATCAAGATTGATATGGAGATGATTCAGGGCATCCACAATAATGTCGATAAACAAAACCTGGTCGCGAATCTGGTGAGTTTTTGTCATAACAAGGGTGTTAAGGTGGTGGCCGAAGGTATCGAAACATCAGCGGATCTGGTTACGGTGATTGAGATGGGCGTTGACTATGCCCAGGGTTATTATTTGGGCCGACCGGCATTTGAGTTTTCTGCGATCAATCCGGAGTTGCAAAAAGAAATCCGGGATCGGCAAAAGTGATCAAAAAAACTTCCTTATCCACAGCATTGTCGATAAGGAAGTTTTAATTTGCCCCAAAAGTCGATGATAAAAATCAGGCTTCTCTGATTTTGCTGAGCAGAGGTGTTTTGGTAACGGCCAGCCACAAGCCACCGGACAGCAATCCCAGAATGATGTTGAGTCCGCCAATAACAGGAATCAGATGATCCATGTTGAAGGAAATAATAATCATCCCACAGCTGCCCATAATGGTGGCAAAGGAGCCCATTAACGAGGAGGCCGAACCGGCATCCTCAGCTTGCTGATCCAGCATCAGGTAGGCACTGGGTGGCCGCGAACAGCTCTGCGCCAGGGTAGCCGGGAATAAGGCCAGAGCAAAGATAAAGGGATTACTCTGGCCCAACAGAACAATGGCCAGACCACTTAAAATGGTAATGCCAAAACAAAGATTAATAATCGAAAAGCGCTTGAAATGGTTGGACAGTTTAATATAAATCAAGGGGCCCAACAGCATCGCCAGGGCGTTAAAGGCAAAAAAGTAACTGTAAATCTGGCTGCTCGTCCCAAAATCATTTTGATAAATATAAGAGGATGATGAAATAAAGGCCAGGCCAGAGATGCTGGAAAGCGAAAAAATCAGCAGCAGGGAAGTAAAACCGGGATTTTTCAGGACCACCCCCAGCCGTCCCAAAGTATGGAGAATATTTCCGGAACCCCGGTGTTCAATGGTTTCCTGGAAAACGATGGAACCCGTCAGGATGATCACGCCCAATATGCCCTGGATGATAAAAACCCCCCGCCAGGAGGTGAAGCTCAGCAGTAGCGCCCCAATCACCGGCGCAACTGCGGGGACAATAATGACCATTGATTGAACCAAGGCCAGGGTTTTCTCGCGCCGTCGTTCCTGGTAGACATCCTTAACGATAGCGGTGGCCACCGCACTGGCCGAACCGCCGCCGATGGCCTGCAGAACCCGGAAAAAGATCAACTGATAAATACTGCCTGATACCGCACAGAGCAGGCTGGCGATGGCATAGCCGGTAATCCCGACCAGCAAAATCGGACGCCGGCCATACTTGTCACTGAGCGGTCCCCAAATTAGAATACCGGCACTGAAAAAGATAAAAAACAAAATCAGGGTCAGGTTTGTCAGATATTCAGGAACATTGAAATAAGTGGTCATCGTCGGCAGGGCCGGCAGATAAAGATCTGTAGACAGCGGAGCAAAGGCACTTAAAAAAACCAGGAAGATCAGCAGGCCCCGATCACCCAGATATTTTTGATGGGTGACACCTTTTTTAGTAGAATTCGTTGGTGTATTCATTTATTTCTCTCGTTTCTTAGGGATTTAGATGTTAGCTTTATTTAATATTATCATAGATAATTGTTACATTGCAAGTGAGGTGCTGGGATAGCCAAAAATTATTAGCATGGGATCATGGGGGCGAATAAAAAAAACTTGACAGATGAGCAGATTTGCTTTAAGATACATCTATCGACCGCTGGTCGAGAGATCGGGAGGTGCTCAATGAAGACAGTCAAAGAAGGCGAGGTTCGCCGACAGGAAATCCTGATGGTAGCCCGGGAACTCTTTGTCACCAAGGGTTATGAACAGACCTCAGTGAATGATATTTTAAAAATTGTGGACATTGCTAAAGGGACCTTTTATTATTATTTTGCTTCCAAGGAAGAGGTGCTGGCCGCCATCATTCTGGATATTGTTGAGGAAGGCGCCAAACGGGCCGAGCAGATTCTGAAGGACAAATCAGTACCATTGATTAACCGGATCATGATGGCGATTATGGCCCAATCCCCGGAGTTTGAAGGAGCAGAGGAGATCAGAGACGAAATGCACAAGGTCGATAATGCCAAACTGGAACAGCTATACACTAAAACCATGCTCAAGCGGATGACCCCGCTGCTGGAAGTAGCGGTAGCCGAAGGCGTAGCAACCGATCTTTTTCATCTGGATTATCCCCGGGAAACGATTGAGTCGATTTTGCTGCTGGGCCATATGTTGTTTGACGGCAATATCATGGACTGGGAAATGGCCGACTATCCGGTCAAGATCCAGGGCTTTCTGGCCAATATGGAAAGAATGCTGGGGACTAAAGCAGGAGCACTGGAGGACTTTTTACAAATGTTTGCCTGACTAACACGGGGCGGCATTTGTAAAATTTTTTTACCCGCTTACCGACCAACGGTCGATGAGCGGGGTTGATGAGAAATGCCCGATTGAAGAAAAAAATAAAAAAATTGGAGGAACCCCAATGAAACAACAACAGACAATTAAGGGTATCGCAAAACAGAATACTGCCATGAAAAAATTTATGGTCCTGGTGGTTGGCGCCTTTATCTCCAGCATTGGTAGCGGCCTGACGGATTTTGGCTTGGCGATCTATATTTTAAAGCTAACCGGTTCGGTCGGCGCCACCGGCATTTTTGCCATCTGCGCCTTTCTGCCCGCGATCATGCTGGCCCCGGTGGGAGGGGTTTTGGCCGAAGACTTTGCCCGGGCCGGCGGTATGGTTCAGCTGGCGGGAAGTGCCAAACTGCTGATTTCCCCAGCCATAGCCGGTCTGATGCTACAAGTGACAACAGTCGGCACCCTGATCATGCTGGATATGGTGACTTTTTTCACTACGGTTCTGATCATCGCATTTGTCAGAAAAGGGTTGGTCAGCAAAAAAAACGCAGCGACCAGTTCGGTTTTTTGCCGTGAAATCAGTGAAGGCATCAGCGCCATCCGGGGCAAAAAGGGGATCATGACGATGATCATGACGATGACGATCGCCACCTTCTGTCTGGGGTTTGTGCAGATGTTAAGTAAGCCCCTGGTTCTGGCCATTGCCGGGGAACGGGAGCTAGGCATTCTGACAACTGTTATTGCCCTGGGGATGATGGCCGGAAGCATCGTCATCAGTATGGTCAAGCAGCCAAAATCCTATCTGCGGATGTTGTCGCTTGGGTTGGTTGGCTGTGGAGTTTTTATGGCTCTGATTGGGGTCAGTGAAAATCTGGTTTTGATCGCTGGCTTTGGATTTTTGATGTTTGTCTTTATGCCGGCCATTCAGATTGGGGCCGAGGTGCTGATTCGCGCCAATCTGGATAATCGCGTTCAGGGTCGGGCCTTTGGTCTGATCAGTTTGATTACTCAGATGGGTTATATCCTGGCCTTTATCGCGGCCGGCATTTTAGCAGATCTGGTCTTTGAACCCTTGATGCAAGGTAATACCGCGTTGGCGACATGCATTGGCACAGTAATCGGTGCTGGGGTTGGCCGCGGCAATGCTCTGCTGATCATCATTACCGGAATCAGTCTGGCCGTGGCCGGGCTGGTGGCAGCCCGCTTAAAAAGTGTCAGAACCCTGGAAGAGAAGGAGGTTACTAATGAAACTTTTACTGAATCTTGTCCGCAAGGACTTTAAGCGAAATCCGGCTATTACCACGGCACTGACCGTTTTTCTGATCATGGCGGCACTGCTGATGGCCGGCGGACTGCGGGTGGCGGGCACGATGATCTCCGCCTATGACGAGCTTAACCACAAGGCACTGCCGCCGGATTATCTGCAGATGCATAAGGGCGAGTATCAAGCCGCCGCCCTGGAAGGTTTTGTGGCAAGCCAGGACGGCATTGCCGATTTTCTGACCGTCAGGATGCTGACGATTCATAATGCCAACATCGTCTATCAGGGCGAAACCCTGGAAAAGGTGCTGATGGATAACAGCTTTGTAGTTCAGAATCAGGGCTTTGATTATCTGCTGGATATGGATAACCAGATCGCCACGGTTAAGGACGGGGAGATTGGGGTGCCGGTTTATTATGCCGAAACCCTGGGGGTTGCAACCGGAGATGTGATCACCCTGAAAAAAGATAATTATATGAAAGAATTTAAGGTCGCCACGATTATCCGGGATGCCCAGATGAATGTAGCGATGACCTCTTCCAAACGCTTCCTGATCAGCCCGGCTGATCAGGAAGCGCTCAGTCAGCAGTTGGGAGAATGGGAGTACAGCTTTGAATTTCTATTAAAAGAAGGGGTCGATAGCGGGGTTATTTCGCAAGCCTACGCGGCTGCTAAGCTGCCCGCCAATGGGGTGGACATCACGGCTGATCTACTGAATTTATTCAATGTCTTTTCTTATGGCCTGGTGGCGATGATCATCATCGTTATCAGCCTGCTGTTGATTTTTATGGCAATGCTCTGTCTGTCGTTTATTATCCGGGCCACCATGGCTGATGAGCAGGTAGCCATTGGCGAGATGAAGGCCATCGGTTTTCCGGGTAAAGCCATTGCGACCCTGTACCAGATGAAGTATCTGATCTTGATGGGGGTCGCTGGGATCTTCGGTTATCTGGGTGCTATCCCCTTCGGGAATTTCTTTGCGGCTGCGGTGGTCCGTTATTGTGGAACGGGAAGCAATCCGGGGCTGAAATGGGGGCTGCCGTTTCTCGGCCTGCTGCTCTTAAGCGGGATGGTGGCTTGGGGGTGCCATCGGGTAGTCAAAAAAAATCTCCACAGTACCGTAGTAGAACTGCTTCGGGGTTCCGGCGGCCGGCGCCGGGAGGGCCACTATACGCTGCCATCGTCGGGCTTCAAATATTCCAATCTAACCATCGCCCTGGGGGAACTGGTCTGCAAATGGCGGGAATATCGGGTAATCTTACTGGTTTTTATTTTCTCGGCATTTTTGCTGCTGTTGCCGATGAATATGAAACAGACCATTCAGGATCCGTCTTTTATTACCTATATGGGAGTGGGTGAAGCAGATATCCGGATCGATATTCAGTATTCACCGCAGCTTACCCAGCAACAGGAGCGGGTTTTGGCAGTACTGGAAAATGATTCGGATATTGATAAATATGCCATTTATAAAAATGGCTATGTTCAGGCTGAAAACAGCCAGGGTGAAGAGACAAAGATCCGGGTGGAAAGCGGTGATGAAGCGATTTTTCCGCTTGTCTATCTGGCCGGACAGGCGCCGGTTGGCAAAAACGAAATCGCTTTGTCGTCAATGAATGCTGGGGAGCTGGGCAAAAAAGTTGGCGATAAACTCGCGGTGGTCTATGACGGTGAAACCATGGAGCTTACCGTCGCCGGAATTTATCAGGATATTACCTACGGCGGAAAAACGGCCAAGGCCGCCATTAATTTTAACAATGAGGATGTAGAGGTTTATATTCTGTATCTGAGTTTGGCGGATGGCGTTGACTTTGAGGCCAAAACTGACGAACTGCGGGGGGCGCTGCCGGAAATCAAGGTCACCCCGGTACCCAGTTTTATAGCTCAGACCCTGGGGGGAATTGTTGATAACCTGAGCCGGGTGGAAGCGGCGGCGATGGTGATCGCGTTACTGTTAAGCGCACTGGTCACGGTGATGTTTTTACAACTGGTAATGGCCCGGGAGCACCGCGATATTGCCGTCAAAAAAGCGCTTGGCTTGACCAACCGGGATATCCGGATCCAGTTGGGGATTCGGCTGCTGGTGATTCAGGGTCTTGGGATTCTGATCGGCACGGTGCTGGCCAATACCCTGGGGGAAGGGATCTTCAGCCTGATGCTGTCATCGATGGGGGCAACGCGAATGACCTTATTAATCCAGCCGTTGAAAGCCTATCTGATTTGTCCCGCCATTCAGCTGCTGGTGGTCACCATCACCGCTATTGGCGGCACCCGGGCAGTCAAGCATTATCATATTAAAGAACAAATAATGGAATAGGGAGACAGTCATGATAAAAGTAGAACAGATCAGTAAATCCGTTAGGGAGAAATCCCCGGCTGGCAATAGGGCAATCGAAACAAGCATTCTAAAAGGGATCTCTTTTGCGATCGGTAGGGGCGATTTCGTCGCTGTGATGGGGCCTTCGGGGTCAGGAAAATCCACCCTGCTTTACAGTGTCAGTGGCATGGATCAGGTAACCGCGGGACGGGTCGTCTTTGCTGGGATCAACCTGACCGAAATGAATGAGGAAAGCCAGGCCGGGTTGCGGCTTCACAAAATGGGCTTTGTGTTTCAGCAGGCCCAGATGTTAAAAAACCTGTCGCTTTTCGACAACTTGATTCTCCCGGGAATGGTGGCGAAAAAAGAAAAACCACAAGTCATCAGAAACCGGGCCCGGGATTTGATGAAGCGGATGGATATTGAGGAGCTTGGCGGCCGGGATATCCGGGAAGTTTCCGGGGGACAGCTGCAACGGGCGTCGATTTGTCGGGCGCTGATCAATAAACCGGAGGTGCTGTTTCTGGACGAACCCACCGGCGCCCTGAATTCTGAAGCCACCGATCAGGTCCTGAATATCCTGGCAGCGTTAAATGACGAAGGAATGACGATCGTGACGGTTACCCATGATTCCCGGGTGGCCGTCCGGGCTAAAAAAGTCATCTATCTCCGCGACGGTGAGATCGCCGGCGGAAAAGAACTACCGGCTGGGGCAAATCGGGAGCAGGAGCTGGATGACTGGCTGAAGCGTGTTTAACATAGCCTGAATATTGGAAATAATAGGGACGCCCTGTTGACTTGCCAGTCAATAGGGTGTATGCTTAGCTCATGCATTGACTGACGAGTCAAAGGAGGGTTTTATGTCAATTGATTCTTTTGAAAAAATATCGGACGAAAAACAAGCGGCCATCATCCAGACTGGAATGGCGGAATTCTCGAAAAAATCCTATATGGATGCCAGCACCGATGAGATTACTAAAAACTGTGGGATCTCTAAAGGGCTCCTGTTTCACTATTTTGGCAATAAGAAAAATTTCTATCTTTATTGTCTGGAGCTGGCCTTAAAACAACTGCTCATAGATGTTCCCCAGCCGGATCAGACCGATTTTTATGGAATTATCTTTTCCTATGCTGATGAAAAATTTAAATTATGCGAAAAATATCCCAGCGAAATGCGCCTGGTCAATATGGCCGCCCGGGAAATGAGCACCAAGGTGCTTAACGAAAAGAATGAGCTGATCGTGCGGTATATGGTCAGCACCCGTGAAAAATCCCAGCAGATTATCGAAAAAGCCATCGCGGCCCTTGAACTCAAAGATGTCAACACAGAAAAACTAAAAGACGCCATAACGATATATCTGGGGGTGATTCTAAACAAATATCTGGAACGGTATAAAGAGACCCCGGAATTATTTTTTGAGCGTTCCGCAGAGATTAAAACAGAAATAAAAGAGTATCTTGATTTCATGTTAAATGGGGTTGTCAAGGAAGGAGTATCATCATGAAACCAATCAGCTTAATGAAGGCGATCTGGCTTTGTTATCGCGATAAAAAAATAAGCGATTCAGAAAAAACCGAAATCAGAGCAGAGCGGCTTAACCGGCTGGTGGCATATGCCAAGCAGAACAGCCCGTACTATCGCGAGCACTATCAAAACATAGGCGAGAATTTTAATCTGAATGATTTGCCAGCAACGAACAAGGTCGATCTGATGGCGCATTTTGATGAATGGATAACCGCAAAAGATATCACCTTGAAAGAAGTGGAAACTTTTATGACGGATTTGGACAATATCGGGCGAAAAATCAAGGGGAAATATCTGGTGTTTACTACCAGCGGTTCCACCGGCAACCCCCTGGTAGCACTATGCGACCAATCCACCAATAATGTTATGGCTGCAATCAATATGATGCGAAGCTTTGCCAGAAAAGCAGATTTTATGGCCTTTCTAAAAGGGGGCGGAAAAACCATGGGGGTTTTTGCAACCGGTGGTTTTTATTTGGGAAATAGTTCGGTCCGGGCCCGCTTATTGGCGATGCCCTGGAAAAAAAGACAGTTCGGCGTGACCAGTGCCCTTTATCCAATCGCCCGGATCGTCGATGACCTGAATGCTTTTAAACCGACGATGCTGGGTGGCTATCCGACCATCCTTGAACTGCTCATTGATGAACAGAAAAACGGGCGGCTACAGATCGCTCCGGTAATCATTATGACAGGCGGTGAATACCTGAGTGATCAGCTTAGAGAGGCCTTGGAAGCGGCATTTGGATGCCCGGTTCAAACCTCATATTCCTGTACCGAAGGCGGCACTATTGCCTGTGAATGTCCGGAACAGCACTTTCATATCAATGATGATTGGATCATTGTAGAGCCGGTTGACCATCAGAATCAGCCGGTACCGGATGGGGTGCAGTCGGATAAGATCCTGATTACTAACCTTTACAATTATACCCAGCCATTCATTCGCTACGAGGTTACTGACCGGGTGGTGATGCATCATGAACCTTGCCCCTGCAACAATCCGTCACCCTGGCTGACTCTTGAGGGACGTACCGATGATATCCTGATCTTTTATGAAGATGGAAAGATCATCAAAATTCCGCCTCTGGCGATTTACGCAACGCTGAAAGAAATCCATGGGATCATCCGGTTTCAGCTGATTGCCCATGGAGAGAATCAGCTTGAATTGAGAATCACCCCCGGGAGCGGGTACGATCTACGGCGCTTATTTGAAGCAGCACAGAAGAACTTATCGGCTTTTCTGGCCAGCCATGGGGTGACAACTGCCGATATCTCTTTTTCTGATTTGACGCCGATACAGCATCCGCAAAGCGGAAAGTTTAAGCACATCATCAATAGAACCGAGTGATTTTGAAGTGGCGTGCTGGCAGGATTAGTTGATAGCAATATCCGGATCTAAAAAATTCGCAAAACATAACTTGACAGGCTAGCGTTCATTAGCTACAATAAGGCTAACGAACGCTAGCTTTTAGTTTTTTGCAGAAATTTAAGGAGAAATGATGACAAAACGCAATACCAGGGAAATAATATTAGAGGAAGCATTGAATCTGTTTTCGGTAAAAGGTTATCAGAGTGTGACCGTTAAAGAAATTGCCCAGGCGGTGGGCATCAAGGACAGCTCACTTTATAAACATTTTGACAGTAAGCAGGCCATTTATGATACCTTGCTTACGTGGATGAATCAGAAGTTTGAAGAAACCGTGACGTTTTACCGGTTGCCCCAGGGCGAGATGGAAAGTGTCGCCCGGGAATATGGCCGTCATGATCTGATCTGGCTTAAGAAAGCCTGCGAGGCCGTTTTTCTGTTTTTCCTGAAAGATCCGCAGGCATCGAAGTTCCGCCGGATGTTGACCATCGAACAGTATAAAAGTGATGATGCCGCCAAGACCTTGTACAACTGGTTTTTTAACGACGCGATTTTATTTCAGACCGACTTATTTAGTGAGATGATCAGGCAGGGAAGCTTCAGAGCAGGCCCGCCGCAGATCATCGCTTTGCAGTTTTACGGTCCCTTCTACACCCTTTTATGTCAATATGACAAGCTGCCGGAAAAAGAAGATGAAGCGATGGCCCTGCTGATGGCGCATATCGAACAGTTTGCGTCAATTTATCAAATAAGAAATGAGGAAAGCTGATGAATTTAAATAAAATGATGGATCAGGGCATTGCCCAAATTATGACAACCGCCGGCCGATTCTATCTCAACAATAGCAAAGGCCGGGCCTTTTTGATGGGTGTACTGCCGGAGCTGGCCAAAAGCAGTGCCCGCCGAAAGCAGCAGGAAAAAGAAGGCCTGCACGTACCGCCATTTCTGATTGCCAGTATCGCCTCCCAATGTAATCTCCACTGTGCCGGATGTTATGCCCGGGCTGGTGGCGGCTGTGGCCCTACCAGCGGCAAAACGGATATGGATGCCGGTCAATGGGGGAATGTTTTCGATCAGGCGGCAAGACTTGGTGTTGCCTTTATGCTGCTGGCCGGCGGTGAGCCCTTTTTACGCCGGGATATTCTGGAGCTGGCCGGGGCATACCCAAATGTGATCTTTCCAATTTTTACCAATGGCACAATGCTGGATCAGGAGACCATTGAATTTCTCGACAACCATCGCAATCTGATCCCCATTCTCAGCATAGAAGGCAATGCAAAAGAAACTGATGCCCGCCGCGGGGCGGGTACCCATGTGCAGATTGAAGCCGCCATGGCCGCTTTAAAAAAGCGCAAAATCCTGTTCGGGGCAGCCATTACCGTTACCAGGGAAAACATGGCGCTGGTGACCAGAAATGACTTTCTTGAAGCACTGGAGGATAAAGGTTGTGGCGTGAACCTGTATGTGGAATATGTTCCGGCGGAACCAGGAACCGACTATCTGGTCATTACGCAAAGCGAAATCAAGCAACTTCAGGCGATTTGTCTTAAACTGCGAAAATCCTTTCGGCGCATGGTGATCTTGTCCTTCCCCGGCGACGAGGAGGAAATGGGCGGCTGTCTGGCTTCCGGGCGGGGATTTTTTCATATCAATCCCTATGGTGATGCCGAACCCTGTCCCTTTTCACCCCATGCCAAACAGAACCTGACCAGTGATTCGGTGGAAGCCGTGCTCCGCTCCCAATATTTTGCTGATCTCCGGGAAATTGCCGTAAAGGCCGGAAACCATGGCGGGTGTACCTTGTTTGAGGTAAACGATCAGGTCGAGAAATTGTTAGCATAACCTTTTTTACAGACGATTAAAGACGTCAAAATAAGCCAGCCCGGTGTGTTTGCCGAAAACACATCGGGCTGGCTTGCAGTCTAGAAAAAACAGTAAAAAAATCGTTAATCAGGATCAGATGCGGTTCATATCAATGGTTGTGTTGATACAATCCATAGGTTCTATTCACGCCGATGGTGAAGATTATGCCATTTCCCGGCTTGTCCATTTCGGTAGCATCCTGGATGGCATTGACAACTGCTTCGGTTTTAGCGCTTTCCAGGATCATCATCACCACTTCTTTTTCCGGCTCAATATCCATGGCAAAGAGTTTTGCGTATTCATGAACACCCGAGCCCCGGGCATTAATAATGGTTCCGCCATTGGCACCGGCGGCTTCAGCTGCACCGACAACCGTTTCCGCATTGCCGCGATCGACAATCACAAATATCGCCTCATACATTGTTTTATTGACTCCTTTTTCTTCATGAGTTTTATCATAGGCACAATTCCGAACCCCTAAAAAATTATTTAACGTAGCCGTAAAGGCAATCCCATGATGGGCCTTGGCAAATTTGAATTTACGGCTGATTTCCTCGGCAGCTGATTCTATTTTTCCGGTCTGGGCAATCATCAGAACCACTTCGACCCGTTCATCACAAATGTCCAGAAAATCATTGATCAGGCAATGCTGGGTGCCCTTTCCTAAAAAGATGGTACCACCGGAAATTCCGCATTTTTTTCCCAGCTGCAGAATTTTGGAACCAACACCGAAATTGACAATGACAGCTAATATTTCATAGCTCTTTTTTTCTGTTACATTTTCATGAGTATCCATTTTCGGAGATTCCCCCTTTAACAGTTTTGATTTTAAAGATCAGGCCCAGAATTTGCAGGGCAATAATCGGCATCAGGGCAACCATGGCAATCAGTCCAAAACCATCGACCAGCACATTTGCGCCTTCGATGGATTCGGCTGCACCCTGGGCAAAAGCAAGAATAAAAGTCGCCGTCATCGGGCCGGAAGAGACCCCGCCGGAATCAAAAGACATCCCCACAAATAACTTTGGCACTAGATAGCTTAAAACAATGGCAAGGATATAACCGGGCAGCAGATAATGCCAGAGTTTGATTTCCGGAACGATGATCCGCAGCATCGATAAGCCCACAGCCAGAGATACCCCCAGTGATAAGGCAACCAAAACGACCTTTCGTTTTAAGTAGCCGCTGGTGACATCTTCAATTTGCTTGGTCAACACATAAACCGCTGGCTCAGCCAGAATAACCACCAGACCTAATAGCGCCCCAATGGCGATCAGCACCGCTTTATTGTCGATACTGGCAATATTATAACCTACCAGGGTTCCGACGTCCATAAATCCGGCATTAACTCCGGTTAAAAAAAGAACCAGACCAATCAGGGTATAAAGCAGACCCTTGATAATTCGTTTTAGCGGTTTCTTTTTTAATTTAAAGGAGATCATCTGAAAAACAACAAAGATGACGACAATCGGCAACAGGGCCAGAACGACCTCATAAAGTATCGTGGGCAGTTTATTAATAAAAGGCAGGATCACAGCGGTTGATTCGGACAGACCACTGTCAAGACTGCCGCTGATTTCTTTGGTACCCTTTAAAACACTCATAATCATCACTGCCAGGATGGCACCAGTAGAGGCAATGCCAACCAGACCAAAACTGTCATCTTCCGACGCGCTCCCCTTTTTTAATGAAGAAATCCCTATCGACAAAGCCAGAATAAAAGGAACCGTCAGCGCTCCAGTAGTGGCTCCAGAGGCATCAAAAGAAATGGCCAGAAATTCCTGGGAAGTAAATAAAGAAATAATCAGAATGACGCCATAGATGATCGTCAGGAGCAGGTTTAGGGACTTGTTATAAATAACGCGTAAAAAACCAACGGTCAGCAGTAGGGCGATCCCAACGGAAACACAGAGAATAATTTCGGTTTTTGTGATAACATTGGCAGAAACAAGTGCCACCTGGCCCGCTAGAATATGGAGATCCGGCTCAGCCACCGAGATGAAAAAACCGAGTACCAATCCTGAAATGATGACGATCGAGACCTTGTTACTTTTAGTAATATGGGTCCCCATCAGATTACCGATGGGCGCAATGCCCAGATCGACCCCGAAGAGGAAAATGGTCAGTCCAACAACAATCAGTAAAGCCCCTAGCAGAAAGCGCATCATGACATAGTTATCAATCGGAACAAGGGTAAGGCTTAAAATGACAACAAGTAGTGTAATCGGTAATACCGAAACCAGAACGTCTTTGAATTTTTCAAAAAGAATGCTCACAATAACAAACCCCCTTTCTAAATTTTATGGTTGGTTGACTGAGATGAAAAGTCAGCTACCGATGATAACGATACATCAGCTAATCAATGGCAAAGAAAAACGCCATGTCTAACAATTACATTCATTATACTAGAAAAATATGATCAAATCAATCTCAGTCTCGTATTTAACAAATGGCCGCAATTATGGTATAATTTACCACATCGTCAATTTAGACAACGTTTTTTGACATAAAATCAAACGGACTTTGGGTTTGTCAATTTCAGAAGAGCAGAGGAGGGATACTAATGCATCAGTTGCTAAACATCAATAATGAACTGCATGAAAAATGGCGAAAAATTATGTTTCGCACCTGTGTAATAATCGGTATCATCATTTTTATTGTTGAAATTTTCATCTTTATTTTTAATAAACACAGCCAGACCTTTTCGCCAGCCATCATCCGCTATCTTTTGCTCTATCTGGTACTGCCATCGGTGTTGAACCTAATTTTTATTTTAGGGGCGTATTTTATGCTAAAAACAGAAAAAACCAGTGAAAAAACCAAAAATCATACGGTTGCGATCCTGTTTTTTCTGATTTGCGCCTGTGTTCAATGCTTTCATCACACCTTTCCGCCGATCTTGTGTGTGCCCTGTATTGCGGTGTTTATGACGATTATCTTTGCTGACTTAAAACTGACGCGTCTTGTCTTCGGGTTGAGCTATATCTCTCTGATTCTGGCTTTCCAGATTGCCAGTTTTGAAGGCGATCGCGATGTAAAAGCGATCTTTTTGGATTGTATCGTGGCTGGGATTATGATCTTTTGCTCCTATCTGGGGGCCAAGGTACTGACCCGTTATACCAATGAACAGGCACAGAGCATCCACAACAGCTACTTAAAACAAATGGAGCTAATCCAGGAAGCCAAAACAGAACCGCTGACCGGACTTTTAAATCGCCGGGCGATGGTCGATATTCTGGGGCAGGCGGTTTATCAGGAGGGGGTGACCAGAACCCCGTTGATTCTGGCCGTTATTGATCTGGACGATTTTAAGCTGATTAATGATAGCTATGGTCATAGTAAAGGTGACGAAGTATTAGTAACATTGGCGGACATCTTATCTCAGAATACACCGGGTAATGAAAATGTCTTTCGCTATGGTGGGGAAGAATTTGTTTTGTTGTTTAGCGGTCATCCCATCGCAGCTGTTGTCGAAATGATTGATAAAATGCACCAGGAATTCAGGGAGCACCATTTTGATTTTCTTAAGGGATCTCAGATAACCTTCAGCTGTGGGATTGCGGAATATGCCAATTCCGGCTGGTCAACCAGTGAGTTTTTTGAAAAGGCCGATCAGGCTCTTTATCTGGCCAAAAGCGAAGGGAAAAATCAGAACCAGATATATGAAAAACGGCTGGAGGAGCACAAGCTTACTCAGTGCTATGCGTCCGGTTGACGGGAATCAATCGGGCGTTTTTAGTATAAAATTGTTGACTTAACAAATCTTTAACATCATCAGGATATGATATCATGCAGTAGAATCCAGCAGGGGAGGAAAGATAATGATCAATATTTTAGTAATTGAAGACGACGAGAAACTGAACTATATTGTCTGCTCATTTTTAAATAATAAGGGCTACCGGGCGATCAGCTGTAAAAATGGCAGTGAAGCCTTTGACCGGATCCTGGAAGAACCGGTGAATCTGATCATCTCGGATATTATGATGCCGGAGATGGACGGATTTGAACTGGCCGCAGAGATCCGCCGCCAGGATAAGAGCATCCCGATTCTGTTCATGACGGCCCGGGATGACATGTCTGCCAAACAAAAAGGCTACAGCCTGGGCATTGACGATTATATGGTAAAACCGATCGAGATGGATGAACTGCTCTTACGGGTGTCAGCCTTATTGCGACGGGCCAATATCCGCAATGAGCGAAAACTGGAAGCGGGTTCGCTGATCTTAAATGAAGAGGAAACTACCGCGTATCTCAATGGAGAGGAAGTTTCGCTGACGGTAAGGGAATTTAATATTCTATTTAAGCTGTTATCCTATCCTAAACGCACCTTTACTCGGGCTCAGCTGATGGATGAGTTTTGGGGATATGATACCGAAAGCACGCCCCGAACTGTGGATGTTTCGATCACCAAACTGCGTGACAAACTTTCAGACTGTGACGATGTGGAAATTGTGACAGTCCGGGGCCTGGGATACAAGGCGGTGATTAAAGGATGAAGTTTCGCTATGAAAATCTGGAAGATAAGCGGATCAATGCCAAGCGCCCTTTCTGGAAAGAGTTTTTAATTGTCTTTGGGGTGGTATTAATCTGCAGTGCCGGAGAAGTGCTAATTTTCAATCAGCAGATGCTGGATCAGACCAATCCCTGGATCATGGCACTGGTGGGCATGTCCTATGCGCTGTTTATGGGACTGATTGTCAGTCTTGGGACCCGCTTTATTATGTATACCGGATTTCAAAGGCCATTGACGGAAATCGGTCAGGCAGCCCGAAAAGTGGCCGCTGGCGATTTCACTGTTCACGTGCACTCCCAACGAAAAGACCATAAAAAGGATGACCTGGAGGTGCTAATCGATGATTTTAACAAGATGGTCGAGGAACTGGCTACCATTGAAACCTTAAAAAGCGATTTCATCACTAATGTATCTCATGAGATGAAAACACCGCTGGCGATTATCCAAAGCTATGCCTCAGCGCTCAGAAAAGAGGCATTGCCCCAGGAAGAAAAACAGGAATATATTGATACCATTGTCGAGGCCTCAAAAAAACTATCTACCTTAGTAACCAATATTCTAAAATTGAACAAGCTGGAAAATCAGGAAATTATCCAGACCGAAAGCTACGCCCTGGATGAACAGCTGCGCTGCTGCATGCTGGCGCTGGAAGATAAATTTGACGAAAAAAAAATCGAATTTGACGCCGATCTGGACGAGGTAACCATTATCACCGATGAAAGCTTGCTAGAAATTGTCTGGAATAATCTGCTGACCAATGCCATCAAGTTTACTAAAAGGGGTGGTTTGGTAAAAATTGAGTTGCGAAAAGAAGATGATCAGGTCATTGTCAAGGTCAGCGATAGTGGCTGTGGTATGAGTGAAGAAACCTGCCGCCGCATCTTTGACCGCTTCTATCAGGGCGATACCTCCCATTCAGAAGAAGGCAACGGACTGGGACTGGCCCTGGTTAAACGGGTAGTGGATCTGGTGGATGGAACCATAACGGCTGAAAGTGAGCTGGGTCAGGGTACCACGTTTACCGTAATTTTGAAATTATAGAGAATGAAGAACTTATATAAATCTCTCGTATCAACGATGCGAGGGATTTTTTTATGTGCGCCCGGCATGGGCGCAATCTAACGGGTGAAAGTCCCGAGCAC
>NZ_JBDODG010000006.1:0-279068 GCF_039830195.1 Acetobacterium sp. | reverse complement strand
CCGTAACATCGGAATTACAATGGTTTTAGACGATTATTATGTGCGAAGTTTGAGTAAATAATTTAAAATACAAACACGAAGGATTTCTTTGTGGTCAATTATTTTGCAGAAAACATATATAAAAAACCCAATTTCAGTTTTGAAAATGTGATCGGGTTATTTATACTATAAGTAAAGAAAGGATGTGAATGAGATAGACAAAGAAAATAGAACTCAGAATCCCCAGAAGACTCAATCTGAAGGAGCGTTAATGGGTGATGACCATGGAACCCATCATGCTCATAAAGATCATATGCCCCCGGAAAACAAGGAAAATCCGAAAAAGAATAATGAACATACACATAACCACGCTCATGGGAAAATGAATCAAATGCCTCAAGCAGACCGACCGATTTCCCCTGTAGAAAATAAGCATTCACACCATCCTATGCCGGAGAATGGAGAACACACCGAACATGATGATCATCATGCGATGATGGTGGCGGATTTTAGAAAAAGATTTTTTATCGCTTTGATTATTACGGTACCGATATTACTCTTATCGCCAATGATCCAAATGTTTATCGGTGTCGATTGGCGTTTTACGGGAGATTCCTATTTACTTTTTGGTCTTTCAACCATACTTTTTATTTATTGTGGAAAGCCTTTTATTACTGGGGCCAGGGATGAGCTTAAGAAAAAATCACCAGCAATGATGTCACTGATTGCGCTTTCGATCACAATCGCCTATATCTATAGCACCCTAACTGTATTTTTTATAAACGGTGATGACTTCTTTTGGGAGCTAGCCACATTAATTGTGATCATGCTTTTAGGTCATTGGATTGAAATGAAATCGGTAATGGGCGCATCAAGGGCATTGGATGAACTGGTTAAACTGATGCCTGAAGAAGCACACCAGATAACGGCCAATGGTGAAATTACTGATGTTTCGGTCAAACAATTGAAGGCAGGAGATGCCATTCTTGTAAAACCGGGTGAAAAGATTCCAATTGATGGTTTAGTTTATGATGGCAGATCAACAGTGAATGAATCGATGATTACAGGAGAATCAGTCCCGGTTGAAAAAGAAAAAGGCGATGAAATCGTTGGCGGTTCCATCAATGGTGAAGGGATTTTGAAATTTCATGTGTCGCGAGTGGGGGAAGAGACCTTTCTGTCACAAGTGCTAAAACTTGTTCGGGAAACCCAGAATTCAAAATCCAATACCCAACGATTGGCAGACAAAGCAGCCAAGTGGTTGTTTTATATCGCCGTGATTGCCGGAGCATTGACTTTTTTGGCATGGCTGATTATCTCACAAGATCTGAATTTTGCAGTTACGCGCGCAGTCACCGTTATTGTTATTTCCTGCCCTCACGCATTAGGTTTGGCCGTACCGCTGGTAACGGCTGTTTCGACAAGCATCGGAGCGCAAAAAGGTCTTTTAATTAGAGATCGGGCAGCATTTGAAAATGCACGAAAACTGAATGCCGTGGTTTTCGACAAAACCGGAACCTTGACTGAAGGTACATTTGGGATAACGGATATCAAAGCCATTGGTATAACTGAGCATGAACTTCTCTCACTTGCGTATTCAGTTGAAGCAAACTCGGAACATCCCATTGCAAAGGGTATTGTAAATGAAGGAAAAAAATTAAACCTCAAGTTGAGGGAAGTAAAGGATTATCAAAATATTCCGGGTAAGGGATTAAAAGCCAAGGTAGATGGACGTGAACTGATGATCGTGAGTCCCGGCTATATGCGTTCTGAAAAAATCGCTTTTGAGGCCGAGGATTATGAAAAACTCGCCCAAATGGGAAAAACAGTAGTATTCATATTAGATGGCGATAACCTCCTTGGCTATCTGGCATTATCAGATATAATCAGAGATAGTGCCAGGGAAGCGATTGAGATGTTAAAGTCGATGGCGATCGAAACGATCTTATTAACAGGGGACAATCAGCGTGTTGCCGCTTATGTTGGTAATCAGCTGAAGATCGATACCGTGATTGCTGAGGTATTACCCCAGGAAAAAGCAGCTAAAATTGCGGGGCTTATTAACGAAGGCAAGATCGTGGCAATGACTGGTGATGGGGTGAATGATGCACCATCACTGGCACAAGCTGATTTAGGTATCGCTATCGGAGCGGGTACCGACGTAGCCATTGAAACGGCAGATGTTATTCTTGTACGAAGCAATCCACTGGATGTGGTTACGATTTTAAAGCTTTCAAAAGCAACCTATCAAAAAATGATCCAAAACTTGATCTGGGCTACTGCATATAATATGATTGCACTGCCTTTAGCAGCAGGCGTTCTGTATTATCAGGGGGTCGTTATAAACCCGGCAGTTGGGGCAGCACTTATGTCCGTAAGTACAATCATCGTGGCAATCAATGCCAAACTACTTAAAATTGATTAATATTTGCTATGAGATCTGATAGCTGATCCAGGTGGCCTTTCACGGTCAGAATATGCAAAATGTATTATTGAGATTTTATAGGAAGTTGTTAAAAATGAGAATATTCTAATTAGAGTGTTGTTTTCTAGTAAAAGTATATACACATTTTTATAAGACAAAGGAGAACTGTTCGGTAAAATGCATCATGGCAGACTTATAGGATAAAGCTATGATTATCCTCAAAGGGAATAATCGATCTGGGGATTGGATCATTATATAATTATTAAACAATTTCCCGTGATTTTCTTAATAATTGTCGTACATACGGTAGGGTACGCCCAGGGCACGCCATAAAACGCATGGGTATCCCATTCGCAAGTTTCTTGCGGATGGGATTTTTTTATGATTAACCAAAAATTAACCGATAGAAAAATTAGGTATATGCAAGCCGTTATTAAAATATTCGCACCATATCTGCAAGTATTCGTCGTAAAAAATGTTGACATGTTACGTATATTCGTTGTAATATGTGTAAAGATGAACGAGAACACGAAAATGAGGTAAATAAAATGGAACGACTGGCAATGGAACAGTTAAATAAATGGAAGCTCAAGAAAAACAAAAAGCCCCTCATTATTAGAGGTGCCCGGCAGGTCGGTAAAACCTGGTTGATGAAAAACTTTGGCCAGAAAACCTATGATCACGTTGTTTATATCAATTTTGATAATAATCAGCAGATGCAGGATCTGTTTGAAGCCAATATGAAAATTGACCGGATAATCACCGGCTTGGAACTTTATTCAGGCAATAAGATCGATCCTGAAAATACCCTGCTTATTTTTGATGAAATTCAGGAAGTGCCCAAGGCTTTGACAGCCTTAAAGTATTTCAATGAAAATGCACCCGAATATCAAATTATCTGTGCTGGGTCATTGCTGGGGGTTGCTTTGCATCAGGGGACATCATTTCCGGTCGGCAAGGTAGAATTTCTTGACCTCTATCCCTTGTCCTTTACAGAATTTATGAAAGCGATGGGAAAAGAACAATTTGTCGAACTCATCGAAAAAGGTGATTATGAGTTAGCGAACACATTTAAACAGGAATACATTGACTTGCTCAAATATTACTATTTTATTGGTGGGATGCCGGAAGTCGTTGTCAGTTTTGTTGATAATCAGGATTTTAATGAGGCGAGAGCGATACAGAAGCGAATACTAACTGCCTATGAGCAGGATTTTTCGAAACATGCGCCAAATGAAGTGATCCCACGGATTCGGATGTTATGGAATAATATTCCATCCCAGCTCACCAAAGAAAACAAGAAGTTTATCTATGGTCTGATCAAGGAAGGGTCACGGGCGAAAGACTACGAAATGGCAATGCTCTGGCTGACAGATTGCGGTTTGGTTCACAAAGTCCAACGGGTAACAAAACCAGGTCTGCCATTAAAGGCCTATGAAGACTTAAAGGCGTTCAAACTGTTTATCCTGGACGTTGGGTTGCTATCCTGTATGGTCAGACTGAATCAAAGCGTTCTCCTTGATGGTAACGATCTGTTCAAAGAGTTTAAAGGCGCTTTGACAGAGCAATATGTGCTCCAGCAGTTAAAGACGTTAGCGAGCATTGAAACCTATTACTGGACCAATGATCGGGGGAGTGCTGAAATTGATTTTCTTGTTGATAATGGAAGTGCTGTGTTTCCCGTTGAGGTCAAGGCTGAGACCAATTTGAAAGCTAAAAGCTTGAGAACCTATCATGAAAAATTCAGTCCCCCAATATCAGTTCGCACCTCGATGATGGATTATAAGCAGGAAGAATGGCTGATTAATCTGCCTTTGTGGGCAATCAATACATTGCAAATGAATAATTTAAACCAATAAGGCTAGGAACCGGAAGGTCGGGGGTTCGAATCCCTCAGGGCAGGACATAAAACGCATTTTAATCCCATTCGCAAGTATTTTGCGGATGGGATTTTTTTGGCGTAGTTGGGGCGCATCGGGCGGCTACATCTGAAACAAGGGTCCTTTGATCTCAAGTTCGGCGGCTTCGGCCAGTCGCTGAATCCCCTCGATGGCCAGGCTGACGGTGCTTTCGACATGGATAAAATCGGTGGCGCTGGCATCGAAGAGCAGATTGCCCTGGGCCGGGAATTCATCATCGCCATCCCAGAACAGAAATTTGATCGGCAGGCAGTCAAAGGAATTGATGCGATAACCGACATCGGCGTGGGCAAGGTTGACGCCGCCGAGGCGTTCACAGGCCCTGGCCAGCTTGTCAGGCTGGCCGGAAAAGGTCAGCGCAAAGGGAACGAGGACATTCTTTTCAAAAGCGGGGGCAAACGGAGAGGCGCCGCTGAGTTCGCGGAAGGGCACCCATTTGTCGCGAAAATGAGCCTGTGGCGAGACAAATCCGAACAGGGTGTAGATATTGAGCTGGCTGACGACTTCCGCCGGCTGAAGATCGGCCAGGGTGACAATGTAACCGGTCTGGGAATGGATGCCGAATTTGCGGCCAAAGAGGGTCAGGGTCAGATAGTCCCCCTGAATCGTGATTTCCGGCAATGCTTTTAGTAGCTGTGACTGGTCCATGGCCAGAAATTTTTGACGCCAGTCAGCACAGGCTTTTAAATAATTATTGGTTGTATCGTTTAACATGATGGTCTCCTTCAATTTAAGTTCCGTAGCAACGGGTGTTTTTCCGTCGTTGACCGTTTCAGTGTAACAGGATTATTTGATTAACTCAACAAAAAAAACAACAGATAGATAAATCGGCAGTTTTCGCGGATAATCAAAAGAAAAAAGCATAACGCCAGGGGGCGCTGGTTGCTGCAGTGGGATTGAATGAATTCAAAACATTTTAATCAATCTATCTGCGGTTTTTAGGACGATAAGCCTTGACAAACTGCGTAAAATATCATATTATCGTAAAAAGACTCTTTGCACTGCATATTTTTCGACAGTACAAACTGAGCAGGCGATAAATTTTAAAGGCGGGAGCGTTTAAAATTTGTGGGGCCGGGTCACAAGGTGACAGCAGATGCGTATATTTGACATCTGTGGGACAGTAGTTTACTTGCTATTGTTTCACAGGTGTTTTTTTGATGGCACAAAAGAGACAAGGCATGGGAATTGCGGCTGTGGTGGAGTGAAAAAATCTCACTATTGGAGGCAAGATCATGGAAAAAAGAAATGGTACCAACAACGAAACCAGCAACACCAACCAACCGGTGTTTCTGAGCGTCTCCCAACTGGACAAAAGTTATGGCAGCGGGGCGGCCCGGGTCAAGGTTCTGGATGGGGTGACAACGAGCCTGGCGGCGGGGCAGATCTGCGTTATTCTGGGACCGTCAGGCAGCGGTAAATCGACCTTTTTAAATGTCGTCGGCGGTCTGGAAAAAATCGATGGCGGCCGCATCATCATTGACGGGCAGGAAATTTCGCGGCTGGACCCCGCCAGTCTGGGCCGTTATCGCCGTGATAAACTGGGCTTTGTGTTTCAGTTTTACAACCTGATCCCCAATTTGACGGTTAAAGAAAACATTGAAGTCGGCCAGTATCTCAGTCAAAAGCCGTTGGAAATGGATGCGCTGCTGCATACTCTGGGGCTCTGGGAGCATCGCGACAAGTTCCCCCATCAGCTCTCCGGGGGCCAGCAGCAGCGCTGTGCCATCGGCCGGGCGCTGATCAAAAATCCCACCCTGCTGCTCTGTGATGAGCTCACCGGAGCCCTGGATTATCAGACATCCAAGGAAATTCTGGCCCTGCTTGAAACCATCAATCAAACCTATCATAACACCATTATTATTGTCACCCACAACGAACCGATCAAGCAGATGGCTCATCGGGTATTAAAACTGCATGACGGCCGGATTGTCACCGACGAGGTCAACGACCACCCGATTGCCGCCAGCGAGCTGCAGTGGTAAGGGGGGCATGATCATGAAAAATCCGTTGCGCAAGCGTTTCAAACGCGATTTACTGAGCAACCGCGGCCGCTATCTGGCGATCTTTGCGATGCTGACGGTGACCATTGCGATCATGTCGGGGTTTTTGGCGGTGGCCGATGGCGCCCAGACGGTGTTAGATCAGAACCAGGCCGACGCCAAGGTCGAGGATGGCTCCTTTACTACCGCCGGGGAATTAAGCAGTGCCGCCCGGGCCGCCGCCGAAAAACGGGGCGTAACGATTTACCAGAATGATTATCGCGAGCTGCCCTTGTCAGATGATGCCACCCTGCGGATCTACCCGGAGCGGGCGGATATTAATCTGGTCACGGTGATCTCCGGGCGCCGCCCCGCGGCCGCTGACGAAATGGCCCTGGACCGGCTGTTTGCCGCGAGCTATGGGCTGGCCATCGGCGATACCGTGACCGTCGATGGGGTCCCGATGACGATCACCGGCACCATCAGCCTGCCGGATTACAGCTCGCTGTTTAAAAACAATGCCGATCTGATGATGGATTCCTTTCATTTCGGGGTCGGCATTGTCACTCCGGCCGCCTTTGCGGGCTGGCCGGCGGCGGACATCGTCAACGGCTATGGCTATCGCTTTGACAATCGCGATTTGAGTGTCACCGCCCAGCGTCAGCTGGCCACCGCAATCAAGGATCAGCTGATCGCCAGCGGGGTGCTGCTGACCGGCTTTGTCAGCGCCGAGAACAACCAGAGCATCACCTTTATCGATGATGACATGGGTTCAGATGTGCCGATGATGAAGGTGCTGCTGTCGCTGATTATTCTGATCATGGCCTTTGTTTTTGCGATTGTGATCAACAGCACCATCGACGCGGAAGCGGCGATGATCGGGACGCTGCTGGCCTCGGGCTATACCAAAGCGGAACTGCTGCGCCATTACCTGAGTATGCCGGTGGCGGTGACCCTGGTTAGTGCGGTGCTGGGTAATCTGATCGGTTATCTGGTGATGCCGGATTTCTTTAAGGTGATGTACGACAGCAGCTACAGCCTGCCGCCGATGACGATTACAGTCAACCGCGAAGCATTGCTGCTGACCACGGTCGTGCCGCTGGTGCTGATGGTGGTGATCAATTTTGTGACTCTGGCGCGGAAACTGGCGCTGTCACCGCTGCAGTTTTTACGGAAAGAACTGCACCAGAACCGCCACCGCCGGGCCGTCAAACTGCCGCGGATCTCCTTCTTTTCGCGTTTTCGGCTGCGGGTGATCTTGCAGAACAAGGCCAGTTATCTGACCCTGTTTATCGGGATCTTTCTGGCCAGTTTTATCCTGATGTTCGGGCTGGCGATCACGCCGATGATCAGCCATTATGTGGACAGCATTGAAGCCGCGGCGGTGTCGGACTATCAGTATCTGTTAAAAGCCCCGGCCGAACCGCAAAACCCCGGGTCGGCCGAAAAAATGACGGTGGCGGGGCTGGAAACCTGGTACCCGCCGGCCGCTAAAAATATCGAAGTGGCCTTCTGGGGGCTCCGGGAGGATTCCCGCTATTTTTCCGAACTGCCCCTGGCGGCGGATCAAACCGGGGTCTATCTGTCCGACGGGCTGGCTAAAAAGCTGGGCGCCACCGCCGGCGCGCGGCTGGATTTTGTCAATCCCTATACCAATCAGGAAGATACCGTCACGGTGTTGGGCATCGTCGACTATCCCGGGGGGCTGACGGTCTTTCTCAGTCAGGCCCAGCTCAACGCCCTGCTTGATCGCGAGGCGGACTATTTTAACGGCTATTTTTCCGATCAGGAATTGACCTTTGCCGATAGAAACGTGGTGGCGACGGTGATCACCCCGGCGGAGATGGCCAAATTCGGGGATCAGATGCTGTCCTCTTTTAATCAGCTGGCGCCGCTGTGTTTGTTTGCGGCGGTGGTCATTTATCTGGTGCTGATGGTGGTGCTGACCAAACTGGTGATCGACAAAAACGCCCTCTATATTTCCTATTTAAAGGTCTTTGGTTATGAGACCGCGGAAATCAGCAAGCTTTATCTAAGAGCGACAACCACGGTGGTGCTGGGATCGCTGATTTTGTCGCTGCCGCTGGTCAAGCTGGGGATTCAGGGCAGCTTTTACCTGGTCCAGCTGAAACTCAGCGGTTATCTGCCGGTCTATCTGCCGCTGTATCTTTATCCGCTGATTGTCGCGATCGGGTTGGCTTCCTACCTCGGCATCAATTTTCTGCAGCTGCGGCGGATCAACCAGATCCCCCTGGCGGCGGCGCTGAAAAATCGCGAATAGCCGCCCCGGCGCGGTTGGGACTGGAAAAAGCGCGGCTTTTTTAGTATAATCAAGCAAGAAACGATAAATGACACAATGACGGGAGGAACAACGTGAGTGAACGCTTAATTATTCTGGGCACCGGCAATGCGGCGGTGACCCGGTGTTATAATACCTGCTTTGCGATCCAGCAGGGTGAGGACTATTTTCTGGTCGATGCCGGCGGCGGCAACGGCATTCTGACTCAGCTGGAGCGGGCCGACATCAGCCTGACGCAGATCCATGAGGTCTTTATCAGTCATGGCCATACCGATCATCTGCTGGGGCTGATCTGGCTGATCCGGATGATCACCGCCGCGATCAAAAACGGCCGCTATCAGGGCCAGCTGACCATTTATTGTCATGCCGAGCTGAAGAAAACGGCGCTGACGATTGTCAAACTGATGCTGCCGGAGAAATTTGTCAAGCTGATTGGCGATCGGGTCGTGTTTAAGGTGGTCAAGGACGGACAGAGCAAGAAAATTTTTGGCAACAAGGTGACTTTTTTTGATATCCAGTCCGACAAGGCCAAGCAGTTCGGCTTTGCGATGACGCTGTCGACGGGGCGGCGGCTGACCTTTCTGGGCGATGAGCCCTATCAGGAGCACGAGTACCCCTACGCCTTTGGAACCGACTGGCTGCTCCATGAGGCCTTCTGCCTCTATGCCGAGCGGGAGCGCTTCAAGCCCTATGAGAAGGCCCATACCACGGTGAAGGACGCCTGTGAAATCGGGGCCCGGCTGGCCGTGGCCAACCTGCTGCTCTATCATGCCGAAGATCGCCATCTGGCCCAGCGCAAGGCCCTGTATACCGCCGAGGGGGCGCCGTTTTTCGATGGCAACCTGCTGGTGCCGGATGATCTCGAGGCATTTGACCTTTAAGCTGACGACCGCAAAAAAGCGGGCCGGTTCCACCGTTACTGGTGAAACCGGCCCGCTTTGGCGTTGGCCGCCCCGGCCGGGGTTATTTCCGTTCTTGCCGGCGGGGCATGTGCATAATCCTGATCAGGGTTTAAAACCATGTGGCCAGCCAGTTGCGCATCATATGAATTTCGTCACGCTGGGTGTCGCGGATGGTCTGGGCAAAGGGAATTATTTCCTGATGGTCGGCATAGTCGCTGGTGATCAGTTGTTGGGACATCATCACGGCATCCATATGATGGAAAATCATATCCTGCAGGAAGGCCTGATCGACGGCGTCGCCTTTGAGATTAGTCAGATCCCGCATCATCGGCTGGTAATCAACCTGATGATCCATGTTGGGATACCAGCTGTCCAGCCAGCTTTTCATCTGGTTAATTTCGGCCGTCTGGGTGGTGATAATCGTGTCGGCGAATTGCTTCATTTCGGGCCGGTCGGTATTGGCTTTGAGGACCGTGGCCGAGGCCACCGCTTCCTCGTGATGGGCAATCATATGGACCAGATAATCATGCTCGCTTTCGATCGTCGCATGCATCATCCCCTCATCCATCATTTCCGTATTCATCAGCCCGGACCCCATCATGCCGCCGGACATATTTTGAAAGTTTGGTTGCGGATTGTTGTTATTGGACAGCAAATAGATAATCGTGCCCATCATCCCAATCAGTAGGAGCAGGACCGCAGCGATGCTGGCCCCGAGGATCACAAGGGTTGTCTTTTTCATCTCAGACACCTCCGCTTCGTCGCGATTTACCGCGCGGGTTTAACTTTGCCACCGGTCTGAGGGGGCAAAGCGATAATCAATTCTGATGCTGGGCCGGATCTTATATGTTTAGTATAGCACGGGGCGGCTTTTTTTAATGTGATCGGGTCACACAGGGCCTTGGTTAAGGTCTTTTTTAAAGATCAGGCGGGACCTGGCATCATGAGCATTTTTTTCTTATTTTTTTTAAGAATCCGGGGAATTGCTAAAAAATGTGGTAGACAGGCTATAAGGCAAACGTTTGCAAACGGACAGCTGCCGCAAGACCACGACGATGGAGGTGATGCCGGTTTAACATAGGCGGGGTTTGGCCAAACGGATTCAGGTTACAAAATTAATAAGATTCAAAATTCAAGGAGGTACTTAATTATGGCAGTTGCAGATCAAGTATTTGGGTTTTTTATGCCCGTCGTGAATTTGATGGGACCGGGTTCAGTGAAAGAAGTGGGCGTCCAGGCAAAGGCGCTCGGTTTGAAAAAGGCCTTAATTGTCACCGACGCCGGCCTGGAAAAAATGGGCGTCGCCGATCAGGTTAAAGAAATAATCGAAGCTGCGGGTCTGAAAGTTGTCGTTTTTGCCGGCGCGCAACCCAACCCGACCGACATCAATGTTCATGACGGCCTGGCCGTATTTAAAGAAAATAAATGTGATTTAATCGTCTCGTTAGGCGGCGGATCGTCTCATGACTGTGCCAAAGGGATTGGCCTGGTGGCCGGAAACGGCGGCCATATCCGCGATTTTGAAGGCGTCAACAAAAGCAAAAAAGCGATGAAACCGCTGATTGCGATCAACACCACCGCCGGCACCGCCAGTGAGATGACCCGTTTTTGTATTATCACCAACACCGATACCCATGTTAAGATGGCGATTGTGGACTGGCGCTGCACCCCGACGATCTCGGTCAATGACCCGGTCATGATGATGGGGATGCCGCCGGGCTTAACCGCCGCCACCGGGATGGATGCGCTGACCCATTCCGTGGAAGCCTATATGTCAACCATTGCCACCCCGGTCACCGATGCCGCCGCGCTGATGTCAATCAAGCTGATCGGCGAAAATCTCCGCCAGGCGGTGGCCAACGGCCAGAACTTTGCGGCCCGCAATAACATGGCGTATGCTCAGTTTTTGGGCGGGATGGCCTTTAATAACGCCAGTTTGGGATATGTTCATGGCATGGCCCATCAGCTGGGCGGTTTTTATGACCTGCCCCATGGCGTCTGCAATGCGATCCTGTTGCCCCATGTCCAGCGTTTTAATTTAAACAGTAACCCCCAGCGGCTGGCTGACATTGCCGTCGCCCTGGGTGAAAACATCAGTGGTCTGTCGGTGCGTGATGCGGCTGAAAAAGGCCTCGATGCGATTGTCCAGCTATCTCAGGATATCGGCATTCCATCCGGTCTGGCCGCGTTGGGCGCCAAAGAAGAAGATTTCGAAGTGATGGCTGTCAACGCCATGAAAGACGCTTGCAGTGCTACCAATCCGCGGCAGGCCAAGCTCGAAGACGTCATTCAGATCTTTAAAAACGCGTTGTAAAGTAGCCGGATTTGCAGCAAATAAAAGGTTAGCAGCGATCGCAAGGGTAGGCTGAATCGCTACCCAGTGTCATTTTGTCGAAAAAAATAAGTTATTTAAACTAATGATTTGGGATTATCTAAAGGATATTTAGTAGCAGTTCCCCCAAAATCCCAGCGGAGTGAGGATAAAAACAGCGATTTGCGGATCGCTGTTTTTTTTGTGTTGGGCGGGTAAAGTTAGGTTGCCAAATCCTGAGAGTGTGCTTGGCAATCTGATGGCGTTAAAGTTTACAAAGGGTGCATCAATAAAAGTTAATATACTTATTATGAGGCAACATCATGTAGCGCAATAAGCGAATAAATAGACAAATATTTACTTTTCTATTGTCAGGGATTAATCTGAAGCGTATAATCAAAAATAAAGAAATATTTAATATATGTTGATTTAAAGACATGTATTAAATTATATGATAAATATTTTGATCGGGGGATGGAAAAATATTATGAAAAGTCGACGTAAAAATGGGGTGCAACGAAAGATGAGTCTCTTTATTGTGGGTTTGATGCTTATCAGTGGGGTGCCGGGCAATGTTCTGGCTGAGGAATTAAGCGCTGATAATACCGCCATAGTTCAACCGGCAAGCAGCGCTGCGAATAATAATTTAATTGAATTTAAAACAACGGAGCAGCTTAATCCGGAAATGCCAGCACAGCCGGACAGCGAAGTCCTGGCGACCAGCACCGTCGCCGGAGATTATGAGTACAGTGCGATTGACGGCGGGGTCAGCATTACCAAATATACTGGCAGCGGCGGTACTGTCACGATCCCGGCGACCCTGGACGAAAAACCAGTGCTAAAAATTGATATCCGGGCCTTTGCCAGTTGCACCAGCTTAACAACGGTCACGATCCCGGCCGGGGTTACCAGCATCAGCTTCCAGGCCTTTTCCGGCTGCAGTAATTTAACGACGATTACCGTGCCGGAAAGTGTGCAGTCGGTGGGGGATCAGGCGTTTTATAATTGTTCCAGGTTAAAGAGTGTTAGTATGCCTGGGGTTATTAGTGTTGGTGATCGGGCTTTTTATTCTTGTAGTGGCTTGTCAAGTATTAGCTTGCCCAAGGCCGAAAGAATGGAGGATTCTGCTTTTAGTTATTGCTATGGATTAACGAGTATTGATTTACCAAATGTAACGAGCATCGGCAATTTTTCATTTTCAACTTGTCAATTAACAAGCGTTAATCTGCCAAGTATTGCCGATATCGGCGAATATGCTTTTAATAATTGTTCGAACTTAACAACGATTACCCTATCTGAAAATACGATCAGTATCGGTAGAAATGCATTCTCTTACTGCCGAAAACTGTCCAGTATCACGATTCCTAATGGAATTACGTCTATCGCCAGTTTTACCTTCGCTAACTGCGAGAGCCTGGCAAGTGTTACCCTGCCCGAAGGACTCACTCGTATCGAGAATAACGCGTTTGATCAATGCTACGCCTTAACAACCATTAACCTACCCAACAGCCTGACCAGCATAGGAAACGCAGCTTTTAATTACTGCGTCAAACTACCTACCATCGATCTCCCTAAAAGTCTGAAAAACATCAACAATTCTGCTTTTGCCAACTGCATCAGTCTGACCCGTATCGAACTCCCCCAGGGAGCCACCACCATCGGGTCTGGGGCTTTCACCAATTGCGAAAGCCTGACCGCGGTGACCATTCCGGATAGTGTTACCGCCATTGGTGGGGAAGCCTTTAAAGAAAGTCCGAAGGTGACGATTTATGGGGGCAATGGCTCCGCGGCTCAGACCTATGCCAATAATAACAGCATTCCCTTTATTGGTTCAGCCGCCTTCACCGTCAGCAGTTTTACCAGTGACAAAACCTCCGGTCAAACGGTGGACACTGAAATCCTACTGACAGCCGCAGGGGCCGACGGCACCACGCCGTATGAATATAAATTTTATTACCAGCTGGGCGCCGACACCACCACAATCCAGAATTTTTCAACCACCGCTACCGCCACCTTTAAGCCCACCGTTGCCGGCCTCTATACTCTGTGGGTTGACGTCAAAGATAAGGCCGGCAAAACGGCCTCCCGCAGTATCAGTGACTTTGAGGTGCTTCCGGCAGCCACCGCCGACGGCTTTGTGACGGCGGTCATTGAGGGTGGGGTGGGTATTACCCGTTACATCGGCAACGCCGCCGAGGTCACCATCCCTGCAACAATCGGCGGTGAAAAAGTCCTGGAAATCAGCGATGTCGCTTTTGCCAACTGCATCAGCCTGACCCGTATCGAACTCCCCCAGGGAGCCACCACCATCGGCTATCATGCCTTTTACAATTGCGAAAGCCTGACCGCAGTGACCATTCCTGACAGTGTCACTGACATTGGTGGGGAAGCCTTTAAAGAAAGTCCGAAGGTGACGATTTATGGGGTGACAGGTTCCCCAGCCCAGACCTATGCCGCTGCTCACAGCATCTCCTTTATTGGTTCAGCCGCCTTCACCGTCAGCAGCTTTACCACCGACAAAGCCTCCGGTCAAACAGTCGACACCGAAATTTTGCTCACCGCCGCGGGGGCAGACGGCACCACGCCTTATGAATATGAATTCTATTACCAGCTGGGCGCCGACACCACCACGATTCAAAATTTGTCAGCCACTGCCAGCGCCACCTTCAAGCCCACCGTGCCCGGCCTCTATACCCTTTGGGTTGATATCAAGGATAAGGCCGGCAAAACGGTTTCCCGCAGTATTAGTGACTTTAAGGTGATCCCGGCAGCCACGGAAGAAGGCTTTGAGACGGCGGCCATTGAGGGTGGCGTGCGGATTACCCGCTATACCGGTAGTGGCACCGAGGTCGCCATCCCCGCCACTCTCGGCGGTGAAAAAGTCCTGGAAATTGGAGACGGGGCTTTTTCCAACTGCACCAGTCTGGCCACCATCAGCCTGCCCGAAGGTCTCCTGCGGATTGGCAGCTGGAGCTTTGAAAACTGCGGCAGTTTAAACAGTATCAGTATTCCGGCCAGTGTTACCAGTATCGGGGAAGAGGCGTTTTTAGCCTGCCACAATTTAAATAATATTGCTTTGCCAGATAGCGTTTCCAGCCTGGGGAATGATGCTTTCTTGGGCACTGGGATCACCTGTCTGGTCATACCGGCCGGGATGACATCCATCAGTAGTCAGCTTTTTGGCAACAATAATAATTATTATTATAGGTATAACAGTTTGACCAGCATCAGCCTGCCAAAAACCATCACCAGCATTAATGCTACAGCTTTTGATAATTGTCAAAGTCTGACGGCAATCAATGTTGCGGCCGATAATCCCAATTTTAGCAGTCATGACGGGATTCTTTTTGACAAAGCCGGAACCACCCTAGTCCGCTGTCCCAAGGGCTTAGCCAGTGTCACTTTACCGGCGGATCTGGCTGCCGTTGGCAATAACGCTTTTGCCGGCTGTTCACAGCTTACCAGACTGATGATTCCCGAAAGCGTAACCGCCATCGGCGAAAGCGCCTTCATAAGTTGTGAAAATTTACAGAGTGTCAATATCCCTATAGTGGTTAAAACCATCAATGCTAATACCTTTAGCGGCTGCCGTCGTTTGAATAGTATCAGCATTCCAACTGGGGTAATCAGTATTGGTAATGGCGCGTTTCAATCGTGTGAAAATCTGATTACGCTCAGTCTACCTGAAAGCATAATAAGCATTGGTGATAACGCTTTTAGTAATTGTACTAAATTAAACAATGTCAATCTATTGGAGGGCGTCTCAAGTATTGGGGATAGTGCTTTCAGTAACTGCACCCGGTTAGGCAGTATCAGTCTGCCAAAAAGCCTTCAAAGCATCGGAAATTATGCCTTTAGTTATTGTACAAGAATGAGCGATGTCATTTTGTTTGAAGGAATTACAAATATTGGTAGCGGAGCTTTTTATTATTGCAACGGATTAAGCCAGTTAACACTTCCAGATACTATAAAAACGATTGGTTCGAATGCTTTTGATAGTTGTACCAGCCTTAGCAGTATCAATATTCCAAAAGGATTAGATATAATTGAAGACAGTACGTTTAATAATTGTACAAACTTAAGTAGTATTAACATAGAAACGAGTGTCAGAAGTATTGGTAACTACGCATTTGCTAGATGTACTTTACTTTCCACCGCAGTTATTCCTGATACGGTAACAACGATCAGTTATGGTGCATTTGGGAATTGTCCTTTGATAAATATTTATGGCACAATAGGATCTTATGCCCAGACCTATGCCAATAATAACAGCATCCCCTTTATTGGTTCGGCTTTCTTCACCGTCAGCAGCTTTACCGCCGACAAAACCTCCGGTCAAACAGTTGACACCGAAATCCTGCTTTCCGCCGCAGGGGCTGACGGCACCACGCCGTATGAATATAAATTCTATTACCAGCTGGGCGCAGACACCACCACGATTCAGAATTTTTCAACCACTGCTACCGCCACCTTTAAGCCCACTGTGGCCGGCCTCTATACCCTATGGGTTGAGATCAAAGATGGGTCCGGCAAAACGGCCGCCCGCAGTATCAGTGACTTTAAGGTCATCCCGGCGGCAACCGAAGAAGGCTTTGAGACGGCGGCCATTGCCGGTGGCGTGCGGATTACCCGCTATACCGGCAGTGGCACCGAGATCGCCATCCCTGCCACTCTCGGCGGTGAAAAAGTCCTGGAAATTGGCGATGGGGCCTTTTCCAACTGCACCGGTCTGGCCACCATCAGCCTGCCCGAAGGTCTCCTTCGGATTGGTAGCTGGAGCTTTGAAAACTGCGGCAGTTTAAACAGCATCAGTATTCCGGCCAGTGTTACCAGTATCGGGGAAGCGGCGTTTTTATATTGCAATAATTTAAATAGTATTGCTTTACCAGATGGTGTTTCCAGTATTGGAAATGATGCTTTCTTAGGCACAGGCTTCATCAGCCTGGTCATTCCGGCCGGGATGACGACCATCAGCAGTCAGCTTTTAAACGGCTGTTATTCCTTAACTAGCATCAATCTGCCGAAAACCATTACCAGCATTGATGCTAAGGCTTTTGATAATTGCCAAAGTCTGACAACAATCAATGTCGCGGCTGATAATCCCAATTATAGCAGTCATGACGGGATGCTTTTTGACAAAGCTGGAACCACCCTGGTCCGCTGTCCCAAGAACTTAGCCAATGTCACTTTACCGGTGGATCTGGTTGCCATCGGCCATAACGCCTTCGCCGGCTGCTCGCAGCTCATCAGCATGACGATTCCCGAAAGCGTCACCGCCATTGGTGAAAGTGCCTTCGTAAATTGCAACAATCTGCAAAAGGTCAATATTCCCGCCGCGGTTAACATCATCAATGCGAATACCTTTAGCGGCTGCAACAGTTTGAACAGCATCAGCATCCCAACTGGGGTTACCAGTATCGGCAATGGCGCTTTTCAATCGTGTGAAAATTTAGTCCTGATCAGTCTGCCGGAAAGCGTTTTGAGCATTGGTGATAATGCCTTCAATAATTGCCTCCGCTTGAATACGGTTAATTTTACGGAAGGCCTCTCCAGTATCGGGAATGGGTCGTTTAGCAACTGTTCCCGGTTAGGCAGTATCAGTCTGCCGAAAAGCCTGCTCAGTATCGGGGATAATACCTTCAGTGATTGCCCGAAATTAAGCGTGGTCAGCTCACAGGAAGGGATTACCAGCATTGGTTTTGGTGCTTTCAGAGGTTGTACAAGCCTGATTAGTATCAGCCTGCCAGATACGATTACGACCATGAGTGGTGGTACTTTCAGTTATTGCTCCAGCCTAAACACTATCAAGCTCCCCGATGGCGTAACAACAATCGGGTACAACGTTTTTGATGGTTGTCAAAGTTTAACCGCAATTATCATTCCAGATAACGTTACAAGTCTGGAAACGTGGTCTTTTCGAAGTTGTCCGAAACTTATAAAAGTCATTATACCAGATACGGTAACCAATATCAGTTTTAGAGCATTCGAAAGTTGTCCATTATTAACCATCTACGGCGCCCGCGGTTCGGCGGCTGAAACCTATGCCAAAGATAATCAGATCCCGTTTATTGCCGACTTCAATGTTCAGAGTTTTACGGCCGATAAAGCCTCGGGACAGGTCGTCAACACCGAGATCCGGCTTACTGCCATCGGCGCCGACGGTACCGCACCCTATCAGTACCAGTTCTTTTATACCCAGGGCGGCGATGCCACGATTATCCAGCCGGCATCACTGGCCAACACGGCGATCTTTAAACCCAGCAGCGCCGGAACCTATACCCTGGGCGTCGAGATCCAGGATGATAGCGGCAAAACAGTGTCCAAAAGCATCGCCGATTACAAGGTAATCACCGCACCAGCAGCGCCACCGGCTGGCCCATCCGGCCCCCCGGCGCCACCACCAGCCCCCGAACCAACCCCGGACACCAATATTGATGACCAACAAGCCATTGCCGATATCGGAAAAGCTCAGGCTGGTGCCAGCGTTGCGGTGCCGGTGAAAAATGACGAACCGGTGCCGACCTCGATTCTGGAAACGGCCAGAGGCAAAGATGTCAATGTCGTTTTTGAATTTGAAAATTATTCATGGTCGATCAACGGCAAAAGCATTGATGAACTGTCCGGCGCTACGGCAGCCTATGATTTAAGTGTCAAAACCTTCGACGATCCCGCCCTGGGCGAATTGTCCGGCGGCGACGATGTGCTGCAAATCGAAATCAGCCATAATGGTGCGCTGCCCTTTGTCGGGCAATTGACCTATCAGGTTGACCCCGCTTTAAACGGCAAGACGGTGTATCGCTATTACTATAATGAAGAACTCAAAAAACTGGTCTATCAGGATGAGGCCGTGGTTACGGACGGCAAGGTGAGTTTCTCGTTTGAACACGCCTCAAAATATGTCATCACCGATACCGACACCCTGGCCCCGCCAGACATTACGATCAGCTACCAGACCCATGTCCAGAATATCGGCTGGCAGGGGTTTGTCAAAAATGGCGAAACCAGCGGTACCTTTGCCCAATCCTTACGACTGGAAGGGATTGAAATTACCGCCAATGGCGCCGATAACCTGGGAGTGCAGTATAAGACCCATGTCGAGAACCTCGGCTGGCAGGATTTTGTCAGCAATGGCACCGCCAGCGGGACCACCGGAAAATCATTGCGGTTGGAGGCCATACAAATTAACCTGACCGGCACTGCTGCCGCCGACTATGATATCTATTATCAGGTCCACGCCCAGAATTTTGGCTGGCTTGATTGGGCCAAAAATGGCGCCAGTGCCGGAACTGAAGGCTTCGGTTATCGCCTGGAAGCCATCAAAATCATGGTTGTGCCGAAGGATGCGGCTGCACCGGGGAAAACGGAACAGGCATTTGTGAAAAAATAGCAGCATAAATGGAATTAGGGAAGGTTCTGAAAAAGCGTGGCCAGCAGAGCGCGCTTTTCTGAACCTTCCCACTACTCGTTCAACTTGGCAAATTACTTATGAAAGCGATGGAATGAATTTAAATATTTAGGGGGAAAATGAAATGTTTCTATTTTGGGCAGCGATGGGGTTATTAGGTATTATTGTCAGTGTCATTATTTTAATTATTTTCGGCATTCAGAGAAAACCGTTAAAAATACCGTTTATCGTCCTGGGCGCAAGTTTTATCGCCCTGATTTTAGGCTCTTCTTCATCCCTGGGGATGTTTTTGGGAATGATCGGTCTGGTCGGTCTGATCGCCACAATGGTGGTGCTGATCGTTTTTGGTGTTCGCAAAATGCCGTTAAAAATACCCTTTATCGTCCTGGGGGGATGCCTCTGTTTATTTATTACTGGCGTTGCCATCACCGGGACCAGTTCAGCGGCTGCCACGTCATCCACCCCGACCAATAAACAGGGAACATCTGAAAAAATAACGATGGAACAAGCGGCAGCCGACAAAGCGGTAGCCGATAAAGCAGCGGCTGATAAAGCAACAGCCGATCAAGCAGCAGCGGACAAAGCAGCGGCCGACAAAGCCGTAGCCGATAAAGCAGCGGCGGACAAAGCGGCAGCCGACAAAGCCGCAGCGGATAAAGCAGCGGCCGATCAAGCAGCAGCTGACAAAGCTGCCGCGGAAGCAGCGAAACCAAAACAAACAATGGGGCAGAAAAACGCCTTGGCAAAAGCCAAAGCGTATTTAAATTATACCGCCTTTTCGCATGATGGCTTAATTGGTCAATTGCAATATGAAGGCTATTCTGATGAAGATGCAACCTATGGGGCCGATAATTGTGGTGCCGATTGGAATGCCCAGGCAGCGAAAAAAGCTAAAGAGTATTTAGCGTATACATCATTCTCGCGTTCAGGCCTAATTGATCAATTGATCTATGAAGGTTTTACCAGTGACCAAGCTGAATATGGCGTAACAGCGGTGGGGTATTAATACTGATGAAGCCAACCCTCAGATTCAGTTTGTCTGAATTTGCGGAATTATTGGTATTATATTCAATAATTAAAGTGTAAACAATAAGCCTAAACAGGCAAAGTAAAACGCTGTAAATTTTAAAATACTTATGGAGGTTATTCGTGGCAGGTTATTTTTCACCAACAGATCAGAAAAGAGAACTCGAAGAAAAAGAACTCAAGTTAAAAATGGAAAAGGCAACGGAAAAAATTTTGACGTATTCCTTATGGTACTCAAAAAAGATCAATGCACTTAAACAGGAAATTGCGAAACAAGGATTCAAGTTCACTTTTGGCATTGAAATTATTGACAGTAATTTAAAAAAAGACGAGAAGAATCTTGATGGCATAAAATTCTATGATATGGCACCTATAAGTGGATTAGCATTTGACAATCACGCACAGTGCATGATTTATTACTTTTCAAATCCTGGAATTTATGATGCTTACTGCAAATCAGAGGAAGTAAATATTTTTGAATATGATGTAATTCCGTTTAAAGACATCAAAAAAGCCAAACTTGAGATTGATTCAAGTACCATTACAGAAGCAACTTCATCTAAAACCGGAGTTATCACACGCAGTATCATTGGCGGTCTCATTGCTGGGGAAGCAGGTGCGATTATTGGGGGATTATCGGGGAGTGAAGTTACCCAGACCAGTTCCATAACCGCCCATAATAGCTGTGAAATGATCATTTTTACGGGCAATGATAAATATCCTGTGATTAAATTCTTAATTGAGAAGCTTCAGAATTACGATGCGCAGAGTCAGCTAAGTAGGGAAATGGTTGTAAATGTGACAGATGGGATTTTTACGGATACGATAAAAGAAAACTATTTTGATGTCATCGCGAATACCGTCAAAGAATACGGCGCATCAAATGGAACATATACCCCCTGTGAAATGGGAAAGGTTTATGATCTGGTTTGTGAAAGAAATATTTTCTCTGTAAATTTGGAAAAGTATCGACAAGAAATTAAGGCGTTAAACAAAACTTTTGACAGTGCTTTATATACAAAGTTTTGTTCCGGTTTAGATGAAGCCATTAATATAAATAAAACAATTAAAAGGCTTCAGGAAATTGTCCGTAAAATTGAAGCGATTGTGCTCAATAGCGAAAGCAACACGAGTTCTGGCAGCAATATCATTGATCAATTGGAAAAATTGATCAAGATAAAAATTGATGGTTTCATTACAGATGAAGAATTTGCTTTGTTTAAAAAGAAATTGATTGAGAATTGATACAGTGTAAATGAAGGTAATATGTCATGGGGTCGTTTTGAACCTCATGGCAATAAGACCTCCCGCCACATATGTTGAATAAAATATCCCCTTCGGCACTCATTTATTCAAAGTTTTTAGGAAATACTAAAAATGACTAAAAATCACCATCCCCCCAAAAATTTATAAAGATGGGAAGATACATTAATGAAATCCAAAAAAATCAAAACTTGCCTGGTCATATTGATGGTTCTAATTTGCGGCTTGTTGCCATCGGGAATCATAGCCAGAGAAAATAGTAAAGCAGGGCTTGATGTTCAGGGACAAGCAGACCCTAATCTACTGGAGCTGATGGAATGGCAGGGCGTTATCGCCAATGCCGAGACCGGCGAAGCAATCGAATTCAATTCACAAAACGACAAACAACAGGTGGTGCAAAGCGCTGATACGGAACTTATTTACTTCAATGAAAATACCGGTGAGAAGCAGTATTTTCAGGAAATCACAATTGCCCTGCCAGAAAATGTCGACCAAAGTGGTTATGGGACAATATACAGCAGTCCTCTGGCGGATGAAAAGAATGTGATTTCAGTCGTGTTGGGGATGCGCTATTCGATGGGGGATTCCGGAATTTATCAAGTCATCCGGATTGATGGTGTTTATGTGAATTGGGAAATGACCGATCCAACGGTCCGCCTGACAGATGCTGTTTTAGGATACCAAATTATCAACGGTATCGGGGTGGAAAATGGTGCCGTCAATGAGCAGGTATTGTGGAATCTGGAAACCGCGGCAAATAGTTATCAAACAGAAAGAATCGCACCCAGTCCCTGGTTCCTTCGGGTGAACGGGTTCGTTCATAGTAAAACCATCTTCTCGGGCCATCTGTCCCAGACAAATGGCGAATCGCGATCCCTGGTGATGACATTTGATTCAGGTATTGATGTATAGAATGAAGGAGTGGATCATGGACATTAACCAACAACAGCGCACCAATAAAAACAAAGTAATGCAGTGGGGCTATACCATTTTAATTTGGGTGCTCCCGGTTTTATACCTGACCCTATATCCCTGGCTCTTAAACCAGACAAAATTTTTGGCCCGGAATGAAATCACATTTGGACCCGATGCCAGTATGGTTTATCACAACTTATCGGTCTTTATACTTCCGATTGGGTTTAAACTGTTACTTGGCGCCGGGGTATTTGTTTTGGTATTCGGCGTCAGAAAATTCAACAGCAAAGCAATCTTGATCGGAAACCTTCTGGGGGTGCTGTATGCCCTGATGATTTTGCTGAGCTATCCGATTTATTTTAATAGTAATTTTGTGTTTACGATGAACCAGCAGCTGATCAATCAGATTTTTATGTTAGGCATGTACACCGGTCCCGGGAATCCCAGTTTTATGCTGGCCTTTTATGGTCTGCTATTTTACCAAATTTTAAAAGGATATCAAAGACGGTCAGTGCCGGATCAACTATAACGATAACGCCGGAGCGGGAATTGGAAAGAGCGCGAAAATACTAAGCAGATTACGAAAGAAGGTGTAGAAATGAGTAAGCCAGGGGTAAAATTTGAAGCGATAAAAGAACAATTAATGATGGATGAAGAATTCAGACTGGAATATGAAAAGTTACAGCCGCGTTATCAAGTGATCTCACAATTTATAGAAGCCCGAAACACCCAACATATGACCCAGGAAGAACTGGCCTTGCGGGTAGGTACTCAGAAATCAAATATTTCACGTTTTGAAAGCGGGACCTATAATCCCACCCTTGATTTCCTGGTCAAGGTTACAAAAAGTTTAGGCAAAGAACTGCACATCGAAATTAAGTAGCCTTAAACCCTGTTTAAACCCCCAACATTCGGGTACTCTGCCAGAATAAGGAGGTTTTTATCATGAATTCGTGTTTAATTGTTTATTACTCGCTGAATCATTCAACGGCCAAACTGGCAGAAAAAATTGCCGCCGGGCTGCGCCAGGCGGGCCTGGCAACGCCGCTCATCACCAATTACGGTAAATCCGCAGGCCATTGGTAAAAACTGGCGTTGCCTTTTTTGATCGTCTCGCGGTCCCGCAAATCCGATGGATTAAACCAGCAAAAGCGGGTATAATAACTACCAAACAGCGGCTGCGAGGGGGCGCCTTGAACCAACCTCCGGCCCCCGCCGCTCGTCCCGAAAAGAGGTGAGACCATCATGTCGTCCCAATTGATCACGGACCTGTTATTTAATACCGCCCTGCTGCTGTCGATCAGCATTGTTTACAATCTGTTTCTGATCCACCTCGACCGCCGCAAAAAGTGGCTGGAGGCAGTCCTTGGCCTGTTCCTCGGCGGGGTGGGGATCCTCTTGATGATCAACACCGTCAGCTTTACCAACGGCATTATTTTTGATACCCGCTCGATTCTGATCAGCGTTTCCGGCCTGTTTCTGGGCTATCTGCCGACGATCATCGCGACCCTGCTAATCTCGGCCTACCGTTTTTATATCGGTGGCGCCGGGGCCCTGACCGGGGTGCTGGTGACGGTGACCTCCGCGGCAATCGGGCTGCTCTGGTATCGCTACCGGCTTCCTAAGATCGTCAAAAAATCCGCTCAGGTCTGGCCCGAGCTGTACCTGTTTGGCCTGCTGGTCCATCTCGTGATGCTGGCCGACATGCTGACGCTGCCGAACTCCCAGGGTCCAGTGGTGCTCCAGGCAATCACCCTGCCGGTGCTGGTGATCTATCCGCTGGGGACGCTGCTGCTGTGCCTGGTGATGCTTCAGGGCCTGCGAAATCGGGAAGCTGAAAAAGACCTGCGGGAAAGCCGGGAAAACTATAAACAGCTCTATTATGAATTCCAGAACAGAGAATCGCTGTTGCGGTCGCTACTAGACTCGATCCCGGATCTGGTTTTTTATAAGGATCAACAAAGCGTTTATTTAGGTTGCAACAAAGCTTTTGAAGCGTTTGCCGGTAAAACCATCGATGAATTGGTGGGCCTGACCGACTTTGATCTCTTTGATCCAGAAGCGGCGACCCTGTTTCGGACCATGGATGAGATCATGATGCGTGAAAAAAAGTCCCGCCGCAACGAGGAACTGGTCACTTATCCCGATGGCCGGCAAGTCTATCTGGAAACCCTGAAAACCCCTTACTATGGCCGCGACGGTCAGAACCTGGGCCTGATCGGGATCAGCCGCGATATTACCGACCGCAAGCGCGATGAAGCCGAGATCCTCTATCTGGGCCAGCACGACGCCCTCACCGGGCTCCATAACCGCAGCTATTACGAAGCCGAACGGAAGCGGCTGGATCACCCCGACTATCTGCCGCTGTCGCTGGTCATCGGCGATATCAACGGGCTTAAGCTGATCAACGACGCCTTTGGCCACATCGAGGGGGACAAACTGCTGATCAGCATTGCTAAGATCATGGCCGATTGTGCCCGGCCCCAAGATGTGCTGGTCCGCACCGGCGGCGATGAGTTTGTGATGCTGCTGCCCCAGACCAGCTATGGCGCAGCCGGGGCCCTGGTTGAAAAGCTCAAAAGCGCCTGTGAAGCCGGCTACAAGCTGGACAATGAAGTGATTATCACCAGTATCTCGCTGGGTTTTGCGACCAAGTGCAACGAACATGAATCCCTGGAAAAAGTATTTAAGCTGGCCGAGGAATCAATGTACCGGAAAAAGCTGCTGGAATACAAAAGCTTTCATTCGGCGGTGCTGAATTCGATTAAGACCACGCTGTTTGAAAAAAGCAACGAAACCGAAGCCCACGCCGAACGGATGGCTGATCTGGCCAAGCAACTGGGCCAGGTGCTGGGGCTGGATCAGGAGGAGCTGGTGTCGCTGGAGCTGGTGGCGACCCTGCATGATATCGGCAAAATCAGTATCGACAGCAAGCTGCTCAAAAAAAATACCCCCCTGACCGAGGCCGAATGGGCGGAAATCAAAAAACATCCCGAGGTCGGCTATCGGATCGCCCAGACCGTACCGGAACTGCGCAAGATCGCCGAATATATTCTCTGTCACCATGAACGCTGGGACGGCAACGGCTATCCGCAGGGCCTCAAAGGCGAGGAAATCCCCTTGCTGGCGCGAATTCTGGCGATTGTCGATGCCTACGATGCGATGACCCAGGACCGCTCCTACCGTCCGGCGATGGCCGAGTCGGCGGCCATTGCCGAGCTGCAACGCCATGCCGGCAGTCAGTTTGATCCGGACCTGGTGATGGTATTCATCGACGAGGTCATCGAAAAAAATAGCAACACCGCGAAAAGCAGCGTCGATGCTTAAAAAAACGCCTCTGGTCATGCAAGCAAGATTGTGAAACTTTCTTAATTATATTTAAAATAACAGAATAATACGATAAAGCCCCGAATTATCAGGTAACCCATGATGATCTGGGTCTTTTTTAGAATCCCGTCAGAGCGCCGATGATAACGTCGTCAAAAATATAAATTTAACCGGTTAAGTAATGCTTGTATTCTGACAAAACTGGTGATATAATTGTTTTTACAAATATATACGTATTTAAATTGTGTAACGCTACTAAATTTATAGGAGGAAATGATTTTATGCTAACGAAACGACAGAACCTATTGGAAACGATTAAAGGTGGCAATCCGGACCGCTTTGTCAATCAGTACGAGGCCTTTGTCTGTACCGATGCGATTTACGGAATGATCATGGGCGATCCGATTACCGGCCAGGGCGCCTTCCCGATGCCTGGTGGCGAACCGGCCAAGAATGCCTGGGGCATTACCTTTGCCTGGCCAGCTGGCACCCCCGGCGCTTTTCCCTTACATGATAAGGAACACAAGGTCCTCCAGGATATCACCAAATGGCGGGACGTCGTCAAAGCCCCGAAAACCGACCTGCCCGCTGAAGCCTGGGCACCTTTTTTACCCGCCATCGAAGCGATTGACCGCAATGAAGTGTTTGCCACGGTTTTTGTCGCTCCCGGCGTCTTTGAACAATGCCATCATTTAATGGGGATGGAAGATTGTCTGATGGGCTTCTATGAAGAACCGGAAGAAATGCATGCCCTGATTGACTACATCGTCGAATATGAGCTGGCCTATGCCGCCGAACTGATCAAATATTACAAACCGGATTGTCTCTTCCATCATGACGACTGGGGCAGCTCCCTGAATTCGTTTATGGCGCCGGAGATGTTTGCCGAATTTATCGTTCCCGCCTATAAAAAAATCTACGGCTTCTATAAAGCCAACGGCGTCGAGCTGGTGGTCCATCACAGCGATTCCTTTGCCGCCAATCTGGTCCCCCTGATGATTGAAATGGGGATTGATATCTGGCAAGGCTGTATTTCGAACAATAATGTGCCGGAACTGATTAAACAGTACGGCGGCCAGATCTCCTTCATGGGCGACATTGACAACTCCCTGATTGATGATGAAAACTGGACCCCGGAAAGTGTTGGCGCCGAAGTCCGCAAGGCCGTGGCCCGTTGTGGCAAGCATTACTACATCCCCTGCATCACCCAGGGCGGCCCCGGCAGCGTCTACCCCGGCGTCTACGAAGCCATTACCGCCGAAATTGATCTGATCAACGCTGGTAAATAGTTTAGCCCCTTCATCCACCCCTATCAAACCCATAATAGAAAGCCGGAGCCTGGTCTCCGGCTTTTCTGCGTCCGGCCTGCCGGCTAAGTAAAAATTAAATAAACAAAAAAGGCCAGGAAAATTAATTTTTGGTCTTTTTTAGGTGCGTCCGCGGCATCTTTTTCGGCTGTTTTTGAGATTGGCATTGAAAAGCATTGGCTGATCAGATAAAATAAAAAGCTGGAAGCTGAAATATGCGAAGCAAACACGAGGAGGATAACCCATGTTATTGCTTGATACCCGGTTATTGATCGTCAATATCCTTTTTTTTGGGGTTATTTTCGTCGATTACCTGAGAAATAAAAAACTGCCCTTACTCTCCAATAAATGTTTTTCGGTGATGCTGTATTGCACCGCCGTGAATCTGGTGTTTAACATCCTTAAAATCTATGCCATCGTTCATACCGAGACGGTTACGCCGCCAGTCAGCCGGTTTTGTAATCAGGTCTTCTATCTCACCCTGATTCTGGTGGTGGTGGCCCTTTACTGGTATGTCGAAATCCTCGGAAACCAGCAGAAGCGGGTCAAGTTTAAAAAACTGGCTAAGCGGATGCTGCCTTTTGGGCTGGCCCTGCTGCTGATTGGCTACGGCGATTTGAACTACTACTATGACGACAGCCAGATTTATGCCAGTGGCTCGATGGCGATCGCTTTTCAAGTGACCGTTATCTTTTACTGCCTGTTGATTATCCGGAGCACCTTCCGCCTCAAAAATACCATCGCCAAAGAAAACCTGCTGGCCATCCGGGCTGGGATTGTCCTGCTGATGGCCTCATCGATGATCCAGTTTTTTAACCTCGGGCTGTTGCTGTCTAGCGTAGCAGTGACGCTGATGATTCTGTTTATCTATCTGTCTTTTGAAAATCCCAAGGAGTATAATGACGAGGCCACAAATAGCTTCAATAAACGGGCCTTTCACCTGATGCTGGAGGAAAAAAAAGAAGCTGGTAAGTCGCTGGTTCTGATCAGCGTGGTGCTCGACGATCTGAGCCGGATTCAGACGATGATGGGCCACGACAACACCAACCAGGTGCTGGCGGTGGTCGGCGCGAAAATGAACACAACCATGTCACAAATCCCGCTGCTGCAGGAACCGTGCGGGGCAGCCCGGCGAAAAATCGGCCGCCAGCAGCAAAAGCACATGGCCAAGCACGGCTTTTTGTCCAGTGTTTACCATACCCGGAGCAATGTGATGACCTATCTCACCGAACTGCCGTTGAGCTGTCTGACAGAACCGCTCGAAGCGTTATCCCGGATGATTGCGGAGCCGGTTGTTTTTGACCACTTTACGGTGGCCATCAAGGCCCATATTGATGTGATCTGCACCGAGGTTTACCGGGATCAGGAAAACTGTGATGAAATCTACGAGATGATGAACTACATGGCAGCCCACAACGAGGCCACCGCCGAGACCAATTGCTATTTTCTCGATGCCGATATCATCGCCCGCAAACAGCGCACGAACACCATCGAAGCACTGGTCCGCAAAGCCATCGAAACCGGTGGTTTCGAGATTGTCTACCAGCCGATTTATCATGCCAGCGCCGGCCAGTTTCTCTCGGCCGAGGCCCTGGTAAGGCTTGCGGACACTGATATCATTGGCTTTGTTTCGCCGGAGGAATTCATACCAATTGCTGAAAAGAAGGGCTTGATCATCGAGCTGGGGGAAATTGTCTTTGAAAAAGTCTGCGCCTTTGCCCGGCAGCAACAGCTTCAGGAAAAGGGCATTGCATACATTGAGGTCAACCTCTCGGGGATTCAGTGCGTGCATCCCGATCTGCCCGGGCAATTGACGGCGATTATGAAAAAATACCAGATTCCCCCGGATTTCATCAACCTTGAAATCACCGAAACGGCGCTGGTCGAGTCGGGGGAAATGCTCCAGGTCAACATGCAGCGGCTGCGCAATGCGGGCTGCAGCTTTTCGATGGATGATTTCGGCACTGGCTACTCCAATCTGTCGCGGATGGCCGAGGTGGTTTATGATCTGGTCAAGCTCGATAAGAGCCTGATCTGGCCCTGTTTTGAGGAAGAAAACCCCAAAGCGACGGCCATTCTGGAAAGCGTCATCTGGATGCTCAGGCAGCTCGGCGTCAACATCGTCGCCGAAGGGGTGGAGACCAAGGAAATGGCCGACTATCTCAGTAGCCAGGGGGTCACCCATCTGCAGGGCTATTATTATTCGCGACCGATTGGTGAAGCGGCCTATCTGAGCTTCTTGGCGGCAAAAGGTGAGGGTGGAAGCGCCGCGGTTTCGACAGCCGCAGGTCTGTGACCAGAGGCAAGGTGCCAGCGTTCTTTGCTCAAAAAAGACATTAACCCCAGACGCGATGGCCGTGGCACTTTCTCGCCAGCGCCGGTCCAGGCGCACCGTTTAAATCGTTAAAATAACGGTATACAGTCAATATAAAAATAAGCGGAGGTGCGCCATGAAAAAAGCCCACAAAATTGACCAGCGCCGTGCTCTAAACCAGCCGGAAACGTATATTAAACCACCGAAAAAAATCCCCTTACTGCTGCGGATCGGCTTGTTTATTGCTAAAAAAGAAACCGGCAAAGACCTGCTGCCGGCACGGCTGTTAACCTGGTATCCCCGCGCGGCGATCGGGTCCGGGGTGTTGGAGATGATGACCGCAAAAGGGCAGACCGAGCAAGAACGGCGGTTGCTCAATCTGGTCCGGCTGCAGGCCTCGCTGATCTGCTCCTGTACATTCTGTATTGATATGAACGCCGTCGGGATCGTCAAGAATGGCATCAGCGACGACGAACTGGCTGTTTTACAGGGGCGCCGGGCGGTCCAGTCGGTTGATAGCTTCAGCCTGCGGGAATTGCTGGCGCTAGAGTATGCCATCAGTCTGTCAAGCACGCCGCCGGACCTGTCGGCGCAGTTCATCAAAAATCTGACCACGGCATTTAGCGAAGCCGAAATCGTGATGTTGGCCAGTACCATTGCCAGTGTCAATTATTGGGCCCGCCTGAATCAGGGCCTGGGCATCCCGCCGGCCGGATTCAGCGACCGCTGTTTGCTTTATCAGCGCGATCAATAAAATCAGGATCGCGGCGATTGTTTTGCCGCCCGGAACGCTTAAACGCCCCCACTTTTCCCAAACAGTGGTTTCAAGCCGCTGTTTTTTTTACGCCGAAAATGCCCGTCTTCACCTAATCTTCAGATAAGCTTCAACCATCCCACAAACTATCCTGTTACAATTTGGATATAAAATCTAAGAAATGACTTTAGGAGGTAAGACGATGACGGTCAATCAGCCCAACAGCAAACCGGCCAGTAGCTATGAAAGTGAATACATGGACACCCTGAGAACCTTGTTTAATGAAAGCAGCCAGATCGAAGCGATCCGCTATTTTTTAAATACAACCTATCTCTATTTTAAAGCGGACAATATGAAAAAGCGCCAGCCCCAGGTGATGGTGCTGGGCAGCAGTATTCCCGAAGAACTGATTTATGCCGCCGGCGCCAAACCCTTTTGGATTCTCGGCGGCAGCCTCGGGACGGTGGCCTGGTCCGACGATTTAGTCCCCCGGGACACCGATCCGGTCAGCCGCTCGATGCTGGGATTTTTGCAAAATGATCACTTTGATCTGGGCGCAGCCGCCCTGATTATCGTCCCGATCACCTGTGACAGCAGTCGAAAAATAGCCTATCTGCTGCGGGCGGCCGGGAAAAAAGTGGTCACCGTGGATATTCCCCCGGACAAAAGCGATCCCCTGGCCGGGCTTAAATGGCGGGATCAGATGGAGCAGCTGGCCGAAAAACTGGCGGACCATACCGGGCGGCGGCTGTCGAAAAAGAACCTCATCCAGGCCACCCAACTGGTCGAAACGGCCCGGAAACTGATGCGCGATTTTATTCAGGTCTGTCGCCAAAAGGACGGCCTGATCTCCGGCGCCTTGCGGATGGCGGTGCTTAATTCTTATTATTACACCACCGATCTCAAAAGCTGGTGCGGCCAGCTGCGCAAACTGAATCTGGAACTGCTGGCCAACCGCCAGGTGATAACGACGGCCGCCACAAGCAAGCCCAAAGTTTTATTGATGGGCTCACCGGTGGTGTTGCCCAATTATAAGATTCCCTTTCTGATCGGCGACATTGGCCTTACGATCGGGGCTACCCTGGACAGCAGCAGCCAAAAAATATACGCCAGCAGCACCCGCCACAAAGCCAGCAAGCGGGATCCCTTTACCGCCATCATCGAGACCCATTACCGCTATGACTGCTCAGCCGCCTACGCCCAGAATGAGATGCTCTTTCAGAGTGCCCGCTGGCATCTGGAACAGGGCGGGATTGAAGGGGTGGTTTTCCATGTGTTGAAAGGCCAGATTGAATATGATTTTGAACTGGAACGTTTTGAACAGCTGTTTGGAACCGCCACGATCCCGGTCTTCCGGCTGGAAACCGACTATCAGTATCAGGATGTGGAGCAATTAAGAATTCGGATGGAAGCCTTTATGGAAATGCTGGCGCATCGTCGTTATCGTGAGGAAAAAAGAGCCGTATGAAAAAAATCTGTCACAAGTTAAAAATCAATTCAAGAAAAATATTCACCCCGACGGTGCTCGCCATTTGCGGGGTGCTGATGCTGCTGTCATTGTTTGCCGGCAACCTGGTCTTTTACGCGTTCGGGAGCGACGACAGCGGCTATGCCATCACCCCGGTGCTGATCATCCTGCTGCTCGCGGTCATCGGCATTGTGCTGTGCCTGTGGCTGCGGCGCCGGATTGTCCGCAATGATCCGGTGATGGGCCGCTTTGCCGCCGAACGGATCAGCCTGAAGCCGGGAGGCACCGTTAAGGGCCAGCGCAAATTCGGCTTTATGACGATGCGCTGGTTGATCATGGTGATCAGCTTTTTCGCCCTGATCTACGGGGTCAAATGGCTGGGGCAGGGGTTTGGCAATATCGAACTGCCGATTTTTGCCTGTCCCATCAATCAGGATCAGCTGATTGACAGCAGCTGTTATACGCTGGCCCATTTAAACTCGCTGGTGGGGATGAGCTGGTCGAAAATCGGCATCTTTTTGGGCTCGCTGCTGCTCTCGATCGTGGTGCTGGGCCGCTTTATCTGCGGTTTCCTGTGCCCGATGGGGCTGATTCAGGATCTCACCCACGAAACCCGGCAGGGTCTGAAAATTGAAGGACTGTCCTTAAATGAAAAACTCTATAGCCGCTTAAAACCGATCAAATGGACGCTGCTGCTGTTATTTCTGGGGCTCAGCTTTGTCGGCGGCAACTTCTGCAATATCTGCCCGGCCATCACGGTTTCGCCGGCTCTGGCAGGATTTAAGGTATCGCTGTTTTTAAGCGGCTTCTTTATGATTGTGGTGATCATCGGCAGCTTTTTCAAACGCCGTTTCTTCTGCAACATCTGTCCGCTGGGCTACCTCATCGGCCTCGGTCATCGGATCTCGTTGTTTCGCATCAAAAAAGACTGTCAGGCCTGTACCGAATGCGGGGCCTGCTACGAAGCCTGTCCGATGGGAATTAAAACCATTTATACCGAACGGGAAAAACGTGATGTCACCACCGCCGACTGTATCATGTGCGGCGAATGTATTGATAAATGTCCGGAAAACAAGGCCCTGGCGATGAGCTTCGGCGGGGTAAAATTTTACCAGGCCTCCCGCAAGACCTTTATGTCGGGTCATAAAAAAACCGAAAAGCGGTTAAAACGCTTGATCAGGAAAAGAGAAAAAAATGAGTCTAATCAATAATAAAAGAAATAATCAGGAAGATAAACACGTCATTGAAAATAAGCGCGACGACCATCACAGTAACCCGCCGACCACCATGGCCGAACGGCAACGTCAGCGCTTTATCGACAAAGCCACCAAGGTGTCCGCCAAATATCTGCGGCGGCTGGAGGAATTACCCGGCGCCCCGGTGGCCATGCAGCCCTTTTTTCAGGTCCTCAGCGACATCTACGTGGAGATGAAAAATGTCGCCAAACCGGCCGATACCAAAATCGTTGGCACCTATTGTGTGATGGTTCCCGATGAGCTGATCTACGCCGTCGGGGCCCAGCCGGTGAAACTCTGCAGCGGCAATTATACCGCCTTTGCCATTGGCGATGATCTGGTGCCCCGGGATGCCTGCCCGCTGATCAAAGCGGTGATGGGTTTTCAGGCCATGGAAGTGATGCCGATTTATGATGACTGTGCCCTGATGGTGGTGCCAATTACCTGCGACTGTAAAAAGAAAATGGCCGGGATGTTAAAGGAACGGGTACCGACCTACGCCCTCCATGTGCCCACCGCCAAAAGTGATGATAGCGATATGGAGCAGTACGTCCAGGAACTCTATCAGCTGATTCCCGAACTGGAGGCGGTCACCGGCCAGACGATTACCTACCAAAGCCTGGCAGAGAGCATTGATGCCATGGGCTTTGCCCAGTATCAGATGTCAAAGTTTAATGAGTATAAAAAACATGTTCCGGCCTTAATCAAAGGGACCCACGCCATGGCGCTGATGAATGCTTTTTCTTACCTGCCGGTGGTGCAGTGGAGTCAGCAGCTGCATATCCTTAATCAGGAGCTGGCCCGCCGTAAAAAAGATCAGCACTACGTCAGCAAAGACAAACAGCCCCGGATTATGATCACCGGCTCACCGATTATTTTCCCCAATATCAAAATACCCCTACTGATTGAAGAAACCGGGGGCATTCTGGTGGGCGACGAAACCTGTATGGGTGAGCGTTCGCTTTACGATCCCACCGTCGTGGTGGACCAGAGCTTTGACGGCCTGATGCGGTCGCTGGCCAATCGTTACACCCGGCCCTGCACCTGTCCGACCTTTGTCGACAACAGTCAGCGGATCTACCGGATCAAACAGATGATTGCCGACCACCAGGTTCAGGGGGTGGTTTATCACGTGCTGCGGGGCTGTCTGGTCTATGATTTTGAATACCAGACGCTGGAAGATGAGTTGGGCAAACTGGGCGTCCCGGTGATCCGGGTCGAAAGTGATTACAACGAAGAAGATATTGAACAATTGCGGATCCGGATTGAAGCCTTTATTGAGCTAATCAAACTGAAAGATCTGGAAACCCGGATTATGAAACTGAAAAAACCAGAAATAGCAGGCTGACTCTTAACTGCCGTACCGACCAATTGTTAATCTGTTGTTCGCTGCGGAATCGGACAGGCTTTGCCGTGTCCGCTCCGATGCGTACAACATGATGTAACAATTGTCGTTACTGGGTTAGGTTTTGAAAGATACTAGAAAACAGGAGAATAACATGAACAAAAATTATTATGCCGGACTCGACGGCGGCTCAACCTATACCAAGGCGGCGTTGATTTGCCAGAATCAGGTGGTGGATGCGATGGTCACCAACACCGGGATTGACAACAATGCCGCGGCCAGTGCCCTGATTGAAAAAATGTGTCGCCGCCGGGGGATTAACCGCGCTCAGGTGCGCTATACCATGGCCACCGGTTACAGCCGCAAGGTTTTTGATATTGCCGATGACGATATTTCCGAAATTACCGCCCATGCCTATGGGGTGCGCTTAACCGCGCCGCCGGATTACCGGCCGGGGATGATTATTGATATCGGCGGCCAGGACAGTAAAATTATTTATCTGGACCCTCATTACGCCGTTAAAAACTTTACCATGAACGATAAGTGCGCCGCCGGCACCGGCAAATTTATGGAAGTCATTGCCCAGATTCTGGAAACCACCATTGATCAGGTCGGCCCGCTGTCGCTGGAAAGCAAGGCGCCCTGTGATATTAACAGTACCTGTGTGGTGTTTGCCCAGTCGGAAGTGGTGTCGCTGGTGGCCCGGAAATATGACCGCCGGGATATTCTGGCCGGGATGCATTTATCGATGGCCAAACGGATCATCAAGATGATGAAAAAAGCCGAAAAAGGCGGGGATATCCTGATGACCGGCGGCGGTGCCCTGAATATCGGGGTCCATAAAGCCTTTGAAGAAGAGATGATGCGGGACGTCTATGTGGCCAGACACCCCCAGTTTAACGGGGCCATTGGCGCTGCCCTGATTGCCAGCGGGCGGGCCTGACCATGGGCCTGACATTACTGCTCCCGGTTCTGGCCACGGCCCTGTCGGTGGGGCTGGGCTGCGGCACCTGCTGCAGTCCGGCGGTCAGCGTCTTTTTGTCCAGCTATATCATCACCCATGCCGGGGGGATGAAAAAATCGCTGCTGGCTTTTTTCAGTTTTTTTATCGGCAAGGTCATCGCCGTGGTGCTGTTATGCAGCCTGGCGGCGCTGGTTGGCAGTCAGTTTATTGATGCTGCCGGTGATGTTGGCGGGGTCAACCTGGGTCAGCTGATGGAGCTGGCAATGATTGCCCTGGGCCTGGTGCTGATCGGAAAATGGTTGCGGGATTACAAAAAAACGGCCCACAGCTGTTCCGGCTGTGGCGGTGAAAAAAAGAATCGTATCACAGACGCCCAGGGGGCCAAAGGGCTGCTGCCGCTGTTTTCAGCCGGCCTGGCCTATGGGGCATCGCCCTGTGCGCCACTGCTGATGATGATGGGGGTGGCCGCCACCCTGCCGCTGGCCACGGCCGTTCTGGTGGGTGGGGTCTTTGCCGCCGCCGCCTTACTGATCGTCTATGGGGTGGGGGTCAATACCTTCCGCAGCTATGAACAGGTGATGGCCGCCCAGGCCGAAATTCCCCCGGCCATTGTGGTCAAGAATAATGCCGCCGCCGGTGAAAGCGAAAGCGTCACCAGCGATACCGCCAGCACCGCGGTAACGACCAGCGAAACCGCCAGTAGCACCGCCGAACCCACCACGGAGACCGAGTCAGTCACCGTGGCCGCGGCGGCACCAGTCGAAACCCCGGCGATAGTCGAAACAACCCCGGCCGCCACAGAACCGGTGGTCACCGAACCCGAACCCGATGTTCCCAGCCTCAGCGAATTTATGTCCCAACTGCGCTGCGGCGGCTGCGGTAAAAACTGTTCGCTGCTGAACCACCGCTGCGGTGTCGGCAACCAGAAAGCCCAGCAGGCCGAAGCCGAGTATTATGCCACCTACAGCTAAAAAAAGCGGGTTACGGTAAAACAGATTGAGCGAATCAGGTGAATTGCGGAATCCACAAAAGCGAACAAGATTTGTTTTGATGTCGGTTTCTGCGACTAATTGGGGCAGGTCTGCGAGGTTTGAAAGAACAATTGTTTCATATAAAAAAGAAACTGTCCGGTTAATTTACAAAAGCCCTGAAACGCAGCCATAGCAGTCGTTTCAGGGCTTTTTAAATTTGTCAAAGGAACGGCTCAGCCCGGCCAAACAAGCTCAAATCGGTGCGCCAAATAATTTTAGCCATTGACAAAGAGCAGCGATGGGTATAGAATAGTGATAGAACATATGTACTAAAACTATCGAACTGGATTAAGCAGGTGAGCCATGGAACGGATTATTTTACACTCAGATATCAACAGCTTTTATGCCAATGTGGAATGTCTCTATCATCCGGAGATTAGAGATTTTCCGGTGGCAGTCGGCGGCAATCCCGAGAAACGCCATGGCATTATTCTGGCCAAAAACCAGAAAGCCAAGGAAGCCGGCGTTAAAACCGGGGAAGCGTTATGGCAGGCCCGGGGAAAATGTCCCGGGCTGGTGGTGATGCCCCCCAATTATCAATTGTATCTGCGCTTTTCCCGGCTGGCCCGCAAAATCTACAACCGTTATTCCGATCAGGTGGAGTCCTTCGGCCTCGATGAAGCCTGGCTCGACGTCACCGCCAGTGCCCGGATTCACGGCAGCGGTTTGGCCATCGCCGAAAAAATCAGCCAGAATATTCAGGACGAGCTGGGGATTACCGTGTCGATCGGGGTTTCCTGGAACAAGATCTTTGCCAAGTTTGGCTCAGACTATCAAAAACCCAACGCCATCACCGTGATCACCCGGGATAATTACCAGAAAATCGTCTGGCCCCAGGAGGTTGGCGATCTGCTCTATGTCGGCCCGGCCACCAAGAAAAAGCTGCTCAAATACGGCATCGCGACGATTGGCCAATTGGCCGAAACATCCCTGGATTTTCTGGTCCTCCAGTTTGGCAAAATGGGGGCGGTGTTATGGCGCTTTGCCAATGGCCTCGATGACAGCCCGGTCAAATCCTTTGACGAGCATTATAACGGCAACGAACGGATCCTCAAAAGCATCGGCAACAGCATCACCACGCCCCGGGATTTAAAAGACCTGAAGGATGTCAAGCTGATCATCTATATGCTGACCGAAAGCGTGGCGATGCGGTTACGGGAAACTGGCTGCTATTGCCTGACCGTGGCCATTCATGTGCGCAACAAAGAACTGCACAGCTTCACCCGGCAGCAAAAACTGGCCAAACCCTCGGATCTGACCCGGGAAATCGCCGAAGCGGCCATCGCACTGTTTGAAAAAAATTATGATTTCAGCTCGGATATCCGCTCGATGGGGGTGCGGGTCACCGATCTGGTGCCGGACTCAACCCCGATTCAACTGGATCTGTTCGGCAATGAAGAACTCCGGGTCCGCCAGGCCCGGCTTGATGAGACGGTCGATGATTTGCGCAAACGCTTTGGCAATCTGGCCCTACGGCGAGCGGTCACCATCGGCGATTCGATGAGCGGACTGGATCCTAAAAAAGATCATGTTATCCATCCGATTGGTTATTTTTAAAGGAGGTGTTAGAGAATGGCGATAAAAAAATTTGTCCAGGTGATTGCAAAATTTGAAGAAGATGGCAGAATTATTCCGCTCCAGGTGTTATGGGAGGACGGTCGGGTTTTTGACATCGACCGGGTTCTGGATATGCGCCCGGGGGTCTCCCTGAAGGTCGGCGGACAGGGAATTCGCTACACCTGTCGGATTCAGAATAAGGAAGTCTGTCTCTATTATGAAGAACCCAAATGGTTTGTCGAAAGCAAGGAAAGATATGAAAGATAGGGAATAAAGCCGGATGCGAAAAATAGCCATCAAAAGACAGCAGCTGTCGTAGTGCGACAGCTGCTGTCTTTTTTTCGTCAATTTGGAGGTTCAGCCATCGCCCAGAAATCCTGCAAGGCTTTTTCCAGTTCGGCGGCATTCCGGATCCGGCGATGGGGAAACCACTCCTGGGGAAACAGCTGGCGATAGCTGGGGCTGCTGAAGCGCTCATCGATCAGGACGATCACGCCGCGGTCGGTTTCGGTCCTAATCACCCGTCCGGCGGCCTGGAGGACCTTGTTCATGCCGGGGTAGAGGTAGGCATATTCATAGCCGGCGTGGTTTTTCTGATTAAAATAATCGCGGATGATGTCGCGCTCAAAACAGATCTGGGGCAGCCCGACCCCGACAATAATGGCACCGATCAGGCCCTCGTGCTTTAAGTCCACGCCTTCCGAAAAGATCCCGCCCAGCACCGCAAAGCCCAGCATCCCGGCGGGGGCAGCTCCGGGTGCCGGTCGGAACTGGCCCAGGAACAGCTCCCGGTCGTCCTCGTTCATTTCCGGAGCCTGCCGGATGGTGACGACCTCCGGGTAGCTGGTGCTAAAAATCTCAAACACCGCGTTCAGATACTTATAGGAGGGAAAATAAACCAGATAGTTGCCCGGCTGCTGGGCCAGCACGGTTTTGATCCGGTCGGCAATGACGGGGTAGGTTTTTTCGCGGTTCCGGAAGGTGGTGGAGATGGTATCGGCGATCAGCAGTTCCCGGTTTTTGACATCAAAGGGCGAGGGCAGGCTGATCTTATAGCTGTCAGGGTCGCCGCCGAGAATTTCGGCAAAATAGTCCAGCGGCGACAGCGTGGCGGAAAAAAAGATCGCCGCCCGGCCGCGCTTGATGGCTTCGCTAAGCAGGTGGGAGGGGTCCAGACAAAAGAGCTTTATTTTGGTATCGCCGTTGCTGTTTTCCACATAGGTCAGAAAGCGGTCATCATAAAACTCGGCGGTGCGCATAAAGGTCAGGGCGTTGAAATACAGTTCCAGCAGTGCTTCGTGGGAATCGTGGCCCTCGTTTTTGACCAGCCAGGCTTCAGCCAGATTAATCAACTTCAGCAGCAGTGGCAAGAAATCGGTGGGCGCCTCCGGCTGGCGATAATGCTGGCTGCTCTCAGCCAGTTTTCGCAGCCCGATCATATGGGTATTGAGTTTCCCCAGCGCCTTGGCAATGCCGGGATCGCTATCCTTAAACAGGCGCCGCAGTTCCAGGAACGGTTTTTTATAAAGCTCGGCTGAAAACATCGACCGGGCCCGGTCCACCAGATTGTGGGCCTCGTCAATCAGAAAGGTGTAGTCGCCGCCGTTATCGATAAAAAAGCGCTTGAGGTAAACCCGGGGATCAAAGACATAGTTGTAATCACAGATCACGCAGTCACACCAGAGCGTTAAATCCAGGGAAAATTCAAAGGGGCAGACCTGATGCTTGTGGGCATAGTCTTCAATGAGCGGCCGGGTCAGGCGATGCTCCTGCTCCAGCAGATCAAGAATAGCGCCGTTGACCCGGTCAAAATGACCCCGGGCGTACTCGCAGTGATCGGGATCGCAGATGGTTTCGGTCTGAAAACAGATTTTATCCTTGGCGGTGAGGGTGATGCTTTTAAAAGCCAGCCCCTGATCGGCCATTTTGGCAAAGGCTTCCTCGGCCACCTCCCGGACAATGGTTTTGGCGGTCAGATAAAAAATTTTGGCCGTATGTCCTTCGGCCATCGATTTAATGGCGGGAAACAGGGTCGACATCGTTTTGCCGATCCCGGTGGGGGCCTGAACAAACAGCTTTTGCTGCTCGGCAATGGTTTTATAAACCGCCACTGCCAGTTCCCGCTGGCCCCGGCGATAGCTCGCAAAGGGAAAAGTCAGGGCCCGGATGGCAGCATTTCGTTTTGCCACCCAGTCGCTGGTCAGACGGGCCCAGACCAGGTACTGATCGATCAGATCAAAAAAGAAGGTGGTCAGTTCGGCCTGGCTGAAGACTTTTAGAAACTGCTTGAGCTCAGCGCTGTCCAGCTGAAAATAGGTCAGCTGAACGCTGATTTCCGGCAGCTCATGCTGGACGGCGTAAATAAAGGCGTAGCATTTGGCCTGGGCCCAATGGGTTTCGCTGTAGTCCGCGTCGATGTGTTCCAGAAGCCGGTTGGTAGACTTGATCTCGTCGACAATAATCCCGGTAGCGCCGGCGATGATGCCGTCGGCCCGGCCTTCGATCCGGAAGCTGAAACCTTCATAGGTGAAGCTGTATTTTAGTGACACCTCAGGGGTATAGCCCTTGTCCTGATTGTCTTTCTGAACCTTCTGGTGAGCCCGGGTTCCTTCCAGGGCGCTGGCGTTGCTGATAAACTGGGAATCGATATTGCCGGAGCGGAGCATAAACTCCACCAGATTGCGAACGGATAGTTTTATTTCGGGTTGACTCGTCATCTTTTCACCTGTGATCTTTTTGCTTGCGCTTTAATAGCTATAATTTTATGCTAAAAAGCGGAGAAAGTATAGCAGATTTACCATCGCCCGATGATTCGGACTGACTGACGGGGCTGGCGGCAATCATTGGCGTTTCGGGAAAAGAAATATAAAAGAGGTTTAGTCGGCGTTTTTTAGGGAATATAAAAATAGAATCATCAAGTCCCCTAACTCAGGGGGATTTGATGATAAAAGCAGCCAGCGACTTATTTTGTAAATGAAAAGCAAAAAATAATAACCTACTCGTTATTGCATAATCGTAGATTCGAATTCAAAATCCGACAGATAACAAAAAAAGTCCAAATAAATAGATAAAGATCAAAAGTAAACGAGTACACACTAGCAAAAAATAGACCAAATACTAAATTTTACTAGAAAAACCATTGACAGGCTTATTGAATACGAGTACAATGATCTTGAAAAAGCAATAGTAATTACAATTTTATTTACGATTTACGAGAATACCAAGAATTCAGAAAATCTTTAGTGCCGCCCCGGGAAGTTTTAATAATGAAGAAAGGCGTTATGGAAAGGATTGCACCCAAAACTGAAAGCACGGTGCAAAATAAAGCGGGAACAGGTACGACTGGATAAATTAAACCGAAGTTGATTGTTGGAATAGGGGGACTGACTGTTCATGCATCGCTGCAGACAGTCATGAAGAAGGAATTGTCATTGTTATCTTGTTATTAAGTATTAAACTAAGAAGGAGAAAGAATTATGAACAAACCATTAAAAAAGTCTGCCATTAATCTTTACGGATTGCCATCATTTGGATTTCAGACCATGGTCAATATCGAAGTTATGTTTTTCGCAGCTTTCCTTACCGATTTCGCCAAAATACCGCTGGCATTGGTAAGCACCATCTTACTGGCCACCAGTATTGCTGATATTTTGGCAGTACCTACCGCCGGGGTCATTTTAGAAAAAAGCAACATGAAATGGGGTAAATACCGTTCATGGCTACTGGTTGGTCCACCCGTTGCGGCCCTCTTTTATATTCTCCAGTTTTCACAAATTGGCGGAGCAGCAGAGATAAGTGCTATTATTATCTTTATCGGTTTTGTTGTCAGTCATTTGGTCTGGAATACCTTTTATGCCGCCCATATTTCGATGAACAACGCCCTGACCACGGTCCGGGAAGAACGAATCTCCATGGCCAGTAACCGGGGGATGTTCAATGCCGCAGGCGCCCTGGTATTTTCTTACTTTGGCGTAAAAGCCATTGCCGCTATTGGTGCCGGCGTTGGTAGCCCGGTTTTAGGTTATACCATTATGGCCGCTATCACTGGCGGTATCATGATCACTTGTAACATTATTTATTATGTCATTACCAAAGATTATGCTCAAAACGGCAGCGAAGCGCAGGCCGGAAAACCCGCCGAAAAGATGTCAGTTGGCGAAATGCTCAAGCAGATTGTGGTCAACCCGCCATTGATTGGTTTGATGCTGGTGGAACTGGGCCGATATTTGGGCCGATTCATTATTTTCGGAATGGCGTTCTACTACTTTAAATATGTCATCAACGATTTACCCGGACTGGCACTGTTCATGACCGGATTAACAATTTCCAGCTTCTTTGCCGCCATGATTGCGGCCCCGATTGCCAAGCGACTGGGTGAAAAAACAACCTACATGCTGGCCCTCAGTTTGTTAGTTATCGGCTTGCTGCTGGTATGGTTTATGCCACTTGAAGCCACTGCTTTCAAAATTATTATGTTTGTTGCTTACATTGGTTATGGTTTACCTGACTCACTGGGTGTTGCCATGTACTCGGCAACAGTTGATTACGGCGAATGGAAAACCGGCAAAAATGCCCGTGGATTCATTATGTCACTGATCAGTTTCCCGATTAAAATATCTGTCTTTGTCCGTTCGGTCATCATTGCCGCCGTTCTTGGTTCAGTTGGTTACGTCGCTGATATGGCCGCAACTCCAGAACTGGTACAGGCGATCAAAAATGGGATCGCTTTATATCCGGCCATCATTATGGTTATCGGTTTAGTGTTAATGTTTGGATTATATACCTTAACACCAAAAAGAATGGCTGAAATAAGTAAAGAAGTCGCCGAACGAAAACAAGCACCATTGGAATAAATCTTATGTTGAACCGGAGCGCTGCACACACACCGCTCCGGGACAAAATGCTGAATTCATAAAAGATAAATAAAAGGAGAAAAATCATGTCAAAAATAGAAGAAGTAAAAGCAAAGGTTGAAGCAGGAAAGTCAAAACTGGTCCCCGGACTGGTACAGGAAGCCTTGGATGCCGGCAGCGCACCAGGCGAAATTCTGCAGGCGATGGTTGATTCCATGGGCGTGGTTGGAGATAAATTCTCCTCCGGCGAAATTTTTGTACCGGAAATGCTGATTGCTGCCAAAGCGATGTCTAAAGGCGTGGAAGTCTTAAAACCACTGATGGCCGGCGACGGATCCGCCTCTTTGGGTACCTGTGTCATCGGAACGGTGGCTGGCGATCTCCATGATATCGGTAAAAATCTGGTTTCGATGATGATTGAAAGTGCCGGTTTTGATATGGTTGACCTCGGTGTTGATGTTCCAGCCGACACCTTTGTCCAGGCCGTTAAAGATAACACCAATGTCAAGCTGGTGGCCTGTTCCGGGCTGTTGACCACCACCATGCCCGCCTTAAAAGAAGCGGTTCAAACCATTAAAGCGGCTTACCCCGATCTGAAGGTCATTGTTGGCGGCGCACCGGTAACCCCAGAATACGCGGCGGAAGTTGGTGCTGACGGCTACGCTCCGGATGCCGGCAGTGCGGCAGTTAAAGCTAAAGAACTGGCAACAGCGTAAAAAGGAGAGAAAAATGTTAACAAAAAGACAGAATTTAATCGAAGTGATGAAGGGTGGCAATCCGGATCGCTTTGTCAAACAATATGAAGCGTTTGCGTTAATGATGAAAACTCCGATCAGCCGTTTAAAACCACCAGTCGGCGGCACGATCGTCAATGAATGGGGGGTTACCCTGAGTTGGCCGGAAGGACAGTTGGGTTCATTCCCGGTCCATGACGAAGAGCACATTGTGATCAAAGATATTACCAAATGGAGGGACTACGTTAAAGCCCCCAAGCTGGACTATCCCGATGAAGCCTGGGCCACTGCCGTTGCTGAAGCCAATGCGGTTGACCGGAATGATCAGTATGTCACCGTTTTTGTTGCTCCGGGGCTGTTTGAACACGTTCATTATCTGATGAGCATGGAAGAAGCACTAATGGCTTATTATGAAGAGCCGGAAGAAATGCATGCCCTGATTGACTACCTGGTTGATTTTGAACTGCGGCTGGCCAAAGAGTTTGTCAAGCATCTTCATCCCGATGCAGTTTTCCATCATGATGATTGGGGCAGCCAGATCAACTCTTTTATTTCACCGGCGATGTTCAAAGAGTTCTTTGAACCGGCTTACAAGAAAATCTATGGCTACTATAAAGAAAACGGCGTTGAACTGATCGTCCATCACAGCGACAGCTATGCCGCCAATCTGGTGCCATCAATGATTGAAATGGGTATTGATATCTGGCAGGGGGTTATGAACACCAATAACATTCCCGAATTGATCAAGCAATACGGCGATAAAATTACCTTTATGGGCGGCATTCACAGCGGCCTGGTGGATTTCCCGGACTGGACCCCGGAAATCGTGGCTGAATACGTTGAAAAAACCTGTCAGGAAAATGGCAAACTGTATTTTATTCCATCACAGACCTCAGGTTTACCAATTGATTCATTCCCGGGTGTTTATGAAACCATCAATAAAGAAATCGACAAGATGTCAGCGAAATTGTTCTAAGACAGGAAAAACCCTGAACCCACCGGGAATGAATATCAGGCGGGCTCAGGGTTTAGGTTAAAAGGGAGGAAGTCTTTTCGAAACTGAATCGGCTTTCTGTTCTTTTATCATGATGATAAAAACTTGAGGTGGATTATGAACAAAAAGCAGTTGTTTGGAATGCTCATGAGTGTCGGAGTGCTTGTTGCCGTTTTCCTGCTACCAATTCCCGAGGGGTTGACGGATATCGGCTTTATTACCATTGGACTTTTAATTTTCTTTTTGATCATGCTGATTACCGAAGCACTGCCGGTGGGAGTTATCTGCTTCCTGAGTCTGGCGTTGTTGCCGCTCCTGGGGGTCACTAAAAATCTGGCAACCGGATTGGTCGGGTTCAGCAACACAATGTTATTCTTTGTCCTGGCGTCTTTTGGTCTGGCTGAAGCGGTGACATCGACGCCGATTGTGCAACGGATTCTTCATGTCCTGCTCGAAAAGTTTGGCAAAGATGTCAAGACCTGTATTCTGGCGATCATGGTTGCCGGTGGGCTGGTATCGTCCGTCGTCACGGATGTTCCCACGGTGGTTGTTTTTATGGGCATTGGGGCAAGTTTTCTGAAACTATTCAAAAATGAAGCTGATCGTCAGAAAACCGCCAGACCCCTGATGATTGGGATTCCGGTTGCGATCATGCTGGGCGGCGTTATGACCCCGGCCGGTAGCGGAATTAATATCTTAACCATTGGTTTGCTACAGAATTTGGCAGGCGTTCAGATTACCTTTATCCAATGGATGGTTTGTGCGATTCCGATTGTGGTGCTGATGCTGCCAGTATCCTGGTTTGTGTTGATGAAAATATATCCGCCGGCAGAAATTGATCAGGCGGAAATTCAGGGTTACCTGACCACCATCGTGGTTAAAGAAAAAATTACCAAAACTGAGTGGAAGGTTATTACGATAGCAGCAGGGATGATGTTTTTCTGGATCCTCAGCTCATTTGTGTCCGGCATTGAGGTTACTGTCGTAGCCCTATTGGGGTGTTCGTTGTTTTTTCTGCCAGGCATCAAGGTGTTGACCTGGGACCGCTACATGAAAGCAGTCAGTTGGACTTCTTTCGTTCTGATTGGTACGGTGCTCTGTTTAGCTAACACGATTGTCGTCAATGGTGTCAGCGAATGGTTTGTAACCCATGTTCTACCAACAAGTCTTTCCATTTCAACCATGGAAGGGGTATTATTTGTCTCGGCCATGAGCTTTGTCATTATGCTGGTAGTTCCGGTGGCGCCGGCTCTGATTGGCGTGCTGACGCCGGTTATTGTCAGCCTGGCGGCGACCACGGGTATTAATCCGGCCTTATTGATCATTACCCTGGGATTATGTGCCGGTAATTGTTATCTGTTCCCGATTGATACTATTCCGTTGATTACCTATACTGCCGGCTACTACAAGATGACGGATATGCCCAAGGCAACGGTTTGGTTGCAACTGGCGTTTATTGTTCTGTGTACCCTCTGGATACCAATTGGCGGAAAACTGGTCGGGCTGGCATAAATGATATCGTGAGTAGTGATCATTCCCGAAATGAGTAAAAAAACCACAGTAGAAAATTTATTTTTATAAAAAAAAACAGTAGCTTGATGGTAGATTTTATAAATTGCGCGAGAAAAAGACCGGTTTCAAAAAAAAATATTAGCAATTACTGATGTAGTGGTGAAAAAAGCAACAAAAACAGAACGATAAAAATATCAATTTTACGAATTTGTTTTAAGGAGTCCTGAGCAGCAACGCTGTTCAGGGCTTTTTTTAGACGTTTGCATAAAATATGCGCCAATATTTGTAAAAAATGAGAAAGTGTAAAAAAACAACCGATATACACGAAAATACCAGGGATGAACGTTAAAATTATAACAAAATATTTCTATCATAGAACTTTGTTTGAGAAATATCAAACAAGTAAAGATAATAAATTGTCCCAACATAGAAAAATATTGACACAGAGTATAAAAGATGGTAACCTATGGAAAATCTGTATATACATGTGCACAGGATTGTGTAAATAATTAACCGCAGCGTGTTGGCTCAGATTTGAAAAAGAGACTCAGAGAATAACGAAATTATTTTGAAAAGGAGAAAGACAAGATGAAAACAGATGTACAGATCGCACAGGAAGCAAAAATGCAACCGATTGCACAGGTGGCCGAAAAATTGGGGATTACCGGAGATGAGCTGGAACTTTATGGCAATCATAAAGCCAAGGTGTCCTTATCGGTATTGAAAGACAACCAGGACAAACCAGATGGCAAGCTGATTCTGGTCACTGCCATTAACCCAACCCCGGCCGGCGAAGGAAAAACCACCACCAACGTGGGTCTATCCATGGCTCTGAATTATATCGGCAAAAAAACCATTACCACCTTAAGAGAACCCTCACTGGGACCATGTTTTGGAGTCAAGGGTGGCGCCGCCGGCGGCGGCTACGCTCAGGTCGTCCCGATGGATGATATCAATCTGCACTTTACCGGCGACTTCCACGCTATTACCGCGGCCCATAGTTTGCTGGCGGCACTGCTGGATAATCACCTCCACCAGGGAAATCTGTTAAACATTGATTTGGATCGGATTGTCTGGCGCCGAGTTGTCGACATGAATGACCGGGCCCTGCGGATGATCACCGTCGGTCAGGGTAGCCGGGCCAATGGGGTTGAACGGGAAACCGGCTATGACATCACCGTCGCTTCAGAAATTATGGCGATTCTCTGTCTGGCCTCCAGTCTCACCGATCTCAAAGAACGATTGGGCCGGATGATCGTCGCTTATAACACCGAAGGCAAAGCGGTAACCGCCGCTGATCTGGAAGCCACCGGCGCCATGGCCCTGTTGCTTAAAGATGCCATCAAACCGAATCTGGTTCAGACCCTGGAAAATACCCCAGCCTTTATCCATGGCGGTCCTTTTGCCAATATCGCCCACGGCTGTAACTCGGTGCTGGCTACTCGAACGGCCTTGAAACTGGCCGATTATGTGGTTACCGAAGCCGGTTTTGGTGCTGATCTGGGTGCTGAAAAATTCTTTGATATCAAATGTCGTTATGCTGAGCTTAAACCCAATGCCGTGGTTATTGTGGCCACCGTCCGGGCTTTAAAAATGAACGGCGGGGTGGTTAAAACCGAACTGTCAACCGAAAACGTGGCCGCGGTAGAATCAGGCAGTGCCAACCTGATCCAGCATCTCGAAAACCTGCAAAAATTCAAGGTGCCCGTGGTCGTGGCCCTGAATAAATTCCCGACGGATACCGAAGCAGAATTTGCTGCGGTTAAAAAAGCCTGTGAAAATAAAAATGTCAAAGTAATCCTTTCTGATGTCTTTTCTCAGGGCGGCAAAGGCGGCGAAGAACTGGCCCACGAAGTGGTCAAACTTTGTGATATGGGTGAATCACAATATCAACCGCTCTACTCGCTGGAACTGCCGATTGAGCAGAAAATCGAAACCATTGCCAAAGAAATCTACCGCGCGGATGGGGTTGAATATGAGCCCGAAGCAAAAAAACAACTGGAAGAGATTGTTGCCCTGGGCTTTGATCACCTGCCAGTGTGTATGGCCAAAACCCAATATTCTTTCTCTGATGATCAGACCCTGCTGGGCGCCCCTCAGGATTTCAATATCCATGTCAAAGAAGTGCGTTTATCAGCCGGAGCTGGATTTGTGGTGGTAATCACCGGTGCCATTATGACCATGCCGGGCCTACCCAAGGTGCCGGCTGCCAATGGTATGGATATTACCGAAGACGGCGAAATCATCGGTTTGTCCTGATCACGCTAAAATAACGATTAAAAACGCAGACCACTTTATTGTGGGTCTGCGTTTTTTTTGGGTGAAAGGGTCGTGAAAAAATGATTTTAGGCGCGAAATTTCTTTGCTAATCGACCCCGGAGGCGTATAATATAAAGCAGTATTATGTAAAAATCCATTGCGGATAATGCGTTTGTGGCAACTATCAAAAGCCGCCAGTTTGACCGCCGATGGTAAAGACCTAAAAGCGATAGTAAATCATTGACCCGGGAGGTTAGAAATGAAAAAAAGATTGACGGCATTTTTGATTATCTTTGCCATGGTGCTGTCTTTGACAGCTTGCTCAGATGAAAGTGGGGGAACCAGTACCCATAAAAACAGCGGCCTTGATACATCCCTGGCGCGGAGTACCGAGATGAAGGTGAGTTCTGGCGGTGATCTGGAAATTCAGCGGCTGACCCGCACCGAAACAAAAAAAATGGGCGCATCCGGTACCTGGACCATTTTTGTTTATATGTGCGGTTCGGACCTGGAAAGTGAAAGTGGCCTGGCCACGATGGACCTGCAGGAAATGATTGATGCAACCCAGTCCGACAAGATTAAATTTGTGGTTCAGACTGGTGGCGCCAATGCCTGGGATAATGATCTGGTCGATGATTCATTGACCCAACGCTTTGTGATAGAAAATCAGAATATGGAAGAGATTGAAGCAGCAGACGGCGCCAATATGGGCAGCGCTGAAACGCTGGCCGAATTTCTGGATTGGGGGGTGTCTGCCTATCCTGCCGAAAAAATGGGACTGGTTTTCTGGAATCACGGAGGCGGTAGCATTACCGGCGTCTGCTTTGACGAGCAGAACGAAAGTGACAGTTTGTCCTTGCTGGAAGTTGAAAACGCGCTGACTTCGGTTTATCCCAAGATGACCGACGCCTTTGAATTTATTGGCTTCGATGCCTGCCTGATGGGAACGGTGGAAACCGGAAATATGCTGGCGCCCCACGCCCGCTATATGGTCGCATCGGAAGAACTGGAACCCGGCTATGGCTGGGATTACACCGCTATGGGTAACTTTATTGGCAACAATCCGGCGGCTGGCGGGGCCGAACTGGGCAAGGTCGTGGTGGATTCTTTCTATGACGCCTGTGTTGCCATTGACAGTCACAACGAAGCAACTCTGTCCTGTATTGATCTGTCCAAAATCGATGAACTGGTCTATGCCTTTAATGATGTGGCCCGGGAAATGTACAGTGCCACCACAAAAACTGAGGTTTTGTCGAATATGGTTAAGGGGATCACATCAGCGGAAAACTATGGCGGCAACAGCAAGTCCGAAGGTTATACCAATATGGTTGATCTCGGCTCGGTGCTAAAAAACATGACCGGTAACATAGCTGGTACCGATAAAGCTCTGGCGGCTCTGGCGGACTGCGTTGTCTATATGAAAAACGGCAGCGACAAGGCCGATTCTCACGGCTTGGCGATCTATTATCCGTTAGCCATTCAGGGCTCCGAGGAATTGTCAATTTTCAAGGATATCTGTGTCAGTCCTTACTATATGTCCTTCGTTGATAAAATGGCTTATGGGAGTGATACCAACGGCGATTTTGGAAGCTACAGCGATAGCGACTGGTTTGGCGAAAACTCCCTTTACTGGAGCGGCAGCTATGATGAAGCAGCGGGGTCTGCTTACTGGTCGGAACTGGATCAGGAACCCACCGAAGTATACAATTTCAGTGAAGCGGAAACGGCGGTTACGTATTCATCAGCGCCCGCCATCAATGCCGAGGGGATGTACGGCTTTACCATTTCCGCCGATACGCTGGATTACGTTGAGGCTGTTTACTGCGATGTGTTTATGGATGCTGGGGACGGCGAAACTCTGATTGAACTGGGGCTGGACGACAATATTACCGCCGACTGGAATACCGGGAAGTTTGAAGATAACTTCAGCGGCTATTGGGTATCCCTACCCGATGGCCAGCCACTGGCCACCTATATTGTCGAACAGGGCGAAAACTACAATATTTATACCTCACCAGTGATGCTTAACGGGGTGGAAACCAATTTGCGGATAAAAATTGATTTCACTAGCGACGGCAATTACACTATCACCATTATTGGTGCCTGGGATGGCATCGATGCGGTCACCGGACAGTCTGCCAAAGAGATTACCAAGCTTAAAAAGGGTGATCTGATCACCCCGATGTATTACTCCTATAGTATGAAAACCGATGAAGAGGGCATTTACGAAGGTGAGGCCTATACCTTTAATAATGACCCGGTGATCTATGAAGAACCGCTGGCCGTGGGAGACTACTACTATTCTTTCCAGATCGACGACATTTTTGGCAGTTCTCTCTATACCGACTTTGAAATCTTCTCGGTGGATGCCAACGGCGATATTTATTTTAATCAATGAGCAAAAATGATCACGATGTAGAATAATCTATACCAACAGCCTGAGATCAGAAAAAGGTCTCAGGCTGTTCTTATGGCAGCGGCTTTTAGGTTGAATGGCCAATGGTTAAAAATTCTTTTGTTGGGGTTGCAGAAAAGACTTGAAATAAATAACAAAATGAGGTACCTTAGTGTCAATAAGAGAATAATTAATGACTAAAAGTGCATAGGCTTTATTCTTATTCTAAACATGGTCATATTCTAAAGAAATTGGAGAGAGTGAAATGAAGATTGGTATTATTGTCTTTTCCAAAACCAACAATACGTTTTCTGTCGCTGAAAGATTGCGGACTAACCTGGCCGAAAAGGGTCTGGATGCGGAAATCCAGCGGATTGTCCCCGAAAATGATGATCCCGGGGTAAAACCGCCGATTGTATTTACCAATCAGCCAGATGTAGCCCCCTATGATGTGGTAATCTTTGCCAGCCCGGTGTGGGCTTTCTCATTGGCCGGGGTGATGAAAGAATATCTTGAACAAGTCGCATCCCTTCAGGGTAAAAAGGTCTTCAGTTTTGTTACCAAACAACTGGCGTCCAAATTTACCGGTGGAACCAAGGCAAACCGACAGATCAAATCAGCAGTTGAGTTAAAAGGTGGGACGGTCGAAAAATCCTTTATTGTCAGCTGGAAGAATAAAAAAAGAGAAGCCGAGATTACCAGCCTAATCGCTGAAATCTGCAACGCGGTTTAGCGGCAGTTTGAAGCTGGCTAGCAGGTCAGTAAAAAAGTAATTTAAAAAAGTAAATTAAATAAGAGAGCTCCTGGAGAAAAATCTTCAGGAGCTCTTTTTATAGCCGGCGAATCGTTATGAGTCAGATAATCAGGCTATTAAAAAATTTAGCAAAACCGAATTAGTTTTCGGAATTGAAACGGGCATAGCGCTGGATAATTTTCTCAGCGGTTTTGACCCCGTCCACCGCGGATGACATAATCCCCCCGGCATAACCGGCGCCCTCACCCATCGGGTAGAGTCCGGCAATATTGGCGAGGTGATCATCGTTGCGGTTGATCCGCACCGGTGACGAGCTTCGCGTTTCGACCCCGGTCATAATGCTGTCAGCCATGGCAAAACCGCTGATCTTTTTGTCAAAATGAAGCAGCGCTTCCTTCATGGTGGCAACCACATAATCCGGCAGGCAGTCTTTTAACTGGCTCAGGCAAAGGCCCGGAGTATAGGTTGGGGTGACGCTGCCCCAGCGGGTGCTGGGCCGGTCCGCCAGAAAATCGCCCACCAGCTGGGCCGGGGCGTGATAGTTTTGACCGCCCAGAGCAAAGGCCCGGCCTTCCCATTGGCGCTGAAAGGCCACCCCGGCCAGCGGATGATCGTCACCGAAATCTTCGGGCTGAACGCCGACCAGCAGCGCAGCATTGGCATTGGCGCCATCCCGGCGGTGTTCGCTCATGCCATTGGTGACGACGCCGTTGGCTTCCGAAGCCGCCGCCACCACATAGCCCCCGGGACACATACAGAAGGTATAGGCCGAGCGGCCGTTGGGAGAATGATAGGAGAGCTTATAGTCGGCGGCCCCCAATCCCGCCGTGCCGGCGGCTGATCCGTATTGGGCGTGGTCGATCAGGCTCTGGGGATGCTCAATCCTAACACCGATCGAAAAGGCTTTCGGAGTCATGGTGACACCACGATCATAAAGGGTCGCAAAGGTATCCCGGGCACTGTGACCAATACCCAGCAATGCCACCCGGCAGTCCAAAGTTTCCTGGTCGTTGATAACCACCCCGGTCAGTTGGCCGTTTTCGATCAGAAAATCAGTAACCTGAGAGCGGAACCGGACCTCGCCGCCATGGCTGATAATTTCTTGGCGCAGCGTCTTCACCGTTTCCCGGAGCAGATCGGTGCCGATATGGGGCTTGCTGAGATAGAGGATCTCCTCCGGCGCCCCGGCGGCAATAAAAGCTTCCAGAATACTCCGGCAGCGGGGATCATTGATCAGGGTAGTCAGCTTGCCATCAGAAAAGGTGCCGGCGCCGCCTTCGCCGAATTGCACATTGCTTTCCGGGTCCAGCTCGCCCGTCTGCCAGAAGGTGTCGATTTTAGCGGAGCGGATATCCACCGTATCACCTCGCTCCAGGATAATCGGGGCGTAACCATTTTGGGCCAGGATCAGACCGGCAAAAAGACCTGCAGGACCCATGCCGATGATCACCGGTCGGTGTTCCAGGGACAGATTTCCCGGAGTTACCGCTTGATAGGATAAATCGGGGCTGGGAGTGAGGCCGGATTTGTTGCCTTTTTTCAGAAGTGCCGGCTCATTTTTCAGGCTGGCATCGACCGTATAGATATAGACGATGGCGTTTTTCTTGCGGGCATCAACGGACTTTTTAAATATGGAAAAGGCGATTAAGTCCTTGGGATTAATTTTAAGTTTGGACAGAATAGCGTTTTTCAAGGCCTCTTTTTCAGCATCACTATTTTTGGCCTGTTTGATTTCAAGTTTGAGATTGGGAATTCGAATCATCAGATCCTCCTGTGGTGTTATATGATGGAAACCATTATAACATGGCACTTATCAAAATCACAAAAAAATTGGTGTGGTCGTGACAAAATACTTAAAGATGGGGGGATCGGTCCGGCCGGGAGGCGGTGCTTTGTAAAAGTTCGGTAAAAAGTCACCAAAAAGCCTTAAAAGCGTCACATAAAAAGTTGACAATTAGAGAGAAAAGGGTATAATTCAAAACACAGGAGTAAGTATTCACTCCGGTAGGAGGAGCGCCATGCAAAAATCTTTGATAAAAAGGCATGAAAGCATTATCGTCTCAACCATCCAAACCTTAAATGAGGTTGGACTTCAAAATCTATCCACCAAAATGATTGCCAAACAGGAAGGTGTTTCCGAAGGAACCCTGTTTCGGCATTTTAAGACGAAGACTGATATTATGCTGGCGGTGGTGGATCATTTTTCGCAGTATGACGATGCGATCATTGAAACCTGTCACCAAAAGAACTTTTCGCCATTAGAAGCGATCCGCTATTTTTATAATGCCTATGCGGAATATTATCAGAACTACCCGGAAATCACCGTGGTGGTTCAAGCTTACGATAGCCTGATGTGCGATGCTGAACTGTCGGATAAAGTCAGTGCAATTATTTATAAACGATCCGATTTTATTACCAAAACGATCCAGGCAGCCATCGACCAGAAAATCATCCGCACCAATCTGGATCCGGCGGTACTGGAAAATATTCTCACCGGCGGCAGCAAGGAAATCTGTCTGAAATGGCGAATGGCCGGGTACCGTTTTTCGATCAAAGAAAAAACCGCGGAAATGGTCGAAATGCTGTTAAGTGGTTTTATCGAAAACTAAAACAAGGAGGGACGCGATTGGCAGAGCAGTATATGAATGATCCGATGCAGGAAGTTTTTATTTTTGAAACGTCCCAGCAATTGGAACAAATGGAACAGTCGGTGATTAAGACCGAAGCCCTGGGCAGCTATCCCAGCGAAACCATCAATGAAATATTTCGAATTATGCATACCATCAAAAGTTCGGCGGCGATGATGCTGATCAATAACATGTCGGTGGTGGCCCATACGACCGAAGATATGTTTTATTTTATCCGCGAAGAAAAGCCGCAGTCCATTGATGTTTCAACTCTTTCAGACCTGGTCTTTGAAGGGATTGACTTTATGAAAGGGGAACTGGAAAAAATAAAAAACGGAGCGGACGCCGATGGCAATCCGGAAATTTTGATTGATAAGATCAAAGCACACCTGAAGATTCTCAAAGAGAATAATAATCTGACTGATTCTCAGGCCGTTAATAATGAGCCGGTCACCGAAAAATATTATATCAGCTCCAACAAGGCGGCAAAAATCAGCGCCGTTAAAACCTATCAAACGATCCTTCAATTTGAAGAAAACTGCGGGATGGAAAACATCCGGGCATTTACCGTGGTTCATAATCTCAAAGACATCACCGATACCTTTACCAGTATTCCCGAGGATGTGATCAATGATCCGGATTGTGTAGAGATCATCAAACGGGATGGTTTTGCACTGCAAATTAGAACCTCGGAATCTCCGGAAAAACTGGAAGCTTTTTTCCGCACCATGGCCTTTATCGATCAGATTGAGATCACAGAAATGGATGAACTTCAGGAAATCCGGGAAGAGCTGAAGATCCTTGTTCAAGACGAAAATATCATGGTTCCGCAGCTTAAAAATCCGGCGATTGAACCGACTCCAGCCAGAGAAACTGCGGGGACCAACGGCAGTCACAGCCAGAGTATGATTTCGGTCAGTGTCGAAAAGCTGGATAAACTGATGAATCTGGTCGGGGAGATGGTCATTTCCGAAGCGATGGTCACCCAGAACCCGGATCTTAAAGGATTGGTACTGGATAATTTCAGTAAATCTGCCCGCCAGCTGAAAAAAATCACCAACGAACTCCAGGATATGGTGATGTCGATTCGGATGGTACCCCTGGGGCCGACTTTTTTTAAGATGAACCGGATTGTCCGGGACATCAGCAAAAAGCTGGGCAAAGAAATTAACCTGAAAATCCTCGGCGAAGAAACCGAGGTGGATAAAAATATCATTGAGCAGATTGGTGACCCGCTGATGCACATCGTCAGAAACTCGGCCGATCATGGCATTGAAACGGCAGAGAAGCGGATTCTTCAGGCCAAACCCCGGGCCGGCACCATTACCCTGGAAGCTAAAAACGCCGGCGGTGAGGTGTTGATCATCATTCGCGATGACGGCAAAGGTTTGAGTCGGGACGGGATTCTGGAAAAAGCCCGGGAAAACGGCGTCGTTGGTGAAGAAGCGGCCAATATGACCGATACCGAAGTATTCAATCTGATCTTTCTGCCCGGCTTTTCGACCAAGGAAGCGGTGACAGAGTTTTCCGGCCGGGGCGTTGGCATGGACGTGGTGGCCAAAAATATTGAAGCCGTGGGCGGCACTATTCTGGTTGAAAGTGTGGAAGGCCGGGGCACCACGATTACCCTGAAAATTCCCCTGACCCTGGCGATCATCGAAGGGATGAATATCCGGGTCGGGGAAAGCTGCTATACCCTGCCGATTATGTCCATCAAAGAATCTTTTATTCCCAAGGCCCAGGAGGTCTTCCGGGATACCGAGCAAAATGAGATGATTATGATCAGGGGTCAGTGCTATCCGATCATGCGGCTTAAAGAACATTACCAGGTCAAAACCGGAGCCACCCAGATTGAGGACGGCATTTTGATTATGCTGGAAGGGGAAACCAAAACCACCTGTCTTTTTGCCGATGAATTATTGGGTGAGCAGCAGGTGGTCGTGAAAACCCTGCCGAAGTATATTCAGCGAATGAAAAAAATCGAGGGGCTGGCCGGCTGTACCCTGCTGGGCGACGGCAACATCAGCCTGATTCTGGATGTCAACGGACTGACCCAGAAACGGCTTAAAAACTAAGTGAAGGAGGCGAAACGATGGCGGAAGAGTTTGATGAATTTGATGAGCTGGAGCTGGAAGAGGATGATGAAACCGAAGAAGGGAAGTATTTAACCTTTAATCTGGATAGTGAAGCCTATGGGCTGGAAATCACTTATGTCACGGAAATAGTCGGGATTCAGAAAATTACGGAAGTGCCGGAGTTGCCAGAATACGTCAAAGGGATTATGAGTCTCCGGGGACAGATCATTCCGTTGGTGGATGTGCGGCTTCGGTTTGGGAAACCCGGTCGTGACTACGACGAGCGGACCTGCGTGATCGTTGTTGAAATTTCTGATATCACGGTCGGACTGATCGTCGATGGGGTGGCTGAGGTCGTGGCCATACCCGAGGAAGAAATTGTTCCTCATCCGGATCTTGATGAAACGGACAGCCGGCAATTTGTGCGCGGCATCGGAAAAGTTGGAACAGCGGTTAAATTGATTCTGGACTGCCAGAAACTGCTTGAGGACGATGAAATGGAAAGTCCCAGTCAGGAAGCCTGATTTGTATATAAGTAAGCAAATAATAACTTTGATGGAGGAAACACAAAATGGAATTTTTTAAAAACCTGAAAATAAAACAAAAGCTGGTCACCTGTTTTATCGTACTGGCAGTGGTCACCGGAATTGTTGGGGTGTTTGGCATCTATACCATGAATACCATCAACACCCAGTCGGAAAACATGTATTACAATAACCTGGTGCCGTCGCAAAAACTGGCCAGTATTCATTCAGCTCTGGAAGATATCCGGGCCAATCAGCTGCTGGCAGTTTATGAACGCAATCCCGGTACTCTGCAAACTCGGCTGGATGCGATTAATGCCGCAGTCGAAAGTGATAATGCGCTGTTAAAAGAATATGAAGCCACCATTCAGGATGATGAAAATCGTGCGCTTTATACCACTCTGACCGAAAGTATGGCTTCCTACCGGGAATTGCGCAATGCCAATCTGGAATTGGTAAAGGTCCAAAAATATGATGAAGCGTTGGCGGGACTCAATGCTGTAACCCAGGCGCGAACAGTGGCTACTGAAGATCTGCAAAACCTGATCGATTACAACACAGAACTTTCGGAAGAAATTTTGACTCAGAATACGACTGACTTCAAAACTCAAAGCATGGTGATGATCATTTTTATCGTCGTCGGAATTGCCCTGGCAGTTGGTTTGGGACTGATGGTCGCCAATATGATCAGCAAACCGTTACGACGGATGGTTGATTCAGCTGAGGAAATTGCTAATGGTAATCTCGATGTGGATATCAAAATCGACAGCCGCGATGAAGTCGGTGAGTTGGGACTGGCCTTTGTAAAAATGACCGATCATATCAATGAAATCATGACCAATATTGATTCCGCGGCCGAACAGGTGGCTGCCGGGTCTAAACAGATTGCCGATTCCAGCATGGGATTATCCCAGGGTGCCACCGAACAGGCCAGCTCGATTGAACAACTGACCGCCTCCATCGAAGAAATTTCAGCCCAGACTCGCCTCAATGCCGATCACGCCAGCGAGGCCAATGAATTGGCGGAGATCACCAGAGAAAACGCCGTTCAGGGTAATAACGAAATGAAACGGATGCTGGACTCGATGGAAGAAATCAACGAATCATCAGCCAATATATCTAAAATTATCAAGGTTATTGATGAGATTGCCTTCCAGACCAATATTCTGGCCTTAAACGCCGCGGTGGAAGCCGCCCGGGCCCGACAGCATGGTAAAGGTTTTGCAGTGGTTGCCGAAGAAGTCAGAAATCTGGCGGCCCGATCAGCTGATGCTGCCAAAGAAACCACCCGGATGATTGAAGGATCGATAAAAAAAGTGGACGATGGCACCAAAATTGCCACCACCACCGCTGCTGCCCTGAATAAAATTGTCGATGATGTGGCTAAGGTCTCCGGCATTGTCGGAAATATTGCCACGGCTTCCAATGAACAGGCAATTGGCATCTCTCAGATCAACCAGGGTATTATGCAGGTCTCCGAAGTTGTTCAAATGAACTCCGCAACTTCCGAAGAAAGCGCCGCTGCCAGTGAAGAATTATCCAGTCAGGCCGAATTGTTAAGAGATCAGGCAGCCCGCTTTAGTCTTAAAAAAGGCGGTCACTTTGCCTACCAGGGAGCCGCAGAAGAAGTGATAGAAAGCCGCGGAGCCCGGAGAGAAACCGCCAATAATCCGATTTCAAAACCGACCCGAATTGCTTTGACCGACAATGAATTCGGCAAATATTGACAAATAGCCAGAAAATGGGTATACATAAAAATATGCACTTGGTGAAAACTAGAAAAACAACACTATAAAGCATCAAAAATTATCAGCTCAATATCGCCGGATCATCAATCCGGCGATTAGGACCCATTGGCTGATCACGGCGGGGTTCTAAACATTTCTTGAGCGGTCAGAAAGGATGAGAAAAATGCGAAAGAAAAACCAGATCAGCGTTCTCGTCGTTGATGACAGCAAGTCTTTTCGGGAAATGATGTCCCGAAAACTGTCCATTGACCCACAGATCCAGGTCGTTGCCACTGCCGCTGATGCCTTTGAGGCCCGGGATAAAATTCTTAAATATGATCTGGACCTGGTTGTCTGTGATCAGGAAATGCCCAAAATGAATGGCATCGAGTTTATTGAGCGGCTACTGCCCCAATATCCTTTGCCGGTGGTGATGATCAGCGATAATCAGATCGGCGCGGCGGCCAGACAGGCCGGCGCCCAGGATTTTGTCGAAAAACCCCATCCCCGATCAGCAAAAACAATGGCAGATTTTCTCGTTGAGCTGACCCTGAAGATCCGGCTGGCCGCCAGGATCAGGATTGTCCAGCCAGAAAAAAGCCCCGCCTCGCAAAGAAGCAACCACAATCACATACCACAAGCATCAGGCAATGGGCAGTCATCCGACCGGCTCATTGCTATTGGTGCGTCAACCGGCGGTACCGAAGCAATTTATCAGATTCTTAAAAATCTGCGGGCGGATTGTCCGGGAATCTTGATTGTCCAGCATATTCCACCGGTGTTTTCAAAAATGTTTGCTGAGCGGTTGGACACCCAAACCCCCTTACGTTGCAAAGAAGCCCAATCCGGAGATTATCTGGAACCGGGAAGGGTATATATTGCCCCCGGTGATCGGCATATGCAGATTAAACGGATCGGCCAGAAGTATCGGGTCGAAGTTTTTGCGGGAGAAAAAGTGAATGGCCATTGTCCTTCGGTGGATATGCTTTTTGATTCCGTGGCCCGGGAAGCCGGCCCGCGGGCAATTGGGGTACTACTGACGGGGATGGGTAATGACGGTGCCAAAGGACTCCTTGATATCCGCCGTCACGGCGGTTACACCATTGGCCAGGATGAGGCATCCTCGGTGGTCTATGGGATGAACAAGGTCGCCTATAACATCGGCGCCGTGGCGGTTCAGTCCGCCCTGGAAAACATTCATCATTGCATTTTTGCAGCATTAAAGGAATAGGTGAAGCTATGACAAAAATAATTGGAATCGGCGAAATGGCCATTTCCAACAATCACGACGATACCATTAAGACCTTTGCCTTAGGCTCATGTCTGGGGATCACAGCCTATTCACCGATCCGGAAAGTCGGAGGTATCATCCATATTGCCCTGCCCCGACCAGCGCGGATGGAAGATGCCGTCGACCGGCATTGCTATTATGCCACCACCGGATTGCCATATTTTATTCAGCAGTTTTCCAGTAATTACGGGTGTTTGAAAAATGAACTGGTGATTCGCATTTTTGGTGGCGCTGAATCGATGCGGCAGAATGATACTTTTAACGTCGGCCGACATAACCTGGAAATCACAAAAAGGATTCTCAAAGATATGAATCTGGGCATTCAATATGCTGAAACCGGAGCCCGAGTCAGCCGCACCATTGAACTGGAAGTAGCCAGTGGTGATATAAACATCTGGCATCAGAATATGATTATCTGATGGACAACCCATCGTAGCACTTAATATTACCGAGTAAAAGATAAAAGGGAGAGAGAAAATGTTAAAGGAGGAGCGATTGGATACGGAAGAGAATTTTATTCAGGAATTTAATGCCATAGCTGTGGGGGTGGTGGTGATCGATGAAAATGCCAAAGTCACCAAAGTCAATGATCCCTTGCTGAACTATTTCAATCGGAAAAGGGCAGACTTCATTGGCAAACAGTTTGGCGATGCGGTTCAGTGTAAAAGCAGCCGGTTAAACGAACTGGGCTGTGGTTTTGACCCGTCCTGTGAGTTCTGTGAACTGCGCAATGCCTTTGCAAAAGTACTGGAATCAGCCGCCGAACCGATCAAAATAGAATTTAAGAAAAGCATTTTTGTGGATGATGAAGAAAACGACTATTGGTTCAGAGTCAGCATTGCGCCGCTGCTTCGGGATCAGCAAAGAAATGCGGTAGTGACCTTTGTCGATATCACTGAGCGCAAAAACCGCGAGCTGTCGCTGGAACAGTCCCGGGATTATTATTACCGGATGTTTGAAAACTTCCCCACCCTGATCTGGAAAGCCGATCTGGAAGGTAATGTGGTTTATTTTAACCGTAGCTGGTCCTTATTCACCGGTAAGCAGAACGAAGACTATCTGGGGATAAAGTGGCTGGATCTGATTCATCCCGAGGACCGGAAGCTTTATCAGGAAATGAAAAACCAGGCTTTCCGCAGTAAAAAATCCTTTACGATTCAGTATCGAATTCGTCATGCCAGCGGCAAGTATCGCTGGGTCGAAGGGATCTACAGCCCGTCCTTCGAGGTGGACGGCAGTTACGGTGGTTATATCGGCATTGGGATTGATATTACCGATCGCAAGAGTCTGGAAGAAGGATTGATCCGCTATAAAATGCTGGCCGAAAAGGTCCGGGATACCATTCTTTTTGTCGAAATCAGTGGTCAGATAATCGATGCCAATAATGCGGCTGTCGAACTTTATGGTTACAAACGGGAGGAACTGCTTAAACTTACAGTCTTTGATTTGATTGAGGGCGGACGGTCGGTGGCCGTCGAAGAGATGAAAAATGGTGAAAAGGATGGGGTCTTTTTTGAAACTGTCCATAAACGCCAGGACGGAACCCAATTTCCCGTTGAAGTCAGTGCCAAAACCACCACGATCATCGATAAGCGGGTGATTATCTGTATTATTCGGGATATTTCCGAACGAAAAGATTCTGAAAATGCCCTGATTGACAGCGAAGAAAAGTTTCGCCAGGTTTTTCATAATTCGTCAGATGCCATCTTTGTTCAGGAAACCAATGAGGATGGATGTCATGGCCGCCTGATTGAGGTCAATCAGACCGCCGGGGATATGTTTAACTACACCTACGAGGAATTCTTCGGATTTGCCGACCCGGTTTTCAAATTGATGGATTCACCTGATGTTGGCCAGAATTATTGCCATGAATTGCAGGAAAAAAATCAGGTTGCGATCAAGACCATCGCCAAACGGAAGGATGGATCAACCCTGCCCGTTGAAGTCTTATGTAGCCATTGTTATTTGAATGAAAAAAAAGTGGCCATTACCATCGTCCGGGATATCAGCGAGCGGCTGGCCGTGGAGCAGGCCTTAAAACTGGCCAAGGAAGAAGCAGAATCCGCCAATCAGGCCAAGAGTGAATTCTTGGCCAATATGAGCCATGAAATCAGAACCCCGTTAAATGGGATTGTGGGTATGGTCAATCTCATGCGTTTATCAAATTTAAATCAGGAACAGCAGGAGAATATTAAAATTATCAAAACCTGTGTCAATGCCTTGCTTAATGTGATCAATGATATTCTCGATTTTTCAAAAATGGAAGCCGGGAAACTGGAGATTAAAAAGAAAAACTGTGATATTAAAGCCCTGGTGGAACACACCATCAAAGCTCAGTCCCCGGTGGCAGCCGGCAAGGGAATCGAACTCAACTACGCTTTTTCCGCGGCCGTGCCCCAATTTGTGATGGGCGATTTTCATCGGATTCAGCAGATTCTCAACAACCTGATCAGTAACGCCATCAAATTTACGGATGACGGTGAGGTCTGGGTCAAGGTTAAAAGCCAGGCGATAACCGACGAACAGGTTGAACTGCTCTTTGTCGTTGAAGATACCGGCATCGGCATTGCCGAAGAAAACCGGCAGCGGATTTTTGAAAGCTTCAGTCAGGTGGATGGTTCATTTACCCGGCGATTCGGAGGCACTGGTTTGGGCCTCGCCATAACCCGACAATTGGTGGAACTGATGGGCGGAAAAATATGGGTCGAAAGTACCGAAGGCGTGGGCAGCCGCTTCTATTTCCAGCTTTCCTTTGAACCTGGTTCAGACGAAGACCGCCAACCGGAAAAACATCCCGATTATTTTAAGATCAACCAGCAATATAAAATACTACTGACTGAAGATGACAAGGTCAATCAATTGGTTATTTCCCGAATGCTCAATGAATGCGGCTATGGGGTGGATATTGCCGGTAATGGTTATGAGGCGGTGGAAATGGCCGGTCAAAATAACTACGACATCATCTTAATGGATATTCAAATGCCAGAAATGGACGGGATTGAAGCCACTAAGCGAATCCGGGAAATCAATCAGAATATACCGATTCTGGCCATTACGGCCTATGCTCTCCACGGCGACCGGGAAAAATTCCTGTCCCAGGGAATGGATGGCTACATCTCCAAACCCATCAAAGTGGAAAAGCTGGTGGAGGAGATTGAAAAGTGTATTAGCCATAAAGAAGCGACCCGGCAATCCGGAGATTTTAAAATGCATATTGATGCCAATGGCGAAATCATCATTCAGGAAATAAACGCGTCGGATGGTCTGATCGGGAAGGTTTATGATGAGGAAAAGGAAGATCAACTGGCTGAACTGATCAACGAATTAAACGATCAGGTGGCAGCTGGAAAACTGGAAGACTTGGAAAAACTTGCGAACCAGATCAAAAAACTGGCGATTGTCATGGACATTGAAGATTTAAAAGTGGTTGCCTTTAAAATCGAACTGGATATTCGGCGAGGAAATTTTGAAGCTGCCGCTGGAAAGGTCAGTCAGATTAATCATATTTACGCCGTCTACAAAAAAACAGTATAATTGCGAATAAAGACAATCGATAAAAGCGACCAGATTAAATAAAACAGTAAAAGAAAGGTTAGGAATAGAAATGAAAATATTAATTGTGGAAGATGACATGGTAAGCCGACGTTTTTTTGGGAAATTTTTGGCCCAATATGGAGAATGTGATATTGTCGTGGATGGGATGGAGGCCCTGGATGCCTATCTGATTGGCATCAAAGAAGAAGATCCCTATGACCTGATCTGCCTGGATATTATGATGCCAAAGGTGGATGGGGTCAAGGTCCTTAAAGCCATCCGGGATTTTGAAGTGCAACGGGGAATCCTACCTGAAAACAAAGTGAAGATCATTATCATTACCGCTCTGGCCGATACCGAGTTCGTCAATACTGCCTTTGAGCTGGGCTGTGAAGCCTATGCCGCCAAACCGGTTGATACCGATAAACTGGTAGAAGTCATGAATAAACTAGGTGTGATCAAAGTCGATCAGTAAAAAATATGGGGTAAAAATGGGAATTCTAGAAGATCACATTAATAATTATACACGGTTTGAACAGGGCGCTGATCAAACAATGCACCATGATAGTAAACGGGAAAAAACTGGATATCCGCTGTCTCATTATCTGTGTGATCTTAACGAAAGCATGACCGAACAGCTCAATCGCAAGATGCTGGTGGAACTGAAAAAAAACCTCAGTAATGTGTTGTTTCAGAAAGAGTACACCTACACCCATGTGACCCAGTTTATGGCTCATATGTATGAAAGCATCGCAGGTAATCCGACTATTCTTAAAGCCCTGGAACTGATCAAAGAAATGGATGAATACACCTTTACTCACAGTGTCAATACGGCCTTTTATTCAATGTTTATCGCAATGTGGATGGGCTTGGGAGAACAGGACATCATCAATGCCACCCAGGCAGGATTTCTGCATGACATCGGGAAGATATATATTCCCGCGGCAATATTAAACAAGCCTGGGGCCTTAACCCGGGAGGAATATGAAATCATCCAGCTGCATCCGCTTTACGGTTATTCGCTGCTTAATGAATTCAGCGAATTCAATCTGGCGGTCAAACGGGCGGTCCTGTTTCACCATGAGCGGATCGACGCCAAAGGCTATCCGCTGTGCGCTACCGATGATTATGTGGGACTTTTACCAAAAATCATCGCCGTCGCCGATGTCTATGACGCCATGACCACCAATCGCATTTATAAAAAAGGGAAAACCGCCCTGGAGGCTATTGACTATCTGAGTCATCAGGGGCGGAGCCAACTGGATAATGTGGTATTGCTACATTTTCTGAATAATATCCCGGTTTATGATTTCAAAACGTCATAAATTATAGAGAAAAATATAAAATAATTTCGGCAGCTAGATCTGGGACATTATCCAGAAACAGCTGCTTTTTTATTTCACTGTATCTTCTCGACCACTAGGTTGACTGATTTTTATAAAGAGCTTGACAAGTTTGAGTAGTAGGTATATTATAATCATATGCTTATGTAAGTATATGATTAACAAACAGGTTCTACCTGTAAATGTGAAAGGAGTATCAGATGAAACCACTCATCGATATATTTAAAATCCTGTCAGATGAGACAAGGCTTCGGATTATTGTTCTGCTGGCCCAAAATGAATTGTGTGTTTGCGAACTCAGCTATATTTTGGACGTTTCTCAGCCCAACATCTCAAAAAATCTGACGAAGCTAAAAGAGTTAAATCTCGTTACTTCGCAACGAAGAGAGAAATTTATTTTCTATAAGATAAAGACTGATAATGAGATTTTGAACCATATATTAAAAGATATAATAGATAATATTGCGGTTTATCCGCAGCTTGTTATTGATCAAAAAAAAAATATCGATAATCAAAAACTATTGGATCAATGCTGTAACCATCATACGATCCAATTATAAATTAAAAAAAGTTAGGAGATGATCTTATGTTTGTATTTGAATGGTTAAATAATCAATTACTGAAAATGGAGTGGCTCAGCTATTTAGTGGCTCAGCTGGTCCAAAATGTATTTGGACTGGATCCCCAGAGTCAGGTGGGCGGGAGCATTCATTTTTTTATTTATGATGTCATTAAAATTTTTATCCTACTGTCCGTTCTGGTTTTCATGATTTCTTATATTCAGAGTTTTTTTCCGCCGGAACGAACCCGGAAGATCCTCGGTAATTTCAAAGGCGTTCCAGCCAATATTCTCGGAGCGTTGCTGGGGACCATTACACCTTTTTGTTCCTGTTCATCAATCCCGCTGTTTATCGGCTTTACCAGCGCAGGTTTACCCATTGGTGTTACCTTTTCATTTCTGATTTCATCGCCACTGGTTGATCTGGCTTCTGTCATTATGCTTGCCAGCATCTTCAACTGGCAAATAGCCATTGCCTATGTCATTGTTGGTTTAATATTGGCAGTGATCGGCGGCACCATCATCGGTAAATCAAATCTTGAAGATTATGTGGAACCATTTGTTTATAGCAATAAGATGATCGAAATGGATCAGGAATCCTTAACAATTAAGGATCGCATGACCTTTGCAAAAGATCAGGTCTTGGAGATTATACAAAAAGTATGGCTATATGTCTTGATTGGGGTAGGGATTGGAGCAGTGATTCATAATTGGATACCGGAAGATATTATCTCAGCAGTGCTGGGAGAAGATAAGTGGTACTCGGTACTGATTGCAACATTAGTCGGGATCCCCATGTATGCCGATATCTTTGGGACGCTCCCTATCGCTGAAGCGCTGGTTTCAAAAGGCGCTGGCCTTGGCACTGTCTTGGCATTTATGATGGCAGTTACCGCATTGTCGCTACCATCGATAATTATGCTAAAAAAAGTGGTTAAAACCAAATTGCTGGTTATTTTTGTGGGAATCGTCGCGGCCGGAATTTTGATTATCGGTTATAGTTTTAATGCTTTTAGTTATCTATTCTTGTAAGAAATTTTGATATCGATGAAAGACAGGAGATAAAAATGGAAGATAATCATGACCATGATCATGAACAGGGCGGGCACAGCCATGATCATTCTAATCTATCCGGTAAAAAAATATTTTGGGTGACGGTATTAAATGCGATTATTACCGCGACTGAAATCATCGGCGGTATTCTTTCAGGGAGTTTAGCCTTGCTGTCAGATGCTTTACATAATTTAAGTGACACGATTGCCATTGCTCTTTCGTATTTTGCCAATCGCTTGGCTCAAAAATCCCGGGATGAAAAGCGAACCTATGGATATAAACGCGCTGAAATCCTGGCTGCCCTGGTAAATGGAAGCGTATTGCTGGTTTTATCGGTTTTGTTGATTATTGAAGCCTTCAAACGGTGGCAGTCGCCGGAAACCATCAATGGGATGATGATGATCGTGGTTGCCCTGGTAGGACTACTTGCCAATTTTATTGCTGTTTTTTTATTAGAAAAAGATTCGCACCATAATTTAAATATTAAATCCAGCTATTTACACCTAATCAGTGACACCGTTTCTTCAATTGGTGTGCTGATTGGGGGTGTTGCGATTCAGCTATGGGGCATTGTCTGGATTGATCCATTGATCACAGCCCTGATTTCGGTCTATATTATTCGGGAAACCTGGCAGATCATCAAAAAAACGGTCAATATTCTGATGCAGTCCGCGGCAGTACTGGATTATGAAGCCATCAAAACGGAAATTGAAAAAATAGCAAAAGTCAAGAACATTCATCATGTTCATACCTGGATGTCCGATGAGAAGACCATTTACTTCGAAGCCCATATCGAAATGGAAGATATGCCATTGTCTGAGGTTTGTCAAGTTACCAATCAAATTGAGCATATGCTTAAGGAAAAAGAAGGGATTTATCATGTTACATTGCAGGCAGAGGTAGATAAGTGTTGTGATAAACAGCTGTTTAAATAATAATTGATTAATTTCACAAAGGAGGAATTATTATGTTCAGTCGAATTGTTATTGCATCAGAAATGTCTCCAGCTGCTTTTAATATGCTGCATTGTCTGGAAAGAATGAAGGGACTGGGAGTCAAAGAGTGTCTGCTGGTGCAATATCTGAGTCCCCATGACCTGGATGCGAAGATCTCATCGTTTTATACGGCCATTGTTGAAGAAAATCTTAGTCAGCAGAAAGCACTACTGGAAAAAATGGGATATACGGTCAATACCCGGGTGGCGACCGGTTATATTAAAAACGAAATCAACCGCATTGCCGTCGAAGAAGATTATTCGATGATGGTTGTCGGGGCCCCGGAACACTCGATGGCTGGGGAAGTTTTCTTTGGCGGCACCGCCCATGAAGTGATTCTGCATGCTCAGAAACCGGTGCTTTTGATTCGTATTGTTAACGAACAGGAAGCGCGTTTAAAACTGATCGAATCCTGTAATCTGATTGAACACGTTCTGTTTCCCACTGATTTTTCCGAAAACGCAAAAAAAGCCTTTGAGGTCGTCAAAAAAATGGTAATGGACGGGGTTAAAAAGGTTACCCTGATCCATGTCATTGACAAGGCGGTGGTGGATCCCTATCTCAAAGAAAGTTTGGAGGATTTTATCCGTTTGGATAATACCAGACTTCAGACAATGAAAGTGGAACTGCAAACGATGGGAAATGTGGAAGTGGATGTGCAGCTGCCCGTCGGTTCGCCCTCGGGAGAGATCATCAAAACAGTCAAGGATGAAAATATTTCGATGGTTGTGATGGGCTCGCAGGGGCGCGGCTTTTTAAATGAAGTTTTTTTAGGGAGTGTCAGCCACCAGGTGGCCAGACATTCATCAGCATCGATACTGTTAATTCCCGCTAATCGGGAATAGCATAAAATAGTTTGAAGGAGAAATGATATGATTGTTAAAGTTTTAGGACCAGGTTGTAAAAATTGTAAAAAGTTGGAAGCAAACACAAAAGAAGCGCTGCAGGAGCTGGGGATAGAAGCCACGATTGAAAAAGTCGAAAGCATGGAAGAAATTATGGCTTATGGGATTATGTCAACGCCGGCATTGGTGGTTGATGAAAAGGTCAAGTTTTCAGGCAAGATCCCTTCAGTTAAAGAGTTGAAAAAATATCTGCAGTAGTATAAGAACTATATCAGCAAAGAACAAAAGATCGGTTGGAGGATGAAATCCAACCGGTCTTTTGTAGGTGGGGTTAAAATAGCTTAAGTTTATCATCCTTGATCAACTCAGCCAGTTTTTTCACATTTGCTTCAATCTGATCAATAATTGCCATAAATTCTGTATCGCTTTTTCCAGACGGATCATCCGGTCCCCAGTCTTCCACGTAACGGCTGGGCAGGTAGGGGCAGACGACATTGCATCCCATTTTGATGACAATATCAATAGGTGGAAGATCAGTCAGCAGTTTAGAATGCTGGGTAGCTTCCATATCGATGTCATACCGTTCTTTGATCAACCGGACGGCATCCTGATTGATTTGCGGTTTGGTCTCGGTTCCGGCGGAATAGCTGTCAAAGACATCACTGGCAAATTTTTTGCCCAGGGCTTCGGCCATCTGGCTGCGGCAGGAATTATGGACACAGATAAAGGCAACTGTGGGTTTGTTCATTATTTTCTCCTGTTTTTTATAATCTAAATTGAATCTTTGTAGGTGTTAATCAGATCGATGACGTTTTCGCGGATTTTATATCGTAGATGGCGGGCCTGTTCAAGCTGTTCCGCTTCGGTACCAATAAAATCGGCCGGATCTTCAAAGGGCCAGTTAAGCACATTCATAGCCAGCGGAAAAACCGGACAGCGCTGACCATTTTCCAGATCACAGACCTTAACGATAATGGAATACAGGCGTCCTTCCTTAAAATAATCAAACACCGAATTGGTCTTGTTTTGACTGAGATCATAGCCGACTTCAGCCATCACTTTGACAATCAGGGGATTGATGGTGCCTGGTTCCAGACCGGCACTTTCGGCAATGAAATAGTCTTTCCCTAAATCATTTAAAAAAGCCTCAGCCATCTGGCTTCTGGCGGAATTATGAACACAAACGAAAAGAACTTTAATCATATTTCTGACTCCTCGTATAATAAAGATTTGGCTATAAGCATAACACAATCAAAAAATGCGAACGAGACAAGTTGTGTTAAATTTTGAAATTTGATTAGAAACAATTTCATACAAAAAACACCCGGCAGACTTGTGCTATGCCTGCCGGGTGTTCTGCTGAATGCTCGTAGTTTAATAGTCAATGTTATGAGTAGAACATCCGCGATTAATAACTTGCAATAATTTTATCAAGAGCCTTCTGGACATGTTCGATTTCTGCTTCAATATCTTCCAGATTGGCATATTTTTCATTGTGTTTGACATCATAATCCGGGGTCATCACAATTTCGTCATAGAGTTCATACCCCATGTCTTCATATGCCATGGAGGCACAGGTCGAGGGACAGCCATTCAGCGAAATGTACTTTTCATTGTCACCAGCTGCTTCAACCTCCTGGAGAATGTTCATGCTAACGTGGGGGAGGATGGTGATATTTTCCTCATCAATGATGCCAAAATACTGGGCAACAGTTTTTGTCATCATACTGACATTGCAATGCCCGGGACAGGGATAAATCTTAAGTTTCATCATGGTTACCTGCTTTCATTTGTTTTTTTAATAATCCAGTGTTTCAAAATATTCTTCAACGGTTTGATCCATGGCATTTAGCAGTCTTGAGATACCTTTTAGTTTCACACGATAATGCACTTCAACACCGATTTTTTTGCTTTCCAGTATTCCTGCTTCACGGAGAATTTTCAAATGCTGAGATAGATTAGCCTGACTGAAATCAAAAGAAAGGTTGAGATCACACACACAAAGTGACGTGTCCAGGAGTGATTTTACTATTTGCAAACGAATGGGATGTCCCAGTGCTTTAAAAATTTTTACGGATACCTCTTCAGAATTCATGAGCGACCTCTTTTCTTTTGATGGTTAAATTAAGACGAACAGAATCGGTTAATTCAATAACATTATAAGCAATTGCTTATGATAAAGCAATCTTTATCTTTTGCGCTTGACACCCAGAAACGAGAGGCGTATAATGATTTTATCCATAAGGAAATAATTATATTACATAAGAGGTGGACGATATGAGTCAAGAATTACCAGGTTTTATTATGTGCGTCTGTACCGGAAAATGTCCTGGATTTCAGGCCATGGATATTTGGGATTTTATCAATCAGGTACGGGTGGAGTTGCCGGTCGAATACGCCTTTATTCATCCGCAGCTTTGTGAGGAAGATGGCGATCGCTTTTTAGCCGATTTTTTAAAGTCTCATCGAAAGGTAATCATTGGTGCCTGCGCGCCCAATATGCAGCGTAAAATGTTTAAGGATGCCTTTAAAGAAGCCGGCCTTAATATAGAAGAAGATGCCGTGATGCTGGACATCCGCGATATGACCAATGAAAAAGCCTTTGAAGTGGTGGAAAACAAGCTGGAAGAAATGGGATACGAGGTATAGTCATGAGTGAATCAACTTTTATGGGTGTCGAACGGGATCGGATCGATTGGTCTCCCCGAATTGATTTTACAAAATGCAACGATTGTATGGACTGTGTGGAATTTTGTCCCCATCAGGTTTTTGAAGTGGATGAAAATGCCAAACCGAAACTGAAGGTCAAGAACCCCAATAACTGTGTGGTTTTCTGTCGCGCTTGCAGTAAAACCTGTGGACCGGATGCGATTACCTTTCCTGACAAAACAGAAACCACCAAGATGATTAAAGCCATCCGAAAGGCAGAAAAAGCGGCAGAAAAAGAGGCTGAAGCTAATGAGTAAGTCTATATGTGTATTACCCTGTAATGGACTGGATAAATGTGCCGGCGACCTGTCCCGACGAGTGGCCCTGGAACTGGCTCAAGCTGAAGAAGTGGAGCTGATCTGTCCGGTTTTATTAAATCAGAACAGCAGCCGTTACGAAAAAGCCCTGTCCGCTGGTGACTTAACCGTCATTGATGGTTGCAATACTCGCTGTGCCAGTAAACTGACCGGGGATTTGGATCTTGCCATCAAAGAAAAAGTCAATATCAGCGAGGTTGCCAAGGCTCAGGATATCAAACTGGGAGTCGAGATCCGGGACGATCAGGACACCCAGGCAGTCGTTCAGGCGGTGCTGGAAAAACTAAACAGTTCCGTTGCAGATCAGGCTGAATCGGAGTTTATTGAGCCGGAATCGATCGACTATAATACCTTTTCTCACGGCAAATTCATTTTCAAAGTACCAAAGGCCAATTATTTTTTCAACGAAAATGATTGTTGGGTGACGGTATCAGGGAATATGGCTCGGGTGGGGGTCAGCGATTATGTGCAACAAAATTTGTCCGATATTCTCTATGTGGATCCGCCGGAAATCGGTGATGAATTCGAACAGTTTGACGATTTGGGCAGCATCGAATCCAGCAAAGCGGTATTTGAAATTATTTCACCGGTCTCTGGCACCGTGGTTGCCGTAAATACCAGCTTAAATGATGCCCCGGAACAGGTCAACGAAAGTCCCTATGAAAAGGGCTGGCTGGTGGAAGTTCGCCTCAGTGATTTTGAAGAGGATCAGGATCTGCTTCATAATTGTCCGGCCTATTTTGAATTTTTACAACGAAAGGTAGCAGAAATCGATGTCTAAAATTAAAGTTATACCCTGTAGCGGGATTGGAAAAGTATTTGGGCTATTGGCCCGGGAGTCGGTGTTAATGGTGACTGAGGAGAAATGCCCCAATGATACCGAAACCCTCTGTCTGGCCCATGTGGTCACCGGCGATGATGAAGTGGTAGCAAAAATTAAAGGTGAAACCTGCATAACCATGGATGGCTGCGCCAAATACTGCGCCAAGAAAAGCGTCGAAGAAACCGGTGGTAATGTCGTAAAAAGTCATAAGGTGCCGGATTTTATGAAAGCCCATCGAGGCGAAGAACATGGCAGCGGAACCGCTCTTACTGACGATGGCTGGAAATACGCGGAAGAACTGGCCGAAATTTTAGTTGCAGACGTCAAAGAAATAAAAGCAGGGGTGAACTGATATGATAACGAATAAAATTGGGGTTATTTCATGCAGCGGTGAAGAATGTCTCGGGGGGACGATTTCCCGGTTAGCGGTAAGAAAAATGATGGAAGAACTGAAACCCGGGATGGTATCCACCTTATGTCTGCCATTATTTATTGCCGGTGATGGCGGGGAACGGGAATTTGCCGAAAAATATCCCACCATTGCCGTAGATGGCTGTTCAAAATGTTGTGCCAAACGGGCCATTGAAAAATATAGTAATGCCGTAGCTGGTAGTGTCGATGTCGCTGAGATTATTGGCGAAGCCAAAGCCCTTGATAAACCGCTGTCCACCCGGAATCTTACCGATGAGCACATGGAATATGTGAAGCAAACAGCTGATAAAACCTGTCAAATTTTTGATGAGATTTTAGCAAAGCAATAAAACCATAAAAAGCTAATAATAAAAAAGCCAGATCATCGACAGCGAAGATCTGGCTTTTCTTGTGCGGTGATTAAATTTTCATGAAATGATTCAGTCGGTTTCATAACCAAGCAGCTGGAGATGGGCTTCCAGGCTTAAATAATTGGGGGCATATTCTTCTTCTTTCATCAGGGTACACTGATTTAGTCGACTGGTGCCTAAAATCAGTTTGGAAGCAAAGGCCATACAGGAACCCTGACCACAGACCTTGCAGCCAATTTTCTTGGGTAACAATTTATAAAGCTGAATCGCGCTGGGGCGCTCCCGGGTTTCTTCGTTGGGCTCGATGGAATCTTTGTTATCCCAGGTCTCATTGATCAGATTATAGATATGATCAATCATTTCATAACACTGAGCTTCGTTGGTTAACTGGGTGCAGGTAAGATTTCGATCATGAATATTGATAATATGACTACCGATCTTATAGGTAAAGGTATGCGCTGAGGGAATATAAAGTCCGGTTTTAATCACGGTATTGAGATAAGGCATCACTTCAGGGACTGGATTGCTGAGTTTAGCACGAAATTTAATCCGACCACCACCAGTGGTACAGGGCTTGATATAAATGAGACTGATTGTTGAGAGGTACATTAGTTATTCTCCTTTAGATAAGATTTTAATCCATTAATCAGGGCATCAATATGAGCTTTCTCGTTAAAATAGCCGATGCCGACTCGACAGGTTCCCCGGGTAACTGTACCAATCAGACGATGGGCACTGGGTGCACAGTGCAAGCCGGAACGGATCATCACATGGCACTCCTGATCCAGATAAAAAGCGATTTCTTCGGGGACGTGACCTTCGATGTTAAAAGGAATAACACCAACGGTTTGGGAAGAATCACGGGGACCGTAAATTTCAATGCCGGGGACAGTAGTCAATGCGTTTAGTGCATAATCCATCAGGGTATCTTCTTTATCACGGATTGTATTCAGGCCTTCAGCTTCCAGAAACGCCAGGGCCGCGCCCAGACCGATAATGCCGCTGACATTCATGGTACCGGCCTCCAGATGGTTGGGATAATAATCTGGCTGGTATTCATAGGCCGAATCACCGCCAGTGCCGCCGGAGATGAGCGGATGGATTTCGGCATCGCAATTTACGATCAAGCCGCCGGTACCCATGGGACCTAAAAGGCTTTTATGTCCGGTAAAGGCCAGCAGATCAATGTTCTGCGCCTGGACATCAATGGGCACAACCCCGGCAGTCTGAGCGGCATCCACCAGAAAAAGGATGTTTTTCTTGCGGGCTAAGGCGCCGATTTCAGCAATCGGTTGGATGGTCCCCAGTACATTAGAGGCATGGGTGAAGACGATGATTTTAGTGTCCGGCGTGATCGCCGCTTCCACATCCCGGATGTCGGTTTCGCCCTGGGCGGTAGCCGGGACTACCGATATATAAATCCCCAGATCACGTTCCAGGGTTTTCAGACATCGCCAGACGGCGTTGTGCTCCAGAGAACTGGTGACCACATGATCTCCGGGTTTTAAGATTCCCTGGAGAGCCAGGTTTATTGATTCAGTAACAGAAGAGGTGAAGACCACCGTTTTTGGGTCGTTATGGTTAAAGAGTTTTGCCAGGCTTTTTCTGGTCTGATAGACCAAACCATCAGCCAGTATGGCTTTTTCGTAGGAGCCGCGGCCGGAAGTCCCGCCATTATTGACAATATAATCGTAAATTGCTTCGGGTACAGCCTTTGGTTTGGGAAAGGTGGTTGCAGCGTTATCCAAATAAATATCCATAAAAAACTCCTTCTATAATCAAATAATAATATGCTTAGTTGTTTCCTTTATCATAGTCGCTAATAATAAATTCGTCAATAAAATTAACAGGTAGAATTTAGGTTGATAAAAATTCTGATGGCATGATTCGGATTGGAAAAGGGGTAAAAATATTACGGTTGACAAATTGGGATGAACACGATATCGTATGAACAAGATATCATATGAACATGCGGTTATTTGAATGATAATAACATAAAATAATCAGATAGCTAAAAAAGGAGTAACAATGAAAATTACTATTATCGGTGCTGGTCCGGGCGGATACGAGGCCGCCATTATGGCATCAAAATTAGGTGCAGAAGTGACAGTTATTGAAAAAAACGAGGTTGGCGGCACATGCCTGAATGTTGGTTGTATTCCGACCAAGGCGTTGCTGGCCTCGTCAGATGTTTTGACGACTTCATTGGAAGCCGAGAAGTTTGGGGTTTTTAATGATCATACGACTGCCGATCTAGAGCAAATAATTGAGCGAAAAGATAAATTGGTATCTGGTTTAGTCAAGGGGATCGAATTTCTTTTCGAATCAAACGGTGTTAATCTGGTTCGCGGTAGTGGCAAAATGATCGACTCAAAAACGGTAGAAGTGAAGCGTAATGATGGTGCAGTTGAAACACTGGTGAGTGATAAAATTTTATTAGCAACCGGTTCAGTCCCTATCTGTCCGGAAATGTTTCATTATGATGGCAAAAAAGTGATTACCAGCACGGAGGCATTAGCGTTAAAAACCCCGCCAAAATCGATGATTGTTGTTGGCGGTGGCGTCATCGGGTGTGAACTGGGACAATTTTTTAGTCGACTGGGGACGCAGATAACGATCGTGGAAATGGCTGATCAGATATTAATATCCGAGGACGAGAGTGTTGCAAAACAACTATTACGACAATTTAAACGGGAAAAAATAAAAGTATTGACAGCCAATGGTGTTGCGGACGTGAATGTCCAGGACTCCGGGGTGGAGGTGACATTGACGAATGGTAAAACTTTAGAAGCGGAGATGATGCTACTTTCGATTGGACGATCCAGCTTTTCAAAAGGACTCAATCTGGAAGCTGTAGGAATTATAGTTGATCAGAAGGGTCATATACCAGTCGATGATCGACTGGAAACCAGTGTCAAAGGGATTTATGCCGTAGGGGATCTTATTAATACCCCCTATTTGGCCCATGTCGCATCTAAAGAAGGTATTATTGCGGCAGAAAATATGTTGGGGGAAAATAAAACGGGCGTTCATAAAGCGATCCCCCGATGTGTGTATACGCAACCCCAGGTTGCCGCCGTTGGGGTAACAGAAAAAGAAGCCCAGCAACGGGGGATTCCTTATAAAATCGGTAGCTTTGATTTTAGATCACTGGGAAAAGCTCAAATCATTGCTAAAATCCAGGGACAGATTAAAATTATTGTTGATGAAAAAGATGTGATTATCGGCGCTTCGATTGTTGGGCCTGAGGCGACCGAGCTCCTGACAGAGTTAACGATGGCAGTACACCTCGGGTTAACGGCTGAAGTACTAGGGGATGTGATTCACCCTCACCCAACCTTGTCTGAAGCGATCATGGAAGCCCTTCATGATGTTCATGGAAAATCAATCAATAAGGTAGCATTGCGGCTATAAACTAAAAAAAACTTGACATGTTCGCATGAAAGAGTTATCATATGAACATAAAGGCATATGAATTTATGTTCATATAAGAAAGAAGGCCCATGATGTACAAAAATTTTTCACCCGATAATGTTAACTTAACTAAATATTTATTTTATACCGGAAAAGGCGGCGTCGGTAAAACCTCCACGGCCTGTGCAACGGCAGTGAGTCTTGCCGATCAGGGAAAGAAAGTATTCCTGGTCAGTACCGACCCGGCTTCTAATTTACAAGATGTTTTTGAAACAGAACTAACCGGACAAGGCGTTCCGATTAAAAACGTTCCCAATTTAATGGTTGCCAACCTGGATCCCATCCAGGCTGCCGAAGAATACAAGGAATCCGTGGTCGGCCCATATCGAGGGAAACTACCAGATGTGGCTATTGCCAGTATGGAAGAACAGTTGGCGGGTTCCTGTACCGTTGAGATTGCCGCCTTTAACGAATTTTCCCGATTCATTACCGATGAGAAAATGAACAAAGATTATGATTATATTATCTTTGACACAGCCCCTACTGGCCATACCCTGAGGATGCTGCAATTACCTTCAGCCTGGGACAGCTTTATTGACGATAGTACCCACGGGGCTTCCTGTCTGGGGCAGTTATCTGGTTTAACCGAGCAAAAGAAAATGTACGAAAAAGCCGTACGAACTCTATCCGATGGCAATTTGACTACCTTGATTCTGGTTTCGCGACCGGAACCATCCCCACTGGCAGAAGCCGCCAGAGCGTCAAAGGAATTAAAAGAGATTGGTGTTGAAAATCAAATTCTGATTATCAACGGAGCGCTGGAGAACTTTGATGAAACAGATGAGATCGCCACGGCTTTCTACGGCAAGCAAAAAGATGCCGTCAAAAATATTCCGAACAGTTTAAAGACCTTGGACATTTATACCCTGCCGCTGCGTGCATATAATGTTGCTGGGGTAGACAATATCCGTCGTTTATTTACCGAAGATGATGTGATTGAAGTGGAAAAAGTTCGAGAAATCAGTGACTTGCCCGGCTTAGACAGACTAGTCAAAGATATGTACAACACAAATAAAAAAGTTATCTTCACCATGGGTAAAGGCGGCGTTGGAAAAACTACTATCGCAGCCGCCATTGCGCTGGGCTTATCAAAAATGGGAAAGAAAGTTTATCTGACTACTACCGATCCGGCTGGTCATATGAGTGCAGCTACGATGGGCGGTGAAAATATCATCGTCAGTAATATCGACGAAGCCGAAGAATTGCAAAAATATCGGGATGAAGTCATTGGAAAAGCAAAAGCAGCTAACATGAGTCAGAATGACATTGATTATATTATTGAAGATCTGGAATCCCCTTGCACTCAGGAAATCGCTGTATTCAGAGCCTTTGCTGAACAGGTAGAAAAAGCCGAAGATGGGGTAGTTGTGATCGATACCGCGCCAACCGGCCATACCTTACTGCTGCTTAACTCCACCGAGAGCTATCATAAAGAAATGCAGCGATCCAATGCAGAAATTCCTGATTCTGTTGTCAATCTGTTACCGCGTCTGCAAAATCAGGCCGAAACAGAAGTTGTTATTGTGGCGTTGCCAGAAGCAACACCGGTTTTTGAAGCACTCCGATTAGAAGCTGATTTAAAACGTGCCGGTATTCTGAATAAATGGTGGGTAATGAACGCCAGTCTGTTGGCCACCGACACCAAGGATCCTTTCTTACGGGCAAGAGCTAATAACGAAGAAAAATGGATTAAACGAATCGCTGAAGAGACTAAAGGAAACTATGTAGTTATTCCCTGGAAAAAGTGAACAGCTGCAATGCGATCAGAAATTAAAAAATTCTATCGACCTATTTAAAAACATATACAATTGCATTGCGAATCGATTCTTTTTCGAGTACACTTAAGAGAATCAATCTTCTTGAACGTTGATAAAATTAGGAAGATGTATCATTATAAAGGTTTAAGTCCTGTTAAAATGGATACAAAACAACAAAAAGGAAAGAGATGATGCTCTTAAGGCATGATCAGGTGGCTTGAATTGGATAAGAAAAATAGTTGTGAGAGCAGGACGGCATGTTAGAATTTGCAATCCTTGGCTTTTTATTGGATCGGGACATGACTGGCTATGATATCAAGCAAATGATGGTTACACGGACCTCGAATTTTATCGATGCCAGTTTTGGCAGTATTTATCCAATGCTGAAAAGACTCGAAAAGGTTGGTCTGATTACATTTGCAGAAATTGTTGAAGGCAACCGGTTTAAAAAAATATATACAATTACCCCCAGAGGTCGGGAACATTTTATCGAATGGCTACAAACACCCTGCACATTCTCGCCTTTTAATCTGGAATTTTTAGCAAAACTGTTTTTTTATAAGCATTTAAAGAAAAATGATGCGATTCTCAATATCGAACTATTCCGTGGGACAGTTCAGGATGCGATGGAAAAACTTTCGGAAATCGAAAGGGCTACCGGTGATGGGATGGACCCTTTTGAATATGCCAGCCTTCAGTTTGGCAGGACCTATTACGAGATGGTTTTGAACTGGCATGAAAAGCTCATTGACGATTTGAAACGAACGCCGCTGGAATAAGTGGGTAAAAAATAACCGTACATCTTTTATGGATGCACGGTTATTTTAAAGTTCATTATTGTTTTCTGACAGAATCCGCAAGAAAATATCGGCAATTTCTGGATCAAACTGAGTGGCTTTGCCATCAGCGATTTCCTGAATCGCCGCTTCCGCGGTCATGGGTTCTTTGTAAGGTCGGCCATAGGTCATCGCATCAAAGGCATCGGCGATGGCGATGATCCGGGCTGGTAATGGAATTTGTTCTCCCACTAAACCTTTTGGATAGCCTTTACCGTCATACCGCTCATGATGGACAAGAATGATATTGGCCAGCGGGGCGTAATCATTTAGTGAGCTTAAGATGCTGAAACTGATTTCCGGGTGTCGTCGGATTTCCAGCCATTCAAAATCACTGAGTTCGTCAACCTTATCCAGGATCTCGTTGCCAATGGCTATTTTTCCAATATCATGCAGGGCACCGGCAGTCTTTAGTTCATTTATTTCTTCTTTGGTCATTCCCATGGCGGCGCCAATCAGGCCGCTGATCTTACTCACCCGTTCCGAGTGTTCCTGCTCCCGGGGCAGTTTTTCATAAAGGGTCTTCATAATAAACTGGATGGCTTCGTTTCGGGTGCTGTTGCGTTCAGAAATTTTGTATTGATACATCTTATTCTCGGCAGCTTTAAACACTTCGGCGATTTCCTCATCAACAGTGGTTTTTACACCCCAGCCGCTGGAGATAGAGACCTGGCCGGCTTCCAGATGTTCGTGACTCAGAGACGTATTGATCCGCTTTGCTAATTCCTTGGCTTCCTGGATACTGGTTTGGGGGAGCAGGATCACAAATTCGTCGCCGCCGATGCGGGCGATAATATCATCGCTCCGGCTGATCTCCTGCATGGTCTGGGCAACCTTTTTTAACAATCGATCTCCGGCCATATGTCCGAAGGCATCATTGGTCAGCTTTAATCCGTTAACATCAAAAATAAGTAGGGATAAGGGCAGGTTTCGTGGTGTATTCAATCGTTTCAGTTCCTCATCAAAATAGCGGCGGTTATATAAACCGGTGAGGTGATCGTGGAAACTCAGGTATTCAATTTGTTCCTGCTTTTCCTTTTTATCAGTAAAATCCCGGAAGACAATCACGACCCCGGTAATATGACCATCCGGATCCCTGATCGGGGCAGCACTGTCTTCAACAGGGATTACCCGGCCGCTTTTAGACAGCAGAATAGTGTGATTGTTCAGCTCGGTGATTGTTCCTGTTTCCAGCACCCGGCGGGCCGGATTTTCGCAGCTTTCCCGAGTGTATTCGTCAACCAGAGTAAGAACCTGATCCAGCGGTAAGCCGTAAGCCTCTTGCTGGCACCACCCGGTTAGATTTTCAGCGACCCTGTTGATGAGGGTAACACAGCCCCGAGCATCGGTTGAAATAACACCGTCGCCAATGGATAACAGGGTAGTTCGAAAACGCTCTTTTTCGATAAAGAGCGATTTTTCAATGGCTTTGCGTTGGGTAATATCGTGGATGCTGACTACAAATCGGGGCGATTCATTTTCCTTGATATAAAAAATTTCGGCCAAAAACCACCGTTCATCAGCGGGCAGCGGAGACTTATACTCAAAATCCTGTTTTTTTCCGGTAGCATATGCGGTCTCAAAAATCATAAGCATTTCGTCGGCGAACTCTTTCGAAAAGATATCAGCAACATGACTTCCGATGAAAATATCTTTTGGAATAAAAAGAGTGGACTCATCTTGGACAATAACATTGGTGAAATGATAATCAGTACTGACTTCAAAGACAATATCATGGAGGGTAGTGAGAAGTAGGTTTTTCTCAGCCAGATCCTGTTTTTCCCTGGTTATATCATGAAACAGGGTAATAAAATAATTGGTTTCGGGAGAATAAACCTGGACCCGATACCATCGGTTCAGATGCTCTGAGTGCTTCTCTATTTCCCTGGAACCCTTGTCTAGTGCAATCTTTCCATAGATCTCGATCCAATCAAGAAAGTCGTCAGAGTTTTCAACGCCGGGAAAAATCTCAGTAACTGTCTTACCAATGATTTCTTCACCGATCAGACCGGTAGCTGTTTCAAAGGCTTCATTGACCTCGAGATATTCATAATTTACAGGAACACCCTGGGAATCACAAATAATTCGATGATAGGCATAGCCCACATGTAGGTTTTTAATAATATTGTGATAAAAATTATTTGCCATAATTCCTGGCCTCCTTTGTAAAAGAACTCAAGGCTTTTCTTTTATTTTGAAAATACATTTGTTTAATCCGGTGATTTGATAAATAAAGTTCGAATTATTTTATATTACTATTATGCATAATTTTAATAAAGAATACAATGATTTATTTATAAAACAAGAATGCTTCAGAATTAAAAAAATAAATGAGTTTTAATATATTTCGACTAATTATTATTAGCAGATTTCAAGTTTTTTTCCACCGTTTTAAGATGGGAAAAAAGGCTTCCATCTCTTCCCGAGCTTCATCTTTGTCAATTCCCGGTTTTTCTTTTAAGAAATAGGGAATACTCACCTCGATCATCCGTTCCATGGTGATGTTTGTTGTGAATTCGCCATTTTTATAACAATCGTCACAGTAGTCTCGGCTTTTAGTACCGTTTTTTTCAGTTCCATAGAGCTCATCGCTTTGCCCCATGGGTTTTCCGCAGCTTTGACACAGTTTTTCGTACATTGTACTTCTCCTATTCATTGTTTCAAAAATAAAGGTTTTAAAATATGATTTGCGTTTTTGCTGTGAATTAATTTTAAATAACTAATCGATCGAGAGATACCAGGGTATTTAAATAATGAAGCATCCGCACATATTTTATCTTTATCTATTATACCCGGGGTTGCCTCATCAAAACAGGAGATGCATTAGGAGGTAGCTAATAAGTAATTAAATAATTTGAGTAGTGAGGAATATAAATTAAGAAAACAGCATATCAGAAAGTTAACACTGCTGAAAGAGCAACTGAAAATTGTTATTTATTCGGATGATATTATAAAATAAAAGCATATTATAATATAGGGAACTGTATTTAAAGATAGAATTAAAATAAAATAAAGTGTTGGAAAAATGAAAAACAGGGTAATAATAAAGTAAATAGTCAAAAATTAACGATTACAATAACAAAAAAATAGTATATTATTAAAAATATACTAAAAAACGATTGACAGACTCAATGAATACGAGTACAATGAAATTGAAAATAGAAGATTAATTACAATATTATTTACGAATGCGATGAAAATCGCAGAGACCCATAGAATGATTTCCCGTTCAGATTCAAATATAAGTAATTGAGAAACTGATCGCAAAGTTCATAGCACCTTGCAATTACTTATCATTATAAATTTAAGGAGATTGATAAACATGATTATTATCGGAGAAAAAATTAACGGTGCGATTCCTTCCACAGCTAAGGCCATCGCCGCCAAAGACGGCGAATTCATTAAAAATCTAGCCAAGATTCAAACCGAAGCCGGTGTGGATTACATCGATGTCTGTGCTTCAGTCGATGACGACATTGAACTGGAAACCATGAAATGGTTGATTGACCTGGTTCAGGAAGTCACCGAAACCCCCATTGCGGTGGACAGCCCCAATGTTTATACCTGTATCGAATCGATGAAATACTGTAACAAACCCGGTTTATTTAACTCCGTATCGTTAGAAGGCGATAAGATCGACGCGGCATTTAAAGCCATTGCCGATACAAAATGGGAATGCGTAGCGCTGTTAAACAGTGACAAAGGGATTCCTAAAACCGCCAAAGACCGTCTCGATGTATTTGCCGATTTAATGGCCAAGGTCAAAGAATATGGCATCGATCCATCAAGAATGCACATTGATCCCCTGGTAGAAATGCTTTGTACGTCCGAAGATGGGATTGCCATGGTCGTCGAAGTGATCCGCAGCATTAAACAACAATACCCCACCATTCATGTTACCGGTGCGGTCAGCAATATTTCTTTCAACTTGCCTGCTCGTAAAATGGTTAACATGGGCTTTACCGTCCTGGCCATGAACGCTGGTCTGGACAGTGCTATTCTTGACCCAACCAATGGCGATTTAATGGGCATCATCTTTGCCACTGAAGCGTTAATGGGCGAAGATGACTACTGTATGGAGTATATTGGCGCTTACCGGGAAGGGATTTTCGGTCAGAAAAAATAGAAGATGATAAATGGAAAATGATAACATTAGGAAGGAGAAATTAAAATGTTGACAAAAAGACAAAATCTTGTGGAGGTCATGAAGGGTGGAAATCCGGATCGATTTGTAAAACAATATGAAGCTTTTGCGATGATGATGAAAACGCCAATCACGCGAATCAAGCCACCAGTAGGCGGAGAAATTGTAAATGAGTGGGGTGTCACCATCCGTTGGCCAGAAGGTCAATTGGGTGCTTTCCCCGTGCACGATGAAGAACACATTGTGGTTAAAGATATTACAAAATGGCAAGACTATGTAAAAGCGCCTTCAGTCGAACAACCGGCCGAAAAATGGGCAACTGCCATCGCTGAAGCTGAAGCGGTTGACCGAAATGATCAATATGTGACAGTTTTTGTAGCACCAGGCATCTTTGAGCAGGTTCATTATCTGATGAGTATGGAAGAAGCGTTGATGGCATTTTACGAAGAGCCAGAAGCCATGCATGAACTCATTGATTATATTGTAGAATTTGAACTGAAGCTGGCAAAAGAGTTTATCGATCATTTACACCCGGATGCACTTTTTCATCATGATGACTGGGGTAGCCAGATTAACTCCTTCATTTCACCGGCCATGTTTAAAGAATTCTTTGAACCGGCATACAAGAAAATTTACGGATATTATAAGGATAATGGCGTAGAACTGGTCATTCATCATAGTGACAGCTACGCAGCCAACCTGGTGCCATCGATGATTGAAATGGGAATTGACATCTGGCAGGGGGTTATGACTACTAATCATGTCCCCGAGCTGATCAAACAATACGGCGGAAAAATTACATTCATGGGTGATATTGACAGTGGCGTCATTGATTTCCCGGGTTGGACCCAGGAGAACATTGCCGAAAAGGTAGAAACGGCATGTCGACGATGCGGAAAACTGTATTTCATACCTGGTGCCAGCCAGGGATTAAATGTCAGCTCATTCCCCGGTGTTTATGAAGCAACGGATGAAGAGATTGATAAAATGACAAAAGAAATGTTTTAAAGCAATGTAATAATTAAAGGAGGTTTCACCCAGTTATTAATCTGGGTGAAACCTCCTTTTTGATGAAAAAAATTATTCCTAAAGAAATCTAATTTGACTGCAGTCAATGGTTCTAGCGATTTGAATACCTTTGAAAAGAAGGGTGGTGACAGAATGCTGATCAATGCCGAGCAATCGGGGAAGAATCCCGTTGAGCAAAAAGACCAGTTCATCAATGGAATCGTTAAGGGGTTTTTCAAAATAGTTAAGAAAATACTCCCGCCGTCCACCAAAATCGATGAAAAGGAAGTTATCGAATTCTCGCTCGCTGACGACCAGATTGTATTCCTGGATATAACCAAGGTAGGTGTTGCGGATGAAATCGCCGGCAATTCGGTAGTTTGATGCTTTTTTGAGAATTTCGTAGTAAAAACGACGATTGTTTTCATTGTTGAGAATCTGATCAAAATAGATATAACTCAAGGCCGCGTGATGGAGGATGGAATTTTTAAATCCGTCAATTGACAGGGCATTCAGACACTTATCAATTTGCTGATAATAATCCGCATATATTTCGTGAACAATATTATCTTTTGTTTTGAAATAATAGGTAAAAAGACCGATGGGTGTATCTGCTGCCGTTACGATATCTTTAATCTTGGTTTTCTCATAACCCTGTTCATAAAAGCACTTTTTTGAAATTTCATAAAGATGGTTTCTTGTCTGGATACCTTTTTCGTACATTATACACTCCTTGAGGTTTATGGATTAGATCTGCTTATATCCTACCATATTTTAGCCAAGATTTGAATCATAAAAATTATAAATTGTTTAAATTTTATGATTTTAACTTAAATGGAAAGATATTAAATACTGACATCTGTTTAGGTTGACAATACAGATAATATGTAATATATTACCTTTTATAGAATTGGTTGTTTTGAGGCACCCAGTGTCAGTAAATATAAAGAAAAAGAGGACGATTATGATTACCATATTATCAGATCAAACCAGACAAGAAGTTGGCGAAAAACTCGATTCAAAATTAAGGGAGCGGAAAATAGAAACTCAATTTATTTCCTTAACTGACTTGAATGTGGGTCCCTGTTATAGTTGCGGCGGCTGTACCGATAAAACCTATGGACAGTGCATTCATCGGGACGATGCCGATCTCATTTTACCTAAACTGATGAGAACCGATGTGATGGTAATGGTTACTCCAGTTAAATGGGGAAGCTATTCATTTAAAACAAAACGTGTTTTTGACAAATGTGCCATTATCGGAGATCGTCATTATTATTGCAAAAATGGGGAGCTGGTCAAAGGAAAAATTGGTCGGGTTCACACGTTTATGGCGATCGGCGTTAAGGATCAATGGAGGAATGACGAAAAAAATGCTTTTAATAATCTGGTTGAGGAAAACATCAAGATTATGAACATTAAGGGCAGCGTGTATATGGTTGATGACAGCAATATCGGAACTTGCCTTGAATCAGCAGTGGAGGGTTTAAGTCTATGAAAAAAGCAGTTATTATAAATTTAAGCCCCCGAAAAGCAGGGACAAGCATGATGCTGGCCAATCGTTGCAAAGAATTTTTGTCTGCCCGGGATTATCTGGTGGAAATCCTGCATTTATATCCAAATTTGAATGACCTGAACCCATTATTGACGGCGATCAATGAAGCCGAGTCAATCATTATGGTTGGTCCCAGTTACATTGATACCTATCCGGCAGACACGGTTTATTTATTGGAAGCGCTTGAAAAAAAACGGGAGGTCCTCCATGGACAAGATCTTTATGGCATTATCCAGGGCGGCATGCCCTATGTCCATACCCATGAATCAGGTCTGAAAATGCTGGAATTATTTGCCGGAGAGAATGATCTCAGTTACAAAGGGGGATTTGTGATCGGCATGGGGGCAATGCTAAATGGGCAGCCTCTGGACAAGCTCCTAAATGGAAAAAAAGCTGTGAGCGGGTTTGAACAATTTCTGGAGAATGTGGCAAAGCAGGCAAGTTCTCCACCGTCCCTGTATTATCAGGCCCAGTTAAAAATGCCTGGACTGGTTTATTGGATTATGGCAACACTCATGAACCGTAAAATTGACAAAGACCGAAGAGAAAAGGGGATTGAGGATCAGGCAAAATGCCCCTATGATAATTTAGAGATTAATTAACGGCGCATTAAAAAACAGGCGAATTGGCTGGAAATGATAAAAAAATAGTGTTTTGCATTTTTATTAAAAATTAGGGTAAAAAGTAAGGAGACTAAGAAAAGTCATCAGCTTGGAATTTTATTAAGGAGGTGGATTCATGGATCAGGAAAAACCGAACCAAAACATGGGATCTAAAAAAAATACATCAGCGGATTTCAGGCAGGGGAAGCCCGTGTTTTTCAAAGCAAGAACAGGTTGGCTTGGGGGTATAGCCATTATTTTATGCTGTCTGATAATGATTGTGGCTGGGGGCTGTTTTAGTGGCTCAACTCAGGAAAACAGTAAAACTGCAACTGATGAATTGATGGTCTCTGATCAGGCAGGCGGTGAGACTGCGAATGCCGTGCCAGTACCTGAGGCTACGGCCAATGCCTGTACTCCCTTTGATACATCCAAAATTATTTATTCCGGAAATATCAGTCTGAATACCGAAGACTACCAGAATACCTTTGAAAAAATCAGCAGTTATGCAGTCGAACTGGGGGGATTTGTTCAAGATTCTGGATCAAACTATGCTTCGGAACAGGCTGGTGTTCAGGCCAACTCCGGTTATCTTACCATTCGGGTGCCATCGGATAAATTTTCAGAAGCCATGACGCAGATTCAGTCATGGGGCAGCCCGAACAGTGCCAACGTCAGCAGTACCAACATTTCTCAGCAGTATCAGGATGTTCAGGCGCAACTCAACAATCTGAAAATTGAAGAGGGGCGGTTGTTGGATTACTTAAAGCAGGCGACTAACATTACCGACATGCTGGCCATCGAAAGTGAACTGAACCGCGTACGAACAGAAATTGACAGTCTGACATCCACCATTAAAAACTGGGATACCGAAATGGCTTACTCAACGATTTACGTTTCACTCTATGAAAAGAGATTATCCTCCACCGCGGTCAATTCACCATTTTCAGAAATATTCACGAAAATTGGGGAAGGTTTTGTCACCTCGTTAAATCTTTTGCTCTATATCATATCATTTCTGATCGTTTTGATTTTCAGACTGATCCCATTTGCAGCCTTAGCCGGCTTGGGATTCTTTATCTTTATAAAGATCAGAAAAAAGAATAAAGATAAAAAGAACAAAAGCGGGAAAAGTAAACCGGATAAAACGGAAGACGAAAAAACGGAAAATAAAATCTAAGGAGGAAAGACAATGTTTTGTGAAAATTGTGGTAAACAAATTCCCGATGATGCGGTATTTTGTACACATTGCGGGGCTAAACAGTTAAGAACGCCGGCACCGCCGCAAACCGTGAACCGTGTTCAACAGCCCCAACCGGTTAGACCGAGTTCGCCTCAACCATCGGTTCAGGCATCCGGGGGAGTAGATCTGATCACAATGGGTCAGTACCTGATTATGTTTTTAATCATGTGTATCCCTATTGCCGGTATTGTGATGCTCTTTATCTGGGGTTTCGGTAGCGAAACGGGCCCCAACAAAAAGAATTTTGCCCGGGCATACCTGGTGATGATGGCAATTGCCATCGGGGTAGGGATTCTGCTAAGTATTGTAATGGGCGCGATTATAGCTTCCATTATGAGTTCTATGTATTATTATTAATCGATAATCAAAAAAAGATGCCATTTTGTGATGGCATCTTTTTTGATCTGACCGTCGTTAAGATCAGACAGCGGTTTCGGTTGGTGGTGTCATTGGGGTTGTCCCCGGTTCGGGACGTGTTCCTCCAGTGCCGCCACCGGGACGACTGCCAGCGGCATTGCCGTTACTGGTGACGATAGCGGTTTGCTCAATTTCAACAGTCTGGCTACCAGCAGTTAAGGTGTAGGTTGATCCAACGCTCATCTCGGGGGTGCTGATCACCACCGCCTGGTAGGCTTTTTCTGGTGTAAATGAAGCCAGAATCGTCCCGCTGGCATCCGTTAAACTGATCTCGGTACCTGCTTCAATTTTTGAAGTGAAATTATAGAGAATCGATGCCTGGGTTGATGAATTCGAAAAGCTCTGGGCCATCCCAGAACTTCCGGCAATCATAATCGTGCCACCGCTGACCTCGGCAGTACCGTCATAATCCATGGCACCCTCGCCGTCACTGGTGGGACCGTCGACGTAAAGGGTTCCGCCAGAAACGTAGAGGTTTCCGTTAGAGTCGATGCCGTCGCCAGTTGTATTGAGACGGATGGTACCGCCGGCGATGGAGATATAAGCATTGGTGTCAGCAGCCATCATCCCACCACCACCGGGTGTTTGAGCACCACCATCAGGCATCTGTGCGGTTTCAGTTGTTTCCGTTGTTTCAGCATCGGTGGTTGTTTCACTGGCTGCATTTAAGCCGTCATCGGTGGCGGTGACGTCGATGTCACCGCCCTCAATAACAATGGCGGTGCCTTCAATACCTTCGCTGCAATTGGTGATATTAAAGGTCCCACCGGCAATATAGACATAGCCTTTGGTGGTGTCACTATCGTGTTTTGATGTGAGGCCTTTACCGTCTGAAGAACTGATGTTGAAGACACCGTCGTTTATTTTAATGGCATCCTTGCCGTTTAATCCGGCTTTTACCGCGGAGATGTTATAGGTGCCACTAGTAATGACCAGGTCATCCTTGGAGACAATCCCATGCTTATAGTTAGCTGTGATGTTGAGGGTACCAGAACCGTTGATGGCTAAATCGGTTTTGCTGAAGACGACGGCATCAACCGTATTGTCGTCGGTCTGGATATATTCAGTTCCATCGGACAAGGTATTGGTTGTGCCATCAGCCAGGGTAATAAATACCTTGTCGGCACTCATAAGATAAATGGAGGCACTGTTGCTATTATGTATGGTGACGCCGTTTAAGACAAGCTGCACCTTTTCCGTATCCGTGGTTTCCACCCTTATCTGGCCTTCGGTAAGATTTCCGGTCACGACATAGGTGCCTTCTGCGGTAATGGTAAGAATGCCATTTTCGGCAGTAGCGCCGGCACCAGTTACCTGGATGTCAGTTCCGTTAAAAACTACGTGGGTAGCGGTGCTGTCTTCGTAACTGCCATTTTGCTCGCGGTTTGAGAACTCCTTATCCACCGCAATGGTTGAAGTTGGTGAAGCGATGGCGGCTGAAGGGGTTGATGAATCATCGGTGTCCTCATTGCTTTCATCATCGGTGTCGGTCTCGTCGGAATCGCTGCTGTCCGAATCGGAGGGTATTATTTGAACCTCCAGCGCTTCCAACCGCTGGCTCAAGCCCGTCGTTCCCAATTCGGCACCGTCAGCGACCCAATCGGTGTCGCCCTGATTCTGAATGTGACCGCGGTACGTCACAGAATAACCGGACAAAGCATTGCCTTCATCATCCACCAGACGGATTCTGATGGCTTCGATTCGTTGGCTTTTATCCCTGGTTCCGGCAAACTCACCATCAGAAACCCAGTCCATCCAGCCTTCATTTTGAACATGGACCTGATATTCGATATGGGCATTTTCTGGTACGGTTCCTGTTAATTCAATCCAGAAGCCCTCCAGACGCAGACCTTGACCTTCGGTGCCCAATTCGGTAGGGCCTTGGATCCAGGTGTTGTCCAGGGGGGAGTCCCCGGTATTCTGAATATGGCCCCGGTACTCGACGCCGATACTATTTGAAACTGCGGTTGTAGTGGTGGATCGATCGGATCCAGCAAAAACATTGGTTGAGAAGCTCAACGACAGGATGGTCATTGCTGAGATCATGGATAGGGTTGATTTTTTCATAATTACCTCCTAATTTATAAAGAACCAGCCAGAGGAATTGTTGCTTTTCATTTTATTATCATATCTCGGACAGGTGAGCGTTATGTGAAGAGATAGTGGGTGGCAACTGAAAATTTATCGGTGCCATTTACAAATAGAAGTTGACAATTAAAGGCTAAAAAAATATAATGAAAATAATCAAATACGGAATGAAATTGCTTACTGATCTTATCTTCCTAAAACATGGAAATGTCATGGAGGTTAAGACGTTAGGGTTCTGCGGGAAACGACAGGGCCTCCCACATTGGAAAAGTAAGAAAAATCATGTTTGCATGGAATTTTTTGTGGGTTTAGCTTTGCTGAACCTGCTTTTTTTTGCAGAATTTGAATTTTTTTATGTTTCCTTTGGGATTTTTGGTTTGCGCAGCCTTCCGTTAAAAAGAAAGCTCAGGAGGAAAAAATGAAAAAGAAGTTGTTAACACTGGCATTGGTGATGGTTTTAGGGGTTGGTCTGCTTGGTTGCAGTGCGCCAGCAGCAAATTCAGGCAAAGAAGAAAACGCTTCCAAAACGGAAACGGCAACCCAGAGTCAGGAGACGGTTGCGCAATTTAGTATCACTCTGGAAGGGGTTGATGGAAAAACCCAGTTGACTCAGGCAGATCTGGCCGCTCTTCCACTGGTAGAAAAAACCATTAAAATGACTAAAAAAGATGGTTCAGAAACGGGTGGTGTTTTTCAAGGTTATGCTTTAAAGGATGTCGCTAAACAATTAGGCATCACCGACTTCATCAGCATCACAATGGCAGCATCAGATGGCTATTCCAAGGCCTATGACAAGGCGACAGTTGAGGCTGAGGATTCGCTACTGACCGTTTCATTAGACGGTGAAGAACTGGTCAGCGTAGTTGCCGGCAGTTTAGGTTCCAGTGCCTGGGTTCAGAACATCAGTAAAATGAGTGCTGTCAAATAATAAAGACTTAAGTGGGCAAGGTTATCTTTGCCTGCTTTATTTTAGTTTGGGAATAAATCAGTAATTCAGCAGTTGAGGAGAACTATAAAGATGAGCAGACAAGAACTCAGAGAAGATCGCGTTGTCAATCACAAGAAAAGTCTCAAACGATGGATTCTGCCACTGATAATTCTATTCTTAACCCTTTCGTCAGTGCTTCTGATCACGATTAATAAAACGCAGACGGAGGAACGGTTGGCGGCGCTGGGCCGGGAAACGGTTAGAATCATCGTCAATGATGAAATGGTCGCTCAGTTTGATCTGGATGCGGTCAAAGCGCTGCCAAAGGTTCTCACGGATGAAGGTTTAAATACCAGCCAAGGTAAGGAAGAGATTGTCTTTGGCGGGGTATTGCTAAAAGATGTATTAGATACCATTGATTTTGACTATCACCAGTATGAAAAAGTAACCTATAAAGCGATTGATGGTTATGCTTCTCCCGGAACGATTGCCGAATTGGATGGCGATGGGGTTTATCTTGTCTATGAACGCAACGGCGTCGTAAATACCGATAAAACCCAGGGTGGAACGGGCCCGATGGAAATAGTCATAACTGGTGAGACCTTCAGTTTGCGAAATTGCAAATATCTAAGTGAAATTTATTTTGAGTAAAAAGACTGTTACCATACGAAGATGAGGAGAAGTGATGAAGGTAATATCGGTACGGGGATTGACCCATTCGGGAAAAACAACGGTTATTGAAACCATTATCAGCGGTTTGCAAAGAAGAGGATACTCGGTGGGATCGGTTAAGGAAATTCATTATGAAGCTTTTGCCATGGATCAACCGGGAACGAACACATATCGCCATAAACAGGCGGGGGCACAGCTGGTAACGGCGTTGGGAATGGCAGAAACAGATATTCTTTACCAGGAAAAACTGCCGCTTCGAAAGCTGCTGGCTCACTATGATCATGATTATGTAATACTGGAGGGTGTTGACGATCCGGCCATTCCCAAAATTGTCACCGGACACGATTATGAGGGTCTTGAAGAGCGGTTGGATGACACGGTGTTCGCATTTTCCGGAGTTATCGCAGACCAGTGCAGTAACTATCGGGGAAAAGCAGTGGTTCACTGCTTACAAGAACCGGATCGTTTGGTTGATCTGGTTCAGCAATATGCGTTTGATCTTTTGCCCGGTTTTTCAGAAAAATGCTGTGGTTTATGTGGCACTGATTGTGCTGGTTTTTGCCGGCAGATTGTCGCTAACGAGGTAAAAAGAGCGGATTGTCCCCTCAAAGATGACGGGGTGACGCTGAAAATCAATGAGCAAAAGGTCGTGATGGTCCCCTTTGTTCAAAAACTGATTCAAAATGTGGTGCTCAGTGTCGTTTCGGAACTGGAAGGATATGAAAAAGGTGCCGATATAAAAATTCACCTTGGCAGACCAGAAGATGATGAGTGAGACCATTCAAAAATACTATCAAACTGGAAACTATCAGGTGCTCAGACAATTCAAAAGTAAAAAAAACCGGGTTCAGCTGATCGAAATATCAGCGGATCAGCAGGTGATCCGGCTGATCGAAAAAACATTTACAGAAGCAGCAGCGCTAAAAAAAGAATTGTCAATGTTAAGCCTGCTTCATGAAATGGAGTTTAGCGTCCCCGAATGTTTGGGGCGGTTTGGCCGGGTCCTTTTGTACGAATATCTTGGCGAAATGACGCTTTGTGAGAAACTGGAAATAGCGGAAGTCTGTGAACCGGACTTATTTTCAGGCCCCGTCAACCGGAACAGTGAGATCACTGCGTTGTTAAAAAAAACCATTGACTGGCTGAATCGGTTGCATCAAAAAACAGGTCTGACTTTTTATGATATCAATCTCAGAAATTTCATCGTTAGGGATAATCTTATTTATGCCATTGATTATGAAGATTTCAGTAAGCTTAAGCCGGCGGTTGATTATGGCAGACTGCTAGCCTTTATCCTGACCTATAAACCGGTCTTTACCGAGTGGAAAAAAGCTTTGATCCGGGAATTGGAAGACTACCTTGATACCGAGTTCAAGGTTGATATGGATGAAGTCCGGCAGGAAAAAGAAAAAGAGCTTGTGCGTATAAGTGAAAGGAGGGCTAAGCTTGTTTGAAAAAAAGTTTGAAAAACTAACCCTTTTCGACCTGGTCACAATTGCCATGATGGCGGCTTTGGGGATTGCGGTAAAGGTTGTCCTGGTGCCGCTGGTACATGTTATCACCGGTCCATTTTTCATCCCGGGGGGATCCATTTCCGGGGGCATCTATATGCTGTTTATTGTTTTAGGGGCGATGCTGGTAAAAAAAACCGGAGCGGCCGTTCTGGTTTGTCTGGTTCAGGCGATTCTGGTCACCGTCACCGGTACCATGGGTTCCCATGGCATCATGAGTATGCTCACCTATTTAATGCCGGGCATCGGTGTGGAAATGCTTTATTTTTTAATTGGAAAATACAAATACACCAAAGGGGGCTGCTTTAGTGCCGGGGTGGTGGCAAATGTATTGGGGAGCTTTGGCGTTAATTTTGTCTTCTTCCGCTTGCCGCTGATCCCGCTGCTGCTGACTTTGAGTTTGTCGGCCTTATCGGGAGGGCTGGGAGGACTGCTGGCTTACGCCATTGCCAATCAGGTCAACCGCTTGGGGTCTTTCAATGAGCCGGAACTGATGGAGGAGATCGATATCAGCCGCAGTGGTGATCCCGGATTAGTCGATCCAGCGGAAAAGACAAACCATGAATAAGCCACAAGTACAAAAGAAGTCAGTTGATATTCAAAAAATAATCATCAGTAAAACTGGAGGCCGAAATGAATCCCATAGAAGTGCGCGATCTCTATTTTCGTTATCCCGGCAGCGAGGTCAATATCCTCCATGGACTGGATCTGAGTCTGGAAAAGAATGAAATTCTGGCTGTCGCTGGTCATTCTGGCTGTGGCAAAAGCACGCTGTGTCATATTCTGGCCGGGATCATTCCCAAAACCATCCGGGGCAGAGTACAGGGCGAAGTGACCGTGTTTGGCGAATCTATTTTTGAAATGAAAACGCCCAGATTAGCCGAAACGGTGGGAATTGTCTTTCAGGAGCCGGATAATCAATTGTTTTCCCCCACCATTGAGGCGGAGGTTGCCTTTGGTCCTGAAAATCTTTGTATCAAACGGGAGATCATCGGGGCACGGATTGCAGCGATGCTAAAAATGGTGGGAATGGAGGATTACCGGTTTGATTCGCCTAATAATCTTTCCGGTGGTCAAAAGCAACTGATTGCCCTGGCTTCAGTCCTCAGTATGGAACCACAGGTACTGCTGTTTGATGAAGCCTTGTCTCAGATCGATACCCGCGGCCGGGAGCTGATTAAAGCGGTCATGGGGCGCTTAAGAGAAGCGGGGAAATCAATCATCATGGTGGAACATGATTTTGAAAATATGAATCTTGCCGATCGCATTCTGGTGCTGAAGCATGGCCGTCTGATTCCCTATGATGGCAGCTTGTAGAAAAATTTAGATCAAACGGTGAAAAATTAAGCGCTAAACAATGAATGGAGCCAGAATGGAGAGCTATATCAAACTCAAGGGAATATCCTACGGCTATCCCCGCAGCAGGTTTGCCTTAAGGGATATCAATATGTCCCTGAATCAGGGCGAAATTGTCGGGATCACCGGTGAAAATGGGTCAGGGAAAACCACCCTGGGAAAAATTATCATGGGTATTCTGATGCCTGATTCGGGAAATATCGTAATCGACGGAGTCGACGGAAAGAACTTGAAGCTGTGTGAGCGTGGATTTAAGATTGGTTATGCCTTTCAAAACCCGGATCGTCAGCTTTTTGCTGCGAATGTTCAGGATGAAATCATCTTTCCGCTGGAAATTAAGGGAGTGGATAAAACGACCGCACTAGAAAGGGCCGCCGCACTGCTGGAGCGGTTTGAGCTGAGTCATCTCAAAGAACGGGTGCCGATGCGGCTGAGTCGGGGCGAAAAACAACGCCTGGTGCTGGCGGCAACCCTGGCGCAGGAGCCCGGGTTTTTAATTCTGGATGAACCCGCTACGGGGCTCGATCGGGACCGAAAAAAAGCGCTGTACCAGTTGATGGAAGAACTGGCACGGGAAGGCATTGGTCTGGCCGTGATTTCCCACGATCTTCAATTTATCAGGGATCATACCAATCGCATTATCAGACTGGAAAACGGAAAGGTTGTGGACGATGGCTGCTAAGATCGATCCGCGGACAAAAATAGTGCTGGTCCTCTGTCTGACTTCCATGGTACTGGTGGTCGAGAATCTGGCTTTTGTTGTGGGGATTGGTATCATTTCAATTGCCTGCGCGCTGCTGATGGGGGTGGAGTTATTGGCGCTGATCAGGCGGTATCGGCGGATTCTGATCTTGCTCTTGACCCTCTCGATTGTCCAGAGTATTTTTACACCTGGTACAAAGGTGATTTTTGAAGTGTTTGGGATCCCGCTGCTGACCGAAAAAGGGCTTGAAATGGGGATTAAAACATTTGTCCGGATGCTGGTCATACTGACTTCCGGGGTTATTATGTCGACCTCAAACTACCGGGAGACCATACAGGGGTTGATCCAGTGGAAGGTGCCCTATAAAATCGCCTTTATGACGGCGTTGTCGTTGCGGTTTATTCCCATCTTCACCGAAGAATTTCAGGATTCCATGGTGGCGCTGCAGTTAAAGGGGATTGATTTCAGAAAGATCCCCTTTGGTAAGAAAACTCAAATCTATGTCTATCTGATTACGCCAATTATTCTGTCCTCATTAAAGCACGCCGAAGAAATCGCCATTGCGATGGAAAGCAGAGCCTTCGGCGCCTATCAAAGCCGGGTGGAATACCTGGTGCTCAGACTAAAAGGATATGATTATGGGGTGATGATTGCAGCAGTTCTTCTGAGTATCAGCTACGTTTCGGCGGCTTTGATGATCTAGAGAAGCAATAAAACAATGCCGCAAATATATAAGCTTATTTAAAATAAAAATCAACAGGAGAGTTTAATGAAAAAGAGTATCAGCCTGTTTTTGGCGATAATGATGGCAATGTTTCTGGTGGTGGGATGCAGTGGCGGTGGTGAGAAAACTTCTGCAAGTGCACCGAAATTTTCGGGAACGGCCCAGGTAAAGGTCTTCACTGCCGCTGGTCAGGAATGGATCATTGATCAGAAAACGATGTCCACCGCCCCGCTGGTGGCGTTTGAAACGACCCAGGGAAAAAGCGGCGAAGAACCAATAACCAATGAACATTTGGGAATCCTCTTAAAAGATATTTTGGCAACAACCGGCGTGGATTTGAGTACGGTTAATCAGATCACCTGTACTTCCCGGGACGGTTTTTCAAAGGCCTATAGTAAAGCAGATCTGGAAGATCCGGAAAAACTTTTTCTGACCTTTGCAATGGATGGAGAAAATTTGGCCTTTGAGAATGATGATTGTTTTTTTATCGTGGCCAAGAATGAGAACTTTAAACAAAACTGGACAAAATTTCTGAAGGAAATTGAGATTTCCTGATTAACGGATTTATGCGATAAGAGAAAGTGAGGGAAAGATGAAAAGAGGTTATATAGGGGTTCTAACCGGTCTGATGATGGTGATGTTAGCCGGTTGTGCCGGTGGCATCAGTTATGAAGCTGGCAGCTATGTAGGGTCAGCGCAAGGGAAAAATGGTCCCATCAAGGTGGAGGTGACCTTTTCTAAAAACAAAATTGAATCGGTACAAGTGGTTTCGCACAAGGATGATCTGGACTATGCAACCAAAGCGGTCGAAGGGATGCCGGAAATTATCATTGAAAAACAACGTCTGGACGTTGATGCAGTTTCTGGGGCGACCCTGACCAGCCGGGGCATCATTGGTGCGGTGGCTCAATGTGTAACAGATGCTGGCGCCGATCCCCAAAAGCTGGGCTACACATCGGTAGCAAAGAAAACCGACAGTCAGGAAGTGCTGATTACCGGTCTGGCCGATGAAAAGATCGTCACCGGCGATGAAATCAAGGCCATGACGCCAGTGACATTCGAAGCGATTTCAATTGATGCCAGTGGAACACAAACGCCCACCTCCGGAAAAGGAGTCAAACTGGAAGATATTCTGGCGCAATATGGGGAATCGCAAAAAAACTATGATGCTATTGTATTAAATGCCACTGATGGTTATGCCATCGAAATCCCCCGGGATGTATTGGCGATTCGGGATGTGATCATTGCTTATGAGGTTAATGGTGCAGCCTGTGATTTGCGGACGGTGGTGCCGGAGGAACGGGCGATGTACTGGGTGAAATTCCTTAATAAAATCGAAATTAAGGGGGCTGTGACCCAGGTCGAAACCGAAAATCTGGCCATGCTGGAAACGGCAGTTTTGATGTGTACACCAGAAACCTACAAATATTATGATGCCATTGATCAGGCGGTACCAACCAGTCAGCTATTGGAAAAAACCGGTGCTGTGAAAACAGAGACAGTGGATGTGGCCGGGATGGATGGCTGGGCGCGAACCGAAAATTATGATCTATATAAAAATCAGTATATTAAAATTACCGGCGAAAATGCGCCAATGTTTATTGGTCCGGATCTTCCGGAAGGGATGCGGATGAAGGATATGCTCTATAATAAGCTGGGAAAAGATCTGCTTTTGAGTGTTTCAAAAGCACAGGAAAAATATGGCACCACCACCCTGAATGGAAAATCCGGGGTTGCTATCGAAAAAATATTCCAGGAGCTAAAAATCCGGGAGGCAGCCAGATACAAGCTGACGGGTTCCGATGGGTACGAAACAGAAATGACCCTGGAAGAACTTAAAAAGGGGATTTTAACGTGTTCTGACAGTGGTATTGATGGCTTTTTTGAAGGGGCAGACGCAGTTCCGGTGAAAGGACTACTCTTCATTAAAGCGGTTGTGTAGGTGAAAAGATGACCGGCTATGTAAAAAAAATCCGGATAATGATCCCCTTGATACTGCTCACTTTCATTCTTTCCGGATGCGATTTTCAGGGCTTAGGCGGTGAGTATCCCAAAAGCTTTACAATCGGTGGTGATGTCGAGACGCCATTGACCATCAATACCATGATGGGTTATCCCATCAAGCGGGTTACCAAAGATGAAAAAAATTATACCACAATTGCCCTGGAAAAGGTGATTGCTTCGGCCCAACCCCGATCAACCAGTTATGATCTACTGTTAATCGGGGCAGATGGATTGTCTTCCAAAATAAACGGAAATGATCTCAGTGACTGCCATCTGAGCTATTCAAATCGCTATGACTGGGAATTGATCAATACCCGCCATCCGATCTCCAGTCAGATCAAAAATCTAAGTGCCATCATCGTGATTTCGACTGATCTGGATGAGGATAAAAAGGCCATCGGAATTGATGACAAAAGGGGATACCGGAGCACCACGGCCGGTAATTTGTACCTGAGTGGCTTCACCGAGAAGCAAATATTTGAAGGTCAGTCTGAAATTAATGAAAAAACAGTCACTGTTTACACCACCCACAAGCAGGTTTTACCGGAAGATCTGCTCGATTTCCAGGTAGAAATCGCTGTATTTGGACGGGATGGCAGCATCAAATTTGATAAGGTGAGCGATAAAAGTTTTTTTGAAATCAGTGAGACTGGGATCAACTACACGGCCTCGGATCTGACAACCATCACTGATGTTGCTGGAGTTCTCGGCGATCCGCCCCGGTTTTCCATTACCGATGTGACCTCGGATGCCATCCATCAGCTGGAAAAAGGCAGTGATGTGATGGTCATTGAGTTGGATGGTCTGGGTTGGACAATGCTGAAAATGGCAGGGGAACAGGGGAAAGCTCCTTATTTGTCCAGTTTGTCCGCTCAGTTGGCTTTATCTGTTTATCCGCCAATTTCTCCGGCGGGACTGGCGGCCATGATTACTGGAACACTTCCCAATAGTAATGGGATTAACAACCGGGAAGTTATGGACTTTAACGGTACGGATATTTTTGACAAAGCCCGGGCACTCAACAAGACGGCAGCTTATATCGAAGGCGACGTTAAAATGCTGAACACCTCCATCGAACCGGTGCTTTCAGTCAATGTGGGTGACCAGGACCGGAATGTTTTTGAAAACACAAAAAAAGCAATCAACGCAAAAAATCAACTGATCTTCACCCATTTTCATAGCATTGATGATGATGCTACCACCTATGGTCCTTATTCCCGGGAGTCAATCGAGCAAATTTACGAAGTGGATAGAATGGTCCAGGATCTGACCCGCGATTTTAGGGGAACCATCATCATTACCGCTGACCATGGGCTCCACCCAAGCGGTTCAGGGGGAACCCATGGCAGAATCTGTTATGAAGATATGATCGTGCCCTATATGATTATAAAAAATGAGCAGGTATAGAAAGAGAGTAAGATGTATTAATAATTGAGCATTAAATCTGAAAAAGAGAATATAAACCATTTACTGTTCAAAATAAATCAGCCTTTATGTTCGATAAAGAAGCGGTTGATCAATTAATGAACAACACAGATCTGATAAATGATCAAAATATAAGCACTCAAGTATGGGAAATAAGAAAGAAAGCCTTTAAATAGGCTTTTTTTTATTTGGCACGTTTATTGCTATATATTACAACCATCATAAGTAACTCAGTGAAAATGATCCAGATCAAGCTAATGGAGGAAACAATATGAAGGTAGTACCTGTTCGTGAATCAGTGGGTATGTTCCTGGCACATGATATGACCCAGATTATCCCTGGGGAGTTTAAAGGAGCAGCATTTAAGAAGGGGCATATTGTGCAGGAAGAAGACATCCCCCGATTATTGAACATGGGAAAAGAACACATTGCCATTATTGAATTTAATGATGGAACAATCCATGAAGACGACGCGGCCTTAAGATTAGGAAAAGCTGCTTCAGGAATTGGGGTTGAATTTGTCGGCACATCCGAAGGAAAAGTGACGATGACAGCGACTCAATCGGGATTGCTAAAAATAAATGTGGAAACTTTACAGGAAATCAACGAATTTGGTGAAATGATGATGGCGACTCTTCATACCGATACCATGGTGACTAAGGGAACCCTGGTCGGCGCTACTCGAATCATTCCGCTTTCGATTGATAATGAAAAACTGATCAAGATGGAAGAATTATGCGCAAGAAGTAAACCGATTGTAGAAGTATTGCCCTTAAAAAAATTCAAAGTGGGGGTTGTAACCACCGGTAACGAAATTTTTTATGGCCGAATCGAAGACAAGTTCGGAGATGTGATCAGAGAGAAATTCGCAGAACTTGATTCGTATGTGTTTAAACAGGTTTTTTCCCGGGATGATTCGGACATGATTGCCCAATGCATCCTGGATTTAATAGCAGAAGGGGCAGACATTGTCACCGTGACCGGCGGAATGTCTGTGGATCCGGATGATGTAACACCGGAGGGGATTGGAAAAACTGGAGCCAAGTTTGTCTCTTATGGGGCACCCACCTTGCCAGGAGCGATGTTTTTACTTTCCTATCGGGGTGACATTCCGGTGTTGGGATTACCCGGTTGCATTATGTACAGCCACCGAACAGTCTTTGATTTGGTGGTACCTAAGCTGATGGTCGGCGAAAGATTAACTCCCAAAGACATATCCAAACTGGGACATGGAGGACTATGCTCTACCTGTCCGGACTGTCATTATCCCAATTGCGGATTTGGAAAAGGTTGATTTTTGCATCCATATAGAGTAAATAGTTTTTAATATTTTAAGGAGGATTTCACGTGGAAAAAAAGACATTGTTCATTAACGGGATTCAAAGGACGGTTATTGTAGATCCGGAAACAACCCTGGCAAATTTAATCAGAAAACAGCAGGGACTTACCGGAACAAAAATTGGTTGCGGCAAAGCGGAGTGTGGAGCCTGTTCAGTTATTTTAAATGGCAAGGTTGTGCGATCCTGTGTTATGAAAATGAAACGGGTAGACGACGAGTCTGAAATCATCACCATTGAAGGGGTTGGAACTCATGATAATCTGCATCCATTGCAATTGTCGTGGATGGTCAACGGTGCTGCACAGTGTGGTTTCTGTACACCCGGTTTTATCGTGTCAGCCAAAGCATTGCTAGAAGAAAACGCCAGCCCAACTCGAGAAGAAGTTCGGGCCTGGTTCCAGAAACATCGAAATGTATGTCGTTGTACCGGTTATATTCCCATCATTGATGCGGTTATGGATGCAGCAAAACTGATGCGTGGCGAAATTAAAAAAGAAGATTTATGGTTCCAATTAAAAGAAGGCGCTTCCATTATGGGCTCAACCATGGCTCGTCCTTCAGCTGTTGCTAAAGTGACCGGAACCTGGGATTTTGGTGCCGATTTAGGATTAAAACTGCCAGAAAACACTCTGCACATCAAACTGGTTCAGGCTCAGGTTTCTCATGCTAATCTTATTTCGGTTGATACCTCAGAAGCAGAAAAAATGGAAGGCGTCTTTAAAGTAATTACTGCCAAAGATGTTCCCGGAACCAACCGTATCAACGGTTTGGCATTCCCGACGAATTTAGGGGATGGTCTGGAGCGCCCGATTTTAAATGACAAAAAAATCTTCCAGTTTGGGGATGCCATCGCAATGGTATTGGCCGATACCCCAGAACAGGCCGAAGCAGCCGCTGCAAAGGTAGTTGTTGAAGTTGAAGAATTACTACCATATATGAGTGCACCGGCGGCTATGGCAGATGATGCTATCGAAATTCATCCTGGCACACCAAATGTTTATTTCAAAACCAATATCGTTAAGGGTGACGATCCAGCGCCATTAATGGAAAAACTGCCAAATATCATCGAAGATGACTTCTATGTTGGCCGTCAACCACATTTACCACTAGAGCCAGATGTCGGCTTTGCATATTTTGACGAAGAAGATAACCTGATGGTTCATTCCAAGAGTATTGCCCTGCATTTCCACCAACTGATGACCGCTGAGGCGATTGGCGTTGATCCGACTAAATATTTCATCGTTCAAAACCCAACCGGGGGAACCTTCGGATATAAATTCAGCCCAACCATCGAAGGCCTGCTTGGTGTCGCCGCATTAGTTACTAAAAGACCTGTATTCCTGGAATTTAATATGTACCAACAAATCACCTATACCGGGAAACGTTCACCATTCTTTATGAATGTAAAAATGGGTGCCGACGAAAATGGTATCCTGAAAGCGATGGAAACGGACTGGTCAGTGGATCATGGTCCATATTGCGAATTTGGTGATCTGGTAACGACCCGTGGTTCACAATTTATCGGTGCCGGCTACAATATTCCCAATATCCGCGGTGAAGGCCGAACGGTTGCCACCAATCATGCTTGGGGTTCAGCATTTAGAGGTTACGGCTCACCACAGAGTTTGTTCGCGTCTGAAACCTTAATTGATATGCTGGCAGATCAAATGGGTGAAGATCCATTGGAACTGCGTTATAAAAATGTTTATCGTGAAGGTGATACCACACCACAAGGTTGTCCACCAGATGTCATCGCTTTACCCCAGGCAATTGATACGATTCGACCTATTTATCAGGCTGCCAAGGCAAAAGCGGAAGCATTAAATGCCGAAGGGGGAAATATCAAACATGGTGTTGGAATTTCACTCAACATCTATGGTTGTGGTCTTGATGGCCCTGACTCAGCGGAAATGTGGATTGAATTAACAAAGGATGGCGTAATCGTCGGAAATTCCTGGGAAGATCATGGCCAGGGGGCAGACATGGGAACATTAACCTTTGCTCACGAAACCTTAAGACCATTAGGCATCAAACCAGAACAAATCAAACTGGTTATGAACAATATGAAACTGACACCAAACAGTGGACCAGCTGGTGGTAGCCGTTCAAACGTAATGGTTGGGAATGCCATCAAAGTTGGCTGCGAAAACTTACTGGCGGCTATGAAAAAAGCCGATGGAACGTTCAGAACCTATGATGAAATGGTTGCCGAAGGCCTGCCATTACGTTATGAAGGCGTCTGGACAGCACCTTGTACCGCTCCATCCGTTGAAACCAGTCAAGGGAATCCATTCCCTGTTTACATGTATGGGGTATTATTATCCGAAGTGTCGGTTGATACCACCACTGGAAAAACTCATGTCGACAAAATGACGTTAGTATCTGACTGTGGAACTATTACTAATAAAACTGTTCTTGAAGGTCAGTTATGGGGCGGTTTAACTCAGGGGATTGGTTTAGCCTTAAGCGAAGACTTTGAAGATCTGAACAAACACACCAGCTTAACCGGATGCGGAATTCCGCAAGTTAAAGATGTACCCGATGAAATCGTCTTGATTCATCAGGAAACACCACGTCCATTAGGACCATACGGTGCTGCTGGTTCTGGTGAAATGCCATTGTCAGCACCACATGCGTCAATAGCAAATGCGATTTTCAATGCCTGTGGCGTTCGCATCAAACATTTGCCAGCCTATCCAGAAAAAGTACTTGAAGGTTTAGAAGCCTTAAAATAAGCAAACCAAGTCTCATTACCAAAGGAATTGAAAGCTTCTAAGCTTTCAATTCCTATTTTAAATTCACCGGTTTTGCTAAGGGTTACTGGACGCTGGTGTTTGTTTCTATGATATAATTTAAGGTAAGTGTATTTGTCTTTGTGTTAATTAAATTGCCACACATTTTACGATCAATTTCACAATGATTTTAAATAAAAATTGATTATAGAAATAGACATCGGAACGAATCAAGGTGATGATGTTTAGTTGCTACAATGTCCCGAATAATAAAAAGAGTTAGGAGACCAACAATGAATTTAGATAAATTATTGGAAACCGGGGATCGCTGTATTCATAAGGAACCCCCAACCTGTACTGCCCAGTGTCCCGTTCATCTGGAAATTATCGATTTTCTATCAGAGATAGAAAAAGGAAATTTTCAGAATGCTTATAAGCTGATGGAAAAGAAAATGCCTTTTCACAAAATTATCGGACGAATCTGCGATCATCCCTGCGAAGCGCCTTGTGAAAGAAGCAAAGCCGGCGGCTCAATCCGGATATCAGAGCTTGAAAAAGCGGTGCTGGAATATGGTGCCTATAAACCGAAAAAAGTGTGGCCGTTGCCTAAAAACAAAGGCAAGGTTGCCATTATTGGTGGGGGATTAAGTGGTTTGACTGCTGCTGTTGATCTGGATAAGAAGGGTTATATTATAACGATCTATGAAAAAAACAATCGATTGGGTGGCCGGTTGTGGGATTTTGTGGGCGATTCGCTGCCCGAAGAATTACTACAACAGGAATTACAGGTTATTGCTGATAAAAAAATAGCCATCCATTTTAAAGAAACCATAGATCAAAATAAACTGGCTAAGCTGCAGACCGAGTACGATGCGGTCTATCTGGGGACCGGTGATTGGCAAAAAAAAATTGAGTATGAACCAGTGACTTTTCAGGTCGGAGATTCAACCCTGTTTGTCGGGGGGCGGCTGGTTAATGAATCTGACTCGGTGATTCTTTCGACCAGTTCTGGAAGACGAGCGGCAATTTCGATTGAACGTTATCTTTCAAAAGTATCCCTCACTGATTCCCGGGAACGGGAAGGCGCATTTGTAACACCGCTCCAGTTTGATATCAGTAACAAAGCGGTATTCGCTCCCATTGCCAAAGCGGGGGTAATTTACAGTCAAGAAGAAGCGATGGAAGAGGCTAAACGCTGTGTCAAATGTCAATGCCGAAAGTGTATTGAGGGCTGTGTCCATTTGCGCAAATATGAAATGTCCCCGGATGCTTATATCCGGCAAATCAACCACAGTGAACGGATTATTTTAGGAACGCATTATGCTAATAAAATGATTAATTCCTGTACCGAGTGCGGATTGTGTATGGAAGAGTGTTTTTTAAATATCAGTATGAAGGATATAATTCAGGAAACCCGGGAAAGTATGGTGGAACGTGGGAAAATGCCAGTATCAGCCCATGATTTTGCGCTTAAGGATATGGCTTTCTCCAATAGTTCCCGTTTTTCACTGGTACGTAAACAACCCAGTAAGGAAGAGTCCAAAGACCTGTTTTATTATCCACTGATTTCTTTTTCGGATTATGTCAAAGGTTTATATAAAGGAACCGGTAAAACGGAGTATCTCTTTTATCCCGGATGTCAGTTGCCGGCTTCCTATCCTGATGATATCAAAAGTATCTATGAATATCTGGTTGGCCATGTCAATGGGGATGTCGGTATTTATCTGGGGTGTTGCGGGGCACCGGCGGATTGGGCCGGTCAACAGGGCTTAATGAGTGAAAACATTGAAGTCATCAAAAAAGTATGGGAAGAAATGGAACGACCGACCTTTATTCTGGCTTGTTCCAGCTGTATCAGTGTTTTTGAGAAGTACTGTCCGGAAATTAAAGTCGAATCGCTATGGGATATTTATGTCCGAGAAGGACTACCTAATAAGGATCACATAAAAACTCCCCAAACTTTAAGCATCCACGATGCCTGTGCCACCCGGGAAAACAGTGAGCTTCATGAAAGTGTCAGAAAAATTGTGGCTAAATTGGGCTACGGGATTGAAGAACTGGAATATACCAGGGAAAAAACAAAGTGTTGCGGCTATGGTGGATTGGTTTATTTTGCCAATCGGGAGCAATCCAATGCCTTTGTAGTCGAACGGATCGGGGAAAGCGAAAATGACTTGCTGGTTTACTGCAGCATGTGCAAGGATCTTTTTGTTTCGGGTGGGAAACGAACCTATCATTTACTGGATCTGATTTATCCCAAAGATAATTCGGATGCTGCGACCCGAAAAAGTCCAACCCTGTCAGAACGACATCAAAACCGAAGTCGTGTGAAGCAGATCTTATTGAAAGAAATTTGGAGAGAGGATCCCATGGAGGTACAGATGGAAGAAGAGTTTACCCTGATTATTCACGAAGATGTTCAAAAGAGCATGGAAACCCGATACATATTAATGGAAGATATTCTGGCGGTATTGAAAAATGCCGAAGAAAACAAAGAACGTTTCTGTAACCCGGAAACCGGGGATTATCTGGCAAAACTGAGGCTGGAAAACGTGACCTATTGGGTGAAGTATACCAATGAGGGAGAAGCGTTTTTGATTAAAAGCGTCTACAGTCATCGTATGGAAATAGTGGAGGATTAAGATGAAGCATGAAAGCGACGATCAAGCAAAATGGCTTTGCGATAAGTGTCAGCAGGAGCTCGAATTATCCAAGGTCAAGGTTCGATATCTGGAAGGAAATTTCGAAGTGGATCTGATGAAGTGTCCCACTTGTAACCAGGTATTTATTGACGAGGCACTGGCCCTCGGGAAGATGAAGGAAGTAGAAGAAGGACTGGAGGACAAATAATTGTCTGGAAATTGTGCCTACGAAAGTCCTCAGATGACCGAACTTCTGGGTGAAACCCTGCGGCCCGGGGGCTTTGATTTAACCGCCAAGGGGGTTGAATGCTGTCATTGGACATCAGCAGATTTATTACTGGATCTGGGCTGTGGTCAGGGAGCCACGGTCCGTTACCTGGACCAGACCCATGGGCTCAATGCGGTAGGGATTGATCCCTCCCATAAGCTGCTTGCCATGGCCCGAAAAAACAATCCCGATAAAAGCTTTCTGGTCGGCAGTGGTGAAGCGATTCCCTTCCAGGATGATTCATTTCAAGGGGTGTTGTCCGAGTGCACACTCTCGCTGATGACGGATATGACCGCTGCACTGAAGGAGGTCTACCGGGTTATGGAAATTAACGGGACTTTTTTTATCACCGATGTTTATGCCCGAAATCCCGAATCGCTTGATGCTATGAAAAACCATCAATTTAAGAGCTGCATGCGAGGTTTATATGATTTAAAACAGTTGCAGGCTGATATCACAAGTGCAGGTTTTGAGATTGTTTTGCTTGAAGACCATAGTACACTACTCAAACAGCTACTGGTCAAAACGATCTTTGAATTTGGCTCGATGAGTGCATTCTGGCAAAAAACCGGAGGTACATGTGCAGTTGGATTTCAGGAAGCACTGAAAATGTGTAAACCGGGCTACTTTATGATGATCGCAAGAAAGGTGGAATAAGACATGGACGAACTGAAATTTGAACTTTATCGACTGGGGACTGAAGGCTATTGTTGCAGTCAAATTATGCTTAAGCTGGCACTGGATATGGAAGAGATCGAAAACGAAGACCTGATTCGGGTGATGAACGGCTTATGTAATGGGATTGGCGGCAATCAGAAAACCTGTGGCGTTTTGACCGGCGGCATTGGGATTATTGGTTTATATGCCGGAAAGGGCAAAGCCCGGGAATATACCCGCGATAATTTTGGTACGATGGTTAAAGACTATATGGATTGGTTTGAACAGCGCTTTGAAAGCACCGAATGTGTGGATCTGATTGGCGTTTACCGATTTACTGACGAAAATAATCAGGCCTATCCGGTGAAATGCGGTGATACCCTGCTGGAAAGCTTTGAAAAGGTGGTCGAAATACTTCAGGAAAATGGTTATACATTTGGAAACAGAGAGCAATAGGAAAAAAATGAAGCGAATCATCTCAACGACTGAAAGTCTTTGCCCGGTCTGTCTAAAAAAAATAAATGCGCTCATCTGGTCTGAAAAAGCCGAAACCTGGATGGAAAAATCCTGCCCGGAACATGGCCGCTTCAAAGCGCTGCTCTGGCGTGGCAGTATTCCGATGGCAAAGTGGGTGCGAAATAAAATCCCGGCCACCATCGAAAAACCGAATACCCTGGTAGAAAAAGGTTGTCCCTATGATTGCGGGCTCTGCGCCGATCATCGCCAGCACACCTGCACGGCGCTGATTGAGGTCACTCAGCGTTGTAATCTCAGTTGTTCCTTTTGCTTTGCCGATGCTAATGGCAATGGTGAACCGGATCTGACCATCGATACGATTCGTTCAATGTATGGCAGTGTCATGGCAACCTCGGGTGATTGTAATATTCAGTTATCCGGAGGCGAACCTACATTAAGAGATGATCTGCCGCAAATCATTGAATTGGGACATCAGCTGGGTTTTTCCTTTATTCAAATTAATACCAATGGGATTCGTTTGGGCGAGGATGAAGCTTTTGTCAAACAACTAAAAGCGGCGGGACTCAACTCTGTTTTTCTGCAATTTGATGGAACCAATGACGAGATATATAAAAAACTCAGAGGTAAGCCATTACTGGCAACCAAGATAAAGGCAATTGAAAACTGTCGGCGCTATAATATTGGAGTCGTCCTGGTGCCAACCCTGGTCAGCGAAGTCAATGATGACGACCTGGGGAACATTATCAATTTTGGATTGGAATGGGTACCAACGGTCAAAGGGGTTCATATGCAACCTGCCAGCTATTTTGGCCGGATCCCCAATTTGCCGGTGGAAGCAAAGCGGCTGACCCTGGGGGATATCATGGACAGGATTGAAGATCAGACCGCAGGGCGCATTAGAAAGAAAAGTTTTGCGCCACCGGGATGTGAAAACGCCAGATGTTCTTTTCATGGCAATTATATTCTTCAGGAAAATAATGAGCTGTTAGCGGTCAATAATCCTGCCAATTGCTGTGGAACCGAAAAGGCCGAAGCAGGGGCAAATAAGACTAAAGCCCACGTCTCGCGCAAATGGAATGGAAAAGACTTGGCTGTAGAAAAAAATCCTGATCCCGGCCAGGATAATCAGGGAAAAGATCAATGGGATAAGATTCTGGAACGGATCAACCGCTATTCTTTTAGTCTATCGGCGATGGCCTTCCAGGATGTCTGGAATCTTGATCTCAATCGAGTCAAAGACTGTTGCATTCATGTTGTTAATCCCCAGGGTCAACTGATCCCTTTTTGTATGTACAACTTGACCGCCAAAAACGGTAATTCCATCTATCGCAAACAGTGAGGGTTTTATGAAAAAGACACCATTGGAAGAATGGATCATTAAACGAACCGGGATCTCACCGGCAAACCCAAAAGAGCTGGAGACCTATCAGCTCAAAAAAATCGTTGAAACCCTTAATTATGCAAAAAAAAACAGTGCGTTTTATCAAAAACAGTTGGAAGGCATTAACCCAGAGCAGATTAAATCATGGGATGATTTTTATCAGCTCCCCTTTACCACAGCCAAAGACATCAAAAACGATCCCTTTGCATTTTTATGTGTGCCCCAATCCCGGATTGACCGGATTGTTACCTTGAATACATCCGGTACCAGCGGTAAGAAAAAACGGATTTTTTTTACGGATGAAGATCTCCAAAAAACAATCGATTTTTTCAACTATGGGATGCGTTCGTTAATTGACAGCACCGACCGGGTGATGGTATTGCTGCCGGGACAAGCCTATGGAACAATTGGAAACCTGCTAAAAAAAGCCCTTGAGCGAACCAAAACGGCATGTGTTGTTTACGGACTTCTTACCGATCTGGATGCAGTAGAAAAAATCATCGTCGAAAATAAGATTAACTGTATTGTCGGCATTCCGATTCAGGTTTTATATCTCAGCCGCATGAAACACGATGGATTCACAAGAATTGAAAAAGTTTTACTCAGTACGGACTATGTCCCTCAGGCGATGGTAGCAGAGTTCAAAAGGAAGTTTGGCTGTCAGGTGTTCAACCATTATGGGATGACCGAAATGGGATACGGTGGTGGGGTGGAATGCGAGGCACTAAACGGCTATCATCTCCGCGAAGGCGACTTATATTTTGAGATAATCGATCCGGCTTCCGGGAAACCAGTGGCCGACGGAATCTATGGAGAGGTTGTGTTTACCAGCTTTGATCGGGAGGCCATGCCATTGATTCGTTATCGAACCGGAGATATTGGGGCATTTTCTCAGGCAACCTGCCAATGCGGAACTTTTTTGCGAACAATGAAAAAAGTGGAAGGTCGGATTAATAACCGAGTTTACTTAAAAGACGGTATTTACTTTGATCTGAAAGAGTTGGAAGAAATACTGCTGGCGGTTGAAGATCTGGTAGATTATCAGGTTGTTGTTAAAGACGGGCAGTCATTAAGAATTGATGTTTCTTTCTATAATGAAGAACAGTCAGCCAAAAAAGAAAAGCAGATTAAAATCAGGGTTCAGGAATATTTTGATAAAAATTGCGAATTAGCCGTTCAAGTAGCGATTGAAAAGAGTCAGTTACAAAAACCTGATCAACTGGTGAACAGTATGATTAAGCGAAAAATAGTGGACCTGCGAAGGGAGAAGGGCAATGAATGATTTGTTGAAAATAATAAAAGACGCTCAAGAACAAAGGGAAAATTTTGTTATGGCAACCATTCTGCAAAAATCCGGATCAACTCCCCGCAGTGAAGGTGCCAGGATGATTATCAAACAGGATCTGACGGTTGCAGGAACCATCGGCGGTGGTCTGGTTGAAGCGATGGTGATACGTGCGGCAGTCAAGGTTCATAAGAACAAGTACTTTCAGATTGAGGAGTTTGTGCTTAACAGCAAAGATGAAGCCTCCCAGCGAATGGTGTGCGGTGGCGATTTGAAAATACTGTTGGAGTATATTGACTGGTGGGATCCTCAGAATCAGTTTTTTTATGGTGAAATTGTCCAATTGATTGAAAATAAAACCGACTTTGTCACGATTACAAAAATACCCCAGACAGGTAATGAAAGTGGCAGTCTGGAGAAATGGGTCTGTACAGAAACCGGTTTTTTTGGTTCGGAAAGTGATGAAGTCCACGGCCTGGTTAAAGAGATCCGAGAGAATTTTTATCAATTAAAACATCATCAAACATTTCTGGAAAAAGAAGGGTTTTATGTTGAAACATTTTTTAACAATGAAAATGTCTGTATTGTTGGCGGTGGTCATATTGGCAAGGTTTTGGCAGAATTATGCAAGGTCGTCGGGTTTTATGTAACCGTGCTAGATGACCGGGAGGAATTTGCAAATACTCGACGGTTTAATGGGGTGGAAGAAGTGATGGTGATACCAGCCTTTAAAAACATCGAAAACTACGTTAAAATTGACCAATACTCCTATGTGGTCATCGTGACCAGAGGACACTCAGAAGACAAAGATGTTCTGGCGCAGATACTGCAAACTGAGGCAAAATACATCGGGATGATTGGCAGCAAAAAGAAACGCAATCATATCTATCAGGATCTCTTGGATGAAGGATTTTCCTACAGTGACTTGGAGCGGGTGCATAGTCCCATCGGCCTCAATATATTTGCCGATACCCCGGAGGAAATTGCGGTGAGTATCGTGGCGGAAATGATTCAAGTCAGGCGGAAACCAATTTGAAAAAGAATAAGATTGGCGTTATTATTATTGCCGCTGGCTATTCCTCGCGGATGGATGGGTTTAAGCCGCTGCTGAAATTTGGAAATCAAACGGCCGTCGAGCGGGTAGTCGCGACTTATCAACAGGCCGGCGTGGATCAGATCATCCTGGTACTGGGACATCGGGCTGATGAAATAAGCCCTTATGTTAAGAATAAACCACTGGATTTGGTGATCAATGAGAAGTTTGCTGAGGGGATGTATACCTCAATCGTAAAAGGAATCACCCAATTAGATGAATCGATTAATGCTTTTTTTATTCACCCGGTGGATATTCCCCTGGTGAAACCGGAAACCGTTAAATATCTGATAGATGCATCAGATAAAACATGCAAAGGCGTTATCTATCCCTGCTTTTTTGGCGAACGGGGACACCCGCCGTTAATCCATAAAAAATATCAGAACCTGATTCTGGAAAATAAAATGGATGGCGGCCTGAAACGCTTACTGGCCGTATATGAAGAGGATGCCTTTAACCTCCCACTGATTGACGAAGCGATTCTAATGGATATGGATACCCGGTCAGATTACGAAACACTACTAGCATACAACGCCATGAGGGCACCCAATTTATGCGAATGTTACGCCACTTGGGATAAATTTAAGCTGCCGGAAAATATTCGCAGTCACTGCGCCAAAGTCAAACAGACGGCTATGGGTTTGGCAACACAATTAACAGAAAAGGGATTAAAACTTGATCTTTCAGCTCTTCGGGCAGCTGCTTTGCTCCATGATCTTGCCAAAACCGAAAAAAACCATGCCCACAAAGGCGGAGAGCTTTTAAGAGAAATGGGTTACCCAACAGTGGGCGATATTATTGCTGACCACATGGATATTGTCATGGAACCGGATCAGGCCGTTACTGAAAGTGAAATCCTCTATCTGGCCGATAAATTTGTCAAAAATGATCAACTGATGGATCTGGAAACAAGAAAAATCCAGATGTTGGAGTTCTATAAAGACAATCCGATTGCGTCTGAAAAAATAGCAAAACGATATCTGAATGCCGAACTCATTTTGCAGAAAATAAAAAGAATGATCGAATAAAATAAACAGTATTATTTAACACAAAAGCGTTGCTTAAAACTGATTAACATAATCTAATCAGATTCAGAAAGGTATCGTAATGGGAATACAGATATACTTAGTCCGGCATGGCAAAATAGCATGGAAAAATGAAAAAGCTTATATCGGCCAATTGGATGTTCCTTTATCACCAGAAGGGGTTGAGCAGTCAGAAAAGCTCAGGGCATATTTTGAAACAATCCCTTTAGACCAAGCCTATACCAGTCCCCTTAGCCGTTGTGTCAACACCCTGGATATTATTCTGGGGGATCGTCCGGTTCCCAGACTCAGAATCGATGCGTTAAAAGAAATTGATATGGGCGAGTGGGATGGGAAGACCTTTTCCGAAATTAAAAATAGTTGCCCGGAAATCTATGAGCAGAGAGGCCGGAAGCTCGACATCTTTGCACCACCGGCTGGGGAAAGTTTTATCGACTTACAGCAGCGGGTCCTGCCGGCGTTTGCTGAAATTGTAAATAATAACCACTTGAAGTCGACCTTGATCCTGGCCCATGCCGGAGTCATCCGGGTTATTCTGGCGGAGTTGTTCGGGTTATCAATTAAAGAAGTATTTAACTGGACGATTCCTTATGCCGGCATCTTCGACTTATGCTATAATCAGGAAAAAGATAAGTGGATTTGTAAAAATCAATGAAAAGAGACCATTAACCATGAATAAAAATATTTATCAAAACCTCATCAAACAATCAAAAGATCGCTGTGCCGAATATGATATTAATGAAGATCAGGTTTTCAGTAAAAAAATGATTGATCATTCGGAACTCCAGACTAAATTTTCGGAAAACAGAGATTTGATTTTAACGGCTTCACCATATATGGAACATCTGATGAGTATCGTCCGGGGAAATAATTTCTTTGTACTACTGACTGATAAGGATGGCTGTATTCTGAACGCCATCGGCGATGAAAAAATACTGACGGAAGCCTTTGAACTGAAAATGGTTGCCGGAGCCTACATGAACGAAGAGTGCATTGGTACCAATGCCATGTCGCTCGTAATAAAATCTGAAGAGCCGGTTCAATTGTCCGGGAAAGATCATTTTATCAAGGCTTATCATCGCTGGACCTGCTCAGGAGCACCGATTAAAGATCCCAATGGAAACCTGATTGGGGCTCTGGATCTGACCGGATATTCCGACTCTGTTCATCCTCATACTCTGGGTATGGTAATTGCTGCCTCCAATGCCATCGAAGAAATGCTGCGGGTAAAAGAGTATAATCGGCTCCAGAATATGACCAATAAACATATTAAAACTATTTTCAATTCGATGCCGGTGGCCATTCTCACCGCGGATCTGGATGGTCGGATAAAAATATATAATCAGAGAGCCATGGACTTATTTGGTAATAAATACAAACAATTGTCGGCTGCCAACGTCTCGGAGATAATTGAAGAATGGGATAATATCAAGGAAGCGATCCATTCGGAAAAACACGTTAACCGGATTATCAATATTAAAGCGCTGAGAAATCATTTTCATTGTCAAATGACCGCCAGCCCGATTTATAATCCCCAGGACGACAGTATTGAGATTGTCTTTGTCCTGAAAGAAGATCAGTCGAAAAAAATCATCAAATCCGAGCAGCCTTATTATACCTTTGATAAAATAATGGGGGCCGATAAACATTTTGTCAGTACTATCGAGTACGCCAAAAAGATCTCTAACAATCGGTCAACCATTCTGATTCTGGGAGAAAGCGGCTGCGGTAAAGAAGTCTTTGCTCAGGCGATCCATAACCATAGCAAACGGATGGATGAACCTTTTGTGGCCCTTAATTGCGGCGCCATTCCCAACCAATTAATTGAATCAGAGTTGTTTGGGTATGAGGAAGGTGCTTATACCGGTGCCAAAAAAGGGGGCAACATCGGAAAATTTGAACAGGCCAACAACGGTACCATTATGCTGGATGAAATTGGCGAGATGCCCCTGGATATGCAGACGCGACTGCTGAGAGTTTTGCAGGAAAACGTCATCACAAAAATCGGAAGTCAGCGGTCGATTCCCATCGATGTCCGGATTATTGCCGCGACCAATAAGGACTTGAAGAAAGAAGTGGAACTGGGGCGGTTCAGAAAGGATTTGTTCTATCGTCTGAATGTTCTGCCCTTGTATCTGCCGCCATTGCGAGAACGAAAAAGCGATATTCCTGTTTTATATCGGTATTTTATGAAGAATTTGTCAGCCAAATATGAGAAGAAGGAATTTCAGATTTTTGATGAATCAATGCGGATTCTGGAAGATTACAGCTGGCCGGGAAATGTCCGGGAGCTTGAAAATGTGGTGGAGCTGATCATCAATACGGAATCCTTTCCGACAAAGTACTTCATTAAAAATTCTGAGGAAAGCCAGCCCTATGACATCAATTTTATCGAAAAAAAACCGCTGATATTGACAGAAGAAAGACTGGAAGAGTTGGATCCGGCTGTTTTGGATATGACCTATGTGGAAAAAGAACACATCAAACGGGTTTTAAAACTATACAAAGGAAATATCAGTCAAGCTGCCTGTGCCCTGGGAATTCAGCGGAATACCCTATATAGTAAAATAAATAAGTATGAAATTCAGGTGTGAATGCCGCAATCAATGAAAAGTTTTCAAGTTGTGGGAAAGAAACAGAAAGGGACATAAAAATGGATAATCAATACGCCAAATTAATCGATGACCTCAAGCAGAAAAATAAGATCGTGATGCTGACGCGATTTAAAACTGTCACGGAAGCGGGAAAAACTGACATTGAAAAGAGTCTGATCAGCAAGGATGAACTGGAGAATATTGATAAACAGATACAAGAAACCATCGAAAATCTCCTGATCAAAGGTTTGCCGGAGCTGATCGTTATAGCTGATCATGAAAGGGTTCTCTGCGAACCTTTTTATTCAAAAGGCCGGCTGATTATTCTCGGCGGGGGACATATCGCTAAACCGTTGGCAAAATATGGTGCTGATATTGGTTTTAAGGTAACCGTTGTTGATGATCGACCTGCTTTTGCCAATCAAGGCAGATTTCCGGAAGCGAGCGAGGTTCTCTGCGAAAGTTTTGAAACCTGTTTTGATCGTCTCCAGGTTAACCCTTCCGATTATGTGGTGATCGTTACCCGAGGTCATCGCCATGATGCCGTATGCCTGCGAAATGTTTTGGATTCAGATCCTGAGTATCTGGGAATGATCGGCTCAAAACGACGGGTCAAGAATCTGATGGAACTACTGGTCGACGAGGGCCTTGATGAAGGAAAGCTTAACCAGGTGTATTCGCCAATTGGTCTGAGAATAGGCGCGGTTACTCCAGAAGAAATTGCCATATCAATTATGGCTGAGATCATCAGTAAAAAAAGACTGAGTCAAACAGCTTCGGACGCCCCGAAAAGAAGGCAATCCAATCAATCCGATTTTGACTATGAGGTGCTGGAAAATCTGGCCAAGGATGGCACCGAAAAACGGGCGATTGTTACGGTGATATCAAAAAAAGGATCGGTACCCAGAGGTCCTGGTGCCAAGATGATCATCTGGCCTGATGGACGCAGCCTTGGCAGTATTGGCGGTGGCTGCAGTGAAGCTGAGGTCAGTTTGACGGCCCGGGATCTGCTCCAGGCTGGAAGTGGATATCTCACGATGAAAGTCGATATGACCGGATCCGTGGCTGAAGATGAAGGTATGGTTTGCGGCGGGATAATGGATGTGTTGATTGAAGTGTATCCGTAAAAAAAATAATTTTGCACATAGGTTCTCGATGAGTAACATCGAGAGCCTTTTTTTATGTCCAGATTCTAGTAATCTAAAAAACTTCAGCAAGGGCGGTTTTGCTGGAAGCCTCCGGCATTTTTCCGCTCTGAAAAAGTAAACCGATTAAAAAATTAATTTATTGCTTTTGGTTTAAGCTCATTAACTTAACCTTCGTTTCTCCATAAGTTCTACAAAAGTTACTGTTATGATAGGAACAGACAAGAAGTGACAAGGAGAATGACAAATGGAAGAAAAGCGGATAACAAAAACATTCCCGGTTGCCGGGATGACCTGTGTTAACTGTGAAAATCAGATTGAGAACAAGCTTAATAAGCTAACCGGTGTAATCAGCGTCACGGCTAGCTATACGCGTTCTCAGGTCAGTTTTACCTATGATCCGGATCAGGTGAGACTGTCAACAATATTGGATACCATTGAGATGATGGATTATCATCTGAAACGAAGTGCAGAAAATCAAAATAAACCGCCAACTGGAAAAACCGAAAAGAAAAACAGAAGCAGAGAAGTTTTAGGGATTGCCATTATCATGATAGTGGCGTTTGTGATTATTAATTACTCAGGTGGTTTTACTATCGTTAACATGTTTCCAGAGGCAAAACTGGGGGTGGGTTACGGTGCGTTATTTTTAATCGGTTTACTCACATCCGTCCACTGCGTCGCTATGTGTGGGGGAATTAACCTTACTCAATGCGTTCCCCATGCAAGGATAAAAAATAAAAATAAAATGGCAGATCTCAGACCTGGAGTTTTATATAATACCGGTCGGGTGATTTCTTACACCATCGTTGGCGGAATCGTTGGAGCACTGGGATCAGTCATCAGCTTTTCCGGCACCGCAAAAGGAATTGTTGCTGTTGCAGCCGGGGTGTTCATGGTGATTATGGGCTTGAATATGCTGAATCTTTTTCCCTGGTTGCGTAAGCTTAATCCCAGAATGCCCAAGATTTTTGTCAGGAAGATCAATGACCAGAAAAAAAGCAATAGTCCCCTCTATGTTGGACTTTTAAACGGCTTAATGCCCTGCGGCCCACTCCAGGCGATGCAGCTTTATGCCATTTCCACCGGTGATCCGGTACAGGGTGCCTTATCGATGTTGGCATTCAGTTTGGGAACAGTGCCACTGATGTTTGGACTGGGAGCGATCAGCTCATTGCTCAGTAAAAGATTTACCAGTAAAATGATGACTGCCAGCGCCGTGTTAGTTTTGATATTGGGCGTGTTTATGTTCAGTAATGGCATCAGCTTATCGGGAATCGCCCTACCTGCTCTATCAGGCGGTGCAGCTTCAGCTATCGAAACAGAGCAAAATAATGCTGCATTAATCAACCGGGGGGTCCAGACAATTACAACGAAGCTTTCACCAGACAGTTATGAACCCATCACCGTCCAAGTGGGGGTACCCGTCAAATGGACCATCCAGGCCGATGCCAGTGACATTAATGGGTGTAACAATCAAGTATTGATCCCCAAATACAATATCGAAAAAAAATTAGTGGCCGGTGACAATATCATTGAATTTACCCCCACGACAACAGGAACGGTGCCCTATAGCTGTTGGATGGGGATGATTAAGAGCAGTATAACAATTGTTAATTAAGTGATAATAACGGGTAGTATTAGAAGGAGGTTATAAAAATGAAAAAAACATATTATTTACTGGGAACCGTGCTGGCGGTTGTCTTGCTGGCGACTGTTTTATTTTCGGGCTGTACCAGAAGTTCTGGATCAACCGGGGGAAGTGCAATTAATTCAAATTCGTCACAGAGCCAATCGAGCAGTGCCGATCAAACCGCAACAGCGCAGTCGAGCACCAGCAGTTCCGTAGCCAAAGCAACCGTCAGCGATGGTATCCAAATCGTAACGACAACTCTGGATCGGGGGATTTATGATCCGATTATTGTGCAAACCGGGATACCGGTTAAATGGACCATCACAGCCAATGACGGCGATTTGAATAGTTGCAATAATAAAATGCTGATCAGAAGCTATGGGGTGGAACAAAAACTGATTACAGGAGAAAATGTTGTCGAATTTACGCCGACCAAGGCCGGAACCATCAATTATTCCTGCTGGATGGGGATGGTGGGCAGCACCATAACCGTCGTTGATGATATCAACCAGTAACGATCAACAATAAAAGATTAAACTTTTGAATGAGTAAGAGGAGGGAAAATTAATGAAAAAAGAAACCATTAAAATAACAGGAATGACCTGTGCGGCCTGTGCGGCCAGGGTTGAAAAAGTTGTCAGCAAGATGGCCGGAATATCTGATGCCTCGGTGAATTTTGCCACCGAAAACTTGTCGGTTGAATACGATGAAGCTGATACATCGCGACAAAAAATCGATGAAGCGATTGAAAAAGCCGGATATGGAACGGTCACAACTACCACAATAAATGAAGTGACAATCCCCATTGGCGGGATGACCTGTGCCGCCTGTTCGGCTCGGGTTGAAAAGGTGCTGAATAAACTTGAAGGGGTCACCAGTGCAACTGTAAATCTGGCTACTGAAAAAGCCACAGTTCACTATGATCCTCAGCAAGTAAAACTCGCGACGATTAGGCAGGCAATTGAAAAAGCGGGGTATCAGGCGCTGGAAATAGAGAAAAAAACGGCTGTTGATGAAGATAAACTGCGGAAGGAAAAGGAAATCCGAACGCTTAAGACCAAATTGATCGTATCGGCGAGCTTCGGGATTCCACTGCTATATCTGGCCATGGGGGCGATGATCTGGTGGCTGCGGCTGCCGATTCCCAGCTTTCTGGAACCGATGCAATATCCGCTGACCTATGCTATCGCGCAAATTATTCTGGTTATCCCGATTATTATCGCCGGTCACCGCTTTTACAGTGTCGGTTTCAAAGCCATCATCCAGCGGAGTCCCAATATGGATTCATTGATCGCGATGGGAACCTCGGCAGCGATTCTCTACAGCCTCTATTCTGTTCATCAGATCGGTTCAGGCAATTTCGGGGCAGTTGAAGATCTGTATTTTGAAACCGCCGGGGTTATCATTACCTTGATTCTGTTAGGGAAATATCTGGAAGCCGTATCCAAAGGAAAAACTTCCGAAGCGATTAAAAAACTTATGGGCCTTACGCCTAAAACGGCCATTGTCATCCGGGATGGCGCCGAAATTGAAACACCCATTGATGAGGTCGAAATTGATGATGTGATCCTGGTCAAACCCGGGGGCAAAATTCCGGTTGATGGGATCGTCATTGAAGGAAATACCGCCATTGATGAATCGATGCTCACCGGAGAAAGTATGCCAATCGATAAAAAAGCAGGGGATATGGTATATGCAGCCAGCATCAATAAAAATGGTGTGATCCAATTCAGAGCGACAAAAATTGGCGGCGACACAGCCCTCGCTCAAATCATCAAACTGGTGGAAGATGCCCAGGGCTCAAAGGCACCGATTGCTCAGCTGGCCGATATAGTATCCAGCTATTTTGTTCCGATCGTGTTTGTCATCGCAGTGCTGGCCTTCGCAGGTTGGTATTTCACCGGCCATACCTTTGTCTTTGCGATGACCATATTTATTTCGGTGCTAGTCATCGCCTGCCCCTGCGCCCTTGGTCTGGCGACCCCAACAGCGATAATGGTGGGCACCGGCAAGGGTGCCGAGTATGGCATTTTAATTAAGGGCGGGGAAGCCCTGGAAACCACTCATCTCATTAACACCATTGTTTTTGATAAAACCGGCACCATTACTGAAGGGAAGCCAGAAGTAACTGACATTGTCACAACGGCCGGGGTTGACCGGGATTGGCTCCTTCAAATTGCCGCATCTGCGGAAAAAGGATCAGAACACCCCCTGGGTGAAGCGATTGTCCGCGGTGCTGAAAAAGAAAGCCTGGAAATACTTACAATTGATACGTTCAAAGCAATTCCTGGATATGGGATTGAAGTAGAAGTTGCTGGTTCCCGTTTGCTGCTGGGCAACCGGAAAATGATGGATCAGAACCGTATTGCCTTGAACACTCTGGAAGCAGAATCAGATCGACTGGCAGAAGAAGGCAAAACCCCCATGTACATTGCCATGAATGGCCAATTGTCCGGGATTATTGCCGTGGCAGATGTTGTTAAAGCCAGCAGTAAAGCCGCTATTGCCAAACTCCATGAAATGGGGATCGAAGTGGCGATGATCACTGGTGACAATAAAAAAACCGCGGCAGCCATTGCCAGACTCGTTGGCATTGATCGGGTTCTGGCCGAAGTATTGCCTCAGGATAAATCAAATGAGGTTAAAAAGCTCCAGTCAGAAGGCCGAAAAGTGGCGATGGTTGGGGATGGCATCAACGACGCGCCGGCATTGGTTCAGGCCGATATTGGTATTGCGATTGGCTCCGGTACCGATGTCGCGATGGAATCCGCCGACATTGTGCTGATGCGAAGTGATCTGATGGACGTTCCCACTGCCATTAAACTCAGCAAAAGCACGATTCGTAACATTAAACAAAATTTGGTCTGGGCATTTGGTTATAATGTCGCCGGAATTCCCATCGCCGCCGGACTGCTCTATCTGTTTGGCGGGCCACTGCTGAATCCTATTTTTGCCGCCGCCGCCATGTCACTGAGCTCGGTTTCAGTGCTCACCAATGCACTCAGACTAAAAGGTTTTAAACCATAAAAATTAAGTAAAAGAGGAGTAGAGATCATGAAAAAGAAAATTATTTTAGCCGGGACAGCCTTATTGTTTTTAGTTGTCCTATCCGGTTGTCAGCAGACAGATGTCGTCGGCAAGACCTCCATCACATCCTTTGATGCGGTGCTTCAGGCCATTCCCAACCAAATTGTCGAAGATGAGATAAATGGTGGCTGGGCCCTGTCGGCACCCGATGGAACCGCCCGTTTTATCTGGAGTAAAGATTTCAGCAGCGGAACACCGCACGATGTAATGGTGGAAGTGGCTGCCAAACCATTCATTGAAGCCGGACTTGATGTCACCAAGCTTCCCGCCGGAATGCTCGTTGATGATAAGATTATGGTCGGAACAATGCTAGGGGATGAAAAATTAACCTACAGTGGCGAAGTGACTGCATTGGCGTCCTATGAACAGATTGTCAATCTGAAACGTGATCATATTAAATACCACACCGCCCTTGACCATTATGGGGTTGACCTTGGTGATGGAAATATGTTTGAATGGGCTAAAGACCTGAGTACCAATGATAAAGACATTGTCTTTGTTTTAAATCCGCAGATCTTTATTGATGCCGGCGTTGATCCAGAAAAAGTTGAAGGTTGGGTTTTCGCCAAGGTCAGCGCTGAAGACGAAGATAAAAAACCAATTGAAGTGGATAAATTTTTAAAGCCGTTTAATATTGAATAATCGAGGGGTAGAAAAGTGTGAACAATCATTTAAAAAAAGTGCTAGTCGTTGATGATGAGTTAAAAATAATTGAAGTGGTAAAGTCTTTTCTGGAAAGCAAAGGCTTTACCCTCTTTGCTGCGGAAAACGGCAAACAAGCTCTTGATATTTTTGACCGGGAAAACATTGCGCTCATCGTCTTAGACCTGATGCTTCCTGATATGACAGGCGAAGAAATTTGTATTCAGATCAGAAAAAAATCCCGGGTGCCGATTATTATGCTTACTGCAAAAATTGAAGAATCGGACATGCTTAAAGGATTAAATATCGGCGCAGATGATTATATTACGAAACCATTCAGTTTAAAAGCCCTTTATGCCAGAATTGAAGCAGTTCTGCGCAGATCAAGCGATGATCTGGTGCCACTATATAATAATGCATATTTCAATGGTGGTGATTTGGAAGTTGATTTTGAGAGCCATTTAATCAAAAAGAATCAGGTGGAAATAAATCTTACGCCCAATGAATATAAATTACTGGCGGCGTTAATAAAATATCCCCGCCGGGTTTTTACCCGGGAGGATTTAATCAGAGTCGCCTGGGGTGATGAATTTGAAGGGTATGATCGGGCTGTCGATAGCCATATCAAAAACCTGCGGCAAAAAATAGAAACAGATCCTAAGAATCCGGTTTATGTGCTGACTATTTACGGGATTGGTTATAAATTTGGGGGTGAAACTCTTGAAACATAGTTTAAGAACAAAATTCTCCCTGACCTTTGCTCTGGTATTATTGTTAACCATTGGTTTGATCAGCTTATTGTCCAATTTTTTCATTGAGAGGCAATTTACCAATTATCTGGCGATTCAACAGGATAGGCGAACCCTGGAAATTGCCGATAACCTTAGTCAGCAATATGATTCAGCATCAAAAACCTGGGATGCTGACTTTGTTCATACCATTGGGATGTACGCCTTAAATGACGGCTACCTTATTTCGGTAATGGATGCCGAAGGGCAAACAATATGGGATGCCCAAACATGCGATATGAGTCTTTGTGATCAGGTGACGGATGAAATCAACCAGCGAATGGCAATGCTGCATCCTGATAGGGAAGGCAAATTCACAGAAAAATCGTTAAGTCTGATCAAAAATAACGAGCTGATAGGAACCGTTAAGATCAGTTATTACGGACCTTATTTTTTGAATGAAGATGATTTTCAATTTTTAAAATCACTCAATACAATTCTCATTGGCATTGGTTTATTTTCTTTGCTTTTTTCTTTTATACTGGGGACATTTCTGGCTAAACGATTAAGTAGTCCAATTTTAAAAACCGCTAGTGTCACTAAAGAAATTTCCGATGGAGACTACGCAGTTCGCATAAAAGAAAGCTCAAATACAAAAGAGTTGGATGAACTTATTATTGCCATTAACCATTTGGCGGACTCTTTAGGAAAACAGGAGGCGCTCAGAAAACAACTAACAGCAGATGTTGCTCATGAGTTGAGAACGCCACTTACATCTGTTGGAACTCATCTTGAGGCAATGATCGAAGGGGTTTGGGAACCGACTACCGAGCGCTTAGAAAGCTGCCACGATGAAATCTTGCGGATTGGAAAAATCATCCAGGATCTGGAGCGTCTGGCAAAGGTTGAAAGTGAAAATCTCAAACTGGAAAAGTCTAGAATAAATATTACCGAAGCAATCGATCAGGCATTAAACAGCCTTGCTCCAGAAATTAGGAAAAAGAATCTGCATGTCGTCACAACAGGGATGGGATCTGACATTGAGGCCGACTTAAACCGGATCACTCAGGTGATGATCAATCTTATTTCCAATGCGGTTAAATATACCCCTGAAGATGGTATGATAGCGGTTCACCTGTCTGAATCCGATGCTGATCTAAAAATACAGATCAAAGATAATGGTATTGGGATAGGTCAGGAAGATCTGCCCTTTATCTTTGAACGCTTTTATCGTGCTGACAAATCCCGGAACCGCATGACCGGTGGCACGGGGATTGGACTTGCGATTGTCAATTCGATTGTCGATGCCCATGGCGGAGCCGTTGAAGTTGAAAGTCAGTTGGATGAGGGAAGTTGTTTTACAATAACGTTACCTAAATAAAAATGCCGGGAGCAGAAAATGAATAAAAATTTCACCATAAAAATCGATGAGGCAGTATTAATGTTGATGCACAAAAAAAGAAAAAAGGTGTTGACACTATCGGTCAACACCACTGGCGGCGGTTGCTGTCCAACCTTTGAAATTGCCGAGGTAGATATGTACAAACCGGATCAAACAGAGAATTTTGAATCGTTTGAACAAAATGATATTACCTTATATATCGGTAAAAATGCCAGGATTGCAGCACCAACCCTTCATTTTAAAATTAAAAAGAACTTCATTGGCGCGACCATACAAGTAGAAGGGCTCAGTTTAAAAACAAGAGATTCTTGATCGCTACGCGTGCTAAAATCGAACGTATCAGTTATCATAATCATCTAAAAAATGATGTTTAACCCCATCTTGTTTATATGAAATAATGGTATTGAGATTGACGTTCTCTACGCTTTTGAAAATGTTGCTTTCAATATAAGGGCTGGTTTGCCGGAATTTTTTCAGCAGGGTTTTCATTTCCTGACGCTTGGAAGCTCCACCTTCATTGTCTGAAATCATACAATTTTCAGTAAAACGGCAGGCACACTGAATAAATTGCAGGTCGTTATGCAATTTCCAGCTGATGATGGCCTTTTCCCGGATCAGGTACATCGGCCGGATCAACTCCATATTCTCAAAATTGCTGCTTTTTAGCTTGGGCATCATGGTCTGAATCTGGCCACCGTAAAGCATCCCCATCAGAATAGTTTCGATGACATCGTCATAATGATGCCCCAGGGCGATTTTGTTGCATCCCAATTCTTTGGCGTGGTGATACAGGTGGCCCCGACGCATCCGGGCACAGAGATAGCAGGGTGATTTTTCAATATCGGCCACTGAATCAAAAATTTGCGACTCGAAAATAGTGGCTTCAATATTCAACAGCTTCAGATTTTTTTTGATCATTTCACGGTTAATCGGGTTATAGCCCGGATCCATCACCAGGAAAACCAGTTCAAATTCGAATTTATTATGTTTCTTGAGTTCCTGGAATAGCTTTGCCATCAGCATGGAGTCTTTTCCTCCAGAGATGCACACCGCAATTTTATCCCCTTCCTTGACCAGCTGATATTCATTGATACCGCTGGTAAAACGGCACCAGATACTGCTGCGATACTTCTTTTTTAAACTTTTTTCTATTTCTTCATAACGTTCCATAATAACTCCTACTTTTTAGTTAAACTTTTATAACAATAATCAAAAATTTCCATAAAATCCTGCAATTCGCTGTCAGTGGTTAAATGACAGAGACTGATTCGCCAGGAAGTTCTGGCTAGCTCCCGACTTCCGGTGACGGTGAGAACCGAGCGCGAGGGGGTGTTATCGGTGGAACAGGCTGATTTGGTCGATATGCAGACTTCCTGATCGCTCAGTGCAGCCTGAAAAGCTTGGGCCTTGACGCCTTTCACACTGAGATTAAGAATATGGGGAATAGAATGCTCGGTACTGTTGAAAGAAACCAGCGGATAAGCAGATATCTGCTTTTTTAACCAGGAGTTTTTCAAGGCAACCTGGGCCAACCGTTCTTCAAGCTCAGCCATGCACAGCTCAAGGGCCAGCGCTGTTGTTGCGGCACCTGCCGTAAAAGGCGTGCCGCTGCGATAATAACTGGTGCTGGTACCGCCATGGATCTGTGGTTCAAGGATGAGGTCGGCGTTTTTTAGCAGCACGCCCATGCCATTCAGTCCGAAAAATTTGTGGGGCGAAAAGGTAACCAAATCGATCTGGTCAAAATCAACGGGTATTTTCCCGACAGCCTGAGTAGCGTCCACATGAAAAAAGCAATTGGGATAAGTGGCAACAATCGCCGAAATTGACTCGATTGGCTGACAGACCCCCAATTCACTGTCCACATAGTTGATCGAAACCAGAATTGTATCCTCTCGAATTAATTCTTTGAGATGATCAAGGTCTACGGTACCATCTTTTTTGATGGACACCAGATCAATCTCATAGCCAATCGACTGAAGCTGCTTGAGGCTGCCGCTGACTGAAGCATGCTCCAGACAGGTCGAGATGAGGTGCCGACCATTTTCGCGATAATTTCTGGCCACACCCTTAATCGCCAGGTTATTGGCTTCGGTTGCGCCAGAGGTATAGATGACCGCCATATTTAAGCAGTTTAATTGATTCTTTATCTTGATGGTAGCATTTTCAATGTGCTGTTTCGCCTTTTTGCCCAAAAGATGTGCACCGTTGGCGTTGCCGAAAGCGTCCTGGCTGATGCGGCAAAACAGATCCAGGACCTGGGCATTAACTGGGGTATCGGCGGCGTAATCCAAATATATCACGTGTTATCTCCGTTCTAAACCGAATCATGCGGTAATGACTGCAGTGGTTCATAAAAAATACCCAGGAGATCATTGCGAAATCGCCAGGCTAATATCCTAATTATACTATAGAATTACTTGTAATAAAATGAAGATTTAAAATTTTAAGGATTGCTTTGGGTATTAAGTGAAGTAGTTAATACGTTAAAAAAAGAAAAAAAGAGTTGACAAGCAAAAGAATGGACAATATAATAATTCATATAGAAATAATATGGAATACTTTAAAAGAATATTATAAGAAATGAGGTATCACGATGACAAAAATTGCAAAAAATCTGACCGACTTAATTGGAAACACCCCCCTTCTGGAACTGGTAAACTATGAAAAAAACCTGAACCTGGAAGCGAAAGTAATTGCAAAACTTGAGTATTTTAATCCCCTGTCTTCAGTTAAAGATCGAATCGGCTTTGCCATGATTGATGCAGCCGAAAAAGCTGGTCTGATCAATCAAGATTCGGTGATTATTGAGCCGACCAGTGGTAATACAGGTGTTGGACTGGCGTTTGTAGCCGCTGCAAAAGGGTACCGCTTAATCTTAACGATGCCCGAAACCATGAGCGTTGAACGCCGTAACCTGGTTTCAGCTTTAGGGGCGGAACTGGTCCTGACCCCCGGTTCACTGGGAATGAAGGGTGCCATTGCCAAGGCTCAGGAATTGGCCGAAAGCACACCCAATGCCTTCGTACCGCAACAATTCGAAAATCCGGCGAATCCCGAGATTCACAGAACAACTACGGCTGTGGAAATCTGGAATGACACCGATGGTGAAGTGGATATCTTTGTCTCCGGAATCGGTACCGGCGGAACCATTACCGGGGTCGGTGAAGTCTTAAAAGAAAAGAAACCCGGGGTAAAAATCGTCGCCGTTGAGCCGGAAGCTTCTCCCGTTTTGTCGGGCGGAAATCCAGGGCCACATAAAATCCAGGGAATTGGTGCCGGGTTTGTTCCAGGGGTGCTTAATACAGCGATATATGATGAAATCATTAAGGTCAGCAATGAAAATGCATTCCTGACATCCAAGGAAGTTGGCCGACGCGAAGGCCTGTTGGTGGGAATTTCTTCCGGGGCAGCCATCTATGCAGCTACCGAATTGGCAAAACGGCCGGAAAATAAAGGTAAAACGATTGTGGTTCTATTGCCAGACACTGGAGAACGCTATCTGTCAACGGGTTTGTTTCAGTAATGAAAATTTCCACTAAGGGCAGGTACGCCTTGCGTTTAATGCTGGACCTGGCGATTAACAACACCGGGGAATACATTCCCATTAAGCGGATTGCCGAGCGCCAGGAGATTTCAGAAAAATATTTAGAACAGATCATTACCCATATTTCACGAGCTGGCTTTGTGCGCAGTGTTCGTGGTTCTCAGGGCGGTTATCAGTTGGCCAGTCCCCCGGAAAATTATACCGTGGGGATGATTGTGCGGTTGCTGGAAGGTGAGTTATCACCAGTTATTTTGAGTGATGAAGCGGGAGTTTACGAACAAGCAGACCGCCATGTCACCGCAGATGTCTGGCAGGAAATTAAAGATGCTATTGATCAAGTGGTGGACAATATTACCCTGGCCGAACTGGTTAGACGCTATCACGAAAAAGGTAATTGTGAGTATTACATCTGATTCGGCTTATTTTGGTTTGTTAGGTTGTAAATTGAAGAGCATTGCGCCGTTGTATTTATTCTTCAGGATAATTTTAAAAAAGACATGATTTGAAGCATCTGCTTCAAATCATGTCTTTTTTATGCATGTTCATTAATCATATAGAATTAGTATAAAAATATTGACAAATGAAAAAACATCTAATATAATAATCACACTATACATATGGGATATGTATGTTAAACGAGGAGGGTTTATTAAATGTCTTTAAACAAACAGGAATTATTCAAAAGGCTGGCAGTGTCAGTTGTAGACATGGATGAGGATTTAACCGTTGAACTCAGTAATCAGGTGATCGCTGAAGGAATTGATGCCTATGAAGCCATCGTCAATGGACTTACCGTTGGGATGAACCAGGCAGGAAAACTATTTGATGAAGAAGAATATTTTGTACCTGAGCTATTGATGTGCTCAGATGCCATGTATTCGGGTCTAAATATCCTAAAACCCCATATTAAGATTAACTCTCACGAAACCAGACGAAAAGCAGTCATTGGCGTAATTGAAGGGGATACCCACGATATCGGGAAAAATCTGGTGAAAATCATGCTGGAAACCGGAGGCTATGATATTGTGGACCTGGGACGTGATGTTTCTCCGGCTACTTTTGTGGAACGAGCCAAAGCAGAAAATGCTGAATTTATTTTCATTTCAACACTAATGACAACGACAATGGAAGGGATGAACGAGGTCGTCGAGATTTTAGTCGGAGAAAAAATAAGAGAAGATTATAAGGTCTTAATCGGTGGCGGTCCGGTTTCCCAATCCTATGCCGACAAGATTGGTGCCGATGGCTACGCGGAAAATGCTGCCGAAGCGGTAAAATTGGCGAATAACATTGTTGCCGCATAATGAAAAAAATTCAAGAAGAAATTATCGTAAAATTGTAGCGACGATTAATCACTTCGGTTATAGCTTAGTGCTGCTAAAGATGTTTTTGAAAGAGGAATATTAGATGAATGATTTAACGCCAAAGGAACGGATTCTCCGTTCCTTAAATAAGGAATCCGTTGATCGAGCACCGGTTATCTGTCCTGGTGGGATGATGAATTCAGCCATCGTTGATGTAATGAATAAAACCGGTCATACCTTGCCCGATGGCCATCACGATAGTCAATTAATGGCAGAGATTGCCAATGACGTTCAGGAAAACACCGGTTTTGAAAACTTTGGCATTCCCTTTTGCATGACCGTAGAAGCAGAGGTGCTGGGCAGTGAAATTAATTACGGAACCCTGGCCTGTGAGCCAAAAATACAAAAAGAAGTGTTTCCATCGGTTAAAGAAGTCATTTATCAGGACTTAGGGGCGATGGCAAAAAATAAGCGGGTTAATGCGATTATTGAAGCAACCTATCAGTTGTCAAAAGAATACTCAGACATACCGGTATTTGGCAGTATCACCGGGCCGCTTAGTACCGCCGCATCACTGGTTGACCCAATCCCATTTTTAAAAGAACTCAGAAAGAATCCTGCCGAAGCCCATCGGGTGGTTGATTATGCCAGCAATCATATTATCGAATTGGCTAGGCTGATGGTGGAGAGCGGCGCCAGTGTGATTACCATTGCTGATCCGACAGCCACCGGAGAAATCTTGGGACCTGCGATGTTTGATGAATACGCAGTCCGTTATCTCAACAAAATCATCGCTGCCATTCATGAAACCAATACCCCGGTTATTGTTCACATTTGCGGAAAAATGAATGCGGTCAGAAAATTTGTACCGGCAATTAAGTCCGATGCGATCAGCACCGATTCTTCGATTAGCTTGCGAAAACTGAAAGAAGACTATCCAGAACTAACCACCATGGGTAATTTGAGTACCTATCTGCTGGAATTTGGTGAAACCGAAAAAGTTGCGAAACAAACCGAAAAACTTAAATTGGATGGCATTGATATTATCGCGCCAGCTTGTGGCTTGAGTACCTCCACACCGCTGGTAAACATTACGGCAATGACGAATCGGGTAAAGGGGGCGTAACGAATTATGGTAAAAGTAAATTTTATCGGCGAAAACAAAGCCATTCTGGTGGAAAAAGGCACGACGATTTTAGCAGCGGCCCACGAGTTGGGGATTGTTATTGAATCACCCTGTAATTCAGAAGGGGTTTGCGGAAAATGCAAGGTTAAGATTTCCGAAGCAAGTCTGAAAAATGTCGAAGAACACGGGAAACACCAACTACCAGAAGAGGAAAAAGAACAGGGATTTGTGCTTTCATGTCAGACCAGGGTGACTGGTCATGTTGATGTTAAGGCCGTTGCGAAAAACCGTAATAAAACACTGCAAATATTAAATCACGGCCAGAGCTTTGATATCGACGTCAATAGCTTTATTAAAAAAGAATATACCGGCAATGGCAAGACCGTTGTAACTGCCGGTGGCCAAATTTTAGGTGAGGAAGAAGGGGATACTGCAGCCCAGAATTATGGCGTAGTCGTTGACATCGGAACCACCACGCTGGTGGCAACATTGGTTAATATTAACACCGGTGAAGAACTGCACTCGGTCTCAGCACTAAACCCCCAAAGCTTGCATGCCCAGGATGTTTTATCGCGGATTAAATTTGCCTCAGATGAAAAAGGGCTGGACACGATGTACACACTGATTATCAAGGAACTGAATAAATTGATTGAAAAAGCGGCCAATCATATCGGTGTTGAACAAAAACATATCTATGAAGTGATTTTCAGCGGAAATACCTGCATGATTCATCTGGCTGCCAACGTGAATCCTTATTCGCTGGGTAAATATCCCTATACTCCGGCCATTACAGGGGGAAACAGCTTAAGCTACAAAGAACATCTCCTGGATATTTCCAGGCTGGGATCAATTTATCTGCCACCGATTATTTCTTCCTTTGTGGGGCCAGATATCACCTCCGGTGTTTTGGCAACCCGGCTTCAGGATAAACAACAGGTTACTTTATTTGTCGATATCGGCACCAATGGTGAGATGGTTTTGTCTGATCATGGCGCATTGACGGCGACCTCCACCGCCGCCGGACCGGCATTCGAGGGGATGAATATCGCTTATGGAATGCGGGCTGAAAAAGGCGCGATCGAGTATTTTGAAATTGAGGATAATGGCGAGATCGACATCCGGACCATCGAAGATGGCGAAGCCATTGGGATCTGTGGCAGCGGTCTATTGGATATTGTGGGTGAACTGGTGGCCCATAAGGTTATCGACAAACGGGGCCGACTGGCAGCTCCGGACAACGCCGACTTGAAACAGAGCCTCAGAAACAGACTGGTGAAAATCGATGGGAAAATAGCCTTTGAAGTTGCCAGTGGGGTATATCTCTCGCAAAAAGATATCCGGCAGGTACAGCTGGCAAAGGGAGCGGTACGTGCCGGCATTGAGTTTTTAATGGATGCAAAAGAACTACGGCCAGAGGATGTTGACGAGATTCAAATTGCGGGTTCTTTCGGCTTTCATCTGCGGGCTAAGAGTCTGATAAATATTGGGCTGCTGCCAAAAGAATTCGAAGGCAAAATTGATTTTGTCGGCAATACTTCAAAATCCGGCGGACTGGCCTTTTTATTGAATCAGAAATATCGCGATGAGATGGAAAGCCTGGTCACCGAGATTGATGTCATTGAATTATCTAATGGTGAGAATTTTGATCGGATCTTTGTGGATTGTCTGTCTTTCGACGAAAAGAGTGCTTAAGCAGCGATATGCCGACTAACGAAAAGTTACACCACGACAGCGAAATGTATGTTGGCTTTTGAATCAAAGATTACTGAACTAAAGACTATTAAGACTATATAAGAGTTAAAGGAGTTGAGTTCTTGACAAATAAAGAAATAATACTTTCGGGAATTGCACTGAAGAAGACACCCAGAGTTCCGGTTATGATTCTTTCAAGCGGGGTTTGGACAGATTATCGCAATGGATTAACCCTTCAGAACGTCCTGAAGGATGCCCCGGAGAAGATTGCCGAAATCATCATTAGTGACAACAAAAAAGTGGAGTCGGATGTTGTCTGGGTCGGTGCGGATTGCAGCAATATTATTGTTAAAGCCATTGGCGGAAAATGCACCTTTAACCTGCTGGGAGAGGCATCAACCGTTGATGAACCACTGGTCACACAACCTGAGGATGTGGATCGGCTGAGAGTTGAAGATTTAGAAAATTCAAAAGAGATTGCCAATCTTTTACAAACGGCAAATCTCGTGACAAAACGAATCGGTGCGGAGTATCTTGTGGCGGTCAGTCAGTGGGGTGCTTTCACCCTGGCAGGACAGCTGTTGGGAATGGATAATATGATGAAGATCGCCATTAAGGATAAACCTGGGCTAAATCATATCATGGAATTTACGGAGAGACTCCTTTTAAAGTATTGGAATTTGTTCATAGATGCCGGAGTCGAAATGGTTAATCAGGCAGAGCCCCTTTCATCAGGGGATGTCATCTCAGCTAAGCTGTTTAAAGAGTTGTCCTTTCCACATATTAAATCTGCCAACCAGGCAATAGTCAGGCGGATTAAAACAAAATCGCTGCACATCTGCGGAAACACGACCAAGATTCTGGATTTAATTACAGAAACGGAGACGAATCTTTTTTCAATGGACTACAAGGTTGATTTGAGCACAGCCAGAGAAACGCTTTCAGGTAAGGTCGCTTTTGGCGGTCAATTAGATCCCATCAGCGTTTTACTGGAAGGGACGACCTCTGAAATTGAGGCCGAATCTCTGGCCTGCATCAAGGCGGGCGGAACACCTGGTTTCATATTAATACCCGGTTGTGATATTGCCCCCAAAACAAAATTGGAGAATGTCCAGACGATGATTCACACGGCACATCATTTTGATGTTGAAGAAATAATATAAATTTTGAAGGAGCATAACATGAGTAAGTACAGCAATTTAAATTCACAGTTGATCCACGGTGGTATTGATGGGGATGAAAAAACTGGGGCAGTAAATGTTCCTATTTTTCAAACCTCCACTTATAAACAGGATGGCCTGGGTAAAGACAGGGGCTATGAGTATTCCCGATCCGGCAATCCGACCCGGGAAGCCCTGGAAGCATTGATTACCGAATTGGAAGGCGGGAACGCCGGGTTTGCCTTTGCTTCGGGTATGGCAGCAACCACAGCGGTACTCAGTCTTTTTAAAACCGGGGACAAGGTAATCATTTCCAGTAATGTTTATGGTGGTACCTTTCGGGTGCTTGACAAGGTCTTCAATAACTTTGGTCTGACCTATGAGATTGTTGAAACGTCAGATTTGGAACTTCTGGAAAAAAGCCTGACCGAAGATGTCAAGGCAATTTTTATCGAAAGTCCGGCCAATCCGATTCTGACCATTACTGATATTAAGGCGGTGGCAGATATAGCCAGAAAACATGGGGTTATAAGCATCGTCGATAATACCTTTATGACGCCATACCTCCAAAGACCCATTTCATTGGGAGTTGATATTGTCGTTCACAGTGCCACTAAATATTTAGGCGGACATAGCGATCTGATTGCCGGTTTGGCGGTTGTCAACAGCAAAGAGCTGGCAGAACGACTCTGGTTTATTCAGAATGCCACCGGTGGCGTATTGCAGCCTTTCGACTCATTCCTGTTAATACGGGGGATTAAAACCCTGGGGGTTCGAATGGATCGTCACATTAAAAATGCAACATTTATTACTACGGCGCTTAAAAGCAATCCTGGGGTCAAAGCGATTTATTATCCCGGCTTGCCGGACAGTCAGGGGTACGAGATCAATAAACGTCAGGCTGACGGTCCCGGGGGAATGTTCTCATTTGAATTGAATGAAAAATATGATCTTAATAAATTTGTGGAATCCCTGGAGCTGATTACACTGGCAGAAAGTTTGGGCGGGGTAGAGTCACTCATTTGTCATCCATCCAGTATGACCCATGCGTCGATCCCCTATGACATACGACAAAAGGTCGGAATCGTTGAAAATCTGATCCGCATCTCGGTGGGGATTGAAGATAAAAATGATATCTTAGCGGATTTAGAACAGGCGTTTAAAATGAGTTTAGAGGCATAAGATGGCTTATTATAATGATATCAGAGAATTGATTGGCAATACGCCAATGATTAAGCTCAATCAGTTTCAGGTCAAAGATCAGGTGAATATTTTCGCTAAGCTGGAACTATGGAATCCCGGTGGTAGTGTCAAAGATCGCATTGGCATTTCGATGATAGAAGATGCTGAAAAATCAGGTTTATTAAAACCGGGCGGGACGATAATCGAAGGGACGGCCGGAAACACCGGTCTAGGGGTGGTGCTGGCCGCCATTAACCGGGGCTATCGAGTTATTTTTGCGGTGCCGACAAAATTCTCCATTGAAAAACAAACGCTGATGCGGGCTTTTGGTGGAGAAATCATTAATACGCCAAGGGAACTGGGCATGTTGGGGGCAACGGCAAAAGCGCAAGAGTTACTAAAAGCCATTCCCAATTCCATCTCACTGCAGCAGTTTGATAATCCGGCAAACCCAGCTGTTCATTATCAAACAACCGGACCGGAAATTTATGCCGATCTCGGTGGAAACATTGACTACCTGGTGGCAGGTGCCGGTAGCGGAGGGACTTATTCTGGAGTTGTTCGTTATTTAAAAGAGAGAAACCCTAATATCAAAGGAGTTCTGGCCGATCCTTATGGATCAATTATGGGCGGCGGTACGGCGGGATGCTACGATATTGAAGGGATAGGAAATGACTTTATTGCCAAAACAATGGACATGTCACTGGTCGATGAAGTTATTAAAGTCGACGATAAAACAGCTTTTGATCTGGTGCGGTTGCTGGCGAAAAAAGAAGGGATTATCGCCGGAACTTCCTCGGGTGCTGCCCTATATGGAGCACTCAAGCTGGCTGAAAAAATTGACCGGGGAAATATTGTCACCATTTTCCCCGATCGGGGTGACCGTTATTTCAGCAAAAATATTTATGATTAGAAGTGACTATTAAACCGAACGGATTTTGTTAATAACCTGATCATAAATATAAGACGTCTCAGAAGAAAGTTTAACTGAGGCGTCTTATTTAAGTTGAACATAGTTTAGATCAAATCAATTAATACATGGATGAAAAAAGAGCTAATGTAACGCAGTAAGGGAGATATTCAAAAGAATCGCTGAAAACGCGTCAGATTCCGCCACCGGTTTATTCTATCATTCGTTTTTGGCCGTTTCGCAAACAAAAGTGAAATCGCCAAGTTCATGAATGGTAGGGTGTTTGCCGCAAAGCGGGCAGTCCTCATCTTTTCTAAAGGTGAAGCGATCAAAAGATGTTTCCAGGACATCAATCATCAAGAGGCTACCCTTTAAAGTTGCCGGGATTCCGATAGTCAGTTTAATTGCTTCGATGGCTTCCAGCACTCCCATTACTCCCGGGACTGGTCCTAAAACACCGATTTCAGAACAACTGCCAGCAGTCTGATTATTGGTTTCAGGAAACAGGCATCGAAAACATGGCCCTTCATCAGGGATAATGGTGGTCACTTGCCCATAGTAAGCTAAAGCGCCTGCTTCCACCAGCGGTTTTTTTTCAAAATAGCAGGCGTCATTCAACAGGTAACGGGTCGGTAAATTGTCCAGACCATCAATGACAAGATCATGTTTTTTGATAATTTCCCGGGCATTTTCTTTTGAAAAAGCACCGGAGTAGGTGGTTACCTGAAGATCCGGATTCATGGCTTCCAGAGCCTGTTTAGCAGACTCAACCTTCAACCGCCCGATGGTAGCGGTAGAATGGAGAATTTGACGATTTAAATTGCTGATTTCGACAAGATCATAATCGATCAGACTCAGTTTTGTGACACCCGCTTTAGCTAATACCAAATTGGCCGGACAGCCAAGACCACCGGCACCGATGGTTAAGATGTTTGCTTCCGCTAATTTATTTTTAAATTCGATTTCATGAGACGATAAGTCAAAGTCGACAAAAACCTGATCACTCGTTGAAAAAAGATTGTCAAACGAGTGGTTTATTAAATCAAAATAGAAAATATCGGTCAGTGGAACACCGATTTTAAGACGGGATTTAACGGCTTCGACTGCTAACAATGTGCCAACAAAACAAGAACTCAGAAGCAAACCCAGTTGATCAGAAAAATGCTTATCGTTGCAGTCGTATTGTTTGGAGAAGCCTTTCTTTTCGATGGCTTTGAGAAATACGGATATTTCATTGCTGTTCTGGCACAGTCCGAAGCATCCCTGCCAGGCTTCGTTTATCGAAATAAAGGTGGGCGAAATTTGTGGACTCGATGAATTTTGAAACAGCTCTGTCGTGCGAGACGCATAGTCGGTATTCCCGATAATAATCGTCAAGTCTGCATCGGCAACAAAGTCATCTGCGATCTGAAAGTTCACGTCAGGATTGAGATCATTCAATGCTTTAAGGGCCTCCTCCCAGCCATCATTACTTTCAAAATGGCAGTGGATATGACCAATGCCAATGGCGGTAAGATAACGGAGCAGCAGATCACAACTTTCAGCATCGGCGGCACAGACAAGCATCCGGGTATCAAGAAGCTTCTTTTGTCCCCAGCCGCCAATGTCGGGCATGATGATATGACGCAAATAACGTTTAATTTGATTGGCGTCGGTTAGCCCTTCAATTTTTTCTGAAAGAACTCGCTCGGGATACTCAGCTTCAAATAAAATCGTAGCAGTAGCTTGATGGTCAGTTAGATGTACATTTTTATTGGTATAATCATTAATAGCAGCATGCAAGGCATCGGCGGCGATATTTGAACAAAGCAGTTTCTGCTCGGGGAGCCCACCTAATGCTTCAGCTACATCAGCATTGGTAATTTTCAGAGCTTCGCTCAACGTTTTGCCAGTGGCAAGGACCGTCAGCATACTGCTGGCTGCGATGGCCGCACCACAACCAAAGGTTTTAAATTTAACAGCGGTTAAAACATTTTGTTGAACTTCTATATAAATCGTTATTTTATCGCCATCAACTGGATTCCCGGATATCCCGAGGCCGTCAGCATCAGGGATACGGCCAACATTTCGGGGGTTGGCAAAATGGTCGAGCACTGTATCATTGTACATAGGGTACCTCCGTATAAGATAGCATAATTATACTATGGAATTAATATGAAATACAACCAGGATCTGGATTTTTAAGATTTATATTAACTATTATGGTAGATTGATTGAATCGATTTTTAAAGTACTCAAGTGAAGCAAACAATCAATTGGGATAGGAAATTTAAGGCACTGGATATGATATAATAAACTGCAAAATAATCTGAAACTTGACAAAAAAACCGCGTTCAGGTAGTATTTATTAAACATACTGAACGACTATGAATATAACCCGGAAATGGAGAAAGATTATGGATTTTAGCACCCTTTGCATACATGGAAACACAGAAAAATACGATAACACCGGAGCTGTCAGCGTTCCGATTTTTCAGTCGGCAACCTTTGCTCACCCGGGGGTGGGCGAAAGTACCGGTTTTGATTATACCCGACAGCAAAACCCGACCCGGGAGCACCTGGAGAACGTTATCAAAAAACTTGAGGATGGCATCGATGCGATTGCCTTTGCCACCGGCATGGCGGCCATCAGCGCTGTCATGGAGCTGTTTTCACCAGGTGATCATATCATTGCCTCTGATGATCTTTATGGGGGCTCACACCGTTTATTTCATCATATATCGATGAAAAACGGAATCGGTTTTGATCTGGTCAATACATCGGAGCTTTCTTTGCTTGAAGGACTCATCCGTCCCAATACCAAAGCGCTCTTTGTTGAAACGCCAACCAACCCGATGATGCAGGTAACCGATATTGCTGCAGTAGCAGAGATAGCCAGAAAACATCAGCTTTTATTAATCGTCGATAACACCTTTCTGACTCCCTATTTTCAGCAACCGCTGAAATTGGGGGCAGACATTGTGATCCATAGCGGCACCAAGTATTTGGGGGGCCATAATGATACCCTGGCAGGCTTTACGGTCGTAAAAGAAGAGGAAATCGCTGAACGGCTGAGATTCATATATAAGACTACCGGGGCTTGTCTATCGCCTTTTGACAGTTGGCTGTTAATCCGGGGAATAAAAACCCTGCCGATCCGGATGGACAAACAACAGGAAAATGCCGAAAAAATTGCCAATTGGCTATGTCAGCAGGAGAAAATCACCGCAGTCCACTATGTCGGACTCTCGACTCATGAAGGTTATGAAATCTCTAAACGCCAGGCCACCGGTTCTGGCGGGATGATTTCTTTTGAGGTAGACAGTGAAGAAACGGCTAAACATATTTTAGAAGGGGTTTCAATTATCCAATATGCTGAGAGTCTCGGTGGGGTGGAAACGCTGATAACCTATCCAATGCTACAGACCCATGGGGATATCCCTGAAGCAGAACGGGAAGCAAAGGGGATTAATAACCGTTTGCTGAGATTGTCGGTGGGAATTGAAAGTGCTCAGGATTTAATTTCTGAATTAGCCAGGGTAATAAAGGGGGAATAGGATTTGAAATATAATTTTAATGAAATTGTTAAACGGGATAACACTAATTCGATCAAATACGATTTTGCCAATCGACGGGGAAAACCAGAGGGGTTGCTGCCATTATGGGTGGCTGATATGGATTTTAAAACCCCGGCACCAGTGGTGGAGGCCCTGGTGGAAAAAAGTAAACATGGCATCTTTGGTTATTCTGAAGATGGACAGGATTATTTTTTTACGTTAAAGGATTGGTTTAAAACCCGGTTTGACTGGAATATCCAGCCGGAATGGCTGGTTACCACACCCGGAGTGGTTTATGCCATTGCTACGGCAATCCGCGGTCTGACACAGGTCGGTGATAGTATTATTATTCAACAGCCGGTATACTATCCCTTTGCTGATACCATCACCATTAATGAGCGCAAGCTGGTTGTCAATCGGCTTGTCTATGATAATGGTCGATATTCGATTGATTTTACCGATTTCGAGAATAAAATCATTGATAACGGGGTCAAAATTTTTATTCTCTGCAATCCTCACAACCCGGTTGGTCGGGTTTGGACAAGAGAAGAACTGGTTCGCTTAGGCGATATTTGCCTTAAACATGGGGTAACAGTGATAGCGGATGAGATCCATCAGGATTTTATTTATCCGGGACATAAACATCTGGTATTTGCAGATTTGAAGCCAGAGTTTTTAGTGATCACCATCACCTGTACAGCCCCCAGTAAAACCTTTAACCTAGCTGGGCTTCAGGTTTCTAATATTTTTATTGAAAATAGAGAAATAAAAAGAAAATTCAAAAAAGAAATGCAAAAAGGCGGCTATAATGAGATTAATATTATGGGCATTGTCGCCTGTACGGCGGCCTATTCAAAAGGACGAAAGTGGCTGGAGGAATTAAAAATCTATCTCGGCGAAAATCTGGATTTCATCCGAGATTTTTTAAACGAACAGCTACCTCAGGTTAAGCTCATCGAACCGGAAGGAACCTATCTGATCTGGCTGGATTTTAGTGAACTGGAATTAAATGAGGAACAATTAGAAGATTTAATTATTAATAAAGCCGGTCTCTGGCTGGATGCCGGCACCATGTTTGGCGCCGGCGGTGATGGTTTTCAGCGGATCAATATTGCCGCCCCAAGATTGATCCTGGAGCAGGCGTTGACCCAGCTGGAGCGGGCCATTAATGAAAAATAAATCATTAATGCAATAAGGCAAAGCACTTCTTAAAAAGAAGTACTTTGCCTGTCAAAAAAGATAACCCCGTACCGACAATTGTTACATCATGTTGTACGCATCGGAGCGGACACGGCAGAGCCTGTCCGATTCCGCGGCGAACAACAGATTAACAATTGGTCGGTACGGTAGTTTAGTGACAACCTCAGCACTTCTCAAAAAGAAGTGCTTTGCCATTTTTTGTCTATTTCAGATAACCGACTCAAGGCTTCATAAAGCGTATCTTCTTTTTTGGCAAAATGCAGACGAATTAAGTGGTTGACGTTTTCTCTGAAAAAAGTTGATCCAGGAACCGCACCGACCCCGACATGCTCAGCCAGCCAGGTACAAAAGGCCAAATCGTTATCGGATTTGTATCTTGAGATATCAAGCATCACATAATAGGCTCCCTGAGGAGTACTGTAGGTAAGCCCAATGTCATCGAGACCTGCTAAAAATAGCGTTCTTTTTTCGGTGTATTTCTTTTGCAGATCAGTGTAGTAGTCATCGCCGAATTGCAGACCAACAGTGGCGGCTTCCTGGAGCGGCGCCGCGGCACCGACGGTTAAGAAATCATGAACCTTTTTAGCCACATCAATAATCGGTTCCGGGGCGATGATATAGCCTAACCGCCAGCCAGTAATGGAATAGGTCTTCGATAAAGAGCTGCAGGAAATGGTACGTTCATACATACCAGGCAAAGAGGCTAGATAAATGTGTTCATGGGGCTTGTAAACAATATGTTCGTAGACTTCATCGGTGATTACATAGGTATCGTATTTTTTAGCCAAATCGGCAATAATTGTCAGTTCTTCCCGGTTAAATACCTTGCCGGTGGGGTTGGAAGGGTTGCATAGAATCAGTGCTTTGGGATCTTGTTTAAAGGCGGCTTCCAATTCATCGGCATTGAAGTTAAACGCCGGCGGATGAAGGGGGACATAGATCGGAACCGCACCGGATAAAATGGTATCTGCCCCATAGTTTTCATAGAAAGGCGAGAAAACGATGACCTTATCACCGGGATTAGCGACGGTCATCATCGCGGCCATCATCGCCTCGGTGCTCCCACAGGTCACCACAATTTCGGTTTCCGGATTAATTGAACGGCCCATTAACTGGGATTGTTTTTGCGCCAGAGCCTCCCGGAAATTTTGCGCTCCGCAGGTAATCGAATATTGATGAGGCCCCTGATGGGAAGCTTTTTCCAGCGCCTTAAGGATTGGTTTCGGTGGGTCAAAGTCAGGGAATCCCTGGGACAGATTGACCGCATTATATTGATTGGAAATACGGGTCATCCGTCGGATCACAGAATCGGTAAAGTCAGCAGTTCGGTTACTAAGTGGTTTCATCGTGCACCTTCTTTAAATTTCATAGATTAAGGTTCGCTCATCAATTAAGCGTTTTGCTTTATGAGTAGCCCGCTCCAAATCACCATCTTTTAAGATCGTGACATCACCGGGTTTTACTCCTAACCGGGTTTTAAGAGCAGCAGCAACCCGTTCTTTTAAAACTTCGTCCGGTTCATTGCTGTCATCCGATTTTTCAATTTCAATCCGATATTTAACCGCGTGATTCTGCTCGTATAAACGGATCAGGTATTCGCCGGTAATTCCTTGCGTTCCTCTGATGACAAACTCAATATCACTGGGGAAAACATTAACCCCCGAAATGATAAACATATCATCCAGGCGGCCATGAATTTTAATCCGGGCGTGGGTTCGGCCGCAACTGCAGGGTTCGCGGTTGACTGAACCAATGTCACCAGTTCTGAAACGGATCAGTGGTCGGGCTTTTTTCCGCAGAGTGGTATAAACAAGCTCACCCCGTTCACCGTCGGCTACTGGCTTACCAGTTTCAACATCCAGAACTTCCACCAGGATATGATCTTCGACGATATGGAGGCCATCCTTGGCTTCGCACATCCCGGCGCAGGCTCCGAAGATGTCAGATAACCCAAAAAAGTCATACAGTTCCGCATTCCAGACTTTTTCAATGGTTTCCCGGGTGGTTCCGATCGAGCCACCGGGTTCGCCAGCTACGATTATGGTGCGAATGGCAAGATCCTTGGCTGGATCAATGCCCATTTTAAGCGCTGTTTCGCCAAGATACAAAGCATAAGATGGGGTTGTCCAGATGATTGTGGGTTGGAATTCCTTTAAAATGAAAAGCAGCCGTTCTGATGGCACGGTTCCGGCCCAGATACAAAGAGCTCCCAAATTCTGAGCTCCAATAACATCAGGTCCGCCCACGAATAATGAAAAATTCAGGGCATGAACATAACGGTCATGTTTTCGCATTCCGGCAGCATAAAACAATCGGCTTTCGACATCCTGCCATTCGTCAAAATCCTGTTTGGTAAAGGGACTGAGGGTTGGCACCCCGGTTGAGCCGCTGGATGCCGACACAAAAACCACATCATCTTCACTAACAGCAATCATATCGCCTAAGAGACCGCCTTTGGTCTGCCGTTCCCGTTGGGTGGCCTTATTGGTAAACGGGAATTTCTGAATATCATCCAGTTGATTAAAATCTGCTGGGGTCAGTCCGGCCTGGTCAAAGGATTCTTTATAATAAGCTGAATTATTGTAGGCAAATGTCAGCATTTCCTTTAATTCGCGACGTTGTAATTCTTCCAGATCTGCTCGTGGCAGGGTCTCAATTTTTTCGTCCCAATATTTTCTCTCGCTCATAATTCCTCCTGTATGTTATTCCAATTTTTTCGGATCGTTGCCCACTTGGTATCCCGTTGTGAGGCCAATACTTCAATATCCGCAGCTGCTAAATGTTTAAAGCGTCCCTGGGCAAGCAGGTAATCTTTAATTGATGAAAAGTCGCGGGGGTTTTTATTCAGTTTAAACTGGCCATTTTCATATTCGGCGAGGTACCACAAACCACAATCCATCATTTTTCTGGCGATCTCAATGGTTTCATTAACGGGGATGCCCCAACCAATGGGGCAGGGGGCGACAACGTGGATATAGGCTGTGCCCTTTATTTTCGAAGCTTTTTCAATCTTATTCATAAAATCTTTCAGATCGCCAATACTGGCGGTGGCGGCATAGGGAATGTCATGGGCAGCCACAATCTCAAAGAGATTTTTCTTGGGACGGATATTACCGTGAATGTTTTCACCGCTGGGGGTAGTGGTTGTCTTGGCGCCAAAAGGGGTTAAACCACTCTTTTGGATGCCGGTATTCATATAGGCTTCATTATCGTAACAGATATACAGAATATCATCGTTGCGATCAATGGCTCCGGATAAGGCCTGAATGCCGATATCGGCAGTGCCACCATCCCCGGCCAACCCAACAGCTTTGAAATTCTTAATCCCAACCGCCCGGGCGCCGGCCTCAACTCCGGTTAGCATCGAAGCGGTTCCGGCAAAGGTGGAAATGATCGAATTATTGCTAAAACATAAATGCGGATAATTAAACCCCACCGCCGACATACAGCCGGCCGGGAGCACCGAGATAGCCCCCTCGCCCAGAACTTTAAGGGCGATTCGCACGGCTAGACTGCCGCCGCAACCGGCGCAGGCCTTATGGCCATAAAAAAATTCACTGTCGGTGATCGTTTTTGCAGTTATTGGATTACTCATCGATGGTCACCCCCAGTCCGATAAAATTAACATGTTGGCCACCGGTTTGAAGATGGCGAAAGATTGCTGTGATGTTTTCCCGGCTGATATCACGGCCGCCGAGACCGGCAATGAAATTATAAGTTTCAAGGCGCAAACCGTTCTGGGCAATAACTGAGTTTACATTGGTGTATACGGTGCCTTCATAGCCAAAGGAAATGTCTTTTTCCAACACCCCAATGGCTTTTGCTGATCCCAGTGCCGCAACCAGATCTTCATTGGGAAAGGGTCTTAAAAAACGGAGCTTCAACAGGCCGACTTTTTCGCCACGCTCACGCAGTTCATCTACCACCTCCCGGCACAGGCCGGTGATGCTGCCCAGGGTAATCAGGATATAATCGGCATCGTCAATACGGTAACCCTGGGTCAGTCCGCCATAACTGCGACCAAAAATTTCGGCAAATTTTGCATCGGTTTCTTCGATAACTCGTTTGCTGTCCAGCATCGCTTTGTGCTGGATGTATTTAAATTCCATATTATTGTCGGGGCCAACGCTGAAAGCCAGGTTTTTGGGGTTGGCCAAACTCATTTTATTTTCGGTTTGAAACGGCGGCAAAAAGCGGTCAGCATCCGTCTGACTTGGAATTTCTACGGTTTCGTAGGTATGGGTAAGGACAAACCCATCGAGATTGACCATAACCGGGGTTGAAACCAGCGGGTTTTCGGCAATATGGTAACTTTGCAGAGCCATGTCCAGACTTTCCTGAGCATCTTCCACATACACCTGGATCCAGCCGCTGTCAAGCTGTGAGAGGGAATCCCGCTGGTCTCCATAAATATTCCAAGGTAAGGCTGTGGAGCGGTTGGCATTCATCATCACGATGGGGAATCGTCCGCCGCTGGCATATTGCAGACATTCTGCCATGTATAACAGTCCTTGAGAGGAGGTTGCCGTAAAAGTCCGGGCGCCCATGGCACTGGCACCAATGGCGCATGATAAAGCGGAGTGTTCCGACTCAACGTGGATGAGCTCACTTTTTAAGCTGCGGTCTTCCACCATTTCGGAAATTCTTTCGACCACCGTTGTCTGCGGGGTGATGGGGTAAATCGAAATAACCTGGGGGCGAGCCAACCTAACCCCTTCGGCAAAGGCATCATTGCCCGATAAAAATGCTTTAGACATTTGTTTCCACCTCCATTTTAATGGCTTGTTTAGTGCAGATTTTTTCACAGATGCCGCAGCCTTTGCAAAAGTCATAGTCAATATCCAACCCGTCAGTCGTTTTAAAAATAACGCCGTCGGGGCAGTAAAGATAACATTGCAGGCAGTTGATGCACGCATCCGTTATAATTGGCCGTTCGTTTCGCCAGCCACTATTTTTGGTGACCAGATATCCGGCTTCACTGGCGGTACCTAAGGGGTAATCCGATAATTTTTGCGGCTTTTGGTAGGATCGTAAAGTGGGTTTGCTCATGTCAGTGAACCTCCTTAAAATATTCAAAAGACTCTTTTAAAATCAATTGATTTTTGGCCGCGTGAGCCGCTGATAAATACAAATTACTGGCTTGTTGTAATGACACTAGTGAAACATCGTCTGAGATACTAGCCAGGGCCCCGAGCATTGCCGTGTTACTGATGGGTTTCCCGATGATTTTGAGGGCAATCTGATTCGCATCAATTGTCTGGATCTGTGAGAAATCACTGAATTTATCTGGTGTTGCGGTATTAATCAGGGCGATGCCATCGTCTTTCAGATCTTTTAAATAATCCAAAGCGAACAAACTGTCATCCAGGAAGATTAAATAATCACAGGCTTTAATTTCACTCCGATTGATAATTGCCCGATTATCAATTTTATTAAAAGCCTGAATTGGTGCACCTCGGCGTTCAGGACCAAAGGAAGGAAAAGCCAAAGAGTATTTATTGTCGATTAGTGAAGCGGCGCCCAGAATTTTGGCAGCTGTAAAGGCACCTTGTCCGCCTCGTCCATGCCATCTTATTTCGATCATAATGTTTCCTCGATTCTTAAATAATGTAGTTATTTGCTGGTTTTATCCAGTTTTTTCGCAGACGCATCGCCAATAACCTGGAAGATCTGCACCAGCAGCACCAGAACGATCACACAGATGAACATGACTTCCGGTTCATAGCGCTGATAGCCGTAACGAATGGCAAGATCACCAATTCCACCGCCGCCAACGGTTCCGGCCATCGCCGAAAAACCGATTAAAGACACCGCAGTTACCGTGATATTTTTGATCAGTGAAGGCAAGGCTTCCGGCAACAGAATCTTTAGCACGATGGATAATTTGCTGGCGCCAGAAGCAATCGCAGCTTCCAAAACGCCATTATCAACATCGGAAAATGATGCTTCGGAAAGTCGGCCGAAAAAAGCGATGGCCGCCACCGCCAGGGGAATCACCACCGCATTGGGCCCGATGGATGTATGCACAATCGCCTTTGAAACGGGAATCATCAAAACAAGCAAGATCAGAAAGGGGATTGAACGGGTGATATTAATAATGACGCCGACAATTTGATTGATGGCCCGGTTTTTGAGAAAAAGCGTATTGGCTGTTAAAAACAATAACAGGCCAATACTACCGCCAATGATTATTGCGGCCACCAACGACGAAATGACCATTTGCATGGTTTGTCCAAAAGTTAAAATCAGAGCTGTTTTTAAATCAAAGGCCATGATTGATTACCTCCAAATCGGCCGTATTTGCGGCAAGAAATTCAATTGCCAGTTTTAGGGTATCGGCTTCGCCGATTAGCTGAACATAGAGTATCCCAAGGGGCAAATCGTTGATGTATTCTATCTTTCCCAATAAAATATTGAAACCAATCTGAAAAGTATTAGCAGCGTAGTAGAGAATCGGATGGTTCGCGTTGTCACCCTTAAAAGTGAGGCGGACAATCGGACCTTGCATCTTGTTGATGATTTGCTCAGGCAAATTGAAATGGTTGGTATGACTTAATAACTGTCTGGTGAAGTCTTCCCTGGGTTTGGTAAAAATATCATAAACATTCCCAATCTCGACGACTGCTCCCTTGTTCATCACTGCGCATCGGGTACAGATGCTTTTTATAACATCCAGTTCATGGGTAATGATGACAATGGTGATACCAAATTTTTTATTTAAATCTTTTAATAAGCTCAAAATGGATGAGGTTGTTTCCAAATCAAGGGCGGATGTCGGCTCATCACAGAGCAGAATCTTGGCATCATTAGCCAGCGCCCGGGCAATTGCAACCCGCTGTTTTTCACCGCCCGAAAGGTTGGCCGGATAGGAATTTGCCTTATCAGATAAATTGACTAGTTCCAGTAATTCATTGACCCGGGTTTCAGTTTCTGATTTAGATTTCCCTGCTGCCTTTAAAACAAAGGCAATATTTTGTTTGACAGTCAGATTACGAGCCAGATTAAAGTGTTGAAAAATCATCCCGATATTACGACGGAGTATACGCAACTGGTTTCTCCGATAATTGGTGACATTTTCGCCGTCCACCAATATTTCACCGGATGAAACAGTTTGTAATAAATTAATGGTACGGAGCAGGGTACTTTTGCCGGCACCACTAGAACCGGCAATGCCAAAGATCTCACCCTTTTCAATTTTAAAATTGGCATCGTTGACAGCCTCAAAAAACTGTTTGCGCTGTTTAAAGCTGACAGATACATGCTTGAATTCAATCATAATAGTTACCTTTTTCTGTAAGATTTAAGGCAAAAGCTCAGTTCTTTAAAGCAACTGAGCTTTTGTTAAAATTTTAATAGTCAGATGGTCTTTGGAAAGAAACATATTGTTTGCTCGGGTCTTCAATTACTTTTTTAAAGGCATCGGATTCGATTGCAGCAATGACATCTTTAGCAAAATCTGAATCTTTATCTTCAGTTCGGACAGCGACACCATTAATGTAGCCCTCAGACAGTTTTTCATTATAAAGGGCGTCAGAAAGGTTGAGTCCAGAACTGAGTGCATAATTACCGTTAATCACGGCAATGCCGACACTGTCAAGACTTCTTGGTAATTGGGGCGCTTCGATTTCGACAAATTGAAGGTTTTTAGGATTGCTGGAAAGGGTGTTTTGAGTGGCTGTTTTAGGATCAACAGCAGGGTCGATGGTAATAATATTGGTTTGAGCCAAGACTCGAATAGCTCGGGATAAGTTCGTTGCATCATTTGGTATCGCAACGGTAGCACTATTTTCGATATCATTGATGGTTTTATACTTTTCAGAGAAAATTCCCATTGCGGCGGTTGGCACTTCTTTGATAAAAGTTAGGTCTAAGCTATTTTCTTTAGCAAAATTGGTTAAGTAGGTAGAATGCTGAAACAGATTGAGATCAATTTCACCAGCGGCTAAAGCTTTGTTTGGCTGAACGTAGTCTGAGAATTCGACGATTTCAACGGTGTAGCCTTTTTCTTCTAAGGACGGCTGAATTGCTTCGGTGAACATATCGCCATATGGTCCGGCACACACGCCCACTTTCAAGACCTTTTCTGGTTCAGTGGTGGCAGCACTTGATGAAAAACAACCAGTGAGGGCAATAAGCAAAATGCTGATAATTGTAATAAATCCGATAATTCGTTTAATTTTCATTTGATATCCTCTCTTTTCTAATCATAAAATTTACAGTCGTTCTGGTTTATCTACAACATAAATTAGTGAATAAGACAACATCTGGATTTCATCATGGGGCTACCTCCTTTTATATCATAGTAATAATATATGTTTAATGTGTTTTATTATAACAGCATGCGATTGCGATTGCAATAGAAAAAAACACATAAAACATATAAAAATAATATGAATAAAAATAAATAACTTTTAAAGATATTGCTATTGACAATTGTTTGATTTTTATTTAAAATAAAAACATATATGAAAAGTATGAAATAAAAAGCGTTTGATTGGAGGAGGAACGATCATGAAAAAACTACTCATTATAAAAACAGGATCATCGGATCAACATGTGATCAACAAATGTGGAGATTGCGACATGCGTATTGCTCAATGTGTTGGGATACCGTATGATGATATCCGTGTAATTTCGGTTTATGAAAATGCAGTACCGATCCTGCCTGATGATATTGCCGGCATTATTATTACCGGTTCCCCTTCAATGGTAACTGCTTTGGAACCTTGGGGAGTTGCCACTGCTCAATGGCTAAAGCAGGTTGTTAAAATGAATATCCCTGTTTTAGGTATCTGTTTTGGACATCAATTGCTTGCCCATACCTTTGGTGGTTCGGTTGACTATCATGAACTGGGAGAAGAAAAGGGAGAGGTTGAGATTCGTCTTACTGAAGAAGGCAAGAAAGACCCATTACTGGGAGTATTACCGGAACATTTCAGTGCCTATGCATCTCACTTTCAGACCGTTACCAGATTACCTCAAAATGCAGTGATATTAGCTCAAAATGATTTTGAATCAACCCATGCCTTGAGATTTAAGGATAATGTATGGGGCGTTCAGTTCCATCCGGAATGTGTTGGAGATGTATTTTGTAATACGGTGGAACATAAAACATATGGCATGGCTTTACTCAGGCGTTTTTATGAATTAGCGATAAGCAATTCTGGCAAGGAAACCACAAATGAAAGTAAAACGGCAGTTTTATAAATAAAGCAGATTTAAAAATAAAACAGACAATAATATAAAAAGGGATCGATATAAACATTTGATTTATATCAATCCCTTTTTATATTATTACAGCGTTTCGTTCATGCTGCCAGTTCGATAGCCTTTTAAATCAAGACCGATATAAGTGAAGCCAATGGTTTTAAAACGATCATGAATTTTATTTCGGTTATTCTTATCCAATAAGACATCAAAACCGGCTTCATCGGTTTCGATCCGGGCCAGGTCGCCATGATAGCGAACGCGAACCTGATGGAAGCCAAGATCAAGAAGATATTGTTCCGCCTGGTCAATCATCTGCAGGCGATCAGGGGTAATGTTCTCGCCATAGGGGAATCGGGAAGACAGACAGGCAAAGGATTGTTTGTTCCAGGTTGGCAGGTTCAATTCCTTTGACAGCTCACGGATTTCATTCTTGGAAAGTTTGGCAAACCGCAACGGACTTTTTATACTCAACTCGGTTACCGCTAATAGTCCCGGTCGATAATCACCATCATCGTCGGTGTTGGAGCCTTCAACAACGTACTTTAATTTCTGAAGAGTCGCAATTTCTTTGATCTTGGTAAAAAGTTTGGATTTGCATAAATAGCAGCGATTCTTGGGATTGTGGGAAAAACCTTCTATGTCGAGTTCTTCCGAGTCAATAATAAAGTGATCGGCTCCGAATTCTTCAGCATAGGCGGTAGCTTCCAGCAATTCACGCTGGGGAAAGCTCTCCGACCGGGCTGTCACTGCGACAGCATTTTTACCTAAAACGTCATAGGCTACCTTTAGTAAAAACGTCGAATCAACCCCCCCGGAAAATGCCACTGCCACACTTTCCAGTTCTGCTAAGTAGTTTTTTAAAGCTTGGTATTTATTAGTCAGGTTATCCATAATACACTCCTTAAACGTAATCATAGTAACTATATATGATTAATATTTTATGTTATTTTCAATCCGTTGTCAAGCTTGATTATAGGGAATAAATGGCATAAATAAGCGAACTATATAAGGTTGCAGCCAGCAGTTTAAAAACCGATGAAATAATTTCAAATGAAAAAATTATAATTCAATTATATTATCAGAGGTCATTTTTTAGTAGGATCAATGTGAATGGTCTTGAATTTCTTTCCCGATGTTGATAAAAACATTTAAACATGTATACTATAATTAATGGTTTAATGAATTGAACCGTTGAACGGAGGATTAGACTTGCAAGACATGAGTAAAGAGCAAAAAGCACTCATCGAGAATTTTAAAGACTGCCAACCACTGCTCACCGCTATCGGTGACGAAACGCGGCAGCTCATTATCGCGGCAATTATGGAAAGTGGGTGCTACCCGGGTATTAGGGTAGGGGACATTACAAAAAAGGTCAATCTGTCCCGACCGGCAGTATCCCATCATATAAAAATTCTGATGGATGCAAAAATTGTTAATGTCAATAAGCAGGGAACCATGAATTTCTATTATCTGGATCCGGGAAAAAGTAGGTTGTTAGATTTAAAAACACTGGTGGAGCATATTGAACGATTAATGGGGCAATGCAAGTAAACTAGAATGACATATCAAGAAAAAAATAAAGGAGAATAAGATGATATTTTATTTTACAGGAACAGGTAACTCGTTCTATGCAGCAAAGAAGATTGGTGATGAGCTGGGAGAAGACCTCATTGACATAACCGCTGCAATGAAAGAGAAATCATTTATTTACAAGCTTTCAAGCAATGAAAAAATTGGTTTTGTTTTTCCCGTTTACTTTTATGGAGTACCTTCAATTGTGGTCGATTTTATTACTGAACTGAAAATTGAACAAAATCTGGAAGCGGGACTAAAACCATATGTATTTGGCGTGATGACATGCGGTGGTGGTATGGGTGGAACCCCGAAAATGCTGGAAGAGCTGTTGGAAAAGCATGAATTACCTTTGACTGCTGCGTTTGAACTCAAGATGGCCAGCAATTACATTATGATGTACCAGCCAACTGGTCCTGACCTGCAGAAAAGAATTCTGAACTCGACAGATGAAAAATTAGCCGATATTATTGCAGCCATTTCGAAAAATAGGCAGGATGATGGCAGCAAGCGAAAAAAATCATTTTTGACCAGAGTTGCCTATCCGCTATATGTGCATGGCCGAAAAACGAGGCTTTTTTATGCTGATGAAAAGTGTAATGACTGTGGAAAATGCGAAAAAATTTGTCCGGTTTCTGCCATTGAAATGGCGAATAACAAACCGGTTTGGACGGCGAAACAATGTACCCACTGCTCAGCCTGTATTAACCGCTGTCCTCAGGAAGCGATTCAGTATGGCAAGAAAACATTAAAGTGGCGACGATTTGAAAATCCCATCCTAAAATAATTAAGAATCCATAAATTTATTCGTCTTCGTTCTTGACAGTTTGAGCCATAGCAAATAAAATAAGAGATATAGAATAAAATGATATTTAATTAAGATGTATTCTATATTGAAATGTTTGTTTTTGGCAAAAAAGCAGAAAGTTCAAAACGAGGAAGAAAAATGGAAGCCAATATAAAAGATCGAATTAAAAAACTGTTAGCCCTTGGTAAAAGTCCCAACCCCAATGAAGCAAATTACGCTATTCTAAAAGCAAAAAAGCTGATGGTTGAGTATAAATTGACGGAACGGGATTTATTACGATACGACGAAAAACCCATTAAGGTTGATAGCAATATTTATTATACTACCCGGAGAGAGCACTGGATGACTGGTCTGGCTGATGTTATTTCAGAAAACAATTGTTGTGTATTCTATATGATCACGCCGCCTGGTACCCAACGGCACTACATTATTTTTCATGGCTATGAAGAGGATGCCCTAATCTGTAGCAGTATCTTTGCCTATGCGGTTGATTGTGTACGCTCTCAGTTAAAGGCAATCAAAAAGGTCATGAAACTCGATGAAAAGCCAAATGCAATTATTAACGAAGCTTGTGAAACTTATGGCAAGGGTTTTTATGAGGGGCTGGATGATGCTTATACAACTCAGGATTTTGAACATCAGGAATGGGGCCTGGTGATGACGGTTCCGCCGGAAGTTAAAGAAATTCTCAAACCAATGGAACATGCCCAACATAAAGAGAAGAACCATGAGGATCATTACTCTTTTTATGCGCAGGGTTATCGCGAAGGCAAAGTATTCACCGCCCAAAACAAATTGGAAGAAGTTAAGGCAGAAGCTACAGAAGAAGCTAATGAAAAAGCAAATCAAGAAGCTGTCTAGAAATCAAATGCGATCAAGGCAAAAAACCGGCAACTCATTTAAAAACAAGTTGTCGGTTTTTTTCTTGATGATTATGATTCTTATGATAAAATAGAAGAAAATAGACGGATATTAAAGTTGCATAATGAATTGTAAGCCCGGCAGAAGTTTGATCACGGAAATTGGAAGGAGAACTAGAGATGCAAAAAATTGCTACACATTTATGGTTTGACAAAGAAGCAGAAGAGGCGGCAGAATTCTATATGTCCTTGTTTAAGGAAGCTAGGCTTAAGGATAAAACCGTTCTGAATGACACCCCCTCTGGAACTGCAACAATGCTCACCATCGAGCTGGCAGGGCAAGATTTTATGCTGATTTCGGCAGGTCCCTTTTTTAAATTCACGCCGGCGGTATCCTTTCTGATAGCATGTGATTCCCAAGAAGAAGTTGATGCGTTATGGGAAAAATTAAGTCCAGGGGGCGAAGTGCTGATGCCCCTTGATCGTTATCCATTCAGCGAAAAATACGGTTGGGTAGCTGATCGTTATGGTTTGTCCTGGCAAATTATGGCTGTCGGCGGGCAGGAAATAGCCCAGAAGATAACCCCGACTCTGATGTTTGTCGGAGACCAATGCGGAAGGGCCGAGGAGGCCGTAAACTATTATGTGTCCCTATTTGAAGATTCTCAAGTTAGTGATATTTTAAGATATGGCGAAGCTTCGCTGCTTGATAAACCGGAAACAATTCAACACGTTGAATTTACCCTTGCGAGGCAAAAATTTGCGGCCATGGACAGTGCCTATGATCATCAGTTTACCTTTAATGAAGCCATTTCATTTGTTGTCAACTGTGAAACCCAGGAAGAAATCGATCATTTTTGGAATGCCCTTTCGGCCGTACCAGAAGCCGAACAATGCGGCTGGCTAAAAGACCGTTATGGGTTTTCCTGGCAGATTGTTCCTACTATCATGAAGGAGATGATGAAAGACGACGATCCGGAGAAGTTAGCCAAAGTGACTGCGGCATTTCTGAAGATGAAAAAGTTTGATATTGAGGAATTAAAAAAAGCCTGGAAATCGTAAAATAAATAGAAAACCATCATAGTTTTCAGAAGAATCTGTTCAAAGTAACAGGTTCTTTTGCTTTTAGTCTTGAAGGATATGGTGGGTATGATAAAATAAAACTATGATTAAAATGTGTTCAAAGTGATGTAGTGGATGCAGATAAAAACTCAGTAGCGGAGAAACAGATGATGAAAGAAAAAAAAGAAAAGAGAAACAGAGATGTTTTTAAAAAGACGAGACTCCCAAATCTTATGGATACATTAATTGTGTTATTTGGTGAAATTAAAGGACGGTTTTATTATAAAAAAGCTGTAATTATTTTAGAGAATGAACTTCAGAGCATTGAAGACAGAGGAAACACAGTTGTTGACAAACATTTGAGAACATCTATTTTGCCTGGTTATGCCTGTTATCGTGGGCTTATCGAAGGTGGTGTTTCCCGGGAAGTGGCTTACGCTATTGTTGAAGAAGAAATTGGAACGGCTGCCCTGCGGATGGGAACCATTTCGGAATTGCTCAGCGGTCTGCCATTTTTTTATCCATTATTTAAACTTTTGATCAAACCCATCATCAAACGGGGATATCCGAAGGAAGGCTGGACCATTAACTGGAAAGAATTCAGTCGGGATCGAATTTATTTTCACATTACCACCTGTTTATACTGCGAGGAACTTGCAAAAAGAGATGCGCTGGAACTTTGTCCGGTATTTTGTAATTCAGATCATGTCGCCTATGATCCTTTAGCACCAAGAATTCAGTTTCGTCGCAATTGGACACTGGCAACGGGGAATGAATTATGTGATTTCTGTTTTAAGAATGGAAAAACAGTGACTAAAAAAGTGGAAAAATATGGGGTTCATAAAAAAAAATAAAAATTCACAGATTATTGTGATTATATACAGGATGCTTGCAATTTTTGTTTATCAGTGCGTTAATTGGTTAAAAAGATAAGATAAGCCAACATACTTACCGATAAGGAGAATGATTGATGAAATTCAAGTATAAGATTGTTGCCCTGTTTGTCACGGCCATTGTTTTTATCAACCTGGGAATCGGTGTTTACGCAGTTAATAGTATGCAGCAAAAAGCTCTTGGGGCTGCCCAGGAAAAGTTATTAAGTGATGCCACCATGGGAAATGCCCTGATCGAACAGCAATTTCCTGGGGATTGGTCGGTAAATGATGGTAGCTTATACAAAGGTGCCATCAAAATGAATGAAAACTTTGAAATCGTTGATAAAATCGGTGAATTAACAGGTGATACAGTAACAATTTTCCAGGGAAGTACCCGGGTAGCAACTAATGTGAAAGATGAAGTGGGCAACCGAGCAATCAATACTCAAGCCACTGATATTGTCAAAGAAACGGTGTTAAATAACGGCGAAACCTATATCGGAGAAGCAAATGTGGTGGGGGTATGGAACCAAACAGTTTATCAACCGATTAGAAATGCAAATGGAGATGTTATTGGTATCTGGTACGTCGGGATACCAAATACAATTTATGATCGATTGACGGCGGACTTCAGAAATATGCTGATTTTATTTTCGATTGTTGCAATTATGCTTGCAAGCATAGTGATCTGGATTATCACCGATCGGATGACCAAACCACTGGTGATGTTGGAAAATGTGACAAATAAGGTCGCCCAGGGTGATTTGACACAAAAAGTCGAAGCCGTGAAAAACAATGACGAAATAGGTGCTCTGGCATCTGCTTTTGAGTGGATGATCAGAAATATGCGGTCAGCTTTAACAAGAATAGCTAATTCTTCTGAAGAAGTAACTATGGGTGCCCAAAATATATCGACGGCCAGCACCTCGTTGTCAATCGGAGGAACAGAACAAGCCAGCTCCATCGAAGAATTAACGGCTTCAATCAACGAGATTTACGAACAAACAAGAGTCAATGGCAAGTGTGTTGATGATGCTATTGATTTGGTTAGCAGTGCCCAGCTCAAAGTAACTAGCGGTGACCATGAAATGCAAAAGATGCTTTTATGCATGGATGATATCAATGAGTCATCTCGAAATATTGGGAAAATTATTAAGGTTATTGATGAAATTGCCTTTCAAACCAATGTGTTAGCCTTGAATGCCAGTGTTGAAGCCGCTCGAGCCGGGGAACACGGAAAGGGTTTTGCCGTTGTCGCCGGAGAGGTCAGAAACCTTTCGATCCGAACAACAGATGCAGTCAAACAAACCAGTAGTTTGATTGAAGCGTCGGGAAAAAATGTAAAAATTGGTATAGAGGTGGCTAATCGGATGTCAGAAGCTTTAGAAGAAATCAAGTCGAGTATGAAAGAAGTGGAAACACGGATTGAAGCAGTTGGCAAGGCTTCGGAGATGCAAACTCAGAGTATCCATGAAATTAATTCAGGCATCAACATAATTGCCGGTGTGGTCCACACCAATTCGGCAACCTCGGAACAGACCGCCGCCGCCAGTGAAAAGCTCTTCAACCAGGCAGAAATACTGAAAAAGCAGACCAGTCAGTTTAAACTTTAATAAAAACGATTATCGATAGCAAAAAACACGACTCGGAAATTTAATCTGAGTCGTTTTTATTGTGGCGATTTAAAAAGTTATTTTAATTTTTCGACCATTTCCAGTACTTCCCAAAGTGATTTACCCGATTCCTGAGCGATTTTTTTGACATCCTCATATTCTGGGGTGGCCCGGGTAATTTCACCCTGCTGGGATATTTTGATGGTGACCTCACCGAGTGGGGTAATAATTTTTTTAAAATGCCGGTGCATGCAGGTTCGTTCCACCGGATACTTGCGAATGCCAATTGTGGAAGTCTCTTTTAGAATGATTTCTTCAATCAGTGGCAACTTGGTTTCGCTGCATAAAACCGTCAGGTGGATGCCTGGGCGGTTCTTCTTCATATATACCGGAGTGTAGAAGGCATCCAGGGCGCCCTTTTGCAGTAAAACTTCCAATACATAGCCAGCCATTTCGCCGGTCATATCATCAACATTGGTTTCCACAACCATGATGGTGTTGGATTCGGATTTTCGTCCCTGAATGATCCGCAGGGCATTTAAAACCCCAAAATCCTTTCCGCCAAATCCGTAACCGGTCTTTTCCGGGATAAAACTGGGGGTATTGGGGGAGAAGGTGGCCAGTTCAGCCAGAATGGCAACCCCGGTGGGAGTGGCTGATTCGCCGTCAATCGCCTTGGAATACATTTCAAAATTAGATTCACATAGGATTTCAGCGGTGGCTGGAGCAGGCACTGGCAGGAGTCCATGGGCACAGCGGACCCAGCCGCTGCCAACATTTATTTTGGAACCATAAACCAGATCCGGTTTCAATGCGTGGTAACAGATGGCGGCCCCGACGATATCAACAATTGAATCCAGCGCACCGACCTCATGGAAATGAACCCGCTCAACGGGGACATTATGAACCTTGCCTTCGGCTACGGCCACTCGCATAAAAATAGCCAGTGCAGTCTTTTTTACCTCGTCCGAGAGGGTTGAATTTTCGATGATCTCTTTAATGTCGTTAAAGTGCCGATGATGGTGCCGGTCTGCTTCCAGGATCACATGACAGCGGGTGCCGGAAATCCCTTTTTTCATGGTGGCTTCAGCTTCAATGCGAAACCCGCTAAGATTCAGCTTTTTCAGTTCGTTGTCAAGGTAAGCCGGATCAATACCCAAATCAATAAAGGCTCCTAAAACCATATCCCCACTAATACCGGAAAAACAATCGAAAAATATAACCTTCATGGACAATTCTCCTTCTTTGGGCCACGCCCTGATGAAATTTCGCTTATGTTTATAGTTTGTTAATTTTTGACGCCATACAGGCAGCCCCAAAACCGTTGTCAATATTGACGACGCCGATTCCGCTGGCGCAGGAGGTCAGCATCCCCAGTAAAGCGGAGATGCCGCCAAAGCTGGCGCCGTAACCGATACTGGTGGGAACGGCGACGATGGGTTTATCTGTGAGACCGCCGACCACTGAGGCCAGAGCTCCTTCCATACCGGCCACCACAATAATCACCTTGGCATGATTGATAATCGGTACGTTGCCTAACAACCGATGGATGCCGGCCACCCCGACATCATAGAGCCGCTTGACCTGATTGCCCATCACCATGGCGGTGACGGCCGCCTCTTCAGCAACCGGAATGTCTGAGGTTCCGGCCGTGACTACGAGAATGTAATCATCGGTAGTTTTGTATTCTTCACGTTTGACAACGACCGAACGGGCTTCCTCGTAATAAATGGCATCAGGCGTAATGGATTTGATGGTGTCGAAGACATCCCGTTCAGCCCGGGAAGCGAGAATATTGCCAGTTGAGCGTACCAGCATGTTTTCGACAATCCCCTTAATCTGGTTCAGCGACTTTCCGGGACTGTAAATCACTTCAGGATAACCATTTCGCAGCTCCCGATGATGGTCCACCTTGGCATAGGAAAGATCTTCGTAGGGCAGCGTTTTCAGCAGCTCCAGAGCGGTATGAACCTCGCATTCCTGGTTTTTGACGTCTTCCAATAATTTTGTTAATTGATCTACATTCATAATTGTCTCCATTACTGCTGATGAGTCAGCTGAATATTAATAATTTGTTAAAGAGTCTGGATATAATTGGTCATTTCTGTTAAGGTCAGGTGGTTGCGGATCTGATTGGTGTTCATTTTAATCCCATAGGTCTTTTCCAGTTGGTGAATCAGATCAATCAGACCAAGCGAATCACCGCCGAGATCAAAGACAAAATGACTGTCCAGCGAAATCATTGCCGGCGAAATTCTCAGAATGGTAGCCCAGTAATCGGCCATCTCTTTGTATGGGCCATCCAGGGCTGATTCAGTAATGCTTCCTAACGGGATGGCCAGATCGTAATCGCTGTATTCGCCGTTTTCCCAGGCAACAGCCAAAGCCAGACGGTTGATTTTTCCGGAGGTGGTCTTGGGAATTTCATCAACGATTACGCCCCAGGTGATGGGAAGCTGCCAGGTGGCAGAAATAGACTGACCGGCAAGGGTTAAGGTTTCCGGATTTTTCGAATCACTGAAGAGAATCAGGCAGTTTTCCTGAGTGGTCCGGTCTTTGCCCTGAACAACAATCAGGTTGGTATTTTCGGGTAATGCCTGCTTGCCGGTTTTCTCCAGATCCGAGACCAGATAATTCTCGCCGTTAACGATAATAATATCTTTATAGCGGCCAAATATATTCAACCAGCCATTTCTGAAAAAGCCCAGATCGCCAGTGTTAAACCAACCATTTTCATCAACACCGGTGGGAGCATTTTTGTTTTTAGAATAATAACCTTGCATGACATTGGTTCCGCGAATATGAATCAGACCCAGATATTCCGGTTCCAGAATACTTCCGCTAAGATCTTTGATGACCACTTCGTTGCATTCATCCAGTATACCTACTGACATGCGGCCGATGGTATCATCATCGGGATCACAGAAGAATAGCTTCTCACCAATGGCGATACCGCTACCCAGAAAATAATCCATCCGGAACGGCGAACCATAGGGGGTGTAGGCTACGCCCATGGTGGTTTCGCTGAGGCCGTAGGCTGGTTTCAGGGTATCTCTGGTCCAACCCATCGGGGCTGTTTGAGCTTCGAAGGAGGTTAAAGAAAGGGGGTTGACATCCTCGCCACCGCAAAAACAGATATAAACGGTAGCGAGATTCACCGCCCGATTTTGTTTAACGCCGACCTTTAGCAATAGTTCAATACCAAACAAGGCCGCTCCGGTAACGGTGGCGGAAAACTGGGAGAGTTTTTCCAGCCAACGGTTGGGGTTTTGGACAAACTGCAGCGGGCTCATTAAATACTGGGGGAAGTTGTTGACAATCGGAACCAGATGATAGCCGACAAAACCGAAACAATGGGATAGTGGCAGCCAGCTCAAATAGCGTTCCTGAACGTTGTCCCGGACGATGATACTGCTGGCAATACCGCCTTCCAGGAGGTTGCGGGTAGTCAGAACAGCACCTTTAGGATCGGAAGAGGTGCCGGAGGTAAACTGAATCATCCCGGGATCCGTGTCGCTAACTGAAGCGATAGTTCCCGGGGGTGATTCGACCAAAGCCCGAAATATCAGCAGGTTGTTTTCGAAAAGGGTGGTTACGCCTTCCAGATCACTGACAATGATGGGATTGTCCAGCGTGGTCAGCACACTTTGCAGGTAAGACCGGGATTTTTCATCCTGAGCCAGGGGCAGGATGGCGGGGACCATACCACCGAGGATGCCAGCCCAGAAACAGGTGATCTGGGCTTGGATGCTTTTTAGCTGAAACACCAGTAGGGATCCTTTTTTAAGACCAAAAGACTGATAACCGCCGAGGACTTTCATGGCATTCTCAAAAAGCGTGGCGTAGGTCTGAGTGAATTCCTGGCCGTCCGCCTCCAGATAAGTGATGGTCACATCACTATTTTTTAGCTTGATAAACGAGTCTTGTATATTCATGGAAGTCTCCTCAATAATTTTGTCAGATTCGCACTAGATCATGGTATAGCCACCATCGATGGCAATGGTCTGGCCGATGATATAATCACTGCCCGATGAACAAAGAAAAGAAATAATCCCCAGCAGGTCTTCTTCAGTTCCCAGTCGGCCAGCCGGCGTATTTTTGGTATGCTCGGTCAGCGCGTATTTGGGAAAATTAGAATTAGCCATGTCGGTTTCAATAACCCCCGGAGCAATGGCATTAACCTGAATGTTGAGCCGGGCGGCTTCCCGAGCCAGGGCTTTAGTAAAGGCAATGACGCCACCTTTGGCGGCGGAATAATGGGTAAACCCAAGTCCGCCAACCCGACCGGCAATGGAAGCCACATTAATAATCTTGCCCCGCTTCTGCTTTTCCAGGACCTTGTAAACCGCGTGAGTGGCGATAAAGGTGCCGGTTAAATCAATATCGATTACCGCTTTCCAGTCTTCCAGGGTCATGGCACTGAAGGTTTTTACCGGGAAGATCCCGGCGTTGTTGATCAGGACATCGATTTTGCCGTAGGTTTCCATAACAATGTCGACCATTTTGATGGCATCTTCTTCGGAAGATATATCACATTGAACAGCGATGCATTTGGTCGGCAGTTTTTCGGCGGCAGCCTTGGCAGTTTCAATATTTCGACCAATAATAACAATATTGGCGCCTTCATTGCTGAGATATTCGGCAAAAGAATAACCAATTCCCCGGGAGGAACCGGTGATGATAATAACCTTATCCTGATGTATACCAGCCATGTTCTTAACCCTCAATTTCGCCAATAATCTGGCCAACTAAAACCCGGTCATCTTCTTGCGCCAGGATGGCGGAAAGAACACCGTCGGCAGGTGATTCAATGTAGATAGAAATTTTATCGGTGGCAGCTTCAGCAATGTTATCGCCTTTTTTAACGGTATCACCAATAGCGACAAGCCATTGTCGTAAATTGATTTCTTCGGCGCCTTCGGCAAATTCGGGGATAGCAATTTCGTATTTCATTTCAGTTCTCCTTAAAATTTAGTTTTTTTTATTTTGTACCAACAACAAACTGATCTAAGATCGATACGGAAATTTGTTGTTAATGACAATCAATTTCATCAAAAGTTATTTTTGTAGTTTGAGTTCCAAACATCGCATCAAAGGCCAGAATGAACCGGTCCCGAAGTTCGGACAGAGTAATGGGGGGGCATCCACAGGTTGCCATGGAGATTACACCCTTATCTTCAATACCGCAGGGAATGATGGTTTTAAAATGCTGGAGGTTGGGGTTGACATTGATTGATATGCCATGGATGGTAACCCCGTGTGACACTGCAATTCCCAAGGCCGAAATTTTTTTATCCTCGCCGGTATCAGGATCGACAACCCAGACCCCACTGCGACCTTTAATACGTTTTCCGTTGAGATTGTAATGATCCAAAAGGTTGATCACAATCTGTTCCAGACAGCGCACATACTGGTGGGCACCTTTGACATACTGATCAAAATGAAGAATCGGCGAAACAATGAATTGGCCGTGACCGTGATAGGAAATATCGCCACCCCGACTAACCTCGGTCAGTGCAATACCCATCCCAGCCAGTTCTTCAGCAGAATAGAGGAGATTTTTTTCCTGGGTTCCCCGTCCCAGGGTGATTATGGGGTAGTTTTCCTGAAAAAGCAGGGTGTCTGTTCCGGTCCCATCCACACATTTTTGGTGGAGTTTTTCCTGAATGACAAAGGCGTCTTGATAGGAAATCAGTCCCAGGTCAATCCAGTTGAGGTTTTTTTTCATGCTTAATCCTCCAGCTGATAGTGTTTCATTTTGCGATAAAGGGTGCTTCTGGAAATACCCAGATATTCGGCTGCTTTTTTACGTTCGGGAAAAAGCTGCAGGGCTTTTTTAATGGTTTTAAGTTCCAGATCTCTTAAATCCACATTGGGTTTTTCAGACGTGGGAATAACTGACGTTTTCCGTTGCGGCAGTGTTTCTTCAATTGGGGTTAGTTCTTCATTTAAACTGGGCAGATAACTGGAGATGAAGTAGTCATCAATCCGATTGGTTTCGGTAAAATTTACCGCCTGCTCAATGGCATTTTTAAACTGGCGCACATTTCCCGGCCACTCATATTCCTGCATGGTGGCGATGGTGGAGGGATGGAGCGGTTCAATGTATTTATCGCAGGACTGGGTGATCTCCTTGAGAAAAAATTCCGCCAGAATAGGAATGTCTTTTTTGCGTTTGCGCAATGGTGGGATATTGATCTGTAAGACATTCAGGCGATAGTAAAGATCTTGTCGAAACCTCCCCTTTTTAACTTCTTCGGCAAGATTTTTATTAGTGGCGGCAATCACCCGCACATCAATGGGAATATCCTTGTCGCCGCCAATCCGCTGGATATAGCGCTCCTGGAGGACTCGTAGCAGAATGGTTTGGGTGTTCAAGGGCATTTCTCCGATTTCATCCAAAAAAATGGTGCCATTTTTGGCTAATTCGAATTTTCCGATCCTACCATGCTTGCTGGCTCCGGTAAAGGAACCTTCTTCATAACCGAAGAGGACACTTTCAATCAGGCTCTCCGGAATCCCGGCACAATTAATGGCAATAAATGGCTTGTCCGACTGATTGGCATTATGGATGGCCTGGGCAAACATTTCCTTGCCAGTTCCGCTTTCACCCTCAAGCAGCACCGTGGCACTGCCTTTGGCGGCAATCTGGGATAGGTGCACTGAGCGGAGGAGATCAGAGCTATCACCGATGATATCATCAAAGGAGAAACGGGTACCTTTACGTTTGTTTTTTTCAACAACATTTATTTTTCGATCCACGTCTTTCAGCGTCGCGACAGCACCGGCAACAGTACCATTATCATGAAGAATCAGCTTACTGTTGATCAGACAATTGATTTTTTTACTTTTGGTAACAATGTGTTTATCTTTTTCTTCAAAAAAAGAAGGCGGCACATGGCCATTATGATCGAGAATCGTTTCACCATCCATAATTTCCAGAATGTTTTTCCCATAAGATTCAAAGGTGGTGGTTTTCAAAATCTTAGCGCCCTGGGAATTAATGCCAATAATTTTGCCCTGGACATCCACAGCGACGACACCATCAGTCATCGAGTCGATGAGGGTACTCAGGTAGTGGTTGGTCAAATCAACCTGGCGATTGGATTCAGCAATACAAAGCTGCCGGGATATCGCCTTAGTGGTAGCAACAACCATCCCTAATGTATGGGGATAAGCCATTTCTTTGGGCCCGGCCATATCCATGACCCCCAGCAGTTTGCCACTGGCATCGAGAATGGGTGCGGCTGAACAGGTGAGATCGTGATAGCATTCGTAATAATGCTCAGCACCGATGACCTGAATTGGCTGAAGGAGATCGATGGCTAAACCGGTGGCATTGGTGCCGGCCATGTGTTCATTCCAGATACTGCCCCGCACCAGATTTTTATTAAAGGCTTGGGTCAGAATGGATTGGTCACAAATCAGTTCCAGAATAACCCCATTAGGATCGGTGAGGGTCGTTGAAAAGCCAGATTTGTTCACAAATTCCTGTAACTCAACCATAAAGGGTATGCTGACGTTCAGAAGAATCTGATTCTGTTCCAGACGTTTACGAAAATTTTCTTCACTGACGGTTGGCGTTCGATTCAAAGCCCGGGGATCAAGGCCAGCTTTCTGACAACGCAGCCAGGAATCAATGATCGGTTTGCGGACATGCGTGCCAATATTTCCGGAAAATACAAAATCTTCCCAGGTTCTTTTGATTAAATCAAAGTCAGCAGACATTTTCAAAGCGTTCACGCTCCTTTGTTAGAGTTGTTTTTTTATATAGAAGCTGATTGCTGCTGCTGAAAAGATAATTAATCGGCATCAGGGGAGTAACCCCTGATGCCAGATGGAAAATCTATTTACCAGCAGCCAACTTCTGAAGATCCGCGTTGAGTTGGGCGAAAATATAAACTGGCGCACAGCCGGGGTAGTAAGTCACTGATTTGGCCAGTGCAGCCCCTTCTTTTACCTTGTCAACTGAGGGGAAGAGTTCCCAGCAATCGCCGCAAATAAAGACGTTTTTGCCAACACAGATTTGCGGATCAAAATCTGGTACACCACCAGCGATGACGACAACTTCACCAGATTTTTCCAGGAATTTGTTCATATCAATGCCACTTAAAGCAAATGAGTCGAGAGCACCACGAACATTAACAAAACAACCGGGACAGGTTTGCTGCATAACACAGGTTAACCCGGCATACATACCAATCGGGTCACCACCGGGACGTTTAAAGTGTTTCATAACAGATTCAATGGAGTTACCGACAACATCGATTTTGGCTAAATCAATTTCGCCCTGGCCTTCGGTTCCGGCACAGCGGATGGCAGGAATTTCCATCGGTTCAAAGCCCATAATGGAACAGGCAACCGAGTCAACAGCAACAGTATCGGTTCCTGCGATCATCAAGTTCATTTCAATGGGCGAACCGGCGTGAGGTCCCTGGCCTTCCATCCCGATAACAGAGTCAACAATGGTTAAATCAGCATGACGGATTCGATACATATCAGCCATTTTTTGGCCTAATTCGATTCGGTGAGCACCCTGTTGCTGATCGTTGGGATGGCAGTTGGGGATGATCCCATTCCAGTTTTTAAGCCCTAAGGTAACGGTCCCAGCTAAATGCACTTTCATTTTTGGTAAGTTGATGACGACGTCAGCATCCATAAAAGGTTTGAAGACGGTGGCATGTTTGAATAATTTAGCCCCTTCAATTTCTACTGCAACAACATCATGTTCGTCAAAATAGATCACTTCATCAGCGCCACCAAGTTTAGCTGCTTCTTCCATTTTTGAATCTTTGAAGGCTGGTTTGGCGCGGCCAACATGCATTCCTAAGGAGGGGTTATCACCAACGACAACTTTTCCGGCTTTGGAGTTTTTCTTAACATAAGAAACAACAGCTTCAATGGTTCGCGGATCTACAACGGCGTGACTTTCTGGCGGCGCCTGGAAAGCGAGGTTTGGTTTAATTAAGACAGTATCGCCTTCTTTGATGATGGTATCAAGTGAACCTATCGCTAGTTCAACAGCTTCGGCAACAGCGGCTTCAATTTTTCTAACATCCTCTTCAATTCGAACGTATTTACCGCCCATGAATGAGGCATTGCCTTCTGGTTGTGCAACCTTTACAACAGATACTTTTGTTTTACTCATGATAATCTCCTTTTGGTATAGTCACCATATATTTGTCCATATGCATGGACGTACAGTTATATACCCGCAATAATCATGCCAAAACAACAAATCCCTGAAAAACATAAAATTGAGATTATTGATGCATTATTAAGTGTGTCATGTGTCAAAATGGGACAGCATTGTGTGTCATTATAACACGTGACACATGATTTAAGCCTTAATATAAAAAACTTTGGTAAACTGAGTTTCAAATTAGTGGTATTCGATGGGAATGTTTTTTGTTATAATCTTATCAGATGAGGTATTATATAAAAGATAGAAGAAACTACCGATGCTAAAGTTTAGCATCTGGTTCATAATACTTTAGTTGTTTGATTAAAATAAAGAAAGTGAGGATAATATGCGTAAAGTTTTATTATTAAACGGTAGTCATAAATCAGGTAAAAGTTATACCATGATTATAGCCGAGCAATTTGCATCAGGTCTGGTTGAGTATGATCCGGAAACCGTGATCGAAACCGTTGATTTAATCCAGCAGAATATTAACGCATGTACGGGGTGCCATACCTGCTGGACCACCACACCAGGGGAATGTATTTTCCAGGATGACATGACTGAACTCTTCCATCAATATGAAGATGCCGATGTAGTTATCTGGGCTACTCCGCTCTATCATTATGGGATCTCAAGCTCCATGAAAAAATTCATGGAACGCACCCAACCGGCGCTACTGCCATTTATTGACAATGAAGGCGGGGGAACCTACGGACATCCGTTCCGGAATCCTGAAAAGATGCTAACAAAAAAGCATGTGCTGATCAGCACCTGTGGCTTTCCGTCAACAAAAAACAATTATGAAGGTGTAGAAGAACAGTTTAATAATCTCTTCGGAAAAGACAAGTGGGAAAAGATCATCTGTGTCGAAGGTGAACTTCTGGGTATTCATCAGTTGGATAACCTGACTGGTCCATATCTGGATTTGGTTAAAATTGCCGGCCAGGAATATGGTGAAAACCTGAGCATAACGCCAAAAGTCAGGGAAGGTCTGTCAAAACCATTTGTTGAAACGCCAACCTATCTCCAGACCACTAACCTGAGTTGGGGAGTGGATGACACCCGAATGAAGGATTCCGACGGTGGGCTGATTGCCTGGAATTACATGAAAGAAGTACAGGCGGCCTTCAACCCCAAGGTGCGGCCCAAAATGAATGCCGTGTTACAAATTGATTTCACCGATATTAAAGAACGCTATCAGTTTGTGATCAAGGACGAAACTTGCACCCTGCTGCGCAATGATTTTGCCAGAGAAACAGCGACCATCAATATCAATCTCACCACGCTGGAGCGGATTCTGGAAGGGAAAATTGACGCGGCCCAATCGTTGCTGGAGAAAAAATATTCTGTTGTTGGCGATATGCGGTTGTTCAACGCCTTTTTGGATGGCCTATTTGGTCCGGTCAATCTGAATCCGGACAAGAAAAAAAGACTGGTACCGGTCAGTTTTAAAAATACTCCTTATTGGTTCTTTCTGGCCCTGTGTCCCTGGATTTTCTGCTTTTTATTTGCGGATTACAGTCCTCTGATTGGGGTGGTGATTCCGTTGATGATCAGTGGCATCTTGTGCGGCATCAAGCGCGGCACCGACCTGGTTTATTTTGAGCGAGCCACACTGTTGACTTTTTCGTTGCTTGGTTTTATGGTAGTGACCTTTGGATCGGATTATCAGGGAAATACCTTTGCCATCATCGGATATTTTGCCCTGGCTTTAATCTGGGCGATCTCCACCTTAAAAACAGTTCCCCTGACAGCCGACTACACCCACTATTTTAATGGCCGTAATGCCCTTAAAAATGTTTTGTTCTTGCGTACCAATCGTTTGTTATGTTATGTCTGGTCACTGGTTTTTCTGGTACAGGCGGGACTTGCTTTATGGTTGAATACGACGTTACTGATCAATTTCGCGGCAATACTGCCGATCATATTAAGCATACCGACCTTTGTGTTTTCACTCTGGTTTTTAAAATGGCATCCCAGCGATATGGCTAAACCGAAATAGGAACTTCAGGAAGTTTTTGTTGTGACATCATGGATTAGAAATAGGAGTTAAAATGTTAACACTGGATAAAATATACCACGCATCATTTACACTAAAAAAATATATTCGCCCAACGGATTTGATCCATGCCCCTAAGATATGTCCGGACAGTGATATTTATTTAAAAACAGAAAATTTGCAGATAACCGGATCTTTTAAGGTCCGGGGGGCCTGTTATAAGATTTCGCAGCTCAGCGAAGCAGAAAAAGCGAAGGGGGTGATTGCCTGCTCAGCTGGCAATCATGCCCAGGGAGTGGCCATGGCCGCTGCGATTAACCATATCAAAGCCTTGATCTGTTTGCCAGACGGAGCCCCGATCTCCAAGGTGGAAGCGACCAAAGCTTATGGTGCCGAGGTCTGTCTGGTCGAAGGCGGCTATGACGAGGCCTATGCCAAAGCATTGGAGCTTCAGGCTGAAAAAGGCTATACCTTCATTCATCCCTTCGACGATGAGTTCGTCATCGCCGGCCAGGGCACCATTGGTCTGGAACTGCTTGAAAGTTTGCCGGATCTGGATGCGGTGATCGTTCCGATTGGCGGTGGCGGGTTGATTTCGGGCATTGCCTATGTGCTCAAGTCCTTAAAACCCGATGTGAAAGTTTATGGGGTCCAGGCCTGCGGTGCACCCAGTATGCAACAGTCCGTTCTAGAGAAAAAAATCTGCCGATTGCCTCAAGTATCAACCATTGCAGATGGGATTGCCGTGAAAGAACCGGGAGAGCTGACTTTCAGCCTATGTAGTGATTTCGTTGATGAGATAGTTACCGTCACCGAAGACGAAATATCCACTGCCATCCTGACCTTGATTGAACAGCAAAAGCTCATTGCTGAAGGGGCTGGGGCAGTAGCGGTGGCGGCTGCGATGTTTGGTAAATTGCCGATTAAAGGTAAAAAGACGGTTTGCATCGTTTCCGGAGGGAATATTGATGTGACGATCTTATCCCGGATCATCAAACGGGGTCTGTTAACCTCTGGCCGGACTTGTTCCTTTAATATTGAGCTTCTGGATAAACCGGGGCAGCTAAAAAAAGTGTCCCAAATTATCGCCGATCTGGGTGGTAATGTCATTTCGATCCACCATGAACGGAGCAATGAAGGATCGGATATCAATGGTTGTTTTTTGCGAATTGAGCTGGAAACAAGAAATTATGAACACATCCGTGAAATTCGGGAAGGTCTGATCCAGGGCGGATTTAAACTAAAGAATTAAATGAAAATAGTGATTCATTAATGATTGGATAGAAAAAAAAGGGGTATAATTCAATCGATAAGTATTTAACATCTGTTTATCGGTGGTGTGCTTTTTAATCAATCGGAAATCTTTTGAAAAAGAGCACACTGAGATAAATTTGGACAAAACTCAGTTTTTGTATTTTAAAGAGGAGGATAAAAATGTTGACCAATATCAGTGAAGATTTAAAAAAAATATTTCTTTTTGGTGTCGGAGCGGTGGCAGTTACAGCCGAGAAATCAAAGGTTCTCATCGATGAGCTGGTGGAAAAAGGAGATCTCACTGTCCAGCAGGGGAAAATTCTCAACGAAGAATTAAAACATAATATCAAAGAAACCATTAAAGACACGGTGACGGTCAATGTGGTTAAGTCTGAAACACCACCCTCGGTTGACACTGTGGTGGAAGGGCTTGATAAGATGACCCCAGAAGAGATTCAAAAAATCAAAGATAAGCTGGATGCCATGACGGCAGCACAAGCGTCGGAAAAAGAGATTGTCGAGGTTTCTGATTTAGAAGAAAATGTCAGTGAAAAGGAAATCAATGAACTTAAGTGATTCGGGCATAAAAGTTAAAGATATACCAAAAAGTCCAATGGATACAAATGGGAAACGGTTGAAAAAAATTGTATCGATACTGGTAAAACACGAAATTACCAAAGGGTTGACCCCAGAAAAACTTCGACTTATCATTGAAGATCTGGGGCCAACCTTTATTAAAATCGGCCAGATTATGTCCATGCGTCGGGATATTTTCCCCAGCGACTACTGTATTGAACTCGAAAAACTGCGATCTCAGGTGACACCGATGCCCTTTGATGAATTTATTCGAATTATTGAAGATGAATATCAATGTCCGGTAAACGAAGTGTTTCGCACGATCAATCAAGAACCACTGGGATCGGCTTCGATTGCTCAGGTGCATGCCGCCGATTTGACTGATGGTGCTAAGGTCGTGATTAAGGTTCAACGTCCCGGGATCTATAAGGTTATGGCTCAGGACGTGGTACTGTTGAACAGGGCTACCGGAATTCTTAATATCGCCAGCGGTATTGGTGATGTGGTGGATTTTAAAATGATCGTTGATGAAATGTGGAGTACCGCCCAGCAGGAAATGGATTTTCTCTTCGAGGCCAAAAATGCCCAGTTATTTAATGAGCTCAATGCCGAAATTAAATACATTGGTTGTCCCAAAATTTATAATCAGTTTACCACTGCCAAAGTTCTGGTCATGGAAGATATTGTCGGCATTGAAATTGATGAAAAGAAAGAATTGCAGGAGGCCGGCTATGATTTACAAGAAATTGGCATCAAGCTGGCCGAAAACTACGTTAAACAGATCATTGATGATGGCTTTTTTCATGCTGATCCCCATCCGGGAAACATGTTTATCCGGGATGGCCAAATCGTTTGGATTGATCTGGGGATGATGGGAAAACTGTCCAAACGGGAGATGGGACTGTTAAGGCGCAGTGTCAAAGCCGTGGCTACCCGGGATGTGGAAAGTCTGGAAGGTGCGATTCTGTCCCTGGGTGTCCATAAGGGCAAACGCATTAACCATTCGCTTCTATATGAGGCGATTGACCGGATGCTGGATGTTTACGGCACCGAAGAACTCAGTAATATCAATATGGGACGATTCCTGGAAGAAATATTACGGATTGCTGCTGAAAATCACATTGGTATGCCCCGGGGTATCAGCATGCTCAGTCGTGGGATGATCACTATTGAAGGGGTGATCGCTGAAATTTCTCCTGATGCCAATTTTGTGCGGATCATGGCCAACCATATGGCCGGTCAGCGGGTGGCAAATTTTGATCTTAATAATTTTATGGAAACCAATAGACGAAAAATATTAATTTCCGGCGAAAAAGCCATTAGTGTTCCGGGACAGATTTCTGATTTTTTAAGCTTGGCCAACAAAGGTCAATTGAAAGTGAACCTGGAAGTCATGGGATCGGACGAGCCTCTGGCCGAAATTGATCAGATGGTGAATAAGATTGTGATCTGCATCATTTTGGCCGCACTGCTGATCAGCTCCAGTTTTATTGCCACCACCGATATGACGCCTCTATTCATGGGAATTCCGGCGTTGGGGGCGCTGGGATATTTTACTGCCATTATTCTAAGCCTGGGGTTGATGTTGTCCATTCACCGCAAGAAACGAAAACGCTAAAAAGTGACATATTGATAGTGAAGTACATGAGGTGGAAGAGAATGCAAAACTCTGGAGATGCCCCCGAATTTGCAGTTCTAATTTATTTTTTTTAAATTTAGATTAGAATGATTTGGTTTGGGTATTAATATATTAAGCTTGGTTTAAGCTAATTTATTTTTAGGAAAAAGGAGAAAAAAATGAAAAGAAAAGTAATACTAGGAACGTTGCTTGTCCTTGCTGTGCTGATTTCAGGATGTACGCAAACTCCGGCAACCACAGACAAAAAAGATTCAGAAACAACAACAGATGTTGTCACCACCGCTTCGATTGTCAATACCGAGGATGCTTTTATTAAAGCCATCAGTAAGGATGGTACCTGGATCATTGCCACCCTTGGTGATTTAAAAATTGATTCCGACCTGGTCCTGGATGGTGAGTTTGTCAATGGTAAGAAAGACGACGCCGGAAATGACATTGTTCAGCGAAAGATTGGTCTCTATACTCAGGATGAAGCCCGGAATGTCACGGCCAGATTCACCCTGACGGCACCAAAGATCACAATTAATAGTCCCAAAGCCAGCATTGAGCATGGAACTTTTGTCGGCGATGTTTACGTAACCGCCACAGATTTCCAGCTTAAAGATCAAAAAATCGAAGGGAATTTGTATTTTACAAATCCCGAAGCCCAGGCTACCTTTAAAATGGATGCAACAAGTTCAGTTACTGGCGTTCAGGAATTAAAGCAATAGAAGTAATTGTTTGACATTTCACAATAAAAATTTTGGGAGCCTCTAAATTGAAGTGTGAAATACATCAATTTAGAGGCTTTTATTTATTTAAGCGAAAATTAAATGATGAGAATAGTGAAAAAAAGAGTTGTGAAATAAAAAGTTAAAATCCGGAGGTGCATTATGGAAAAGAATATTATTATATTAGGTGCCGGATATTCGGGTATTCTGATTGCAAAGAAGCTTGCCAAACGTTTGAAAAGCCAGACGGATATTAAAATTACCTTAATCAACAAAGAAAGCTATCATACCATGCTCACTGAGCTGCACGAGGTAGCCGCAAATCGCGTTGAAGAGGACAGTATCCGAATCAGCATCAAACGTATTTTTGAAGGTCGAAATGTTGATGTGGAAGTGGACACGATCACTGCGATTGATTATGAAAAAAAACAATTAACGGGGAAAAAATCCAGCTATAGCTATGATTATCTGGTAATGGCTTCGGGTTCACAGCCGTCGTTTTTTGGTATTTGTGGAGCGGAAGACTATACTTATAAACTTTGGTCTTATGAAGATGCAATCAAGCTGAAGGGACATATTTTTGAAATGTTCACCAGAGCTTTGCAGGAAACGGATCAAGCAGAAAAACAGAAATTACTAAGCTTCTATGTTTTAGGGGCAGGATTTACCGGCGTCGAAATGGCCGGAGAACTGGCTGAATGGGCACCGATACTCTGCAAGCAATTTGAAATTGAGCGCGAGATGGTAAAAATTACGCTGGTTGATATGATGGACAGAGTCGTCCCTAATTTATCAGAGGAACTTTCAGAAAAAGCAAAAAGACGATTGGAAAAAATGGGCGTGGAAGTAAGGTTAAAAACAGCTGTTGATTGCATTGGCACCGACTTCATTGGCCTCAAACAGGCTGATCAGCATCAGGAACTGCCTACCAACACGGTTGTCTGGGCGGCTGGCATTGAGAGTTCAGATATTGCCAACCAGGCCGTTCAACTTACCCAGGTTGGTCGTGGCCGAATTAAAACCGATGAATTTCTCAAAGCTGAAGGAAAAGATGATGTTTTTATCGCCGGGGATAATATTTTCTATATTCCTGAGGGTGAATCAATGCCAGTACCACAAATGGTCGAAAACTGTGAACAATCCGCAGCTACTGTCGCCCATAATCTAACCAGTGTCATTACCGGAACTGGAAAAATGGAAAAATATGCGCCCAAGTTCCATGGGGTAATGGTTAGCATCGGCGGTCGTTATGGTATTTCTTATGTCGGAACCGACAAAAAGAAATTTGCTTTACCTTCGTTTCTCTCTCAGTTTGTAAAGCATTTTATTAATATTATTTACTTTATCCAAATTTTGGGGTGGAATAAGGTCTTTAGTTATATCCGGCATGAGTTTTTTACGATCAGAAATTGTCGGAGCTTCGTTGGTGGTCATTTCTCAAATCGAACCCCCAGTTTTTTATTGGTGCCCCTACGGGTTTTTCTGGGCGCCTTTTGGGTCTACGAGGGCATTAAGAAAGTCAATGAAGGTTGGCTTCAAAAGCCAATGCTGACGCCGTTTTTCAAAGGCGCCAACGATCTGTTTTATTCAATTATCCAGGCTGGTACCGGTGGCGGCGATGCAGTATCTAGTGCCACAGCGGCTGGATCGGGGACTGAAGTGGCCGGAACCCTGCTGATCAATTGGAATATCTTAGGGCTCTTTAAAATTATTGTGATTCAGACATCGGATATTGCCATTAAATTGCAAATGGGTCTTATGGATTGGTTTACCAACACTGTGATTCTAAGTAGTGGGAGCTCAGAAGTATTTTTTCAGTCCGTGATCGTCTATTCTGAAATACTTGTCGGTGTCTTGCTGATTGTAGGTCTGTTTACCACCATTTCCGCCCTATATTCAATTGTTCTCCAGGGGATGTTTGTGACAACTACCGGGCTTTATCTGAGTACATGGTGGATGATTTTTGCGGCAGTGGCTGTTATTTTTGGTGGAGGGAGCGTATTCGGACTTGATTATTATGCAATACCCTGGTTAAAAGAGCACTATAAGAATATCAAAATCGTCCGAAAACTATATATTTATCATGATTAAGAGTGAATTATCACCAGGACTAGACTACCAATCTGCTCTTGAAGCAGTTAGACGATTGATCAATGAGACCTTATTGGATACCGATGAATTAATCCAGGCGATGATGCAACACCTGACATTGGGAACCGGAAAAAATTTAAGAGCGATGTTATTGCTGGGGTCGGCAATGGATGAAGAAGGACTTGTTCCACAGGATGCTGTTATTGCCGCAGCAGCAGTGGAAATTCTGCACCTTGCCACCCTAGTTCACGATGACATCATTGATGAGGCTGATATCCGCCGGGGACAAGCCAGTCTGCAAAAAAAGTTTGGCAAAAAAGAAGCGGTAATCTGTGGTGATTATCTCTTTTGCATTGCGATTGCCATGGTGGCTGAGATTTCCAACCATTATCCCGAAAAGCTGAAAGAATTTACCCAGGCCATGACAAAAATATGTTTAGGCGAACTGCGTCAATTTAAACATAACTCAGACACCGATCTAAGTGTTTTGAATTACCTGAAAATAATTGCCGGGAAAACGTCGGCGCTCTTTGCGCTGGCGATGTATTCCGGAGCGATCATTAACGGCAGCAGTGATAAGGAGGCCCGTTTTATGGGGCGGATTGGCCACAATATGGGGTTGGCTTTTCAGATCCTGGATGATTGTGCCGATTATGAAGCCGATGTTGTGGTCACTAAAAAAACGGTTAAGCATGACCTGGCCGATGAAGTCATCACCTTGCCGTTAATCTTTGCTTTTCTAAAAAAACCGGAGCTCAAACAGCGAATCCGACAGCAACAATTGAGCGTGGCAGAGATTAACGAAATCATTGCTGAGGTGGTCGATGTTGGTGGCGTTTCAATGGCCCATGATGTGGCCGAAAAATATTATCGCAAGACAAAAAAAATGATCGATACCCTGCTGAATAAGTATCAGCGACAATTAATGGGTAAGATTTTGGGGCGAATTTGGAAAGTTGAGAATTAACGGATGATCCAACGGTTTTTAAATTATGTCGAAATTCGGACAAAAATAGCCAGTCTGTTGCCATTTTTACTGGGTTTGACTTATGTTCTGTATACCTATAAACAGGTTGATATTCGCAATACACTGCTATTTTTCACATCAATGCTGAGCTTTGATATGGCAACAACCGCCTTAAATAATTACATCGATGTGAAAGCAAATGGCAAGATCTTGGAATTTTCTCAAAAAACCGCGAAGCAGATATTGTATTTCCTTTTGATTCTGGCCATATTATTGGGGCTGGCCCTGGTATTTTATACCGGAGTGATTGTTCTAGTATTGGGTGCCCTCTGTTTTGGCGTGGGGATTTTCTATACCTTCGGTCCAGTACCGATTTCCCGTATGCCGCTAGGCGAAATTTTCTCGGGATTATTTATGGGCTTGTTTATTCCCTTCTTAGTGGTTTTTATTAATGCTCCTGAGGATAGTCTAATTTATTTTATTTTTACAAACTGGCTTCTGCAAGTGTCATTTAACATCATGGACCTACTGAAATTGGGAGTTGTTACAATCCCGGCGATAACAGGGATTGCCAATATTATGTTGGCAAATAACATCTGTGATCTTGACGATGATGTTAAAGTAAACCGCTTTACCCTGCCTTATTACACTGGTGTAAAAAATGCCCTGAATATTTTTGCAGCGCTTTATTATCTAGGATTTGCTGCCACTATAATAATGGTAATGTTTGGATTACTACCAATTTATGGACTAATCGCGATTGTGGGTTTAATCCCTATTCATAAAAATATTTCAAAATTCAGAAAACAGCAGTCCAAAACAAAGACATTTCCACTGAGTGTGCAAAATCTGGTGATCTCATTGGTACCGATAATTATTATTTTGACAATCGGAACGATCCTTAATTAAATTAATTATGACGATAAATTAACAGACTCTTAATATAATCTTTCCATGCCGTTAACATATGGTACTGCAGAGCATGTTAGACTTTAACAGCGATGAAGATAACAGGGGAACCTATATCTGAATCGCTGTTATTTTGTTTGTATGAGCTTTGATGATATAAATCAGTTGCAGATGGGGAGAAAAGTAAATGAAATGGTTTTATAATTTTAAAATAGGCCGAAAAATAATTCTGGGATATTTGATCATTGCCGCCATTGCTGGGGGGATTGGAGCCATGGGGTTGGTTGGTATTCAAAAAATCAGTCAGCAAGATATTTATCTTTATGAGAAAATGGCCAAACCGTTGGGTGAACTGGTTAATATCGTCGACTCTTTTCAAGGCATTATCGGCAGTATTGAAGATTTAATCCTGGCAACGACGCCAGAAGACATTGATGCCATTGAGAAGGAAATCTTCAAAAAGAACTCCCGTTTTGACTCCAACCTTAAAACCTTTCAAACGACCCTGATGGACCCGGAAGCCATTAAAATTGCTGATGAGACCTATTTGCTGAAAGATCAATTTGATGTGATGGTTACCGAAATGGTTGATTTGGTTCATCAGGGGAAATCAGCGGAAGCGGCTGTTTTAGCGAGTGGCAGCGAGTTTGATGCGATTCACAGTCAAATAGAGACTAATTACCGGGAAATGATGGAGCTGAAACTGGTAATTGTTAAGGATACCGGCAAAAGTAATCAGGCCATTGCGGCATCATCAACGATGATGATGATTATCTTACTGGTGGTGGGACTCATTCTCTCGCTGTTGCTGGGTTTTTTGATTGCCTCAACCATCACCAAACCCATTGCCAGAATCAATAAGATGATTAAAGAAATGAGTTTGGGTCATCTGGGGATGCGATTGAACATGGATTACCAGGATGAAGTTGGCGAAATGGCGGTGGCAATGGATCATTTTGCCGATGATCTGCAGCATGTGGTCATTGAAACCATGCATCAGATTTCGGCCGGGAATGTGTCGGCAGACATTGAACCTAAGGATGATCAGGATGAAATAATGCCGGCGTTAAAGCAGACCATTGAAACCATTCGCGGACTGATTGCCGAATCCGTTTTGTTGTCTCAAGCCGCCGTTGAAGGGCGATTGGAAATTCGCGGCAACACCGACGCGTTTGAAGGCGGCTTCAGAGAAATTCTGGTCGGCTTTAATCACACCCTGGATGCTCTGGTCGTTCCCATGAATGTGGCAGCTGAGTGTGTCAGCCAGATCGGCTGCGGGATTATCCCGGAAAAAATTGAAGATACCTATTATGGTGATTTTGAAACCTTTAAGAACAGCATTAATGCCTGTATTGATGGTTTGGCAGCGCTAAAAGAAGGAAATTATGTATTGGGGCTGATGAATCAGAATGATTTTAGCCAGTCGATCCAGGGCGATTATCTGGGCATTTATGCAGAGATTGCTGAATCCATCAATGGTATCCGTAGATTGCTCCTGACGATTACCAGGATTGCCGGAAATATTAGCCAGGGTAATCTCAGCGATTTGCCGAACCTGCAACAGGAGGGGAAACGCAGTGAAAATGATCATCTGCTGCCAACCTTAGTTGTGATGATGGAGAATATCAATCTGTTGGTAGCAGAAACCGAAAACATGGCTCAGATAGCGGTGGAAGGAGATTTAAGTCACCGTGGCGACAGCAGCAAATTCAGAGGCGAATACGCTACGGTTGTTGACGGCTTTAATCAAACTCTGGATGCAGTCATTGAACCAATCAGGGAAGCCTCAGATGTGCTTCAGGACTTGGCCCAGGGTAATCTGCATACCAAGATCATGGGAGAATACAAAGGTGATCATGCCAAAATCAAAGAGGACCTTAATCAGACTATTATTTCCCTGGAAGCCTATGTGGGCGAAATTACTGGTACCCTTGAAGAAATGGGACGAGGGAATCTCAATCAGGAAATTACTTCGGAATTTAGAGGCGATTTTGCAGCCATTAAAAATTCATTAAATGACATCAATACGCAGCTTAGCACTACCCTTTCTGATATCAATGGGGTTTCTGAACAGGTGGAATCGGGGGCCATCCAAATTTCTGACAGCGGGCAGGCCCTCGCTCAGGGAACAACCGAACAAGCAAGTTCTATCGAGGAACTGACGGCATCCATTGAAGAAGTGGCAGATGAAACCAAATCAAATGCTGTCCGGGCAAATGAAGCCAATGATCGGGCCATGGCTGTGCGTGAGAATGCGGCAGTTGGCAACCATCAAATGGGTAAAATGGTTGCTGCCATGACTGAAATCAACAAATCTTCCCAAAATATTTCTCAAATCATCAAAGTGATTGATGATATTGCTTTCCAAACTAATATTTTAGCGCTCAATGCGGCAGTGGAAGCGGCGAGAGCAGGACAGCACGGCAAAGGATTTGCAGTGGTCGCTCAGGAAGTGAGAAATCTGGCGGTTCGTAGCAGTGAGGCCGCCAATAAAACCACCAGTCTCATTGAAGGATCCATTAAGAAAGTGGAAATTGGCACCCGCATCGCGGATGAAACGGCGGTCAGTCTCAAAGAAATATCAAGCGAGATTGAGAAAGTTGCCAATTTGGTTAGAAACATCGCCCAGGCATCAGGTGACCAGGCCCGCGAAATTGAACAGATTAATCAGGGTATTGATCAGGTATCGATGGTGGTTCAAACTAATTCTGCTACAGCTGAACAGAGCGCCGCCGCCAGTGAAGAACTCTCTGGCCAGGCCCAGCTCCTCAAGCAAATGGTTAGCATCTTCGAGATTAAAGCGGTATAGTCGTGAAAAAATATTGACCGTATGGTAGTGTAATGACATATGAACCCCTTCAGGGTTCTTTTTTTGTCATTTTGATTAATAACGCTTGACAATTAAATCAAATAGTATTATTGTATTAATCAAGTAATACAATAATACAAAGGAGGACCGCAATGAAATGGTACATCGATTCCGATCGCCCCATCTATAAACAGTTGGTGGAACAGATAGAGCTCAGAATCATCTCCGGTGTTTACACCCCGGGAGATAAACTAGAATCAGTGAGAGAGATGGCAATGGATGCCGGAGTGAACCCCAATACCATGCAGAAAGCATTGGCAGAACTGGAAAGAATGGAACTCGTTTTTGCACAAAGAACCAGTGGCAGATTTATTACGGAGGATTTGAAAGTGATAGAAGAAGCGAAAAAAAACTTGGCAGTCCAGGAAATTGGCGCATTTCTAGAAAAAATGAAAAAGTTGGGCATAGGTCGAAATGAAATATTGGTGTTGATGGAAAAAATTGAGGAAGGGGAAAAAGAAAATGACCATATTAAACACTAACAATCTGACTAAAAGCTATGGCAAAAAAACAGCCCTTTCCAGCATCAATTTGGAAATACCTCGCGGACGGATCATTGGGTTACTGGGGCCCAACGGTAGTGGCAAAAGTACTTTTATCAAGCTGGCAGCCGGTTTGCTGGTGCCAACAGATGGTGAAATTACCATCGATGGTAAGGCTCCGGGAGTTGATACCAAAGCAAAGGTTTCATATTTGTCTGAGCGCACCTATCTCAATGATTGGATGCGAGTCAGTGAGATCATTGCTTTTTTTGAGGATTTTTATGAGGATTTCAATTGCATTAAAGCAGAAAATATGCTTAAAGATCTGAATATCAATCCTGATGACCGCCTTAAAACCATGTCCAAAGGTACTAAAGAAAAGGTACAGCTAATTCTGGTGATGAGTCGTCAAGCCCAGCTATATCTCCTCGATGAGCCTATTGGCGGGGTTGATCCGGCGGCTCGGGATTATATTCTAAATACCATCATCACCAATTATAAAGAAGATGCAGCAGTAATTATTTCCACCCATCTGATTGCGGATATCGAACAGATTCTGGATGATATTGTTTTTATTAATCAGGGTGAACTGGTGCTGAGTTCCAGTGTCGATGAGATACGGGAAACTCATAACAAGTCGGTGGATGGATTATTTAGGGAGGTGTTCAAATGTTAGGAAAACTGATCAAACATGAAATCAGGGCCACCAGTCGAATTTTTCTGCCCCTATACGGTGCTTTGTTGATTTTAACAATTTTTACCAAATTGGTAATGGCTATCGGCGCACCGGATTTCTTTTCAGAGGCAGCGTCAAATAACAAAATTGCCGAGATTGTTTTAGGAATCAGCTTTATCCTCTATTTTGTGTTGATTGTAGGGATTTGTGTGATGACTCTGGTGATGATCATTCAACGTTTTTATAAAAATTTATTTACCGATGAGGGCTATCTGATGTTCAGTTTACCGGTAAAAACCTGGGAGCTAGTTTTATCCAAGTTACTGGTGGGGATGATCTGGTCGGCAGTCTGTACAGTAATGATTGTCCTGACTTTTTTCATTTTCTCGCTGGGCTATTTTTCAATGATGGAACTGTCGCAGACAATACGTTCGGCTTATTCGATGTTCTACCTGCAAACGGGAACGGAGCTTAATCTCTTTATGGCTGAACTGGCAATATTTTTCCTTGCTGATGCAATTTCATCGATTCTGATGATTTACGTCGCTATTACCATTGGTCAATTGTTTAGTCAACACCGGATTATTGCAGCCTTTGGCGCCTATATCGTTATAACCATTGCGATTCAGATTATTATGTCGATTGCGATGGCGGGTTTGGCCATCGGCAATCTGGAAAACATGGTGCTAAATGGCAGTGAGGCCATGACAACTATTCACTGGTTTATAAATGGGACAACCGCACTCAATGTGGTGTTAGGAATTGGTTTCTATTACGTGACCCAGACGATTATGAAAAATCGTTTAAATCTGGAATAATTGTTGTTGATTTGTGTTATAATAATCAGCAATTGATTGGTTGAAACCACAGATCAAAAAGAAAGGGGGTCGATCGAAATTTTTATTCAAGTCAGAGATTTACACAAAGATTTCAAGTTGGGGAAAGAAGACATTAATATTCTCAAGGGAATCAATCTGGATATTGAACAAGGGGAAATGGTGGCCCTGCTTGGTCCTTCGGGATCAGGTAAATCCACCTTTTTGAACGTGCTGGGGGGATTAGTACCGCCCACCTCCGGGGATATTAGGATTCGGGATTATCGGATCAGTGAAATGACAGAGAATGAACTTTGTCTGTTCAGACGCGAGCACCTCGGTTTTATTTTCCAGTCCTATAATCTGATCTCAACCATGACCGCCATGGAAAACGTTGCCCTGGCCCTGACCTTTGCTGGTGTCAAAAAAGAAATCCGCAAAGAACGGGCAATTGAAGCCCTGGAAGTGGTGGGACTGGTCGATCGAATGGGGCATAAGCCCAGCGAACTATCGGGGGGACAGCAACAACGGGTGAGTATTGCCAGGGCGCTGGTGAACCATCCGGAGATTATTTTAGCCGATGAGCCCACCGGGAATCTGGATTCAAAAACAAGTGCCGATATTATGGAAATGATTTATCGACTCAACCGGGACGAAAATCAGACCTTTGTCATTGTTACCCATGATCCAGATACGACTAAATACTGCACCAAAGTTATTCATATGCGGGATGGCCTGATCGAATCTGAAGTCAATCAATAAGCTTTGATCAGAAGCTTTGGCGAGGATCGAAACTCAAAGAAATGGAGAAATTATGAAAGAGAGAACAAAAATCGCAATCAAGACAAAATCCGTAATATCAGCTCTGTTGGTGGCAATATTGCTATCATTATGTCTTACACCAGCAGTCCTGGCGGCACCGGAACAACCCTTGCTTCAGATCAGCTCAGTCACCTTCAATCCGGTGACAGTATCACCTGGTAAGGAATTTAAACTGGTGGTTACCCTGACAAATCATGGTGACTACGATGCCCATAACGTGACCCTGGATGTATTATCCCAGTCAGGCGCCACAGATCTGGGGGTATTTTCGATGGTCGGCAGCGGCAGCCATTTTTATCGGGAAGAGATTCTTTCGGCGGAAAGTACCACCATCGATATTCCAATGGTTACTTCTCCCAATGCCGAAGCTAAAAACTATAACTTGAACCTACAGCTTAATTGTGAAAGTAGTGGTGGAAGCGTCTACAACTTTACCGAAACCGTGGGTATTGTGATTAATGAAAGCGAGTCATTGTCGATTATTGCACCAGATCGATTTGTTTTAACCGAAAATGACAAAGGCATTACACCGATTGAGTTTGAAATTGCCAATTTTGGTTCCAATCCGGTACGTGGGGTGCAGGTTAGTGTGGCTGCTGATGGGGTGGACTTTACCAAAAACTATCAATATTATGGTACCTTTGAAAAGGATGATAATGATAATTTTTCAGCTGATGTCACCACCGCTGAACCTGGTGAATTTCCGGGAAAAATAACCGTGAAATACATGGACAGTTTCAATAACGAGCGGGCGATTGAAAAAGCTATTACCATTGTTTCTGAGGAAGCCACCACGCCGACGGCCGAATCTGGAGAAGAAAACATTTTTCAGAAATTTCTCAGAGTAGTCTTTGGCATTGGCGCTTAGAGGGGTGCGGGTGTGAATAAGCAAGAACTCCTGCGATTATCCTGGGAGAATCTCTGGCGCATGAAATTTCGAACCATTCTCACCATTATCGGTGTAGTCATTGGAACTTCGTCCATTATCGTGATGGTTTCGATTGGAAATGGGGCTCAGAAAAGCATCACTGATGAGCTTTCGGGGATCGGTTCAGTGACCACTCTGCAAGTTTATCAGGATCTCTCCTCGATGGGGATGACCTCCATGGGTGGCGGAAAAACGGATGATAAACCGATTCTTAATGAGGATGCCATAAAAGATCTGAAGAAAATAGATGGGGTTGTAGCGGTCACCCCCGTGGTGAATCTTAATGGTGGCGAGATCGAGATTGACCGCGAGCAGTACGGGGTTTCCTTGATGGGGGTGGACTATGGTGTGTTGGAAGACATGCGCTATGTAACGACCAGCGGAAAAAAGCCTGGAGCCAATGATGAAAACAGTGTCATCCTCGGCAAGGATGTTTTAACCAGCTTTACCTATACTGGTGCTTCGACCCAGCTTGAAGCTAGTGAAGTTAAACCCGAAGATCTGATTGGCCAGAACATAACCATGACCATCAAACGCACCAATGCCAATGGCGAAGAAGAAATGAAGACCCAGAAGCTGAAGGTGACTGGTGTGCTGGAAGCAACCGGCGGAAATGAGGATTACTCCATCATTGCTGACTATAATCTGGTGACAGAGCTCAACGAATGGCAGACCGGCAGAAAAGCCAATGTCAAGAAGCAGGGCTATACCCAGGCATTGGTGACTGTCGAGGATTCTTCGGTGGTTAATGATGTCACCACTGAGGTTGAGGCGATGGAATTTACGGTCTTTTCGATGCAGCAGATTCTTGATTCCATGGGTTCGGTATTCCAGATGTTGCAGATTCTTCTGGGCGGTATCGGTGGAGTGGCTCTACTGGTTGCCTGTATCGGCATTGTCAATACCATGACCATGTCTATTTATGAGCGAACCAAAGAAATTGGGATCATGAAGGTCATCGGTGCGTCCATATCGGACATCCGCAACATGTTTATTGCCGAATCGACGATGATTGGACTGATCGGTGGCCTGGTGGGGATTATCATCAGCCTGGTGCTTTCGGTGCTGATCAATCTAATTGCCGGCTTTTTTATCGGCGGTGAAGGTGGCGTAACGATTTCCTTTATTACCCCGGGTCTGGTTATTTTTGCCTTGTTTTTTTCAGCCCTGGTGGGACTTTTGTCCGGGGTTCGTCCGGCCATTAAAGCTGCCAATCTGAGTTCATTGGATGCGATCCGCAGCGAATGATAAGGCGTCGCGACAATATCAAGTTAAAAAAGCGATTATTAAAAATGAAATTTAGAATAAAAATAACAGTGGAGGCAATTTTAAATGAGTGAATGATCAGTTGCCGAAACTGTTCAAAAAATTAAAATGCGAAGGAGTAAGGATGAACTATTTATACCTATTAATTAACCCTGTTAAATTTTTTAAACAGGTTGCTGAAAAAGAAAAACGGTCGCTTCTAATCCCGATTTTGATTATTGTAATCATCGGAGGATTGACCGGTGTGATCGCTGGTAATACTGCCACTAGCATGGATCTTCCTGCGGATCAGTTGGGCATGGTTAAAACGATTAGTATCGTAAGTGCGATTATTTTCGGCACGATCGGTTTGGCTGTTGCCATGGTGGTAAAGGCTGCCATCTTTAACCTGGTGTTAAAGAAAATGGGTGGTGAAGGCTCTTTTAAAACTGCCGTATACGTGGTGGGACTGAGCTATTTCCCTAAAATATTCCAGACTATTCTCAATATTTTCTTTCAAAAACCGATCGACATGACCAAGGTTTATGAAATGGATTGGATAGCCTTTTTGGGGGGAATATTCAGTGTCTTTAACATCTGGCAGCTTGTTCTGACCATTATTGGTCTGGCCATCGTCTACGGCGTGAGCTACAAAAAAACTGCGATTACAGTGATCGGGCTGGAAGTGGTGTCAGCCGGACTCAGCCTGGGAGTATCATTGATCAGCCTCAATTCCATGGCTGGCTTATCCACTACGGCGATTAGCTAGGAAATAGGAGGACAAGGATGGGAATAGGCATCGATTTAGGTGGCACCGCCATCAAAGGCGGTATCGTTGATCATTTGGGCGTCATACAGGAAGAACGGATGGTAGAAACCCAAAGCCAATTGGGTTATGGTCAGGTGCTAAACGATCTGGTTTTGTTAATTAAAGAACTGCACCGGCTAGCGCCGACAGAAAAAACGGTGGGAGTCGGGATTCCCGGAATCCTCTCGGCAGATGGTACAACGGTTGTTTCCTGTCCTAACCTCTTTTGGAAGAATAAACCTTTAAAACAGGATCTTGAAAGAGCGCTGTCGCTTGAGGTACTGTTGGTTAATGATGCTACGGCTGCCTGTATTGCCGAAGCAGCTTTTGGAAGCACCCGGGGTCGAAGCAGCTCGGTGATGCTGACCCTGGGTACCGGAGTGGGCGGTGGCGTGATCATTAATGATCAGGTTATTTCCGGTGCCCATGGGGTGGCCTCAGAAGTTGGCCACATGATCATGGAAGCAAATTTTTATGATTGTGGTTGCGGAAAAAATGGCTGTTTGGAGACCTTTGCTTCAGCAACAGCACTGATCCGCTACTGTCGTAAACAGCTTGCTGAGGGCGCTGAATCAGATTTAAAAGCAGCTGAAAATTTTGATGCCAGACGAATTTTTGAGGCTGCCAAAGCTGGCGATTCACTGGCTCTAGCGGCAGTTAATCGGCTGGCCCGATACCTGGGCTGGGCTATTGCCAACATTAGTGATCTGATTGATCCCGAAATTTTCGCCATTGGTGGGGGTGTGTCCAGCGCCGGAGAATTTTTGCTGGAACGGATCAAAACTGAGACTAAAAGCCATTTAACCTATCCCGATTATGCCATGCCCGAAATTGTTCTGGCTACTTTTAGAAATGAGTCAGGTATGATTGGTGCGGCAAATCTTTGTCATTTCATTTAGTTTAGCCATTTTTCGGAGATTAAAAACATGAAATGAATGAATAATTCAAAAAAACATTGAAATAATAGTTAGAATGATTATAATAGAGATAAGTCATACTAAAAAAAGGAGAGTGCAATGCAAAAATATGAATGTGATATCTGTGGTTATGTATATGACCCGGAATTAGGGGATCCAGACAACGGGGTAGCAGCAGGAACTGCTTTTGCGGATATTCCGGAAGATTGGGTATGTCCAGAATGTGGTGTTGATAAAAGCTCATTTACAGAAGTTTAAACTAAGTCAAGAATTATTATAACAAGTTGCTCCATAAGTGTAAAAATTAAACCAAATTTGGTTTAATTTTTACACTTTTTTTTATATTGTGCCTATTTCTTTGAATATCAAACACGCCATACAGAAAAATACCTAAAATAGCAATATTGTACCTATTATTAGTTTGATAAATGTTATACTCTTAATTATAGATAGAACGATATACGATTACAAACTACTGCGTAAAGGGGGGGAAATGGTGAACGAAACGTTTACTAATAAAAAATGCGGGAGCATCTCGAGCCGGGCGCATTTAATCCAACTGGTGGACAAAGAAATTATTATCAAAATATTAGATGCATTTACCAATGTAACCGGACTAACCGCGAACATCGTAGATGTGGAAGGACACTCGATCTTTTCCAGGAAAGATGCCCAAAAGAATTGTGAATTTTGCCACATGATCTGGAAAATGGAAAAACAAAAGGGGATCAGTCGCTGTGTGGGCGCATATGCCCGGGCCGGAAAACAGGCTGCTATCTTTGATGAACCCTATATTTTCCGTTGTCCGGCCGGGTTGATTGAGTGGGCTGCACCCATTATTTTTGATGAAGAACACCTGGGAACCATTATCTGCGGACAGGTTTTAATGTGGGAGCCAGAAGAGTTTTTTTGGATTGAATTGGAAGAAATGAATCGTTTTTTAACCGACGATTTTAAAGCGCTGTTCGAAGCTGCTAAGAAACTTCAGGTGGTATCAGGCGAAAAGGTTCAGGGGGCGGCATCACTGCTTCATGTGATTGCCAACTACATTATCAAAACAGGTGGGGAAAGCCTGCACCAGAAGAAAGAAATTGAATTGCAGCAACTCCTCTTAAACGAAGAAATCCAAACTCGTAAGAATCTGGAAGAAAAACTCAATAGTCAGAGCCTTAACTTCTTTTTAGAAAAAGAAAAAGCACTGATCGGAAAAATCAAACTTAGTGATCTGGATGAATGTCGTAAACTCTTTAAAGTCATGCTGGCAGATATTTTTTCTTGTGACGGGGAAAAGCTTCTAATTATGAAGGGCCGGGTTTACGAACTGGTGGTGGTCATGTCCCGAGCCTGTGTCGAAGCCGGGGTTGACATAGAAAAATCAATGGGTTTCAATGCTAATTTGTTACAGGAACTGAATAACTGTTATAGTATCCGCGAAATTAATATTGTTGCCAATTCCCTGCTGGAGCGCTATTTGGATGAAATTCACCATCACAGCAAATCTAAAAATCGGGCAGCAGTGGAAGGCATCAAAGGCTTTATCCGAAACAATTATACTAAGAACAGTTCTCTGGAAGAGATCGCAGATTCGGTTTATCTGAGTCCGTTTTACGTCAGTAGAATTTTCAAAGAAAGCCAAAATATGACGGTGATGGATTATGTCACCAAGGTCAAGCTGGATGAGGCGAAAAAAATGCTCAGTAATCCTCGCTATAAGATTGAAGAAATTGCCATGTTTCTGGGTTATAGCGATGGCTCCTACTTTTCGAAGGTCTTTCGTCGCAATGAGGGGATGACCCCAACACAATTCAGGCAAAATCTCTAAAAGGAGAAATCAAGATGGATGGTTATTTAAAAGATATTCAAGACGGCTTAAATGATGGTGATGCCGAAGTAGTCAAAAACGCAACCGAGCAGGCATTGAAGATGGGAATGTCGGCCGATGTGATTATTACCACCGCCCTGATTCCGATGATGGAACAAATCGGTAAAGAATTTAGAAATGGTAATATCTTTATTCCCGATGTACTGATGTCCTCCCGGGCGATGCATGCAAGCTTATATGTCTTAAAACCGCTACTTGTTGAATCTAACCTCAAACGAAAAAAAGGACTGATCGTTATTGGTACCGTTGCCGGAGATCTGCATGATATTGGCAAGAATATGGTATCGATGACCCTACAGGGTGATGGCTATGAGGTCATTGACCTGGGTATTGATGTACCAGCCTCATCATTTATAGCAGCTATCCAGCGCTATAAACCGGATATTCTGGCGATGTCAGCACTTTTGACCACAACCATTGGCGAGTTGAAACATGTGATTCAAGCAATTGTCAACGAAGGGATCCGCGACCGGGTTAAAATTGTCGTTGGTGGTGGCCCGGTCACCCAGGACTATGTTGATGAGATCGGCGCAAATGGCTTTGGCAAAGACGTTTTTGGAGCAATTGAAATTGTTAATCAATTGCTGGGAAACAAAGCGGGGTATTTTAATGTGTAGTAAAAACCGCGAATTATTAAACGATCGGCCGCCAATAATACTGTTCTCGGGATTTCTGGGCTCGGGAAAAACAACGATGCTGCTTAAAACCATAGAAATGCTATCAGCGGCTGATAAAAAATGTGCGATTATCATTAACGAGATCGGGGAAGTGGGTATTGATAACCGGCAGATGCGGATGATGGGCTACGACGTGCTGGATTTATTTGGCGGCTGTGTCTGCTGCACCATGAAGGTGACACTGGAAGCGACCGTCAATCATCTGCTGGAAGACTACGTGGATCTGGATTATATTCTATTTGAACCTTCGGGAATGGCCAATCCATCGTCGTTGTATCCGGCCATTATAAATTGCGGGTATCATGAAAAAGAGATTCAAAATGTGTTTATTTTCGATCCAACCCGGATTGCCTTATATGAAAAACGGATGAAGCAGTTGTTTAATGATTCGATTAATCTGGCTAGATGCGTAGTAATCAATAAGCTTGACCAAGTCAGGGAGAGTGAAATTGAAGCAGCAGTGAAGATGGTAGAAGCAACAAAACCAGGGTTAAAAACATTTAAAATGGATCTAAACGATGAGCTGGTTCAGGAATTTCATCAATATTTTTAAGAAAGCAGGTAAACAAATGTATCAGGAAGAATTTCTGCCGATTGTTTTCAATGTCCGGTTTTCATCGAACCAGGCTTTGTCAGTTGAAAAATGGCGCTCCCGGATTCATGATGTATTACATCTTTATGTGAATCACATTTGTAAAAATGATGATCGGATGATTGGACATATCAAAGCGCTGGCACAGATCAACGAACAGGATTTTATTAAATACAGCTGTATCAGCAATTCAAATGCCATAAACAGTAAGCTTTATGGCAAGCATCAGGATCTTTTCGATATAAATGTAATTATTAACTCGCTGGTTTCCAATATCAGTGAAAAAGAAAGCCGGGTTTTTCTTGAACGATCATGCCAGATGATGATAAAACGTGATTCTGAGATCAAGATTCAAATCAATGCGAAGCACAATCAGCAAAGCAATCATCACCATCATGGCGATGGGAATGATTGTCCGATCTGTAATGGCCATCATCATTGAAATAGTTAGCTGCAAACGCATAGTTTATATTATTTGCAAGTAATAATATAGACTATGCTTATTTTGTGCTTTAAATAAAATAAAAAAGCAATATAATACCAAATATCACAAAAAACGTCTAAAGACACATTGACAAAGCAGGCGTATGATTAGAGTATAAAATAAATTTTAGCAATCCTGCAGGGGCTAGAATTAAAAACGAGGAGGAAAAAATGGCGAAGAAGTTTAATCAATTAGCATACACGGACTTGGATGATTTTGTATATGGCTCCTGTCCCAATCCAGTTACAACGAAAAGTGGCATGGTGATCGGTGGGGGGATGGTCTATCCGGAAATAAACTTCACATTACCAGGTATGGACATCAACGATGTGACCATGCCAAAAGCAGCCACGATCTATTCCAACATTATTGAAGGGGTTTTAAAGCGGGCCGCGGAACTTTATGCACCCGGTGTTTTGATCGAATTTGAAACCCTGCCTGACTTCACCGAGCACCCTAAATATGGAATTGAAGTCAATCGAATTCTTTTAAATGGTATGAAAGAAGCATCGGAAAAATATGGCTTAAAAACAGCGATTCGAACCACTCCCAACGATTTGCGAGAGTTCAGCCGACCACCTGTCATGCGTAGCGGAAAATACTGGGAAACGATGCTGGAATTGTATGAACAATGTGCCAGAGATGGTTCCGATTTCTTCTCAATAGAATCAACCGGCGGAAAGGAAATTCATGACAGCGCTCTGGTTAAGGCAGACATTCGTTTAGCTATTTTTGCACTTGGTATTCTAGGATGCAATGACATGGAATTTTTATGGAAACACCTGGTCAACTTATCCAATGCCAATAGTTGTTTTGCCGCTGGAGATTCAGCCTGCGGTTTTGCCAATACAGCCATGGTGTTAGCTGAAAAAGGCTTTATCCCGCACGTATTTGCCGCCGTTATTCGGGTTACAGCGGTACCAAGAGCATTGGTAGCCTTTGAACAGGGTGCTGTGGGACCAAGTAAAGATTGCGCTTATGAAGGACCGTACCTCAAAGCTATCACTGGCAGTCCCATTTCGATGGAAGGAAAAACGGCAGCGGGTGCCCATTTGAGCCCGATCGGCAATATTGCCGCTGCCGTTGCCGATACCTGGAGTAATGAATCGATTCAGCAAGTCAAATTATTATCTGAAATGGCTCCGGTGGTGGCAATGGAACAACTGATCTACGACTGCCGGCTGATGAATGCGGCCACCCTAAATGGACAGCAACTGATGTTTCGAGATCTGCTGGTTCAGTCCGACTCGGCATTAGATGTTCAGGCTTATGTTTTGCGACCGGATGTAGTGATGCGGATCAGTGCGGAGCTTGTTAAAACCCAGGATAATTTCTTGAGAACCAAGTTAGCAGCCCAACTGACAGTAGCTGAACTTAAAAAAGCAATTGTCGAAGGCAAGGTAAAAAGCGATAAACGCGATATGAAGTGGTTGGATAAAATGGAAAAAGCAATTGAAACGATTCCTGATGATCCCAATGAGTTCTATAATGAAATGAAATCTGTTTTGGATATGGACAAGTTTATTCCCAGTGAGTACGGCTTGTAATTCAATAAAAAACTGGAAATTATGTGTGAGTGATTGATACCGGGAAATAAAATAAGAATAAAGCAAGATAAAACTTAGGAGGTTTAGTATGGCAACTTTAAATGATGTATCCCAATGTGTTTTGGATGGTGACTTAGATGGAATTAAAGTACTGGTTCAGGCGTTGATTGATGATGGTACAGATCCGATAGTGATTATCAATGATGGTTTGATTGCCGGAATGAACATTGTGGCGCCACTGTTTAAAAGCGGCGAAATGTTTGTCCCGGAAGTTATGGAATCGGCTGATACCATGAACGAAGGGATGAAGCTGGTCAAACCCTTGATAACGGACGAAGATATTCCCAGTAAAGGAAAAATAATCATTGGAACAGTAAATGGGGACTTACATGATATTGGCAAAAATCTACTGGTAATGATGATGGAAAGCCGGGGCTATACTGTGATCGATCTGGGCGTGGATGTTAAGGAAGAAGTTTTCTCGGCAGCCGTTAAAGAGCACAAACCAAATATTGTCGGAATGTCATCGCTGCTGACCACGACCATGATGAAGATTGAATCGACTATTAAACAACTGGTTGCAGATGGGGTAAGAAATCAGGTGAAAATTATTATCGGCGGCGCGCCGGTTACTCAGGAATTTGCTGATGATATCGGGGCAGACGGTTACTCAGATGATGCTTCAACAGCGGTCGAATTATGTGATCTAATGATGAGTGAGCAGAGCAGTCCAGAAGAATTGAGTGCGTGAATTCATAAAAACAGAAGGAGACAATAATCATGCTGACAATTGTAGGTGAATTAATCAATACCAGCCGACCCGCTGTCAAAGAAGCAGCTAAGAATCGGGATAAAGAAATGATCATTGATCTTGCTATCCGTCAGGCTAAGGCTGGGGCTACATTTATTGATGTAAATTGTGGTAACATGATCAATAACGAGGAAGAAACCATGGAATGGCTGGTAAATACCATTCAAAGTGAGGTAGAAGTGCCGTTGTGTATTGACAGTCCCAGCGCAACCGCCCTGGATGTGGGTCTGAGCCTCTGTAAGTATGGCCGACCGATGATTAATTCCATCTCGGATGAAGATGAGCGCTATGATTCGGTGTTGCCGCTGATTAAAAAATACGATGCCAAAATTGTGGTACTCTGCATGGACAGTACCGGAATGCCGGTTACATCCGATGACCGAATGAAGGTTGTCCATAAACTCCAGGATAAACTAGCCAACGAGGGGGTCAAAGATGATGACATGTATTTTGATCCACTGGTGAAACCGGTGAGCAGTGTGGGTACCGCTGGGATCGAAGTTTTAGAAACCATCAAGAAAATAAAAATTGACTATCCCGATGTGCATTTCATGTGTGGACTCAGTAATATTTCCTATGGGTTGCCCAATCGGGCGATCCTGAATCGACTCTTTGTTGTTGAGACCATGACCCTGGGTATGGACGGCTATGTCCTGGACCCAACCAACAATAAGACCATGGCCGATATTGCCACCTCCCGGGCCTTACTGGGTATGGATAATTACTGTGGCGGCTACATCAAAGCTCATCGTAGTGGCCTGCTTGGTTAACATTTAACATCTATTTATTACTCCAATTATCGTAAAATAGAAGCCGGTATTATTGCCAGCTTCAGACTGTCAAAAAGATAACCCAGTACCGACAATTGTTACATCATGTTGTACGCATCGGAGCGGACACGGCAGAGCCTGTTCGATTCCGCGGCGAACAACAGATTAACAATTGGTCGGTACGGTAGTTTAGCGACAACCTCAAGCCGGCTTTAATGCCGGCTTTTGTTTGTTCTAAAGTCCCAGTAACCCCATCAGCCAGATAAATAGAATGGGCATAAAAACCGCTGGTAGCAGATTGCCAACCTTGAGTTCTTTGATTTTCAGCATATTAATGCCAATGGCCATAATCAGAACGCCGCCAACGGCGTTCATTTCGGTGATCATTTCCGGCGAGAGCAGGCTTTTGACTGAGCCAGCCAAAAGCGAAATACTGCCCTGGTAGATTAGCACCGGAATAGCCGAAAAGACAACCCCAATGCCTAAAGTCGATGAAAGAATCATCGAAAAAATTCCATCCAAAAGCGATTTGCTCAAAAGAATACTAAAGGTTCCGGTTAGTCCGTTTTCCAGAGCTCCCATAATGGCCATGGAACCGGTACAGAAAAGCAGTGAAGCACTGACAAAACCCTGGGAGATATTATTGTTATTGTTTTTCATCTTTGATTCCAGGGTATCGCCGATGCGTTTCAACTGTTTTTCAATATTAATCAGTTCCCCCAGAATTCCGCCAAACAATAGGCTCAGCAACATCAGCATGATGTTTTCAGTTTCGATGGTCATGGTGATGCCGATGACAACGACCCCCAGGCCCAACCCCTGAGTGATGGTTTCACAGAGACGTTGGGGCAAAGCCCGTTTAAATAAAAGTCCGATCAAGCCGCAAACAACAATAGCGGCAGCATTGATAATAGTTCCAAGCAAAGATTTTTCCTCCTGATGTGATATCTTTAACCATTGTAACATAAAAGCGAAAGAGCTGAAATCATAACTGCCCTGACAAGCTGATTTATTGAAAAAAAATCAGAGTTTCGACGAGTTTTAACATAATTTTTTTTTAAATTGTGATAGAATAGAAAAAAGAATGTGAGGTGACGTTTATGATCAAGCGGTTTTCAGTTATTTATATTGGCTCAATCCGATGCGAACTGATTGTGGGGCAAAGAGGAAAAGGATGCATTAAAATATTGGATCGAGCCATGTTTCCCATCAATTTTGGGAGCCAGAGCTTCACTAAAGGAGAAATCTCTTTTAAATCGGTTTATGCATTGTGTCAGACAATTAACGAATATATCGAAATGTCTAAAACATACGGTGTTGAATCAATTAAAATATTTGGAACAACGGCCCTCCGAGAAGCGAGAAATCGGCTTTATATTCTTGAACAGATAAAAATCAATACCGGTGGCTATGAGGTTGAAATTCTGGATAAGGAAGAAGAAACCCATCTTATTTACCGCCATATGGTGTTAAAATGCGATCCGGAATTCAATATTATCAATGAAACCAAAGAAGATCAGATGTTGGCTTCTATTTCCAGCGGAAACGTGTCAGTGGCGCTACTAAAAAATGGAATTATTGACTATCATCAGACTGCCGAGCTGGGTTATCTTAAAATGAAGGAAATCCTCAAATCAATCGAAGAAAATTCGGAACGATTTGAAACGCTATTGATGGAGTTCATTTCGATCAATACCCAGGACATCGTCGAAAATATCAGAAAACGTCGCATCAAAAGGCTCTTTGTATCCTCCCACGAAGTGGATGTGATCGCTCAGTTATGCGGCTATACTGAGCGGCAGGATTATTATGTGGTCAATGCGGAAGACTTTGGTAAATTGTGTAAGGTGGCTGGCAATCTGACCGTTAATCAATTATTAAAAAAGTACCCGCGTTTGGATCAAAGTGAAGCAGAAACCCTGAATCATACCTTGATGCTCTATTTGAAACTGTTGGCAGAAACCGGAGTTGAGACCTTTATTTTGATCCCGATGATCATCGGCGATGCTTTTCTGGATTTTGAATTTCAGATCACCAAAAAACAGCAGCTCATCGAATGGATCGAAGACGGCAGTTATCTTTCTGCCAAAACGATCGGGAAAAAATATCATACCAGTCATAAGCACTCGGAATTTGTAGAAAAGATTAGTCTGAAAATTTTCGATTCCTTAAAAAAATACCATCAACTGAGCAAAAGAGAGCGACAGCTTTTGTCGATGCTCTGTTATCTGATGGAAGTGGGTAGCTTTATCGATCATAAAAATTTTTGGGTGCAGAGTCGCTATATTATCGAAACGACCGATATCATCGGCGTTACGCAGGAAGAAAAAGCCGTAATGGGCAAGGTCGCAGAGGCGGTTAAAACAAACTTCATCAAAGTAGAAGAAAAGATTCACTCAAGTGATGAAAAAGAGCATCTGCTGGTTGCTAAACTGGCAGCGATCCTGAAACTGGCCATCGCTCTTGACAAAAGCTATCAACAAAAAATTCAAAATCTTCATTGCCATGTCAGCGACGAGAAGTTGATCATAGATTTAACAACCGGGAAAAATTTTCAATTGGAAGAGTATTTTTTTAAGGCAAGCCGGACTACCATGGAAAATGTATATGGCATTAAACCGATACTAAAGATTAAGAGGGTTGAATCATGAAAAGCAAGTTATTTTTAAACCGCGAGATCAGTTGGTTGGATTTTAATTATCGGGTTCTGGATGAGGCCTACGATAAATGCAACCGGGTTATGGATCGACTGAAGTTTTTGGCAATTACGGCATCTAACCTGGATGAGTTTTTTATGGTTCGGGTTGCCGGGATTATGGATCAGATAAATGTTGGTTATACCAAAAAATCTGTGGATGGATTAACTCCGATCGAACAATTGGCAACCTTAAACAGTATGACCCAGGAAATGATGGCCCGACAATATACCTGTTTGTCAAAATCAATCATCCCTGAGCTAAATCAGAACAAGATCTTTTTTTTGCGTTATGATGAGCTCGATGAAGAAGGTAAGGACTTTGCGCTTCACTATTTCAGACATGAGTGTTACCCCGTGTTGACACCGCAAGCCATTGATAACAGCCGGCCTTTTCCGTTAGTGAAAAACAATCAGGTTTATTTGTGTATCATGCTGCATGATACCGAAGCCAAGGTAAAGGATGAAAAAGATTTTATGGCCATCCTTGAGATTCCCAAGGTTTTGGATCGGATCATTGCGTTGCCAAAAGCTAAAGACACCGATATGCTAAATTATATTTTTATCGAGGATTTGATCAGTCCCTTTGTCAACGAGCTCTTTACCGGCTACGATGTCAAGCAGGTCAATGAATTTCGCATTACTCGTAATGGTGACCTGGCCATTGATGAAGATGAAGCAGAGGATCTGTTGATTGAAATTGAGAAATCCATTCAGCAGCGTAAATGGGGTGCCAGTATCAAACTGGAGGTCACCAGAGATATGAGTAAAAAAATGAAAAAATGGCTCATGAACGAATTGGAAATTGTTGAGAGTGAGCTTTATGAGCTCAAGGGTAATCTCGATTTAACCTGTTTTATGAAGTTTCAGAATCGCAGTGAATTTAATGAGCTTCGGGAGCCTCGTTATACACCCCTCGTCTCCAATGAATTTTATGAGGTTGAAGATATATTTGAAGTCATCCGCGAAAAAGACCGTCTGCTCCACCATCCCTACCAGTCCTTTCAAACCGTGGTGGATTTTGTCAGAGCGGCATCAACCGATCCGGAGGTCTTAGCTATTAAGCAAACGCTATACCGGGTCAGTGGCGATTCACCCATTATTGAAGCACTGATTCAGGCCGCTCAGAATGGCAAACAGGTTACGGTATTGGTGGAACTGAAGGCGCGTTTTGATGAAGCAAACAATATTGTCTGGGCAAAGAAGTTGGAACAGGCCGGATGTCACGTGATCTATGGACTGGTGGGTCTGAAGATTCACTGTAAAATGATTCTGGTGGTACGAAAAGAGTCCGACGGGATCAGGCGCTATGTTCATCTGGGAACTGGTAACTACAATGACGTGACGGCTGGTCTTTATACTGATTTGGGGATGTTTACTGCCAAAGAAAACTATGGTTCCGATATTTCCACTCTGTTTAATCTGCTGTCGGGTTATAGTCATTACACCTTGTGGAAAAAGATTGAAGTCGCGCCTAAAACCCTTAGAAACGCCTTTTACATTGCCATCGACCGAGAAATCGAGAATGTGAAGATGGGAGAAAAAGGAAGAATTATTGCAAAAATGAACTCATTGGTGGATGAAGGTATCATCAATAAACTTTATGAAGCATCCCAGGCTGGGGTTGAAATTAAACTGATTGTCAGGGGAATGTGTTCCCTGAAACCTAATTTACCCGGTATCAGCGAACACATCACCGTACACAGTATTGTCGGAACCTTTCTGGAACACAGCCGGATCTACTATTTTTACAATCAGGGCAAGGAAGATATCTTTCTTTCCAGTGCGGACTGGATGGAACGAAACCTCAACCGGCGAATTGAAACCTTGTTCCCAGTTGAGGAAGAGAGCATAAAGAAGAAATTAAAACATATATTGGATATTACCTTGAAAGATACTATTAAAACCCGCTTAATGACCGAGACCGGAGAATATATCCGCATTGACAAGCGCGGCAAAGAATTGCTATCCTGCCAGGACTATTTCTGTAAAGAAGCGGAAGCAGAATTTGAACAAGCTAAAAACAAAACAGTTTTAAAACAAAATATCGAGGGAGAATAGAAGTGGAAAGACGAAATATCGGGGTCATCGACATTGGCTCAAATAGTGTGCATCTGGTTATTGGCGAATATTACAACAATGAATATTTTCAGATTATTGATGACGTGAAGGTAAATGTCCGCTTAAACGACGGACTGGCAGAAACCGGAAAACTGCAACAGGATCGGATGGACTTCGGGATTGAAACAATGGCGATGTTTGTCAGTATGTGTGAAGCTTATGGGATCGAAAAGGTCATTGCTGTAGCTACCGCAGCGGTTAGAAAAGCTTCAAACGGACCAGAATACGTTGCCCGAATCAAAGCTGAAGTGGGCTTGGATGTCACTGTTATCCCTGGAGAGGTGGAAGCCTCAATGGACTATCTGGGGGCTATCAATACCCTGGATGTCAGGGATGCATTGCTGATGGATATCGGGGGCGGTAGTACCGAATTTGTTCTTATCAAAGACCGCAAAAAGGTTGAGACAGTCAGTCTACCTTTCGGATCCATCGATTTAGCTGAAAAATTTGATTTAACTGACGAGGTTTCGGAAAAAAAACTGAAGGCCCTGGATGAATTTTTGAAAGAGGCATTTAATAACATCCCGATGCTGAAAAAGGCTGAAGGTTTGCCGGTGATCGGTGTGGGCGGAACCATTCGAAACGTCGGGCGGATCCACCGCAGTTTCAATGATTATCCGATGGAGATTGCCCATAATTATCGGATGGGATCAAACGATGTTAAGCGGATCTGTGAAATGGCGGCCAGTATGAATTTAGCGGAACGCTCAAATCTCAAAGGCTTATCAAAAGGACGTATTGATATTTTTGTCGGGTCCAGCCACACTCTGGAGCGGGTGATGAAGCACATCGATTCACCGGAACTGATTATCAGCAATGCCGGTTTGCGGGATGGTATTATTTACGATTACTTTGGTTATAATGAGGACAATCTGGTCTATGACATTTTTGAGCTGTCGCTGGTGAATATCATGCTTAACTTTAATGTGAACATTCCCCATGCCTACCATGTGCTCAAACTGACCGAAAACCTGTTTGAGCAGCTGAAACCACTTCATGGCATTAAAGAGGATGTCCGGAAGATGATTCGTGCCGCGGCCATGCTTCATGATGTAGGCATTAAACTCCAGTTTGGAAATCATCATGAACATAGTTTTTATATTATTTTAAACTCCGGACTTTTGGGCATCGAGCAAAAAGAACTGTTAATGAGCGCCTTTATTGCTCTGAACCATCGGACCAATAAGAAGATTCATATTTCCGAAGAGTACATGGGCCTGCTTCAGAATGAAGAGCGGCATCTCATTGATCAACTGAGTCTGTTCCTGCAAATATCTGAGTATCTGGACCGCAGCATGGATGGTGTCGTAAAAGATGTGAATTGCGTGATTATGGAAAAAGAAGTCCAGCTTAATGTCCTCACTACCGGACATTCGGTATTTGATAACATGATCATCAACGAATGTGGCAAAAAATTCAAACGGGTCTTTAACAAAACCCTGACCATTAATAATAAGGTCATTATATCACGACGATAAAAAAACTCCAATTATTCAGTTTTTGAATAATTGGAGTTTTTTTTATTTGTTTCTGTGGCTTTTGCCCAGATATGCTTCTTTAATACTATCATCAGCCAGTAATTCCCGGCCAGTGCCTTCTTTGGTTATCTTTCCAGTTTCCAGCACATAGGCATAATCGGCAACCCGCAGAGCCATATTAGCATTTTGCTCAATCAGAAGAATGGTCATTCCTTCTTTATTCAGGGTTTCGATGATATCAAAAATACCCTGAACAACCAGCGGTGCCAGACCCAACGATGGTTCATCCATCATCAGCAGTTTTGGTCGGCTCATCATCGCCCGACCTACCGCCAGCATTTGCTGCTCGCCACCGGATAAAGTTCCCGCTTGTTGCCAGGAACGTTCTTCCAGACGAGGGAAGAGTCCGTAAATCTTTTGAATGTCTTCATCCAGATTATCCTTGCGCATATAAGCGCCAATTTTCAGATTTTCCAGCACAGTCAGATCCGGAAATACGTGTCGTCCTTCCGGAACCAGGGTGATGCCCTTATCGACAACCTTTGTGGTGTCCAGACCCAGCAGCTCGTCACCGTGATAGGTAATGCTTCCAGCTTTTGATTTAACCAGATTGACGATAGCCCGGAGGGTGGTGCTTTTTCCGGCACCGTTTGCTCCGATCAGGGTTACAATTTTGCCTTCCGGCACTTCCAGATCGATACCCTTAACGGCTTCAATACCGCCATAGGCGACCTGTAAATTACTAATCTTCAACATCGGCGTCTACCCCCAAATATGCTTCAATAACCTTTGGATTATTCTGAACCTCATCCGGGGTTCCTTTTGCGATGGTACATCCAAAATCCAATACATAGATATGATCAGAAATTTCCATAACCAGATCCATATGATGTTCAATCATAAAAATGGTCAGATCAAAATCAGTTTTCAGTTTAAAAATCAGATCTGTTAATTCATCCGTTTCCTGAGGATTCATCCCCGCCGCTGGTTCATCAAGCAGCAGCAACTGCGGCTTGGTTGCCAGGGCCCGGGCGATTTCCAGATGGCGTTGCTGGCCATAGGGCAGGGACGAGGCTTTTTCATTTTTAAGATCGATAAGGCCCAGCCGCTCCAATAAGAATTCGCAATCCATTTTAGCCTGACGTTCGCCTTTTCGGGCTTTTGGTGCTCTCAGCATGGCTGATAGAAAACTATAATCGGCATTCTGGTGAGTCGCAACCAGAACATTTTCAAGAACTGTAAGTTCCTTAAACAGTCGAATGTTCTGAAAGGTTCGGGCAATGCCCATACCGGTTATTTTGTCCGGCTTCTTGCCGGTAATATCAATCTCGGTAGTAGCACCATTTTTATCGGTCGGGCTAAAAAGCACCTTTCCACCGGTGGGTGTATACACCCCGGTGATAACATTAAAGGCGGTGGTTTTACCGGCACCATTGGGTCCGATCAGAGCGGCCAGCTCACCTTTTTTAATATCGATATTTAAGTCGTTGACGGCAACAACACCGCCAAACTGCATGATGACATTCTCTGTTCTCAGAAGACTCATTAATTGCCACCTCCTTCAGTTGATGTCTTTTTTCCGCTCAGCTTTTTCTTGATGGAGCGGTATTTCTGTGCAATGAAATCCCAGGTGAGCTCATTGGTACCCATTAAGCCCTTTCGATAGAAGAGGACAATAACCATCAGCAGGAAGGAGAAGACAACCATTCTCAGGCCAGGTCTGAAGATCGGCAGATCCAGGCCGAAGGCCATTGGTTCATCAAGAAAACGCAGGGCTTCCTGACCCAATGTGACTACAAAGCTGGCAATGACGGTTCCGGAAATACTGCCCATACCGCCAAGTACAATGATCAGCAAAAAGTTATAGGTCAGGGTAAAATAGAATTGTTTAGGGTCAACAGTTCCCAATAAAGCGGCAAACAAACCGCCGCCGATGCCGGTAAAAAAGGCACCGATCAGGAATGAAGTCATTTTTGTTTTAAAGAGCCCAACCCCCATCGCTTCAGCTGCTATTTCGTCTTCACGGATGGATTTAAAGGCTCGTCCATAGGTTGAGTTAATCAGCAGGACGGTTGCGATGATGATCAGTAGGGCAGTCCCGTAGGTCCACCAGAGACTGCTGATGGTGGGAATACTTTTAATCCCCAGGGCACCATTGGTGATCGACTGGGTATTGGTGAAGACAATGCGGATAATTTCGGAAAAACCAAGGGTGGCAATGGCCAAATAATCACCTCGGAGGCGTAAACAAGGCGATCCGATAAAAAAGGCCACGACTACCGAAGCCAGTCCGCCGAGAATTAATGCCACAATAAAGGGCAATTGAATGTTGGCTAAAAATGGCGCCATTGGTTCCAGGTAGAAAATCGCGGCACGCGATTCGATGGGAACGGTAAAGACCGCCACGGTATAGGCGCCAATGGCCATAAAACCGGCCTGTCCCAAAGAAAACTGTCCGGTAAATCCGTTAACCAGATTCATTGCCAAACTGACGATGACATAAATAGCGCATAAATTCAAAAGCCGGCGCATATATGAATCGACAAAAATGTCGGCTAAACCGATCCCAACGAGGAGTACAACTAAGAATACGGCTGTTTTCCAGTGGAGTTTTAAGTAGGCACCGATGCTGTTTTGAGTTTCTTTCATTTTTGGTACCTCCTCTAAACCTTTTCGACTTGTTTCTTACCAAGGAGTCCATTGGGAAGAAACAGCAGAATAATAATCAAGATGACAAATGCGATGGCGTCCCGATATCCGGTTAGCGCCGGAAAGAAAGCGACCATCAACACTTCGGAAAATCCCAAGATCAAGCCACCGAGAACGGCACCCTTGACGTTGCCAATACCGCCGATAACAGCGGCTATAAAGCATTTTAATCCGGGAACAACGCCCATGAGGGGTAACACCGATGGGTATTTCATGCACCATAAAATAGCACCGACCGCGGCAAGGGCCGAGCCGATGGCGAAGGTTGAAGAAATAACCCCATTGATCTTAATTCCCATGAGTTTGGCAGTATCATAATCAACCGCAACAGCCCGCATTGCCATTCCAATTTTAGTTTTATTAATAATAAAAAGTAGTGCGGACATCAGGATAAACGCAACAATTGGAATAACAATAGAAACCGGCTGAAAAGACAATCCACCGATAAAGAAAGGCGTTGTCATCAGTGGGAATTCAGGGAACGCCTGTGGTTTTCCTGAAAATAAGTAAGTGGCAACATTTTCCAGCAAAAATGAAACACCGATTGCTGAAATCAGAAGTGATGTTTTGGGCGCTTCCCGCAGGGGACGATAGGCGACCCGCTCGATGGTGACACCCAGTAGCATGGTTAAACCAATCGTGATAATAAATGTGACATACCAGGGAAGAAAAAATACGGCAATCCCAAAATATGTAAAATAGGCAGCCATCATAAAGATATCGCCATGGGCAAAGTTGATCAGTCTCAGGATACCATAAACCATGGTATAGCCTATGGCAATCAAGGCATATAAACTCCCTACTGATAAACCATTGATAAGTTGCTGTAAGAATGTTTCCATTGTCATTCCAACGACCATAATTAAAACCTCGTTATATCATTTAATTTAAATTGAGGGTATCTGATAACAAATACCCTCAATGTTTGTTCAAGACGGGTACGCAAATTAAATACATTGAAGTATCACTTTAACGCACCCTTGCGTATAAAAGCGAATCATGGTAACCATGTTCTCTTTTTGTAAAAAATTTGGAAGTAGATTAGTCAACCGTTACAGAATCAAGGTAGGTGAACTTACCATCTTTGACTGTTTTAATGATTGCTTCGTTCTTCGTAGCATCGCCGTTGGCATCAATGGTGATCATCCCGGTAGCACCTTCAAAATCTTTGGTAGCTGCTAATGCGTCACGAATAGCAACTGGATCTGCAGATCCGGCACGTTCGATGGCATCCAGAGTCATCATGTAGCCATCATAACCAAGAGCGGTTACAGCTGCAATGTTTTCACGGTCTGGGTAGGCTTTTTTGTATTCAGCAACAAATGTTTTCCCTGCTTCAGTCAGTGGGTTGGTATCATCAAAGAATGTTGACATAACAGCACCTTCGACATCAGCACCACCAACGGTGATAAACTCATTGGTTTCCCAGGTATCGCCACCAATAAATGGAGCAGTGATGCCAAGCGCACGGGCTTGTTTGATGATTAATGCTGACTCAGTAAAGTTACCGGGGGCAAAAATTACATCTGGGTTAGCAGCTTTGATATTTGTTAAGATACCATTGAAATCCTGGTCACCGGTATTGTAGTTACCAGTTGCAACGATGGCATTTGGATCTCCAGATAACTTAATAAATGAGTCGGTGAAGAATTTAGCCAAACCAACTGAATAGTCGTTTGAAACTTCCTGGATGATGGCAACTTTTTTAGCATTCAGTTTTTTAGATGCATAGTTAGCCATTACCGTACCCTGGAAAGGATCAAGGAAACAAACACGGAAGTAGTAATCATTTCCGGCAGTTACCTGTGGGTTGGTGGCAGAAAGAGCCACAGCAGGAATCTGGTTGGTTTTAACTACATCGCCAGCAGCGATGGATAGTGAAGATCCCCATGAACCTAAGATTGCAACAACCTTATCTTTTTCAATTAAACGAGCGGCAGCAGTTGTTGCTTCAGCTTTGTCTGATTTGTTATCAGCAATAACCAGCTCAACTTTTTTGCCTAATACTTCGGGACGTAATTGGTTAGCCAATTCAACCCCTTCAACTTCAAGTTCACCACCGGCCGCATTGGCACCGGTTAATGGTTCGAACACGCCAATTTTAATGACGTCGCTGTCAGTAGAAGATGTAGTCGATCCACTGGAACAGCCGGCGACCATGGTAACAACCATCGCCAAAGACAACAATAATGATAGAGTTTTTTTCAAGGTAAAGTCCTCCTTTTTCTTTTTTTCCTAATTTTTACCTGGGCTTATTATACCAAAGGTTAAGCTTTTATTGCAAGTTTATATTAAGAAATGTTTGAATGATACGGACACTTGTTTTAATCACGCTGATTAACAAACCCTGAAAAGAATGCGTTAGTACGCTAAAGTAATAAATTAAAATAAAAAGTGCGGAGCCTGATAGTCCGTAATCAGATGACAGACTGCTCTTTTCTTTGGTAGAGTTGATTGATGTGATAATACCAATCAACATCAATTTGTGATAAACCCTCCTGGGTCATACGAAAAACCCAGTTATTTGCTGTAGTTCCTGGTTCATTCATGCGGGTGTCTTTGCCATAACCACAGACATCCTGAATCGGCAGGATCACTAAATTGGCGGCACTCTGAAAAAGGGTGCGGATAAAGGCCCGACAGGAATGGCTTTGATGTCCACCGACCTGCCATTGGTTTTCCCAGGCATCCGTGTAACCGCAGTAGTCAAAGGCATAACGGCGCTGTTCCGGGGTGTAGTCATAAAAAGTTCCCAGAAGCGTGTTATTGTCATGGGTGCCTGAGTAGGCCACCGTATTGGCGGAATAATTATGGGGCAAATGAATATTGTTCATATCATCGATAAAAGCGAATTCCATGATCCGCATGCCTGGGAAACCGGTGTCTTTTAACAGTTTGACCAGATCTTCATCCCGCAGGCCCAGATCTTCGGCAATGATGTTTGGTTCGGGAAAGGTCTTTTTCAGTTGTCCAAAGAAATCCATCGCCGGGCCGGGAATCCAGCGGCCATTCCTGGCCGTTTCCGCACCTGCCGGAATCGAACAGAATGCCGAGAAGGCCCGGAAATGGTCAATCCGAATCATGTCAAAACTTGCCAAAGCGCGTTTGATGCGCCGCATCCACCAGCCATAATTGTCTGCTTTCATGACATCCCAGTGATAAAGTGGATTGCCCCACAGCTGACCATCTTTAGCAAAATAGTCGGGTGGCACGCCGGCCACTTCAATGCAACAACCCTCAGTATCTAATTGGAAAAGTTCGGGATGACACCACACATCGGCACTGGAGTGGGAAACATAGATTGGCATGTCGCCAATAATTTTTATGCCTTTCGAATTTGCATAAGTTTTAAGGGTTGTCCATTGTTTATCATAGGCATACTGCAAGAAATTTTGAAAATCAATTTTATCACAATAGATAGATCTAACAGTGGAAAGAGTGACAGGGTTGCGTTTAACCAGATCTTGATTATCCCACTTGGTCCAGTCTTCCTCTGAAAAATGCTGAGAAAGAACTGTGTATAGTGAAAAATCTGGAAGCCAATCTTGATTGGCAGTGCTGTAGTCCTGAATTTCTTTTTTAAATTGGGGATTAAGTCGAGAGTAGGCTAGTTTGAAGATCGATTGTCGATTGTTGATAAGATTGGGATAACAAATAGAATAGGGGGGATCAGCCGACTTGCTGGCAGTCAGTTCATCCGCAGTTAATAAACCCCACTGGTACAAAAGCTCCAAGTCGATCAAAAGGGGGTTTCCGGCAAAAGCCGAGGTGCTTTTATACGGTGAAAAACAGGGGTCAACGGGCCCAATCGGCAGAATCTGCCAATAGCTGCAACCCATGGACTGAAGGAGATCGATGAAACTCTGGGCCTCCTTGCCCAGGGTTCCAATACCGTAGTCCCCCGGTAAGGAGGAAACATGCATCAGAACACCACTGGAACGAGATTTTAAAGTCATTTTATCCCTCTTTTTCTTCGATATGATCTAGAATAGATTGGAGATCTTCCGGAGTAAAGAGATATTTCTCTTTACAAAAGTCACAATTGATTTCAATTTCTTCCTGATCTGAAATTATGTCAATGAGATCTTCCTTACCGATAGATGTCAGCGCTTTGGTAATGCGTTGTCGGGAACAATCGCAGCTAAAGCGGGTGATTTCTGTTTTATTAACCTTTAAGTTAAGGTTTTTAAATAAATCTTCCATAATTGATTCAAGGGTTATTCCCTCATCCAGCAACTTGGTTAACGATGGGGTATCAGCCAGAGCGGCTTCCAGCGCATCAATTACCTCATCATCGGTGTCGGGCATTAATTGAATAATAAACCCGCCGGCCTGTCGGACGGTGCCATCATCGTTTAATAAAACTCCCAGTGATACGGAGGTAGGAATTTGTTCAGACTGGGCATAGTAATAAGTTAAATCTTCGGCAAGCTCACCGCTGATAAGTGGTGAATAACCAACGTAGGGTTCTTTCAGGCCAATATCTTTCATGATATTCAAGGCGCCACCGCCAATCGCTTCGGATACGGGAAGGGGTGATTCCATCGTATCGTGCAGATCATTGACATATGGATAACCTTTGACATTGCCTTTGGCATCTGCTGTTACTAATAAGCCGCTTAAAGGTCCATCTCCAGCAATTTTTAAAGTGATTAGTTCATCGGCATTTTTCATCATCGAACCCATCAGCGAGCCTGCTGTTAGTAATCGGCCCAGAGCCTGGGTAACGACAGGGCTGGTTTGATGAAGCCTCCGGGCAGTTTCAGCGAGCCCTTGTGTTGTTGCCGCAAAGACCCGGATCTGTCCGTTTCCTGCGGTGGCTTTTAGTACGTAGTCCGGCATATTTTACCTCTCTAATTTTATTATTTGTATTTGTTATTTATGATACGTTTCGCCCCGGATTATTTTAAAAGAACGGTAAATTTGTTCCAGCAGCATAACCCGAAATAATTGGTGGGGAAATGTCATTTTAGAAAAGGAACATTTCCATTTTGAACGACTGGTAATCTCAGGGGAAAGCCCGATGGATCCGCCGATGACAAAGGTGATCTGGCTTTTTCCCTGAATGCCATAGTTTTCGATTTTTTTGGCAAAAGTTGGTGAGTCCAGTTGATCGCCCTGTATTTCCAGGGTGGCCAGAATTTCTTCGTCCTTTAAATAGGAAAGAATTCGACCGCCTTCAATTTCGACCGCTTTTCGTCGTTGGGCTTCACTGGCGTTTTCGGGAATTTTTTCATCCTTAACTTCAATGATTTCCAGACGGCAATAGGCACTTAATCGCTTGGTGTATTCCAGGATTGCCTGGGTCAAGTATTTTTCCTTTATTTTTCCAACAGCAATAATACGAATGTTCATTCAGATTAGAAACTGTAAACAACGAGAAGACTTAGAACAATAACAGCGACTAAAACCAAAGCGCCAACACGATAAAGTGGATTTCTTTTGTGCATGGTGGGTTCCTCCTTAACATAGAAAAAATTTTATATTTGAGATTGTATTTTTGTCTATTATAGTGTACAATATTTGAGTCGGAAATGCAACATATTACGGGGTGTGGCTCAGCTTGGTAGAGCGCATGGTTCGGGACCATGAGGCCGGAGGTTCAAATCCTCTCACTCCGACCATTAAAAAATAGTTAAGACAGCTAGCGATAGCTGTCTTTTTTTGCGGAAATTTTTAGAGAGAAATAAGAGCACGATATAACAGAAGCACATTCTATGAGTATTCTACAAAATTTTTGGGTGTGTTTTCGTTAATTGATTTTTCGATTGGAGGTGGGATGATTTTATTTTATAATCTTTTATTAAGGATAATAGAATGATACAATAATGACATTCGAATCGTGTCGTTCGGGCAATGAAGGAGGGCACTTCTTAAGAAGAGGAGTTTTAAAATGATATCAAGAACATGGCATGGAATGGTACGCCTTGAAATGCGGGATGGCTTTGAAAAATATGAATACGAGACTGGTGTAAAAGATACATTGGCACTTGCAGGTAATTGCGGGGCATTTTTGAAAATTGTTGAACAAGGCGAGTATGCTCATTTTTTCTTGTGTACGAAATGGGATTCAATGGCAAGTATGATCGCCTATGCCGGTAATAATCCGACAATTGCGGTGACATACCCGGAAGATCAGAAATATGGTCTCATTTCTGATCCCATCGTGATCATTCAGGAAGTTGTCAATGACGGTGATCCCTTTCTTGCTCTGGTCCACCCAGGGGGTTCGTGAGTGGCGTCTGAAAAATGCACTGCGCACGGTTCCCTCAGCGGGAAATCGTCATACGCTGGAAACCTATCTGGTGGTTTTCAATGTCGGCGGCCTGGAACCGGGGATGTATCGCTATTTGCCTTCTCAGCATCAATTGGTGCTGGAATCAACAGCAGATCATCTCAAAGACCGGCTGATTGATGCAGACCGCAATCAACAAAGTGCCGACCAGTTATTAAATGTTGATGGCGATGAGGAGTTTGTCGTTTATATGGCTCCAGTTGGTAAAATATGACGCGGGGCGGGGAATCCCGGGTGCCTATGTTCATTGCAAAGGGGCTTTATTTTGGCCGTTTGAGACTATTGGTCTGTTGTAAAAAGACAATCGTGTCCAGTAAGGTTTCACGCAGACTCCGGGTGGTGTAGCCTAATTCGGTGTCTGCTTTTTGATGCGAAAAATTTGAGTTGCTGCCAAGCGTATAAAGGGAGTAGCGGGTATAAAGGGGTTTTTGTTTTTTAAACTGATACCATAACTCGGCAAGTGGTACTGTCAGCCGGACAAACCAGAGGGGTAGGATCGTTTTAAGTCTTTTTTTACCGCTGAGTTCAGCCAGCAGATGGAGCAGTTCACTGACAGAAACAAAGCGGTTCGATAAAATATAACACTCGCCGGTTCTGCCTTTGTCGACTGCCGCAATAATACCTTTGGATACATCCCGAACATCGACAAAATCGTAACCACCGTTAATGAATGCGGTCAGGCGGCCATCCAGAAAATCCATAACCAGTTGCTTAAAATGGCCGTGGCCATAATCGTTTGGACCGCCGATCCCAGAAGGATGAATCACCACACAATCCAGTCCTGCTGTGGCACTGGCCAAGACATATCTGGTTGCTTCAGCTTTGGTTTTGGCATAAAAACCTACTACTGCTTCGGGATCAAAGTCTGTTGTTTCCCGGATAATCTGACGTTCGGGCTGCTCGGGGATGGCATGTACCGAACTGATATAAATCAGACGTTTGACCTGATGTTTTTGGCAGTGTTCAATGAGGTTTAGGGTGCCCAAAACATTAACATCGTACATGTTTTGATCAAATTTAGTGGCAATCGATACAATTCCGGCGGTATGAAGCACAATCGTTTCGAATTTATCCGTCTCATTAAAGAGAGGGGCAAGTTCGGATGCTTTACAGATATCACCATACACTATTTCAACGTTCAGCCCAGTCAGCGCTGGCGCTGTGTCATTGGGCATGATAAAACATCGCACCCGTTCACCCGTGTCACAAAGATCTCTGACAATGGTATTTCCCAGGTGACCAGCGGCTCCGGTGACAATATATAATCGTGTCATTATCGTTAAACCTCGCTTTTTTAACATGATACCCAAATTCTGTGCGAATAATCGGGATTATTTGATTGAACCGCCATGGCTGCAAATGCTGAATCTTCTTTACTTAGCTTCGATAAAAGCAGGAGATATTGATAGATAATCCCATAATATGCTTTACTCGTAATAACCCAGCAGTGCGAGACTAATGGACAGGGGTGGAACGATCAGACAGTGATAATATCCCCATAAACAGCCGCGGCCGCGGTGCAGAAATCATCAGGTCGCAATTGAATCTGCAGCCCGATCTTACCGCCGCTGATATAGATGGTGTCCAGCTCTTTGGCGGTGTCGTTAATGACGGTTTTAAACTGTTTTTTCATGCCAATGGCGGTGCAGCCGCCCCGGACATAGCCGGTGATCGCAGTCAGATCTTTCAGATGAATCATCGCTACCGCCTTTTCGCCAACCGCTTTGGCGGCTTTTTTCATATCCAGTTCCTTGTCGATGGGGATCACAAAGACAAAATAATTCTTGCTTTTTCCTTCAGTCACCAGGGTCTTATAGACCTGTTCATAAGGTAGATTCAGCTGATCGGCGGTCTGCAACCCGTCCACAAATTCATTGCAATCATAACTTTGGTGGGTATAGTCAATTTTTAATTTATCCAAAATGCGCATGGCATTGGTTTTCACTTCTTTTTGTTTAGCCATTGGTGTTTTTCTCCTTAATATGTAAAGCTGGTTTTGTAACCTGTTTATTTTATCAGAAAATGATCTTTTATGCTTCTTTTTTTGTAGCGGTCAATGATGAATGAATGGCATTGTTTAGGGTAGATAGCAATTGTAACTACGCGTAAACAAATGGAGGGAGTATCATGGGAAGAAGTGGCGGCTCAGGTGGCCGTAGCAGTGGCGGTTCCTTTGGCGGCAGCCGCAGTAGCGGTGGTCGCAGCGGCGGCTTTGGCAGCAGCCACAGAAGCGGCGGCAGTGGCGGATTTGGCAGCTTTAACAGTAGTTCCGGGGGCGGTTTTTTTGGCAGCGGGTCCAGAATGAGTTCTGGCGGCAGCAACTATGGTGGCAGCGGCGGTCCGGTGGGCTGCGGCTGCGGGGCATTCCTGATCATTCTGGTGATCGTTTTGATTTTCTTGTTGATTATCGGTATCTTTGTGGCATCGGTTTTTACGGGCTCTGCTGAAATAACTAAATCAACAGTGGCTCGGCAGCCGCTGCCGGCCGGTTCAGTCAATGAAACCGAATATTATACCGATGAGTTGGGATGGATTAATAATCAGACAAAATTGGAGGAAGGGCTAAAATACTTTTATCAGAAAACCGGGGTGCAACCGTATGTGGTGATCATCGATAACGTGAATGGTTCGCATCAACCAATTGAAAGTGAACTGGACAGTTATGCAAATGCCCTTTATGATCAGTTGTTTACTGATGAAGCCCATCTGCTCTTTGTATTTTATGAGTATAATGATTTTTATATGGATCGTTATGTGGCCGGGACTCAGGCCAAAACGGTCATTGATACGGAAGCGACTGATATTCTGCTTGACTATATTGACCGTAATTATTACGACAGTAGCCTTACGGATGAGGAGTTTTTCAGTAACTCGTTCCGGGATGCGGCTGACCGGATCATGACCGTTACCAGGTCACCATGGATCGCGGCCATGACTACCATTGGCATTGTTTTTGCGGTGGTGATATTAGCAATTCTATTATTCGTCTGGTGGCGACATGCCAAAAATCAGAAAAATCTTGAGGCCAAGCGGACCGAAGAACTGCTGAATACCCCGTTGGAAAAATTTGACGATGTGGAAATCGAAGACCTGGCGAAAAAATATCAGGATAATCCGTCAGATCAGGAAAAAGACTAATTAGTAATATTAGAGGAGGAAAAAGATGGCAATTTTAGAACGATTCGGTGATATAATCCGGGCCAACATCAACGATATGCTGGACAAAATGGAAGATCCGGCGATCATGATCGACCAGTATTTAATTGATCTGTTGGAGGATCTGGCCGAAGTGAAGCGTAGTACTGCTGAAATCATGGGCGAAGAAACCCGTACGAAACGGTTGGTTGACAACAACAAGGCCGAAGTGGAAAAATATGCCGAGCTGGCCAAAAAAGCTCTGGTAGCTGGGAATGAAGGGGATGCCCGAACCTTTCTGGCAAAAAAACAGGAGCTGGAAAATCTGGATTCTGAACTGATGGATGTGTATGCTGCTGCTCATGAAAATGCCATGAAAATGCGACAGATGCATGACAAACTGGCAGCGGATATCCAAACCCTGCAGGCACGCCGAACCATGATCAAGTCCAAGGTGTCCATTGCCAAAACTCAGGAGATCATCAATGAAGCCAGCAGCTCAGCCAATCAAACCGAAGATGCTATGGACGCCTTTACCCGAATGGAAGAAAAGGCCGACCGGATGCTGGATGAAGCCAACGCCATGGCCGAACTGAATATTGAGCCGATTGACCCGGCACAAGCTTTGGAAGAAAAGTATGGTGAAGCCGGAAATACTTCGGTTGATGAGGAATTGGTTAAACTTAAACAAGAGTTGGGGCTGCAATAAATAATACAAAAGCCAGACGAAAAGGATTATCATTTTCGTCTGGCTTTTGATAGTTAAGTGTTAAATTTCTTTGACCGGGGTCAAATGTTTTTGGCCGGATTTTGTTTTACTGACCGGTTTTCTAAAGAGCAGATAGAGCAGGACAGCAATCATCATGATCGCAGCAACGGTACCGATACCAAAGCCACCGCCAGTAAAGAAGACCCCCAGTTGATAAATGATCAGAGCGATCGTATAGGCAAAAGCGGTCTGATATCCAACCGCAATTAGTGTCCATTTGGCACTGCCCATTTCCCGGTGAATCGCGCCGATTGCGGCAAAGCAGGGGGCACAGAGCAGATTAAAAACCAGAAATGAGAAGGCGGCCATCTGGGTAAAGGCCATTTGCAGCTGGGGCCACAGTTCAGCACCATCTTCGGCCACTTCGGCAAAACCAAAGAGCACGCCAAAGGTACTGACCACGGTTTCCTTGGCAATCAGACCAGTTATGGTAGCAACGGTCGCTTCCCAGGTACCAAAACCGAGGGGAATAAAGACCGGTGCAATGATCATACCAAGGGAGGCCAGGATCGAATCATTGGTGTCGACCATTTCCAGCCCAAAGTTAAAGGACGATAAAAACCAGATGGTGATACTGGCCACAAAAATAACGGTACCGGCTTTTTTGATAAAGGATTTGCCCCGTTCCCACATGTGGATCAGAACCCCTTTGGCACCGGGGATATGATAAGTTGGCAGTTCCATAATAAAGGGGGCCGGATCACCGGAAAAGCCCCGGGTTTTCTTTAGAATGATACCGGAGACAATAATAGCCGCTACCCCGATGAAATAGGCCGATGGTGCAACCCAGACTGAACCGGGGAATAAGGCGCCGGCAATCAGGGCGATAACGGGCAGCTTGGCTGAGCAGGGAATAAAGGAGGTCGTCATAATGGTCATCTTACGGTCCCGCTCATTCTCAATGGTTCGGGATGCCATAATTCCGGGAACGCTGCAGCCAGTTCCAATCAGCAAGGGAATGAACGACTTGCCGGATAAACCGAATTTTCTGAAGACTCGGTCCATGATAAAGGCAACCCGGGCCATGTAACCGCAATCCTCAAGAATGGCAAGAAAGAGGAACAGGACAAACATCTGCGGTACAAAACCGAGGACTGCTCCAACACCGCCAATGATGCCATCAAGAATCAGGGAATTCAGCCATTCTGCCGTGCCCCAGGAAATTAGCATCCCTTCCACTGCCGGGGGAATGATTTCACCAAAGAGCACATCATTAGTCCAGTCAGTTACCCAGGCACCCACCGTGGTAACAGAGACAAAATACATCAAGAACATAATACCGGCAAAAATGGGTAAGGCCAGAAAGCGATTGGTCACGACCCGGTCGATTTTGTCCGAGGTGGTCATGCCGGTACGGGCTTTCTTTTTGATCGTATCTGAAACGATTCGACTGATGGTCTGATAGCGTTCATAAGTAATGATGCTTTCACTGTCATCATCCATGGCTTCTTCACAGGACACGGTGAGGGTCGTAATTTCCGCCATCACCGTGTCTGAAAGTTTGAGCTGTTCGATGGCTTTTTCATCACGTTCGAAAAGTTTGATGGCATAAAAATCCGGGTGTTCAGTGGTGCTTTTGGTTTTAATGATTGATTCAATTCGACTCAGGGTTTCAGTGACGTCATTTGAAAAAATCAGCAGTGGTTTTGGCTTCTGCCTGCTTTTGCCAAGAGCAATAGCTTTCTCGGCCAGTTCAGCACATCCTTCGCTTTTAATGGCGGAGGTTTCCATCACTTCGCAACCCAGCCGCTTGGAAAGAGCTTTGATATTGATGATGTCGCCACGCTTTTTGACAATGTCGGTCATATTTAGGGCCAGAATCATGGGGATACCGGTTTCCAGCAATTGCGTGGTCAGATACAGATTTCTTTCAATATTACTACTATCGACGATATTAATCATGACGTCGGGTTTTTCGTTTAGCAAATAGTTTCTGGATACCACTTCTTCCAGGGTATAGGGGGACAGCGAATAAATACCAGGCAAATCGATGATTTCAACATCGCTGTGTCCTTTGAGTTTGCCGGATTTCTTTTCAACCGTGACCCCCGGCCAGTTACCCACATACTGGGAACTGCCGGTGAGCGCATTGAACATGGTTGTTTTTCCACAGTTGGGATTTCCAACTAATGCAATTTTTAAATTCATATAAGTTCTCCTCTTTAATTTGATAGCATTTCCTAACATTTTGGGCAAAAATTTAACAGCCATGGCTGCTAAATTATTTGTTCTTTGAAGCGGTTAAAAAACTTCGATCAGCTCAGCATCAGTTTTACGAATGCTCAGTTCGTAACCAAGCACGGTGATTTCGATCGGGTCACCCAGGGGTGCGACCTTTCTGACAAAGACATCAACACCTTTGGTGATGCCCATATCCATGATCCGGCGCCGGATCGGGCCGGTGCCATGGAGTTTTACAACTTTAGTGGATTCCCCACATTTTACAGCTCTGAGTGTTTTCATGTTGATCTCCTTAAATTATAATGCGGTTGGCCATAGTCTTATCGATGGCAACCCGGGTATCTTTAATGTTTAAAATAATGTTGCCAGAAAGTTCGGATATGATCGTGACATCAGCTCCTTCGACAAAACCGAGGCTTGCCAGAAATTGATGGGTGGTATCTTTTCCGGTGATTTTTTTGATGTATTTTTTTTCTCCGGGTGTCGCCATTGATAGAAGCATGGTTTTCCTCCTGATTGGTTAGCAATAACTAACAGAAATTTTTCTAAAACAGAGTTAGTAATAACTAACTCAATGAGTAAAGTCTAACATCGTCCGGTGTATTTGTCAATACTTTAAGCGAATAAGTATTGGAATCTGGAAAGAATGATTGCGATTGTGCAAGAATATCGATTATTCCCTAGCAATCAAAGGGAAATAGTTAGTTAGAATTAATCTTTTTTATGGTATAATTATAAAAATTTTGTACAGTTTGCACTGATTTAGCGGTACAACAACGGAAAGGCTATGAGCATGATTGAAATATTAAAAAATAAAATGACACCAGAAAGCATCTTAACTGCAGGGTTTGGAGTAGAAAGAGAAGGACTCCGTGTTACACAACAGGGAAGACTTGCATTGACACCACATCCGCCGATTTTTGGTGATAAACTTAAAAATCCATATATCACCACTGATTTTTCGGAAAGTCAGATTGAATTGGTTACACCGGTTTTTTATACAGTAGACGAAACCTATGATTTTCTTGAAGCGCTTACTGATATTGTTATAGGCGAGATCGGTGAGAACAATGAGTTGTTTTGGCCATACTCGATGCCATGCAATATTCCTGATGACAAACAGATCCCGATTGCCTCTTATCAGGGGGAAGAAGGGAAAAAAGCAAGAGAATATCGGGAGAAACTGATGGTCAAATACGGTGGCAAGCGACAGCTGATCTCGGGGATCCATTATAACTTTTCTTTTAGTGAGGAATTGTTAACGACCATCTGGAAAGAGTTGGGTATTGCAGAGAGTTTCAAAGAATTTAAAGATCGAATTTATCTAAAGGTCTTGCGTAACTTTTTACGCTATCGCTGGCTGATTATCTATTTAATGGGCTGCACCCCCGGTCTCCATAATTCTTACATTGAAGAGTGCCTGCAATGCATGGAAGACTGTGGTAATGAAACCTATCTCAGCCCTGGCGGAACCTCCGCCCGTAATGGCAGTTGCAGCGGTTATAAAAATGAAATAGATCTCTACCCGGATTATAGTTCCATCAAGGATTATATCAAGAGCATCAATGAGTTTGTCGAACGGGGGGACATTTCTGAAGCGAAAGAACTGTATGCACAGATTCGGTTAAAACCAAAAGACTATCGCAACGTACTGGACTCTTTAGCAGAAGAAGGCATCCAATATCTGGAAATTCGAACCATTGATCTCAATGTTTTTGATAAATGCGGAATTGCAAAAATAGACCTGGAATTTATGAATATCTTTATGCTCTTTTTATTGCTGGAAGGAGAAGAATTTTTTGATACCTGGCAACAGGAAGCGCTTATTAATGAGGTGGCGGTAGCTGAACATGGGCTTGAATCGGATCTGGAATTGCTGGATCAGCGGCACTGGACGCTCAAATCAGCATGGGCTGAGGATATTCTGGAAAAGGTTGCTGAGGTTAATGAATACCTGGATTTAGAACAGGATCAATGCATCAAAGAAATGCAAAACCGGGTAAGAAATCCGGAAACGACCTATGCTCACCGATTAAAACTATTGATGCAGGAAAACGGATGCCTTGAGGCCAATCTGGTAATGGCTAAAGATTATAAAAAGCAGTCGGATGCGGATCACTACCGTCTGAGCGGTTTTGAAAACTGGGAAATGTCAACGCAGATTTTAATAAAAGAAGCGCTGACCCGGGGAGTAAAAGTGACACCGATGGATGCGGCTGACAATATTGTGCGATTGGAAAAAGACGGGCACCGGGAATATGTTAAGCAGGCAACAAAGACCAGTGTTGATAATTATATTACCCCGCTTCTTATGGAAAATAAGGTCGTCACAAAAAAAATTCTTCATGAAAATGGTTTGCCAGTCCCAGATGGCGAAGAATATTTTTCTTTTCAGGAAGCAAAACAAAAACTGTCAAAGTACGTAGGGAAAAAAGTTGTGATCAAGCCAAAGTCCACTAATTTTGGATTGGGTATCTGCATTTTTGATCAGGGTGGTACCCAAGAGGAACTATTAGAAGGAGCCCGAATTGCTTTTGAATATGATGATGCCATCATAATCGAAGATTATCTTTCCGGACTGGAATACCGTTTCCTGACCATGGGAGATGAGGTCGTAGCGGTGTTGCATCGCCGTCCCGCCAATGTGATTGGTGATGGGATTTCCACCATCCAGCGGCTCATTGATGAAAAAAACAAACATCCTTATCGGGGTGATGGCCATACCAGTCCGCTTAAAAAAATTGAGCTGGATGATCAGGCTCTGATGTTTCTAAAAAAACAGGGTCTGTCTAATCAATCGGTACCCCCAAAAGGGGAAATGATATTTCTCCGGGGAAATTCCAATATCAGCACCGGTGGCGACAGTATCGACTTCACTGAAAAAATGCACCCTCATTTTTCTAAAATTGCCTTAAAAGCCGCAAAGGCGTTCGAAGCTAAATTTTGTGGAATTGATATTATCCTCGAAGACTATCGCAATCCCGATTCAAGTTACGGAATCATCGAGCTTAATTTCAATCCGATGATCGTCATGCATGCCTATCCTTTCGAGGGACAGGAACGAAGATTGGGTTATAACATCCTGAAAACCATTGGTCTGGCAGAATGAGAAAATATCTGTTCGAAAATTGATCAAGAATTGCGTCAAGAATCCTTAAAAAGCTATAAATTTTTGCACTTGTCATTAACTTTCCTTTAATCCATTGAATAAAAGGTAAAATTTGGGTATAATGATAGTGGTTACAAATAAATAAAATTTAGGAGGCGTACGAAATGTTTGGTTACATGGGGAAAATTTTACGTGTCAATTTGACGACCAATGAGATTACAACTGAAGATCTGGATTTTGAGTTGGCAAAAAAATATATTGGTGGTCGTGGTTTAGGAACAAAGTTGTATATGGATGAGGTTGATCCACAGGTTGATCCTTTTGCTGCAGAAAATAAGATTGTCTTTATCAATGGTCCGCTGTCGGGTACAGCGACACCTACCGGTGGTCGTTATATGGTCGTTACAAAGTCACCATTAACAGGATGCATTGCTTCTTCAAACTCTGGTGGAGAATGGGGCGCCTACCTGAAGTATGCTGGCTATGATGCGATTATTATTGAAGGAAAGGCAAGTCTCCCCGTTTACCTCAGTATCGATGAAGATAAGGTTGAAATATTACCTGCTCTAGATCTGTGGGGTAAAATGGTTTCCGAAACCAGTGATCTATTAAAAGAAAAACAGCCTGGTTCCAAAGTTTTAACCATCGGTCCTGCCGGTGAAAAACTTTCTCAAATGGCTGCTATCATGAATGAAAAAGATCGTGCTGCTGGCCGTTCTGGCGTCGGTGCGGTTATGGGTTCGAAGAATTTAAAAGCTATTACCGTTAAAGGAAATTTGAAACCTGAAATTGCCAATCCTGATGGTTTAAAAGCAGTTACCAAAGAATGCCGTACCTTGTTAAAAGAAAACGGTGTTACCGGTGGTGGTCTACCAACCTATGGAACAGCAGTTTTGGTTAATATTATCAATGAACATGGTGTTTACCCAACCAAAAACTTCCAGGGCGGTCAGGATCCCGATGCAGAAGCTGTCAGCGGCGAAACCATGACCGAAAAATATCTGATTAAACGTAATCCTTGCCACCATTGTCCAATTGGCTGTGGCCGATGGGTTAAAAGCGATAAGAGTCCTGATGGAATCGGTGGCCCAGAATATGAAACCCTTTGGGTATTTGCTGGTGACCTCGGGATTGATGACATGGAAGTAGTTATTGATGCTAATTACTGGTGTAATGAGCTGGGTATTGATACCATTTCAGCTGGGGCAACTTTGGCAGCTGCAATGGAATTATATCAACGTGGTTATATCACAGACGAAATGTTGGATGACGATGTGATCCTGAAATTCGGCAACGCTGATTCAGTTGTTCATTGGCTGAAAAAAATGGGTAATAGAGAAGGCTTTGGTGATTTACTGGCTAGAGGTTCCTACCGATTAGCAGATTTCTTTGGCGTACCTGAATATTCTATGTCGGTTAAAAAACAAGACTTACCAGCCTATGACCCTCGTGGAATCCAGGGAATGGGTCTTCAATATGCAACCTCCAACCGTGGTGGATGTCATGTTCGTGGCTACCTGATTTCACCTGAAATCCTTGGCTTACCAGAAAAACTGGATCGTTTTGATTTAGCTGGTAAAGAAGTTTGGGCAAAAGTATTCCAGGATCTGACCGCTGTTATCGACTCTACCGGCTTATGTCTGTTTACCTCATTTGCATTGGGTGCTCAGCAATACGCAGACATGCTCAATGAAACATTAGGAACCGATTGGACAGCCGAAGATGTATTGTTGGCGGGAGAACGGATCTGGAATCTGGAAAAACTCTTTAATTTAGAAGCTGGTATTTCACCAGAAGAAGATACATTACCACCACGTCTATTGGAAGAAGAAATGCCAGACGGACCTACAAAAGGTTGGGTTCATAAACTGGATGAATTGCTACCACTATACTATAAAGAACGTGGATGGGATGAAGATGGTATTCCTACGGAAGAACGTCTTGAAAAATTAGGTTTATTATAAAATAAATTTAAGGGACGATCAAAGATCGTCCCTTTCGTTTTAGGAGGAAATATGTCAATCAAAATAAAATTATTTGCAAACTTTCGGGAAGGACGGGGAAAAATCGTTGAAATGGACTATACTCCAGGAATGACAGGACAGGATGTTATCGATAGTCTGGGTATTACGGCACCGGAAATTGCAGCACTAATAGTAGACGGTGTTGACGGGAAGGTCGACGCCATGCTCACTGTCCCCATAAAAGAAGACGGATATATGGCTATTTTTCCTCCTGTTGCAGGAGGTTGATTTTAAAGGACCAATATAATAGACAAGCCTTGAGGTAACAGTCGACATCAGGACTAATCTTCTATGCGATTTTTTCAAAAAAAACCAAAACCGGGTGGTTAGTCCGATTTTGGCATCTAAAAGAAAGTGTCCTGATTAATATTATTTCGGTTACAAATAAATAAAATTCAGGGACGTTCAGGGAAAAAAAAGACCACTCCAAATGGAATGGCCTTTTTTTTCTGCACTAAAACAATGCAAACTGACGAGAAAATAATTCTGTCAAGCCCCTTTTCCACAATGGGAGACATAATCGTTTCCGATTATACCCTACGGGTTTAAGCTCATAGTAGTACCTTAGAAAACTTAAACTTCGGAGTATCTATATTATACACGATAACGGCTGCGAGTGCAATAAAAATCTGTTATCATTAGTTACTAATCAAAAAAAAAAAGAAAAAATGTTAAACTAGCTGTAAAACAACTTAAACGATTTACAATATTGCTTGACAGAAGCTTATAATTGGACTATTTTAGAATCATACTAATATGAAAGGTAGTTCATGTGATCCTTGATTTAATTTAGTTAAATCAATAGTGAACTGAAGAGATAAAATGAAAACAATTGAGATATATGATCCGCAAATATGCAACAGCAGTAATGGCTGTGGTTCGGGGGCAGATCGTGAAGCGTTAAGGATTAAAACGATGCTGCGGGCGTTAACAAGCGAAGGAAAAAAAGTACTGAGATATGGGCTGATTGAGAACCCTGATGTATTTGCCAGGAATAAGGAAGTCAGTGAGATCATCTCAAAACATGGACTTGATGTTCTTCCAATTACAGTGGTGGATGGTGAAATCATCCGTAAAGGTTCATATCCGTCAAATCTTGATTTAGCAACATGGTCGGGGATGACCCAGGAAGAGCTGGTTTTGATGCTGATGAAAACGAAAATGACCAATCGTAGTTTTTGCGGAGGAGATTGCTGCTAAAAAACTTGACAAATGATGAGATATGGAATAATATATGATTACAAAGTGATATGAAATTATAATCATACGGCTCTGTAAAATCAGGCATCAAAAATTATTAAATGAAATGGAGAATGAAATGAATAAAGTGGAAATTTTTGAACCGGCAATGTGTTGTTCAACCGGAGTTTGCGGACCAGGAGTCGACCAGGAATTATTGCGAGTTGCCACATTTTTAAATGAACTGGAAGGCGAAGGTAAAAAAGTGATCCGTTACAATCTTTCCAGTGAACCGATGGCATTCGTTGAGAACAAAGAAATCAACGATATCATCGCCAATGAGGGAACTGAAGCGTTACCAATTACCGTCGTAGATGGAGAAATCAGACAGAAAGGATCCTATCCTTCCAATGCAAATTTTGCTGAGTGGGTTGGTATGACCAGAGAAGATATTATCCAAATGGTTCTAAAAACTCAAAAATCTTCTGGCTGTGGCTGCTCAAGTGGAAGTTGCTCAGACAGTGGCGACAGCAGTGGCGGTTGTTGTTGTTAATCGGATAGATAGGTATCTGGACTTTTTGCCCTTTAAAGAAGTATGCGTATAAATAGAATAGTTAAACTATTCTAAAAGATAATCAGGGACCGGTTGGAAAAATCCAACCGGTCTTTTTTTATTCTTCACAAGCTAATAAATAGTTATTTATGACGTTTGGTCAGTTCATGGAACAGCGATTCCAGCTCAACATTCTGGTTGTTGAGTAGCACAAGCAAGTGATAGATGAGATCTGATGCTTCGTAGATCAGTTCATTAGGATCGTTATTCTTGGCTGCAATAATGGTTTCAGCTGATTCTTCACCAATTTTCTTGCAGATTTTATCAACGCCTTTTTCAAACAGGTAGTTGGTATAAGAACCTTCTATTGGATTTATTTTTCGGTCGGCTATGAGATTATACAACATCGTCAGTACTTCCATGTTCCCCAGGTTTGTTTCTGGATTTACAGCCAGACTGCGATAGAAACAGGAGGTGTTGCCGGTATGGCAGGCTGGGCCAGCCGGGATAACTTGAAGTAGCAGCGTATCACCGTCGCAGTCATAATCGAGTTTAACCACGGTTTGGGTATTGCCGGAGGTTTCACCCTTTATCCACAGTGTCTGTCGGCTGCGGCTGTAAAAGGTAGCTTTTTTGGTGTCCAAAGTCAATTTTAAAGCCTCTTCATTCATCCAGGCCATCATCAGTACCTGACGAGTTTCATAATCCTGAACGATGGCAGGAACCAATCCTGCTTCGTTATATTTTATATTTTCCAAATCCATGTTTTTGCCTTTCTATACCCGTCTGACAGGTATTTGCTGATTGTGTAAATAATTCTTTAAATCAACAATGGGAATTTCTTTATAGTGAAAAACGGATGCCGCCAGAGCTGCATCGGCGCCTACTTTTAATACTTCGGCAAAGTCTTCCATTGTTCCGGCCCCGCCAGAGGCAATAATCGGAATGGTAAGAAGACTGGAGAGTTTCCGATTGAGCTCCAGATCATAGCCTTTTTTTACCCCATCGGTATCGATAGAGTTGATACATATCTCTCCGGCACCAAGATCCTGACCCTGTTTGGCCCATTCAATGGCATCGATACCGGTGTTTTCCCGGCCGCCTTTGACGTAGACATCCCAGGAACCCTTATTATTGCGCTTGGCGTCGATGGATAAAACCACACATTGGGCACCAAAACGAAGGGCCGCCTCGCGGATCAGCTGGGGGTTTTTAACGGCTGATGAATTAACCGAGACCTTATCGGCGCCAGCCATCAGCACTTTTCGGAAATCTTCGACCTTGCTGATACCGCCCCCGATGGTAAAAGGGATGCGGATGGCTTCAGCCACTTTCTCAACAATATGGATAAATATGTCCCGATCTTCATAACTGGCGGTGATATCGTAGAAAACCAGCTCGTCGGCGCCCTGGTCAGAGTAGTACCGGCCCAGTTCCACCGGGTCGGCGACATCCTGAATATCCTGAAATTTTTTACCTTTTACTACCCGGCCGTGATCCACGTCCAGGCAGGGGATGATCCGTTTGGTCAGCATGATTTCAGCTCCTCTTGCAACAGTTTTTCCAGATCGATGGCCCCTTCATAGAGGGCTTTTCCGGTAATGGCGCCGTAAAGTCCCATTTCCTGAAGACGGATAAGGTCTGCTGATTTAGAGATACCGCCAGAAGCGATGATATCGATTTTCAGGTTGTCATTGAGTACTTTGAGCATGTCAAAATTAGGCCCAGTCATCATGCCGTCTTTTGATATGTCGGTGTAAACCAGTGTGGAAAGACCCAGTTTTTCCAGGTTGCTGGCCAGTTCAAGGGCTTCAATGTTGCTGCTTTCGACCCAGCCTTCGGTACAGACTAAACCGTTTTTGGCGTCAATTGAGACGCAGACTTTTTCATCATAGAGATCCAGAAGTTTGACGATAAAGTCGAAATCTTTAACAGCTTGGGTACCAATGATGATTCGGGCTACGCCGCTGTCGACATAGTCTTTGGCAATTTCGAGCGTTCTGATACCACCACCAAGTTCCACTGGTATATCTAGAGCGGCGACAATATCTTTAACCAGTTCCAGATTTTTCGGTTGACCGTCAAAGGCACCATCCAGATCGACCAGATGCAGATACTGGGCACCCTTGGACTGCCACTTCAGGGCGACATCCACCGGATTGTCAAAATAAATTGTTTCGGCATCCTTCTGTCCTTGCATCAGGCGGACGCATTTGCCGTTTTTTAAATCGATGGCCGGAAACACAATCATGATATCATCTCCTTAAAGTTCGTTAGTAGTTGGAAGCCCACATTGGAGCTTTTTTCCGGATGAAACTGCATCCCAATGACGTTGTCCTTTTGAACAATCGCGGGTACCTTGACACTGTATTCCGCATAAGCCACCACATCATCAAAGTTGTCTGGTTTGGCATAGTAGGAATGGACAAAGTAGACGTAGTCTTCTGTGCCGATGTTCTTGACTAATGGGCTGTCCCGGTTGATCACCAGATTGTTCCAGCCCATATGGGGGATTTTTATCCCGGGGGCGTCGAATTTGATGATTTCACCGGGGATATAGGAGAGTCCGGAAAATTCACCGTCCTCATAGCTTTTATCAAAAAGCAGTTGCATGCCCAGGCAGATGCCCATCAGGATCTTGCCTTTTTTTACATTATCATTAAGGGCATCAATAAGATCAAATTTTCTGAGGTTGTCCATGGCGTCGGAGAAAGCTCCAACTCCTGGTAGAATGATGGCGTCAGCCGCATCCAGGACCTTTTTATCCCGGGTGATGGTGCCGGAAAGACCGACATCACCCAGGGCCGTATAGACATTTTTTAAATTTCCGACATCATAGTCGACAATTGCGATCAATGGTTGTCCTCCTGTTATTCTATTATTCCTTTAGTGGATGGAATTTCGGTGTTGCCAGCTTCGATCGTGCAGGCATCTTTCAATGTTCGGCCCAGTGATTTAAAAATCCCTTCTACGATATGGTGGTTGTTCTTGCCGTAGAGGGAAGCCACATGGAGAGTTATTTTGCTGTTATTGGTAAAGGCCGCGAAGAATTCCTCCAACATCTCAGTTTCAAAGTCGCCTATAAATTCCCGGGTTAGGGGGACATCGAAAACAAGGTAACTGCGGCCGCTGATGTCCACACAGGTGCGGCACAGGGCCTCATCCATGGGGGTGAAGGCGAAAGCATAGCGATTGATGCCGGCCTTGTCGCCCAACGCATCATAAAAGGCTTTTCCCAGCAGAATGCCAATGTCTTCAATGGCATGGTGGTTGTCAGCCTCGTCACCATGAGCATCGATGGTCAGATCAAATTTGCCATGCTTGGTGAAGAGGGTCAGCATGTGATCAAAAAACCCGACTCCGGTGTTGATCTTGGTTATCCCAGACCCATCAATATTGAGTGAAAGAGAAATTTCAGTTTCAGTAGTGGACCGGTTTAATGTGCTTTTACGCTTCATTGTACACGACCTCCTTGATAATATCCAGAATCTTTTGGTTTTCCTGAGGTTTACCCATGGAAAAACGAATACTGCCGGGAGTTGCGTCCGTTTCAGCAAAACGTTTGATCAGAATATTTCGTTTCAGGAGCGCTTGATAGATGGCTTCAGCCCGGTCGGTTTCAAAATAAATAAAATTTGCGCCGGAGGGATAAAGGGTCAGGCCGGGGAAGGTTTCCAGCACACGCATGACTTTTTGGCGTTCTTCCTTTAAAATCTCCAGATTACGCAGGATTGCATCGCGGTTTTTTAAGGCGATAACGGCCAATTTTTGGGTCAGAACATTGAGGTTGTAGGGCCCCTTAACCTTGCAAAGAATATCAATAATTTCTTTGTTGCCCAGGGCATAGCCACAGCGGATGCCAGCCAGACCGAAGGCTTTGGACAAGGTTCGCAGCACTAACAAGCGGGGATATTTTTCCAGCAGATCAACACCAGATTCGCCAAAAAACTCAATATAGGCTTCGTCCAGGATCACCAGCGAAGGGACAGTATCCAATATTTTGACAATATCTGTCCGACTAAAAATGTAACCGGTGGGGTTGTTGGGGTTACAAATATAAACCAGTTTGGCCTGATTCTCGCAAGCGGCCGTAATCATGCCGTCCACATCGGGAATGTGTCCCGGCAGATCGGATACCATAATATGTCTGGCATTGGCAATGGTAGCCCAGATATCGTACATCGAAAAGGAGGGCGAGTGGGAGACCACCACGTCACCGGGATCCACAAAGGCCTGGTTGATCATCGCGATCAACTCGTCAGAGCCGGAGCCGCAGATAATGCCTTCGCCCGGGACACCGGTGTAGTCGGTAATGGCTTCAATCAGTTCCGGAAAACAGGCCTCCGGATAACGGTTTAAATCAGTGTTGCAGATATCGTCGTTGAACTTTCGTTTGAGCTGCATGGGAAAGTCATAAGGACTTTCATTGGCATTGACGATGATCTCAAACTGCGGGGCGTCCACCTTGTAGGCAATTAATTGCTGGATATTTTTTCTTATTAGTGATTCCATTAGTCTTCAAACCGCCTTTCAACTGCTTTTGCATGGGCATCTAATCCTTCGGAACGGGCAAAGGCGGCAATCTTTGGATAGACTGACCGTAATGCGGCCTGATCATAGGATAGAATGCTGGATTTTTTCATATAGTCATAGACTCCCAGAGGAGAAGAAAATTTGGCTGTACCGGAGGTCGGCAAAGTATGGTTGGGTCCGGCAAAATAGTCGCCGAGGGGTTCTGGAGTGTAGGCACCCATAAAGATGGCCCCGGCATTTTTTACTTTTTCCAGTGAATCCATGGGGTGTTCGATCAGGAGTTCCAGATGCTCGGGCGCAATCTGGTTGGACAGCTCAAAGGCTTCGTCCAGATCCTTGACAATAAAGACAAACCCATAATCATCCACTGATTTTTTGGCGATTTCTTTGCGGTTGAGGTCTTCGCTGATCTGGCGGTAGACTTCTTCGATGACTTGTGCTCCCAGTTCTTCGGAGGTAGTCACCAGAATCGGCATCGCCAGTTCGTCGTGTTCGGCCTGAGACAGTAGATCGGCAGCAGCATAGACAGGGTTGGCATTATCGTCAGCAATGATCAGCACCTCACTGGGCCCGGCAATCATATCGATATCCACCTTGCCAAAAACTTCTTTTTTAGCGGTGGCCACATAAATATTACCAGGACCGACAATCTTATTGACCGGTTTAATGGTTTCAGTGCCATAGGTCAGAGCAGCAACTGCCTGTGCACCGCCAAGTTTATAAATCTCGTGAACGCCGGCAATTTTTGCCGCCGCCAGGATATTAGGGTTGATTTTTCCATCCCGACCCGGCGGAGTGACCATCACCAGGGACTGAACACCGGCTACCAGCGCAGGAATGGCATCCATGAGAACCGTTGAGGGGTAGGTGGCCTTACCGCCGGGGACGTAGAGTCCTACCCGTTCAATCGGGGTGATATGCTGACCCAGGATGACCCCGGGTTTAGGTGCATAGGTCCAGGTTGTTTCCAGCTGTTTTTCGTGAAAATCTCGTATGTTCTGAGCGGCCTCTCGGATGATATCCAGAAGTTCATCAGAAACCGAGTCAAAGGCTTCATCAATTTCTTCTTCGGTGACCTGCAAGTGAGTGAGGACACAGTGATCAAGTGCCTGAGTATAATATAAAAGGGCGGCATTGCCCTCTTTTTTTACCCCTTTAATGATTTCCAGAACGGCGTTGCGAATATCTTCCCGTTCATCTTCATTGCGTTTTAATATGGTATCAAGATCCATGCCTTGTTTATAGATGATAGTTTTCATTTTATTCCTCTCTTAAGTAATCTATAGCTGGTTTTCAAATGCCTTGATAATGGGATCAATCATTTCCCGTTTGGTTTTCAGGCTCACCTGATTGACAATCAGTCGGGAGCTGATCTCGCAGATTTCTTCTAATACAGATAACCCATTCTCTTTCAGGGTACTGCCGCTCTCGACAATATCGACAATACAGTCGGCTAGGCCAATCAGGGGGGCCAGTTCCACCGAGCCGTTGATTTTAATGATGTCTACCAATTGGTTCTTGGTATGAAAATAATCTTTGGCAATGACCGGGTATTTTGTACCCACTACCATTTTTTTTCCATAGGGAATGGGGTGGTTTTCAAAACCAGCTACACACATTTTACATTTGCCGATGTTCAGGTTCAACATCTCATAAACCTGGGCCGGGTGTTCCAGTAGCACATCTTTGCCCACGATACCGATATCGGCCGCTCCTTTTTCAACATAGGTGGGAACATCAGGTGATTTCACCAGAAAAAACTCAATTGTACCGGTAGTGTCGGTAAAGATCAATTTTCGGCTTTTTTCCGAGTAGTCTTCGAAAACATACCCCAGATCAATCAACAGCTCAATTGCCTTTCTGGCGACACGGCCCTTGGCCAGGGCGAATCGGATTACCATTTACGCCACCTCACTTTCAGAACTAATTGCTTTAATTTCTGAGAATTTTCCGTTGTTTTCAGATAAAAGTTTGCCATCAGTCAGGAAATACAACGCGGCATTTTTATAAAGGGCATTTGCCTGGAAAGACAAAGCATGCGCTTCTTTTGTTTCATTCATCAGGAAAACTTCGGCAATTGCTCCTTTAGATCGCAATTGCTCCGCCATTTTGTAGGCATTAGCTTTTTGTGGTTTTTCATAAAAAAGCACATGGATCCTCTGGTCATCCCGGGGGAGCAGCTGGTGTTGCTCCATGTAATCAATCACTTTGAGCAGATCGATGGCAAAACCACAGGCAGGACGGGGAATGCCGAATTTTTCTGATAAATGGTTGTAACGTCCGCCGCTGATCACCGGTTCGCCACAGCTATTGATATAACCTTTAAAGTTGATGTCACTGTAGTAGTTCATCTGATTGGTAAAGCCAAGATCAAAACTTACATAGTTGGCCAGATTAATGATTTCCAGATGGGCGTAGATTTCAGAAATTTTTTCGACGACCTGACGCATTTTATCATTGATACACAGGGCTTCCATTTGTTTTAATACGGTTTTCGGCTCGCCATAGAGAAGTGGCAGTTTAAGAACGATAGCTTTTTTATCATCAGGTAATGCCAGTTTTTCCAGATAGTCAGCGATATCGCCGATGTTTTTGTTTTCGATATATTTAAATAGCGTAGCCTTTTCTTTGGAGGAAAAGGCCAGGTCGTCAAAAAGAAAATTGATGAAACCCACATGGCCCAGATCAATATGCACGTCGTTGATGCCGTTTTCCAACAGCGAACGGATGGCCAGGGCAATCACTTCGCCGTCACATTCAGGGCTGTTGTTGCCGAAATATTCGATCCCAATTTGGGTGATTTCTTTCTTGATGATTTCTGGTGATGAAAAATTCCGATAGATGTTGGTCTCATAAGAGAATTTGATGATCTCCTGGGAATCGGGATGGTTCATGGCCGCCATTCGGGTTACCGGTAGCGTGGCATCAGGCTTCAGTACAAGGACCTTGCCTTGATGATTAACCAGCTTGAAGAGATCGTCGCTGGGAATGGAATCTTCATTGACATAAAGGTCGTAGGTTTCAAAAGTTGGTGTGGAAATCTGATGATATCCAAAGGATCGGTAAAGTGACATGAGTTTATGATTGATTTGCTGCAGCGCGAAATAATCCTGATGTTGGATGTTTTCGAATCCGTCGATAGTATAATTGAAAAGCATGTGAACCTCCTTGTTCAAACGTATACTTTATTACTGTAGTCTGGTGAAGTGATGGTTCTATTGTAACATTATTTTTCCTTTTGTCAAAGCTTTTAAGATATTTTATTTAATTTTTTTATGAACAATTTATAAAAATATCGATTTCGCTTTGAACTAGGTTAAGATTGGTCTCAAGCTAGAAAATGAACCGTTAGCTAGGATCAACTAAATCCTGCGTCAACTCTATAAGTCTGTTTTTTCAATTTTGAAAATAATAATGGTCAACAATGGATTTTGTTGACAGTATGTATTATAATATATCTGTGAATTGAAGGCAAATATCCTGTTGGTCATCTTTAGTAAAGCATGATCGGGTGGTCTTGCCGATAAAATGAAACCTCAGAAAGTAAGGTGTTCACTATGCTGAATGAGATAAAAAGTTTATCAGGAGAAAAAATAATAACGATGGTAATTTTTGGAGCCATTGTTTTTTTTAGTTTGGCGGGGGCCATCGTCTATCATCTCAAAAAAATCAAACGAAGACGGGAAGAATGGGAACAGGCTGAAAAAATGTTTCAGGGTGTTTTTAATCAGGTAACAGACAGCATCGTCGTGGTTGATAAAGAAGGCATTATATACAAGGCAAACGAAACGTTTTTGAAGTATCAGGGAAAGCCAGCGGATAAAATTATTGGTAAAAGTATCCAGCGTATTCCCATGGACTACGTTTTTGAAGACGATCTGGATGAATTGAAAAAAGCGATTGCCGAAAAGGGTGTTTACGAAAGAGATATCAAATTTTTTCACAAAAGTGGCGAGGTGATTCCGATTCATCTGGTATTCAAACCGTTGAAAATAAGCAGTAATAAGGGACAAGAAAAAACTTATATGGTCGTAACCGGTACGGATTTAAAAAAAACCTATGAGAAGGACGAATATATCAGCCAGCAAAAAGAAGAACTTCTGGAAATCCAGCATCTTGCCCATCTGGGCTACTGGGAAATGAATTATTTAACAAAAAAAATCTACTGGTCCAGGGAACTTTATAGTATACTGGGCTATGAAGAAGGTGAAGTAGAACCGAACCTTGATATTATATACTGGATGGCTTACGAGGACGATCAGAACCGGGTGTGGAAAGCTTTTTTGCGGGCATTTCAAGCTCAGGAAAAGGTTGATACCCATTACCGGATTAAAAATAACCGGGGCGAAATCAGGGATATTTATTTGCGAATCCGACATTATTTTACGAAAGATAACGAGCATCTGCGAACCATCGGGATTCTTCAAGATGTGACGAAGCAGGTCGACCTTCGTGAAGAACTAAACGCTCAGCTTATTTTTACAGACAAGGTGTTGAATAATAGTAGGCTCTTGTTCATTGAATTTAACAGTAGTTTTGAAGTCAGGAACATTAATCATGTGGTGCAGCAACTAAGTGGGATTGCCTATGATAATATTGAAAATAAAAACTTACGGGATATTTTTGGGAACCTCAATCGGGCTCATCGAAAATTTGTCAATGAAAATTTAAATTTCAAACGACCATTGCCATTCAAGGATTACAAAGGAGATATTCATTATATCCAGTGGGATCATGCGACTTTTTCCAAAAGAGATGGGGAAAACACAAATATTTTGCTTGGAATTGATGTTAGTGAGACTATCGAAAAACGAAAAGCATTAGAAGCTGCTTTTGTCCAGGATCCCGTAACCAAACTGCCCAATCGTTATAAACTGGAGCAGGTTTTGGATAACTACTTTAATAAAAACGGGAACAATTCTGAAAGATATTTGGCCTTGATTTTTATCCATGTGGAGGGGATTCATGCAGTTGGGGATGCTTTCGGTCAAGATATTGAAGATCGGCTCATGCGGTCTTTAAGCGAGCGGTTGTATGGCGCCATTGGGAAATACGGGCTCTTTGTCCGTCGATATACGGATCAGTTTGTCTTGTTTTACCCTTGTGATGCCAGCATAAAAATAATAATGGAAATTTGTCAGCTGGTAGCTGAATTGCTTAAAAGCCCCTTTATCATTGAGGGGAGCGCAATTACCTTAAGAAACCATATCGGGATTTCCAAATACCCGGATCATGCCAACACTAAAGAGGATCTGATTCGTTTTGGCAGTGCTGCCATGCATGAAGCCCAGCGATTGAATTTGGATTACTACTTTTATCACGAATCTTTAGGAAAAAAGTTAAAAAGCAAAGTGAATGGATACGAATTAAATAACAACTAAATTAGAGGAGTCATCTATGGCCTATAAATGTGTGGTTTTCGATTTTGACGGTACCCTGGCGGATACTGAAGAGAAAGCTTTTAATATATACAATGCACTGGCGACAAAGTACAAATACAGTACCGTTACGATGGAAGAATTACAGCATATAAAAAATCTCCATGTCAAAGAAATCAAAGAAATTGTCGACATCCCCTTTTATCAATTTCCCCGGGCGCTTCGAGATGGACAGAAGATGATGCGAAAGGAATCAACCGAAATTCATGCCTTTGCGGCTGATATTCATGATTTTTTTACAGCGTTGAGAAAGGAAACCAATCATATTGGAATTCTCACCTCAAATATAAAAAAAACGGTTTCTGATTTTTTGATAACCTATGACATCAGTCATGAGATCGAATTTATTATGTGTTCCGCGCTAATGTCCAAGTCAAAAAAAATTAAAAAAGTCCTGCGTAAGCATGACATCAATCCAGATGAAATGCTCTATATTGGGGATGAAGTTCGTGACATAGAGGCCTGTCATAAGGTTGGGGTGGATGTGGTCGCGGTGAACTGGGGATATAATACGCCCTTTGCGCTTGAAAAATGTAAGCCCACTTTTATGATTGACAACATATGGGATGTTATTGATATTGTCAGAACAAAAAATAAATCGTGAATTTAATCAGCTAGCTGTACAGGGCAAGCAGGACATCCAGAATTATGGTGTAATTAGACGGTATTGACTGGGGGTTTTTGATACCAGCACAGAGACATTCAGATCGCTGTTGATTTCATCAACAACGGCGGCGATGGATTCGTCATCGGCACCATAAATCACGCAATTTAAGGTTGTTTCATCGACAATAAAAGCCCCCACATAATAATAACCATTAGACACGGTGATGGTGACACCGCTGACATTGCTCAACAACTTCATTTTGACTATTTCAATGGCTTCTTGGGTATCCATAACCTGTTTTCCGGTGTCAACATCATTCAGTCCGATGAGGAGTTCATAGCGGTCGCTTGATTCCAGACCCAGCGGATCTGATTTTTTTTCAGCTGAAGGTGTGCAACCGGACAGGGTCACGACACAGAGGATAAGAACACCTAATAAATACAGTTTCTTTTTCAAAGTTATTCTCCTTAACTAATTTTTAATGCTTATTGTATTTTGCCATCATAACATATTTTGAAGGCAAAAGAAATGCTGATTAGAATGGATGATCCGTGAACAATATTTATATAATCAAACCGGCAGATTCCCTATCAACTGATCTATGATTAAAGGATTATTTCTGAAATTGTGATATAATGTTTAAGTAAATACAAATTAATACGATAACAGGTATAGGTATGTTCTGCACATAGTAAACGGTAGAGATTAAATTTGATGGAGTTGATTCATGAAAGAGTATATGGATCACCTGAAAGAAAGGTGGAATGAACATGGATATCGCAGCACTTTCGATGGGAATGAGTCAAATACAGGCCGCTCAACAAACCAGTATATCGGTGATGAAAATGGCCATGGAGACGGGGACCGAACAAATGACAGATATGATGGCGATGGTGGAAACAAGTACACCAGCAGTCGCTGTAGCTGGCCCTGCGCCAGATCCTAACATCGGACAATTATTGGATATCTCCGTTTAAAAAATCCGGCCGGCAATTAACCGGCTGGATTTTTTATCGGTTAATACATTAAAAAAGTAAATTTCGAAATCAGTCAAATAAGTAATGGCGAGGTATCTACAAATCCCGTGGTTTTAAAGTAAAAATAAGGGTATAAATTAGATATCATTAAAAAACCGGAGGAATAACATGTGTTGTAGTAAGAACGAAGGCAGCCAATGCTGTGTAATGGCTCATAAGGATAAAATTGTCCCTTGTGCCTTAGTTGTCCTCACGATTGCCTTTACGATTGTGGGATTTATAATTGGACACCGATTTATTGGTAAGAGGTGTTGCAAAAATCAGGACGAAGAATAGAAAGTAAAAACGGAACAGCCAGAGTATCAAATAAAAAAGATCGAAGCAGTTTAACTGCTTCGATCTTTTTTTTATAGGGTACTAGTTTCCATTTTAACTGGATATTTTTGTTTGAGGGCTTCGACCTTGCCGATAAAAGCTTTGTTCTGTTTTTCACGCAATAAGTAATTACGGGCATTTTCCTTCACGGCATCAAAAGGAATCGTTTGAGCAATCTTACGATCAGTCAGTTTGATAATATGGAAACCAAACTGGGTTTGAACAGGCAGTTCGGTCATTTCATCAACTTCCAGTGCAAAGGCAGCGGTTTCAAATTCTGGAACCATCTGGCCTTTGGAAAAATAACTCAAATCTCCGCCTTTTTCATTAGAAGGACAAATGGAATATTCTCTTGCAGCTGCTTCAAAGGATTTACCGTTTTTGATTTCGTCAATTATGGTCACAGCTTGTTCCTCGTTGGGTAAAAGAATATGGCTGGCGCGAATGCTGTCTGGGGCGATGAACTGGTTAGGATTTTCATCGTAGAATTTTTGAACTTCTTCATCCGGCACGGTGATGTCCATCATGAATTTTGCAATCATATGCGTTTTAAGAAGTTTTTCTTCCGCATCAATGAGCATTTTCTGAAACTCTTCACTCTCATCAACTTTTGCTTCTTTACCTTCTAAATAAAAAAGTTCCTGGGCAATGAGTTCTTCCAGCAATTGACGTCGTCCTTCTTTTGAAGTAAACTGATTCGCTTGTTCCTGAGGTAATTGTTTTATCAAGGCATCTAAATCTGCGGTGTAAATTGTTTTACCAGCCACATTAGCCAAAGGGGTTTTTTCCATAATAATAGTCTCCTTTAGGTCCAAATAATTTATTATTCTAAAATCATAGCCTTTCAAGTGATTTTTGTCAATAAGCAGAGTGAGGGACAAGGGTAGCTAATTCATAAAAATAGCTAGAATATTTCTGGATAATAGCCGTTTAAAAGATGATTTGTCAAAAGAGGTGCGAGTATTAAAATTAAGTAAAGCTTAACGATTCCGAATACGAGTAACCTTTTATTGACAAGATTGGCAGATGGCGCTATACTTACAATAAGTAGTTAGGTAAGCACTAACTAATAAAAAAGTTGGGTGATAATATGACATGTAAGAAAAACGAATTATATGAGGCCTATCATAAACTGCTGAAACTGGATGCAGCCTTACATGAACATGAAACCTGCCAGTGCCAGGCAGAAGATGTAACCTCAAAACAGAAATATTATCTGAAAGTCATCGACAAGAATTATCGGGTAACCTTCAGCCAACTGGCTCAGGAAACACAAAATTCGAAACCGACGATTACTGAATTGATTAGTAAATTTATTTCCATGGGCTGTGTGTATCGGGAACGTTCACCAGAGGATGGCAGGGTGTATTTTATCTATCTTACACAAAAGGGAAAATCAATTGCCAGATCCGAGGAAAGAACCCAGATTCAAGTTATTGAACGTATCAAAAACAGTCTTACCGATGAAGAGCTGGATCAATTGATCACCTTACTAAACAAAATCCTTTAATAAACTAAAACAAATAATTAGAGGATGAGGAGGAAAAAAATGAGCACACTAGAAATCAAAAACGCACCATTAATCCCGATCACAGAAACTGTGATTTATCCGGGGATTTCAAATCGTATTTTTGTCAATGAGGATATTGGCAACAATATCAAAGAATTGATCATCAAGAATAATACCCTGGCCATTGGTTTATCAACAAAGGATTATAAAGGATTAGTTCAATTGACGGCTGATTCGTTTTATCGTATCGGTGTGTTAATGAAATTTGACAATATCCAAAAATCCGATAACGGGTTTATTATTGATATTACCACCATCAATCGCGTTAAAGTTCTGGATTTCACGTTTGAAGAAAAACAAATTACTGCATCTTACACTATTCAGGAAGATGTCCTGGATATCAACGCTGACGAAGAGCAGGAAATGATTTTGTACATTAAAGGTCTAATGAAAGACTTAAGTCATAATTTTAAAGGGGCTGAGTACTTTGTCAGCATCCTCGAAGGGTTGCCTTCATTAGAAGAAATTATGGGCTATACGATCCCAATGATGGGCATTCCATTAAAAAGCAAACAGGTTCTTTTGGAGATTGATTCGCTGAAAGAACGGACCCTGAGTTTTATTGATTATATCATCCGGGAAAAGGATTCGGTCCACCTACAGCTGGAAATCAGCAAAAAATATTCCCAGCGTAAGGACAAAACCTATCGTGAAGCCATGCTTCGGGAACAGTTAAAAAATATTAAAGCCGAACTGGGCGAACTCGACGAGGAACTCGAAGAAGAAGCTGATTACCGGAAAAAAGTTTTGGAATCAGATATGCCTGCCGATGTTAAAAAAATCGCTTTAAAAGAAGTCCGTAAATTTGAAAACTCACCGCCGAACGGAGGCGAAAGCAATGTTATCATGAATTACCTTGATCTGCTTTTGGAACTACCTTGGACCAGTGAGAAAAAAGAAATCGATATTGAACACGCCAGACAGGTACTGGAGTCTCACCACTTTGGTATTGACGATGTGAAAAAACGAATCATTGAGCATCTCGCCGTGATGAAATTAAAAGAAGATAAACAAGGCTCAATCCTTCTGCTGGTGGGACCTCCGGGAACCGGAAAAACCAGTTTGGGCAAGAGCATTGCGGAAGCCTTAGATCGTAAATACGTACGAGCCAGCCTGGGTGGGGTTCGGGATGAAGCCGAAATTCGGGGACATCGTAAGACTTATCTGGGTGCAATGCCAGGACGTATCATCAAAGGAATTGCCAACGCTGAAGCTAAAAACCCGGTTTTTATCCTGGATGAAATTGACAAGATGGGGATGTCCCACCAGGGTGATCCCGGTTCAGCTTTACTGGAAGTTTTAGATCCTGAGCAAAACTGTACCTTCTCAGATCATTATCTGGAAATTCCCTACGATTTATCCGAGGTGTTCTTTATTGCCACAGCCAATGACCTCAGTACGATCCCGGCACCATTGTTGGATCGTGCCGAAATTATTCAACTGTCAAGCTATACCAACGGTGAAAAGAAACGGATTGCCATTGATCACTTATTACCAAGCGTTTTAAAAGATCATGGTTTAACCACTGACATGCTTCAGATTGAGGAAACTGCTGTTGAAGCGATCGTTGAAAATTATACCGCTGAGGCGGGTGTTCGTGGCCTGACCAAACAACTGGCAAAAATTGCCCGGGTTGTTTCTGAAAAAATTGTCTCTAAAAAGGTCGAACTTCCATTTGTTGTAACAACTCAAAATATCAGTGAGGTATTGGGGAACAAAACCAGACGGCACGAAAAAGCTGGGGAAAATAACAAGCCTGGTGTTGTAACTGGAATGGCCTGGACCGCTGTCGGTGGAGAAATTCTCTTTACCGAAGCAAGTCTGATGCCAGGAAGCGGCAAGCTGACCTTAACAGGTCAACTGGGTGATGTCATGAAAGAAAGTGCCACCATCGCGATGAGTCTGATCCGGTCCCGTTTGGGTGATTTGGCCAACGGCTTTGATTATTTCAAAAATGATACTCATATTCATGTACCATCAGGTTCAACGCCAAAAGATGGACCATCTGCCGGGGTTACGCTAACCACTGCACTGGCTTCCTTGATCTTGGGCAAACCAGTTGATTCAAAACTTTCCATGACCGGAGAAATTACCTTAAGCGGTCAGGTGCTACCAGTTGGTGGTATTAAGGAAAAGGTTATCGCTGCTCAACGCAGTGGCATCACAAAAATATTGTTGCCAAAAGACAATGAAAAAGATGTCAGTGATATTCCTGAAGAAGTAAGAAATGCCTTAACCATCATTCATGTATCAACCATTGAAGAAGTGTTAAAGGAAGCATTGGGAATTGAATTACCAGAGTGCAAACCTGTATTAAACAGACCCAAAGGTGATTCTAATGTACAACTGAGTATGGTTGGTGAATAATATTACTGTAAACTTAAAAAGGGAGCTGTCAGACGACAGCTCCCTTTTTTTCTACCAGGTTTTGTCGACGGCCTTATTTTCTTATGATATAATACTTTCCATGAAAATTAAGATGTTAAATAACGAAACAATTAATAAAATAGCTGCCGGTGAGGTTATTATTCGACCGGTGTCGGTGGTCAAGGAATTAGTGGAAAATGCTATTGATGCCGGTGCTGACCAGATTACTGTAATTGTTGAGGCGGGCGGGAAAAATCGAATTACGGTCCGGGACAATGGCTGCGGTATTGCTTATAACGAGATCCCGTTGGCCTTTAAGCGCCATGCCACCAGCAAGTTAACAACCATCGAAGATCTGGAATCCATCGCATCGCTGGGCTTTAGAGGCGAGGCCTTGTCCAGTGTGTCGGCTGTCGCTAAGGTGCAGATTACCACCCGTTTCGAGCACGAAGAGGTTGGCAGTCTAACCCTGTTTGAAGGAGGCAAGCTTCTCAATCAGCGGGTTTGCGCCTATAATCGCGGTACGGAAATAACGGTGAGTGATCTGTTCTACAATACCCCGGCCCGTCGCAAACATATGGAAAAGGATAAAAAAGAAGAAACAATCGTCCGGGATCTGTTGGAGAAAATTGCTATTTCCCATCCGGGAATTCGCTTCGAGCTCAGCAGCAATGGCCGAATTGTCCTTGATACCCCGGGAACCGGTAAGGTGATGGATGTGGTCAAGGGGCTTTATGGGCTTGACATGGCAGATAATCTGATCGTCCTGAATTATGAGAACAAACCCATGAAGCTGGCGGGTTTTGTGGGAAACCTCAAAACCTTGCGAAACCATCGTGACGACCAGATTATTTTCATCAATGGCCGCTATATCAAAAACAACCGCCTGGCTCAGGCTCTGGATGAAGCCTATGAGGGCTATAGCATGAAACATCAACACCCGCTGGGCATTATTTTTATGGAACTACCCGGCCGGATGCTGGACGTAAACATTCATCCGGCTAAAACCGAAATAAAAATTCTCAATGAAAGTCTGGTCTGCCTGCTCTTTAAGCAGGGAATCCGGGAAACCCTCAGAAATACCAATCTGATTGTAGAGCTGGGGACAGCAGATGATGATCACCTTAAGATTGATGAGAAAAAGAGTAGTTTGGATAACAAGATAACTGACTACAGTGAGTTAGACGATCATGAATTAAACAGTCAGAACCGCGAAGCAAAAGCTCCGGTGTCAACGACGCAAAAAAAACGCACTGAAGATCAAACTACCATTGAGACAATGTTAAAGAAAGCAGCTTTCTTAGAGGATGATCCCAATAGGGTAAAACCGTTGCATACCAACCAATTAACGGATAGCTTTGATCATGAGCAGATTATTGGTGAAACAAAAAAATTGATACAAAAACGGAATGACGATCATCAGCCAGTCACTGTTGCTTCAGCACAGTCAGAGGTCAAATTAAAAGAGTCGCCATTAGCAGAATTCAGCAAAGATAAGCATGGGGCACCAGCTGCGAAGGATGAGGTTTTTTTAACACCGGATCTTAACAATCGGGTGGCAGAAACGCCGGAGGTATTTGAGTTAATTCAGGCAGATCCGGAAAATAGTATTCCAGAAACGAACCCGTTAGTGGCTATAAAAAAAGACGTTAATGATCTGGCCAAAATGAAAATTGTGGGACAGTTGTTTAATGTTTATATTCTTCTGGAGGGTGACAAAGAAATCTATCTTCTTGATCAGCACGCTGCCCACGAGGCTTTCTTAACCCAGGAATTGATGGAAATATTTGCTTGCAAAGAGGGGCTTCCCAGTCAGGGACTGATGACTCCGATAACCTTAAAAATTCGTCCCAAAGATTTAGCAGGTATCGAGAATGCGCTGGCCGAGTATAAGCGCTTGGGTTATGACTGTGATGTTTTTGGCGAAGATACCCTGCTGATTCGCAGTGTCCCGGTACTATTGGGCGAACCTCAAAGCCCGGGCTTATTAAAAGCGATGATTGAAGAAAATCTCTTTGAAAGTGACGAAGGTATTGATGCTAATAGGGTTTTTTCCGAAAAAGTAAAAAAGAAAATCATTACCATGGCTTGTAAAGCCGCCATCAAGGGTGGGCAATCATTGACTCATGCAGAAATCAGAAAACTTCTTGAGAATCTGATGAAACTGAGTAATCCCTATACCTGTCCCCATGGCCGTCCCATCATAATGAGATTAAAGGAATATGAATTAATGAAATTATTCAAACGGGTGATATAAGATGGAATCAAAAAAACCCAAAATATTAGTAGTGGTAGGACCAACTGCCAGTGGAAAAACTGCATTGGGTGTGGCTCTTGCCAAAAAACTCGGTGGGGAAATCATTTCAGCTGATTCCATGCAAATCTATAAATATATGAACATTGGAACGGCCAAGGTTACCTTAGAAGAAATGCGGGGAGTACCCCATCACCTGGTTGATTGTGTATCTCCAGATGAAGAATTCAGTGTGGCAAAATATAAAACGGCAGCACTGGAAGCCATCGAAGCCATTCTTTTAAAAGGAAAGCTTCCTATTATAATAGGGGGTACGGGATTATACATCAACAGTCTCACGCTACCCTGGGATTTTCAAAAAAAAGACAGCGATGAAATAATACGGTGGCGGTTAACAGCCGAAGCAGAAGTCCTGGGGAAGGAAGCTTTGTACGAGCGGCTGAAATCGGTGGATCCGGTTACGGCAGAAATCGTCCATCCCAATAATCTGAACCGTATCATCCGGGCGTTGGAAATTTATGAGCTCACTGGTAAACCGAAATCTCATTTTGACGAAGAGACAAAAAAACAGGAAGTTCCCTACGATTATATAATGCTGGGTTTGGACTGGGACCGGGAGACCCTTTATGATCGGATTAATCGCCGGGTTGATCTAATGATCGAGGAAGGTCTCATTGACGAGACCAAAATGCTGGTCGAAAGAGGATATGACTGGAGCCTGACGGCATTGAAGGCGATTGGCTACAAGGAGTTGAAACCCTATCTGGAAGGAACGTCCAGCATGGCAGAAGCGGTCACAATCTTAAAACGGGATTCCCGGCACTATGCCAAACGTCAAATGACCTGGTTTCGAAAGGATGAACGGATCCAATGGCTGAAAATGAGTGAAACCAGAGATTTGGAGACCCAGGTTGAGGAATGCCTTAGTCTGATTCTGCCCCAATTAAAAACAATAAACGAAAGTGAGTAATTGTTTGAACACACAAAAAGACATTAAAAACTATCTTGAGCTGGAATTTGAAATTTCAGCAGAAGTTATCGATTTCGTAAAAAAAGTTGAAAATGAAGTTCATTCCCAACTGGAAAAACGTGATGATCTGTCTGAGCTTCATCAGTATCGGGTGATTAAGGCGATGCAAAAGGCGGGGCTGGGAGATCGTCACTTCACCGTTTCCACCGGCTATGGCTATGACGATGTTGGACGGGAAGTTGTCGAAACCATCTACGCTGATGTTTTCGGTGCCGAAGACGCATTGGTGCGACCGCATATTTCATCTGGAACCCACGCGATTTCGTTGGCGCTGTATGGGGTATTGCGCCCCGGAGACCATTTATTGGCCATTACCGGTTCACCTTACGATACCATACGCAGTGTGATCGGACTGGAAGAGGCTTGTATGGGCCAGGGCACCATTAAAGAATTTGGGGTCACCTATGATCAAATTGAATTGCGGTCTGATGGGAGTTTTGATGAAGCAGCCATTCTTGCCGCCATTACTCCTACCACGAAAATGATTTATCTGCAGCGATCCACAGGTTATAGCTGGCGGGCAGCGCTTAGCATTGATGACATGGCAGAGATGATTGGGAAAATTCGTTCAGTAAAAGCAGATGTAGTTGTCTTTGTCGACAACTGTTATGGCGAATTTATGGACCGGGTCGAACCGGTATCCATTGGTGCCGATCTGATGGCCGGTTCGTTGATCAAAAATCCTGGCGGCGGCTTGGCTCCAACCGGGGGTTATGTCGCCGGTCGCGCGGATCTGGTTCATCTGGCAGCCTGCCGTCTGGCCGCGCCTGGAGTAGCCAGAGAGACTGGTGCGACCCTGGGAATAAACCGAACCTTGCTGCAAGGTCTGTTTCTGGCCCCAACGGTGGTAGCCCAGGCAGTTAAGTCGGCGGTACTTTTGGCAGCCTGTTATAAAAAATTGGGCTTTGCCGTTTGTCCCGAAGTGATGGACTATCGCAGTGATATTATTCAGAGTGTTTGTTTAAAAACTGCCGAAGGGGTGAAAACATTTTGCCGGGCAATTCAGGAAGCGGCCCCGGTGGACAGCCAGGCGACTCCAGAACCATGGGATATGCCAGGCTACTCAGATCCCATTATTATGGCAGCGGGTGCTTTTATTCAGGGTTCTTCCATTGAACTCTCAGCTGATGCGCCGATGCGGGAACCCTATTATGTTTATTTTCAGGGCGGCCTGACCCATTTTCATGGAAAGCTGGGCGTTTTACTCAGCCTTCAACGGCTGTTAGATCAACAACTCGTAAAAATATAAAGATTCAGACAAAAAAACAGAGGAGAAAAAAAATGATAACGAAAGAAAAAATTGATCGGATCAACGAATTGGCCCGAAAGAAAAAAGAATGCGGACTGACCGAAGATGAATCAGATGAGCAAATGACACTGCGAGCCGAATATCTGTCGGCTGTCAGAACAAATTTAAAAGCGCAACTGGACAATATAGAAATCGTCGATAAATAATAATTATAATCAGGTAGATGCTAAGGAGGAAATTACGATGAAAAATAAAGATAAAGAAAAGAGTCCCGGGGTTCTGCTTCAGGAGCAACTGGGTAAAAAATGGGAACTGGCGTGGAAAGACCTCAGTGATGAAGATGCTTTAGAAGTAAAAGAAATCAGCGAGGATTACATCCGCTTTTTATCCGCCGGAAAAACCGAACGACAATGTGTGAAGCTCAGTGTTGATCTGGCTGAAAAAGCTGGGTTCAAGCCGTTGGAAGCTTATCGGGAAGCCGGAGAAATCAGTCCCGGGGATAAGGTCTACATGATTCACAAAGATAAAACGGTGGTTTTCTTTGTGGCTGGCAGGGAGTCAATCGAGAAGGGGATGGCTATCATCGGAGCCCATATAGACTCGCCCCGGCTGGATTTAAAACCGTCGCCTCTCTATGAAAGCGACGATATGGCCTTTTTCAAGACCCACTATTATGGCGGCATAAAAAAATATCACTGGGTGACGATACCGCTAGCTATGCATGGCACGGTAGTGAAAAAAGACGGTCGGACGATTAATATTTCCGTCGGTGAAGCGTCAGAAGATCCGGTTTTTTGCATCACCGATCTATTGCCTCATTTATCGCAGGAACAAAATACAAAAAAAATGACCGAAGGAATTACCGGGGAAGGGCTAAATATTATTGTCGGCAGCCAGCCCTATCCCGAAAAAGATCTGAAAGACGGGGTTAAACTCAATATTCTCAATCATCTTTACACAAAATACGGGATGTTGGAAGAAGATTTTGCAACTGCTGAACTGGAAGTGGTACCGGCCGGAGCAGCTCGAAATGTCGGTTTTGATGAAAGTCTGATTGGCGGATATGGTCAGGATGACCGGATTTGTGCCTATACGGCGTTGCGGGCTATACTTGACCAGGAGGAAATCCCAAACCGCACCCTTTGTGTGATTCTAGCTGACAAGGAAGAAATCGGCAGTGTTGGCAACACGGGCATGCATTCCCGTTTTTTTGAGAATACAGTAGCCGAGCTGATTGATCTGATGGATGTAAAAAAAACAGAAATGGCCATGCGTCGATGTTTTATGAATTCAGAGATGCTGTCGGCTGACGTCACCGCCGGCGTTGATCCTAATTTTTCTGGTACCCATGATAAAGGAAATGCGCCGTATATTGGCAAAGGAATGGTTTTATCCAAATACGGCGGAGCTCGCGGAAAATCCGGATCCAATGATGCTCACGCTGAGTTCATGGGTAAAATGAGACAAACCCTGGAAACAGCCGGTGTAATCTGGCAGATGGGCGAGTTGGGTCGGGTGGATCTTGGCGGCGGTGGCACCATTGCTCACATCCTGGCAGAATATGGCATGGATGTACTGGATTGTGGTCCGGCACTGCTGAGTATGCATTCACCCTTCGAATTGGCATCAAAAGTTGACCTATACATGTGCTATAAGGGGTACAAAACCTTCCTGGCGTAGAAAAAATGACAAAATAATACCCTTAATATCAAAATGGTCACTTCAAAAACGCATTTGTTAATATAGTAACAAATGCTATATAATGCATTTGTGATTTTGATCATATAAATGATCACTTTTAAATGGTAATTATAGTCTAAAAAATATACTTTTAGAACTATATATTACCATTTTTTTTATCGACCCGGCGGGTACAGTATTATTTTAAACAAATTTATCAATACGTATGGAAAAAAAATAATTTATATGTTATGATACTGCCTATATATACAAGTATACAGTTTCTCTTGTGTAAAAAATTTAATTTGAGGGGTGTTTGACTTAAGATGAATGTAAAACATGGAACCTTTAAGGGGGGAATCCACCCACCCTATAGAAAGGAAAGTACTGCTGAAGTTCCTCTGGGCTTTGGCACAAAGCCGGAAATGGTGATCATACCCATGTCGCTGCACATTGGGGCACCTTGTACACCGATCGTGAAAAAAGGCGATCAGGTATTTCTTGGCCAGAGAGTCGGAGAACCGAATGGTTTTGTTTCGGTGCCGGTACACGCCAGCGTCTCGGGAACAGTTATTGCGGTTGAGGAACGTCCACATGCATCGGGAGATCGAGTCATGTCGGTTGTTATTGAATCGGATGGTTTGGATACCATTGATCCAAGTATCAAACCATATGGTACTTTAGAAGAAATGGACGCAGAGGCCATTAAGAAAATGGTTCTGAATTCTGGTATTGTTGGTCTTGGTGGGGCAACCTTCCCAACTCATGTCAAACTGGCGATCCCGCCGGATAAAAAAGTTGATTGTGTTGTTTTAAACGGTGCTGAATGCGAGCCTTATTTAACAGCCGATCATCACTTAATGCTGAATCAGGCTGAAAAGGTTGTCATGGGATTAAAAGCAGCCATGAAAGCGGTTAGTGTTGAAAAAGGTTTTATTGGTGTAGAAGATAACAAAACCGATGCCATTGAAGCACTTGTTAAAGCAATTGGAAACGATAGCAGACTGGAAGTTTATTCACTGCACACAAAATATCCACAAGGTGCTGAGAAACAATTAATTGCGGCAATCACAGGTCGCGAAGTTCCATCGGGGGCACTGCCTGCAGATGCTGGCGTCGTCGTTATGAACGTTGGTACAGCAGCTCAAATAGCAGAGTCTATGACAACGGGAATGCCTTTGTATAAACGCTATCTGACGTGCACCGGCGATGCTATCAAAAACCCACAAACCATGGAAATTCGAGTGGGTGTACCTTTTCAATCCGTTATTGACCAGTGTGGCGGCTTCTCATCTGATCCTGGAAAAGTAATCTCCGGCGGACCGATGATGGGTGTTACCCAATTTGAAACCGGAATCCCGGTAATGAAGGGAACATCAGGAATTTTATGTTTAACCAAAGAATCAGCTAAAATTTCCACACCGTCAAATTGTATCCACTGCGGTAAATGTGTCGGGGTCTGTCCGATTCACTTACAGCCATTATATATTGCTGAGTATTCGCAACGCAATAACTGGGATAAATGTGAATCAAATCATGCCATGGATTGTATTGAATGCGGAAGTTGTTCTTACATCTGTCCTGCAAAACGAACCCTGGTATCATCCATTCGTGTGGCTAAACGTGAGATTATCGCACAACGAAGAAAAGGAAATTAGGAGGAATATTGATGAATGAATTAAATCTTACAGTGTCATCATCCCCTCATATCCGGGCAAAACATTCCACAGCCAATATTATGCAAAATGTCATTATTGCTTTGTTACCTGCATTGGCTGTCGCAGGATTTGTTTTTGGGGTATGGGCATTGGCATTAGTAGCTATTTGTGTTATCTCGTCAGTGGTTACCGAAGCGGTTATTCAAAAACTGCTCAAAAAGCCGATCACAGTCAATGACTGGAGTGCGGTTGTAACTGGTGTGCTTTTAGCATTCAACTTACCGATTAACGCACCCTGGTGGATCGCTGTTGTGGGTTCCGTGTTTGCCATTGCCATCGTAAAACAATGTTTTGGTGGTTTGGGACAGAATTTTATCAACCCGGCCCTGGCAGCAAGAGCCTTCCTGTTGGCATCCTGGCCAGGACATATGACCAGTACTGCGTATATTCCTGTAACAGATACAGTAACCACCGCAACACCATTGGCTCTGTTAAAAGCGGGAGATTTGGCAAGTATGCCATCAACGATGGATCTTTTCACTGGACTTAACGGAGTATATGGTTGTATCGGTGAGATTTCAGCACTTGCTCTATTAATTGGTGGACTGTACCTTATTTTTAAAGGCATCATCAGTTGGAGAATTCCAACGATCTACTTATTAACTGTGGGAATTTTTGCGCTGCTAGTTGGACAAGATCCAATTGTGCATATTGTATCGGGTGGTGTTATGTTGGGTGCCTTCTTTATGGCAACTGACTATGCATCGTCGCCAGTAACGGCAAAAGGTCAAATAATTTATGCAATAGGTTGTGGCTTAATTACCATGATCATTCGTATCTATGGCGGATATCCAGAAGGATGTTCTTACTCAATTCTGCTGATGAATGTTGCAACACCTCTGATTGAACGCTTCACCAAAGAACGTATTTATGGTGTGACTAAGGTCAAAAAGGAGGCTAAAGCATAATGGAAACCAAAGAAAAAGTACAAATTGACTGGAAAGTCGTTTTTAAACTGGGCTTTATTTTACTTCTCATTTCTGCAGTTGCCGCCTGTTGTTTGGCATTAACTAATTATGTAACTGCTGGTACAATAGAAGAGATGAATATTCAGGCGAATACAGTAGCACGTCAAGAAGTATTGTCAGATGCTACGGAATTTGAAGAAATTTCTGCCGAAGATGTAGCGAAAATTGCTACAGAAATTGGTATGGAAAAACCGGAAGAATTACTAGAAATTTACGCTGGTAAAAATAATGGTGAAGTTGTCGGTTACACGGTTAAAACGGGTCCAACCAGTGGATTTGGTGGTGAAGTTCAGGTTTTAACTGGCGTTTCATCTGAGGGCGTTATCACCGGGATCACGATTATTAAACATAATGAGACTCCAGGTTTAGGAGCCTTGGCTACTGGTGAATGGAATGATCAGTTTACTGGAAAATCAGCAACAGAAGAGCTAGTTGTGGTAAAAGGAACTGCTAAAGAAGGCAGTAATGAAATTCAGGCTATTACTGGATCAACCATTACATCTAAGGCGGTTACTGAAGGTGTAAATACATCGATTCAAGTTTACCAGACTTTGTCGGAATAGGGGGGATATTTAGATGAATTTTATGCAAAATCTAAAAAAAGGTATTATTAAAGAGAATCCTATCTTTGTACTTTTGCTGGGGATGTGTCCTACCCTGGCGGTAACTACATCCGCTATTAATGGTATGGGTATGGGGTTGGCCACTTGTGCAGTATTGATTTGTTCGAACGTTGTAATTTCGGCACTCAGAAAAGTGATTCCTGATAATATCAGAATCCCTGCTTTCGTTGTTATTATCGCTTCTTTTGTTACGATCGTTGGAATGTTGATGAAAGCTTATTTGCCTGCTCTGGATGCGTCATTAGGGTTGTTTATTCCCCTGATCGTTGTAAACTGTATCATTCTGGGCCGAGCAGAAGCATTTGCATTTGGAAATGGAATCGCTGATTCATTTGCGGACGGGCTTGGAATGGGTCTTGGATTCACTTTGGCCTTAACAATTTTAGGCTCAATCCGTGAAATTTTAGGGGCAGGCAGTATTTTTGGGTTTTCACTATTCGGCGAAGCGTATGAACCGGTATTGTTGATGATCCTACCTCCTGGGGCATTTTTGACCCTTGGTCTTTTGATTGGCCTCATTAACTGGAAAACGAAAAAGGCATAGGGGGAGATATCGATGACTTTAATTTTTATAATGATCAGTGCAATTTTTGTCAATAACTTTGTACTGTCGCGATTTTTAGGTATTTGTCCGTTTTTAGGGGTTTCTAAACAAGTTGAAACCGCTGTTGGTATGGGTGTTGCGGTTACCTTTGTAATGGCGCTGGCTTCTGCTATCACTTATGTAGTTCAATATTCGATTCTTAATCCACTAGGGTTGGGTTATTTACAGACAATTGCATTTATTTTGGTAATTGCGACTCTGGTACAGTTAGTCGAAATGGTCATCAAAAAAGCTAGTCCATCACTGTATCAAGCCCTGGGTGTATACCTTCCTTTAATTACAACGAATTGTGCGGTTTTAGGGGTTGCTTTGCTTAACATCCAATTTCAATATAATTTTATTGAAACGATTTTCCATGGTATTGGTGCAGCTTTAGGCTTCACCCTTGCTATTGTCTTATTCGCTGGTATTCGTGAACGCCTTGAAACGTCAGCGGTACCAAAATCTCTTGAAGGTTTCCCGATTGCATTGTTGACAGCCGGATTAATGGCGATCGCATTTTTGGGATTCTCCGGAATGAAACTGGGTTAGGAGGATATGGAAATGATAAATGCGATTTTAGTTCCAGTCGGTATCCTCGGTGTATTTGGTTTAGTTTTTGGGATTGGTCTTGCGATTGCAGCCAAAGTATTTGAAGTTTATGAAGATCCGCGGGTGCCAATGGTAAGAGCGGCTCTTCCCGGTGCAAACTGTGGCGGTTGTGGTTTGCCAGGTTGTGATGCTTTAGCATCAGGAATTGTAAAAGGAACAGCAGCAATTGATGCCTGTCCAGTCGGGGGTGCAGATTGTACTGCGGCCATTGCTGAAATTATGGGCATGGAAGCAGGGAGTGCAGTAAAAAAGGTTGCCACTGTTATTTGTCAGGGTACTTGCGAAACAGCTCCAAACCGGGCCGAATACTATGGCGAAATGGATTGTCGTGAAGCCATGATTGCTTCCGGCGGGGCCAAAGGCTGCCGTTATGGTTGTATGGGATTAGGAACCTGTAAGGCTGTGTGTCCTTTTGATGCCATTGTTATGGGAGAAGATGGATTGCCTAAAATTGATCCGGAAAAATGTACATCCTGTGGTAAATGTGTGGATGCCTGTCCAAAATCGATTATGCATCTAGTTCCGGCAGTTCAGGAAGTTATTGTAAAATGCCATAATCTGGATAAAGGGAAAATTGCCAGATTGTCATGTACAACTGCGTGTATTGCTTGTGGTGCGTGTGTTAAAGCATGTAGATTTGACGCGATTACAGTTGTTAATAATTGTGCAGTGATCGATTATGACAAATGTCGTCAATGTTATGAATGTGTGGATAAGTGTCCGATGAACTGTATTTCCGGCGATGTGGAATATGGAAAATCGACTGCCTATATCATTGAAGAAAATTGTATTGCCTGCGGATTATGTGCAAAAAACTGTCCGGTTAATGCAATTACTGGAGAAATTAAAAAGCCCCCTTACATTATCGATCACGACATGTGTATTGGTTGTGGAATCTGTTTTGACAAGTGTAAGAAAAACGCAATTGAAATGCGACCTAATAAAACAAAATAAATAACAAATCTTAAAGGGCTCTTCATTGAAAAATGAGGAGTCTTTTTTATTAAGAATTTATGACAATTGAGTATTTGATTAAATTTTTAATAAGAATTTTAGGAAAGATGTATAAAATAAATTTGGATTCTGTTAAAATGGTGGTATTGTTGATACGAGGAGGCTTATGGTGAACGAAAAGTCAAACTATCACGCATCGATCAAGGAACTTCCAGAGGATGAACGACCCCAGGAAAAAATGATTCGTCATGGATCAGGAAGCTTGAGTAACGCCGAACTTTTAGCTATTATTATTCGCACCGGAACCCGCGATGCCACATCAGTTGAGGTTGGCAGAAAAATCATTGAGTATCTGGACAATGATCTGTCTTATTTTCATCAAATGGATGTTTTGGAGCTGAAAAGAAACCCAAACCTGTCTGGCGTTGGTATTGTTAAGGCATGTCAGATTAAAGCTGCCATTGAGCTTGGCCTTCGGGTGAAACAGAAAGATCTTCCGGAAATTAAAATTACCTCGCCCCAGGATGTCGTAGGGTTACTGATGGATGAGATGCAGTACCTTAAACAGGAGTGCTTTAAGATTATCATGCTGGATACAAAGAACAAGGTGATTAAGGTTGAGGATATCAGTCGCGGCACCCTTAATTCTTCATTGGTTCACCCGCGAGAAGTTTTCGTTAAAGCGATTAAGCAACACGCAGCATCAATTGTCCTGGCTCATAACCACCCCTCCGGAGAGACAGAACCCAGTACAGAAGATAAAAGCATTACCAGACGCCTTGTCGATGCGGGAGAGCTCATTGGTATTTCGGTATTGGACCATATTATCATTGGCCGAGGGACATATCTGAGCTTCAAGCAGGAAAAACTACTATAATTACCTAAAATAAAAAAATATCTAACAGCCTAACTGCAAAATAGGGTATAATAGTATGCATGTTTTTATAATTGAATGATTGCTATAAAATAATTGCAAAATTGATTAGAACAGGCAAATTAAAAATGGATTTAATCAGCAGTTTTAAAATAAGTCAGAACCGGGGGTAGAATTATCAGTCTCGTTTATACATATCAGATATCAGAAAATCACGAAAAGTTGGTGAGGGAAGAACTGGTCACCCGTTACAGCTACTCCAGCCGATTAATCAGAGAAATTAAGCGGATTGGAAAGATCAGTTTAAATCAAAAAGAGTGTTTTCTGGGACAGCAAATCAAAACGGGGGATATCATAGAAATTAAAATGCCCCGGGAACATCTTGATGGAACGCCGGTGTCCGGCAAACTCAGCGTGGTTTACGAAGATGAAGAATTACTGGTCGTCAACAAGCCGCCGTTTTGTGTGACGCATCCGACTAAGAGTCACCAATTGGATACTTTGGCAAATTACATCAGCTATCACTGGCACGATCGGGGAATTTCTGCAAAAATTCGATTTATCAATCGACTAGATCGAGATACAACCGGTATAGTAGCGGTAGCAAAGAATAAGTACGTGCATCATTATGTACAAAACCAAATGAATTCAGGAAAAGTCAGGAAGGTTTATCATGCCTTTGTTCATGGAAAACTTCCCAGAGCAGAAGGGATTATCGATGCGCCGATCGGCCAACCTTATGAGGATAGTATTCATCGGATTGTAATGGATGAAGGAAAACCATCGATTACTCGATATCGGGTATTGGAAGAGTTTAAAGATGCATCGTTAGTGGAACTGATTCTGGAAACTGGACGAACCCACCAAATAAGGGTTCATTTACAGCATCTGGGAAATCCGATTATCGGGGATCCCTTATATCATGGAGATGATTTGGAAATCAATTCTTTTGGAATGTCTCATCAGGCTCTGCATGCATGGAGTCTGGAGTTATCATTACCCAGAAAAAATCATCTGTACGTTCAGGCGGAGTATAACAGCGAATTGACAGACCTTCTAAAGCGTCTAATAGATAATAAATAGAAAAGGTGATGGAATGAGTGAAAAGCAAAAAAAAGGGATAAAAAGACGGAAAAAGAAAAAACATATTGGAGTAAAGGTGCTCATTGTACTTTTAGTCCTGGGAATTCTCGGAGTTGGTGTAATGTACTCGATATATGCAGCAAATCGTATGGATATCTCGGATTATCAGTATCAAGCTAAGGATAAGACAGAGATTTATTCGGCGGACAATGCTCTGATTGCTGAATTATATACAAAGAATCGAACCAATGTAACCATTGATCAGATTCCTGTGCAATTGCAACAGGCGCTGATATCGGTAGAGGATTCACGGTTTTATGATCATTTTGGGATTGACTTACTGGGGATTGTACGCGCCTTTTTCTCAAATATTGCCAGTAATGGTATCGGCGAAGGTGCCAGTACCATTACCCAACAGCTTTCACGGGTGTTGTTTCTGCCGGATATTGCAACCGAGCAGAATTTTAATCAGTCCCTGGTACGAAAGTTGAAGGAGATATCGATAGCGCTTCAATTAGAAGAGAAGTATACGAAGGAGCAAATTCTGGAGATGTACTTTAATGAATATTATTTTGGCTCCGGCGCATATGGGATTGAAGAAGCTGCTCAAACCTATTTCAATAAGCCGGTCTCTCAGGTTAATCTGGCTGAAGCCGCCATGTTGGCCGGTTTGCCACAGGCGCCAAGTGCATATGCTCCCAATACCGATTTCGAAGCAGCTAAAAAACGACAGCTGGAAGTTTTAACACGAATGGTCAAGGAAAAATACATCACCCAGGAAGAAGCGGACGCTGCGTATGCAATGGAACTGGTTATCCGTGATCCGGCGACCATTAGTAATGATGATCAGATTGTCGACAACTATGAAGCTTATGTCGGCCGGGCTTTGGATGAATATGCAAGACTTAAAGCATCGGCAGTAATGCAGGAACGCGGTATTACCGAAGATCAGGCGATTGATTATATTAAAGAAAACATCGCCAATGGCGGCTATCGCATTTATACGACCATCAATACGACCATGCAAGGAGATGCAATTGAGAGTTTGACCAGCTCACTGGACGGAGATATGCCTAATGAAACTGGGTCCATTGTAACAGTGGATCTGGATGGAGCGATAAAAGCATATTACGGGGGAAATACCCAAATAGATATGGCGAATACACCGAGACAACCGGGTTCAAACATCAAGCCACTCTATTATGCAGCAGCTATGGATAAAGGATTGATCACCCCATCAACGACTATTTTGGATGCCTATACGGATTTTGGTGGCTATGCTCCGAGAAATTATGATGGTGGCTATCATGGGACTGTCACAGTCCGGACGGCGCTGGTTAACTCTTATAATATACCGGCAGTTAAGGTATATGATAAGGTCGGACCTGAAGCGGCAGTGGCATTTATGCAAACAATGGGTATTTCGACTTTTGAAGATACGGATTACAATCTTGCAACAGCCTTGGGCGGAATGACGTATGGGATCAAACCGCTGGAAATGGCAGCTGCTTTTAATGTGTTCAATAATGGCGGTGTTTATAACAAACCCTATTTTATAACGAAGATGGAACAGGTCAATGGGGAGGTACTATATACAAAAAGCGATACCAGTGTGACTTCTAAAAAAGTAATGGCAGATACCACAGCGACGAACATGATAAGCATCTTAGAAGGTGTTGTTAGTTATGGTACCGGATCAGCGGCGTCTCAGATTTACACAACAGCTGGGAAAACAGGAACAACTCATGATAATAAAGATTTATGGTTTACTGGGATTACAGGAAATCTGACAACATCAGTCTGGTTGGGAACGCCAGAAAATGACGTGCTTTACGGTGGGAGCTCCAGGGCTGCTGCCATTTATGGAGATTACTTAAGCATGGTTATTGACCAGGACTTACTGACCATTACAGAAATGGAAAGAACTTCCAATGATGGCGAAACTTCTGGAGCTTCTTCCATAGATGCTGGAACAACGACCACAACAAAAGAAGAGGAAGAAAAAAAGACTGAAACCCCAACGACGCCAACGACGCCAACGACGCCAACAACGCCAACAACGCCAACGACGCCAACCGAACCAACCGAACCAACCGAACCAACTGAACCAACCGAACCAACCGAACCAACGGACCCGACCGAACCAACGGATCCAACCGAGCCAACGGATCCAACCGAACCGACGACGCCAACCGAACCAACAACACCAACTACCTAACGGAGGATTATGATGATTATACAAAATACAACGAAACGCCAGGAAATAAAACAGAACATGCGCGGTGGTAAGGGTGATGTTGAAATTAGCCATATCACCGACAATGAAATCCTTGGGGAAAATTGCCGACTCTTTGCCCAGATCACAGTGAAACCCGGAGATTCCATCGGGGAACATCAGCATGTGGGCGAACGAGAGATATTTTATTTTTTACAGGGAAATGGTATTGTTATCGACAATGGTAAGCAATCCGAAATTGGTCCCGGGGATGTGATGGTTACCCCGGATCAGAGTAGCCATAGTGTTGTCAATACAGGTAAAGAAGATTTAGTGTTTATGGCACTGATTCTCAATGAAAATTCGTGACAAAAAAGAAGATTGAACAAATTTTAGCCACACTGGAAAGCCTTTACGGCCAGGAACAGTGTGGCTTAGATTTTAATACCCCCTTTGAATTGCTGATTGCTACCATCCTTTCGGCACAATGCACAGATGTCCGGGTGAATATTGTCACCAGTGAGCTGTTTGAAAACTACAATACCCCGGAAGCTATTTTATTTTTGGGTGAAGAAGGTCTGCTGGCTAAAATTAAAACCTGTGGTTTGGCAAAAACGAAGGCCAGAAATATTATTCTGACCTGCCACCGGTTGCTGACAGAATATAACGGAATTGTTCCAGATCAGATGGATGAACTGATTACGCTTCCGGGGGTGGGACGAAAAACTGCTAACGTGGTAATGAGCAACGCCTTTAATATCCCGGCTATTGCAGTGGATACCCATGTTTTTCGGGTTTCACGACGAATTGGTCTGGCCGGGGGTAAAACCGTTCTGGAAGTCGAAAAAGAGTTAATGAAAAATATCCCCAAAGATAAATGGTCCCAGGCCCATCATTGGCTCATCTGGCATGGACGAAAATGTTGTATGGCAAGAAATCCCAATTGCGGCGGGTGTATGCTGCGCAGTCTCTGTGTTTTTGGCAGCCAAAATTTTAAAGAAGCATAGGAACAGAGCAATTATTTCTTGTGTTTTTCTTAAGAATGGTTTATGATAATCACTATAAATAATCATTGAAAAGAAAAAGGAGGAAAAGAAATGAAGAAAAGAGTTGTTAGTGTTTTACTTGTAGTTATGTTCACCGCTTCAATTTTTGCATTTGCAGGATGTTCGACATCCGGCGGTAGTGCAGATGTTGTTAAGCTTGGCTTTATTGGGCCAATGACTGGCGATGCTGCTATCTATGGAAGCTCAGCTGAAGAAGGTGCACAATTAGCCGTAGCTGAAATTAATGCTGCGGGGGGTATTGATGGGAAAAACATCGAATTGGTTGCATATGATTCAAAGGCGGATCAAACCGAAGCAATCAATGCTTATAATCGATTAAGAGACCAGGATGGTGTTGTTGCAGTAATCGGGGGAACCTTAAGTGGAGAGACCTTGGCAATGAAAGACATCATGGTTCAGGATAATATGCCAGTATTGTCGCCAACAGCAACAGCCGTTGAAGTAACTCAAGAAGCTCCTAATGTGTTTAGAGCATGCTTCCTGGATGACTATCAAGGTCAGGCTGCTGCCAACTTTGCTGCCACTACCTTAGGCGCAAAGACAGCTGCTTTATTAATTGGAACTGGTAATCCATACTCAGAAGGCGTATCAGAAGCATTTAAAGGAGCATTTACTGCTAAAGGTGGCACAATTGCCGGCACCGAATCTTACGGTACTGCGGATAAAGATTTCAGTGCACAATTGACAAAAATCAAGGAAATGAATCCTGATGTCGTGTTTGTTCCAGATTATGTTCAAACAGTTGGTCCAATTCTTCAAAAAGCTAAAGAAATGGGCATTACTGCAAAATTTGTCGGAGCTGATGGTTGGGATGGCGTACAGGAAGAATATGCTGATGCCGCTCAGGGAAATTACTTCACAAATCATTATGCAGCCGATTCACCATCTGAAACAGTCCAAAACTTTATCACTGCCTACAAAGCAGAATATGATAAAGTGCCAAACTCTTTTGCAGCTTTAGGTTATGATGCCGTTTATGCCATGGTTGAAGCAATTACCGCAGCAGGTTCAACTGAGTCAGCAGACATCATCACAGCTTTAAAAGCGACAGATCACCCAGGTGTTACCGGAACCTTGAAGTTTGACGAAGAGGGAAATCCAAAAGACAAAGAAGTAACTATTATTAAAATCGATGGCGGTCAATTAAAATACGATTCCACAGTTGTTAATAAATAGTATTCAGTAAATTACAACATTTCAAAAAGTACAAGGGATATAGGAGAGGGTAATCTCTTCTATATCCATTTTATGTTATTCTACAAAGGAGGATACATCGTGAATTTATTTCTGCAACAGCTGATCAACGGGCTTAACGTAGGGAGTATCTATGCGCTCATCGCAATCGGTTATACCATGGTATATGGCATTATTAAACTTATCAACTTTGCCCATGGTGAAATCATGATGTTCGGCGCGTATTTTGCATTCATTGCTGCCACCAGCTTTCATCTGCCGGTTTGGGCGGTACTTTTATCGTCAATGATTATTATGGCTATTATTGGTGTAGCTATTGAATTTATCGCCTATCGGCCACTTAGAAATGCGCCCAGGTTATCAGCACTGATTACTGCCATTGGTGTGAGTTTGTTTTTACAAAATCTGGCACTGATTATTTTCAAGCCGGATCCAAAAGTTATGCCAAAAATATTTCCCGAGACCATTTATAAATTAGGTGAAATCGAAATCAGCTCAACCACTCTGATTACCATAGGTTTGTCATTATTTTTTATGGTATTACTGGATCTTTATATCCGCAAAACAAAACAGGGTCGTGCCATGCGTGCCGTATCAGAAGACAAGGATGCTGCGATTCTGATGGGTATTAATGTTAATCGTACCATTTCACTTACTTTTGCTGTAGGTTCGGCTTTGGGTGCACTGGGAGGGGTTCTTTACAGTGTGGCGTATATCCAGGTTTACCCGACCATGGGTGTAATGCCGGGACTTAAAGCTTTTATTGCAGCTGTTTTAGGCGGTATCGGGATCATTCCGGGCGCCATGTTGGGTGGATTTATCATTGGGATGGTCGAAACAATGACAAAAGCATATCTTTCAACAACCTGGGCGGATGCCATTGTTTTTGCAATTTTGATCATTGTTCTTCTTTTCAAACCAACCGGTATTCTGGGCAAAAATACGAGAGAGAAGGTATAGACGATGGATCATAATAAGAAAAAAGCATATTTAGTCAATACTATTGCCGTTGTTGCGCTCTATCTGGTATTCTTTGTGCTAATCCAGACAAAAACCATGAATAACTATTTTGTCGGAATTGCAATTATGACCTGTATAATGATTGTCATGGCCATGAGTTTGAATATCGTCGCCGGATTTTTGGGTGAGATGGCTTTGGGACATGCCGGTTTTATGGCTATTGGCGCCTACGCTTCAGCCAGTTTTTCAATGATGTTGGTCGACAGTGGATTGCCATTGCCTCATCTGTTTATCCTCATACTGGCCATGATTGTCGGCGGAATAGTTGCCGGAATTTTTGGATTCCTGATCGGGACACCAACACTGAGACTACGAGGCGATTATTTAGGGATCGTGACTATTGGCTTTTCTGAAATTATTCGAATTTTCTTTATTAATTTTGGGCCAACTGGTGGCGCAGCAGGATTAAAGGGGATTACCAGATTGGTTAATTTTCACAATGTATATTGGGTCACAATTGTCATTGCATTTCTAATTTTCACTTTGGGTCGTTCTAAACAGGGCCGCGCGATTATTTCTATCAGAGAAGACGAGATCGCGTCAGAAGCAGCTGGAATCCCAACTACCCGATACAAGGTATTGGCGTTTTCTTTAGCAGCATTTTTTGCTGGTGTTGGCGGTGCATTGTATGCCCACTACCAATCATTTCTGGAACCCAGTAAGTTCGGTTTTATGTTCTCAATCGAAATGTTCGTCATTGTTGTTTTAGGAGGTTTAGGAAGCTTAACTGGTTCGATCATCTCGGCTATTGTGCTGACGGTACTGCCGGAAATGCTCCGTAGCTTTGCCGAGTATCGTTTACTCGTCTATTCGCTGGTATTGATTATTATGATGATTTTCCGGCCTCAGGGAATTTTTGGAAGATCTGAATTTTCGCTGACATCCTTCATTGAGTCACTAATTCAACGAAAAAATGTAAATAAATCCATTGGCGGAGGTGAAGCATCATGACCGTTTTGTCTGCAAAAAATATTACCATGCAATTTGGTGGACTGACAGCCGTTGATCAGTTTAATCTTGAATTAAACGCCAACGAGCTGGTTGGCTTAATCGGACCCAATGGAGCCGGAAAAACAACGATTTTCAATATGCTCACCGGGGTTTACGTGCCAACCATGGGGGAGATCATTCTTAATGATCAAAGTATCATCAAAAAAACACCCCATGAAATCGTCAAACTGGGTGCCAGTCGAACCTTCCAGAATATCCGCTTATTTAAAGACCTGACAGCTGTTGAAAATGTAAAAATAGCTTATCATAATTTTATTGACTATAATATGATTCAGGGAATGTTCAGAACAAAAAAATTCTGGGACGAAGAAAAGAAGGCTCAGGAAGAATGTATGAAACTGCTGGATATCTTTGATATGGGCGAATATGCTGATACACTGGCAAAAAACCTGCCCTATGGCCAGCAGCGAAAGCTTGAAATAGCCAGAGCGTTGGCTTCAGATCCTAAAGTACTGATGTTAGATGAACCAGCAGCGGGTATGAATCCCAATGAAACGGCTGAGCTCATGGAAACCATCCACTTTATCAGAAATAAATTTGATATTACCGTTTTGCTCATTGAACATGATATGAAATTGGTAATGGGAATTTGCGAACGTATAATCGTCGTCGATTATGGTAAAACTATTGCAGAAGGTACTCCGGATGAAATCAAGAACAACCCTGACGTTATTCGTGCTTATTTAGGAGATTAGGAGGCCGCACATGCTAAAAGTAAAAGATTTGAATGTACATTACGGAAAAATTCATGCGATTAAAGGAATTAGCTTTGAGGTGAATGAGGGTGAGATCGTAACCCTTATCGGTGCCAACGGTGCCGGAAAAACTACTATTCTCCAGACCATTTCGGGGCTATTAAAACCCAGCGAAGGGATGATATCCTTTGAGGGCGAAAATCTCAACAAGGTGCCGGCCCATCAGATCCCAGTTTTGGGAATTGCCCATGTTCCCGAGGGGCGGCGAATTTTTGCAGAAATGACTGTTTTTGAAAACCTGCAAATGGGTGCCTATATCAGAAATGATAAGGATCAAATCCAGGAAGATATGGAAAAAATATTCTTGAATTTTCCCCGGCTTAAGGAACGCATTAAACAAATTGCCGGAACATTGAGTGGTGGTGAGCAACAAATGCTGGCAATGGGCCGGGCTTTAATGACGCGACCCAAGCTGATTCTTCTCGATGAACCATCAATGGGTCTGGCACCACTTCTGGTTGATGAGATCTTTAACATGATCCAAACAGTTAACGATGCCGGAACAACTGTATTGCTTGTCGAACAGAATGCCAACAAAGCTTTGCATATTGCTAATCGCGCCTATGTTCTGGAAACCGGATATATCAAACTTTCAGGCAATGCCAGAGATCTGCTGGTAAACCCGGAAGTCCAGCAAGCCTATTTGGGTGGCTGATTGATAAAACTGTCTCAATTGAGGCAGTTTTTTAATGGGATGCATCATCTTTGCTAAATTTGACTGCATACACCCATAATATTTCTTAAACACCCTAATTTTCATCCTTGATATGAAAATATACCTATGATATACTGTTAAAATTGAATGTGAATATAATTTATAGTGAAAGATACGGAGGATAACATGAGTGCTACAGTAGAAAGTATTGAAAAAAATATTGCAACCCTAAAAATTGAAATTAGTCCGGAGGAATACTCACAGGCTGTTAAAAAGTCCTATGATAAAAATAAAAAACGTTTTTCGGTTCCAGGATTTAGAAAAGGGAAAGTGCCTAAACAGGTTATTGAATCCTACTATGGGAAAAATGTATTTATGGAGGATGCCATTGACTTTGCATTTGCACCAGCTTATACAAGTGCATTGGAAGAAACAGAAATTAAACCGGTAACCCGACCTGACCTTGAAAATATTGAAAAGATCAGTGAAGAAGAGGGGGCAACCTTTATCGTCAAAGTTGGGGTTAAACCTGAAATTAAACTGGGCGAATACAAAGGAGCTGAAGTTGATTCTTTAGAAGCTGTTATCACAGCCGAAGAAATCGCCGAAGATCTGGCCAAAATGCAAGATCAAAATGCCCGACTGGTTACTTTGGAAGCAGGCGAAGTTAAAGACGGTGCCACAGTTACCATTGATTATGAAGGGTTTTTAAATGATGAACCTTTTATTGGTGGAAAAGACACAGATCATGATCTGGTTATCGGCAGTGGAACCTTTATTCCAGGCTTTGAAGAGCAATTAATCGGCGCAAAAATTGGAGAAGAAGCAACCGTTAATGTAACCTTCCCAGATGAATACTATGCCGAAAACCTAAAAGGTCAAGCGGTGGTATTTAAAGTAGCAGTTAAGGGAATCAAGGAAAAAGAATTACCGGAATTAGACGATGATTTTGCCAAAGATACCAGTGAATTCGATACATTGGAAGAACTGAAAGCAGATATTGAAGCACGCTTAAAAGCTGCAAAAACTGCTGAACTGAGAAAAGCGGCAGAAATCACAGCAGTAAATTATGCAGTGGAAAATGCCGAAATTGATGTGCCTTATTTAATGATTGAGGAAGAAGTAGATAACAATTTACAAAACTTCGAGTCACAGATGAAACAACAGGGAATTTCTTTAGATGATTATTTTAAATTTACCAATGTTAATCGAGATGAGTTCAGAGACAATCTGAAAGAGGATGCGGAAAGAAATATTAAAACCGAATTAATCCTTTCAAAAATTGGTGAAATGGAAGCTTTAGAAGCAACTGAAGTAGAAGTCGATGAAGAAATAAAAGTATTTGCTGATGCTTATGGTCATGATTTTGAAGAATATAAAAAAGGTCTTCAGGAAAGAATGTTAGACTATATCAAAGCAAATATTATCAGAAGAAAGACAGTGGAAATGCTGGTAGATGCGGCCACAACTAAAATTTCTGAATAATTAATAAGAAAGCAGGAAAGTGTATTCATGCTAACAAGTAAAACATCACAATCGTTAATTTCCAACAATCTGGTACCGATGGTCGTTGAACAGACCGGCCGGGGAGAACGATCATATGATCTGTTTTCAAGGTTGTTGAAAGAACGAATCATATTTTTAAATGGCGAAATAAATGAGAATCTTTCTTCACTGATTGTTGGACAATTGATTTTTTTAGAAGCTGATAATGCTGAAAAAGACATCCAGATCTATATTAACAGTCCCGGCGGATCAGTCACTGCAGGGCTGGCTATCTACGATACCATGAACTATATTCGCTGTGATGTGTCCACCATTTGCGTGGGCATGGCGGCATCCATGGGGGCGTTTTTACTAGCAGCCGGAAAAAAGGGAAAACGCTTTTCCCTGCCGAACAGTGAAATTATGATACATCAGCCATTGGGCGGCGCCCAGGGCCAAAGTACTGATGTTGAAATTTACGCCAGACGGCTGATAAAAACACGAGAAAATTTGAATTTAATACTTAGCGAACGGACAGGACAACCCCTGGAAACAATTGCTAAAGATACTGATCGCGATAATTTTATGGATCCTGACGAAGCGAAGGCCTACGGATTGATTGATGAGATCATTGTGTCGAGATAGGAGGCTTAAAAATGGCAAGAAATGAAGACAGCATCGAAAATGCTCGATGTTCCTTTTGTGGTAAAAGCCAATCTCAGGTAAAACGAATGGTCGCAGGACCAGGTGTTTATATTTGCAATGAATGTATTGAGCTCTGCGAAGAAATCATGGATGTGGACAGTATGCCTGATGATATCGTCTTTGACGATGTCCCCAAACCAAAAGAAATTAAACAAAAACTTAGTGAATATGTCATTGCTCAAAACCGCGCCAAGCGCGCGCTGGCTGTGGCTGTTTACAATCATTACAAACGGATCACTGCGATGGATGAAAATGATGCTGAAGTCGAATTGCAGAAAAGTAATATTCTTTTAATAGGACCAACTGGATCAGGAAAAACGCTACTGGCGCAAACATTGGCCCGAGTTCTGAATGTACCTTTTGCGATAGCTGATGCGACCTCATTAACTGAAGCCGGTTATGTCGGTGAAGATGTTGAGAATATTCTATTAAAACTCCTTCAAGCAGCAAATTTCGATGTGGCCAAGGCAGAAAAAGGCATCATCTATATTGATGAGATTGATAAAATCGCCCGAAAAGGTGACAATCCATCCATCACCCGGGATGTCAGCGGCGAAGGCGTACAGCAGGCACTTCTAAAAATCTTGGAAGGTACAGTTGCTAATGTTCCACCCCAAGGTGGACGAAAACACCCCCACCAGGATTTCATTCAGATTAACACCAATAATATTTTATTCATTTGCGGTGGTGCGTTTGACGGGATGGATAAGGTGATTGAACAGCGAACAGAAAAAAGTTCGATGGGATTTGGAGCTGATATTCGCAGTTCTAAAGAAAAAATCGAAGAGGACAACCTGAGCTCTGTTACGCCTCAGGATCTATTAAAGTATGGTCTGATTCCAGAGTTTATTGGACGAATTCCAGTGATAGCTTCATTGGAACATCTAGATGAAGAGTCGTTGATTCAAATATTGACCGAACCGCGAAACGCATTGGTAAAACAATATATAAAAATGTTCCGAATAGAAGGGGTCGAGTTGGAATTTCATCAGGATGCTCTCGTGGCAATCGCTAAAAAAGCGATGGATACGAAAACCGGCGCCAGAGGTCTTAGGGGGATCATTGAGAACATAATGCTTGACATTATGTTTGAAGTACCTTCAAATGAACACATCGAAAAAGTGATCATAACCAAAGAAGTCGTTGAGAAACAAGTTGAACCAATTATGATTTTGGGTCAGAAAAATGATAGTAAAAATAAAAAAAATGATGTAGTATCTTAGATTTTATTATATGGCCGTTCAAAAGACCAACTACTCTTTGGTATTTAATACCGTGTATTTGAAATTTTGTTCGGCTTTTTTTTAGAAGTTTGGGTATATATCAAAGTAAGTAATAAATATAAAAACATAAAGAGTGCCATTCTCAATAAGAGAGGTAAGGAGTTGATTAATTTGAGTATCGAAAAAAAAGAAATTCCAGAAGAAAATACTGACCATATTGGAATGACTGAACCGGAATTGTTTGTTCAGGAAAAAGAAACCTTACCATTAATACCACTGCGTGGAATGAGTGTGTTTCCTGGCATGGTGGTTCATTTTGATGTGGGTCGTGAAAAATCTGTTAAAGCGTTGGAAGCTGCTATGGAGCGGGATCAGATGGCGTTTTTGGTCACTCAAAAAGAAATTATTAAAGAAGACATCAATCCAGATGACTTTTATAAAATTGGGTGCAGAGTTAAGGTAAAACAATTACTAAAAATGCCGGATAATCTCGTCAGAGTTCTGGTTGAAGTCCAGGAAAGACGAGAAATTGTCGAGTTTGAAAGCCTGGATCCATATTTTCTGGTAACGTCCAGACCAGTACGTTCTGTATATTTTGATACAAAAGAAAATCGAACATTACAAAAAATGATTCGAGAATCATTTGCAAACTATATGAATGTTACCAGAAAAGTTGCCACTGATCTGATTCTGGCGATGAATTCGTTGGATGATCCCGATCAGCTCATTGATATTATTGGCGCTAATTTATTCCTGGATCTGGAAGACAGTCAACGACTGATCCAGGAAACTGACGTCAATAAACGTTTGGTGCTCACCTACGAAATTCTAGTCGAAGAAGTGGAAATGATCAAAATCGAACACAATATCGACGAGAAAGTTCGTAGTGAAATGTATAAACACCAACGCGAATATTATCTGCGCGAGCAGATAAAAGTGATTCAAAATGAATTAGGTGAAGGTGATGTTCAAAATGAACTGGAAGTTTATCGGGAACGTCTGGCAGCTCTGGATGTGCCGGATGAAGTCCGGGATAAGGTTCTGGGAGAACTTAACCGATTAAATAAAGTCCCCCAGGGTTCTTCTGAAGCGGGATTAATTCAGACCTATGTCGAATGGATATTAGATCTTCCCTGGAATACTTTAACTGAAGAAACCATTGATGTTTCGATTGCCAGAAAAATATTGGATGAAGATCATTATGCCTTGAAGAAGGTCAAAGAACGAATTCTGGAATATATTTCAGTACTTCAACTTTCCAAAAGCCTGAAGTCACCAATCATTTGTCTGGTGGGACCGCCGGGGGTGGGGAAAACATCGATCGCAAAGTCTATTGCCCGCGCGTTAAACCGAAAATATGTGCGAATGTCATTAGGCGGGATGCGCGATGAAGCCGAGATCAGAGGGCATCGGCGAACTTATATCGGTGCCATACCAGGACGGATTATTTATAACATTAAAAAATGCGGAACCAGAAATCCTCTTTTCTTGTTGGATGAGATTGATAAACTAGGACAGGATTTCAATGGCGATCCGGCATCAGCACTACTTGAAGTGTTGGATCCGGAGCAAAATAATACCTTTACCGACCATTATCTGGAACTGCCATTTGACTTGTCTCAGGTGTTGTTTTTGACAACAGCCAATTCGCTATCGACTATTCCCAGACCGCTATTGGATCGAATGGAAATTATTGATGTCAATGGCTATGTGGAAAGCGAAAAGGTCGAAATTGCCCAGCGCTATCTGATTCCCAAACAGTTGGAAATTCATGGCTTGAAGAAATCAACCTGTAAATTCAGTGAAGCAGTGATAAAAAATACCATTGAGTATTATACCAGGGAGTCAGGAGTCCGGGAACTGGAGCGAAAAATTGCTCAGATTTGCCGGGTGGCTGCCAAAGAAATTGTGGAACATAAGAAAAAAAGCATCAGCATTACCCAGAAGAACCTGGAAAAATTCTTAGGAAAGCATCGTTATTCCTTTGACACCGTTGGTGATAAAAAAGAAGTAGGTCTAGTTAATGGATTGGCCTGGACACCAGTTGGGGGAGACACTCTGCAAATTGAAGTGATTGTTGTGGATGGAACCGGGAAAATTGAAATTACCGGCCAGCTGGGAGACGTGATGAAAGAATCAGTAAAAGCAGGTATCAGTTACATTCGTTCTCAAGCAAGTGTGTTGGGGATTGAATCTGATTTTTACTCCAAAAAAGACATTCATCTTCATGTGCCAGAGGGAGCCGTCCCTAAGGATGGTCCATCAGCAGGGATCACTGTTACAACAGCACTGATTTCATCACTGACCAACATGCCGGTACCACAAAATCTTGCGATGACCGGTGAAATAACCCTTAGTGGTCGGGTTCTACCAATTGGTGGACTACGAGAAAAACTGACGGCAGCCCATCGGGCTGGAATCAAAGAAATTATTTTACCAAAAGAAAATGAAAAAGACCTGGAAGATGTTCCAAATGTGGTTTTGGAGGCTTTACATATTCAGTCTGTTTCAAAAATGAGCGAGGTCACCGAAATCGTCTTTAAACAGTTGCAATAGCATGAGTGACCAAACTCGCAGGAAATGGAGATATTAATGAAAGTAACAAAAGCGGAGATTGTCATCAGTGCTGTTGCGGAAGCACAGTACCCGGATGACAATCTGCCAGAAATAGTTCTGCTTGGGCGCTCAAATGTAGGTAAGTCAACCTTTGTTAACACCTTGATCGAACGTCGAAGTCTAGCGCGAACCAGTTCTCAACCGGGAAAAACCCAAACCATGAATTTCTATCGGATCAATGATCTGTTTCATTTTGTGGATATGCCTGGATATGGCTATGCAAAAGCATCGAAAACGGAACGGGAAAAATGGGGGAAAATGATTGAGAAGTATCTGCGGAATCGGGAAAATGTCGTCATGATTTTCCAGCTCATCGACTCCCGGCATGATCCTTCCGAAGATGATCTGCTAATGTATGAATGGTTGGTACATTATGGTCTGAATCCCATGATTATAGGCACTAAAGCTGATAAGATATCAAAAACGAATCAGAAGAAATCTATTAACCGCATTGCTAAATTGCTGAATCTGAGGAGCTCCCGGGAAGTTATTCTATTTTCGGCAGAGACAAAGCTGGGAAAAGAAGAAGTCTGGGAACATATTGAAAAAGTACTAGATTAAACCAAGGGCTTCCTTTAATCAGGAAGCTTTTTCCAGTTCTGTAGTGATTCAAAAGAGGGACAAATGAATGAAGAAAAAATGATTGAAGGAAAAATTCGGGAGCTGGCTGAGAAAACAGGTATTGATCTGATCGGTTTCTTTTCGGTGGAACCGTTATGGGAATTTCTGCCCTACCTGATTAAGCGCCATCAAGACGGGTTTTCCACCGGTTTTGAGGGTGGCGAACCCGAGGAAAGAATTGATTACCGCAGAGCATTTCCAGCTGCCAAAGCCGGCATTGTTATCGGTATTAGTAATTATCAGTCCTTTGAAACGATGCCAGACGATCAGGTCCGAGGTCAATTTGCCTCGGTTTCCTGGGGTGAAGATTATCATCTGGTCCTGCGACGAAAAATGAATGCACTCATGGAAGCTCTCAACGACGAAAGGAAAAAATCTGGAAGTAGACCAATACATTATCAGGTTTTTATTGATAACAGCCCACTGGTTGACCGGGGATCTGCGTATCGTGCCGGTTTGGGTTTTTTTGGTAAAAACAACTGCCTGATCCATCAGCAATTGGGTTCTTTTTTCTTTATTGGGCAAATCATAGTGGACTGCCACATTATATTTGAGCAGCCGCAATTGGTTGAAAATGGTTGCGGTACTTGCCGACGTTGTCTGGATGCTTGTCCCAATCAGGCACTTGGAGAAAATTCGTGCCTGGATCCGTCAAAATGTATTTCATATCTTACTCAAAAAAAATCGCTAACCGCAGATGAAGAAAGTCGAATCAGTACTTATCTTTATGGCTGTGATATCTGCCAGAAAGTGTGTCCCTATAATCAGAATCTTGAACCAACAAGGGAAGCAGCTTTCACGATTGACGCTGATACCGCATCGCCACTCCTGGAAGATATTTTGACACTGACAAATAAGGGATTCAAAAGACGGTATGGAAACACCGCAAGTGGATGGCGGGGTAAAAAAAATCTTATCCGGAATGCTCAGTTAATTCGGAAAAACAAAAAAAAGACATGATCAATTGAAGATTAAATGCTATAATAATTAAGTTAAAGAACTTTTTATATTTATTTTAATTAAACATGGAGGAAAAATGGTACGAGATCGCTTTGCACCGAGTCCAACTGGTAATGTTCACGTTGGGAGCCTACGGACAGCACTGTATAACTACTTATTTGCAAAAAAAATGGGCGGGGATTTTTTACTCCGTCTTGAGGATACCGATCAGACCCGGCTTGAACAGGGTGCAGTAGAAAATTTGCTGGATGCCCTGAACATGACTGGTGTGATTCCGGATGAAGGCTTAATAAAAGAAAATGACAGCGTGATTCAAAAAGGACAACATGGCCCTTATATCCAGTCCCAACGACTGGAAATCTATAAGAAGTACATCGAGATGCTCCTGGATCAGGGACAGGCTTATTATTGTTTCTGTACCAAAGAACGTTTGGAAGAGGTCAGAAATGCCCAGAAGGAAAAGGGTGAAACCCCTAAATATGATGGAAAATGCCGAGAGTTAACTCAGGAAGAAATCGCAGCAAATATTGAGGCTGGATTGCCCTATACCGTCCGATTAAAATTACCTGAAAATCATGTGATTACCTTTGATGATCTGGTGCGGGGCATTATTGAGATGAATACCAATGATTTGGATGATCAAGTGCTGCTAAAAGCAGACGGATTCCCGACATACCATATGGCGGTAGTCGTTGATGATCATCTCATGGAGATCACCCATGTCATCCGTGGGGAGGAATGGCTGCCATCTACACCAAAACACGCCTACCTTTATGAGTGTTTTGGATGGGAGATGCCATATTTTGTCCATTTACCCAATATCCTCAATGATGACCGGAAAAAGCTCAGCAAACGTCAGGGCGATGTGTCAGTAGGCGATTTTCTGGCTAAAGGCTATTTACCGGAAGCATTGGTCAATTTTCTGGCGCTATTAGGCTGGAGTCCAGAGAATGATCAGGAAATATTTTCGATGGAAGAGTTGATTCAGGCTTTTGACCTTTCCAGAATTAATAAATCCGGTGCAGTTTTTGATCGGGCTAAGCTCAACTGGATGAATGCCCATTATATCAAAGAATTACCGATTGAAGAATTGGTTAAACAGCTGACTCCTTTTTTAATAAATGCCGGGGTGATAACCGAGGAAGAATTAGCAGCAAAGCAGGAATGGCTCTTCAAAGTGGCCGAGATTTTAAGAGAGCGGATTGAATATTTTGCCCAGGCACCGCAGGAACTGGAAATGATATTCAAAAACGATTTTATCATTGAAGACGAGGAAGCGTTGGCTTTATTGCATGAAGAGTCTTCTAAGCGTCTCTATCAGGCCCTGATTGCTAAAATCGAAGGCACGGATGTTTTAGATGCCGCCCGGGGTAAAGCCATCTTAAAAGAAATCCAAAAAGAAGAAAAAATAAAAGGAAAAATGCTCTTTATGCCAAGCCGGATCATGATCACGGGTGAAATGCACGGACCGGATCTGACATTAATCATGGATGTGCTGGGAAAAGATGAGGTTATAAATCGCATCAAGTCAGTGTCATCGATTATGCAATTATAAATAAATTAGACAAGGAGGAAAGTACATGAGTAAGCAAAAAACAAATAATAAGACGAAAAGCGGAATGCTATTGATCCTGATCACGCTGTTTATTGCGTTAGTGGGATATGTACTCTTTAGTGGGGTATCTGTGGGTGTTTATGACATTGGTAATGTCAGCAATAACATCAACTATGGGTTGGATTTAACCGGTGGGGTAAATGTTGTGTTGGAAGCCGAGGCAACTGATGATGACCCGGTTACGGCCGAAAAAATTGAGTCGGCGATGTTGACCATTCGTCAGCGAATTGATACCCTGGGGGTTTCAGAACCGACCATCACCAAACAGGGAGATAACCGCATTCGGGTTTCCATTCCCTCGGTAAGTGATCAGGAAGAAGCCCTGGATCTGATTGGTAAAACGGCACAGTTGGAATTTGTGGGTCCCGACGGAACGGTTATTCTGACTGGTAAAGACGTGGTGGATTCAAAGGGCGTTATGCAGACTGATAGTACGGGCTTAGAAAAAGCGGTAGTTACCTTAAAATTCAGTGAAGAAGGCACCAAGCTTTTTGCTGATGCCACCCAAAAATATATTGGCCAGGCGATTCAGATCAAACTGGATGACGAGATTATTTCTTCACCAACCGTCAACGTGGCGATTACTAACGGTGAAGCCGTTATTGAAGGGATTGGCGACATCGAAGAAGCGGGCAATCTGGCTTCTCTGATTCGTGGTGGAGCTCTGCCGGTGAAACTGGTACCAATCGAAGTACGAACAGTTGGACCGACATTAGGTCAGAATTCTCTGGATAAGAGCATCTATGCCGGTATGATCGGTATTGGTTTGGTTCTCATCTTTATGTTGATTTTTTACCGGGGTTTGGGAATCATTGCCGATATGGCGCTAATTATCTTTATCATCATTTTTATGATCATTTTAACAGCGCTCAACGTTACCCTGACTCTGCCGGGGATTGCCGGACTGATCCTGACGATTGGGATGGCCGTGGATGCCAATGTTATTATTTTTGAGCGGATCAAAGAGGAGGCCCGGTTAGGAAAATCCTTACTGACTGCCATTGACGCTGGTTTTTCTCGAGCATTTTCGACTATTCTGGATTCAAATGTCACCACCTTAATTGCTGGTTTTGTGCTTTTCTTTTTAGGAAGCGGGAGTGTCCAGGGATTTGCGGTTACATTGATTTTAGGTATTTTAGTCAGTCTATTCACCGCTGTTGTGATTACCAAACAACTGGTCATTTTACTTGTAAAAACAGAATTGTTTAAGAGCAATACATTTTACGGAATATAGAGAGGAGACCATAATGAAAAAGAACATTCAAGTAGTAGAAAAAAGTAAAATATGGTTTGCCGTCTCATTGATCCTTATTGCCATCAGTATCGGCTCTTTATTTATCAATGGCCTGAATTTCGGCATCGACTTTATTGGCGGAACCATCGTAACCATTGAACTAAACTCACCCTTCGAAACCAGTGATGCCAAGGCGTTGATTGAAGAGTATGATTCCAGTGCTGACGTAACCTATGCTGGGGAAGCTAAAACGCAGGTGATTATTTCCACTAAAAAAGATTTATCGACTGAAGAGCGACAGGCGTTATTCGCTAAGTTTCAGGAAAAATACAATTTAGAAGACACAGACCTTTTATCGATTGACACGGTTAGTCCGTCAATCGGTGCGGAAATGGCCAACAGTGCGATGATTGCCGCAGTTGTGGCGGTCCTGCTGATGCTGGTGTACATTACCTTCCGTTTTGAATTCATGTTTGGATTGGCGGCTATTATTGCCTTAGTCCACGACCTTATTATTGTATTGGGTGTTTATTCGATCTTCCAGATTCAAGTCAATTCACCACTGATTGCAGCTTTGTTGACGATATTAGGTTATTCCATCAATGATACCATCGTTGTCTTTGATCGAATCCGGGAAAATCGTCCTAAGTTCGGTAAATATGATTTTGCCAGTTTAGTCGATACCAGTGTAACTCAAACACTGCGACGAAGTATTAACACATCCTTTACTACCTTGTTGGCGATTGGAGCCTTATATGCCTTTGGGGTACCAGCGGTACAGGATTTTGCCCTGCCGTTAATGGTCGGGATTGTCAGTGGAACCTATTCATCGATCTTTATTGCCAGTACGCTTTGGTGTAAAATCAAAGAATTTCAGGCCAGTAAAAGAGCGGCGGTTAAAAACTAATTAAAAAAACGAGTACAAGCTACAAAACGTTTGGCGTCAAGGAGGTAACTCCCTGACGCTTTCGTTTTAGGTTGTCATAATTATAAGATCATATAGTTTTACTAATTGATTCAATCTTGAGGTGAATATGTCAGTTACAACAAAATGGATATTAAGGAAAAACAAAAACAATCAATTAAATGCATCAGAATTTGAGCGTCTAAAAAACCAGATGATCCATGATCTCAACTTGGGGACACGGATGGCTGAAATACTGATCAATCGGGGCATGACCTCAGTTGAGGAAACCCGTCGTTACCTCAATCCCACCCTGGATGATCTTCATGATCCCTTTCTCTTTGATGATATGGAAAAAGTTGTGAAACGGATCGCCAAGGCCAAAGAGCGTAATGAAAAAATCTGCCTCTATGGTGACTACGACGCCGACGGTACAACCGGGGTATCGATCCTGTTCAGTTTTCTAAAAAGTAATGGCTTTAATGTTACCTACTTTATCCCCAATCGCTTAATCACTGGCTATGGACTTCACCTGGATCCCTTGCAGGACTTAATTGATGCGGGGGTAGGACTATTGATAACCGTCGATAACGGAATTTCGGCTAATGACCAGATCGGTTTTTGTAATCAGCACAATCTCGATGTTATTGTCACAGATCATCACGAGTGTCACGGGACGTTACCAGCAGCATTCGGAATTATCAACCCCAAGGTACCCGGTTCAAGCTATCCCTTTAAAGAATTATGTGGTGCTGGGGTGGCGTTTAAACTGGTTCAAGCACTTAGTGCCCGTTTGGAGTTAGCCTTTGATATCCAAAACGCCGTGGAATGCGTAGCTTTGGCGACAGTAGCCGATCTTGTGCCCTTACAGAATGAGAATCGCAGTCTGGTTTCGATGGGACTGGATTATCTTAACGCTAAACCTAAAAATCCCGGGATTCAGGCTTTAATTGAAGTCAGTGAACTGACTCAGATAAAGGCATGGCATTTTGGATTTGTGTTGGGTCCTAAGATTAACGCTGCCGGACGCTTAGGCGAGGCCAATCACATTGTGGACTTGTTAACCGGAACCGATTCAGTGAAGCTGATGGAATTGGCCCAATTCTTAAGTGATGAGAATCGCAAGCGTCAGGATCTGGAGTCATCCATTTTGGAAGCTGCGCTTGCGCAGGTCGAAACCCGGTCGCTAAATAAGGATGATATCATTATCGTGGTTGGGGAAAAATGGCACTCTGGTGTGATTGGAATTGTGGCCAGCCGGATTCAGGAGAAATACTACAATCCGGTGATTGTCATCAGTGTTGAGGATGGCATCGGGAAAGCATCCTGTCGCAGTGTCGAAGGGTTTAATATTTTTGAGGCGTTGCAATCCTGCGGCGAGTATTTCAGCAGTTTCGGTGGTCACGATCAGGCTGCCGGTTTTAGTATCAAAGCTGAGAACATTAACCCAATGATTGAAAAAATCAAAGAATATGGTGAATCCGTCGGAATTAAAAAACATTTAATCAATAAAATTCCCTATGATGCGATTATCGAAGAACAAGAAATTACCTGGGAGCTATTAAGTGATTGTTCTCATTTTGAACCCTGCGGTCTTGGTAATCCCGGGGTACAGTTTGTCATCAATAAACCGGAGATTGTTTCAATGGGCACCATGGGCAAGGAAAGCAACCATTTGCGTCTTAGCTTGAGAAACGACATCCGAGGAGTCGGTTTTGGCTTTGGCGACTTTTATCATTTCCAACCGGATTTGGGGGTCAATGGTTTCCAGGGAGTTGAGATACTATGTCGTCTGGATGTCAATGAATACCGGGGCAATAAATCCCTACAATTGCAAATAAAAGATATTAGAGTGAATCCCATCTGGGATTCTGAAACAGCAATGTTGTTAGTAAAATCGATTGTCCGATCAGAAAATCCCAAAAGTGAAGTTGATATGACAGCCTATGACGTTAATCCCGGAGACTTGCGTTTGCTGCGAGAGACCGTTAAACGAGTTTATCTTTTGCTGAAAAAAGCAGAGGGAAGTGGGGTATCCATCCAGACTAAAAAAAATGCTGAATTGTCTCCGTTTCATTTGCTGATGGCATGCGAAATATTAAGAGAAGCCGGGTTAATTGCCTATGGACTTAAGGATGGGTTGGTTTTTTCCAAAATAATAGAAACAAGGGAAAAAAAGGATATTCAAAACACGAAACTAATGATAAAATTAGAAAAAATGATTAGTGATTGATAAGGGAGATTTAAAATGGATCTAAAAGAAAATATTGGCATTTACGAAGATTTTCCAAAAGAAGGTATTAGTTTTAAGGATATTAACAGCCTGATTTTAAACCCCAAAGCTTTTCAGCATGTCATTGACGAAATGGCAAAGGTTGCAAAAGCACTTGATGCAAATATCATCGTGATTCCGGAAGCCAGAGGTTACATCTTTGGCACACCGCTGGCTTATTTAATTGGAGCTGGTCTGGTACCGGTACGAAAGCCAGGTAAATTACCCGGTGAAGTTTCATCAGAAGCTTATGACCTCGAATATGGATCAAATATTGTTGAAATTCAAAAAAATGCCATCAAACCGGGCGACCGGGTTATTATTGTGGATGATTTATTGGCCACCGGGGGAACCATGATGGCTGCCACCAAACTGATTGAAAATTTGGGTGGGGAAATATCAGGAATTATCACTCTGATTGAACTAACAGAATTAGGTGGCCGAGATCTCCTTAAAAACTATTTTGTACACTCGATTGTGACCTACCCCTACTAAAAAGCACTCATTAATTAAAAAGGCAGAAACGATATGGATAATGACGCAGTAAAAGGAAAAATTGACAATGTAATAAACCTGGTAAAAGCAAACAATCCAGACGCAGAAACGGATATGATCTATAAGGCCTATGACCTGGCCAGGGAAGCTCATAAAGATCAGAAACGTCTGTCTGGAGAGGACTATGTAATTCATCCAGTTTCTGTTGCTTACATTTTGGCTGAAATGCAAATGGATACAGAAACAATTGTTGCTGCCATTTTACATGATGTTATTGAAGATACAATCTATTCCTATGATTATATTAAAGAAGAATTCAATCAGGATATCGCGGATCTGGTGGAAGGGGTCACAAAAATCGGACGGATTGGGTTTCAATCCAAAGAAGAAAGTCAGGCCGAAAACCTTCGTAAAATGATCCTGGCGATGTCTAAAGATATTCGGGTTATCTTAATCAAGCTGGTTGACCGGCTTCATAATATGCGGACTCTGGAATACATGCGGGAAGCAAAGCAGGTTGAAAAAGCCAAAGAAACGCTGGATATCTATGCGCCACTGGCTAATCGCCTGGGGATTTCCACCATCAAGTGGGAACTGGAAGATCTGGCCCTTAAATATCTGGATCCCGAGGGATATTATGATTTAGTACAGAAAATTAAAATTAAAAAAAGTGCTAGGGAAGCCTATATTGCCGACGTGATTGAGATCTTATCAAAAGAAATTGAAAAGGTCGGCACGCATGCTGAGATCTATGGCCGATCGAAACATTTTTACAGTATCTACCGAAAAATGAAGAGTCAGAACCGAAGCTTTGACGAAATTTACGATCTCATCGCAGTTCGGGTTATTGTCGATTCATTAAAAGACTGTTATGGTGTTCTGGGAGTAGTTCATTCCCAGTGGACGCCTATTCCCGGCCGGTTTAAAGATTATATTGCCATGCCTAAACCCAACCTCTATCAGTCCATTCATACGACGGTTATGGGACCAAAAGGCGAGCCGTTTGAAATCCAGATTCGAACCAGAGAAATGCATGAAACCGCTGAATATGGGATTGCTGCGCACTGGAAGTATAAAGAAGGGCGAATGGATGCCAAGGACAATAAATATGAAGTTCAGATGTCCTGGCTGCGCCAAATGCTTGAACTACAGCGCGATTCGGAGGATGCCGGGGAACTGGTGGAAACCATCAAGGTGGATCTTCTTAACGAAGAGGTCTACGTCTTTTCACCCAAAGGCGCGGTGGTTCCGCTGCCAGCCGGATCATGTCCCCTGGATTTTGCCTACCGGATTCATAGTGATATTGGAAACAGTTGCGTTGGTGCCCGGGTAAACAATAAAATTGTTCCGCTGAACAGTCCCTTGAAAAGTGGCGATATTGTCGAAGTCATGACTTCCAAAAATTCCAATGGTCCCAGCCGGGACTGGCTGACCTTTGTCAAAAGTCCCCATGCCCGAAATAAGATCAAGCAATACTTTAAAAAAGAAGAAAAAGACGAGAATATCCAAAAAGGGCGAAGTATTCTGGAGCGGGAAATCAAGCGTGAAGGTTTGCAACACTCCAATTTATTGAACTTGAACAATCTTGAGCTTTTAGCAGAAAAGTGCAGTTACAAAAGTCTCAATGATTTTTATGCGGCCATTGGCTATAACGGCATAAAAATTGGTACTGTTTTTCAGAAAATGAAGCTGCTGTTTCCCAAGGAATTTCCTGAAGAAGTTGAAGAAGTTGTTCTCAAAAAACCAACCAAGGATTCCAAGAAGACCAGCAGCACCGTCATTGTTGCTGGACATAACGAGATTGATGTCCATTTTGCCAAATGCTGTAACCCGGTCCCCGGGGATAAAATAGTTGGGTACATTACCAAAGGGCGGGGGATTTCTGTTCATCGGGCCGATTGTTCCAATGTTTTAAATCTAACGGATCCCAACCGGATTGTGGAAGTGGAATGGAATAAATTCAGTACCGGTTCATTTACGGCAGAAATACACATTAAAGCCCGGGAATCCCCGGGAACAATTATTCAGATTTCAAAGACCTTTCTGGACATGGGCATTCCCGTGACAGCCCTGAATGCAAAAAATGAAAAAAATGAATATGATTTCTTTGCGGCTACCCTTGAGGTTAAAAGCCGTCGGGAACTGAATTTACTGATAAAAAATTTGAATAAAATAAAAGAAATCACCCAGATTTACCGAGTATAAGGAGAAGTTATGCGGGCAGTGATACAGCGGGTGTCATCTTCGGAAGTGCGGATCAACAACGAGTCGGTGGGAAAAATTGCTCATGGTCTCAACGTCCTGCTGGGGATTAAGGATGACGATACCGAAACAGATATGGATTATATTATTAATAAACTGGTTAACTTGAGAATATTTGAAGATGCCGATGGTAAAATGAACCGCTCTATTTTAGACGTGGAAGGGGAACTATTGCTAGTTTCTCAATTTACCCTTTATGGTGATTGTCGAAAAGGGAGACGGCCAGGCTTTACGCGAAGTGGGCCGGTGGACCAGGCAGAAAAAAAATACACTATTTTTATTGAAAAACTAAAAAGTCAACCGATAAAAAAAATTGAGACCGGTGTTTTTCAAGCTGAAATGGAAGTTATAATCGTCAACGACGGTCCGGTTACCTTGTTATTAGATAGTGAAAAGAATTTTTAGATAGATAAGGAAAGAACAGATGGAAGTAATAAAAAAATCCCTGGGACAGATGGGCACAAACTGTTATCTGATTTGGGATGAAAAAACACTGGAAGCGGCTGTCATCGATCCCGGGTTTGAAGACCAGCGGATTAACGATATCATTAATGAAAATAAACTGAAGGTTAAATATATTTTACTGACCCACGGCCATTTTGACCATCTCGGCGGCGTTAATCAGCTCAAACAATTAACTGGTGCCAAAGTTTTCATTCATGAAAATGATGCTGATTGTCTTCTTGACCCGAGACGTAACCTATCGGTTCTGGCAGGCATGTCAATGGTATTGGAACCAGCCGATGAGTTTTTAAAAGAAAATGAAACCATTGCCTTAGGTGAAGTTGTTATCCGGGTAATCCATACACCAGGCCACTCAAAGGGAGGTATCTGTCTTTTGGCGGAAGATCAGCTTTTTGCCGGTGATACACTGTTTAACACCTCCATCGGCCGAACTGACTTTGCTGATGGTGACTTAAACGAATTATTGAATGGGATTGAATCGAAATTGTTTATCCTGGATGATGCAACCACTGTATTGCCGGGCCATGGTGAGAATACGACGATTGGATATGAAAAAATGAATAATCCTTTTTTAAAGGGACGTTTCTAGGAGAGAGCCAATGAGAGTACTGCGTTTTGATTTAGAACGACCAGAGTTGGAGTATTATTTTCACGAATTATATCAGGCCTTCGACCCAGGTGTAAAAAACATCTTGTCAGGAGCAGCCGCAGGTGTATTATCACAAAAGAGTTTGGAAAATCAAGTCTTTCTCACCCTGGCTTGGGAAAATGGAAAAACACTATCCCGGGCCTATCAATTCAATAACAGTGAAGAACCCCTTGAAAATAGTATTTATAAGGGGTTTCTTTATGATTTTTTATGTGAGTACTTTGATAAACAGCTGGAATGGGGAACATTAACCGGAATCAAACCGGTGAAAATGGTGCAAAAGTATGTCAGACTGGGCTGGAGTCCAACCCAAATCAGAGACAGATTCAGAAACTACTATCGGGTCAGCAGCGACCGCACCGACCTATTGATGCGGATTGCAAGAAAACAGGCAGGTTTTATTCCGGACGAACTCGATTACGGGGCACAGCACCTGATCAGCTTGTATGTGGGGATTCCCCTCTGCCCTTCCAAATGTGACTATTGCTCCTTTGTTTCTACCATTGTAGATAGAAAGGGTGAAAATTTACAGCAGTACTTTGATCATTTACTTGTTGAAATCGAGAAAACTGGAGAAATACTGAGAACTTGTGATTTGCAAATTGATACCTTGTATATCGGCGGTGGAACACCGACTGTATTAAGTGCCAGTCAGTTAGATATCCTGATGTCAGCACTGGAAGAATGTTTTGATTTATCCCATCTCAGGGAATATACCCTGGAAGCAGGGCGACCGGAAACCATTGACCGGGAAAAGCTGGAAATCGCAAAAGCTCATGGCGTAGAACGGATTTGTCTGAATCCTCAGTCCATGAACCCGCAAACGCTATTAAGTGTCGGAAGACCCTGGGAAGCGGGGTTGATTGAAAAACAGGTGGCATTAATTAAATCATTCGGGTTTAAAACCTTGAATATGGATCTGATTGTCGGATTGGGAAATGAAACCCCGGATGATTTCTTACGATCACTGGAGACTGTGATTGCACTTGAACCTCAAAACATAACCATTCATAATTTATCGATTAAAAAGGGTTCCCGAATTAAAGATCAAAACGGGATTGTCGTAAAAGAGGGATATGGTGAAGACTTTTATCAGGCAGTAAAAACCCGACTGAGTAATAAAGGATTTGAACCTTATTATCTGTATCGTTTGAAATATACTAGAGATAACAGTGAGAATATTGGCTATGCCAAGCCGGGACACGAAGGCATTTACAATATTCTGATGATGGCTGAATGCCAGTCTACCATCGGCATCGGGGCCGGAGCGACTGGTAACCTCTACGATCCAGTCACAGATAATATTACCAAGGTATTTACTGTTAAGGATGTAAAGACGTATAATGAACGGTTTGAGGAAATTTTGGAGAAAAAGTGTTGTTTTTATCAAAAGTACTTTCACAGTTAAAAAGAAAAATATTCACTTTAGAAGATTAAAATACATTGACTTTATATAAAAAAGTTTGATATACTACTAATAGTTTCTTAAGACAGTTAAATAGAAGTGACAAGGGCAAATTCAATGAAAGTTGGGGACGCAAAGCATAGAATCTAAGGTTTGCAGAATTTAGTAAACTATGATAGTCAAGCTACCATTAATTTTGGTAGCTTTTTTGTATGTAAGGCATTTTGCTGAGTAAATTATATAAAGAATTTTAGTGGTCCTATAAATAAGGAGATGTTCTATGATGGAAGAGAAAAAAGCTAACCCAAGACAAATAAATGAATATACTCACTTCTATAGGATTGATCATTCCTTAATACTGAATTACTGTGGAGAAAAAAAGATTTTTGTAAAGAAGTATTCTGAAAAAAAAACATTTCGTAGGCATTCGGAAACGAATGATAAGTCATCGAGTACTTTTCCAGAACTAGAAAAATTAACAAACAGAAAACATTTAAATATTCCTCAAAATAAAATCATTCAGATCAATAATAGTAGGAATGTCAATGAGGTAATGCGTCAGGAACGAAAATTTTTATTGAATATGAATGATTTCTACAAACATAGTGATTATCTTGAAAAGATTCTTAGCCAGGATAGTCACAATGGTTCAACTGGTTATTTGATCCGATCGCTATATTTTGATACGCTAGATGATCGTGATTTCCATGAAAAAGAGAACGGAATTGAAATACGGCGCAAGATACGTCTCCGTAATTACGATCCTAACAGCGAGTTTGCGATGTTAGAAATAAAACAAAAGCAGGGATCGAATCAGTTGAAACGATCGCTTAAAGTGAATAGGGAAGATGCAATTGAATTGATAAACGGTGATTATCGATCTTTACTCCGTTATGCAGAACCTTTTGCGGCAGAATGCTATGGTATCATGAGTATGCATTGTTATCGTCCGAAAACAATTGTTCAATATAACAGAAAAGCATTTATTGCCAAGGAAAACAAAATAAGAGTTACTTTGGACAGTAACATTACGGCAACAGAGAGTTGTTATGATATCTTTTCAAATGAACTTGTTCTAAATCCCGTCCTTGATCAGTTTAATTTTGTATTGGAAGTGAAGTACAATGGTTTTCTTTTAAGCTATATACGTGAATTAATCAATGAAACGAACGGCAGTGAGATCTCAGTGAGCAAGTATTGCCTCGCACGAAGTATTGGCTGCAACTACAATTTTTAAGGGGTGTTTTTATGAAGGATTTGATCAGTCAGCTTTCAGAACAGACAAATGTATTGAGTTTTGAAGAGATTGTTATTCGAATTACAATTTCTGTTGTTATTGGTTTTGTGATTTTTACCTCGTACTGGATCTCTCATTCAGGGACGATATATAGTAAGAAGTTCAATACGTCTCTAGTATCACTGACGGTTTTAACTGCAACAGTCATGACTGTTATTGGAAATAACATCGCCCTTTCTCTTGGTATGGTAGGAGCTTTGTCAATTGTGCGTTTCAGAACAGCGATCAAAGATTCAAGAGATACGGTCTATATTTTCTGGACAATTATTGGTGGGATTTGCTGCGGAGTTGGAAATTACCTGGTTGTTGCTATCGGTAGTATTGCGGTTTTTATTATTTTATTAGTTTTAGGTAGAATAAAAAATGATAATCGAGTTCTTTTGATTATCAGAGCATCGCGTACTAGTGAAAGAAAGATTCAGGCAACGGTATTTGAATATTATAGCAAAAAAGCAGTGCAGCGCGTTCAGAATACAACAGAGAACAGTGTGGAATTAATCTATGAATTATCCAGAAAAATGGTTGAACGTAGCAATAAAAACGAGAAAAGCATTATGGATGTACTTTATGAAATAGGCAGTATTGAATATGTCAATCTTGTTGCGCAAAATGATGAGATAAGCAGTTAGCGAGGCTTTTGTGAAACCCAAAATTCAATATGCAGTTGTGACTGTAATGATGTTTTTAATTTGTATTGTTGCTGCATTACTACCAACAGACAAAACAGCAAAAAGAATTCATCAGCATCTTGAGAACCAAACAGAAAGCGCAATTTACGCGGAAGACAAAACGGGATCGCATTTGCCGATTATTTCAATTGAGACTGGAGGCCAAAGAATTCCGGGAGAACCAGTTTTAGATAATGTAGGTAATGCTATTAGTTTTTTGCCTGGTGTGAACGGCGAAGAGATGGTGAAGGTTAATATCAGTATTATGGATAAAGAAGCGGAATACAATGATACGACAGATGATGCAGTCTTTGCTACGGATGCTTTGATTAGGTTGCGTGGAAATTCATCGAGAAATTTTGATAAAAAAAGCTATCTAATTCGGTTCGTTGACAAAACAGGAGACGAAGCGGACTATGCCGTGATGGGCATGTATCAACATGATGAATGGGCTCTTTATGGTCCGTTTTTAGACAAAACATTGATCCGAAATTATATGTGGATGAATATTTCGGCTGAAATTATGGGATATGCACCTAATGTAAGGTTTTGTGAGTGTTATATCGACGGTGAATTCAAAGGTTTGTATCTGATGATGGAAACGATTGGTCGCTCAGAGGGACGTGTTGATATTAACGAATATGAACCAGGAGATGCTGAATCTAGTTACATTGTCAAACTTGATAAACTTTCCAATGATGAAAAATCGCTGGAAAATTTTACTTATTATACCCTGAATACAGAGTATAATACTGAGTTATCGATAATCTATCCAGCTAAAAGGGACCTTTCAGACGATCTCGTCAATTACGTAGAATCAGATATTAGTCAATTTGAAAAAGTCCTGTATTCGTATGATTTCAAAGACCCGGAAAAAGGGTATCGGGCATATATTAATGTGGATTCATTTGTCGATTACTACGTGCTTCAGGAGTTTCTGAGTAACAATGATATGTGTTCACGGTCAACATATTTATATAAGGATGTTCGTGGGAAGTTAGCGATGGGACCGGTTTGGGATTATAATAATGTTTGTAATAATTATATTAATCTGGAATTCGATGGGAGTGGTATGAATTTTATCGACAGGACCTGGTATACGATGCTTTTGAAGGATGAGTACTTTGTTGAGAAAGTCATTGAAAGGTACAAACAGTTAAGAAAGTCGTATCTGAGTGAGGATTATCTTTTAAACTACATCGATGAAACTACTGCGTACCTTGGGGATGAAATTGACCGCAATTATTCTGTGTGGGGATACTCGTTTCAGCGTGAACATCAACTGCCAGGCATAAGCAGAAGACCAATAGAATTAAATCCAACCAGTTATGATGAAGCTATAGATCAATTAAGATACTATATTGTTAAACGAGGCGATTGGATGGATAGAAATATTGAAACACTCTATCAGTATTGTCACGAATCTAAAATAAAACAGTTTGTTGATTAAAAGTGGGCTGGGAGGTGAATTAAATAAAAAAATTTCTGATTATTAGTGCAATCGTGATTTGTTCGCTGCTGGGATATTGGTATACAAACCTGTACTTTGGTTTTTTTATAGATATTTACCCTGATGCAGAGATTAAAAGCAATGTAAAAACAGATCATGATAATATACTAATGGATACAGGTCATGGTTATGAAATATTTACGGTCAAAGGCGTCACTTTAGACAGTTCATTACCCGGACACTATGCGACAAATTATCAAGCGGATGAAGATACTTATTTACGGTGGTTTGATAAAATTGCGGCAATGGGTGCAAATACTATTCGCTTGAACCAGATTATGGACGATGACTTTTACAATGCTTTCTATGAGTTTAATACCAGTCGACAAGAACCGCTTTATCTTATTCAAAGTATATGGGTGGAAGATCATGCCCAGAACTCGACTTATGATGCCTATGCAAATGGTTTTTTTAATGTGCTTAAAGAGAATTGTCGAACTGCAGTTGACGTGATACATGGGAAAAGAGCAGTTTCTCTCGGGAGAGTTGGTGGGAGTGGGACCTATCGTAAGGATGTCTCAAAATGGACTCTAGGTTATATCGTTGGAACCTCCTGGAACCCTAATGTGATTGCTTATACCAATCATTCTCATGAAAATGGAGGTATCTTTTCTGGAAAATACATCTATACAACGGAGGAATCGAGCCCATTTGAGAATATGCTGGCGGAGGTCATGGAT
>NZ_JBDODG010000005.1:0-75105 GCF_039830195.1 Acetobacterium sp. | reverse complement strand
TTGGAAGAATACAAGAAGAGAAATGGAAAAGGAAAACCATCGCAGGAATTGAGCGAGAGAGACTTAGAAGACAGAGTTATAAAAAAGGCAAAAAGACAGATGAAGTCAAAAACAGAGCTTGAGGCAGCCTTTGACCAATACGAGAAAATGAAAAGTAGCGGTGTTAAGATAGGAAATTTAGCAGAAAGTAAGATAATTGAGGCAAAAGATCTACAGGAACTGAAGTCAAAGCTAATTCAATATGTAGGTTCAAACGGAAAGTATATGCCATTTACAAAAAGTGTTCATATTAAGCTACCATACGATTCGTTAAAAGATTTGAAAATTGTAGATACACCAGGTTTAAATGATCCGGTACAATCGAGAGAAGCAAGAACCAGAGAATTGTTGAAATATTGTGATGTCACTTTTGTTGTGAGTCCTTCCGGTCAATTTTTAAGTCAGGTTGATATGGAATTAATGGATCGGATTACATTAAAAGAAGGGATTTCCGAATTGTTTGTTGTGTCAAGTCAAATTGACAACCAACTCTATGGTAGTGAAAAAGAAAAGGCAAACGGGAATCTACATAAAGCGTTAAGAAGCATTAGTGCTCAGTTAGCGGATCAAATGATGGTAGCCTTATCTGATTTAAAGAAAAACAATCAGGAAATTGGAAATGTATTTGATGGTTTGATAGATGACAGTCGCAACCATTTAGTTTATACATCGGGAATCGCACAGACTATCAAGCACTCCCTTGGAAATCTTAAAGAATTGGGAGATGGTGAACAAAAAGTTTGGGAGAACCTAACCATAGAATACCCGGATTATTTTTCGGAAACCGATCTGGAATCCACAAAGGTAAATCTTAGTGTTCTGGCTAATATTCCGAGTTTAAATGAAAAAGTCCAGTTGGTAAGAAGTAAAAAAGATGAGATTATTAGCGGGAGAAGAAATGAGTTTCTTCTGGCGAAATTGAACAATACACAAAAATATAAGATGGATCTTTTGGATTATGCAAAGGAAGAAAAACAAAGAGTCGAAAATACTGAGAAGGATGACATTGCAACGCAAAAAAGCAATTTGGAAAAAGTTAAGAATAAAGCAAGCAGTGTTTTAGACGAAGAGTATTATGACCTGATTGAAGGGTTGAAGATCAGTCTGGAAACTGATTTAAATCGTATTATTAAAGATGCCTATAAGGAATCAAAATCAAATGTGGAAGCTTCTGAAGGAGAAGAAGAGTCTTCTTATACAACGGGACATTTTTGGTGGAAAAAGACTCACTATGATACATATGCAACCTGCCGTTCGGGTGCGGTGAAAAATGCCATCGAAGCGTTTAAAACTGAAATGGAGCATGGGATAGTAAACAAAGCCAGTGAAAAAATACTGAGCTTTCGAAAAAACATGCACAGCCAATTAGTGAGCACATTGAGAACCGTAGTTGAAGATGAGGAATTGGACCCTCAATTGATTCGCAAGGCAATTCGTGGAGTTATTAATTCGGTTGAACTTCCAGAAATTAATCTTGACAACCCTATGCCGGTTGTGTTCAAAGCAAAAGGAACGCTCAAGGATTATGAAGCTGAAGAGTTTTTAAACGAGGCTAATGACTATCTGAATTCTTTAAAAAAACTTGTAAACAAGAGCATAAAAACCTATGTCAAGGATTTGTTTTCTGCTTTAAATGGAGTGAGTTTATCCCAGGAAGTATTTTCTAATTTTAATCAGAGAATAAATGAATTGGACAATCAAATAAAAAATAAAACGATTTCTCTCGAACGATTCAATCAAATTATTGAAAAACTTTCATAGGTGCAAAGATGACTAATAAGAAAATTGAAGAAATTTTGCCTAAAGTAGATGAATTATCGAAAAAATTATTTTTTAAAAAAGATGAGTGTCGTGAGGCGATCCAGGGTTTATTGAAAGATGTTGATGCTGAATTTGATCAAATTCAACTGGAAAATAAAGAGCTGAATTTTAAATTGGAAGAATTGGAGAATGAAACAGACTCTTTGGTTAATGAATTGGATCAAGCTAAGGCAGACAAAACAAATGTTGAAAAGGAAAAGTGTGAGTTAGAAAGAAAGTATAAGTTTCAGGTTTCATTAAAAGAGAGTACCGCAAGACAGTTGCAACAGTTAAATGATGAGATGGTTTCTGTAAAACAAAACAAAAAGGAACTTAGCGATGAGGTGGATCGTTTAAAAGAAGATCTGTGCAATCAGGACGGGTTAATACAGCATTTAGAAATGGAAATATCTCTGAGAGAAAAAAAGATTAGTCAAAAAGATGAAACAATTAATGAACTCGATAGGGAGATAACCGCCATTGTCGAAAAGCATAAAAAGGCAGTCAATGAGAAAATAAAAATGACGAATGAAAAAAAAGCTTTAGAAAAGAAAATTGATGAACAAAACGATAAAATAAACGGCTTGAATAACGAGCTAAATAAACGGGATTTAAAACTATCTAAAATAAAATTTGAAAATAAAAAAAATGAGGATTTATTAAAGAAAGCCGAGTTAGAAAAGGTTGAGATTTATAAAGAAAATGATCATCTGAAAAAAGAATCGCAAATTGTCCAGACGAAGTTTGAATTGGTCTCCAGAATCTTATCTGCTAAACCTAAGTATAGTAAAGGATTAAATGCCTTTAAAGACCTGATCTATCAAGATTTTTTCAACTATTCTAATAAAGTTGAGGCTTTAGATCGGGAAGCTGAAGCGACTTTGATTCTTCAGAAAATCGAAAAAGAACTTGATACTGTTGTTAATTTTCCTATTATTGCAACGAAGAATATCATTGCTATTGGTGGCGGATTTAGTAGTGGAAAATCCGCATTTATCAATAGTTTTATTAAAAATGATAAAATCAGATTACCGATTGGGATTAAACCAGTTACTGCGATTCCTACTTATGTTGCGGCGAATTTAGATAATTCAATTAAGTGTTTTTCACGAACAGGTGGTTCAGTAGAAATTGATGTGAATTTGAATAACAATCTTTCGCATGATTTTATTAAAACATTTGGTTTTAATTTGAAATCCATTATGCCATATATGACTATTGGTACAAAAATGGAAAAATTTGATAACATTTGTTTTGTTGACACACCCGGTTATAATCCGGTTAATATTGAAGATTCTACTGATGAAGATATGAAAGTGGCAAAAGAGTATCTTGATCAGGCATCGGCACTTATATGGGTTATAGGTCTTGATTCAAATGGGACAATTCCTCTGACAGATATTGATTTTTTAATGAATATGTGCTTAGAAGAGAAGCATTTATATTTTGTTGTGAATAAAGCAGATTTAAGGGCAGAATCGGAAATTGAAGATGTCATTGAAGAACTTCAGGAAACCCTTGAAGACTTTGATATCGAGTATTTTGGTATCAGTGCATATAGTTCGAATCGTAACAAAGAATACTCGTTTTATAAACAGTCATTATTTGATTTTTTGCAAGAAGAGAACAATAAAAATTGTCATTTTAAACAAAAAGTATTGGCGGATATAAAAGGGATTCTAGATATGTATCGTGATGCGATTCAGGAAGAAATCGATGAAATAAGTAAGATTCAAAAAGAGTTTAAATCGTTGGTATTAGATTTGCTTGAAGTAGATTTTGAAGATAACGGATCGAAAGTAAATAATCGAATTGCGGATTTAAAAAATTGTTTCAATCCAACTATATTAAAGAAACAATTGGATGAATTGAATTATTTGGAATTATCATTTAAAAAATCGATCGAAGATATTTTTCAGGAATTACGAGCTGTCTAAAGCCATTCATATGGGAAAGACATTGGTTTAAGAGAGAGAATTAGATTTCAGAAAAATGCCGGCACTATCCAATGAGCAACGCTAAATTTTTTCTAAACATAGGGGGACACGGACAGATTAAACATTTAAATCTAGAACAAACAAAAAATAACTAAAACCGCTTCGGCGGTTTTTTATTTCCCAAAATTCTTACAAATCCCCGTTAACCTCCCAATTACTGTCCACCCACCTAACATATAATAATCTCAAGCCAGAGACGGGCGGCAACACCGCCCAACAAACCTGTCCGGATGTTGCATGCGCAACCGACGGGGCTGGCTATAAGAAATTATCTGGAGGTATCACATGCAAACAATTCTCTACATCATTATTCTGATTATCAGTCTGGTTTCATCCTTTAAGATCTGCGGATTACTGAAGGTGGTGATCTGGGGTGAGAACACTCTGGATCTGGGCATGAAGATCCTGTCGTTTTGGGCGATGATTTTCTTTTTCTGCCTGGTGTTCTGGTCGGCTGTGTTTGTCTATTTGGGTATTCCGCTACTGATCATTGGTGCCATTGTACTGGTCGCAGCTTTGCTTTTTGGCGGCAACAGTGACGATGAAACGGCCTCAGAAGAAGACGAAGCGGCCAATCAGGAAGCCGAAAAATAAGGCGGCTGGTGATGATTATAAAAAAATGTAAACAGCAAGGGAGGAAATGAAATGGGAGTTGAATTTAAGGCGGATGCCTTTGATTATGAAGCTGAGTATGAAAAAATCAAGAACCAGGTGGTCAAGCCCAATATTCTTTTGTGCGGTGCCACTGGGGTGGGGAAAAGCTCCTTGGTCAATGATGTTTTTGGTGAAAACCTGGCTGTCGTCGGGGCCGGTGAACCAGTGACCCGGGGGACCCATCGCTATGAGGGCGAAACCATCACCATTTTTGACAGTGAAGGCTATGAGATTGGCAGCGACCGGCAGGCTCACTACCGGGAGGAAATCATCGGCTGGATCGACCGCCAACGCCGGGAAGACCCGGAGGCAGTGGAAGACCAGATTCATGAGGTCTGGTATTGCATCAGTGCGGCCAACAAGCGGATTACCGATACGGATTTTATGCTGATCCGGGAGATTCAGGAAAAAAAGGTGCCGGTGGCCCTGGTATTCACCCAGGTCGATGGGGTTGAAGCAGAGGAACTTGAAGCGCTACAGCAAACCGCCCGGGAAGAATTTTCAGCCATGGCCCTCTTTACCTATGCGGTCACGGCGGATGAGCGGGTTCAGACCTTACTCAAACCCTATATCCAGAAGGAGGCGCTGATCGATTGGGCGATTGGGGTATTACCGGAATATCTCAGGGAGGGGCTGATTATTGCCTTAAAGGGGTGCATTGAGAAGAAGCGGGACCATGTCACCCAGCGTGTGATTTCCAAATATACCGTGGCGGCGGCCGGGGTGGGGGCATCGCCGATTCCCTTTTCGGATGCGATGGTACTGATGCCCGTTCAGATGGCCATGACCCTGCACATATTCAATGTTTATGGGCTGTCCAAACTCAAGGGAACGGCGGCTTCACTGCTGGAAACGCAGATTCTGGGGCAGCTGGGAAAGGTCCTGGCCGGCACCTTGGTTGGTAATCTGACCAAGCTGCTCCCGGGTTTTGGTACGGCGGCGGGGATGATTATCAATGCCGGGGTGGCTTCTGCCATTACGCTGACACTGGGACTGACGGTATCCACCCTTTGTTTTAATTATTCCCAGGCGGTGCTGGCGGGGATTTCGGTGGATGTGGATGAATTTTTCGGGACGGATGCTTTTAATGATATTTTTGATGTTGCCATGAGGAGGGTAAAGAACAATGGATAAGAAACTGAAAACCAATGTGTTGATGATAGGAAAGTCTGGGGTTGGCAAAAGCAGCTTGTTGAACTATATCTTCGGGCTGGAGCTGGAAAAGACCGGAACCGGCCGGCCGGTGACAGCCGAAGGGCTTTACCAGCATGCCTACGACTGCGGGGCAGCCTTTACCATCAATCTATATGATACCTGGGGGCTGGAAGCCAATCAGGCGGAGCGCTGGCAAGATCTGATTATGACGGAGGTCAAACGTCATGACTGCAACCACATCGCCGAGTGGTTTCACACCATTATCTATGTTTTTTCGGCGAAGTCAGCCCGGATTGAAGGCTTTGAAAAAGCCATTATCCGGGAGCTGATCGATCAGGGCAACCGGGTAATGACGGTGTTATCGCATTGCGATCTCCCCAATGTGGATGGGGCCATTCATGAGATGGAAGCCATTATTGAAGATCTGGGCATTTACAGGCGCAATATTGTCCGGGCCTGTTCAGTCACTAAAAAACTGCTGGGTGGGCTTGAGTCCGAGCCCTTTGGGATGGAGGATATCATCCACAATATCCGGGAAAACCTGTGGCAGTCGATCTGTCTCAAGGTGCCGGGAAATGTCCTGACCCATGCGCAGTTGCTGTTGGAAAACTGGCGTAACGATGTGTATGACTATATTGAGGAAACGGTAACGGTTTTTAATGCCTCATCTCAGAGCACCGTGAACCGGATCAATGATTATGCTGGCCATTCGGTTGAGGTGATTTATGAGGCGATCAGCCAATACGGCGAGGAAAAAATGGCTGAGGCCATTACCTATTATTGCCAGCTCGTCGATCAGCTCAATGCCCTGGCCGGTGAGCGTACCGGCAAACCGGAATGGGGCAGGTTCACGGATTTTGATTTTTCCCGGGATCGGGTCGATATGGTCTGTGAATTACTGGCCAATCTGGTGGTGGGTCTGATTCCTTTAGCCATCTTTTTCCTGCCCTCCATCAACCGCGATAATCGGGTTCAGGAATTTAAAGATGGTATTGATGCCAGCTACAACCGAATGCTTGAAACCCTGACACATGAGACCCAAAAACTGGGGGTTCAGCTGCTGCAGATGCAGGCAGAGTGAGTTGATCATATAACTGCACTAAAAATGTTCTAAAAAACAGATGCCGGATAAAACCATCGTTGTCCGGCATCTGTTTTTGTTTCAAATCAGGATCTTTATTTTTAAAAATCAGTCAAAAGACTCGGCTTAAGCTTCTACCCGCCGCTGTTTAATCAACACCAGCGTCACGCCCAGCACCGCCACCCCGAAGGCCAGTACCAGTACCATGCTGGTGAAAATCGACTGGAGATTGTCGGCATTGAAACTGGTGGTGGCGGCGATTTCGTTATTGGCCTTGACATACCAGTAAGTCGGGGTAAAGCTGGCAATCGTCAAAACATTGCTGCCCAGCAGTTCCTGGGGGACAAAGACGCCGCTGAGAAAGCTGGTGCCCAGGGCAAAGACATTGGCGGCAGCCGACATAGCGCCCCGGTTTTTAACCAGATTGCCGATCAGATAGCTGATCGAAAGCGCAGCCAGGGTAAAGATAAAGGAATTCAATAACAGCAGCAGGCCGTTGGTCGTGAACATATAGCGGCCATACATCACAAAGCTGGCCGAGATCAGCACCAGCCAGGTCAGCACGGCAAAGCTGAGGTTGCCGAGAATCATCTGGAAATTCATATTGGCGGAGCGGATCGGGGAGCAGAGGTTGCGTCGTTTCAGATCGGTATCATTAAAGACCAGCATCACCGAGCAGACCCCCAGAATCAGAATGGCAAACAGCGAATAGGAAATATAATTAAAATAATAGCCGGATTTTTCGGCGTTGGCTGAGTGGTTGCTGCCCGAGATCACGGTCACATCAGTTTCTTCGGCCAGATCCGTCGCCAGATAGTCGACCAGTTGGGCCTGGCTCAGGTCGGGCAGATAGGTAACATAGGTTTTTACGGTGGTCAGGTATTTATTGATCAGCAAATCCATATAGATATTGCTGGGGGAATCGGGCACGATGGTTTTTTCCAGCTGGACCTCCTGGCCGTTTAACATCCCGGTGGTAAAGCCCTCGGGAACCCGCAGGATATATTCCACCTGCCTGAAAAACAGGGCGTCCTGGAGTTTCTGGGGATCATCGGGAAGATCCACCAGGTTGGCGTTTTCGCCCAGGTAGGTCTTAAGCCCAGCAACCAGCTCGGAATCACCATCCTCATTAATAAAGGCAACGTTGACCCTGGTCTTGGTAAAATCGGTATCATGGGGCGGGTTATAGGCATTGGTCAGAAGCAGCGCCAGGACCATAAAGACCACCAGATAGATCAGGATCTGGCCCCGGTTTTTCTGGATGATGCGGAAAAAAGCTTTATAAACTTGCATATTTCTGTCTCCTTAAAACAAAATACGTTATCGTACTAAACACCACGGTGAAACCGCATAACAGCAAAATGTCGGTGAAAAACTGGGTATGGGTATTATAATAATAGAGGGCATAAAAGCTGTCAGTAATCAGGTTGGCGGGGTTGAGATAACTGAGAATCGGGATTTTGGTGGTGACGATATACTTCATGTCGGCGTACATCATCCCGGCCAGAAAACACATCGTCATGGTGGAGCCGATTAAGATCCCCATTTTCAGCCCCTCACCCTTTTTGACAAGGACCCCGATACAGGCCCCGAAGGTTACCCCGGTGAGGCTTCCGACCACACAGGTCAGGGCGATATAGCCCAGCTGATCGCCGAAGCTGATGCCCAGCACGCCGATGATAAAGGCCAGCAGAATCAGCAGTTCCGCCAGTTGAATGGTGGTGGCCGCCAGCATCGAGGAGATAAAGACGGTCAGTTTATTGGTTGGTGCCAGATTGATCCGGGCCCCCACATCAGAAAGATCAGCCTGGATGGCTACCACCTCTTTTAACCCCAGAAACCCGCCATATAAACAGGCCATCGCAATCAGGGTATAGAAATAATTGACAATCGGATCGGGGTTGGACTGGCTGGCAGAGACAGCGGTCAGGTATTCGCTGCGGCTGGAAATCCCGGTGATGAGGCCTTGATCATGGGCAGTGGGGTTCGCCGCGATCACGGTGAAAATAGTAGCTGAGGTTTGCACAAAATCATCCAGAAAGCTCCGGATAATGGTCTGGTTAAGACCAGACTGGTTGACCACCAATTTAAGATCTGGATCAAAAACAATATAACCGTCAATCTGATTATCTTTAAGCAGGGCCTCGGCTTCGGCCTGGCTGGTATGAGTCACTACAAACAGATCATCGGTGCCGTCCAGAGCGGTGGTGAAAGCTGGATTGGCGTCCAGTTCAGCATTTTGAACCACCGCCACCTGGACTTTAATAAATTCCTCGGCGCTGGTAATGTTGGAAAGGGCCAGGTTAAACAGGGTGGCCAGCAGAATCGGAAACAGCAGCGTCCAGAACATCAATTGCCGGTCCCGCAGGATGCACTTGAGGCGATAGCGATAATTAAATAAAAACATGGCTCCTCCTAATCTCGCAGCTCTTTGCCGGTGATTTCCAGAAAGACATCATTCAGGGTTGGCGGCTCGGAATAGATTTTCCCGATGGCGATGCTCTGATCCTTGAGTTGATCCAGAATCGCGATCAGATTATTTTTGCCCCGACCGGACTTGACAACCAGCTGATGGTCGCTTAACTCGGCCGAAATGATATGGGGCAGGGCTTTGATGGCGTCCAGATCGAGATCTTCGGGATTGAGCAGTTCGAGGTTGATATGCTCGCCAGATTTGATCATTTTTTTCAGCTCTTCATTGGTGCCCATGGCGATGATCTTGCCCTTATCCATAATCGCGATGCGGCTGGCGATCTGCTCCACCTCTTCCATATAATGGGAGGTGTAGATAATCGTGGCGCCCTGCCGATTCAGCTTCTGGATGCCTTCCAGAATATTGTTGCGGCTCTGGGGATCGACGGCGACGGTGGGTTCATCGAGAATGATCAGTTTCGGTTGATGGGCAATGCCGCAGGCGATGTTCAGCCGCCGGAGCAGCCCGCCGCTGAGTTTTTTGGGGTAGAACTTGGTAAAATCGTTAAGCCCCACAAAATCGATGGCTTCGGCTACCAGTTTTTTGCGGGTTTGTTTATCAGCGATATATAAACCACAGAAGTAGTCGATATTTTCATAAACGGTCAGCTCGTCGAAAACAGCGACATTCTGCATCACAATTCCGATATCGCGTTTGAGATGGTAGGCATCCGGGGACATCGGCTGATCGAAAATTTCAATCGTGCCCTTATCGTATTTAAGTAGGGACAAAATACAATTTATGGCGGTGGTTTTGCCCGACCCGTTGGGGCCCAGCAGACCGAGGATTTCCCCTGACCGTACTTCCAGATTGAAGTGATCCAAAGCGATCAGATCGCCGTAACGTTTAACCAGATTTTTAACATTGATAACCATAGTTTTTCTCCTTTATGTGTGCGCCCACCCCGGCAAGGCAGTGAGACAGCGGTTTTATTTATCTATGTGTTTATTTTACACCTGCGGAAGTCACTTTGCTAGTGACCAGCCTCCTGATGGGGTATGACAAATGTCACCATTTATGTTAAAGTAGTGATAAAATTGTATCGACAGCGATGTGATTGATGCTAAGAAAACTTAGGAAATGATTCTGATAAAGGCAGGTAATGATGAATAAGCTGATTGATAAATTGATTATTTTTGGGTTCTGTCTGGCCTTGTATCTGACCACCGTCGATAATGTGCTGCTGATTGCCCCGGTGCTGGTGGCAGTGATTTTTGCGGCAGCTTCAAGCTATTTAAAAGAAGGTCCGGTAACGGCGGGATTGTTTGGCGGCTATCTGCTGATCTGTTTTTTTGAGCCGGTTTATCTTTTATTTATCCCGCTGATCGGCTATGACATTCTGATTTCCCGCTATAAATGGCTATGGATGCTGGCGCTGCTGCCGGCCGCCACGGGCTTCACGGCGCTGAGTGGCACCGCGGTGGTGCTGATTCCGGTTTTTATGCTGGTAGCCTATTTTGTCAAAAGACGGACGCTCTCGCTGGAAACACTCAAACAAGATTACAATGCCCTCCGGGACACCACCCGGGAAACCGCCCTGCAGCTGGAAAAAAAGAATAAAATGCTGAGGGAAAAGCAGGACTACGAACTGAACCTGGCGACCCTGAGCGAACGAAACCGGATTGCCCGGGATATTCATGATAATGTCGGGCACATGCTGTCCCGGAGTATTCTCCAAACCGGAGCGCTGCTGGCGATCAGCACAGAAACGCAAACCCGGGAAGGGCTAGTCCAGATCAAAGAAACCCTTTCCGAAGCCATGGACAGCATCCGTAGCAGCGTCCATGATCTCCACGATGAATCCCTGGATTTGCAGGTAGAGTTGCAGACCCTGATCAAAAACTTTGAGTTTTGTCCCGTCAAATTTGACTATGATGTGGAATCCGCCCTGGATAAGGAAGTGAAATACTGTTTTATCGCCGTGGTCAAAGAAGCCTTTTCCAACATCATCCGCCATTCCCAGGCCAGTGAAGTGGCACTGGTGGTCCGGGAACACCCGGGTCTGATCCAGCTGGTGGTTCAGGATAATGGCAACGGCAGGGTAAACTCTGACAGTACTGGGATGGGGCTTAAAAATATCAGCGACCGGGTGGCCGCCCTTAATGGCAACGTCCATATCACCGCGGACCGGGGCTTTCGGATCTTTATCTCCGTGCCTAGAAATGACTAATTAAAATAAATAAGGGGGAACCATGAAAATACTTGTTGTCGATGATGATCGGCTGGTCTGTGCTTCGTTGAAAACCATCATTGAAGCCCAGGGGGATATTGAAGTGATCGGAATCGGTCACAATGGTGAAGAAGCGATTGCCTTATATCATCAGTTAAAACCCGATGTGCTGCTGATGGATATCCGCATGGAGGTGATGACCGGGCTGGAAGCCGCCGCGGCCATTTTGGCGGCGGACAAAGCAGCCAGGATCTTATTTTTAACTACCTTTCTGGATGATGAATATATTATCAAAGCGCTTAAACTGGGGGCAAAAGGGTATATCATTAAACAGGATTTTGAAAGTATTGTGCCTTCCCTGAGAGCCGTGCAGATTGGTCAGAGCGTCTTTGGTCAGGATATTGTCACCAAGATTCCGGGATTAATCAATCAGCTCGAGCACCGTGAGGCGGACCGCTTTGATTTGAGCGACAAGGAGCTGGAACTGATCGACCGCGTGGCTCAGGGGCTCAGTAATCGGGAGATTGCTGAAAGTTTGTATTTAAGTGAAGGAACGGTACGAAATCGCATCAGTGTTATATTGGAAAAGCTGAATCTCCGGGATCGGACCCAGCTGGCCATCTTTTTCTACAAAAACCTGACCTGATATTTTATCAACAATAGTGATATTTATTAACTTATTCAGGAATTTCTAGAATAATAAAAGAAACCTGTTACTGGAAACAGCACAAGATGCTGCAGCAACAGGTTTTTGTTGTTTATCCGGGTAATTGCTGAAAGTTTAAATCAAACGCTGAGATAAGGGCCCAGAACGGCATGGAGGATCGCGTCCAGTTGTTCAGGAATGATACCGAAGACGATGGCCACGCCTTCCGCCTGACAGCAGTGGCTGTCGCTGTAATGATGATCGGATTCATCCTCGGTGATGGAAATCATGCAGCTTCGGCCGGCGGCAGTCAGATTGGCTTTGATATGCCCGATGATGCCCCCCAGCACCGTGATTTCAGCGGCGATTTTTGTTAAGGTCTGATCCAGAATGGTGTCAGCTTCTTCAAAGCTGGCCGCAATTGTTAATCGATAGGAACCGACCAGGCTGGTATCATGGGTTTTCACCGTGATCGCTGGCGCGGCCTGGTGATCCGGCTCGGGCTGATGGCTGTGACCGGAATGGAGGTGATGATCGTGTTGCTCATGATGACAGCCGCAATTTTCGTCGTGATGATGGGGTTGATGCTCGCTATTCATTGATGCTTTTCTCCTGTTCTGGATTTAGAATGGTTCCCAAAATAAGGGGGTCGATCGGCCGCGCCGCGCTGATCTTGAAGAATTCGGCGCCGTTATTGAAGGTCCGGATCGAGGCCTCCACATCGGCCAAGGTTGGGCTATCGACCATATCGATCTTATTGATCAGAATGACTTCTGCCGCTTCCAGTTGCCCTTCTAAAAGCATCTCCATCGGCCGGAGCAGACGTAGCCAGCGTTTGGCGTCGGTGATACAGGTGACGGCCACCTCAAGTTCGGGCAGGGACTGGTTGATGGTCTGACGGATATTATCGGGAAAGGCCACCCCGGTGGCTTCCATGATCACCAGCTCGGGATTGAAATCGTCTCTGATTTTACGCAGGTTAAGAATCAGCTCCCCGGACATGGTACAGCAGACGCAGCCGGAAAACAGATTGGTCACCTGATAGCCATTTCTTTTCAACAAGCTGTCGTCCACACTGACCTCGCCAATTTCATTTTCCAGAATGACGACTTTAGTCGAATTTCCAGAGGTATCCCCGGCAATGTATCGGGCCAGCTGCAACAAAACACTGGTTTTTCCGGAGCCCAGAAAGCCGCCTAAGATGATTACTTTCATTTTAGTTATAGACCGTTTTGCTTAGTTTCCTGGCTTCGTCCGCTATCCAGCCGTTGACTTCCTGAACCTTTGGGTCAAAATAATCCAGTGAAGTAATCATCCCGTTGAAGATAAACCCGCCGTTGGGCGCAAGTCGGTCAAAGGTATCCCGAACAGCTTCCCGGACATCTTCCTCATCAACTACCGGCCAGGTGCTGGGCATTCTGAATTCAAAACCACCGTTAATGGCCAGTTTTGAACCGTATTTTTGCTTCATTCCCACCAGATCATTTTCAACCTGGGCCGGATCCCAAACGTTTACCCCGATATCCACCATCGAGGGGATCAGATCTTCGCAGCGACCGCAGTTATGGTAGAAAATCGGAATGTTTTCGTCTCTGACCAGATCCAGACATTGTTTATAACGGGGCACAAGGATTTCATTAAATAACTTGGGAGAAATGAAGGGATTGAGTTTTGAAGCGGTATCATCCAGCAGGTAATAACCTTCCGGTTTATAATAATGGAGCAGGTTTTTGGTGATATAGAGGGAGTGTTCCAGCATGTAATCAAGCAGCTCTTCAACCTCTTCCTGTTCTTCATAGATGGCACAAAGTCCTTCAGTGAAACCCATAAAGCCGATAAACTGCTGAAATAAATCTGCAAATCCGCTGAGGACAAAGGCTGTCTGGTCGGGGTCCTGAACATACTTTTTGCGGTCTGCCCTAGCCGCCGCTTCCCAGTCAAAGCCGCTGTAATCCGGAGCTTTGATCACATCCCGCCACTTGGTCACATCGGTCAAAATAAAATCATTGGGCTTTGGCAGGGCGGCAAAATTGATTTCTTCACCGGTGACAAAGGTGACCCCCCAGGGATCGACGCCTCCGCCAGGTCCTCGGAAACTACCTAGAATACAGGGGTCTGCCATGGTGATCAGGGGCGCGTCAGGGCCGAAAAATGATGATACCGGTACGTATTCCGGCATTTCTCCCCGGGCTACCCGCAAAAAGTTTTCTTTTTGAGTTAAATGAGCTGTCATGCTTGTCCTCCTTTAATTGTTGAATTATAAACAAGTTTAATATTCAACAGGGGTTTTGTCAATACTTTTGTAATAATAATTAAATTTACTATAATATCGTTTTCAGGTGATTAAATCCGCCAAAATGAACAGAAAAATTTCTGTATTATCACGAAAAAATGCAAAATATTCAATATTTTAAAATATATGTAGCGGTTGCTGAAAGTTGATATTAAATAGATATAAGATAGAAATCAGAGATAAATGCGGTGCGGGAATGGTGCATTCAAACATATCGGGACGCGGATGAGGTTCAACAAAAATTCGGCCAGCGGTTGTATCTGGTACAAACATGGCATATAATTTATAAAAAACAGATTATTGGTGAAATAAACCAAGTAAAAGAGGTAACAATGAGAAGTTCGTCGGACCATTTTCAAAGTATGTTCAGGTTTTTAATCAATGTGGTTTTAATCGTTTTGCAATTGATCATCATCGGCTTGATCATTCTGGAGTTTTCAGATTATGCCGTGTATGCCTATTGGTTAATTGAGGGACTGGCTATTTTTGTGGTGTTGAATATTGTTTATCGCAAAAAGACCGCTGCCTATAAAATTTCCTGGATTATTTTTGTCCTGGCCCTTCCGGCGGTGGGCATTGTGCTCTATTTTATCTGGGGTCGGCAGCGGGTACCCAGAAAAGCCCAAAAACGCTGGCAGGAAGTCAATCAGCGCACCTTTTTGAAACTTGAACAGAACCAGGCAGTATTGGAATCCATTAATGATAAAGAAATCAAAAAACAGGTGGAGCTGGTCCATCGGCTCAGCGATCTGCCGGTTTGGCGAAATACCAGAACCGCATATCTGAAGCTGGGGGAGGAGATGCATCGGGCCAATCTGGAAGCAATCAAAACTGCCGAAAAATTTATTTTTCTCGAGTATTTTATTGTCACCGGGGGAAAAATGTATGATGAGCTAATGGCAGCTCTTTATGAAAAAGCCGCAGCCGGGGTGGAAATTCGGATGATGGTTGATGAAATGGGCAGCCTGTCGACGTTGCCCAAAGATTTTTATAAAACCTGTGCGGCCCATCACATCAACAGTATTCCCTATAATCCCTTATCGCCGTCGCTGTTCAAATTTATCAGCTTCCGGGATCATCGTAAAATGACCATAGTCGATGGCCGGGTGGCGATTACCGGCGGGATCAACATTGGCGATGAATACATTAACGAAAAGGTACGGTTTGGCCACTGGAAAGATATGGCCATCCGTTTGGAAGGCGAAGCAGTTTTCAGCCTCACCACGATGTTTATCAATATGTGGGATTATTCCACCGGGGCGGTCACCCAACCTGACGCCTATCGGGGAACGGCCACATCGGTAGCCGGAAGTGAACTGGTCATGCCGTTTTGCGACGGTCCGATGAATTCCAGGAATCCGGCGGTCAATACCTATATGACGATTTTTGCCAACGCCAAGAATTATATTTATATCACCACCCCCTATCTGATTCTGGATACGGATCTGACCAACTGTATCTTGCTGGCCGCCCGCAGCGGAGTGGATGTGCGGATCATTACCCCGGGGATTCCCGATAAGAAGCTGGTTTATGCCACTACTCGGGCTTTTTATGGGGATCTGCTGGCGGAAGGGGTCCGGATCTATGAATACGCCCCGGGATTTATTCACGGCAAGGTACTGGTGACCGATGATCAGGTCGCCATTGTGGGTTCAATCAACATGGATTATCGCAGTCTGATCTGGAATTACGAGTGTGGAACCTGGGTGTCCGGTTCAGCGACGGTGCTGGATATCAAAGCCGATCTGCTGGATTGTATCAAGGTAAGTCGGGAGGTATGCTATGCTGATTGGGAAAAAACCGCGTTTGCGAAAAAGGTGGGACAGGCGGTTTTAAGAATCATGGCACCATTGATGTAGAAAAAACAGGAGGAAACGTTGATGAAGATAGTTGCAATCCAAATGAAGGTGGCCTTAAAACAACTCGAAGAGAATTATCGTCGTGCTGAGCTCTGGATCCGTAAGGCGGCCGCCGCCGGGGCTGATCCGGAAGAACAGCTGATTTTTGCCGAGGTGGATCTGGCGGAGCTGGATAAAGCCCGAAATAATATGACCATATTTAAAGATCGCAGAAGTGAGCTGTATTAGTTGATCGAAAATTAAATAGAAAATCAAATTAGCATTTAAGATAAATCAGGGAGACTCGTTACCAGGTAGCGGGTCTTTTTGCATGGCGTTTAATAAAAGCAATAAAAACAGTTTAAAGTCTCGCTTCGCGGGTAAGATGACCATAGAGGAAGTCGGAAGCGGTCATGATTTTAAGTTGTCCAGGCTGACAAACAGCGGTTTGAATCCTGGCAATCGCAATCGATAATTGGTTGCAAAATGAAAGGAAGGATTAGAATAAAATGAAAAGACGTTTCAAACTGATGATCTGCGGCCTGATCATGATCAGTATGGGGATATTCCTGGTTCCGATGAGTGCTTTAGCAGAAGCAGCAAACAGTGAAACTGGTGTAATTGAAAGTGAACAGATAATGACTTCGGAAGAAAGTGAGATTCTGAAGCTGGCTGAAAAGGCTCCGGAAATTTCAATCAACAGCGTTCATTCCGGGGATTATTGGTATGACGATATTGCCGGTGGGGTTAAAATTGTCGCCTATACCGGGAGTGGTGGAAATGTGGATATCCCGGCGACCATTGATGGTAAAAGCGTTTTGGAAATAGGAACCGATGTATTTAACGGGAAAATCAGCTTGACTGGTGTTAATCTGCCAAATAGTGTCAGTCGTTTGGGAATGCGTTCTTTTTACAATTGTCCCAATCTGGATTCGGTTTTTCTGGGAAATGGTTTAATTACTATTGGCAACGGTTCGTTCTGGGGCGCTCAGGCGTTGACCAGCATCATCATCCCCAGTTCAGTCACTACAATCGGTTATGCTGCCTTTGCCAATTGTAATGCCCTGACTAAAATTACTATTTTAAATAGCGCCCTGGCATTTGACGGACAGGTATTCGGGACGATACCCCATCTCACCATCTATGGTTATGCCGGTTCCACCGCAGATTCTTATGCTTATGCCAATCTGCGACCCTTTGTGACCTTGCCCTCTTCCTATGTGGATGTGTACTATTCGACTCATGTTCAGAATGTGGGCTGGCAGAGTTCCAAAAAGAATGGTGAAATCAGTGGCACTGTTGGTCAGGGCCTGCGATTGGAAGGAATCAAAATCCTGGTAGATAACAGCGAAGTCAATGTGGTGATTCAGTATCAGACCCATGTTCAGAATATTGGCTGGCAATCGATGGTCAGTAACGGCGCTCTTAGCGGAACGACAGGTTTGAGCCTGCGGCTCGAAGGAATCCGGATTGAACTTGATGGTGTCGATGTCGGTAAATATGATGTTTACTATCGGGTCCATGCCCAGAATTATGGCTGGATGGACTGGGCTAAGAACAGTCAAAGTGCCGGAACCGAAGGGATGGGTCTGCGTTTAGAAGGAATTCAGATCTTCGTGGTACCAAATGGATCGGCAGCACCGGGAGCAACCGCCGTTCCGTTTGCGAGCAGTTTGAATTAGAAAATGCGGTCGAAAATATAAAAATCAGATGGAAATATCAAGTATAGGCAAGCGGTTAACAAAAAAAGATTTTAATTAATTAAAAATTTTTAATTAATTGTGTTATTTATCATAAAAGAGGGTAAAAATCATAACGTAATGTATAACTGTGTAATTTCACATCAATTGGGGTGTGATGTACACAGAAAACAATTCTCTTGAAAGGAGGAATAGTGAAGTGAAAAAAATGTCGAAATTGATGGCTTTGTTGCTGGTTGTGATGATGGTGTTAATGCTGGTCCCGGTATCAGCCTTTGCAGCCGAAGAAGTTGTGGAAGAACCTACGCTCGTTGTTTTAGAAGTTGAGGGCGCACCGGTTGATGAGGTGTTAAATACTGCGGTAGAAACGCCAGCGGCAGAAACACCCGTAGTTGAAGAGCCAGCGGCTGTCGAACCAGTGGTTGAAGCAGCAGCAGTGGAAACACCAGCAGCTGTTGAAGCGCCGGCAGCGACAGTACCAGTTGCTGAAGAACCAGTAGTTGAAACTGCAGCTGAAGAAGGAACCATTGAAGTCAGTGCAGTTTCATTGGGATTATGGCGAGACGCTGTTACATTTATTAATGTACTTGCTACTACCGTCGGTGCAGACTATTCGTATGATGCAGTAACCAATGCCTTGACCCTTAACGGATTTGTTGGCAAACAAGTGGTTGCAACCGATATGGGCAGTAATTTTGCGATGATCCTTAAAGGCGAAAACGTGATTGCCAATGCTGATGGCTGTGCCGTCGATGTAACTGGTAATCTGACCATGAGTGGCGATGGCGAACTTATCGCAATCGGTGACAATCGGGCGATCCATGTAATGGACGGCGATCTCGTTATTAATGATGGCGACTATGAACTCTATGCAAGTTCAAATGACAGTGATGCCTATGGTATCGACGTAACAAATGGCGACCTGATCATTAATGATGGTTGGATCGATTCTACCGTTGCTGCTACTGGCGATTTTGACGCAGTTGGTTTATGGGCAGACAATGATCTCGTAATCAATGGCGGCGATATCGATGTTATTACTGATTCAGTTAACGGTCAAAGCATGGGTATTGGCGCTGGCGACGATGCGATCGTTAAAGGTGGATACACAACGGTCCGTTCAACCACCGATACTGGCGTAGCAACTGCTTTATATGCAGGCAGCTGGGTTATTATCCGAGATGGTATCCTGGATCTTTGTACTTCAGGCGGCGTTGATCCTTTAGCTATCTATGGTGGCGAAGGTGTTTGGATCAGTCCTTGTTACGGCGATGTAGATCTTAGCGCATCTTGTCTGTATCTGGAACCATATCTTTGCTATACAAAATCTGACAATCCTAAAACTGGTGCTCAGGACATGGCTCAGGATGCTTTAATGGCTACAATGGGACTATTGGCACTGATGGGTATGGCTTATCTGATCAGCAAAAAAGAAATCAAAGGATAACGCCCACTATTCACAAAGAAAAGCGGTGCAGCAGCCTAAAACTGATGGTTTTAGCTGACTTCACTTGTTATTAAAAAAGAACTCCGATTTCTAGTCGATTCGTCAAGAAAAGATGAGAAAAAGGAGTTCTTTTTAGTTTGCTAATAAGCAAAACGAATCGGATTATTTTAACATTTTTGGTAAAATATTTCATTGACATCGATTACGGCGAGGGATAAGATTAACATGAGAAAAGAAACGGGTGATTCATTCAAGCAGATTCAAAATATTTATTAAGAGGGATATCAATGGAGGCAAATGATCGAACAAAAGAAAGGTTGGCTAAAGGGATAAAAACGCTGATGGTTAATAAACCTTTAGATAAAATAACCGTTAAGGAAATTGTAGATCAAAGTGAATTAACAAGACAAACATTTTACCGATATTTTCAGGATAAATATGATCTGGTTAATTGGTATTTTGATAAATTGGCCCAACAATCCATCAAACAGATGGGCATCAGTCTCACTTTGGAAGAAGGATTGACCCGAAAATTTGCCTTTGTTCGGGCCGAAAAAGATTTTTTTACGGCAGCATTTAAATCCAGTGACTGTAATTCGATTTTTGATTATGATCTAAAGCTAATTACAGATTATTACACCAACCGCATTGTCCAAAAAACCGGGAAACCGCTGGAGCAGGATGATCAGTTTTTATTGGATATGTATTGTCAGGGATCGATGGATATGACATTTAAATGGGTCATTGAAGGAATGGTCATGGAGCCAGCGGAGTTTGCTAAATTGCTGATTGACGCAATCCCTGAGAAACTTAGACAATATTTATTGTTCTTGTAGAAGAAGGTGTTGTATTTAAAAAAGGCCAATTTCTATCTGATTATCGGGCAAATCAGATAAGGGTTGGTTTTTTATTTTATTCAGGTTACACTTTTGGAAAATTGTCATTTATGTGACACTCAAAGGCCGGTGTCAATTGAATCCGAATTGGAATTTGATAAAATATAGACAGAAAATGTAACTGTTTACAGTTACGAAAAATTTGGAGGTACAAACAATGGCAAGAACCTATTATTTTCCACCAGTAGTAATTATGGAACCCGGCGCAATCGAACTGATCGCTCCGGAAATCACTCGAATGAACGTCAAGAAAGCTCTAGTTGTAACCGATAAGGTCCTTATCGAAGCCGGTATTGTCCAGGAAGTATTAAACGTCCTGGATAATGCCAAAGTGGCTTATGTCATCTTCTCTGATGTTAAACCAAACCCGACTGTTACCAATGTCAATGCCGGTCTTCAGGCATTACAGGAGAACGAATGTGATTTTGTGGTTAGTATCGGCGGTGGCTCGCCCCAGGATACAGCCAAAGGAATCGCTATTCTGGCCACTAATCCCGGGGACCTGCGGGACTACGAAGGGGTTGGTAAAACAGCTAATAAATCCCTGCCGATCGTGGCGATTAATACGACCGCGGGAACCGCCAGCGAAGCAACAATTAACTATGTTATCACTGACGAAGACCGTAAATTGAAAATGGTTATTGTTGATCCGAACTGTCTGGCCACGGTTGCTGTCAATGATCCGAAACTGATGATAAAAATGCCAAAATCCTTAACCGCAGCAACCGGGATGGATGCTTTAACTCACGCCATCGAAGGTTATACCACCGCCGGTGCTTCCCGCTTTACTGATTTATTTAACCTGGAAGCGATCAAAGCTATCTCAGGCAGTTTAAGACAAGCTGTTGCCAATGGCGAAGATGTGGATGCTCGGGACGACATGGCCTATGGTCAATTTGTCACCGGGATGGGTTTTTCTAATGGCGGTTTGGGAATCGTTCACTCCATGGCTCATCAGCTGGGCGGCTTTTATGATCTGCCCCACGGCGTCTGCAACGCCATTCTCCTGCCTTATGTTGCAGCCTATAATGCCGATGCAGTTGGCGATCGGTTAAAAGCAGTTGCCGAAGCAATGGGTGTTGATACCACCCGTAATAGCCAGGAAGAAATCAACGAACTGGCTATTGAAGCCATTAAAACATTATCAAAAGATGTTGGTATTCCGACCGGGCTGGAAGAAATCGGCGTTAAAGAAGCAGATTTCAGCGAATTGGCGGACCTGGCGCTGGCCGATATTTGCACCGGTGGAAATCCCAAATGCCCAACCAAAGAAGATGTGATTGCCATTTACAAGGCCGCTTTTTAGCAAGAAAGAAAATTAAGTAGGTTCTTAAGTCAAATTGAAGGGGATTTATCCATAACCGGATAGATCCCCTTTTTATGATCTAAAAAAAGATTGAGGCATGTCAGATAAAATTTTCCGATACTGAAATATGATATTGATATTATTTAATAAACGATACATTTTTTTCAATCGAAAGGGTATACATAAAAAAGATAGACAATAAAACGGAAAGGGGGCAAACCCATGAATGATAATTTTTATCAAGCAGTAGTTGAACACTCCCCGGTCGGGTATGCTTTTCATAAAATTGTCTGTGATGAGAAAGGGAACCCCTGTGATTACGAATTCATCGAAGTCAATCCGGCTTTTGAAAAACTGACTGGTCTGATTGGCACAGATATTATCGGGAAGCGGATCACGCAGGTTCTGCCGGAAATAATCAATGATGCCTTTGACTGGATTGCTTTTTATGGTGATATTGCTTTAAATGGCGGAGAGAAAGAATTTGAACAATTTGCGGGGGCTCTGAATATCTGGTGCCGGGTTACTGTTTATTCGCCAGCCCAAGGCTTTTTTACCACTCATTTTGTTGATGTTTCCAAAGAAAAAATGCAACTGGAAGAATTGAACAATTTTTTTGAATTGAATCCGGATTTTTTATGTATTGCGGATATGGAGGGGAATTTCATTAAAACGAATAAGGCCTGGGAAGAAGTATTGGGCTATACGGATGAAGAATTGACCCAGACCCGCTACCTGGATTTAGTTCACCCGGAGGATGTTATTGCCACCCGGGAGGTCATGTATCATCTCAGAGAGCAACAGCCGGTGGTTAGTTTCATCAATCGCTATCGGGCCAAAGATGGCAGCTATCACTGGATTGAATGGAATTCCTGGCTCCAGGGAAAGCTGGTTTTTGGGGCTGCCAGGGATATTACCGATCGCAAAAAGTTGGAGCAACGACTGGAAAAACGAATGCTGGAGTTGACCAGGCCCCTGGAAGATGCCGGTGATATTGATTTCACGGAATTGATTGATATCGATACGATACAAAAACTGCAGGATGAATTTTCCGATGCAACGGGAGTCGCTTCGGTGATCACTCATACTGATGGCTCGCCGATTACCAGAACCTCTAACTTTACCAGACTGTGCGAAACGATCATCCGAGAGACCGAAAAAGGCTGTGAAAATTGTTACAAGTCGGATGCTGTCATCGGCGCCTATTCGGCCGAGGGACCGATCATCAAAAGCTGTTTAAGTGGGGGTTTGTGGGATGCCGGAGCGGCCATCACCGTTGGTGGCAAGCATGTGGCCAACTGGCTGATTGGCCAGGTCAGAGATGAAAATATGAAGGTCGATCAACTGACAGCCTATGCCCGGGAGATTGGTGCTGATGAAACCGAAGCCTTGCAAGCATTCGCCGATGTCCCGCAAATGTCTTTTCAGCGCTTTGAAAAAATAGCCAAGCTGCTGTATACAATTGCCAATCAGCTGTCGAATCTGGCCTTTCAGAATCTGTTGCAAGCCCGTTTTATCAATGAGAAGCGGCGAATTGAGAAGGAAATTCTATATCTCAGTTACCACGACTATTTAACAGGTCTGTATAACCGCCGCTATTATGAACAGGAGCTGGCAATGCTGGACAAAAAGGAAAACCTGCCATTAACTCTTTTATTGGGCGATGTCAATGGATTAAAACTGATCAATGACACCCTGGGACATCTGATGGGCGATGAGCTGCTGATTAAAACCGCCCGGATTATCAATCAGGTATGTCGCAAAGACGACATTGTCGCCAGGCTTGGCGGTGATGAATTCATTGTGATCTTACCAAAGACTGAGAGTAAGGTAGCAGCAGAAATCATTCAGCGGATCAAGAAATTGGTAGCCGTGGAAAAGGTCGGCGGAATGGCGGTTTCCATTTCTTTTGGATATGAAACCAAGAAAAAAGAAGCTGATGACATTGAAGAAATTTTTAAACGGGCTGAAGATAATATGTATCGTCACAAACAATATGAAAGCGCCGCGATAAGAGCCCGGCAAAAATAACAAAACCACCGTGAAAACGGTGGTTTTTAAGGTCGAAAATTTTTGATCACTCAGTTTTAAACCTCTAAATGACGGGGATAAGTATAGTCGGATTCCATATTCAAGAAGGTATAACCTTCTTGCTGCAGCGTTTCGATCACAATCGGCATCGCTTCACGACTGGAGTCTTTGAGTTCAGCATGTGATAAAACGACTGAAACATCGTGTTCCCGACAGCCTTCAATAATCATCTGGGCAATGACGTCACTTGACGGTGGATCGGAACAGCCATCGCCGGAAGAAACATTCCAGTCACTGTAATTCCAGCCCCGGCTTACCATTCCCTGAACACAGGCTTCATTGGAGTTTGTTGAACCACCAGGGAAACGGAAGACGTGGCTGGTTTCGGTTTGACCAGTTACTGTTTTTTGGAACTGATCCAGTTCGTTAACGTCGGCAAAAAAGGCTTCGGGATTATTATAGAGACTGTAGTCGTGGCTGCAGGTATGATTGGCCAGGGTATGACCTTCATCCACAATCCGCCGATACATGGCTTTGGCATTGTCATTGTCGTGAAGGGTGGTAAAAAAAGTGCCTTTGGCATTATATTCGTTTAGCATATCGAGAAGCTCGCCAGTATTTTCACTGGGGCCATCATCAAAGGTCAGAAAGACAACCTTGATTCCGGCTGTGTCGCCACTGCGTAGTCGGGACTTTATATCAGCCAGGGGATCCGCATCATCCGCTTGAGGCGCGGTAGCGGTTTTGGCACTCTGATTGTTGGTATTATTCACTGTGACTGCTTCTGTTTTGGGTGCATTAGATGCAGACGAATTTGCAGACGAAGATGTCTGGAGGATTTGTTTTTGAGTATTGAAAATTTCAGCCATTTTATTCATTAAAAAAAACATAGACATGATAATCATGACAATAAGAAAAAGACTCATTGCAGAAAATGTCAGGAAACGGGGCAAGTTTTTTATTCTTAATTTGGGGGTGGCTTTCTTTCTCATTTTTACCTCGAATTTTTCACAAATCAGATCTAAGGTCCAGCATCGTCCATGCTGACCCGTCTAAAATTGATTGTAGCAGAAAATCATACAAATGTGTAATTTATTTCTCGTTTTTAAAAAAAAAATTAAAAATACTTTGTTACTCAAGAATGATTGGAATTGCGATATAGCCAAGGACGGTGGCAGTCAGCCGGATGACTAAAAACGGTTGCAGATTTAAGCGTCTAACTAAGAACAGGGTTGAATTTAAACCCTGCTTATGATAGCCTAGTTTTATTTAAAGGAGAAGGCTTATGGACATTAAATTAGTAGTCAGCCAGATGCTGGAGCTGTTTTTGATTCTGGCATTAGGATATATTGCCGCCAAGAAAAAGGTTGTCAGTCCGAATTTTGGATCGCAACTTTCAAACTTTATTTTAAGCATTACCCTGCCATGTATGATGCTGGCTTCGGTGGCAACCATGCCTGCGGATACCAATAATTTAGATGTCATAATGATGTTTATCATCTCAATCCTTTTTTATGTGGTGATGCCGTTCATTGCCTATTTTATTGCGAGAATACTCATGGTAAAAAAAGAAGACCGCCATTTATACATGTATATGACGATCTGGTCCAATGTCGGCTTTATGGGTTTTCCGGTGATTGCATCGATTTTTGGTGAAGGCGCTATTTTTTATGCCACAATCTTCAATTTGATTTTTAATGTCAGTAACTTTACCCTTGGGATTATGCTGATGTCAAAGGACGGCAGAAAAGCGCTGGATTTAAAAAAGTTTTTATCGCCGGGAATGATGTCTTCAATTGCGGCTGTTATCATGTTTTCCGCCCATCTTAAATTGCCGGAGCTGCTCAACGACACGCTAAAAACCGTCGGCGACACGACCACGCCGCTGGCCATGATTGTCATTGGCATCGCCTTGTCAGGGATTCCAGTTAAGAGTGTTTTTACCGAGATCAGGCTTTACCCCTATGTGATTATCAAACAGATTGTACTGCCCTTATTGGCCTGGGTGATTTTAAAAAATGTGATTGCAAACCCTTATTTATTGGGAATTGTCATTGTGATTATTGCGATGCCGGTGGCTACATCCTCAGTTCTTTTTGCCAACCGCTATGAGAATAATGTTGCCCTGGCGACAAAAGGGGTATTTATTACGACCCTGGCTTCGGTGGTCACCATTCCCATAATCAGTTATCTGCTGGTGTGAACAGTCGCTATCATATTATGGAAACCAGTCGAGCATAGTTTATATTTAAATCCAGCTAAGTACGATTGACCTTATCATTGAATGAGAAAAGGCTATATTTATGCAAAAAGATGTGCTAGAATAGTTAATAATTTAGTGGGAACTAAAAATTCTCACAGAAAACGGAGAAATTGAAATGATCGAATTAGCAGACGTATTGGATCTGGCAAACAAAAGCGGGTTTACGAGAGCAGCGGAGCTTGAAGTTTCCACCGTTGATTTAAATCCGGCAGTGCGACAAATGTGTGCCGACAACAAGTGTCAGATTTATGATACCAATTGGGCCTGTCCGCCGGGTTGCGGAACTTTGGATGAATGCGGAGAAAAAGTCAAAAAATACAAATACGGGGTGATTGTTCAAACCACCGGCGAATTGGAGGACAGTTTTGATTTTGAAGGGATGGAAGAAGTCAAAGAAAAACATAACGCCAGCTTTGATCGGCTGGTTAATACCATGTTTGAAATGAAAGCCGACATGTTACCATTGGGCGATGGCTGTTGTTCACTATGCAAAAAATGCACCTATCCAGATGAAGCCTGTCGCTTTCCCGAGAAGGCATTTTCATCCATGGAAGCCTTCGGGATATTGGTCAGTGATCTGTGTAAATTAAATAACATTGAATATTACTACGGACCGAACACCCTGACCTATGTTGGTTGTGTTTTATTTAATTAAGATAATTGAATAACGGGTTTAAAAACGGCATCAAACATATCTGAAAAGTCTCCAAAACTGCCTGATCCTGACCGACAAAAAAAGTTGGTCAGGATCAGTTTTTTTGCTTGAAAGCCGGTTATTATGAGGAACGATGAATATCGGTAAAGAGATTGATATTACTAATTAGTAAAAAATAACTTTTTTATAAATAAAGGTTGACATAAACTTTAAATTGATTTAAAATTTGTTTAAGTCAAAGAAAAGATAAACGACGGGATTAGAGAATTTAGGCGAAAACCCGATAGGCACTTAAATGTAATCGCTGTCAATATGGCCGCGGCTATTCGTTTTGGATCCCAATAAACTGGGCTCTATCAGAGAATTTCCCTGAATCAACTGGAAAATTAGTGGTTACACGCACACACGTGGGATCGTTAATGCAACTGATATCGTCTGGTATCACGAATAAATTGGATATTAAACAGGAGGAAAAACATGTCAAAAATTGAAGAAGTCAAAGCAAAGGTTGAAGCCGGAAAGTCAAAACTGGTCCCCGGACTGGTACAGGAAGCCCTGGATGCCGGCAGCGCGCCAGGCGAAATTCTGCAGGCGATGGTCGATTCCATGGGCGTAGTGGGGGATAAATTCTCATCCGGCGACATTTTTGTACCGGAAATGCTGATTGCTGCCAAAGCCATGTCTAAAGGCGTGGAAGTCTTAAAACCATTGATGGCCGGCGATGGATCCGCTTCTTTGGGCACCTGCGTCATCGGTACGGTGGCTGGCGATCTCCATGATATTGGCAAGAATCTGGTTTCAATGATGATTGAAAGCGCCGGTTTTGATATGGTTGACCTCGGCGTTGATGTCCCTGCCGATACCTTTGTTAAGGCGGTTAAAGATAACACCAATGTCAAACTGGTGGCCTGTTCGGGGCTGTTGACCACTACCATGCCCGCCTTAAAAGAAGCCGTTCAAACCATTAAAACGGCTTATCCGGATTTAAAAGTTATTGTTGGCGGTGCGCCGGTAACCCCGGAATACGCAGCTGAAGTTGGCGCTGACGGATACGCACCGGATGCCGGCAGTGCTGCAGTCAAAGCTAAAGAACTGGTTATTGCATAGCGTTAACGCTTAATTTTAAGATAAAACTTGCCAAATGTATGGCACTTTCATCATTACAAAAAAATTCAGGAGGTATAAAAATGTTAACAAAAAGACAGAATTTGCTGGAAACCATCAAAGGTGGAAATCCCGATCGATTTGTAAAACAATATGAGTTTATGAATATCATCATGGAAGCGCCAATCGGGGCAATGTGCGGACCGGGCCAGACCATTAAAAATGGCTGGGGCATTACTTTTACCTGGCCGGAAGGTCAACTGGGCGGTTTCCCGATTCATGACGACGAACATAAGGTTTTAAAAGACATCACTGACTGGCGCAATCAGGTTAAAGCGCCAGCGGTGGAAACATCAGACGAAGCCTGGGCGGCAGCGGTTGCCCACGCCAATGCCATCGATCGTAATGAAGAATTTGCCACCGCCTTTGTAGCACCAGGAATCTTTGAAATGACCCATCATCTGATGAGCATGGAAGATGCTTTAATGGCTTTATATGAAGAACCGGAAGATATGCATGATCTGATAGACTATCTGGTTGAATATGAACTGGCTTATGCCAAAGAAATGATCAGCCGTCTTCATCCGGATTGTATTTTCCATCATGATGACTGGGGTAGCCAGCGTTCTTCCTTCGTTTCGCCAGAAATGTTTGCTGAATTCTTCGTCCCTGCTTATAAAAAAATATACGGCTTTTATAAGGAAAACGGCGTTGAACTGATCGTACACCATAGTGACTCCTATGCCGCCAACCTGGTTCCGGCGATGATTGAAATGGGCATTGATATCTGGCAGGGGGTTATGACAACCAACAATGTACCAGAACTGATCAAAAAATATGGCGGACAAATTTCCTTTATGGGCGATATCGACAGTGGTGTTATTGACTTCCCGGGCTGGACTCCAGAAATTATTTTTGAAAAAACAAAAGAAGCCTGCGAACGTTGTGGCAAGCTTTACTTTATTCCCGGGGCCAGCCATGGCTTAAATTTTGGCTGTTTCCCAGGTGTTTATGAATCAAACGACGAAGCCATTGATAAAATGAGCAAGTTGATGTTCTAGTTAAGCAAAGCTACTAGATAAATCAGACTATTTAAAAATGCGAGAAATATAAAACCGCTGGGAGAAAATTCCCAGCGGTTTTAATGTCTCTCGTAATTTTTTTTACTTAAATGTGGCAGTTGGTTGGCCGTTCTCGATTTTTAGCGTGATTTCCGATACCGCGAATAAATCAATATTCGACCATTCGATGGTGGTACCAGCCGAGTCGGCAATCATCAGATCCCAGTATTGTTCTTCAACTTCAGTGTCGAAGACAATATCGGTGGAGCTTCCGGTTGGCAGGGTATCGGTGGTTAAGATATCATCACCCCAGCTTGCTTCGCCTGTTGGGGAAACATAGAGAGCGTAGACTTCAATCCCGGTTTCATTTACGACCGTGAAATCCTGGGAATAAACGGTACCTTCATCAGCTGATGAAGAATCATCTGACGCAGATGAACCGCCACAGCCGGCAAAAATAAATACCGACAAAGCAAAAACCATTAACACACTGAATAATTTCATTTTTTTCATTCTTTTCACCTCTTAAATATATTCATGTTAATACAATCATAACAACAAATAATCAGGGGGGCAATTCAAATTCACGAACAAAAATATCATTTCGCGAATGAAAAAGTTGCAAATAAATTGTGAAGCGGGATTCAATATGATAAAATTAAAAAAAAACGTCAATAAATCAATAGTCAAATGGAGGACAGCGTGGTTTATATAGCAGTTTGTGAAGACGAACAGGAGCACCAGGATAAAATCAGTAGTTTCGTAAAAAAATACGAATCCATCAATTGTTGCGATTTCGAGCTCTCTTTTTTTTCGACCGCGGCAGATTTTTGGAAACATTACCAACCGGGAGCCTTCAATATCGTCTTTTTGGATATTTATTTAGAAAACGACAATGGCCTTGAAATTGGCAAAAAACTTCGGAGTTTGGGTGAGGACTGCCAAATTGTATTTATTACTTCAAGCAGAGATTTTGCCATCGAAGGATTTGAGTTAAAAGCGCAGCACTATATTATCAAACCAATTGCCGAAGAAAAAATAGTTGAAGCATTGAATCGGTGCCTGGCAACGCTGACAGAGGATATGAAAGCGATTCGACTTCCTGTTGGGAAACTGGAAGTCTCCGTGCGTTTGAAGGATATTATCTACGTTGAGGTTTTCAATAAGATTTCGGTGATTCATACCATCAATGCCGAAATAAACACGTATCTGCCCTTGGCTGAGCTGGAAAAACGACTGGGTGGCCCGCCTTTTTTGCGTTGTCATCGTTGCAGCATCGTTAATATGAATTTTGTCGAGGATTATACCAATGCCGATTTTATTATGAAAAATGGCGACACAGTTGGGATTCCCAGAAGTAACAGTGTTGCCGTCCGACAGCAGTATCTGGACTATGTTTTTACAAAAGTCAGGGGTGAAGCTGGTGCTTAGCAGTAACCTGAACATTGTCTGGGGAATTGGTCTTTCGATCGTTCCCTATTTTATTCTGGCCTTTATTCCGGTCTGGAACCAGCTTCGCTATTCAAAAAAGACTGTGATCACCGTGGGAACCCTGTGTATGCTCCTGAATATTGTTTCAGTGATCCTGATCATTGAAATGGTGCCAGAGTGGAACAGTCTACGTTTTTTTCACAGTGTTTTTTTTCTGTTGCTGTATGTTGGGGTATATACGGCTGTGGTTCGAGGAACCCCATCAAAACTCCTGTTTATCGCTTTTCTGGTCAAAAGTTATGCTGATTTTATTGTCAACATGGCCAAGTTCTTTGAGGTTTCCTACCTGACCTATGGATTACACCGGGTTTATGTCCAGACATCTTTTTCATTTTACTTTAACCTGTTTCAATGTCTGGTTTTGATGATGACCTATCCACTGATATGGATTTTTTTCAGGAAAAAAATCGCCCATGTCATGCAAACCCATAACAAAGCCTGGGGATACCTGTGGATTATCCCGCTGGTCTACTACATTATCAGTTTGGCATTTGGCGCTATGAATGCCAATCTGATTGCTCAATGGCAGTTTTTAATCTTTAATCTGGTCTCTTTTTTAGGATTCTACCTGATTTATTATGTGGTCATCGAAATGCTGGAACAATCAGAAAAAAATATTATTCTGGCCGAAAGCAATCAGGTCATCAAACAGCAGCTGTTGTTTCAGTTGGAATATTATAAAAAATTTGGCGAGTGTATTGAAGAGACCCGCAAAGGCGAACACGACCTGAGGCATCATTTAAACACCGTGCTGGGATTGATCCAACAGCAGAACGGGGAAAAGGTCGAAAGCTATGTTTCCGAACTGCTGGGAAACCGCTTGAATATTGCGGACATTCTGCACTGTGGTAACGATGCTGTCAACGCTATCTTGGGCTATTATGCCAATATCTGTAAGCAGGAAGGCATTGCTTTTACCATTGAGACGATGGTGCCCCATGATTTGGAAATCGATGAAACGGATTTATGCGTAGTTTTTGGAAATATCCTGGAAAATGCCCTGGAAGCCTGTCGGCGTATCGCAGTGGGGGAAAAATTTATTAAACTGAGCTCCCGGTTTATCGGTAACAAGTTGTATATTGCGGTAGACAATCGCTGTAGTGGCGAAATCCGATTAAAAAATGGCGTCTACCTTTCCCAAAAAAGAGATGAACAAGCGGGCATCGGCATCATTTCGGTGAAGGCCATCGCGCAGAAGTATGATGGCGAGGCACGTTTTCAACAGGATGATGAGATATTCCGGGTTTCGGTTGTATTGGCTAATAAAAGTCATAAAAAGGTAGGAGCATTCCCAACTCAACGAGATGAGTTGGGAATCAATAATAAGTCTTGTCAGCTGGAACATTAATCTCTATAATAAATACAAAGAAAAATGCCGATTTAACAGCCAGGATGTAATGGCTAATAAAAACCAGATCGGTGATAGATATGGCAAAAAATAGTTTTAGAGGGAGTAACAAATGAGTTTTGAGTTGATCCAGGAAATTCCGTCACCCAGTGAGATTTTTAAGTTGATGCCGCTGTCTGAGGCCGGCAAAAAAATAAAAACGCAACGGGATCAGATGATCAGAGATATTTTTGAAGGCAAAGATGATCGTTTTATACTAATTATCGGTCCCTGCTCGGCCGATAATGAAACCGCGGTAATTGACTATGTGAACCGTTTAAGTGTGATTCAAAAAGAAGTGGAAGATAAAATTGTCATCATTCCGCGCATTTATACCAATAAACCGCGAACCACCGGCGAAGGCTATAAGGGGATGCTCCACCAGCCCGATGCCAACAAAAAAGCCAACATGGTCGAGGGGATCAAAGCCATTCGCCAATTGCATATCCGTTCCATTGAAGAAACGGGCTTATCCTGTGCTGATGAAATGCTGTATCCGGAAAATTATGCTTATCTGGAAGATCTGTTGAGCTATGTGGCCATTGGGGCCCGATCGGTGGAAAACCAGAAGCATCGGTTAACCGTCTCCGGACTGGAAATCCCAGTCGGCATGAAAAACCCCACCAGCGGCGATATTACCGTCATGCTGAATTCCATTCAGGCCGCCCAGGCCGGTCATACCTTTATCTATCGGGGCTGGGAAGTGAAAACCTCGGGAAATCCTCTGACCCATGCGATCATGCGCGGTTCGGTTGATCAGCATGGCCGTAATTATCCAAATTATCATTATGAGGATATCATGCATCTGATTAAACTTTATGAAAAACGGGATTTTGCCTGTCCGGCCATTATCATCGACTTGAATCATGCCAATTCCAACAAGCGTTTTGGCGAACAGCCCCGAATCGCCCGGGAAATTCTGCGCAATCGCCATTATGATGCGGACTTAAAAAAATACGTCAAGGGTCTGATGATCGAAAGCTACATTGAAGAAGGCAATCAGCCGGTTGATGGCGGGGTTTATGGAAAATCTATCACTGATTCCTGTTTGGGCTGGAAGGCATCGGAAGAACTGATTCGTACCATTGCCGAGAAAGTATAAAAAGACAGTAACAATAATGGATTTCGGTTAGATCTTTAGTAAAAATGATATGATTGAAAATGAAATAGCGGAATTTTAATGAGGCTGGTTCCTATTAAGTATAGGAACCAGCCTCACGTTGTCTGTTGAAAGAATCATCTATAATCGAACAGCATCACTGTGAATTTACAAAACTGAGGGAACCAATTCTCAATTGGTCAGTCCAGAAACAGATTGATTATTAAATTGAATTTATCCGGGTTTTGAAACATTAAACCATGTCCTGCTTCGGCAATTAAAACGAGTTTGGAGTTGGGCAGCTTACTGGCCAGATAAGCGGAATTTTCGGAGGGCAGAATCAGATCGTCGTTTCCGTCGATAACCAGGGTTTCGTGTTGGAGAAAGGGGATTCGATTACAGGAACCCTCCCATTTATTGATGGCTTCTGCCTGTTTGCGGATCGCATCGGGATTCATGGTCCCCAGCGGCCGATAGAATATTTCCCGAATCCGATCCTGATTGTTTTTTATCCACGCTGATGGGAAAATAAGCCGTAACCACTCATAAGCTTTGTCAGAAGGGATTCCCAGGGTGTTTTCAAGTCGGGAAAGTACCTTCGGCTCGGGCGGAAAAATTTCTGGATGGCAAAGAGAAGCGTAGAGGATCAGCTTGTTGATGATTTCAGGATGTCTTAAGGCTAATTCCTGGGCAATTGAAGCACCCATGGACCAACCCAGAACATGAGCTTTTTCGATCTTTAAGGCAAGCATGAATTCATAGGTGTCTTCAGCGAATTGTTCAATCGTAAAATCCTTATGACCAGAACTGGTTTCGCCCATACCGCGATTATCAAAAACAATGACCTTGTATTTTTTGGCCAGGGAACGAAGCAACCGTTCCTCCCAAAGGTTCATGGTACCACCATAACCCATTATTAAAAGCAGAGGATACCCGTCTCCGTAAATACGGTAACTCATATCGATGTCTTCAACTCTTACCATAAAAACACCTCTCTTTAAGGAAATATAAGTGTATAAGTTTAATACCCACAAAGAAGGAATTTATTAGCCACTTGCTATAAATATTTGAAAAAATAGATTTTTGTCCTGGTTTAGAAACCGCATCATAAAGCCGGATTGCTTATTTACAAAAGAGTTACAAACGTTTACAATGTAGCTATTTACTTATGGGAAAAAGATGATACAATATAACTAAATCAAGGATCAACCAATCCTTTTCCAATTGAATGACAGGATCATTGAAAAGTAAATAAACACTTGACTGAATGATAAGATTTAGGAGAAAATTATCTGCTGATAATAAAAAATCAGAGATAAGCTTCGAGGAGTTGATTTTATCGGTCATAGACTCTACGATGGAAAAATTCTCAACACCATGAGAATTGGTAAGTACATTGTTAATCGCAATCAGATTTATTGGCGATCGGTATTCACATTATGATACCCCACATAAAATTAACTGTGGTCATAATAAAAATAATAGATCAAGGATAGGTAATCGATGTGAGAAGAGAAGATGATTTTCAATTGAAATTCAGAGAAACAAAGGGAGAAATTTGGACGAAAGAACAGATTGTTCAGAAATTTATTTCACTTATAAAAACTCAATGAGCTAGTTGCCAAAAGGGTAATAGAAGCGAAAATAGAAAGTAAGGTAATCCCCAAAACAAGTGAAGTATTTACAGTGGAAAAGCGAATAGGAAGATTTTTGAAAAACAGAAAGGGGTGAGTCCCAAAAAATGACAACTGAGATTGTAAGCTGAGGCCGATTCTACAGAAATAATTGTGGAATCGGCTTTCAGCATTTTTTGTGTCGGAAGGGGCTTTAAAATAAAAAGAGGCACTCAAAATGCATGGAATCCGGACGATTACTTTGCTATAATCATTAAAAAGTGGGGTTAGTTTAATGGTTAAATGGGGTAGAAAAAGACAATAAGCAAGAGGTGGAGGAGATTTAGCATGATTGATTATCTAAAAAATGGTTTGTTCGACATCCGATCTGATCAAATGGATGCCGATGCCATCCACGAAAGCATCGTATCCGGGGTCAAGCTGAAAGGGGCGCCTCTGATTATTCTTTTTTGTGCCATTATTGTGGCTTCGGTTGGCCTGAATACCAATTCAACGGCGGTCATCATTGGGGCCATGCTGATATCCCCGTTGATGAATCCGATAATTGCCATGGGTTATAGCCTGGCAACCTACGACGGGTTACTGTTGCGAAATGCCGCCCTTAATTTTATGATTCAGATTATCATTGCCCTGATTGGCGCTTCCATTTATTTTTCCCTGACCCCTATTCATGAGGCTACCAGTGAATTAATGGCCAGAACCGGCCCTTCCTTTTTTGACATGCTGATTGCCTTTTTTGGTGGAGTGGCTGGGGTTATTGGGGTGACTAGAAAAGAAAAAACCAATGTTATTCCCGGCGTAGCGATCGCGACGGCATTGATGCCACCAATGTGTACTGTTGGTTATGGAATTGCCAACAGCAACCCGGATTATATTTTCCCGGCCGCGTATTTATTCTTGATCAATGCTTTTTTTATCATGCTGGCAACCTTTGCCTTTTGCAAACTGCTACAACTCAAACAGGCAGCGGTTGTTAAAGAGCGCTTTAATAAAATTTTAAAGCGGGGGATCATTATCGGGATGATTTTGATCACCATTCCAGCAGCGGTTTCAGCAATCTATGTGTCGGTCAATTCGATTATGGACAATAATCTGACCAGTAAGGTTGAATCATTTGTGAACACGGAAGTCGATTCATCGACAACTACCGCGATGAGAGCAACCGTTGACCCGAATAATAAAAATCTTCGATTGGATCTGATAGGGGAGGTTTATGCCCCGGAGCAGATCGCAATGATGAAAGCGAATATGGCTGCTTACGGACTGGAAGACTACAGTCTGGAGGTGGTTCAGGATATTAGAACCAGCCTTTTCAACTATTTTGAAAAAGTGAACAACGCTGGGATTCAAGATAGTGAGATTGTGATTGTGTAAAAACAATCACCTAATCCCCGGATTAAAGGAGGAAAAGTATGAGTGAATTGAGATTTTGTCCCAAGTGCGGGACGAAAATTGAGGCTGGCGAAAGATTTTGCGGAAACTGTGGTTTTGATACCGAAACGGTGGTGAATTTCAATGAAACGATCCAACCGGAAGATCAGCAAAAATTAGTTGGAAACCCTGTGAATCAGCAATTTGATGATCAAAGACAAACCCCGGAGCCGTTACCCCAAAATCAGGGACAGATAAAATCATCCCGGATGCCAATTATCATTATTTCAATCGTATTGGGAGTGATCATATTAATCGCTGGCATAGCCTTCTGGTGGCTCAGTCAGAACATTAGTCTTGCAGGAAAATCGGGAGCAGCGGTTCAGAGTGAAACCAATGCGGCCGCCTTAGAATTACCGGTCTATTCATTAAATGAAGGATCATATACCACTGAGCAGAAAGTGGAAATAAATAAACCAGCCGGCGAAGCGGTACAGATTTATTATACCATTGATGGAAGCGATCCAACGGCCCAGTCAGCTAAATATGAGAACCCCATTGTCTTGCAGACCAATACGACGCTTAAAAGCATCGCGATTGATAAAAAAGGCAATCAGAGCAGCGTAAAAACCGCTACCTACACTATTGCGATTCCTCAGCAGGCAACCACCCAAACCACAACCACGGCGGCAACGAACGCTGATGAACGGGCTCAATTTGAGAGTAATATCAATGGCACCTGGAAGGTCCGGGATTCCAGCGGGTTTGTTTTGTATTATACCTTCAGCGGTGGAAGAGTCAATGTCACTGATGGTGGCAGCGATTATTTCGATGATGTCTACAGCTTCAATATTTCGCCGGGAAATAACGGTACCATCGGGACTGTTGATGCCGGAACCCACAGTTTTTCAATTGACTGTAATCCATTGGGGGATAATGCCATCTTTATTAACGGAATGTATGCTTCATATAATTAAATAGTTATTATGCAAAGAAAAAACAACCACAAGATCCAGTGCGGATTTTGTGGTTGTTTTAGCTATGTTAAGGAGCAAACTATTTTCTAGCTAAATAATGGTGGCAGGCTCGGGCAGCTTCCCGGCCTTCATTGATGGCCCAGACAACCAGGCTTTGGCCGCGACGGATGTCGCCGGCAGCAAAGATGTTATCGACACTGGTCTGGTAAACGCCGTAATCGGCTTTGACATTGGAGCGGGGATCCCGTTCCAGACCCAGTTGGTCAACTAACAGGTCATCCGGTCCCAGAAAGCCCATCGCCAGCAAAACCAGGTCAGCGGGCAGAACTTTTTCAGTTCCGGGAATTTCTTTCATGGTCATCCGTCCAGCTTCGTCGGCCAGCCATTCAATTTCCACGGTATGCACTTCTTTGACGTGGCCGTTGGCATCACCGACTATTTTTTTAGTGGTGGTGCAGTATTGGCGGGGATCGCTGCCATAAAGCGCAACGGCTTCTTCCTGACCATAATCCAGTTTATAGGTTTTAGGCCATTCCGGCCAGGGATTACTTTCAGCCCGGGTGGCCGGCGGTTTGGGCATAATTTCTAATTGCAGCACGCTTTTACAGCCGTGACGGATTGATGTGGCAACACAGTCGGTGCCGGTGTCGCCGCCGCCGATGATAACCACATGCTTGTCCTTGGCCGATGTATAGTTACCATCGGTCAGGTTGGAGTCTAACAGGCTTTTGGTATTGGCTGACAAAAAGTTGATTGCAAAATCAACACCCTGAAGATTACGGCCTTCCACCGGTAGATCCCGGGGTTTGGTGGCGCCACCGCATAAGACCACGGCGTCGTAATCCGCTGTTAAAGCGGCTGCCGGATAGTCTTTGCCGACCTCGGTGCTGGTGACAAAGTTGATGCCTTCAGCAGTCATCAGGTCAACCCGACGCTGAACCACGTCGATTTTATCCAGTTTCATGTTGGGGATGCCGTACATTAACAGTCCGCCAATCCGGTCAGCCCGTTCGTAGACGGTGACGTTGTGGCCGGCTTTGTTCAGCTCGGCGGCGCAGGCCAGTCCCGCTGGACCGGAGCCCACCACGGCAATTTTTTTATCAGTCCGTTGTTTCGGTGGATTGGGGGTAATCCAGCCTTCTTTGAAAGCATGGTCGATAATCGTGCATTCATTGGTTTTGATGGTTACCTGGGGTTCGTTGAGTCCGACGGTGCAGGCCCCTTCACAGGGAGCCGGGCAAACCCGGCCGGTGAATTCGGGGAAATTATTGGTGTTGAGCAGTCGGACCAGGGCCTCTTTCCATAAACCCTTGTAAATCATATCATTCCATTCCGGAATTAAATTATGAATGGGGCAACCTGAGGCTCCGCCGGCAATCATCATGCCGGAATGGCAGTAAGGCACGCCGCAATCCATACAGCGGGCGCCCTGAAGGCGTTGTTTTTCTTCGGTCAGTTCTAAATGGAACTCTTTCCAGTCTTTAATGCGTTCAAGAGGTTCCCGATCCTTGGGTACTTCCCGGTTATATTCTAAAAATCCTGTTGATTTTCCCATAATTGTTTACCTCCTCTCTAATTTCCGCTTACCCGGGACAGATCCCGGTTATTTTCATCAAAAGCTGCCATTAAGGCTTCGTCGCCGGTGAGACCCTGGGCTTTAACGCGTTCCATGGCATCCAGCATCCGTTTGTAATCTCGAGGTAAAACCTTGGTAAACAGTTTCGCATAGCGATCAAAGTCAGCGAGAATTTTCTGGGCCAGTGAACTGTTGGTATAATCCCGGTGTTTGGTGATTAATGCTTTAAGTTCGGCCAGTTCGGCAGCATCGGTGATTTTAATCAGATCTACCATTTCAGCATTGCATGATTCACAGAATTTTTCATCCAGATCCAGCACATAAGCGATTCCGCCAGACATCCCTGCGGCAAAGTTACGTCCAGTTTTACCCAGGATAACAACCTTTCCGCCGGTCATATATTCACAGCCATGATCGCCCACTGATTCAACCACTGCGGTAACCCCGCTGTTGCGGACACAGAAACGTTCGCCGGCAGCACCCCGAATATAGGCCTCGCCCTGGGTGGCCCCATAGAAGGCCACATTGCCCACGATGATGTTATCTTCCGGAACAAAGGTCGCTTCTTTCGGTGGGTAAATGACCATTTTCCCGCCGGACAAGCCTTTGCCGAAATAATCGTTGGCATCACCTTCCAGTTTAATGGTGATCCCCTGGGGAATAAAGGCGCCCAGACTCTGGCCCGAAGAACCCTTCAGGTTAAGGGTGATGGTGTCTTCCGGTAAACCGGCTTCGCCATAGCGTTTGGTAACTTCATTTCCGATGATGGTACCGACAACCCGGTTGACATTTTTAATGGTGGTATCAATGACCACTTTTTCAGCCTTGTCCAAAGCAGGTTGACAGAGATCCAGGAGTTCGGTTAAATCCTTGGATTTTTCAATATTATGGTTTTGCTCGATTTGACAGTATAACCCGCCGCCTTCGGGAACTTCAGGCTGGTATAAAATACTGGAGAAATCCAGTCCTTTGGTTTTCCAGTGGTCAATCGCTTTGTTCATTTCCAGTTTATCGGAACGGCCAACCATTTCATCAATGGTTCTAAAACCAAGTTCAGCCATGATTTCGCGCAGTTCCTGGGCAATAAATTTCATGAAATTGACAATATGTCCGGGATCACCGGTAAATCGCTTACGCAGTTCAGGGTTTTGTGTTGCCACCCCAACCGGACAGGTATCCAGATGACAGACCCGCATCATGACGCAACCAAGAATAACCAGTGGGGCGGTGGCGAATCCGTATTCTTCAGCTCCCAGTAAGGTTGCGACCGCTAAGTCTTTACCGGTTAACAGCTTGCCATCCGTTTCAACTTTTACTCGGGTTCTTAGATTATTAAGTACTAATGTCTGGTGGGTTTCGGCCAGGCCCAGTTCCCAGGGCAGACCGGCATGACGGATACTGGTTCGGGGCGAAGCTCCGGTACCACCGTCATAACCACTGATCAAAATAACATCCGCTTTAGCTTTGGCGACACCGGCAGCGATGGTTCCAACGCCGACCTCAGAAACCAGTTTGACATTGATTTTAGCTTCACGGTTGGCATTTTTCAAGTCATGGATCAGTTCCGCTAAATCCTCAATCGAATAAATATCATGGTGAGGTGGTGGTGAAATCAGGCCCACACCAGGGGTGGAGAACCGTGTTTTAGCAACCCAGGGATAGACCTTACGTCCCGGCAGCTGACCGCCTTCACCGGGTTTGGCGCCCTGAGCCATTTTAATCTGAATTTCCTGGGCACTGGACAGGTAATGGCTGGTGACGCCAAAACGACCGGAAGCGACCTGTTTAATCGCACTGAGACGGGAATCGCCATTGTGCAGTGGGATATGTCGTTCGGGATCCTCGCCGCCTTCACCGGTATTGCTCTTGCCGCCGATGCGGTTCATGGCAATGGCCAGACTTTCATGGGCTTCGCTGCTTAGCGAACCATAAGACATGGCCCCGGTTTTAAAGCGGGTGCAGATACTTTCGACCGATTCAACCTCATCAATCGAAATCGGCTGACGATCTTTAAAGGTCATCATCCCTCTTAAGGTGCAGGTACGTTGACTCTGTTCGTTAATCAGGGCCGTATATTCCTGATAGGTTTGGTAATCACCGTTACGGCAGGCAGTCTGTAGTTTATAAATGGCTTCGGGATTATAGGTGTGATATTCACCATCCGCCCGCCATTGGAAATTGCCGCCAGATTCAAGGGTATTGGCGTCGGCAAAGGGATTGCAATAGGCTTCATCATGACGCATTTGCGATTCCCGGGCAATTTCATTAATGCCAATCCCTTCAATACGGGATGGGGTTCGGGTAAAGTATTTGTCGATGACGTCGGAATTAATCCCTACGGCTTCAAAAATCTGGGCGCCGTGATAACTTAAGATGGTTGAAATCCCCATTTTTGACAGCACTTTAATAACGCCCTTGCTGACGGTTTTGATATAGGTTTTAACCGCTTTTTCATAGCTTACATCGGTTAACAAACCCTTTTCGATCAGGTCTTCCACGGTTTCGAAAGCCAGATAAGGGTTAATGGCAGTGGCACCATAACCGATCAGCACGGCAAAATGATGGACTTCCCGGGGTTCGCCGGATTCCACAATTAAACTGACTCGGGTTCGGGTCAGATTGTTGATTAAATGATGATGGAGACCAGCAATCGCCAGTGCCGACGGTATTGGCATCATCTTGGCATTAACACCACGATCAGAAAGGACAATAATGGTATGCCCTTCGGCGATGGCTTGGTCAGCGGCAACAAACAGGTCTTCCATAGCTTTTTCCAGACCATCACCACCGGTATTGCTTTCAAACAAGGTGGATAGGGTAATGGTTTTGATCAGCGGATCATCCAGTTCGCGGATTTTTTCCAGATCTTCATTGCTGAGAATCGGCATGTCGAGACTGATCTGGTGACAGCTTTCGGGCAATGGTTGGATCAGGTTGCCTTCGCCACCAAGATAAACCTCGGTTCCGGTGATTAGTTCTTCCCGGAGGGCATCAATGGGCGGATTGGTTACCTGGGCAAACATCTGCTTGAAGTAATTAAACAGGAGCTGAGATTTATCGGACAAGACTGCCAGCGGGATATCATTACCCATGGCACCAATCGGATCGACACCGTCTTTAGCCATCGGAATGATCAGGGCCTTTAAATCTTCATAGGTATAACCAAAAGATTTTTGGCGCTGAACCAGGCTTTCTTTATCGGCTTTTATTTCAACTTTTGGTGCCGGCAATTTATCCAGAGTGATATTATGTTCGGCAATCCATTTGGCATAAGGCTGCTGGGAAGCCACCGAATATTTCAGGTCTTCATCATTGATGATTTCACCCTTTTCGGTATCGATCATCAGCATCCGACCCGGTTTTAAACGCTCTTTGCAGAGAATGTTTTCAGGGGGAATATCTAAAACACCAACTTCTGAGGACAAGATAACCATGTCATCTTTGGTCACATAGTAACGGGAAGGTCGCAGACCATTCCGGTCAAGAACCGCACCCAGACGGATCCCGTCAGTGAAAGCGATGGCGGCAGGGCCGTCCCAGGGTTCCAGCATCCGCGAATGGTAATTATAAAAGGCTTTTTTCTCCGGGCTCATGGTTTGATGTTTGGACCAGGGCTCTGGAATCATCATCATCGCGCTATGAGCCAGAGAACGTCCGGTTAAGCTCAAAAATTCGAAGGCATTATCAAAGATCGACGAGTCACTGCCGTCAACATCAACAACCGGAAAGGTTTTTTCCAGTTCATTGCCAAAGAGTTCGCTTTGGAGCAGGGACTGGCGGGCATACATCCAGTTGACATTGCCCCGGAGGGTGTTGATTTCGCCATTATGGATGACATAACGGTTGGGGTGGGCTCTTTCCCAGCTGGGGAAAGTATTGGTGCTGAAACGGGAATGGACCATGGCGATGGCGGTGGTTACATCCGGGTCCTGAAGATCCAGATAGAATTCACCCACCTGATCTTCGGTCAGCATTCCTTTATAAACAACGGTGCGGGAGGAAAAGCTGGCGGCATAAAAAGACAGACCCAGCTTTTTAGTTTTCTTTTCGGCCTGTTTTCGAATGGTATACAGCTTTCGTTCAAAAGCCATGGTGTCGGTAATGGCCGGATCTTTTTGGATAAATACCTGTTTGAGGAAAGGCATGCTTGCAACGGCGGTTTTTCCGAGATCGCAGAGATCAACCGGAACATCACGCCAGCCCAGCAGGGTTTGACCTTCAGCGACGATAATATCGGCCAGAATTTTTTCACATTGGCTTCTTTCGTCGGCATCGGTGGGCATAAATAACATCCCCAAACCATAATCGCCCGGTTGGGGCAGGGTAAAGCCTTCTTTAATAGCAGCTTTTTTCAGAAACTGGTGGGGGATCTGGATTAGAATTCCGGCACCATCACCGGTATTCTGTTCCGAGCCGCGGCCGCCTCGGTGTTGTAAATTAACAAGAGTCGTTAAAGCCTGTTGGACAATATCGTGTGATTTCTTTCCTTTGATATGGACAATCGCTCCAATACCACAGGCATCATGTTCAAAAGCAGGATCGTAAAGTCCCTGCTTTGGTGGTAAACTAGTGTGTTTCATACGCATTTTAACCTTCCTCAGAAAAATCTTTTTGTAATGAACAGAATCCTATTGACTGAATGGATATTCAATCGAATTTATTATTTAAATATGAGAATTTTATAGTTCCTTCTATATAATATATATCCATCGTCACAGAAAGAAACCTTAGTAAGTGTTATGATTGAAAAATCCCCTATTGTAATAGATAAGATGGAGTTTTATAATTATACTATAAAGACAGATAATTACCACAAAAATTTCTTGTTGTGATTAAATAAAATAAAGTTTTTACATTATGTATTTTGCAAATTAATGCAATTTGTGTTTTTGATTGGCGTTCAGTTGTATGCCAAAACCACACAGTCAAGCCCTGTACTCGGTTACACGGATCGTTGATATGGGTGCAACGATCCGTAGCCAAGAAGCTAATGTTTTTTTAAGATTTCTTTGGATAAAAACCCTTTTATCCTGAAACAGAAGGGTTCGTGTTCCGCTTAGTTAGTGATGGCATCAATCAGGCAGAAAGATAAAGTGATTAGTTTGATGATATTGGGGTAAATCAAATAAAACACAATATCACAGAGGCGCAGCGTCTGATTAAAACAAGGCTGGTCAAGAAAGGTGAGGGTGATAAATGAATAAGTTAAAGTTATTGTTAGTAATGGGGATCACCATGGGATTGGTCGCAATTTTTGCAGGCTGCGGAGGCAGTAGCACCAGCAATAGCACGGCCGGTCCGTCTAATGTTTCAAGAGATACCGTTTATGAGTTTTATGACAAGGTACAATTGGACCAAACCAAGGAACAGGTGGATGCCGAATTGGGAGTCATTCCCACCGAAAGCTCCCAACTCAAGAACAGCTTTACCTATGTGAATGATAATACCAGTTTTGGGGTGAGTGTTCTGTTTGATGAAAATGGAGTGGCCACGAGTAAAACTTTATTTTATCCGATGACGGAAGATCTGGCTTTTTTAACCACGAAGGCAGTGACCGAGGAACAGGCAGAAAGTATTCCGGATGGAGCCACCTATGATGAAGTAAAAACCATTTTGGGCGGAGATGGTACCGAAACCAGTGCCACCCAGATTCCCTTTGAAGATAACAAGGTGAGCTACATCAGGGTCTGGGTCAATCAGGATGGCACGATGCTTCAGGCCGTCTTTTTAACAGATGGAACCACAAACAACGTGATGTTTTTTGATTAATAATAAACCAAAATGTCTCAATTTGCCTGCGGGCCGATAGAGACATTTTTTTTTGGAAAATCGCAGTTCTGGTTGCATCTTTGTCAAGGTGCTGATATAGTAGGAAAAATAAACAACTAGAGACGAAATTTTATTTAGGAGCTGAAAAATGATAACGGTCAGTGCAACAATCATCTTAGTATCAGTCATTCTAATCGGACTTATTTTTGCTTTGACAAACGGCCTTCATGATGCCAGTTCGGTGGTGGCTACCTTTATCAACTGTGGTGCCGCCAGCCCTAAACAGGCCATTGCCGTGGCATCTTTTTTTGGACTGGCAGGATCGGTTCTCGGCGGTAGTCTGGTGGCCGATGCGATCTCAGAATTAATAAATTTACCCACCGATACAGCGTTACTAACCATCCTTTTCGCGGCGATCACCGGGGCGACACTCTGGAATTTAATTACCTGGAAGCTCGGTTTGCCCTCCAGTTCCACCCACGCATTAATCGGCGGTATTATCGGAGCGGTGGTTGTTTCCTCTGGAGTTGACAATATTGTTTGGGGCTGGTCTGAATTAATCGGCGCAAACCATGAGCTAACCGGGATTACCAAAGTCATTGCCGCCCTGTTTTTATCACCCGTAATTGGATTCTTAGTCGCATTTTTGCTGGAGAAAACATCAAAACTATTATTAAGAAATGCCCGGGTTTCGCTTAACCGCCGTATTAACCAGTTGCAGTGGATCATTGTTGCCGGTCTTTCTTACAGCCACGGCTCCAATGATACCCAAAAAATTATCGGAATCTTTACCCTGGCATTGGCGGCCTGGAGTGGGACAGCCATTGAATCAGCACCGCTTTGGGTCCGGGGAAGTGGCGGTCTGGTGATGTTTATCGGCACCCTACTGGGGGGCTGGAGCATTATGAAGACTTTGGGGCGTGGTATTTTTGACATTAAACCGCTGCATAGTTTAAATTCACAATTATCCTCGGTGACAGCAATTCTCGGGGCAACCCTGGTGGGCGCACCGGTCTCCACCACCCATGTGGTCGTCGGCGGGATTATGGGCGTTGGCGCAGGCGATGAATATAAAATGGTCCATTGGGGAATTGTTAAAGAAATCCTGGTTGCCTGGTGTATTACGATTCCCCTGTCAGCCCTGGTTTCAGCGTTGATTTATACCGTAGCGATGTTTATCTTTAAGGTGATTTAGAGGGAGAATGAAATAATGGAAAAAAGGAATATTATTGACCGGATTTTTCCGATTAAGTACCATTTTCATCAGATGTTATTCATGCAGGCGCAAAGCAACGCCTCCGGAGTGGAAGCCCTGTACAATTGGTTGAACAGCGGAACCGACACCGATAGCCAGGCATTATTGCAGTGTGTTAAGGAAGCGGACGCCATTCGGATGGAGATGGAAAAGAACCTGACCGAAGCCTTTATTACGCCCTTTGACCGAGGCGATATTTACTCAATTTCGGTGGGGATGAATCGGGTATTGAAATATGCCGAATCAACCCTGGTGTCGATGAAAACATTTGATGTCAAAGCCAATGATACTATTATCAATATGGTTGAACAATTAAATAGAGGCGTGGATATCTTTGCCGCCGCAGTGAGCGATCTGAAAAAGAATCATGGTAAGTCTGAAGAAGCGGTGGTTAAAATGAGAGCGACCCACCGGGAAATTGAAAAACTCTATATGGATGGCATGGTGTTTGTCTTTGCCGGGGCCGATCCAATGGCGGCGATAAAAAAACGGGAGGTTTATCATCATATTAAAGATGCGTCAACAAACCTGGAAGAAACGGTGGATGTGCTGCATCGGATCATTGTCCGGCTGAGTTAAATATAGTCTGGCGATAAAACCTCTTGGCGATAAAAGTGAGCTTTGTTAGCTGGATTCTTTTTATTGGATAAAGTCGATCGAGAAGCTTAGGTGAAAATAATATTAAAATATTTAAGCATTATCTGAAATAATGGCAGAATTTAAAAGAATTATGTTATAGTAATATACTAAATGAAATTGGTACGACAAAAGTAAAGGATTACACAATGAAAGATAATATTACCAGGATGAGACCACCGGCAGGGCGAAGGGAGGCATCATGAATAAGAAAATAGAAATGATAAAACGGATTGCAAGATGGCTGGCAATCATGATGGTTTTCTTCTTGCTGTTTCCAGCTGGGAGTCTGGCAGAAGAATCAGTTAATCCGGGCGATCAATCCGTTGCGACAACAACGCCGGATAATTTGAGTGTACCGCTAAAGGGCGGATCTGAACAGGCAAGCGAAACAACCAATGAGATTGAAACCCTGGAGCAGGTGCCGGAGGTTAATATCAACGAAAATGTAGATCAGCAAATTGTGGTTGTTTATGCCGACAGCGGTGAAGATAATGTCAAAGACCTGGCCTTGACAACCGCAGAGATTGTTTCTGGTGAGCAGGTGTCTAATCGGGTTGATATTATTGAAGTCAGTGTGGAAACAAATGTGGAAGCATTAATGGCAGATCTGGAACAGAACCCAAATGTCCTGGCAGTGGATAAAAACGAAAAAATCGAAGTGACAGCCCTGCCCAACGATCCCTATGTTGGCAACGGCTCAGCCTGGCAGTTTCAGCGGATTGGTGCTGACCAGACCTGGAATCAGGTATCCAATGCTGACCCGGTGGTGGTGGCTGTTATTGATACCGGTTTAAATCCTAATCATCCCGATCTGATTGGCAATGTCGTGGCCGGCTATGATTTTGTCACTGGTAAAACCAATGTGGTGGATCTGGCCGGTCATGGAACTGCTGTCAGCGGCTGCATTGCGGCCGTCACCAATAATGGGGTTGGCAGCGCCGGAATTACCGGGCTGGCCAATGTAAAAATCGCCCCCTACCGGGCTGGGGGAGCATACAGTGGTGATACGCAACTGGATGTAGCCTACATTTGTGCCGCTATTCTCAAAGCAGCGGAACGGCCAGAGGTTAAGGTTATCAATATGAGTTTTGGGGGATATGGAACCTTTTCTTCTTTGGCAGTGGCGGTCAACGAGGCGGTCAATGCCGGGAAAGTGGTGGTGGCTTCTTCAGGCAACGAAGGAGAGTCCTGGAATGCCCGGGTGGGACAATACTCTTATCCAGCCTCCTACGACCATGTTATTTCGGTTGGTGCGATTAATAAGGATAATACTCGTTCTTCCTTTTCCCAATATAATGACCGGGTCGATTTATGTGCGCCAGGCCAATCCGTTTTAACTACCGCCAGAAGCGGCGGGTACGAATATGCCAGTGGTACATCGTTCTCCAGTCCTATTGTCGCGGGAGCCTGTGCGGTACTGATGGCCGCTGATTCAAGCCTGGATGCCGATGAGGTTGAGACGATCCTCAAAAATACCGCCCTGGATCTGGGAACACCGGGTAGTGATGCCTACTATGGTAGTGGCCTGATTCAGTTAAATGCGGCAGTGGCTTCGATCAATGCCAGTGAAACGGTTGGGAGCACCTATCGCACCCATGTCCAGAACGTTGGCTGGCAGGGCTGGAAATATGACGGCCAGATCAGTGGCACCTCAGGCCAGTCGTTGCGGCTGGAAGGTATCGAAATCGAGATGAATGATCTCGGAACTGACCTTGGGGTTGAGTACCAGACCCATGTTCAAAATATTGGCTGGCAGGGTTTTAAAGGCGACGGCCAAACCAGCGGAACCTATGGTCAATCGCTGCGGCTGGAGGCTATTCAAATTCGGCTGACTGGGACTGCCGCGGCGAACTACGACATCTATTACCGGGTTCACAGTCAAAATTATGGTTGGCTGGACTGGGCCCAAAATGGCGGCAGTTCGGGAACACAAGGTAAGTCATTGCGGCTTGAAGCCATCGAAATCCGGGTTGTGCCCAAAGGGACCGCTGCACCGGGATCAACCAGTCGGCCATTTATCAGCTGAAAAATTTTTGGCGGGCTAAAATTTTATGAATAATATTAACTTATTGGGGTAGATGGACTAATAAGAAATCATTAATGAAAGGAGTATCTGGAGATGATAATTACCTGGGACAATATCAGTGAAGTGAACCGACGCATTAAAGAGCGGGATTTGGCCTATAAGGTTCATTTAAGTGATGCCTGCGGTGGGCAGAGCATGTGGATCGAATCCATGGACAAAGCCAATCATTTTGATAATCTCGATGATTTGAATGATTTAATCAAAAATTATTTTTCCGAGATTCATGCCGATGTCGAGTTCAGTTGGGATAAGAAATCTTTTTGGTCAAAAGATCGTTCCCTGATATTTTAATTGTGAAGAATTTTTATTTGTGATTTGGGGGGATAACCCATACCAATAAAACACCATAAACAAGGAGCTTTGTAGCCCCCTGTTTATGGTGTTGTTATTTTTTGATGTATTTATTCACCAGCCGATAAGCAGTGGTCTGGCTTAACCCCAGAGATTCGGCCATGTCGTTGATGTTGTCGTAAATCTCATAGTAATCTTCAATAATTCCCCGTTTGTAATTTTCGACCAGGTCATCAAAAATAATATTCTTCTTTTGAATGCTCGTTTTTGCCATAAAAGCCGTCAGCTGTTCGGGTAATTTATCAATACCGATAACGCTGCCAAGACTCATCACTGCCATTTGCTCCACCGCATTTTTGAGCTGGCGGACATTCCCTGGCCAGTCATATTGAATTAGTGATTCAATCACCGGATTGGAAAACACCTTATTCTGATTGTATTTTTTGTTGTACTCTTTCAGAAAATACTGGGCGATGGGGAAAATATCATCCCGTCGTTCCCGGAGCGCGGGAATGGTCTGGGTGATACCGTTAATCCGCCAGTAGAGGTCTTCCCGAAAGATATTCTTGGCCACTAATTCTTCCAGATTCTTATTGGTGGCAGTGATGATCCGGGTGTTAACGGTTTTTGACTCCAGTCCGCCCACTGAGGTAAAACGCTGATTCTCCAGAAAATCCAGCAGTTTAACCTGGATATTAGGAAGCAATTCGCCAATTTCATCCAAAAAGAGGGTGCCATTATGGGCCATTTCCACCAGTCCTTTTTTGCCCTTGGGGCTGGCACCGGTAAAGGCGTAAGGGACATAGCCAAACAGTTCACTCTCGATCAGATTATCGGGAATGGAGGCACAGTTAATCGAAACAAAGGGGTTTGCTTTACGGGGACTGCAATCGTGGATAAATTTGGCGATCAGGCTTTTACCAACCCCGCTCTCGCCCAACAACAGAATGGGGATATCAGACTTAGCGGCTTTTTTGAGTTTATGGAGGGTCTGGTAAAGAATATAGCTGCGTCCGACAATGTTATTGCTGGCTTTGGTCCGTTCTTCCCGGGAGCCTTTTTTATCTTTGAGTGCACCATCTTCATCGGTGTCCTTTTCTGGATTGAGATAATCCAGGTCAAACTCCACGAAAGATTCGCGTTTTAGGGTGTTGTAAACCAGCATCACCAGTTCATGTTCGGGATTATAAAGGGGTGTGGTAATAGTAATGTGTTCTTCATCGGTCAGCAGCGAGCGTTGCCGCGAGATGATGGTGCGCTTTTTTTCCATCGCAGTAGCAGTGGAAGGGGGCGTCCAGAAACCTTGAAAGGAAGTTAGAAAATTAAGCTTCCACATTTTTTCGGCCGAGATCCCATGGTATTCCAGACAGGCGGGGTTGGCATAAAGGACATTGCCGTCCTTATCCGTAACGGTAACCTCAATAAAACTGTTTTCCAGAATATCCAGGAAGAATTCACTGGATAGGGTTTTTAAATAGTCCAAGTATTCCTGGCTGTGATTAAATTCATTCGTTATCATAAGTTTTCCCTTTATCACACCCCAATGGGTGGTGTTATTTTATTTTTAAGCTAAGGTCTATTTTAATCTTATTTTTCAGAAAATATGCAATTCATAAACGATTTCATTGATAAAACTGATAATAAATCAAAATAACCGCAGATACAAGAGGAAAAAAAGGAATATTCCCAAAAATGAAAATTAAAAAGGACGTTTTCTCAAAATTGGAAAGGATATTTGTGTTACGAAATGCTCGAAATGGCTATAAAGTTAATATAATGTGAAATGATTGTATTGGCACGATTATTGCGATACATGTTATCAAGAATTAACATGACATCTCGTAAATAATATAGAAAGGAGAAAAATGTAAGTGTAATCGTTTAGGCTACGAGAAAGAAAAACAGACGTCCAGGAGATTGTACCCCTGATAAAGCGGGTAATAGGACAATAAAGTGTTAGTTGTGAATTTCGCAATAATTAATTATAAGTTTATGAAGGAGAAGAAAATGTTTAGATTTACAGCAGATCAATTTGTTTATGACATCAATGGGACCAAAATTGGAGGACAACCGGGGGAATTTCCCACCGTTTTAATCGGCAGTATTTTTTATCGGGGCCATAAGATCACCCAGGATTCTGAGAAAGGTTTGTTTGATCAGGCCGCGGCCAAAGATTTATTGGACAAGGAAGCCGAATTGTCAGCCGAAACCGGCAATCCCAGAATCGTCGATGTGCTGGGTGACACCGAGGTTGCCCTGACCAAGCATGTTGAGTTTGTCTTAAAGAACACCACCTCACCGATCCTGCTTGACAGTCCCAGCCCGGAGGTGCGAATTGAAACCTTGAAACATTTTGCCAACGATCCGGTTGCGATGAGTCGGATCATTTACAATTCACTGGAAGAAAGCTGCACCGAGCATGAACTGGAAGTAATGAAAGAATGTGGTGTAAAAACCGCGGTTATTCTGGCTTTCAGCAAAAAACATCTGCAGCCGGCCAAGCGGGTGAAACTCCTGATTGGTGATGAAAAAAATGAAGGCTTACTGACCAAAGCAAAAAGAGCCGGAGTCGAACAATTTCTGATTGATCCCGGGGTTCTGGATGTTGCCAGCAGCAGTTGGACCGCCATGGCGATCCGTGACATTAAAGAACAACACGGTTTGCCTGGTGGCTGTGCTTCCTCTAACGCCCTTTATTTATGGAAAAAAATGCGTTCCAAGGGCAGCCCCTATTTTGAAGCAGCGGGAGCATCAGTGTTTACCTTCCCATTAACCCATGGTGCTGATTTCATTCTATACGGACCAATGGCCAACGCCGCCTGGGTCTATCAGGCCGCCGCCACCACCGATGCAATGATGTCTTACTGTAATAAGATCACGGGTACAAAACTGGGAACAATGGAAACACCGCTAATGAAAATATTCTAGAGATGAAAATCAAAAATTTAGAAGGAGGATAAGTAGTGATGGAAGAGAAAAAAACAACGACAAAAGCGAAAGATAAAACTGTCTTATACGTGTCGGCAGCAATTGCACTGGTATTTGTTCTGTTGAGTATGCTATTTACCGAGGCAACAAATGAAGTATTTAATCAATTATTTGCCCTGATTACGACTGGTTTTGGCTGGCTCTATTTGCTGGCAGTGGGTCTCTTTATTGTTTTTGCCATCGGTCTGGTGATCAGCCCCTTTGGGAAAATAAAATTGGGGAAAGATGATGACAAACCGGAATTCTCAAACTTTCAATGGTTTTCAATGTTGTTTGGTGGCGGAATGGGAATCGGCCTGGTATTCTGGTCGGTATCGGAACCGATTATGCATTATCTCAGCCCACCGATGGGTGAAGGGGCCACACCGGCAGCCATGGAATTGGCCATGCGGGTATCCTTTTTCCACTGGGGACTCCATCCCTGGGTAATCTTTGCGATTGGGGGCTTAGGCCTGGCCTATTTCCAATTCCGTAAAGATCTGCCATTCTTGATCAGCTCAGCCTTTTATCCGCTGATCGGTGAAAAGATTCATGGACCGATTGGTAAAACAATTGATATTCTGGCCGTTTTTGCCACCATTTTCGGTGTTGCCACCAGTCTTGGTCTGGGATCAACCCAAATTGCCACCGGTCTGGAATACATGTGGGGGATCGAATCTACCCCGATGACCGTATCGCTGATCATTGCTGTTATCACGGTGATTTTTACGCTGGCAACCGTATCTGGTCTGCATAAGGCGATGCAGATGGCTGCCGATATTAAAATCTGGCTTTCGATTGCCTTTATGGTATTTATCTTTGTTTTTGGTGGCTCAGTATTTATTCTCAATAATTTTACCAATACCCTCGGCACCTACCTACAGAATATTGTCGGTCAAACCTTCTGGATGGGTAATGTTGAGTGGCTTAACGGTTGGACCATTTTCTACTGGGCCTGGTGGATTGCCTGGGCTCCATTCGTCGGACAATTTGTTGCTCGCGTTTCTAAAGGTCGCAGCATTCGGGAATTTATTTTAGCCGTATCCTTGTTACCGTCAGGATTTTCGCTGATCTGGATTGCCATTTACGGTGGCGCTGCCTTTAATCTCAATACCATTTCCGGTGGCGCTATTGAAGCAGCTGTCGGCGCCGATTATACCACCGCCCTCTATGCGCTGTTACAACAGCTGCCACTCTATGGGATTACCTCAATTCTGGCGATTTTCCTGATCGTGGTCTGCTTTGTTGGTGCTGCTAATTCAGCAACCTATGTATTGGCAATGCTGACCTCCGGCGGCGATATGGATCCGGATAAAAAATTGCGCGGCGGCTGGGGAATCGCCCAGGGCTTGATCACCATCATGCTGATTTTAGTCGGTGGCACGTCGGCCTTAAAGGCCTTACAGACAGCTTCGATTGTAGCAGCTTTCCCCTATATGCTGGTTATGCTGGTCATGTGTTTCAGTATTTTCAAAGCGCTGAAAGCAGACTATGCCGAAACCCAGCTTCTGATGAACAAAACAGGACTTAATGATATGGGCAGCAGTCAGGCACCGGTTGCCGATGTCCAGGAATAAAAAATATAGAAAAAGAGGTATGTGAATATGTTACCAAAATTTGATGTTTTGACGGATGAACAGATTAATAAGATTCATAAAAACAGTTTAAAAATTCTCCAGGAAATCGGAGTTGAGTTTTCCTACGATCCAGCTATCGAAGTGTTTAAAAAACATGGTCAACGAGTTGAAGGCCACCGGGTCTTTCTGGATCCGGACTTTGTTGAAAACATGGTCGAAAAAGCACCGGCTCAATTTACCCTCCATGCCCGTAATCCGGAACATAATCTGGTTTGCGGTGGTGAAAACGTTATTTATATGCCTGGTTACGGCGCTCCCTTTGTATATGATGCTGACGGCGGTAAACGGGATGCCACCATGGCCGACTATGACAATTTTGTGAAACTGGCCGGCGCCAGCAAAAACATGCACATGACCGGCGGTACCGTAGTGGAACCCACCGATGTTGAAGATGAAATCAGACATTTAAAAATGGCCTACAGCCATATTATCAACTCCGACAAGTGTTTTATGGGGAGTTCATCCGGTTATGAACATGCGATGGATTCCATCAAATTGACAGCCGTCCTCCATGGCGGCATGGACGTGATCAAAGAAAAACCAGCCCTGATCTGCCTGGTCAACTCCGTGACGCCGCTAAAATATGATGACCGGATGCTGGGGGGGTTAATGGCTTATGCCGAAACCGGACAACCGATGGTTATCGCCTCATTGGTTATGGCCGGCTCAACCGGACCGGCCACCATGGCCGGCGCCTTGTCGCTGCAGAATGCTGAAGTATTGGCCGGCATTACCCTGACCCAGTGCATCAATCCGGGAACACCAGTAGTTTATGGCTCAACCTCAGCCGTAACTGATATGTCAACCGGATCACTATCGATTGGAAATCCTGAAAACGCCCTGTTTACCTCAGCCAGTGCTCAGTTTTCACGATTTTATGGCGTGCCCTGCCGTGGCGGCGGTGGATTAACCGATGCCAAAACCGTTGATGCCCAAGCCGGCTATGAATCAATGATGGTCCTCTTTGCCGCCAGCACCACTGGTGTCAATTTTGTTCTTCATACCGCCGGGATTCTGCAGTATTACATGGCCATGTCCTATGAAAAATTCATGGTCGATGATGAGATTGCCGGGATGGTCTTACGTTACCTGAAAGGATTTGATACGGACAGCGATGAAAAAATGGCCTATGATGTCATTGAAGCGGTTGGCCCAGGTGGTCACTTCCTGACTCAGAAACATACCCGTAAGAACTTTAAAACCGAATTCTTCCGACCGGCTCTTAGTGACCGTCAATCCTTTGACGGTTGGTCTAAAGATTCATTGGATACCAATCAGCGGGCAAAACTGAAATGGCAGGAAGTATTAGCCAATTACACCCCACCAGAATTGGATCCGGCCATTAAAGAAAAAGTGGAAGCCTTTATTGAAAAACGTTCAAAAGAATTATTGAAATAACGAAATTCAAATTATATTAGAAAAAAGGAGAAAAATAATGAACCCAATATTTGAAGAAATTAAAGATGCAATTGTCGAAGGTGATGAAGATTTAGCGATTGAACTGGCGGAAAAAGTTGTCGCCGAGGGGATCGATCCGGTTCAAGCCGTTCAACTGGGCTTTATTAAAGGAATTGAAGAAGTTGGCGCAGCATGGACCAGTGGCGAAGCCTTTTTACCAGATGTTATGATGGCCGCCGATGCTATGAAAGCCGGAATGGATGTTCTGGAAGAGGTGTTGGCAGCAGGTGAAGGTGACGGCGCCTATGAAGATAAGGGGAAAATTGTTCTTGGCACGGTTGAAGGCGATATCCATGATATTGGCAAGAATATTGTCGGAGCCCTGTTAACCTCAGCTGGTTTTAAAGTTTATGATATTGGCATCGACCAAAAGGCCGAAGATTTTGTCGCCAAAGCCGACGAAGTCGGCGCCAGAATCATTGCCGCCAGCTCATTGTTAACCACCACCATGAAATCCCAAAAAGTACTGGTAGAATATCTGGATGCCCAAAAATTACGTGATAAATACAAGGTTATCATCGGGGGCGGACCCACCAGTGCCAAATGGGGTGAAGATATTGGCGCTGATGGTTGGGCCGAAACTGCCGATGAAGCAGTGGAACTATGTAAAAAATTATTGGGATAACCCTTTAAGTTCGACGATACAATAAATTAACAACTCAGAACAGGTGCCAAAATGATCAAAAATTTTGGCGCCTTTCTGCAATAAAAGGAAGTGAATCTAATGGTACTCTACATTTCAATTAGTCTCATTCTATTGTTTCTTATTTTCGGATTTATATTTCCAGAACAATTGACAGGGATCACCAGTCAGCTGTTTGGCTTTATTACCAACGATCTGGGCTGGTTTTATCTGGCAACCGTTTTGGGAATCCTGATATTCTCACTTTACCTGGCTTTTAGTCGGTTTGGAAAAATTCGTTTAGGTAACGAAGATGATCGTCCGGAGTATTCCAATTTTTCCTGGTTTGCGATGCTCTTCAGCGCCGGGATGGGGATCGGTCTGGTTTTCTGGGGCGTTGCTGAACCTATTTTTCATTATGCCCAGCCACCGATGGGAATTGAACCGCTATCAAATCAGTCGGCGATGATGTCTTTTCGGTACACTTTTTTACATTGGGGCTTTCATCCCTGGGCGATCTATGCCATAGTGGGATTGGCGCTGGCCTATGTTACTTTCCGAAAAAAAATGCCCTGTCTGATCAGCTCAACGCTTTATCCATTGCTGGGCGAGAAGACCAAAGGACCAATTGGTCATGGCATTGATATTCTGGCATTGATTTTAACAGTTATTGGGGTGGCAACCTCCTTGGGGATGGGTGCACTACAGATAAACGGCGGATTAAACACCCTGTTCAATATTCCCAATACCTTTAGTACCCAAGTTATTATTATCATTGTCATCACAGTTTTATTTTTAATCTCAGCAACCACCGGATTGGACAAAGGTATCAAAATACTCAGCAACACCAATATCATTATTGCCGTGTTGCTTTTGTTGTTTGTTTTTTTATTTGGTCCAACCGTGTTTATGATCGATACTTTTTTTGTCAGTCTCAGTGGCTATATTCAAAACATTTTACCTTTGAGTCTGGCTTTGTCGCCGTTTGAAAAGGATCCCTGGATTGGCACCTGGACGATTTTTTATTGGGCCTGGTGGCTGTCCTGGGGGCCCTTTGTGGGGACCTTTATCGCCCGAATATCCAAGGGGCGGACAGTCAAGGAATTTATTCTCGGGGTGGTCATCCTGCCGGCGATTTTCTGCTGTATCTGGTTTACCATTTTTGGCGGAACCGCTCTATACTTTGAAATATTTGATGGTGTTGATATCGTCACCCAGGTTACTAATGATGTGACAGTGGGCTTATTTGCCACCCTGGCTCATTTGCCCATCGGCAATGTCATCTCTTTTATTGCGACCATTCTGATAATCACTTTCTTTGTCACCTCAGCCGATTCAGCGACCTTTGTCATCGGCATGTTTTCCCGAAATGGTGATCTGAATCCGGATCGAAAAATAAAAATAATCTGGGGCAGTGTGTTGTCACTGATGGCCATTGTGCTACTGTTCAGCGGCGGACTGGTAGCGATGAGAAATACCTCCATCATCATGGCATTACCATTTTTATTTATTATTATCATGATGTGTGTGGCAATTTTCAAAGCTTTCCGCAATGAATAGGAGACTGAAAACATTGTTTTCGGGCCAAAAACAACAATAGTTAACGAAGGGACTTAGTGCCAGTTTGAGTACCACTATGTCAGATATTGATGTGGCCGCTGCCCAGGTGGAGATTGGCGCTCGACATATTTTCTATGGTGGACAGGTGCTGGCGCAGGGAACTACCGGTCAGGCTGAAATGCTGAAGGCCATGGTGGGAGCTTTTAAACTAAAAGAACAATTAAAAAACCGAGACGGCACTTTTAGGTGCGGATCTCGGTTTTTTTAGGTGGATCAAAACAAATCGGTGCTGGTCTTATAACTTAGCCAGCAACTCCTGTTTTTTCTGAATGAATTCTTCCTCACTGATGATGCCTTTTTCTTTTAAAACAGCTAATTTTTCGATCATCGCGATGGGATCTTCGGGAGCCGGATCAGTGGTGGGTGTGCCTGTTTGTGGCTGGCCAGGGGCCTGACTTGAAGCTGCTGAGGGAGCACCTTCTGGTTTACGGGCAGTATAAAGCTGGACAACCCGCTCGGCTTCCCGGGCATAGAGAATGCTGATGGTTTCGATGGCATCAGCGGTTTTTATCTCCAGATCATTGGGGTTCATCCCCAGAGTCAGGGATAAGTCCAGAAACGAAACCGTACTGGGTTGGGTCGACATCGACAAGATCTGGTCGTAGGGGAAACTTTTTTTAGTGCTCAAATCCCGATCATAGAGCACAATTTTCTGGTTGGTACAGGTGATGAATTTTTTTGATACCAGGCTACCCAGTCCCCAGGCAAAGTAGACCAGTTTTTCATCAGGATCCAGGAAGTTTTTGACAATCTCCAGGGTGGTGGGGTCCAGCTTGGCGGCAATAAAGGCATCGATCTGGTCCGCGGTGATAACAAAATCATTGTTACTCAGGCGCCAGAGATACTCGGTTAAGGTGACAATGTCAATGGTTTTGACTTCTTCAATCGGGGCGGTGATCAGGGGGATGGTATTAACGAGGAGGACACAGTGATCATCACCCTTATTAATGGCGAGGGAAAAAAGTTTGTCTTTGGGAATGACGCCCACCGTAGAGAATGACTGGTTCTCGGGGAACTGAATTTTAAAATATAGGTTACTGGTGGTCAGCAGCAGGATTTGACCTTTGGAATCTTTGAATTGGAACAAAAACTTTTCCTGGATGTTATAACTCGGAAAGGTTTTTAATACATTTTTTAAGACCTTTTCGGCAAAGGGATACATGTCGATTTTGGTGGAAACGGGACTATTGGCAGGCAATAACAGCTGCTCACAGAAATGCCCGGTAAACGCGACGACCTCATCATCCCCGGCATTGATCAGGGGAGATCCTGATGTTTTTACGGGGTCAACAAGTTGCGCCATCAGGGTATCGGTATAAGCTTTGATGCGCTGATCCATTTCTGCGCGCAACCGTTCCTGTTCTTCTTTTTTAAGGGCAATTTCTGTTTGAATTGAATCAATACTTTCCTTGGCCAGATCGGTAACATCTTTAAATAGATCTTTTAATCCCATGATTGGTCTCCTTTTGATTGATTAATTGCTTTCATTTTACATAAGGATCGGGAAAATAGCAAATTAAAACGGCCTTCTGAATTTTTCTTTAAGATAAATTCAGAAGGCCGATAGATATTATTATGCAGTTATTACTGTTTAGCCTTTAAGAATGGAGAGTGCTTCTTCGCGGCCACATTCCATCAGGTAAGGAATTCTGGTAACTTTGGCACATTCTTCAGTTAAGGACATCAGCTCATTACGGGTGATGCTGTCGGTGTTAAAGCATCGGGCACCGGCCATTAACTGCTGTAAACCAACCCGGATTTTATCGGAGTAGCTGTAGATCCCAATGGCTCCCAACGGAATATTCTTAATTTCTTTAGCTCCGACGATTTCTTTGACAGCCTCGTAGCAGGCAAAAATTTCTTCAGGTGTGGAACCGAATTCGCTGACGGTTTTGGGCAGGTTATTTTCTTTCATCCACTGTTCGATGTTTTTACCAACCATCCCCGGAATCATCAGAGCCCGGCCCATACAAACGGCTTTGACATAAGGGGCGCCGAGTGCTAAAGCTTTGAAGACACCATCTTCACTGCTGAATCCGCCCGCAAAGGCCAGATCAGGAACGCGTTCGCCCTGGGCTTCCAGAATTTGAGCAAATTCCACGGCGGCTGAATGCAGGTAAATTGAAGGCATCCCCCATTCTTCCATCATTCGCCAGGGGCTCATTCCGGTTCCGCCGGGGGCGCCGTCAATGGTTAGCAGGTCAATTTTAGCTTTAGAACACCATTTCATGGCCATCGCCAGTTCTCTTAAACCATAGGCCCCTGTTTTTAAGGTGATCCGTTTATAACCCAAAGCTCTTAAACGTTCAACTTCAGCCATAAAGCCATCTTCGCTGATAAAGCCAAGACGACTATGGCGTTCAAATTCGTGAATAGCGCCGTCTTTAAAGGCCGCCTGAATCACAGGATCCATTGGATCAGGGGTGACAATGTAGCCACGTCGCTGCAGTTCCATGGCCCGTTCGATGGTGTTAACCTTGATTTCGCCACCGATACATTTAGCACCCTGGCCCCATTTCAGTTCAATGGTTTCAATTTTATGTTTATTAATGATATATTCAGCAACACCCAGACGAGTATCTTCAACATTCATCTGAATCAGAATTTCGCCTTTGCCGGTATGATATTTTTTATAGGCTTCGATGCGGCGGTCCATATCTGGTGCTTCGATAACCATGTTGTTTTTGTCCAGAACCAGGCGTGGGTCAATTCCGCAGACATTCTCACCACAGACGATGGTAACACCAGAAACCGCAGCACCGACGGCAAAGTGATCCCAGTTTTTACGGGCGATTTCAGTAGATCCCAGCGCACCGGTAAAGATCGGAACGTTCATGGCTACTTTGCGATCCCAACCGTAAGCACATTCGGTGCTGACATTGGGGAAACGGGCGTTATCAGGTGTGCCCACTTCGCCGTTAGGCAAACCTTTGGCACCCAGCGCATAACCCTGAATATTAAGATGTGAATAATCGACCGGATAGTCCTTGTCGCCACCAGCGGTGACATCGCCGAAGGGACCTGGATAAATCAGTTCCCGGCCTCGGAAAGTGGCTTTGAACACTTCGCAATTTCCGCGACATCCATCCACACAGCGTGAACAGAGACCAGAACATGGGACAATACTTTTAGAACGGTTGAAGGTACCGGTGGCATCATTGCCGTTAGGTCGTTGAAGATTCATAAATTTTCCCCCTTGAAAATTCTTTATTAGTAAAATCTGTAAATTTATTATGATAATTTGCATCGTTAAGAATTATCAAATCAGCCTTATACTGGACTAAAAACTTACTTTACCATTATAAATCAAATGCGGAGATTGTCAATAGAGCCGAAATATGACAAAATAAAAACAGATACTGCCCTTTAAGTGGTAGTGTTTTTATTTCGACGACAGATATATAGAAAGTCAACCTCTCAGACACAATTGTCTTTATTTTAAGGACGATTGTATCTGAGTGACGAGTCAGAGTGCAAAAATATTTACGAAAAATTAAATATAAACTTTTTCGTCGGTGATTTCAGTATTCAGAACAATGCTCAGGTTGCCATTGCGACACCGCAATTTGTCGATAAATGCTTTTTGATCCACATCATTTTTCAGGCAGATGCAATAGATAATCTCGAACAGGGCACCGAAGTCGCTGGTTTTAACCCGTTGAATTTTGTGACTGACGGTATATTCTTTTAAAATATCATCAAAACAGTTCTGAAAGTCAATGTCCTCGGGAATGGTGATTTTCAACTGCATATTTTTAAGCTTCGGTTTGCCATATTTGGTGATGTGGATGATGACCATTACGGTACAGAGAATAACCGCAAAGATGGCGCCATATAAGATATAACCCATACCACAGGCCAGACCTACCGCCAGGGTGAAGAACACATAGGAGATATCAATGGGATCGCCAGGGGCGCTTCGGAAGCGGATCAGGCTAAAGGCTCCGGCCAGACTGAAGGCCCGGGCGACGTTGTTGCCGACTAGCAGAATGATAATCGCAATTATTGCCGGCAGCATGATCAGGGTGACCACAAAGCCGGGGGAATAACCATCTTTACCGCGGGTGCGGGTGTAGACAAAGCTGATAAACAGTCCCATCAACAGAGATGCAAAAATGACACTTAAGGCCGTTTGGATGGTCAGGGTTTCGGTCAGGGTGGTAGAGAATAGAGAGTCAATCATTGGTAAGCTCCTTTAGTTATTAACACAGGGTGTCAATTTATTGTTGATCGGATCATTGCTGTAAATCGGCAGGTTGATCAGTTTGCCAATACTCTGTTTGCGGTAGTCTTTATAAGCTTTTCCGTATTTTGAAAAGCTGCTACTGTATATCTCCAGTTCGGTCAGCGCATGAGTCAGCCACAGTGGAATCGCGCCGAGGATTTTGACTTCCATCAGATATTGGTCCGCCGGGATCAGAAAATGTCCGAAATCCCCTTTTTCCAGAGACAGACTATGCTGCCGGCTTTTTAAGTTGTAGTCAAAGGTGACCCGCAGTTCCGGGTCGTCTTTTCCAACAAAGGCAATCCGTTCATAGCCGATGTAGGTTTTAGGGGTGACCGGATGGTTTCTTAAGAAAAATTCAATTTCTTCCAACACCAACTGATTCATGATATTGATTTCTTTGGGGTATTCCAATCTAGAAATAAAGCGGGAGGCCTCGTTGAGGCTGAGGGTTGCCCGCCGTTTGTTGACAACCCCACCGATTTTCTTTTTCAGTTCCAGGAAAACCTGATCGTCGGGAGAGCTGGGGATGGCATAGCTCCGTAACCGGAGTTTTTCTTTATAATAAGGTTTGGACAGAGAATGGCGGATGATGTCGTAGTTGTCAGTATCATAATAGATATTGTAAATCGAATAGCCGTCATTCTTAGACGTGTAAGCATCTGGCTTCATTTGAGTTAGCAGCACGGGCATCAGTTGTTTGAGTTGGCTTTCGTTTAACTGATATTTATTTTCATAGCGTTTAAAAGTTTTCGTGATCATGGTAGTACCTCCATAAAGTTTTTTATTTAATATCGCTGCTTTTCTAAAGTATACTCGACCAGTTTGTTAAGCGTTTGTTAACTTTGTGTTTTTTTTGTGAACGTTCTGAAAATAAAAAAAAGATGCACCCAAGGTGCATCTTTTTTTGAAGCGGTATTAAATTTTTAAAGTAAACCAGAAAACCGAGCCTTCATTGATTTTTGAGGTAACGCCATAATCACCGTGGTGCATATCGAGAATCGATTTGACGATGGACAGGCCCAGACCGGTACCGGTGACCGCTCGCTTGTGGGTTTTATCGACCTTGTAATAACGGTCCCAGATGTAGGGAAGGTCTGCTTCGGCAATCCCTTCGCCGGAATCAGCCACTTCTATTTTGACCCAGTCGGCCAGGTCATCGGCCGGGTTTGGGAAAATAGTTTGGGTGACGGTGATTTTTTTATCCTCGCCGGTATAGTTGATGGCATTGGTCAACAGGTTGTAAAAGGCCTGGGAAATCCGGGTTTCATCGGCCGCCAGAGTAACATCCCGGTCAGCAATAAAATCAATCTGGTAGCCATCCATTTCCATCAGTTTATTCATCCGGTTAATCGAGTCGCCCAGGCTGGCTGTTAGATTATAGGGTTGGCGATGGATGCTGATGTTGCCGGTTTGCAGCTTGGAAATATCCATGACATCATTGACCAGGGTGGTTAACCGTTTGGTTTCATCGACAATAATCTGGGCATTTTCGGAATTATTTTCATCGGGTAAATCCCGCATCGCTTCGGCATAGCCGCTGATCAGGGTTAACGGGGTCCGTAAATCGTGGGAGATATTGGCAATTAACTCCTGACGCAGTAACTCAACCTTTGACAGCTCTTTGGCGGTATAGTTGAGGGTGTCCGAGAGCTCGGCAATTTCCTGATAGCCAGTGCCTTTAAACCGGGTGGAATAGTCGCCGGTAGCCAGCATTTTAGCACTGTTATTGATGGCTTCGATCGGTCGGGAGATCCATTTGGCAATGATCAGGGCCAGGATAACCGAAAATAGGATCATAAAAGCGGTAATATAATAAAGCTGAACCCGCAGGGTATTAACGGTGGCATTTACTGGAGAAATCATTGAGTTGAGCACCAGAGTTAATTCTTCATTGTTGGCATTGACGATAGTTTTAGAATAAATAAGGGTATCCTTATCTTTTTCTTTTTCCGCGGTTGGGGGTTTTGTTTGAACCTCGGTTGTCTCAGAAAGCTCAGGATCGGAATTCGGGACGGTTTCCGGTTCGGTTTCTCTGGTATAGCCATCATGATTATAATATTGAAACAATTCGCCATCGTTGTTGGTCACCTCGGAATGGAGGGCTTTTTCATCAAATTCCGGCTTGCTGTGGATGATACATCCCTTGACAACATGTGACGAATAGATAGTCTCACCAGAACTTGACAAAACTTTGATGCAGATATCGTTGTTTTCTGAAACCGTGGCGATGATGGTTTCGATGTCCTCATCATTGATACTTTTTTCAATGGTGTTAGCCGTGGCTTTAATTTCATTGATTTTGATGCCCTTGTAAAAACTGTTTAAAAAAATCACCTGAAAAAACCATAGGAGCAATAGTAATACGCCGCAAAAGCCCAGCAGGAAAAGAAAAATCTTCCATTTGATACTGATTTGACGGAGTCGGCTTTTTTTCGGGGATGATGTCTTGCTTTTCAATGGCCTAACCTTCAAACCGGTAGCCCACTCCCCGGAGGGTGGTAATTAGTCCGGCATATTCTCCGAGGCTTTTGCGGAGTAATTTTATGTGGGTGTCCAGGGTCCGGTCATCCCCGTAGAAATCATAGCCCCAAACCTCAGTGATCAGTTTTTCCCGGGTCAAGGCAATATTTTTGTTTCGGATCATATAAAAAATCAGGTCAAATTCTTTTGGCGACATCTCAATGTTTTCGTCATCGATGAGGATTCTTCTGGCCGTAAAGTCAGCGGTCAGGCCGTCTTTCACAAAGATGTCGTGCTCCTGGGGCTGATCCCGGGCGGCCCGCTTCATAATCGCATCAATACGCATCATTAATTCTTTGGGCGAAAAGGGCTTCACCACATAATCGTCAATACCCAGCTCAAAGCCATGAATCTTATCGTATTCTTCACCCCGGGCCGAAAGCATTAACACCGGAATATTTTGGCTTTTTCGAATTTCTTTGACAGCAGAAAAACCATCCAGCTCCGGCATCATGATATCCATAATAATAATGTCAAAAGCTTCTTTGCGGCACAGCTCTACGGCTTCCATCCCGTTGGAGGCTTCAACTGCCGTATGGCCTTCGAAAATTGCATATTTTTTTATCAGTGCTCTGATTTTTTCTTCATCATCAGTTATTAATATCTTATACATCCACTTCACCTCTTTTGCTCATTATAATATAAATAGGATAATATTGCTAAGTGTTTATTGCGTGAACAGGTTCTGATTAATGGCTGAAAAATTATTCAGAAAACCTGTGCTTATGTGACATTATCACAGAAAAAAATCGGAAAAGCCGGTAAGATATAAGCATAATCAAGAAGCGTTAAAATTTACACCAAAAATTTACACCAATAATTGATTTAAAGGAAGGTATTATTATGTTAAACTTATTATCAAGAAAATCAGAATCTAAAAATTCGGTTAAAAGAATATCCCCAGATGAGGCTAAAAAACGTTTGGATGCCAATGAACCGGTTGTACTACTCGATGTCAGAGAAAAAGCCGAGTATGCCAATCAGCATATTCCAAACAGCATCAATCTGCCACTGAGTAATATTCTGGCGGTGGGACAAATCTTACCAGATAAAAATACCACCATCTTTGTCTATTGCTTAAGCGGCGGCAGATCTCAAAGTGCCGCCAGTCAATTGGTTAAAATGGGGTATCAGAACGTTTATAATCTTGGCGGCATCAGTAGTTGGAAATACGAAACCGTGAGTGGCAGCCATTAAATAAAGAAAAAATGAGGTGGGTATGGGAGATCATAAAATACAAGCATTAACCAGGAAGGTGTTTTTAAAAATATCACCCCCCGGAAGTGGGGATATCATTGGTGATCAGGAACGTATTCTAAACGCATTGACCCGGGAATTCGGGGCGGTGCGTTTTTCCCGGCGCCTGCTGAAAAAAGTATACCCCCTGTGCCGGGAGGCCAATTGGGAGATTAGTCTGACCCTGGTCAAAAACGGTACCACCTGGGAACTGGTGGAACTGGAAGCCGGGGATCAGCGGCATCGTCATTTTGGCGTAGCGGTCGATTTAGGCAGCACCTCAGTGGCCATGAAAATGGTCGATCTGAATACCGGTAAGGTACTGGGTGAAGAAAGTATCTTAAATGACCAGATCCAGTATGGTGATGATATTCTCAGCCGGATCTTTTATGCCAAAAATAAACCGGATCACCTCATCGCGGTACAGCAAGCAACCGTCAGCACATTAAATGGCCTGCTTCATCAGCTGGAAGAAACAACCGGGATCAAGGCGGAGGAATCCTCCATCATGGTCGTTTCCGGCAATACCACGATGATTCACTTTTTGTTGGGCATTGATCCCTGGCCGGTCTTTGAGTATCCCTTTGCGCCGGTGTTTAACCATACCGGGTATCTGGAGGCCCGGGAGCTGGGTATCAACACCGATGGCTATCTGTATTGTCTGCCCTCGGTGGCTAACTATTTAGGCGGCGATACTGTCAGCGGCTTGCTGGTGGCTGGCCTGCACGAAAAGGAAGAATTGGGCCTGTTTATTGATATTGGCACCAACGGCGAAATGGTGCTGGGAAATCAGCATTTTCTGGTCGCCGGAGCTGGGGCCGCCGGACCGGCATTGGAAGGCGGCATCAGCAAAAATGGCATGAAGGCCACCGCCGGTGCGGTGGATTCAGTTGTGATCGCCGAGAATGAGCTTGTCCTGACGACCATCGGCGGGCACAGGCCGCTGGGCATTTGCGGATCGGGAATTGTTGACCTGATTGCCCAAATGCTGTTAAACGGCTGGATTGATTTTTCCGGTCGCTTTAATCCCGAGAAATCGCCACGGATCGTTATTCGTGACGGCGAATATGGAGTCCTGTACGCCAGCCGGGAAGAATCCGGCAATGGCCAGGAACTCCTTTTTACGCAAAGTGATATGAGCCAGTTCATCGACACCAAGGCCGCCGCCAGCACCATGGTTGGCTATCTGCTGGAACGGCTGGGGGTGGAACCGCTGGACGTCGATCGGTTATATATTTCCGGAGCCTTTGGGACTTACATCAATCTGGAGTCGGCGATCACCATTGGCCTTTATCCTGATTTGCCGAGAGAACGTTTTGTTTCATTGGGAAACAGTTCGTTAAAGGGGGCCACTGCGCTGTTAACCAATGGCGAGAAAATGGAAGAGGTCGCGATGCTCCAGGAACGGATTGAATATCTGGAATTTGGTGCCGCCACCGATTTTATTTCGCGGATGTATGCCTCCCGGTTTCTACCTCATACCGACTTTGATCTTTATCCCACCGTCAAGGCGGCCTTGAAAAAATTCGGACGCCAGCGATAATCAAAAAAACAGGCCGCCTGATAATGGTAAATAGCCATTATCAGGCGGCCTTTATTTGGTCGGGAATTATTTTTGTTCGATTTGGGGCAGACTGTCAAAGCCGATTTGAAGATCTTCGTCAGTGGGAACATAGTCGGTCATATTGCCGGCATTGTAATTCATATAAGCGGTCATATCAAAGTAGCCGGTGCCGGTCAAGCCGAAGATGATGGTTTTCTTTTGGCCGGAGGCCTTGCAGGCCAGCGCTTCGTCAATAGCCGCTTTAATGGCATGGGCGGACTCAGGGGCGGGCAAAATTCCTTCAATTCGGGCAAATTGAGTGGCGGCCTCAAAGACTTCATTTTGGGTATAAGATTTGGCCCGGATGTAGCCGTCATGGTAAAGCTTGGAAATAATCGGACTCATACCATGGTAGCGTAATCCGCCGGCGTGGTTGGGCGATGGCATAAAGCCACTACCCAGGGTGTACATCCGAATCAACGGTGTGGTTTTCCCGGTGTCACCAAAATCCAGGGCATAACGTCCCCGGGTTAAAGATGGGCAGGACGCTGGTTCGACAGCTAAAAAGTCAATGTCATTTTTGCCTTCAATTCGGTCAGCCATAAACGGGGCAATCAGACCCAGTAAATTGGAGCCGCCGCCGGCACAGCCGATGATGATATCCGGTTTAATGTCATACTTATCGCAGGCGATCTTGGTTTCCAGTCCGATAATGGACTGGTGCAGACCGACATGGTTTAAGACGCTGCCCAAAACATATTTGCAGCTGTCGGTGGTGACGGCCACTTCAATGGCTTCGCTGATCGCACAGCCCAGCGATCCGTTGGTGTCTGGGGTTTCAGCTAAGATTTTTCGTCCGGCGTTGGTGGTGTTAGAAGGGGAAGCGATTACCTTGGCCCCATAGGTTTCCATTACGGCCCGACGGTGGGGTTTCTGTTCGGCCGAGACCTTTACCATATAAACAGACAAATCCAGATTATAGTAGGCACAGGCCATGGAAAGGGCGGTGCCCCATTGTCCGGCCCCGGTTTCGGTGGTTAATGAGGTTAAACCCTGTTTTTTGGCATAGTAGGCCTGGGCAGCGGCAGAATTCAGTTTGTGCGAACCTGAGGTATTGGTACCCTCATACTTATAGTAGATTTCGGCTGGAGTGTCCAATTCTTTTTCCAGACAATAGGCCCGAACCAGCGGTGATGGCCGGAACATTTTGTAGAAACTTTGGATTTCTTCAGGAATTTCAATGTATTCATCAGTGGTATTCAGTTCCTGATCCACCAGCTCTTCGCAGAATACCGGCAGCAGTTCCTCTTTGGTGCAATATTCGCCGGTGCCGGGATTTACAAAAGGTTCAGGCAGCTCCTTCATTTTGGACCGGAGATTGAACCAGGATTTCGGCATCTCATCTTCACTTAAATAAATCTTATAAGGTATCTTTTCCATGGCGGTTTCCTTTCTTTCTGTTGTTAATCATTACAGACTGCTGCCTGTAAATACAAAAAACTCGTCCTCTACTAAAAGTAAAGGACGAGTATAACGACTCGTGGTGCCACCTTTTTTCACAGGATCAAACCTGCCTCTGCAGAATACTAACATATTCCTCAACACTGACGTAGTTGTCACGTCATGGAATACTCAGCGTCAGCCTTTGACCATGCCCTCAGCGGTCCATTTGATGGATTGCGTTCTGCAAGGCTCTCAGCCTACCTCGCTCTCTGTTAGTGCATCTTCCACCGTTATCTCCGCATCAACGGTTTGTTTTTATCTAATTAGATATATTCTAAATGAAAAATTAAGAAAAGTCAATTAGTAAATTCTAATCTTGACAATTATCCGCAAATGAAGTACAATCGATTTGTAAAGAAATTGTAACGAAACGGAGTTTCGATCTGAGGATTGAAATGGAAATGGAGGTTTTATGATAGAAAAAGAGAATAAAAATCCTAACAAAAGAAAGAAGTCGCTTCTTAAAATAGGTATGGCCAGCGTGATCATCACCTGTGTGGTGGGAACAGCCAGTTCCTTTGTTTTTGCCAAGGAAATTAAGGTAACCGTTGATGACAAGGAAAGAGTGCTTAGTGGCGGGATGTTCCAGAATGTCGGCGAGGTGCTGGAAGACAATGGCATAAAACTGGGCGATCAATATACCGTCAATGTTGATACCAACTCGGTGCTGTTTGCCGTTGATAATATCGAAGTGAAAAGCAAAGCCAGTGGCGAACTGTCATTTGCTGGGAAAACCATTATTTATCAGACCGAAGCAAAAACGGTGGGCGATTTGCTTAAAGAGTATAAGATTGAACTGGGCGACCTTGATCGGGTCGAACCGGGACAGTCAACCGCCCTGGAAGATGTGGAGGAAGTTGACGTGATCCGGGTTGAGGTTGCTGAACTGCCAAGCCGACAGGTCATTACCTATACAACCCAAAAGAAAGACAATCCGGAAATGGAAGCTGGCAAAACCAAGGTTGTCCAGGTTGGCGTTGACGGAGAAGCCAGTCAGGTTGAACGGGTGCTTTATGAAAATGGTGTGGAAGTCAAACGTGAGATTATTTACGATGAGATTGTCACTGCGCCGATTCCTGAAATTGTCGAAGTAGGGACCAAAGCCGTTGTTGTGGCCCCGGTTCCGGTAGCTGAAACTCAGGCAGTGGTTGAAACTCCGGCAGCGGTTCAGACACCGGCTACCGAAGCCCCAGCAGCAGTGCCGGAGCCAGTGGTCGAAACTCCGGCTCCGGCAACTACCACTAATACGATTCCCGAAGGTGCGGTAAAAACGGTGATCCAGTGTACGGCCTATACGGCAACAGGAAATGCCACTGCATCGGGTGTGATGCCAACCGCCAACCACACGGTAGCAGCTTGGAGCGGCCTACCCTTTGGTACTAAGATTTACATCCCGGCTATGGGCACCACTTATACCGTTGAAGATCGGGGCGGAGCCGTAACCGAAGGAATTGTCGATATTTATATGGATTCCTACGAAGCCTGTATACAGTTTGGACGACAGAACCTGGAAGCCTATATTGTTTATTAAAATGAACTAAACGTAAAAAGGATGTGCTGCGGCACATCCTTTTTTATCTTCATTTTTGTGGGCACTAAAAGAGCACTAAAAAAGCAGAAACCTCTCACGCGGTTTCTGCTTTAATTTTTTAGATGTCTTAAGACCAGGGCACGATAGTCGAAGGGATTGGTAATATCCCGGGTGTAGGGAATCGATGCGATGTTAAGCTTCACATCAGGTTCAATCGCTTCATATTCCGAAATCAGCGCATTGAAGGCATCGGTAATTTCCTGATTAATCAGCAATTGATTTTTGACGGAGGTGTTTTCCATGAGAATACTAAAAACACTGCCATCGAGAATATAAATTAGGTGGGAGCTGTAGCAATGGGTCTTGATAATCTTTAAAGTTTTATAGAGAATTTCGTCCCAGAATCGTGAACCGTTCATGGTTTTAAGTTCGTCCAGATGGCGAACCGTAATCATTTCGAGGGTCAGAATGGTTTCACCCCGGGAAGCGCGTTCCATGGCATATTTAAGATCCTTGTAATATGCTTTTTCAATGGTTAGTCCTGGACTTTCTTCCAGATTATCGTAGGAAGCAATCTGGTGCTCCAGATTTTTTTTGAAATGGAAAAGCTCCCGAACCTTTCTGATCAATAAGGCAGAACTCCATAAAATCATCGGAATTACGATCAGCCAGCCGACCTGATAAAATTTAAAGGGAATGCCAAGGTAGAAAACAGAAATGAGCGATAAAACCACATAACTGGATAGCAACAAGATCATAAAAAAGATACTGGCGCCGTAGGGCATGGCAATCGTAAAGATCAGACAGGTGAATAAAATAAACACCACGCTGTAGTCAATAAAATTAAATTCTGAAGCGGTGAAAATCAGAAAAGCGCCAAAAACCATCAGTCCCATAAAGAAAAAAACAAGCGGCGGCACCATATCGGTAAAGCTGGGCTTTTTCAGGGGAAGGTGGTTTGTTTTTTTAGGTGGTTTGGTATTTTGCTGCTTGGCAGCCTTATCTTTGGTCTTCGCCGCCTTTCTTTTTTCTGGCGGCAGTGGTTTTTCCTGAACCGGTGCTGTCACAGTCAGAATCGGTTTATCCGGAGGGGGCTCCGGCGCTTGTTTAAGGACCGGTGGTGGGGAGGGCTTCTGCGCTTCTAAAACAGCTTCGGGAGGAGGCTGTGGTTCGGTCACTTCGGAAAATCTGGATTTGAGAATTGCATCAACGGTATTTGATGTGGATTGATCAGCCTCGTTTGATGCGACGGACACCCTGGAAATGGAAGCGGTGCGCTCCGATTCGTAAGCGTAGGGGGTGGTTCGACCCAGTATCTTTGACAGGGTGGGCAACTCTTCATCATCCTCGATTTCGCCGATGGGGGTGGAAAAGCCAGCCGATTCATTGAGTGGCGATGGTTGATTGGTGAGACGATCACCATCAAATGCCAGCCGGTTGGTCCGAGTTTCGAAAGGACGGGAATTGAGAACAGCTTGATCCAGAGCATCATCATCTGATATATCAACACCGGAAAGAAAATGTTCACCGGGTTGGTAGGGATCCTGAATGGCCGCTTCAAGGACCTCAGCATTCACTTCACGGGAAATGAAACCGTCATCAATGAGTGAAGCCAGCTTTGCATCAATTCGTATTTCGCATTCTTGGATGGTGGTATCCAGATGCTGTTTTTTTTCGAGAATAATATCCAATTTACTCGGCTGGATTTTGTCATTATTCATATGTATCCATCGCTTTCGCAAGTAATTTCATTGCAATATTTTTTGGTCATTGACTTTATCATCATAATCGTGGATGATAAAGGAGCTTTTAGAGGCGTGAGAATCATTATAATAAATTATAAATAGTCCTCTACAACTACACATTATAGCAAAGATTTTGCTTACATAAAAGGGAAAATCGAAAAAAGGCAATGAATTCAGAAAAAATATTTTTTATCAACAGGCAATGATATCAAAAAACATCGTAAATAGAAGTCTAAACCGCCTGCTTACCGGATTTTGATCATTTGGATGATAAGTATCAACGGATGTCTGTGTATATGTGGATAAGTCATTAAAAAATAATCAACAGATCGATTGAAAAAAAGATAATCATGAAAGCCCATGGTTAGGGAAGTTTTGGCGAAAAGGTGGAGTATTTACAATACTTATCCACATATAGTGGATAGAACTGCCGAAATTGTGGATAAGTCTGTTGATTATTTGTGAAAACTATTAAATTATACGTATAGAAGGAGTTAATTGTGGATAACATTTTAAAAAAAGGCGAAAGAATCGAGGATTTAGGTCTTAAAAATCTAAGGATAATCCAGAATCCGGATTATTTCTGTTTTGGAATGGATGCTGTTTTGTTATCCTGGTTTGTTTCCCAGCGAACAAAGGGGGCTCCTCACATCATCGATCTGGGAACCGGGACGGGGATTATACCACTATTGCTTTATGGCAAAACGAAGGCGGCCTCCATCACCGGGCTGGAAATACAGGAACCTCTGGTGGAAATGGCCAGACGGAGTATGGCTTTGAATGGGTTATCAGCCCAGATCAAGATCATTGCCGGCGATATTAAAGAGCCGGGCAGTGAGATTCTCCCCAACACTTATGATGTAGTGGTCAGTAATCCGCCCTATATGCGGGCCCAGGCTGGACTCAAGAACAATTGTGAGACAAAAACAATATCACGGCATGAAATTTTATGCAGCATTGAAGATGTTCTCATTTTCAGCAAACGGATGTTGAAGGATCGGGGCCGCCTGTTTCTGGTTCACCGGCCGGAGCGGCTGGGGGATATTATTTCACTGATGCGGTTTTATAAAATTGAGGTCAAGCATTTGCAATTCGTTTATCCGTCTATTAAAAAAGAAGCCAATCTGGTCTTGATTGAGGGGCGAAAAAGCGGTAAGCCGGGGTTGAAAACAGATGCTCCGCTGATTGTTTATCATGAAGATGGGGAATACACCCAGGAAATTTATGATATCTATGGGATGAAAAAGCCGGAATAAACAGTAAAATTAAATTTTTGATAGTTCCGGGCACATGCCGGCGCTCATGCCTTTTGCGAAACAGAAAGAATATTGGGAGGGTTCGATGGCATTTACTTATTTTTTTAGAGATTTACATACCCTGGAACTGATCTGCGACCACGCCATTCCAGACCTTCGCTCAAAGCCGGAGCTTAAGATCTGGGATGCCGGCTGTGCCATGGGACCGGAACCTTATACCCTGGCGATGCTGCTGCGGGATCGGATGGATCAGTGTGATTTTGAAAAGGTTAAAATACAGGCAACCGATATTGACGGCAGTGACCTTTTTGATAAGATTATATTAGCCGCCGAATACCCCCGGGAACAGGTGCAGCGGATGCCCGTCGAAATTTTTGAAAAATATTTTATCAAGGTTGAAAACCGGGATTCTTATCGGCTCACCGCTGAGATCCGGGGCGCGGTAACCTTTCAGAAGCATAATCTGTTGACCTTGAACAGCATTGGGAAAGACTTTGGATTGGTTTTATGTAAAAATGTTTTGCTTCATTTTAATGAGCAGGAACGCATTAATGTGATCCGGATGTTTTATGAGGCTCTGATGGAGGGTGGCTATCTGGCCATGGAACAAACCCAGAAGCTGCCAGCCGAATTAGAACATCAATTTGAGCCGGTGGTGTCGAATGCCCGCATTTATCAGAAACGCAGCAATTAGAATTAACAAAAGGTGTCCGGAGCTCAGTCCGGACACCTTTTTTAGGATCGGCCCCGTCGGGCCTTAAGAATACGAATGTCTTCCCCTAAAAAGGGAATGGTTTTAAAATTGCCGGAGATCCGGGAGGAAAGCCGTTCGTCATAAAGTGTCTTAATTTTGAGAACCGTCAGATTACTGGAGATGATCATCTTTTTTTCGGCATTAAGGCGGCTGTCAATCACCTCATAGAGCTGTTTCTGGCTGTATTCTGAAGAAAATTCAGCCCCTAAATCATCGATGATCAGGAGGTCGCAGAGCAGCAGTGGTTCATAAATTTCGGTAGAGGTTTTCTTCTCCCGGAACAGCTGATCCTGAATGCTGGCGACCAGGTGAGCCGCAGTGACATAGACAATCCCATAACCTTTCTCGGTCAATTTATTGACAATGCAGTTGGACATAAAGGTTTTGCCGACCCCAGGCGGTCCGGTAAAAAGCAGCTGGTCTTCAATATTTTCAAAATTCTGACAATATTTCAGCATATTGTTTTTAATGTTGAGGGCATTAGAGCGATGGCTGGCAGATCCGGAAGCGATCGGTTGATCAGAATAATAGTCAGGGTTAAAGGTTTCAAAGGTTTCCCGCTGGGCCCGGGTTTTCAGGTCATAGCTGGAAAAACTGATCTCTGCCAGACACTGGTTCAGACAGGAGCAGATCCCCTCCGGGAGAATCCCCGTGTCCTGACAAAGGGAACAATAGTAGGAGTGGGTCAGCAGGGGGGCCTTTTCTCCGGCCAGGGCTTTTTTTCTGGCCTCGATCTCGCTCATCTGTAGACGGATGGCGGCGGTTTTATCCAGCTCCCTGGCGATGGTAGCCCGGGTCAAGGCAACTCCCAGGCGGTTGATTTGATTGTCCAGATCAGATAGCTCGGGAATCTGACCATAAAGGGCTTCCTTTTTTTTGCGCTGTTTGAATTGATAGGCATTCTGTTTTTCTTGCAGCAGGGCAAAGGCATCATTATAGGTCTTCATCGTTTATCTCCAGTTCCGGCCATAAATCCTCGGCATAATCGACTTCCATATCCAGGTAAGCCTGTTTACGGGAATCACTCATAGGTTCAAGGGACTCTTTATGATCAAATTTGGGTTTCGGTTTGTCATTTTTAATGTCTTCCAGGGTTTTAAAGCCCTGTTCGTGCCAATTCTTCAAAATTCCATCAATATATTTCATATTGGGTTTGTTGGTTCGAGATAAAGCCTGGACAATGATTTCCATCGAAAAACCATAGTCATTAAACCAGGTATCCATCATCTGCCGCTCAGAAACCATAGGGTTTCGCTGGATGCCCAGATATTTGAAAATCTGGAAATAGCTGGTACGTTTATGGGCGGAGTCTTTAATATGGGCCTCAGCCTCGATGTGATCGCGGACCTGGGCGGTATAAAAACCCTTGGCGACGGTTTCCAGATAAGAAACTACCTGGGCCGGGGTAAAGGTGCGATCTTTTTTATTGATCATGTTAATGGAATACTCCACAATCAGAATGACGGCTTCCGGGGTGAAATTGTATTCATCCAGCCAGCGTTTGAACAGCAGGGTTTCTTTTTTAGTGATGGTCCGGCTTTCGTACATATCCTGAATGGTGGTGTACATTCTTTGAATCCGGTCCTCCATGCTGTTGGAAGACTGGGCGTTTTTAGGAACTGTGGTTTCCGGGATAGTCTCGTTTTTATAGAGAATAGTACCGGTGATATTATAGAAACGAACCAGCGCATCCCTGGTGCCGGTGTATTCAATGGCGATGATTTTTTCAGAAGCCCAATAATCCCAGGCTTTTTTTACATCGGTTTCTAATAAATTCAGATCTTTGGCGATATCTTCGTTGCTGATGGGGGTCAGACCCTGATTGAAGCATCGCTTTAAGCCGTAAAGATAGACCTTCACGTAGTCCCCCCGAGCCATGGGCATATAGTGATTGATAAAAATATTCTCAATAGGCGTGACACCCAGGTCATCATGGCTGGAAACTAATTCAAAACGATTCATTGTTTTACCTCGAGTTATGGATTGATAATCTTTTTTTGCTAAAAAACTTTTAGATTGCATAAATACAATTATGTTATTATATCACATCGCATTTAATTTGTGAGGAATTCCTGTTTTCTTTAAGCAGGGCAAAGAATTCTTAAAGAGTATAAGAAAAACCGGTTTACTGATAAAAAAACGGCGTAAAATCACGAGATTTCTTGATAAAACTGAAACTTATGATATAATAACCAATTGGATATTGCATATACACTTGCACTGAAAGGAATAAATATGGATGCTTTTCCCGACTTTGACAGTTAACAAAAGCAAAAGCAGCTAAAACCACTTTTAAATAGG
>NZ_JBDODG010000004.1:0-8657 GCF_039830195.1 Acetobacterium sp. | reverse complement strand
GAAAAGTCTTTTGTATCAACGTTTTAAAGTGTTTTTAATGTGCGAAGTTTGAGTAAGTTAATTATTTGTCAAATTGTAATTATTTCAATAATCGGCTGCCCGCTGCCATTCTACAATTTCATAAAGCGTTTGATCAAAAACCGGGTTGGTTTATAATAAAAGCCTTCCATGGATTTGGCAACGGTCGCCAACTCATCTCTGATACTAATATTCTGGGGGCAATGGCTTTCGCATTTACCGCATTGTGAACAGAGCGAGGCATTGCTGGTCTGGCTTTTAACACTGGTTTGCATGATATACTTGCTGAGGGCCGCCGTCTTACCTTCGATTTCACGATCATTGTAACATGAAAAGCAGGTGGGAATATCGACACCCCGAGGACACGGCATACAATAATTACAACCGGTACAGGGGATTTTAATCTTATCGCTTAATATTTGCGTGACTTGATTAAAGAGTTCCAGGTCAGCCGCAGTAAAAGCATTGGCCTCGGTCTGGGAAGCCACGCTGATATTTTCTTCCACCATCGCCTGGGAATTCATGCCCGATAACACCACGGTAACTTCCGGATGATTCCAGATCCACCGAAAGGCCCACTCCGCCGGCGAACGCTTGTCTGCGGCCTGATCCCAGACCTGATAGACTTCCTTGGGCAGGTTGGTGACCAGTTTCCCCCCTCTTAAGGGTTCCATAACCATTACCGGCAAACCTTTGGCGGCGGCATATTCCAGCCCCTCTTTACCAGCCTGTTTATTTTCATCGAGGAAATTATATTGGATCATACAGAATTCCCAATCATAGACATCCACCAGCTTTTTAAATTCATCCCGACCGCCGTGATACGAAAAGCCAATATTGATAATCTGCCCGGCCTGTTTCTTTGCTTCGATCCATGTAAGAATCCCCAGATTCACCAGCCGGGTCCAGATGTTAACATCCGTCAGCATATGCAGAAAATAATAGTCAATATGATCGGTTTGCAACCGCTCCAGTTCAGCATTGAAAATCTTGTCCAGATCTTCATATTTTTTTACAAGATATGGGGGCATCTTGGTGGCAATCTTGACCCGGTCACGATAACCTTTTGCCAGTACCCGGCCCAGTATCGCTTCGCTTTTGGGATAAATATAGGCGGTATCAAAATAATTGACCCCATTTTCAATCGCGTAAATAATCTGTTTTTCCACCTCTTGTTCATCTTTGGCAAAACGCATGCAGCCAAAACCAAGGGCTGAAAGTTTGTCCCCATTTTTGGGATTGATCCGATAATTCATATTCGTAGCTCCTTCTTAAATTCGTTATGATCGCCGCTGAGCAGTTCGCTCACTCTTATCCGTGAATTCTATTAAATAGCCCTAGCGTGGCCGGCACAGGCCAGTCAAAATGACTGATTAGTCATTCATTTGTAAAAAAAATTAGTTTTTGATACTATCCCATAGAAAATTAAACGACGTTTCTAAAAAACCGTCATCTGCGGCCAAACTGGGATTATCGATAAAATAATAGGTGTTCGCATTGAGAATCCCCATCAGCAGATTGCTCATATAATCGAGATTGACCTTTTTAATTATTTCCTGCTCAATCCCCTCAGCAATTAACTCCATAATGTTATTGAACTTGCTCAGCCCTTCTTTGCGGGTGGTTTCGCCGATACAGGAAGCATTGCAGAACTGCTGAAAAAATAAAAATTCATCGGTGTGATCAAGACTCCAGCCGATATAATTAATGTAAATCCGTTTCAGCTTGCTTCTGAAGGTGGTCTCGTGCTCAAGCCCAAAAGATAAGCGCCGGGTCAGAGATTCTTTGCAGCTCAAATAAAGCACATTGATCAGTTCTTCCTTACTTCTAAAATAGTTGAACAATGTCCCGGTGGCCACCCCGGCTTCTTTAGTAATCCGTGCTGTTGGGGTATTATCAAAACCATAGCGATTAAAAAGCTGTAAAGCTGCTTTGAGAATTCTTTCGCGCTTATCCAATCATTACCTCCAGATCATCGTCACATTTATTTAACTCATTGATTTTAAACTATTATACGTGTAAATGACTAACTAGTCAACATCAAATCAATCGACTGCAATACCTAAGCTCGTTATCGAGTCGCCGGAAGAGCTTCAGATTCTCTGCAGCGGTATTTTTTCATCCATTTCTTTGTATATAAATTCATTCTATGCTATAATACATTGGAATTTAATTTAGGAGGAAAGAATGAGTACTGATAACATTCAAATACTGATCGCCATGATCATTTACATCGCGGCGATACTCGGTATCGGCGTCTATTTTTTAAAGATCGCCAACGAGAACAGTGACAATTATTTTATCGGCGGCCGTTCCCTGGGACCCTGGGTTGCGGCAATGAGTGCAGAAGCATCCGACATGAGCGGGTGGCTGCTAATGGGATTGCCCGGTGTAGCCTACTGGTGCGGTTGGAGTGATGCCTTCTGGACGGCTTTGGGTCTGGCGCTGGGAACCTATCTAAACTGGAAGATTACCGCCAAACGGTTGCGTAATTATTCGGCCATTGCCGGTGACGCGATTACCATTCCCGAATATTTCAGCAACCGTTTCAAAGAAAAAAGCAAGGTGATTATGCTGATTGCCTCAGTCTTTATTCTGGTTTTCTTTACGGTTTACGCCGCCAGCTGTTTTGTTACGGTCGGTAAGCTGTTTAATTCGCTGTTTGGCATTCAATATCAGGTGGTGATGATCGTCGGTGCATGTTTTGTTATTTTATATACCTTACTAGGTGGTTTCCTGGCTGAAAGTGTATCGGACTTTTTGCAGGGCATCATCATGTTCATTGCACTGACCCTGGTCCTGATCCTCGGTGTAATGGCTGCCGGCGGCATTAGTGGTGTGATGGAAAATATCCAGCGGATCCCTGGTTTCTTTGACTTCTTCGGCATTGCCAACCCCACCGTGGTCGACGGGACCCAACAGGTCTTGACTGGCAACCCGGTTTTTGGCCCAGCCTTACCCTACACCTTCCTGACGATTATCTCGACGATGTCCTGGGGTCTTGGTTATTTTGGGATGCCCCAAGTATTACTGCGGTTTATTGCCATCCGCGATGCTGCTGAAATTCCCAAGGCGCGACGGATTGCCACCACCTGGTGTGTGATTTCACTGTTTGCTGCCGTTATTATCGGTCTGATCGGTCGGGTTTTATTCCCCACCGAACTGCTGACTCCAAGCGGAGCGGAAAGTATTTTCATCGTCATGTCCACCAATCTACTGCCGCCATTGCTCGCCGGATTCGTAATGGCCGGGATTTTGGCTGCAACCATGAGTTCATCGGATTCCTACCTGCTGATTGCGGCTTCGGCCTTTTCTAAAAACATTTACGAGGGTATCCTCAAAAAGGATGCCACCGAAAAGCAAATCATGCGGGTTTCCCATCTGACCCTGATCGCCATTGCGGTGATCGGTGTCCTGCTGGCTCTGGATGAAACCAGCGTCATCTTTAGTATCGTCGCCTTTGCCTGGGCCGGTTTTGGCGCTACCTTCGGACCGCTGATGATCTTCTCGCTGTTCTGGAAACGGACCAATCGTGAAGGCGCAATTGCCGGCATGCTGGCTGGTGGCGGCATGGTCTTTATCTGGCGACTGTTGATTAAGCCTCTGGGCGGTATCTTCGGTATTTACGAACTGATGCCAGCCTTCCTGGTCTCCTGCTTCTTTATCGTGGTGGTTTCCCTGCTGACCAAGGAACCCTCCCAGGAAATCCAGGATGAATTTGAACAGGCTAAAGCCGCTTCACTTTAATTCTATTTGATTAAATGAGTCAAAACTAAAAGCCAGCTGAAAAGCTGGCTTTTAGTTTTATGACTTATTTTGTCACAAAACAATATTTTTGCGACAAAATAAGCTTTGAATTTTGATTGTGATGAAAATTAATGCCTATTCTTTTGTCTCTGATTTCTGCTCTATCTCAGTGACGCAGGTGGTTTTGATGGTTTCAACCAGAAACTGCAGAGCATCAATCACACGGGGCCGGATATCACCGCCGATGAGGACAAACATAATATCATCGCCCAGGTCCAGCTGTCCTTCATTGAGCCAGACCCGTACGTGGAAGATACCGTCCATTTTTTTTGTGGCTTCGATCGCGGCCTCAACCTTGGCGGCGTCGTAAAAGAATTCCATACCGGTAACCTGCGAACCGTCATCCACGCCCTGGCGCACCTTGGCTTTGGGGGTTTGGCGGACAGTACCGTTATGGACCAGATACATCCCTTCCTGTAAGGCCTGGGGATCACATTTGGCTTCTTTCAACCAGGCGTCAATCGATGGCGCCGTTTTTTTATTTTTTTGATTACACATATTCCTCTACTCCTCTTTTTTGTCGTATTATTTTTTTGATTCACTGGCAGCAGTGATTCAGCATCATCACTCAACTATCGTTTCAAGCTTTCGTTTGCCCAGACATAAATCGATAAAATCAGATTTTTCCAGCGGCCTGCTAAAATAGTATCCCTGATAGATTTTCCCCCCATTGTGAGCATGAAAATCGACCTGTTCCCGGGTTTCAACCCCTTCGACAATGGTTTGCAGGTTAAGCACCTCGCCGATGGAAATGATCATCGCAGCCAGTTTTTTCTCCTTCTCCAAACCCATTCCCTGGGTAAAACTCTTATCAACCTTGATCAGATCAAAGGGCAGCTGGCTGATTAACCCCAGTGATGAATACCCCCTGCCAAAATCATCCAGCACGAGTTTGATTCCCAGTTGTTTTAAGGCGATAATCGCCAGCAGGGTCTGGAGTTCGTCCTCCACAAAAATATTTTCGGTGATTTCCATGTATAGCAATTTAGGATCAATCTGATTTTTTTCAACCACCTGTTTGACTGCCCCAACCAGATCATAGGATTTAAACTGCATCACCGAAACATTAATACTGATGGGGACGCAAATCCCTTGCTCAGCGAATTCCCGGATCGTTTGACAGGCCTCATCAATGACCCATTGGCCCAGGGCATTGATCATCCCGGTTTCTTCGGTCAGGCTGATAAACTCATCCGGCAAATAGGTTTGACCTTCTCCGTCGGTCCAGCGGATCAGCGCTTCGGCACCAAAAATACGGCAATGATTGGCTTCCACCGCAATCTGCGGCTGATAAACCAGATGAAAGGCATGACTGGCGATCGCCCGTTTTAAACGGTTGATCATAATAATTTTAGGAATTTCATAAGGCACGGTCTGGCCGGTCGCAAAGGTATAACAGTTTTTCCCATTGGCTTTGGAGGTGTACATGGCCTTGTCGGCATTGATCATAATTTCTTCGATACTGTCGCCGACATCGGGAAAAATGGCAATTCCGACACTGGCGCCGATGCTGATCCGTTCCCCGGAAATGATAATTTCCCGGGAAATATTGTAGAGCAGATCGCTGACAATCTTTTCCACGTCAGCCTTTTCCCGGACATTCTCCAGAATCATGGTGAATTCGTCACCGCCCCAACGGGATAACAAATCAGTTTCCCGGATGTTCTGGCTGATCCGGTTGCCCACCTCAATCAGCAGTATATCACCGTAACTGTGGCCAAAGGTATCATTAACCAGTTTAAATCCGTCAAGATCGATAAACAGCACCGCAATTTTTGTGTTGGCTTGTTTTACCCGGGCAACGGCTTTACGTAAATGAATATAAAACAGGGCCCGGTTTGGCAATCCGGTGAGACCGTCATAGAAAGCCATTTTCTCCAGCTGATTCTCCAGATCCTTCTGGGCGGTCAAATCGGAAAAGGCCCCGACATAATGGGTAACCGTACCTGACGGATCACAAATCGCATTAAAACTGAGCCAGATCGGGATCAGGGCCCGGTCCTGCCGGAGATAACATAACTCCCCTTTCCAGCTTCCGGCAGTTTTTAAAGTCTGCCACAGCATTGCATAAAATTCTTCATTATCATTGGCCGGATTAATGATTTGGGGTTGCTGACCGAGCAGTTCTACTTTACCATAACCGGATAGAATCTCAAAGGCTTTGTTGCACATTATGATCCGTCCATCTGGATCAGTAATTAGCAGCCCCTCGCTGGTTTCTTCGAAGGACTCGCCGTAGAGCAGCAGCTCCGCGTTGGCAGCCTTTAACTTTTTTGTCCGGTCCAGCACCATGGTTTCGAGTTGATTATTCATCCGTCGATTTTCTTCATTGGCGGCCTTGATATCGGAACTTACATAAATAAATTTCTGGTATAGCTCGCCGATTTCATCCTTCCGTGCAACCAGAGCCTTGACATCCTGATGCCCGGAATTCCCCCCCGAAACCGCAACGAATCCAGACCTATTTTGAGATGATTCAACGGATCAATAATATAGCGGCGAACGAAAAATGCGGTAACCGCGGCAATCGTAATGCCCAACAGCACCAGAATCAGACCGGTCTGATGGAGACTGTTTCGTCCCTCGGCAATTATGTTGGCTGCTGTTGTGGAGCGCACCACCGCAAACCTTTCCCCTTCCAGGTTGGTCAGCTAGGCGTAAGCCAGAATTGTTGCGTTATCCGGTTGCTCATAAAAAGACTGATCCCCGGTGGCGGCGATTGCCCCATTGCCATAATAATCAGTATAAACATCCTCAATATGTTGTTTGTCCACTGCGCTCATTGATTGTAATTCCATAATTTCCAGGGACGCTCCGGGAATCTTTGCCAGTTTCTCATTGGTGGCCTGGAGATAATCCCGGCCAAAAATAAAGTAATAGCCGGCGATCTGGTTTGCCGCAGTGTTTGAAATTTGCATTGTGGCAAACATATAGGTTTTTTCGCCGACCGAGATAAACCCCTCGCCACTAGACAGTTCGGGTTTAAAGCGACTGCCGATTTCTTTTTTTAATGGTCTCGGTCTGCTGACTGTCCTCAAACGTATCATAGAAAAACAAAAACCCATCTTTGCCGTAAACGCCAGCAAAAGACATATTCAGGTTATCCATGGCCTCATCGGTAAAATTGGCCTGGATAAAGGCTTCATCTCTATTCTTGGTGTAATTGTAGGTATCGTCCCAGACTGCGTAGTCGCTGACCGTAATGGCGATGTTGTCAATCTCATCCTCCATCACCCGCAAACCTTCATCAACGGTATTGGTAGCTTTTTCAATATTAATGCTTTCAAACCTGGGCAAAACCAGAAGAATCTGTTCGCTGGAAATAATCAGAACAAAGGCAATGACAATGAGCAAAATACTGATTGTTGTTTTACTCTGTAATCTCATCGGATAATCCTAACTCACCTTTCACATGGATTGATTGCCATTTATTTATCCAATCGGTATGTTTTATTTTTACCCATTCGCCCCCCTGAATATCCAAAACACCCGTTTATATTTTCGTCATAGCTTTTCCGGGTTTGCTTTTATAAATGGTATTTGGTATCATATTGATACTACCATCCAAATCTATCAAAGGCGGTTAAAAGCATGACCAAGGTATTATTTATACAATTATATATACAATCATTTTTACCAACAAATTCAAAGAGCAGCAACTCCAATTCTGTATCCCGGAGGTTTCCCAGTGGATAATCAGGAACCAAAACATCAGCGCCGGCCCCGCTACAAAGGCACCCACCCCAAGGCCTACAAAGACAAGTATAAGGAATTACAACCGGAAAAATATGCAGATACGGTGGAAAAAGTAATGCAAAAGGGCAGTACCCCAGCCGGGATGCACCGCTCAATTTGCGTTAATGAAATCCTCGAATTTCTGGCGATCAAACCGGGACAAACCGGATTGGATGCCACCCTCGGTTTTGGCGGTCACACCCAGGCGATGCTGCAATGTCTGGCGGGTCAGGGACACCTGTACGCCACCGATGTCGATGCCATCGAACTGCCCCGGACGCAACAGCGACTGGCCAGCAATGGTTATGGCCCGGAGATATTAACCATCCGCCATCTGAACTTTTCCCAAATTGATGAAATAGCCCGGGAATCCGGACCTTTGGATTTTGTGCTGGCGGATTTAGGGGTATCCTCGATGCAGATCGACAATCCCGAACGCGGCTTTTCCTTTAAGTTTGACGGACCATTGGACCTGCGACTGAATCCCGAAAAAGGGATTTCGGCCGCCGAACGGTTAAGCACCATTTCCATGGATGAGCTGGAAGGGATGTTTATTGAAAACGCCGATGAACCCAATGCGGCTGCCATTGCTAAAGCCATTATCGCCCAGCGAAACAAGGGCATCGAAATCGCCACCACCACCCAACTTCAGGAAATTATCAAAGAAGCCCTGAAAAAAATTCCCGGCAGCAATAGCAAGGAAGCCATGAAGAAAACCTGTCAGCGATGCTTTCAGGCCTTGCGGATCGATGTCAATGACGAGTATGAAGTCTTATATGAATTTCTCGAAAAACTCCCGGCTGTGCTGGCCCCCGGCGGACGGGTAGCCATCCTGTCCTTTCATTCCGGTGAAGACCGGCTGGTTAAAAAATCTTTTCAGCGCTTCTTCCGGGAAGGCATCTACCGTGAGGTGGCACCCGGTCCACTCCGGCCCTCAGCCGCAGAATGCCATGCCAATGGCCGGGCCCGTTCAGCCAAATTGCGCTGGGCCATCAAAGCCTGAGTATTGCGTGCGCCAGAATGGACTTAAAAAATTTTCTGCAAATCGGGTAGGAGGCTGACCATTAATTGATCAGCCGACCTCCCACACCACCGTA
>NZ_JBDODG010000003.1:0-77174 GCF_039830195.1 Acetobacterium sp. | reverse complement strand
CCGTGCTCGGGACTTTCACCCGTTAGATTGCGCCCATGCCGGGCGCACATAAAAATCCCCGTCGCATCTCAAGTGATGCGACGGGGATTTTGTCGGTACTGGGTTATACTTTGTATTGGGGCAGCTGATCCAGACCCTTGCGGCCCTGTTTTAAGACCAGCACCATGTAGAGAATGGCCGCCGCGGCGCCAATCAGGTACGAGAGGATATAACTGTTGGGATCGATGCCTAACATGGGGCCCAGCCGGGGTTCCAGGCCCAGACCAATGGGGGCGTGGCAGATATAACTGATCACGATAAAGGTGTAAAACATCCCCGGGAGCAGGGCAATCCAGATTGTCTTTTGCTCGGATTTCAAATAAACAGCCGTCATCGCCAGGGCGAAGATCGCTACAAATTGGTTGGTAAAACCAAAATACTGCCACAGCAGGTTAAAGCCATTGGGGGAGGTCTTGGCAAAAACCAGAATTACAATCGCCGGAATAAAGATCCCCAGGGTGGTCAGCAGTCGATTTTTGATCACGGTCTGATCGATGTTAAAGGCTTCGCCGACCATTAGCCGCAGCGACCGAAAAGCGGTGTCGCCGGAGGTTATCGGCAGCACGATGACCCCGAGGATCGCGAAAAACGCCCCAACTGAACCCAGAAATTCCCGGGAGATCAGGCCTACCATGGCCGTAGCCCCGGTGCTTAAATCGATACCGCGATTAAACAGAATCATCGCCCCGGCAGCCCAGCACATGGCAATAAAGCCTTCCATGATCATCGTGTTGTAAAAGGTCCCGCGGCCCTCTTTTTCGGCGGTAACGGTCCGCGAAATCAGGGTCGACTGACTACCGTGAAAGCCGGATAGGATCCCGCAGGCGACGGTAATAAAGAAAACCGGAAAAAATTGCTGACCCAGGGGATACTGGGGTAAGGTCTCCCATGACAGGTTCTGGAGATTGACGCCGCCATCCATCATGATGCCGGCAAAAACGCCCAGTGCCGAAAGGATCAAGATGACACCGAAAATCGGATAGACCCGGCCAATTATTTTATCGATGGGGAAGAAGGTGGCGATTAAATAATAACCAAAAATAACCGCATAGACGATCCAGATGGTAGTGTTCTGGGCACCGGCATCCTTATTCAGGATATCCCTGGTGATCAGATCGCCGGGGGTGTAAATAAAAACAACCCCCACCAGAAAGAGCAGCAACCACAATACCAGGGTATAAAAACGCTTGATCTGCGGGCCCAGGTACTTGCCCACCATCCGTGGCATCTGGGCCCCGCCGTTGCGGATCGAGATCATCCCGTTGAAGTAATCATGGACCGCCCCGGCCAGAACACAGCCGATCGGGATTGTGATAAAGGCCAGCGGACCGAACAGAATCCCCTGGATGGGTCCCAGTACCGGCCCGGTCCCGGCTATGTTGAGCAATTCGATTAACTGATTTTTCCATTTGGGCATGGCCACAAAATCGACCCCGTCGGCCTGGCTGATGGCCGGCGTCTGGCGCTCATCCGGGGCAAACACCTTTTCGACCAGTTTGCCGTAGAAAAACCCGCCTAAAATTAAAATAAAAAGTCCGATTATAAAGGTAATCATCATGCCTCCTCTGTGGTTGCAGGGCTTTTGTCGTAGAAAAATAGCCTTAAGCTCAACCACGGCTTTATTTTATCATTGCTTAAAACCGCCGTCAATGGCGCTGAGTCGTTGGAGCGGTTTATTATCCGGCGCTGTTTAAAAAAAAGTCAGGTTAAGCAAGTTAGAACAACCGATAATTACCATTGCATCTCGGGGCATTGCAGTGTAAAATTTAAGCGTAGAAAAAGCCGATAACCGATCGGACGCGACTGGATATTCCAATTACCGATAGAATGAGAGGGAGAGCAGAGTGAAACTTATTGACAAACTGAACATCACCGCAAATGATGTCATTACCATCACCGGGGGCGGCGGCAAAACCTCGCTGATGTTTGCGCTCAGTCAGGAACTGGCCGCCCGCAAACTTAACCACGTGATGACGACAACCGCTAAAATCTGCATTGCCGATGTACCGGAACCGCAGTGCCTGATCCGCACAGAGATGTCGGCAGTGATCGCAGCAATTGCAAAAGACCCACAACGGGCATGGCTGATTGGCAAGGAAAGGATCAACGGACAGAAAATATCGGGATTTTCCGAAACCGAGTTGATTGATTTAAAGGCGGCGATTGTGCCCCTGGTCATCATTAATGAAGGGGACGGATCAAAACGCAAACCTTATAAATTCTATCACGACTATGAACCATCGATTCCGTCCATCACCACCAAACTGATTCACGTCATGGGCGCCGAAATCCTATTTCGAAAAATTGACGCGGATACCTTTCATCGCCCGGAAATATATTACAATGAACGAGCTAACACCGAATTAACTAGTCACGGTCAGGCTATTTTTGATGAAACCGTTTTAAGTCAGACCCTAGCCGCGTTTATTGACAACAAGCTAAACACGACCCTGGCAAAAAACGCCACCCGGATTCTGTTTATCAACAAAGCCGATGGCGACAACCTGACAAATGCCCGACTGATGGCAAAAACCGGCGCCCCGCTATTTGACCATTGCCTGCTTGGTTCCCTCAAAGAAGGTTGGGTAGAGCAGGTTAAATAAACATCGAACAATCATTGTTTTGATGTCGGTTTCCGCAAACTATTTCGTAACGTGTAGGCGAACTGTACAAGAAAATGTTGTACGGCCTAGTGTAGAAATTGTTTGGCGCAAACCGGCAGAGAAGCTCACGGCAGTTAATTACAATGAAAGAAGGAGCTTATATGAAAATAAAAAGTACCGCAATTGTTTTATCGGTTCTAGGGATGGTGACGCTGGCCGGCTGTACCGCCGCAACCACAACGACCAGCAGTGACGCCGCCGCAACAAAAGAGGAGACCCTCTTCCAGGCGTCGACGATTAATTCCCTGTTGGCCGGGAATTATGATGGCTTTATGAGTTTTGGCGAATTGAAGCAGCACGGCGATGTCGGGATCGGCACCTTTAACGCCCTGGATGGCGAGCTGGTGATGATTGACAATAAGGTCTACAAGGTTAAAGCCAGCGGCGCCGTGGAGGAAGTCCTGGACACCGACACTACGCCCTTTGCCGCGGTCACCTACTTTAACGAAGATGCGACCAAATCACTGGGCCCAACCACCAGTCTGGAAGCCCTGGAGCAGGAACTGGACAAAATGATGACCGATCCCAATGCCTTTTATGTGTTCCGGATCAACGGCACCTTCAACACCATCAAAGCTCGTTCGGTGCCCAGCCAGGTAAAACCCTATCCGGTGCTTTCTGAAGCCGTCAAAAACCAGTCCATCTTTGACTACGAAAAGACCAGCGGCACCCTGGTCGGCTTATGGTGCCCTGAGGATATCGGCGGCCTGAATGTCAAAGGTTATCACTTCCATTTCATCGCCGATGACCGCAGCAAGGGTGGCCACCTCCTCGATGTCAGCTTCGACAGCGCCACCGCCTTTGTCGATCAAACCGACGGCTTTTTTATGACCCTGTCGCCAACCATCCCAGAAGGAACCGTTACGGATGCCGACTCCGCCATCGATGCCGTCGAAAAATAAGCAGCTTCGAATCTATCCCTAAAAGTCACTCGCAAGAATGTCTTTTAGACTGGCAAAAAAGATAACCTAGTACCGACAATTGTTACATCATGTTGTACGCATCGGAGCGGACACGGCAGAGCCTGCGTAGAGGCAACGAGCCAAGAACAAGCTTGCTTGTAGTTGGCGACTGCCCACGACTAATAAGAAATTTAATTTCTTATTAGTGTCCGATTCCGCGGCGAACAACAGATTAACAATTGGTCGGTACGGTAGTTTATCGACAACATCGGGCACTCGAAAGAGTGTCTTTTTTGTGCTCAAGATTCAGCCTGTCGTAGGGCCGTACAGAGCCGGGTAATGCCGGTGGTGATTCCGGCGAAGGTTAGGTGGGCGTAGCCAAGGAGGATGTCGCTGTTGTAGGGTGCCGGGTTGCCAAAAACGTAGTTGTTGATGGGGTAGACCCGGACCTGTCTGGAGTTGATGCAATTGATCAGCGGGGCGTCAAAAACAACGCCGTTAAAATGGACAACCATGTGCAACCCGGCGGCATGGCCTTTAATTTCAAAGGCATCGGGATAGCAGCGGGATAATTCAGCAATCAGATGCTGGCGTTTTTTAGCATAGATCTTTTTCATCTTCCAAATATGCTTTTCCAGCCCGCCGCTTTCAATGAATTCCGCCAGCGCGTACTGGGTCAGGGCTTCGGTGTGGACATCAGAGTATTTTTTCAGTTCCAGATAAGGGGCAATGAGTTGATCCGGCAAAATCAGATAACCCAATCGAATGGCCGGAGTGAGGATCTTGCTGAAGGTCCCCAGATAGATGACCCGGTCGGGATTCAGCTCATAAAGTGATGAAATCGGCTGGCCTTCAAAGCGGAATTCACTGTCATAGTCATCTTCCAGTAGATAAGTATCATTGGTGATGGCATACTGAATCAGTTTCTGACGGCGTTGGATCGGCAGGATGCCACCCAGCGGGTATTGATGGGAGGGGGTCGTATAAATAAAGGCCGGGGCCGGGTGGGGGGCGAGTAAATCGGTTATCAGACCCTGATCATCCACCGGAATCCCGATTAAATTGAGTTTTGCGCGCTCAATAATCTGGCGCAATCCGGGATGGGTGGGGTCTTCTATCAGGACCGCTTGCTGCTGATCCTGAAATAACGCGGCGATCAGCGCGAGACCCTGGGTCGATCCAGAGACGATCATAATCTGGTCAGGACTACAAGCGAGTCCCCGGGCGCGCCGTAAATAGTCGGCAATCGTCTGGCGCAGGCTCAGCACCCCGGCACTGGGATGATAACGAAAAGCAGCTTCGGAGAGCTGATCAAGGCTGCGTTGACAGGCTTTTTTCCACTCCGACCGCGGAAACTGGGATGCATCAATGACACCGGACTGGAAATCGATGACGGTGGTGGCCGGTGCTTCTGCTGCCGTCGCAGTGGCCCCGCGTTTTTTTACAGCGGTTTCCGGGAGGCTCGAAAAAACAGCAATCCCGCTGGCAACCACCGTACCAGACCCATGATTTCCAATCAGGTAGCCCTCGGCGATCAATTGATTGTAGGCTTCCAGAACGGTACTGCGGGAGATCCCCAGATCAGCCGCCAGCTGTCGGGTTGACGGCAGTTTTTCGGCCGGGGCCAGCTGGCCATCCAAAATCAGATCCTTGATCTGCTCATAAAGTTGTCGCATCAAGGGACGGTCACTCATTTTATCGATATTAATCCACATTGCGTTCCTCCTAAAGTGGTTTGCTGAAAAAACCATTTAAGTGGTTCTTTACAAACCACATCAATCAGGTAAGATTTTATCATAACGATAGCGAGGAGAAAAGATGATTATCATGGGAGAAAAATTAAGTGCCTATCTGGATTTGACCGTGGCGATGGCAATTGCCGGCAGTGCGGTGGTGGTCAGTAAGATGATGGTAGCCACGGTGCCGGTATTTTTGGCCACCGAATTGGGGATTGCCATTGGGCTGGTCTTGTTGCTGCTGGTCACCTTTGTGATCAAAAAAGAACACCACCGCCTGGATAAAAAAACCGTGGCGGTGCTGCTGGGTCAGGCCCTGGCCGGGATTGTGCTCTACCGGGTCTTTATTTTCTGGGGCCTGCAACTGACCTCAGCCGCCAACAGCGGTTTGATTTCCAGCTCGGGGCCGGCCATCGTGGTGATTCTGGCGTTCTTGATCTTAAAAGAGAAGATCTCAAAAAACAACGCCATCGGTCTGGCGTTTGTCATCGTCGGATTACTCTGCATCAATCTCTACACCTATTTTGCGGAAGGGACCCTTAACAGCTCGGTGCTGGGAAATTTTCTAATTCTGATTGCCGTTACTGGTGAGGGCTTATTTTCGGTGCTCAGTAAAATAAAGTGTGTCCCGATGTCCCCGGTGTACAGGACAACGCTAGTGGCCGGTCTGGCTTTTATCTGTTTATTACCCCTTGCCATATATGATGCCTGGGGCTATCCGTTTGCGGAAATGTCGCTGCAGACCATTTTGTGTATTGGTTATTATGGGATCTTTGTCTCATTTATTTCTTATGTTCTGTGGTTTCGGGGGATTGCCAAGGTCGCGGCCAGCAACGCGGCGATCTTCATTAGTGTAGTGCCGGTCAGCAGCATTATCCTGGCCGCGATCCTGCTCAATGAAAAAATCCAGCTCAGTCATTTACTGGGGATGAGCCTGATTATCTGCGGCATTCTCATCGCCACCCAAAAGCCGCCGGCGCACCCCGACGAAATGGTAGGCACGGAGCTTAAAACCATCACGGCTGATACGATCGAAAGCGACTGATCCCGGCCGAGCCCAGACTGCCCTGCGACTAGTGGCGTTTACCCGAATAACGGCTTAGTTCAACCGCAATCACCGCGGTCTGCTCGAGGATATGCTGATCAAAGCTGAAATCGTTCCGGCCGGTCTGCTGCTTCATAATTGCCTGTAAGGCCTGTGCTTTAGCTGCGGCATCGGTAACAAACACCGCCTGACCGGTGCCGATAAAACTTTCAAAATAGCAACTGTAATCACAGCCCGTTTCGCCGCTGAGCAGCTCCTTCATCTGATCCATCTCAATACAGACCTGATTGTTTTGTTTCAGGATATCCATTTTGCGGCCTTCTTTGGCACAGTGCAGAAAGATGGTAATAACTGAATCATCGCGGTGATAGCCAAAATTCAGGGGCACCACATAGGGATGGCCGTTGTCCACCATGGCCAGCCGGCACACCTTACAGCCGTTAATAATTTCAATAAGCTCCATTAATTCTGTTACTTCCCGATTTGCTCGTCGCATTTGCAGCCTCCGTTTGTTTTCTTCATTTATTCATTAAATTTTAACTTATCGTACCGATTTTCAGATCAGGAGTCAAGCCGCTTTTTTCAGAATAGCATCATGACCATTCTTGTGTTTATCGCGAAAGAAGCTTATAATGAAGAAAAAAATGCAGTTAGCAGTTCGTAAACTTAGAAACTTCGAACAACGGTTGCTTTGATGGCGGTTTCCGCAAACTATTGTGTAACGTGTAGGCGAACTGTTCGTAGAACTGTACGCCGTACAGTGTAACAATTGTTTCGCGCAAACCGGCAGCGAAGCTCACGGCAGTAAGGTAATTGCCGGGTATTAAAAGGGGAGACAAAGCCATGGCGAATCACAATAATTCCAGCACGGTAAAAGCACTAAAAACAATCCTGTGGGTGTATATCATCCTATGCCTGATCATTGCCGGGCTCAATTTTGGCTATGTCAGCCGGGCCACCCCGGAAGTGGCGGCCTTTATCAGCTGGCTGTGGGGATTTTATGAAAACTGGGTCAAGACCAGTTTTATTGTTCTGGGCAGCTTTCTGACCCTGCGGATTATCGGCTCATCCCGACGGACCGTGATGCGCAAGCGCAATCTGACCGGTTTGATCGTGATGGCTCTGGTCGTCCATATCTTCGGGCCGATACTTTTGGATAATCAGGAACTCTACTTTTTTGCGATGCCGCTGCCCTGGACCACCATCCCCTTGCAACTGATGGACCCCAACACCGCCTTTTATCTCAAATATCTGCCGATCTTTGGCCTTACCGGCATCTCGATGGCGCTGCTCTTTTATCTGTTTGTCACCATCGTCGTCCTGGTCGGAACCCTGCTGCTGGGCCGGCGCTGGCAATGCTCGACACTGTGCCTGTTTAATGGTTTTGCCAGCGAGGTTTTTGATCCGGTGATGCCTTTACTGGGTTCCCGGAAAAAGGTCAAGGCCCGCGGTTTAAAACTTTTTGCCATCCTGCGTTGGCTGTTTCTGGCAATCGCCCTGGGTTTTACCGCCTACTGGGTGTTAGTCCTGCTGGGCCTGCCGCTGGACAACAGCGAGATAGTGGCAAAAATCGAAACCTATAAATACCTCTCGGCCGAGCTGCTGATGGCGATGTTTTTCTGGGTCGCCTTTAGCGGCCGCGGCTACTGTTACTATTGTCCCCTGGGCACAGTGGTGGGTCTGCTCGGCAAGCTGGTTGGTCAGCAAATAACAACCAATCAGAGCCACTGTATTCAATGCGGCCGCTGCAATGCCGCCTGTCCGATGGCCATCGATTTAAAAACCAGTGCCGCCAGCGGCCGCCCAGTCGCCGAGCTGCGCTGCGTCGGCTGCGGTCACTGTGTCGACAGCTGTCCCACCGAAACCCTGGCATATTCAACCCGGTTTCTCGAGCTCGTAAAAAAAATAACAGATAACCTCAGCAGGCCGTCGGATTAAATCCATAGGCCTGCTTTTTTATGCTTTTTATGCTGCTTGTTATTAAAATACAAGTAAGTTGTTCATAATGGGGTATGAAAAAAGAAACAACGACGGAAAAAAGAGTAGCAGCAGTTAATTAAAATTTGAGTAGGAGGCAAGAATATGGCAGAAATTTATGTTGATGTGAGAGGCGAGACCTGTCCGGTTCCTTTGGTAGAAATGCGTAAAGCCGTCAGAAAGGCGCAACCGGGGGATGTCATCGAGATTACCGGGAACAATGCTGCCTCGAAAAAGGAAATCCCGATGGCCGCCGATGCGTTGTCGCTGGCAGTCATCAGCACCGAAGAACAGGACGGCACTTGGACCATAAAAATACAAAAGTAAAGGAGGCTTTGTCATGGCGGACAAAACAACAATTATTGTTCAGAGTGGTGATATGGATAAACTGTACAGTGCTCTGATCGTGTCCAATGGCTCGCTGGCAATGGGGATGGAGGTGTCCCTGTATTTCACCTTCTGGGGATTGCTACGGCTGAAAAAAGGCGGCTTGGAAAAAGGTCCTTTATCGAAAATGCATTTTCTGGGCTTAGGCAAAAAGATGATGCTGGGACGGATGAAGAAAAATAATGTCGCCTCCCTGGAACGGCTGATGGCTGATTTCAAGGAACTGGGCGGCAAAATCATCGCCTGTGAAATGACCATGGACATCATGGGTTTAAAACGCGAAGATCTGATCGAAGATATCATTGACGACTATGGAGCCGTCGGAACCTATATCCAGGAAGCCCGACATTCTGCCATTACCTTGTTTATCTAAGGGGGAAACTCATGGAAAAAGTGTATTATTTGGATAACGCCGCCGCCACCCGGCTGGATGAGCAGGTGCTGGAAGTGATGACACCGCTTTATTTTGACCGGTACTCGGTGGCGACCTCAGAATTTGGTTATTCTCTGGGCGTTGAAGCGAAAGAAGCCCTGGACGATGCCAGAACCCGACTGGCTCAGGCCCTGGGCGCCCACAGCCAGGAGTTTATTTTTACCTCGGGCAGTGCTGAGTCCAGCAATTTGGCCTTAAAAGGGGTTGCCAAGGCTTTGGGGGCGAAAAAAGGCAAACACCTGATCGTTTCCAAAATTGAAGACTTCCCGGTACTGTACAGCGCCAGAACCCTGGAAAAAGAAGGCTTTACCGTCGACTATCTGGATGTCGATGGCGATGGTCTGGTGGATCTGGAAAAACTCCAGGCGCTGATCAGACCGGAAACCATTCTGGTCTCGATTCAGCATGGTAATCAGGAAATCGGTACCCTTCAGGATATCGCCACCATCGGCAAAATCTGCCATCAACAGGGGGTACTCTTTCACACCGATGCCACCCACACCTTTATGCGGGTGCCCCTGGATGTGACCGCCGTTGCCGTTGATCTGATCACCGTATCGGCTCATACCCTGCATGGTCCCAAGGGGATCGGCGGACTCTATGTAAAAAAAGGCACCGCCCTGGCTAAAATAATGGATGGCGGTTTTCAGGAGTTTGATCTTCGCGGTGGGATGGATAACATTCCCGGAGCGGTCGGCTTCGCCAAAGCGGCGGAACTGGTGACGGCGGATGAAAACATCCGACTGGCAGCAATGCGGGATAAAATTATCACCATGGTGAGTGATCAGATCCCCGATGTCATCCTAAACGGTCATCCCCGGCAGCGGACGCCCCAGAACGCCAATATCACCTTCCATTACGTGGAGGGGGAATCGATCACCCTGCATCTGGACATGTATGGCATCGCCGTCAGCACCGGTTCGGCCTGTTTCAGCCGCTCCCTGGAAGCCAGTCATGTGATTGCCGCCATCGGTGGTGATCATGAGCGGGCCCATGGCTCGATCCGGATGACGGTGGGACGCTTCAATACCATGGAAGAGGTCATTTTTGTGGTCGATACGCTGAAAAAGGTGGTTGAGAACCTGCGAAAAATCAGCCCCCTGGGAAAGGAATAGGAGGAAATAACAATGGCAAGTCCTTATAATGATCTGGTTCTGGAACATTTTAAGAACCCCCGCAATACCGGGCGGATTGAAGATCCGGATGGCAAAGCAACCGAAGGCAGTCCGGCCTGCGGCGATATGGTGTCGCTCTATTTAAAGGTCGATCCCGATACCAAGGTGATCGATGATATCAAATTTGAATCTTACGGCTGTGCCTCAAACATCGCCACCGGTTCGATTATTACCGAACTGGCCAAAGGCAAAACCATTGACGAAGCCAAAAAAATCACCTGGCAGGAAGCCTCGGAAGCCCTCGGCGGGCTGCCCAAAATCAAGGCTCATTGCTCGGTGCTGGCAGTGGAGGTATTGCGCTCGGCAATCCAGAATTATGAAGAAAAGCACGGCCTGGTAACCGAAAAGGTCGCCACCACCGAAGAAATTGTCAGAAAACGCTTAAAGAAGGTCATGAATCCGATCAAAGGCCTGGATATGGTGGCAACCCATCTGGTTAAGGAAATTGATATCACCGGCGGTGTGGTCCGGATCGTCATCGATCTGCCGGCAACCCATCAGTTTGCCAACGCCATCAAAGAAGATGCGGTGGAAAAAATCGAATCACTCTGGGATATCGATCAGGTCATCGTCGAGTTTACCGACTGATAAAAAAAGTAACTTAGGCAAGATTAAAAGCTAGCCCAGTACCGACAATTGTTACATCATGTTGTACGCATCGGGGCGGACAGGTTGATAAACCTGTCCGATTCCGCAGCGAACAACAGATTAACAATTGGTCGGTACGACAGTTTAGTGATAACCAAAAAAAGAGCAACCCTGTTAAAGAGTTGCTCTTTTGCCGCTAACGGGCAGTTTTTGAAACGGCAATAATGCTTAAGGTCAGAGCTGCGGCACCCATTACCAGGGCAACCATACTGGATACAAAAGCGGCTACTTTCATTGAACTACCTCCTTATCTGATGTTTTCAGTTTGCTTTAATCCTCGTCATAAAAACCACTCATGGAATAATCTTCAAGCGCTTCCAATAAAAAGACCAGACTCCCGGTCATGCTTTCGGCGGTGGTTACGACAATTTCTTTTTCTTCTTCAGTCAGCTCCATGAATTCTTCTTCAAGATCACATAGGCGCTTAATTAGAAATAATAATTCTGTTTTCATAGTTCTCCTGTCCACTGTCTGTTCTAATTATAATACTATCGACTTAGCAAAGAAATTGCAAGAAAAATTGTGTTTAAATGGTTTGATCGATTCTTTTCAGCGGACCCGGGGCCCGGGTGGCGACGATTTTCTGCCATAATTATGGTAAAACTGCTATAATGGTGTTATCGCAGACAAAGGAGAGTACGCAATGAGTAAAACAAAATGGCCGGGATCGGTATTGCTGGCGCCGGTGCCCCCGGTACTGGTAACCTGTGGCGAGGCCGCGTCAGAAAATATCTTAACAGTGGGATGGACCGGGGTTCTTAATACCAAACCGCCGATGACCTATATTTCGCTGCGGCCCAGCCGTCTATCCTACGAAATCATCGCCAACACCCGGGAGTTCACCATCAATCTGTCCACCGTGGCCCTGGTCAAAACCGTTGATTTCTGTGGGGTGCGCTCCGGCCGGGACATGAATAAATTTGAACTGATGGGTTTAACCACAATCCCCGGCGATACAGTAAAATGCCCGATGCTGGCCGCCAGCCCCTTAAGTATGGAATGCCGGGTCAAAGAAATCATCCCGCTGGGCACCCACGATCTGTTTATAGCCGAGATTCTGGCAGTCCATGTGGAGGACGCCCTGCTTGATAAAGGCGGCAAACTCCATCTGGATCAGGCTGATCTACTGGCCTACGTCCACGGCGAATACTTTGGCCTCGGCGAAAAAGTCGGCAGCTTCGGCTATTCGGTCCGCAAAAAGAAAAAGAAGAAACGACCCGCGCAGCAAGAATAAATCTGCTTTATAGCGTGGTAATCCAGCCTTCCGGACCGGCCAGTTCGCCCAGTTGGATGGCGGTGAGGGTTTCGTAGAGTTTTTTTGTGACTGGGCCTACCGCGGTTTCGCTGTAGAAAACGTGCAGCCGGTTGTGATGGAAAATACCGCCGATCGGGGTGATCACGGCGGCGGTGCCGCAGGCGCCGGCTTCGGCAAAGATATCCAGTTCGTCGATGAAAACATCCTCTTCGGATACGGCCATCCCCAGGACATGCTCGGCCAGATAGAGCAGCGAGTATTTGGTGATGCTGGGTAAGATCGAGGGGGAGTCGGGGGTGACAAAGCGGTTGTCTCTGGTGATGCCAAAGAAATTGGCGGCGCCGACCTCTTCGATTTTGGTGTGCGTCGTGGGATCCAGATAAATGCAATCCGCAAAGCCTTTCTGGACCGCAATTTCATGCGCCAGCATTGAGGCCGCATAGTTGCCGCCAACCTTCTGCTGGCCGGTGCCGTTACCGGCCGCCCGGTCATAGTCAGAGACCATAAAATTAACCGGTGTCAGGCCGCCCTTGAAATAAGCCCCCACCGGCATACAAAAAACGGTGAAGATATATTCGCTGGCCGGTTTGACGGCGACACTGTTGCCGACCCCAATCATCATCGGGCGGATATACAGCGAGCCGCCGGTACCATAGGGTGGAATATAGGCTTCGTTAGCTTTAACCACGTCGAGACAGGCTTTGATAAAGGTCGCCTCGGGAACAACCGGCATTAACAACCGCTGGCAGGAATCCTGAAAGCGCTTGGCATTCTGGTCCACCCGAAACAACTGAATCTCGCCGGATTTGGTCCGGTAGGCCTTCAGACCTTCAAAGCACTGCTGCCCATAGTGCAGACAGGGAGCCGCTTCGCCCAGATGCAAAACATTATCTTCAGTCATAACCCCATCATCCCACTGTCCGTCTTTCCAGAACGACAGATAGCGATAATCCGTTTTGATATAATCAAATCCCAATTGATCCCAATTAATTTCTACTTTTTTAGTCATTTTTAGCTCCTTTAAAATAGTAAATACCAAAGTGCCGTGAGCTTTGTGCTCAGTTTTGCACGAAACAATTTCTACACTGTACGTCGTACAGTTCTATGAACTGTTCGCCTACACGTTACAAAATTGTTTGTGAAAACTAAGCGCAAAGCAATCCTTGTTCGATGCTTAAGAGTTTCACAATTATCTGATTCCAGTTCTAGACAAATGACATTACCAGGCCCATGATGCAGCCCAATAGTCCGCCTAGCCAGACAATTGCGTTGAGTTCTTTGCGCATGATTTCCAAAATCATTTTTTCAAAAGTTAGGACATCGTAGCCGTTAATCTGATCTTCAACCAGTTTTGACAAGTCCAGGGCGTGAATTAAAACGCCGATGTTTTTGTCGATCAGTTGATGATAGGTCGTTATGACCCAGGCGACAAATTCCGGAATCCGGTCTTCGTATTCGAGATAAAGATCACAAAGCCGTTTATCGAGCAGATTCGTGCTTTCTTTTTCAAAGATGTTATCGAGAATATCCTCGCCTTTTTCAACCACCATCCGTTCGATGATTTCAGACATTTTAACCTTGGCGGAACTGATCAGGTTTTCATTGATCAGCATCGCAAACATTGAACCCTGCAGATTACTGACAATTTCGGTGACGGCGATTTCCGATAAGAGCGGCCCCAGTTCCATTTTGACCATCCGCTCATATGAAAAACCGACCACTTTGGTCGTCACATCAGTGATGATCTGCTCACCCCGTTCGGCGCCGGAAAACGAGTAGAACAGCTCCCGCAGGGTTTCATCACTGGTGCTTTTTTTAGCGATCAGGCCATTGACGGCGACGGTGATCTTATCGTCCATTTCTGGGGACAGCAGACCATTCTTGATGACGTCCTGATTGAGCAGATTGTTGGCGACCACGTCGCCCAGTGATTTGGCGATGCGTGGTTTTTCTTTGGGAATTAAGCCCGGGGTAAAGGGGAGCGTCAATCCCCATACTTTGATGGCTTTTAAGGGGCGAAAAAGCATCCGAATCGCGATGCCGTTGGTGATCAGTCCGATAATGCCTCCGATGATCGGTCCAATAAAAAATGATAAATCCATGGTTTCCTCCTGTTGTAACTTCTGGTTAGTAGCTTTCGGTATATTTTAATCTTTTTAAAACAAGCTGTCCAGTATAATGATAAAAACCAGTAAGACGATTAGCAATTACTGGTAATTATTATTGTGTTTACTTTAGCTAGCTGATACAATAAAGCAAGAAAATTTTTGGAAACAGAGGGAAATGATGAAAAATGAGAATTTGAAACGGTGGATCTACCTGAGTGTCGGAACCATCATGCTGTTGTTTCTGGGATTATTGTATGCCTGGTCAATTTTTAGGGCCCCGCTGAACAAGGTCTTTGAAACCTGGACCGTAACGGACTTATCACTTAATTTTACAATCTCAATTATCTTTTTTTGTATTGGCGGTTTTGTCAGCGGCCAATTAACCCGCTTTATTAAAAACCAGACCATTGTTCTGATGGCGGCAGCGATGCTGTTTATCGGCTTTTTCGGGGTCTCGAAAATTGATCCGAGCCAACCGGGACAAAGTTTAATCCTGCTGTATCTGTTTTATGGGGTGCTCTGCGGCACCGGCGTCGGGATGGGCTACAATTCCATTATCAGTGCGGTGGTGCCATGGTTTTCCGAAAAAGCCGGTTTGGCATCAGGGATTTTACTGATGGGCTTTGGTCTGGGGGGACTGATTCTCGGTACCATGATCAGCTCTTTTATTGGCAGCGTCGGAGTATTGGAAACCTTCTTCTATCTGGCCATCATGGGCGCAGTAGTGATGGCGTTAGGTTCCTTCTTTATTAAGAAACCGGAAATGGCACCTAAAAAAGCAGTGGCTGTTGCCGATGAAACCAGTCAGAAAAAAGAATACTCGGCCGGGGAAATGTTAAAAACCGGCGTGTTCTGGACCTATTTCTTCTGGGGAATTATGATTACCGCATCAGGACTGCTGATTATCGGCAGCGCGGCAACCATTGCCGTGGCCTTTGGCGCGCCAGCCCAATTGGGGCTGCTGGTTTCGGTATTTAATGGCGGCGGCCGGGTGGTCATTGGCACCGTGTTTGACAAAATGGGTCGCGCCAAAGCAATGGGAATCAACACCATTCTGTTATTACTGGCTGGCGTTTTCTTGTTAATGGGAGCAACCATGAATAATGTTATCTTCATCTTCATCGGCCTGTTAGCGGTTGGGGTTACCTATGGTGGGGTACCAGCCTTATCCTCGGTGGTTATCAATTCCAGCTTTGGTTCTAAGAATTATCCGCTGAATTTCAGTTTGTCCAATTTCTTACTGGTACCGGCGGCCATCATCGGACCAATGATTTCCAGTTATCTACTGCAAAGCTCCGGCGGCAGTTACGGCTCAACCTTTATTGTCATCATTGTTTTTGCGGCCATCGCTTTGGTACTGAATCACATCTTAGGGATTCAAAGTAATAAATTAAACCAGTCGTCAATTGTTGCTGCGGTCGAAAATTAATCCGCTACAATAAAAATATTAGTAGGCATTTATGAAATTAAAAACAGCTAACAATGGTTGCTTTGAGTACAGTTTCCACAAACGATTTCGTAACGTATAGGCGAACAGGCGATAGCCTGTACGACGTACAGTGTAGAAATTGTTTCGTGCGAAACTGGGCTCAAAGCTCACGGCACTATAAAAATAATTGCTCAATTAAAACCCGAATTAAGACTATTATGCTATAATCAATCAGCAGAATGAACTGATAAATTATGAGTAAATTTGGAGGGTTATTATGGAACTGCAGGATAAAATTTTAGCGTTAATGAAACAGCAGGGAGCACCGATGACTGCCGGCGAAGTCGAAAAAGCCTTGAAGGTTGATCGCAAAGAAGTGGACAAAGCCTTTAAGCAGCTAAAAAAAGAAGAAGCCATTGTGTCCCCGGTGCGTTGCAAATGGGAACCAGCCAAAAAATAACCAAAAAGAAAAGGTGACATTTCTTATGATTGTCAAAAGATAACCCAGTACCGACAATTGTTACATCATGTTGTACGCATCGGAGCGAACGGGTTGATAAACCTGTTCGATTCCGCAGCGAACAACAGATTAACAATTGGTCGGTACGGTAGTTTAACGACAGCCTCAAGAAAGGGAAACCTTTCTTTTTTTTCGAGCTAAACTGGCTTTTCTGGGATTTATTCGCTATACTGGTAGCAGCATAAATGTTTGCGTGGGGAGCGACTCCCCGATTAAGAGATGAAGGATAAAAAAGATGGAACATTTTATAGAATTTAAAGACGTACATAAGCGTTACCATATGGGGGAAGTGACCATTAATGCCGCCAATGGGATCAATTTTTTTATTGATGAAGGCGAATTTGCGGTGGTGGTTGGGCCCAGTGGGGCTGGAAAAACAACGGTGCTCAATATTCTCGGCGGGATGGATAACTGCGATGAGGGCCAGGTGATGGTTGGGGAAAAAGATGTGGCCGCTCTGAGTCGTCGCGAACTGGCGGAATATCGGCGTTATGACACCGGTTTTGTGTTTCAGTTTTATAATCTGATCCAAAACCTGACCGCTGTTGAAAATGTCGAGTTGGCAACCCAAATCTGTCGTGATCCGATGGATGCTGAAATGGTCTTAAAAAGTGTTGGCCTGGAAGAACGGCTGGGAAACTTTCCCTCCCAGCTGTCCGGCGGCGAGCAGCAGCGGGTGGCCATTGCCAGAGCCCTGGCCAAACGGCCGAAACTGCTGCTGTGTGACGAACCCACCGGCGCCCTGGATTACAATACCGGCAAAAATATTTTAAAATTGCTTCAGGAAACCAGTCGTAAAGAAAAGATGACCGTGATTTTAATCACCCATAATCAGGCCATTACACCGATGGCCGATAAGGTCATTATCATGAAAAATGGTCAGGTTCAGAAAAGTTATCTCAATGAAAAGCCCTTATCAGTTGATGAGATTGAGTGGTAGCCGGATCAGAACACTCTGCGGAACCCTGGCCCGTGATCGCTTTGCCCTGGTTAAACCCCTGGGACAAGGCCGTTTTGGTAGCTGCTTTCTGGTCTCCAGGGAGACCAGCGACTATGTTTTAAAAGTTTTTAATCCCAATGATGTCAAACGCCGCAAAGAAAAACTGACCCGGGAAAGCAAATTGCTGAAAAGAATCGACCATCCGGCCATCCCCAAACTGATCCAGGTCCTTGATCGGGATGGTTTCTATGGACTGGTGATGGAAAAAATGCCGGGGCCGTCGCTGGCCGATTTATTGGAATGGGATCATAGCTTCAGTAAAACCGAAATCACAGCCATCATGGCACAATTAATTGCGGTGATGGAGTATCTCGCAGGGCTTAACATCAGTCATCGCGACATCAAAACTGACAATATCTTATGGACCGGTGAGCAGCTGTCGCTGATTGATTTTGGGACTGCCAGCGGGGTATCACGGTTTAACAGCCGCTTTAATCCCGACTGCTGGAGCCTTGGCGATGTGTTTCTGCGACTGGCCGCCAATTGTGATGAAATGACCGCCAGCTCAAATGATTTTTCACTGGCCCAGCTCGATTTAAAACCGGTTCAGCGGGAAGTCATCGAACGTCTGTTATCCATTAAAAGGCCCTATCGGGATTTTCACACCTTAACCGAAGAGTTTAATCATGCCTGGCTAAAAAATACGGATTGATGCTCACGTCACTTAAAAGATCATCATCATTGAAAGGGGAGGGCTTTACGCTGTGAATGAATTAACCTACTATCTGCCCATTATTCTAATTGTCACCGCCAATGTGTTTTATAATATCTGTACCAAGTCGACCCCGGCAACGGCCAATCCTTTTTTATCGCTGCTGGTCACTTATCTGGTGGCGGCGCTATTGACGCTGATTCTGATGCTGACCAATGGTCTGGACGAAGGCATCGTGCAATCATTGAAGCGGCTCAATTGGACCAGCTACGCCCTGGGGATTTCCGTTGTCGCCCTGGAATTTGGTTACATAACGGCCTACCGGGCCGGCTGGAACATCAGTCTGGGTTCGCTGGTAGCCAATATCTCATTGGCCATCCTGCTGATCCCGATTGGCATTCTAGTCTATAAAGAGGTTCTGACCATCAATCATCTGGCCGGCATTGCGCTTTGTCTGGCCGGTTTGTTTTTTATTAATCGTTAAAGACATTGCCTGGATAAATTTGCTGAATTACAAACAGAGGAATAAAGGAGGGTAACACAAAATGCATTTAAATACCGAATATTTTGAAGAACTCTGGTTAAGCGATAACCAGAAAAAAGAACCAACGGTTGAGTTATGGGACTTTCGGGCGGAAGAATACAACCTTGCCTTATCAACCGAAGACGCGCAGTTAACTCGCCAGGAAAAGGTTCAGTCTTTAATTGATCGAGAAATAATCAATGCGGAATCAACCGTCTTGGATATCGGCTGCGGATCGGGACAATTTGCGGTTGAACTGGCCAAAAAAACCAAAAAAGTGGTGGGCCTGGATTTTTCCGAAAAGATGCTCAGCTATGCCAGCGCCAACGCCACCGCTGCGGAACTGAAAAACACCGAATTTATTCACAGCGATTGGGATGGCTATCAATGCACAGAACCCTTTGATCTGGTCATCGCCAGTATGTCTCCGGCTATCGATAAACCGAAGCATCTCTATAAAATGATGGACTGCTCCCGGGGTTTTTGCTATTTGTCGTCCTTTGTGGAACGCCACAGCAGTCTCAAAGAAAAACTCTACCGTCTGACCGATCAAACCTATCTTAGTCAGTTTAATAAGCTGAACTTTATTTTTAACATCTTATGGACCAGGGGCATCTTCCCGGAACTGACATACGAAACCGGCATTCATCAACGGGTTTTTCCCTTAAAGACAGCACAGGGAATTTTCACCCGGGAAATGTCCGTTTTGGATAAACCGGAACAGGTCAGCCACATCCATCAATATCTGGAGGACATAGCTGAAAACGAAGTGGTGACGGAATCATTACAGCAGCGAAAAGGCGAACTGATCTGGAAACAATCCTGAAACAAAAAGCAAAATGTCCGTCATTCTGATTAGTAGAATGGCGGACATTTAAAATTCAAGGTATTACCAGCGGGATTAATCGATACTGGCGAAATTCTGCTGATCAAGTTTAGTTTTAGAAATCCGATGAAAGACGATCAGGCAAACAATCAGCAGCCCCACCGAGGTAATCCAAGTCAACAGGAGATTTCCGTAACTTAAACCAGCGACCAGATAGCCCACAAAGCTGCAGGTGGCCACCAGCGTTGCATAAAGCATTTGGGTTGAGACGTGCTGAATATGATCGCAGCCGGCACCCGTGGAGGATAAGATAGTGGTATCCGAAATGGGCGAACAATGATCACCAAAGACCGAGCCGGCCAGCGTCGCCGATAAGGTTACAACCATCAGTTCCGGGGCGGTATACTGGGAAATCATCACGACAATCGGTATAAAGATCCCGAAGGTACCCCAGGCGGTGCCAATGGAAAAGGATAACAGTGCCGAAACCAGGAAAATCATCGCCGGAATCAGCCCCACCGGGATGCTGCTGGTTTTGACCAGTTCGCCAATAAAGAAGCCGGTACCGAGCAGATCCTGACACAGCGCTCCGATGGTCCAGGCCAGGGTCAGGATGATGTAGGCAGGGACCATGGTTTTAATCCCTTCGCCGATCCCGCCCATAAAGGTTTTGAAATCAATCAGTTTCCGGGGAACAAAGAGCAGGAAGGTCACTACCAGCGCCCAGAAGGCCCCCATCACCAAAGCGGCTGAGGCATCGCAATTGCCGAAGGCTTCCGACAAAGATAAGCCTTCGCCCGACCAGTAGCCGCCGTTCTGGAGCATTGATAAGATTGAAAAGGCAATCAATGAACTGATCGGAATAATCAGATCCCAGATGGTGCCCTTGCCATCCATCAGGATTTTTTCTTCCAGTTCAGTATCCAGGGCGCCCAATTCGCCGGTTTCGATGGCTCGCTTTTCAACCCGGGCCATCGGTCCGAAATCGAGGTTGGTCAGCGATAGGATAATGACCATCAAAATGCTTAACAACGCATAGAGATTATAGGGGATCGTTGCGATAAAGGCACTCAGTTCGTTCTGAAAGGCCCCCGTTTCATAAAGCGTCGAGCCCACCGCCGCGGCCCAGCTGGAAATCGGGGCGATGATGCAAATTGGTGCGGCAGTGGAGTCTATGATATAAGCCAGCTTGGCCCGGGAAATCTGATACTTGTCGGTAACCGGCTTCATGACTGTACCGACGGTGAGGCAGTTGAAATAATCATCGACAAAAATAATCACGCCCAGAACACTGGTAGCCAGCTGGGCAGTGCGCCGGGATTTAAGCTTGGTCGCGGCCCAGTTGCCATAGGCTCGAGAACCTCCGGCAATGGTCACGACATAAACCAGGGCCCCCAGCAAACCCAAAAATAAGATGATATTGAATTTGCCCGGTTGTCCGACGGTTTCGGCAATCAGGCCAAAAGCCACCGTGCCCATTTCAACCAGGCCTCCGCCGCCACTACTCACAACATAAATCAGAGTTCCCGATAGGATTCCGATCAGCAAAGCAGAAATAACTTCTTTAGTAATCAAAGCCAGAACAATGGCAATAATTGGTGGAATGATGGACAAAATGCCCACATCTACTGTTTCAAACAATTTTTTCTCCTTTCACGAACATAAAATTTCAGATAATAGCAAAACTGCACCCAAAGCAATCATTGTTTGCTGTTTTTAGCTTCGCATTACCTGACATAAAATTTTCAAACAGGGTGTAGTTTATCATAATTGATAGCGTTTATCAAATGCGTCTTTTTGAATAATGACTGAAGCTAAGCTGAAACGGTGAATATTTATTCTGGCGCGGGGACTGTACAAGCTGATAAGAATCATGTAAGATAAGGTGTGCTAAAATTAGTCAAACTTTTAAAAAATTATAAATATGAGGAAATGAATGAATAATTATATTGAAAAAAATATTTTACCCCTGGTCACAAAACCCATCACTTATCTTGGAAATGAGGTGAATGCGGTTCATAAGATCCCGAGTCCGGAGATGATTCGCTTTGCTTTTGCCTTCCCGGATACCTATGAGGTGGGCATGTCCCATTTGGGCATGAAAATTCTTTATGGCTTACTAAACGAAGATAAAGACATCTGGTGTGAGCGGGTCTTTGCTCCCTGGGTGGATATGGAAGAACAATTACGGCTCCATGACCTGCCCCTGTATGGACTGGAATCGATGATGCCCTTAAATGAGTATGATTTTGTCGGTTTTACGCTGCAATATGAAATGAGCTTTAGCAATATTTTAAACATGCTGGAATTAGGCAAGATCACCCTGCGCAGCAACCAGCGAAAAGAAGCCGAACCCTTTGTGATCGCCGGGGGTCCCTGTGCCTATAATCCCGAACCACTGTCCGACTTTATTGACCTATTTGTCATTGGTGAAGCGGAAGAGGTGATTCTGAAAATTATGGACGCCCACCGCCAGTGGAAAAAAGCCGGCGGTAACCGTCAGGACTTTTTGAAAATGGCGGCAGCGCTTGAAGGGGTTTATGTCCCGGCTTTTTATGCGGTCAGTTATAACGAAAAAACCGGGGTGATTTCCGCCTTCACCCCGATTGTTGAAGAAGCACCGGCGACGATCCGTAAACAATTTATCGAAGATCTGGATCAGGCTTACTTCCCGGATAAAATTGTGGTTTCATACACCGAAACCGTCCATGACCGGATCAGCTACGAAATCTTTCGAGGTTGTGGCCGGGGTTGCCGCTTTTGCCAGGCCGGGATGATCTATCGGCCGACCCGAGAAAAAACCGTACCAACGATCCAGTCAAAAATTAAAGCCCTGATCTCAGCCACCGGTTACGACGAGGTTTCATTGTCATCCTTGAGCACCGGTGATTACAGTGAAATTGAAACCCTGATCAAAAACCTGGTCTGTGACGCTGAAGCTGGCAAAGTCAGTATCTCGCTGCCATCGCTGCGAATCGACTCTTTAAGCATCGAGATGCTCGAAGAAATTCAAAAAGTCCGGAAAGCCGGCTTGACCCTGGCCCCGGAAGCCGGAACTCAGCGGATGCGGGACGTCATCAATAAGGGCGTAACCGAGGAAAACCTGATGGATACGGTGCGAACGGCCTTTGAAAAGGGCTGGGGACACGTCAAACTCTATTTCATGATTGGACTACCGGGAGAAACCCTGGCAGATATCGAAGGCATTGCCGATCTGGGCCAAAAGGTCGTCGATGAGTACTATAAAATTGACCGGGAGTCCCGGAATAAAAGCTTGAAGGTCGTCTTAAGTGCCTCTTCTTTTGTACCGAAACCCTTCACGCCTTTCCAGTGGATGGGCCAGAATACGCCGGAAGAATTTAAAAACAAACAGCGCCACCTAAAAGCCAGCATTAAAGATCGCAAGATTTCTTATAGCTGGCATGACAGCGGAGTCAGTTATCTGGAGGCTGTTTTTGCCCGGGGTGACCGTCGCCTAGGTCTGGTGCTGGAAAAAGCTCATCAAAAAGGCTGCCGCTTTGACGGCTGGGGCGAATATTTTGATCTGCAAAAATGGACCGAAGCCTTTGTCGAAGCCGGGATTGATCCGGATTTCTATGCCTTGCGAAATCGGGACTACGACGAAATCCTACCCTGGGATTTTATTGACACTGGGGTCACCAAGAAATTTTTAATAACCGAGGCACAAAAAGCCGAAGCTGCTGTGACGACCCCTTTTTGCCCGGAAAACTGCTCAAATTGCGGTATGATGGAATTCAAGAAAGGATGGAAATGCAATGGTTAAAATTCAATATCAGTTTACCCGCTCCACACCGCTGCGGTTTTTATCCCATCTGGATCAGCAGCGTTTATTTCAGCGGGCTTTTCGCCGGGCCGAGATCCCGGTTGAATACTCCCAGGGGTTTAATCCCCATCCGCGCATGTCATTCGCCCTGGCCATGTCGGTGGGCTTGACCAGTGATGGCGAATACGGCGAAGTGATTGTGTCAGAGGACATCGATGTCGATACATTTATCAGCCGGATGAATAAGGTTTTGCCCAATGGTCTGGAAATCGTTGTTGCAAAGATCTGTGGTGAAGGGGTTGGCTCACTGTCGGCAGCGCTGAGCAAAAGCGTCTATAAGATTCGCATCAAAGTCGTGCCGGGAACCGATTTAGCATCCCTGGCCGAAGCGATCGAGTCCTATCTGGCGCGGCCTCAGATTCTGATCCAGAAAAGAAATAAAAAAGGGAAGTATGTGGAAAAAGATATTCGGCCCTTTATCGAATCGATTGCGGTATTTGCCGACCCGGAAACTGATAAGGTCAACATCAAGATGACCCTGATTTATATCGAGCAACAATGTGTGAAGCCGGAACAGATTTTAGAGAGTATCAATAATCAAAAGTGCGCTGTTTTTATGATTGATCCCACCATTGAGATTCATCGCGAAAAACTGCTGATTACAGCCGATGCTTAAGGTTTACAAAAGAAGTAAAAACGTTTACAAAAAAAGACTTGACCTTTAAAAAAAACGTGCTATAATTTAGCTAAATCAAAGATCAACTCAATCCTTTTCGAGATTGACTGACACGGTCATTGAAAAGTAAATAAACCTTAACAGCCGATAAGATTAACGAAAGACGGCAATCGGTTAGAGATGAAAATCTAATTCGAGGCCGGATGATTAATTAAGTTTTATCGATTGTCAGCTCCTGAGATGCAACAGGTACCAGATCTAATTGGGAAAATTGCAGACAATCATTGTGTGATTGATTGGAGATCGGTATTTACATTATGGAATCACTTGCATTGCTTATTTTTATCATTGATGCAACCATAAAAATCAAATAATGGATCAAAGATAATTGTCCACCTGATCGGGGCAACAATTCGCAAACAATAAGAAAAAAACGGGAGAACAATTTGCATAAAAAAACAAATTGTTCAATTTAAGCTTCAGAAAAAACAACTGGATGCCAGACAAGATTGATTGAAAGAAAGAATTTTTATTATCTGGGAGAAAAGTAACAGTTTAGATGAAAAACCATTCCTAAAACAAAACCAATTTCCTGAGTTAAAAAAATAAATTCCAAAATCATGAGAGCAAGTCTCTGAATCGAGAAGAAAAACCATCCCTGGGTTTAGCAGGATGCGCTTTCAGAATCCATAGAGTAAGTTAAATAAAATACCGGAAGACGTTTTGAAGTTCAGAAGAAAAACAATACCTGGCTTTTGAAAAACAAGTTAAGATTCATAGTAAAGTTCGGAGAGGAAGAGGTAGTCAACGATTGGATAAGAAGAAAGACCATTCCTGAGTTCCAACAACGGCATGCCTGATTCAAAGAAATTACCTGAAAATCAACGATTCATTCTCTAAATGTAGAAGAAAAACCATTCCTGGATTTAGAAAAACCAATTCCTGGATTAAAAAAAGTTCTCTAGATTATCTTTAATAGTATGTCAGTAAAAAAACTGAACAAAAAGAAAAAAGTCCCGAAAGATTCTAAAGTTAAGTGTTTATTACTTGCGAAAAGTGAAAAGAAGATTTTTGGTAAATTGAAAGGGGTGAGTCCAAAAGGAATGATATCAGAAGTTAACAGCTGAAGCCGGTTCTGCATAACGATGCGGGATCGGCTTCAGCGTTTTTTGTAATTTCTGGATCGTTGTTTTTTCACCCGATATCTGTAAATGATCACAAATAAAACCCCGAGAGTGAGGATTAATGATGAAAACATATGCTTTAATTATTATGAAACCAGATGCATTGGCAGCCGATTTGGTAGAACCGATCATCAGACGGTTTATTGAGGATGGGTTCCGGATTGAGATGATGGGATTTAAGCGCGCTGATGAAAAGTTGATCTTAACCCATTATGCCCATGTGGTTGAAAAATTGGGCGAGTCCTTTAAGAAAATGGCTATCGCGGCTTTTGTGGATCAGATGATGGTTCCGATTATTCTCAGTCAAAACGGCGAAAATGCCATCGCCAATTCCCGGGAATTGACCGGCGCCACTGATCCGGTTAAAGCTGCACCCGGAACGATCCGCGGCGATCTGGGAACCGATTCGTTTGCAAATGCCGACCGGGAAGAGCGTTGCTGTTACAATCTGATCCATTGCAGTGATTCAACTGAATCCTTATTGACGGAGTTAAAACTCTGGTTTGAACCCGAAACCTGTGAATTGTTTGTTCCCTTGATCAGCCCGGTTGTCTGACCCATCACAATACAACAGTTAAAGCAAGACCGCGTTTTTTTTGATGTGTCAAAATATCTACATAAAAAGACAAAATTTACCACTTGATCTGGATTCGGATCAGCGGATGGTAAATAGTTGTCATTAATCAGTTTAGGGCAATTTAGTATTGTGAAGTGAGAAAAATAGTGATAAAATGATCCCACTATATTTTTAAGGGGGTTAAGATGAATTTTTCGGAAATTATTGCAGCTGTCAACAATTTTGTTTGGGGACCTGTCATGTTGGCGTTGCTCATGGGAACCGGGATCTTTTTAACAATTCGGCTGAAGTTTTTGCCATGGCGAAACTTGGGCTATGCGTTGAAATCGGTTTTTGCCAAAGTGGATCCAGAAAAAAAAGAATCAAGTGGGGATATTTCGCCCTTCCAGTCTTTGATGACGGCTCTGGCAGCAACCATTGGAACCGGTAACATTGTTGGTGTGGCCACAGCCATGGTGCTCGGTGGGCCTGGTGCCTTAGTGTGGATGTGGATCAGTGCTTTATTTGGTCTTTCGACAAAATATGGTGAAAGTGTTCTGGCGGTTAAGTACCGGGAAACAAATAAAGAAGGCGAAATGGCCGGCGGTCCAATGTATGCCATGAAAAATGGCTTCAAGAATAAGACCATCGGGTCAATTCTGGCGGTGCTGTTCTCAGCTTTTGCCGTAGTTGCATCTTTTGGAATCGGTAACATGACCCAGGCAAATTCGATTTCGAGTGCAGTTTTGGGAACCTTTGGAATTTCCACCTGGATTACCGGGGCCGTGATTACGATCCTGGCAGTTGTTGTTCTGCTTGGTGGAATCAAGAGCATTGGTCGGGTTTGTGGGGTGATTGTTCCATTTATGGCCGTGTTTTATTTTGTCGCTGGGATATTAGTTATTATTATTAATTTTCAAAATTTACCAGCAGGGATTGCGCAGATCTTTACGATGGCCTTTTCACCGATGGCGATGGCCGGCGGTGTCGGTGGTACTGTCATTGCCAGTATGCTCAGCGCCATGCGTTGGGGTGTTGCCCGGGGTGTTTTTTCAAATGAAGCGGGTTTAGGGTCGGCTCCGATCGCTGCCGCTGCTGCTAAAACCGATCATCCCTCGCGACAGGGTTATATCAATATGACCGGGACCTTTTTTGATACCTTGGTGGTTTGCACGGTTACCGGTTTGGTTATTGCTTCCTCGGGAGTACTTGGAACAATGACTGAGGCAGGTACGCTTGTCAGCGGAGCGGCGTTAACAATTGCATCATTTGAATCGGCATTGGGCCCCATCGGTGGATACATTGTCACCATCGGAATTATGCTGTTTGCTTTCTCAACGATTCTGGGCTGGGAATATTATGGCGAAAAATCGCTGGAGTATTTAATTAAAGCACCGATTGCGGTAAAGGTCTATCGGCTGTTTTACAGTTTAGTTGCTTTTATCGGAGCGACTACCGCCCTGCAGATTGTCTGGGATTTCTCAGATACGATGAATGGTTTAATGGCGATTCCCAACCTGATTTCACTGCTCGTTTTAAGTAATGTTATTGCCAAAGAGTGTTTTGATTACGAAGAAAAAGTGATCAAGCCCGAGCGAGAATTAAGAAAACTGGCGAAGAAAGCCGTTGTCGAAAACAAATAGTTGATGATCGCGTAAAATAGCACTAAAAAAAGTGTCCGCACATAACATCACAATAATTGATGTCTTAAGTGCGGACACTTTATGTTTATTTTACTTTTCGGGCATGAACAGCAAAGCGGGCATCATCAAAGGTGTAAATACAGGTAGACAGAGTCAGGACTTCGTCGGTTGGTGAAACGACCACACCGGTGTCATACAAAGACCGGGCTTTCAGGCGATTCATATAGTTCATAAAATCGCTATCGTTGGCAAAGCTGGGCTGGCGATAATCGTATTCGGCTTCGGTAATATAAACCGAGAAGATTTCCCAATCACCGGGATTCCCAGGTTGATCAAACTGAATCACCGGATGGAGCTTAAGATAAGCCTGATCCTGATAATTCCACAAACTACCAAACATTGACTCATCAGACATATAATGACCATAGAGGACATGATTCCGGGTCGTGACCGGATCACTTAAGTAATCACGAAAAATTGCCCCCTCAAAGGATGATTCTTTTAAAAAATTATGGGACAGATAGAAATCGTTGTTGTCAGTTTGTGTAACCGGGTACTCCAATGGGGTTCCGTTGATTTGAACCCACCCGACGGTATCGGGATTGAGCGCCAGCAGGGCATCAAAATCAATACGATCAGCAACCGCGATGTGATTTTCTTTGGCAACGGCAATAATCCGATCCTTTTGCATCGTTTGATTGATCTTGGGGTAATAATTATAAATAATGAATCCCAGCGCCAGGGCAATTAATAAAACAACAGCGACAATCTTTATTTTAGGCATGCTTTTTTGCAATTTCATTTTCCTCCTAAAGCTCATTTAGATCTATTATACCCAATTTTGCTGAAAAACCACCAAATATTGAAAAGATTTTGGCGTTTTAAAAAATTTAACCGTGACCGGCTCTGATTATTATTATTTTGATTGACTTTATGTGCTGAGCATGTTAATATTTATAAAGTTATGTAGCCGCACACACAAGGTTTTAAGTCGAAAGCACCTTTTGTGGCGAGTCTGGTATGAGGAGGTGTAGAATCATGTATGCAATTATTAAAACAGGTGGTAAACAATACCGCGTTCAAGAAAATGATATTATTCAAATTGAAAAAATCAATTTCACTGAAGAAGATGTAAAAGAAATTACTTTTACTGAAGTTTTAGCAGTCAACAAAGATGGCGAAATGATCATTGGTACTCCAGTGGTTGAAAATGCTGTTGTTAAAGCTGAAATTTTAGAAGTTGCAAAAGGACCTAAGGTTATTATTTACAAGTATAAATCTAAAAAAGATTATCGTAAAAAACAAGGTCATCGACAACCATTCATGAAAGTTAAAATTACTGGCATTCAAGCCTAGGAAATTTTATGATTTCAGTTAAGATTCAAGGTAAGAATAATAAAGCACATGAAATAATTGTATCTGGTCACGCAGGTTTTGCTGATCATGGGGAAGATATCGTTTGTGCTGCTGTATCGGTTTTAACCATCAGCATCTTAAACGGACTGACCGAAATTGTTGGTCGGACCGATCTCGACGAAGTGATCGAAGAAGGCTATGTCCGCTTCATCATTCCCGAAATCACCGATGAACCAATGAAGATGAAAACAGATACACTCATTTCGACCTATCTCCTGGGTATCCGGGGGATCAAGGAAGCTTATGGAGATTATATCCAGTTTGAAGAACAATAAATAGGAGGTGAACAACATGTTAAAAATGAACCTTCAACTATTCGCCCATAAAAAAGGGGTTGGTAGTTCAAGAAATGGTCGTGACAGTGAAGCCAAACGTCTTGGAGTTAAAAGAGGAGACGGTCAATTCGTACTAGCAGGAAATATTCTTGTTCGTCAAAGAGGAACAAAAATTCACCCAGGTACTAACGTTGGAAAAGGCGGAGATGATACATTATTCGCATTAGAAGATGGTATCGTACGTTTTGAACGAAAAGGCAGAGATAAAAAACAAGTAAGTATTTATCCTCGGGAAGCCATCTAGTTTTCCAGTGACAAAATAATACATCCATAAAACCTCTTATGCTCGTTTTTACAAGATAAGAGGTTTTATTTTTTGTTGTTTGGGTAGATACCATAAAAAAAGCGAGGTAACAATGTTTGTAGATAAAGCAGAGATAATTCTGAAGGCTGGCAACGGCGGACATGGCGGGATGAGTTTCCGCCGCGAAAAATACGTTCCCAATGGCGGACCTGACGGCGGTAACGGAGGGCATGGCGGCAATATTGTTTTTATGGCCGACAATGGTTTTCGGACCCTGATGGAATTTAAATATAAAAGAAAACACAAAGCGGAAAATGGCGAAAACGGCACCGGTTGTCGATCGACCGGTAAAACCGGCGAAGATCTGATCATCAAGGTACCCGTAGGAACCATTATTAAAGATAAAGAGACCGGACGGATCATCTGCGACCTTTCAGAACACGGTCAAAAATACCGGGTGGCCGAAGGCGGTCGGGGTGGTCGTGGGAATATGAATTTTGCAACTGCCACCAGACAGGCACCTCGTTTTGCCCAGGGTGGAGTTAAGGGGCAGGAACGCACCGTTATTCTTGAACTGAAACTACTGGCCGACGTGGGTCTGATTGGTTTTCCCAATGTTGGTAAATCAACGCTTTTATCGGTTATCACCAAAGCCAAACCCAAGATTGCCAATTACCATTTTACCACCATTGTGCCCAATCTGGGTGTGGTCGAATGGCGGAATTTTGATCCTTTTGTAATCGCCGATATTCCCGGTTTGATCGAAGGCGCCCATGAAGGCACCGGACTGGGTGATCAATTCCTTCGACATGTGGAACGAACCAAGCTGCTCATTCATCTTCTCGACGCCTCCGGCAGTGAAGGTCGGGAGCCTTTGGATGACTTTAAAAAGATCAATTATGAATTGGAAAAATACAATGAAAAACTGGCGAAGCGGGTACAGATTGTCGCCTTAAATAAGGTTGACCTACTTTCTGTACCAGAAGAAACAGATGAGTTAAAGGCTGAATTGGAAAAGTTGGGCTATGAAGTCTTTGTTATTTCCGCCGTCACTGGTCAGGGCCTCAATGAACTGTTAAGCCGCACGATACAATTACTGGATGAAATTGGCGAAGTTGAACCAATCTTTGACTTTGAACCGGAAGCAGAAACCATTTTCACTCCGGACTTCAAAGAAAAACAATTCACGGTTGAGAAATTCGATCACTTATTTGTGGTTAAGGGAGCATTCCTGGAGCGGCTGATTACTTCGGTTAACTTTGAAGATTTGGATTCCATTGGCTTCTTCCAACGGGTTCTTAAAGACAAAGGCGTCTTCGCGGAGCTTGAAAAAATGGGTATCCAGGATGAAGACGTGGTTCAACTGGAAGAGATCGAATTTGAGTATTTTAAATAGATTTCCCGCTTTATTATATGTTATAATAGCGTCGTAGAAAGTAGAGAAAAAATGTTAACAAGTAAACAAAGAAGTTATTTAAGAAAGCTTGCCATGGATATTCCCGATATCATTTTCATTGGCAAAGAAGGCATCACCCCGCAAGTCATCGTGCAGACCAGGGATGCCATCATCGCCCGGGAACTGATCAAGGGAAAGGTACAGAATAATTCGCTGGAAGATGTTAATGACGTGGCCCGGCAATTAGCCGCAGCCACAAAATCGGATATTGTTTGTACCATCGGTAGTAAATTCATCCTTTATAAAAAGAATTTATTAAAGACCAAAATCGAGGTACCAACCAAAAATCAGAAACCGATCAAACGGGTTAAGAAAAAAGCATTAAGTCCATCACGAAAATTCACAAATTCATAAAGAGTAAGGGTTTGAGATGAAGAAAAAAATCGGTCTTCTGGGAGGAAGTTTTAATCCCATCCATACGGGTCACCTGCTGTTGGCAGAATCGGCTCGGGATCAATATGAATTGGATAAGGTATTGTTTATTCCCACCGGGAATAACCCATTTAAATTATCTCAGGACGAAATTGCCAGAAAACACCGGCTAAAAATGGTGGAGCTGGCCATCGCCGGTAACGACAGTTTTGAAATATTAACGCACGAGATCGATCAGAATGGCATCACCTATACCATTGATACCATCAATATCATTAAAGAAATTTATCCGGATTGTGATTTTTATTTCATCGCCGGAGCTGATTTGATGTTTGAAATCACCCTCTGGAAGGGTGCCCCGGAGTTGTTGAAGTCGGTGAAATTTATCACCACCTTCCGGCCCGGTTATAGTCATGATCGGCTGGATATGCGGATCAAAGAGTTGCAGGAAATTTACGGAGCTTCTATTTTTAAACTGTACGCCACCGAAATGGATATCGCCTCTTCGGACATCCGGGCACGGATTAAAAATGGCTACTCGATTCGTTATTTGCTGCCGGATTCGGTAGCCGACTATATTCATGAACATCACCTTTACTTGCCACATACGTCAATTGAGGATAACCATGAATTGGACTGACATCGAAGCTGATTTAAAAAAGATTCTAACCCCTAAGCGTTTTAGACACACGATGAACGTGGTCGAGTCCGCCACGAAATTGGCTCATACCTTTGGTTGTGATCCGGACCAGGCCCGGCTGGCAGCCTTGCTGCATGACTGTGCCAAGAATCTAACCGACGAGCAGCAACTGAACTACGCCCAACAGCATCAGATCAAGATCGATCGGGTCAGTCAAAATGATCCCCAATTACTTCATGGCCCAGTGGGGTCGATTCTGGCCGGGGAGCGTTATGGTGTCACAGAAACTGCGATTCAAAACGCCATATACTGCCATACCACTGGCTGCAAGCATATGAGCAGCCTCGATAAGATTATCTATCTGGCTGACTATATTGAAAAAGACCGTTCTTTTCCGGGGGTTGATGCCATTCGTCTGATAGCCGAAACAGATTTGGATCAGGCCACGATTATGGCTCTAACCAACAGCATCTGTCATGTGGCCCAGACTGGCGCCTTGATTCATAAGCGCACCATCGATGCCCGAAATGATTTAATTATCAAAACTAAAAAACTGAGATGAATATAAAAGAATTAAAAATTATAAAAGAAAGTGAGTGATTTTTATTAATCCAGAAGAATTTGCACAAAAAATAAAAGGGTGGATTGAAGACAAAAATGGGATCGACATTGAGGTCATTAATGTAACCGAAATGACATCCATCGCTAACTATTTTGTTATTGCCAGCGGGAGTTCTGAACGTCAGGTCAAAGCCATTGCTGACAATATAGAATATGAAGCCAAAGAATTGGAAATATTTCCCAAAAACATCGAAGGCCAACGAGAAGGCCGTTGGATTTTATTAGATTATTACGATGTGATCATCCATATTTTCCATGCTGATGAACGTGAGTTTTACAGCCTCGAAAAACTATGGAAAAACAGCCCAGTCAGTCGTTAGACAGCTGGTTTTCAGTCCAATCTCTGAACAAATCGAAATGGTGGCACTTCTTGATCCTGCGGGATCAAGGAAACCCACCTTTTTAAATGTCAGGATTAATTCTGAGTCCAGCCCGTATGTTTGGACTCAAACTAAATCAACAAATTAATAAAAAAAGTAAGTTTGACACTTGCGTAAGGGTTAAATAACGACCAATGTTTGCTTTGGGTGCAGTTTCCACAAACAATTTTGTAACGTGTAGGCGAACAGTTCATCGAACTGTACGCCGTTCAGTGTAGAAATTGTTTTGTGCGAAACTGGGCACAAAGCTCACGGCACTTTCGCAATTATCTAACATGAAAATTAGAAAGAGGTAACTATGAAAATAGGAATCGTTGGCTTACCCAATGTCGGGAAAAGCACCATATTTAATGCCTTAACCAAGGCTGGGGCAGAGTCTGCCAATTACCCATTTTGTACGATTGACCCTAATATCGGGGTTGTGACGGTACCAGATCCGCGCCTGGCGGTTTTAGAAAAGATGTACGGCTCAAAAAAAGTGATCCCCACCACCATCGAGTTTGTTGATATTGCCGGCCTCGTGCGCGGTGCCAGCAAAGGGGAAGGTCTCGGCAACAAGTTTCTTTCACATATCCGCGAAGTTGATGCGATTGTTCATGTTGTCCGTTGTTTTGAAGATGACAACGTCGTTCATGTCGAAGGAAAAATTGATCCCATTGACGATCTGGAAACCATTAATCTGGAACTGATTTTCTCTGATATTGAAATGCTCGATCGACGGATCGAAAAAAATAAAAAACTGGCTAAAACAAACCCCCAGGAGAAAGCCAACATGGAAGTAGCCATGCGTCTGCGGGAAATTCTGGAGACCGGTAAGATGCCTAATGATGATGAGTTTACTGCCGATGAATGGGAGTTTATTCAAACCAATCAACTGATCTCCATTAAGCCAGTCCTGTATATTGCCAATGTTTCTGAAGACGATCTTCATGAAGATAATGACATGGTAACGCGCTTAAAAGCAACTGTTTTGGAAAACCATTCCGGAAATCATATCGATATTATTAAAATATCGGCAAAAATTGAGGAAGAAATTGCTCAATTCGACGATGAGGAAAAAGCCGAGTTCTTAGCCGATATGGGTCTGGAAGCATCCGGCTTGGATCAGGTTATACGAGCCGGCTATAAGCTCTTAGGTCTGATAACCTTCTTAACTGCTGGTCCCCAGGAAATCCGGGCCTGGACCGTCACCGAAGGTACCAAAGCGCCCCAGGCCGCAGGTAAGATTCACAGTGATATTGAACGCGGATTTATTCGGGCTGAAATTACCAGTTTTGAACAACTGGTTGAGGCCGGTTCGGAAGTGAAAGCTAAGGAAAGCGGCGTTACCCGGGTTGAGGGGAAAGAGTATGTCATGAAAGATGGCGATGTGACTTTTTTCCGGTTTAATGTCTAGTTAGCAGCTTCAGATTTTTACTGCTGTGAGCTTTGCAGCCGGTTTGAAGAAGCCGGCAGCAAAGCAAATTTTGTTTGTATTTATCAATATATCCGTGCCTGAATACCCAATCACCTGGAGGTTACTGTGAAAGAACTTGTTTTAGTCGCCATCAATGCCAAATATATCCATACCAATCTGGCTGTTCGTTCATTAAAGGCGCAACTGCCGGATTTTGATGTCGAAATTCTGGAGATGTCGATCAATGATCCGCTGCATCGGATTGTCAAACTACTCCTGGATCAGGATACCAAACGGATCGGTTTTTCCTGTTATATCTGGAATATGGAAATTGTTCTGAAGTTGGCTGAAGTTATAAAAAAAGCGAAACCCCAGGTACAGATTATTTTTGGTGGCCCGGAGGTCAGCTTTGACGGGGCGGCCTTGTTGGAAGCCCATCACTTTTGCGATCTGATTATTCAGGGCGAAGGGGAAGGCAAACTACAAATGCTGCTGAAAAATGAGAATGTTGATGTTCAGAATGGACTTGGTAGCATTCCCGGGCTCTGTTATCGCCACCGATCTGGTGAAATCATCGAAAATCCTGACGCACCGCCGATCCCATTAAACCAATTAGTTTTTCCGTATTTAAACTTGAATATCGATAGTCTGAAACGCAAAATTATTTATTATGAAACCATGCGGGGTTGCCCATTTTCCTGCTCTTATTGTCTGTCTTCGGCGAAGCAGGGTCTTAATATGTTAAGTCTGGACAGAGTTTTAGCGGAACTGAATTTCTTTATTCAGGCTGGTGTTAAACAGGTCAAATTAGTAGACCGGACTTTCAACTGTGACATGGGCCGGGCCAAGGAAATTTTTGCCTTTCTTATTAAACAGGGCGGCGAAACAAATTTCCACTTTGAAATGACCGGTGACCTGATCGATGATGAAATGATTGACCTGCTAAAGACGGCACCGCCGGGACTGATTCAATTTGAAATTGGCGTCCAGAGCACTGCAGCGACAACGCTTTCGGCGATCGGCCGAAAAATCAGTGTGAGCAGAACTGAAGAGCATGTCAAAAAACTGTTGGATCACCATAATATCCATATTCATCTGGATCTGATTGCGGGGTTGCCTTATGAAAGCTATGCAGTTTTCAAAGAATCCTTTAACCAGGTAATTGCCCTTAATCCCGATATGCTACAATTGGGATTCCTCAAATGTTTAAAAGGTACCCGGATTCGGGCAGAGTCGAAAATGCATCACTATAACTATGCCAGCTTTCCGCCTTATGAAATTATTTCGAATCAGTACATCAGTGCTGCTGAATTATATCAGTTGCGTCAAATAGAAGTGTTGGTGGATCGTTACTTCAATAGCGGCGCATTTAAACAGAGCTTAGCTTTTATTTTTGCTGCCCAGATTTACAGCACCCCCTTTGACTTTTTTGAAGCCTTTTCATTTTACTGGGACAGCCAGGGTTATTATGATGTCGGCAAATCAAAGGAGCAGCTCTTTGGTATCCTGAAAGAATTTTTTAATGATCATCAAAAAAGCCAACTGATTGGTGAGTGGCTTAAATTTGACTTCCTTTCCCAAGGCAATCTCAGACTGCCAACTGGGATAGTCGATGACAGTCCTGATAAAGAATGGGTTTTTGAGTTTCTAAAAGATCCCCAGAATATCGAAACTTACCTGGATGATTTTATTAATCTGGCGCCGAAAAAAATCTATACCCAAGTCAAATTTCAATATTTTTCGGCGGCCTTTCTCAGCCGGCTTACCGGAACCGCTTTGTCACCAGCAGATAAACCGGGGTTAATGGTATTTTCGGCAGCGGGCTCACGCATGATCATGCAATAAAATATTAAATTTACTGAAAAGTATTGATTCCTGGTTAGATAAAGGTTATACTGATAAGCAATAAAAATAAAAAAAGACGCTGATAAGGACGAGTAAGTTATCGATACGTTTCAGAGAATAGGCAACCTGGCTGTAATTGCCTATACTGCAGATAATTGAAAACCACCTTGGAGTTGAAATCTGAAACCGATCGGAAAGTTGGATTAGGCATCTGCTTACACATTCGTCTCGAGTAGGATTTTTCGGAGCTGACCGTTATTCAGAACTTAAGTGGATTCACGCAAGTGAATCAAATTGGGTGGAACCGCGTTGATACGTCCCTTTGTTTGACAAAGGGGCTTTTTTGTTTTTAAAAATTAAATGGTTTTAGAAAAGCGGTCACTAAGACCCGCAAATAGTTATAACAATTCAAATATAAAGGAGAAAATTATGATTACTATTACGTTAAAAGACGGATCCATAAAGACTTATGAACCCGGAATCACTGTTCTTGAAGTTGCCACTGATATCAGCCCTGGTTTAGCCAAAAATACCATGGCCGGGGAACTCAACGGCGAGGTTGTCGATATCCGCCAACCAATTAATGAAGACGCCACCCTCAATCTGTTAAAATTTGAAGACGAAGGCGGCCAGCATGCCTTCTGGCATACCGGCTCCCATCTGCTGGCTCAGGCCGTCAAGCGCCTTTATCCGCAGGCAAAATTGGCGATCGGACCGGCGATCGACAATGGTTTTTACTATGATATTGATGTCGATGTGATTATCACTCCCGAAATCATGGAAAAAATTGAGAAAGAAATGGCCAAAATTGTTAAAGAGGGATTGGTCATCGAACGCTACGAATTAAGCCGCAACGAGGCCCTGGCTAAGGTCAATGCCGAAGGCGAGATTTACAAAGCCGAACTGATCGAAAACCTGCCGGAAGACGCCATCATCAGCTTTTATTCCCAGGGTGAGTTTTCCGACCTTTGTGCCGGTCCTCATATTCAAAACCTCAGCGGGATTAAAGCGATTAAACTGTTAAGTCTGGCTGGTGCTTACTGGCGCGGCGATGAAAAAAACAAGATGCTGCAGCGGATCTACGGCATTACCTTCCCTAAAAAAAGCGAATTGGAAGCCTATCTGACCCGGTTGGAAGAAGCCAAAAAACGCGATCACCGTAAGTTGGGAAAAGAACTGGATCTTTTTTCATTGCAAGAAGAAGGCCCGGGATTCCCATTTTTCCACCCCAAAGGCATGATTATTCGCAACGAGCTGGAAAATTTCTGGCGCCAGATCCATCAACTGCGGGGCTATCAGGAAATTAAAACCCCGATCATTCTCAACGCCGAGCTGTGGAAGCGCTCCGGTCACTGGGATCATTACAAAGAAAATATGTACTTCACCGAAATTGATGAAGCCTCCTATGCCGTTAAACCGATGAACTGCCCAGGTGGCATGCTGGTTTATAAACGTAAAGGCCACTCTTACCGGGATCTGCCGTTAAAGATGGCGGAACTGGGTTTGGTCCATCGACATGAACTGCATGGCGCCCTCCACGGCCTGATGCGGGTGCGAAACTTTACCCAGGATGATGCTCATATCTTTATGACTCCAGATCAAATTGAAGCCGAAGTTATCAAGGTCATCGATCTGGCCGATGATGTCTACCGGGTCTTTGGGTTTAACTACAAGGTTGAATTATCAACCAAACCGGAGAAAGCCATCGGCTCGGATGAAGTCTGGGAAATCGCGACCGATGCCTTAAGAAAAGCGCTGGAGAAAAAAGGAATTGACTATCGCCTAAACCCTGGTGATGGGGCTTTCTACGGTCCTAAAATTGACTTCCATCTGGAGGACAGTCTGGGACGGACCTGGCAATGTGGGACCATTCAGCTGGATTTCCAAATGCCAGAACGTTTTGACCTGAACTATATTGGTTCAGACGGGGAAAAACATCGGCCCGTTATTGTTCACCGTACCATATTAGGCAGTATTGAACGCTTCTTCGGAATCCTGATTGAGCACTTCGCCGGAAAATTCCCGGTTTGGCTGGCACCGGTACAGGTGATGATTATACCGGTGGCGGATGCTCACCATGATTTTGCCAAAGGCATTGCTGAAGAACTGACCGCCATTGGCGTTCGTGCCTCGGTGGATGGCCGGGATGAAAAACTGGGCTACCGGATCCGGGAAGCACAGATGCAAAAAGTTCCTTATATGCTGGTCGTCGGCGATAAAGAAGCCGAAGGCGGCGACCTGGCCCTGCGAATTCGCGACACTGGTGATGCCGGCCTGATCAGTCTGGCCGATCTCAAAGAAAAACTGACCGAAAAAATTAACACAAAATCATTGACCCTGGAATAAATCAGGAATAATACGGGTCGAATTTGCAATAATGGTTGACAAATTCGACTCGTATAAATATAATAAAAAACAATAAAGTGATGACTAGGAACAAGTAATAATAGGATGATCTTTTCAGAGAGCTTTCGGTTGGTGTGAGAAAGCAGGACCCCGTTATGAATACATCCTGTGAGCTGCTCACCGAAAGGCTTTGCCCGGTAGGCTGGGCCGGATACCAACCGTTATCATGGATAAGTGACTAAGGTTGCTTGCAGAGTGTGATGCATCAGCATCAAAGGCAAGGTGGTACCGCGAATTTGTATTCGTCCCTGTTATACAGAGGCGAATTTTTTTTGCGTAAAGGTAAAAAAGCAGAAGTCAGTACGAACAATTCGACCTGAAAAGGTTTTATTGAATAAAAAATGAAAATGGAGGAAAAGAAATGAAAACACACGGAAAAAAATTAATGACCGTTCTGCTCGTTGCAGCTGTGGTTGCCTTAGGTGCCGGATGCACAAGCACGGCCACAAAAGAAGAAAGTAAAGAAGCGACCATCGGGATTGTTCAATACGTTGATCACGTCGCCCTGGATGCCGCTCGCGAAGGCTTTGTCACCGCACTGGCTGACAATGGTTATAAAGATGGCGATAATATTTCCATCGATGTCCAAAATGCCCAGGGTGATCAAAGTAATCTATCAACCATCAGCGACCGTTTTGTCAGCAACAAGGTCGATATGGTTCTTGCTATTGCAACCCCGGCGGCCCAGGCCATCGCTGGTAAAACCACCGAAATCCCGGTATTAGGTACCGCGATCACCGATTATGAAGCAGCTCGGCTGGTCACTTCAAACGAAGCGCCTGGCGGAAATGTCAGCGGAACAACCGACATGAACCCAATCAAGGAACAAATTGACCTGCTGGTTAAACTGGTACCGACTGCCAAAACTGTGGGGGTTCTTTATACTTCCAGCGAAGATAATTCAGTCATCCAGGCTAAAATTGCCAAAGAAGCGATTGAAAAACTGGGGCTGAAATATGTGGAAGTAACAGTGACCAATTCAAATGATGTTCAACAGGCGACCCAATCGATTGTCAGCCAATGTGATGCGATCTACATTCCTACCGATAATGTCTTTGCCTCAGCAATGCCTCAGGTTCAAAGCATTACCTCGCAGTCAAAAACACCGGTAATCTGCGGTGAATCCGGGATGGTAGAATCCGGTGGACTGGCAACCCTGGGAATCAGCTATTCAGATCTGGGCTACCAGACAGGTTTAATGGCCGTAAAAATTCTTAAAGGTGAAGCTGAACCGGCAACCATGCCAATCGAATCCGCAACTAAATTTGAGTATGCCATCAATGGTGCAGTCGCTCAGGAAATTGGTTTAACCATTCCCGCTGATCTTCAGCAATACGTTATTACCGCAAAATAAGAAAGATAATTAAAAAAAATAAATAAAAACGATTTAGCAAGCAGTAGTGTTCATCGCTACTGCTTGCTATAATTATTAATTAAGATAATCAATAGATAAAAGTGAGGCAGAATAATGTTTGAGATTATATTAGGTGCAATATCGCTGGGTCTGCTATGGGCGATCATGACGATCGGCGTTTATATCACCTACCGAATACTCGATATTGCTGATTTAACAGTAGAAGGAAGTATTGCAATGGGAGCTGCCATCGCAGCTTTTTCAATTTTTAACGGAATGAATCCGTTCATCGCTACATGTTTAGCCTTTGTCGGCGGAATGCTGGCCGGACTGGTCACCGGAATTCTTCATACAAAACTAAAAATACCTGCGTTACTGGCAGGTATTTTAACAATGATCGCACTTTATTCAGTCAATTTGCGGATCATGGGGAAGGCCAACCTGTCACTGTTACGGATTGATACCGTATTCACGCCCATGGAAAACCTGGGATTAAGCCCAACATATTCGGTCATGCTCTTTGGTTTTATCAGTGTGATGGTGATTGTTGGTCTTTTATACTGGTTTTTCGGAACCGAGACCGGCTGTGCGATCCGGGCTACCGGTAATAATCCGCAAATGGCCAGGGCACAGGGGATCAACACCAATAACATGATTATTCTTGGCTTGGTCATCAGCAATGGTCTGGTTGCTCTTTCCGGGTCATTGATCGCCCAGAGCCAGAGTTTTGCTGATATTCAGATGGGAATCGGGTCAATCGTCATCGGTTTAGCCTCGGTTATTATTGGTGAAGTTATTTTTGGCACCCGCAATTTTTTCAATTGCCTGATTTCATTAGTTCTCGGTGCTATTACCTATCGGATCATCATCGCGCTGGTATTGAAAATGGGGATGCCGGCCAACGACTTGAAATTGTTCACCGCGATTACCGTGGCCATAGCACTGTCATTACCGGTCTTTAAAAGTTATCTCCGCCCGATCAAAAAATCGATGAATGGAGGAGATCTATAAATGTTAATTATTAAAGATATCGAAAAAAAATTCAATGCCGGAACGGTCAATGAAAAAGTCGCCCTCAGCGGTTTTAGTCTGGAGCTGGCCGAAGGTGATTTTGTCACCGTCATCGGCGGCAACGGCGCCGGAAAATCCACATTTCTCAATTGTGTGGCCGGGGTCTTTGGCGTCGATAAGGGTTCCATCCAAATTGATGGATTGGATGTTACCAAACTGCCAGAACATAAACGTTCGGCGGTCATCGGCCGGGTCTTTCAGGATCCGATGATGGGTACAGCCGGCAATATGGGGATTGAAGAAAACCTCGCCCTGGCCTATCGTCGCGGTAAAACCCGGTCATTGAGCTGGGGCATCAGTAATAAGGAACGGGAGATTTATAAAGAATATCTCAGCCATCTGGATTTGGGGCTGGAAAATCGTCTTCATGCCAAGGTCGGTCTGCTTTCAGGTGGACAAAGACAGGCATTGACCTTATTGATGGCGACCCTGAAAAAACCCAAACTGCTGTTGCTGGATGAACACACGGCCGCTTTGGATCCGAAAACAGCCGACAAGGTGCTGCAGTTAAGTGACCGTTTTGTCAAAGAAGGCAATCTGACGACTCTGATGGTCACTCATAATATGCGCCACGCCATTGAACATGGCAATCGTCTGATCATGATGCATGAAGGACGGGTTATCCTGGATATCAAGGGCGAAGAAAAGAAGCAACTGACCGTTGAAGATTTACTGAAACGCTTTGGTCAGGTCAGCGGCGAAGAATTTGCCAATGACCGGGCGTTACTTTCATAAAAAAAACGCTTGACAACGATGCTGGATAAGCATATAATAGCTAAGTAACAAAGTAGAGGAAACACACTTCTCACCTCATTTCTCAGGGAAATAGGTAAATATGAATGAACGCATGATGAATGTTCGTTAGTATTTTTTTGCAGGTGGAGTGACTCTACCTGCAATTTTTATATATGGAGGTATATTACTATTAGCAAAGAAGTTCAACACGAAATTAATAACGAGATCCGTGATCGCGAAATCCGTGTAATTGACGAAGCAGGTGAGATGTTAGGAGTCATGAATACAAAAGACGCTCAAGCATTAGCCGATGAGAAAAATTTGGATCTAGTGAAAGTTTCACCAAACGCAAAACCGCCGGTTTGTAAGATTCTTGACTACGGAAAGTTTAGATACGAAGAAATCCAACGATTAAAAGAAGCTAAGAAAAATCAAAAAGCTGTAGTTATTAAAGAAATTCGTATGTCGGTTCGAGTTGAAGAGCATGATATTAATGTTAAAATTAAAAATTGCATTAAATTCTTGGAACAAGGTAGCCGGGTTAAAGTGGCTATTCGTTTCAGAGGCCGTGAAATGGCTTATACGGAACAGGGAAAACAAGTATTACTTGATTTTGCAGAACGCGTTTCTGATCTTGCGGTAGTTGAAAAAGCACCGAAAATCGAAGGTCGAAATATGGTTATGTATTTAGCCCCCAAAAAAGATAAGTAAATCAATGTGTTAATTGACTATCTGATAAGGAAACTTAGCTCTTTTGAATAAGTTTCTCAGATATAGTTTTTTATAAAAGATACCTTGTACAGGGAGGAGGAAATAGTTATGCCAAAAATGAAAACACACCGTGGTGCTGCAAAGCGTTTTAAAATAAAAAAATCAGGTTTTATTAAACGGACTAAAGCTGGTAAACGCCATATTCTTAACAAAAAAAGCAGTAAGAGAAAAAGAAACCTCAGAAAAGCTACTGGTTTAGCTCCTGGAGATGCTAAAGTAGTAATGAAAATGATCAAAATGGTAAAAAGATAATATTTGAAGATAGGAGGAAATAGATAATGCGAATTAAAAAAGGCGTTAATGCCAAAAAGAAACATAAAAAAGTACTTAAACTTGCAAAAGGCTATTATGGTGCTAAAAGTAAGTTATATAGATCAGCAAATGAAGCCGTTATGCGAGCACTCAGATCTTCATATGTTGGCCGTAAAGAAAAGAAACGAAATTTCAGAAGATTGTGGATCACCAGAATCAATGCCGGTGCTAGAATGTATGGCTTAAGCTATAGCAAATTCATGTTTGGCTTAAAACAAGCAGGTGTTGAAATTGACCGTAAAATCTTAGCTGATTTGGCAATGAATGACATCAAAGCTTTCGAAGACTTAGTTGAAGTATCAAAGAAAAACATGAACTAATCGTACTGAAAAAACTTCTCAACGGATTATCCATGCTTGGGAAGTTTTTTTATTGTATATTATTGTTGCTTTTTTATAGCAGCGTGTTAAAATATGTATGATTGTCAAATATTATAGGTGGAGACAGGATCGTGGCAGAAAAAATACGTTGGAATTTTAATAAATTTGTGGGCCAGCGCTCCCCGGCAGAAATGCTGATTTACGGATTTGCGCTGGTTATTCTGCTGGGAGCAATTCTTCTGACTTTGCCCATTGCCAGTAATTCTGGAGAGAGCGGCGGTTTTGTTAACGCCCTATTTACGGCAACTTCGGCGGTTTGTGTGACCGGATTAGTGGTAGTTGACACGGGGACGTTCTGGTCATTATTCGGGAAAGTCGTCATTATATTTTTGATCCAGATTGGTGGATTGGGATTCATGTCACTGACCACGATGTTTTTTGTGCTGGCTGGTAAACGCATTACCATTAAAGACCGGCTGCTAATTCAATCCTCGGTGAATATGGATTCGATCTCAGGGATTGTCAAATTTACAAAATATATTTTCTTTTCATCACTAGTGATCGAAGGAATTGGGGCATTGTTGCTGGCGCTTGTTTTTATCCCGGAATACGGGTTTTTACAGGGCACTGCCTACAGTTTTTTTCATGCCATTTCAGCCTTTTGTAATGCTGGTTTTGATTTGTTTGGTAATTATTCCAGTTTAACAAAATACGTTGGTAATTTTATTGTCAATTTTGTGATCGGCGGTTTAATCATCCTCGGTGGCTTGGGATTTGCTGTTACCAGTGATTTAATTAATGTCCGTAAGTTCAACAAGATGAGCATGCATACCAAACTGGTATTAACGGTTACCGGTGCTTTGCTGGTTGTCGGTTTTGTGCTCTTTTTTATTTTTGAGTTTACCAACCCCAAAACCCTGGGTAATTTATCCTTACCGGTAAAAATCATGGCCGCCGCTTTTCAATCGATCACACCGCGAACCGCCGGATACAATACCATCGATATTGGTGCGTTGACGGCGCCGTCTCTGTTTTTAACGATGCTGTTTATGTTTGTCGGTGCGTCACCGGGTTCCACTGGTGGTGGGGTAAAAACAACTACCTTTGCCATTATCATCATGACTGTGGTTTCAGTTCTGCATGGCCGCAAGGACGTCGTTGCGTTTAAACGCAGCATCTTAGGTCCGGCCATCCGCCGCGCAATTTCAGTTCTGGTTATTGCTTTCGCTATTGTCATCGTCATGATTTTTGTGTTATTATGTACTGAGCCCGAAGCTTCTTTTGAAACCGTGGTTTTTGAAGTGCTTTCTGCATTTGGCACGGTTGGTTTAACAACCGGATTAACCCCTCATTTATCAATTGGGGGAAAAATAGCCATAAGTATTACCATGTTTGTCGGTCGGCTGGGTCCATTGACGGTAGCCTATGCGATTTCACGCAGTGAAAAACGCGCCCGAGAAAACGTAGGTAATTTTAAATTGCCTGAAGGCAATATCATGATTGGCTAGAGGAGGAGTATTAATTGAAAGATAAGCAGTTTGCAGTCCTTGGTTTAGGGCGATTTGGTGAAGCACTTGCCATCACTCTCAGTGAGTTGGGCTGTAATGTTGTTGTGGTTGATAATGACGAAGAAAAGATTCAAAATATTGCGAATTTAGTCACCTATGCAGTTCAGGCTGATGTGACAGATATCAATGCCTTGAAGTCAATCGGTTTAAAAAATGTCGATGCCGTTGTTGTCTCCATCACTTCCGATATTAACAGCAGTATTATGGGCATTGTTAATGCTCAGGAGCTGGGAATCAGCGAGATTTATGGGAAAGCAAATAATGCTCAGCATGAAAAAGTATTGCTTAAATTAGGGGTCAAAAAAGTGTTTTCACCTGAACGCGATATGGGCGAGCGCGTGGCCCATAATCTGTTCTCCGGTGATTTTATCGATATTTTAGAACTCGATACCAACCATTCCATTGTAGAAGTCGAGTCCCTCCATATCTGGGAAGGAAAAACCCTGGATCAACTGAACCTGAGAGAAAAACATGGCTTAAATGTGATTGCCATTCGAACACTGGATGTTCTGAATGCTTCACCTGTTGCCAATGATATCATCCATTCCGGTGATAAGTTGATTGTGATGGGGGAAAACCGTTCGATTAATGAAATCAATAAATTATCCCGAAAAGATCATTAACGATGTTTCTGGAAATCACGTCAAAAAATAATGATCAGCTCAAATATCTGCGAAAACTCAGCAGTAAGTCATTTAGAGATACGGAAGCGGCCTTTACAATTGAAGGAACCAAACTGTTTCTGGAAGCTGTCAAAAAACAATTGTTGTTTAAACAAGTATTTATTACTAAAGAATGGCTGGAAATCAATGTCGGAACGGTCAACGATTATTTAATCGCATTGGCCAGCAATGGTGTATCGGTAACAATCGTTAGCCCGGCTATTCTTTCTTCGGTCTCCAGTTTGCAAAAACCGGAAGGGATTATTTGTATCTTACCTAAAATAATCGTTCCGTCCGGCACATTCAAACGGTACGTCTTATTGGAGGATGTTCAGGATCCCTATAATGTTGGCACCATTATCCGCACCGCCGATGCTGCCGGTTTTGACTGTGTGGTGACATCTGCCAAAACGGCCGATGTTTATAATGAAAAAGTGCTGCGCGGATCGATGGGTTCAGTTTTTCATCTGCCGATTTATCAAGTCGAGTCCTTGCTCGATTATGTGCAACAATTAAAGAAGCAATCGATCACCATCATTGGCACCTCATTAACGGGCAGTTCCATATGGGAGCGCGAACCCCTAAACGGGTCATTTGCAATTGTGATGGGGAACGAGTCCAAAGGAATGTCGCATGAAATGAGTGAATGCTGTGACCAGTTACTAAAAATCCCCATTTGGGGTCAGGCTGAGTCGCTTAATGTGGCAACCGCAGCAGGGATTATTATGTATGACCTGGTCAGAGATTTTAAATAAATACTTTATTGAGCAAAATTAAACCAAAAATTGAATAGCTTATCGACAATGATAGAGCGAGTAAATAAATTTTAAATTTTACAGAGAAAAAATCCCAGGCTGAGAGATTTTGTGTTTAATTTTATTGAAGTTCCCTCTGGAGTTTTAGACGTGAACGTCATCATCCGATTTTGATGGCCTTTAGCCTCTAACGTTAATTGCGTTAAAATTTTGAGTGAATACAATCAGTATTAATTTAAGGTGGTACCGCGGAATTATTTCGTCCTTTTTCAGAAGGACGATTTTTTTATTTATTTGAAAGAAAATGATTTAACAGCAAATGATTAAAAAACATTTTATAAGATAAAAAAGGAGAACAAAATGGAGTTAGAACTCAAACAATTAAGAGATCGCTGTTTGGCCGATCTTAATGCCGTTGAAGAATTAAAAACACTGGACAATGTGCGAATAAAGTACCTCGGAAAAAAAGGGGAGCTGACCATTGCCCTGAAGGGAATGGGCAAGCTTTCCAACGAAGAACGTCCAATCATCGGGAAATTGGCCAATGAAATTCGGGAGGAAATTGAAAATAATATTTCGGCTCAGAAACAGGCACTTGAGCAAAAAGAAATCGAAGCTCAGATCAAAGAAGAAAGCATTGATGTATCCTTACCGGGGAAAAAACATCAGGCCGGAAATCTTCATCCGCTAACCACCACGGTTAACGAATTGAAAGAAATCTTTCTGGGCATGGGCTTTTCAATTGCCGAAGGTCCGGAAATCGAATGGGCAAAATATAATTTTGATTATCTGAACGTGCCCCAGGATCACTCTGCCAGAGACTTGCAGGATACCTTCTATTATGAGGACGATATTGTTCTGAGAACACAAACTTCCCCAGTTCAGGTACGAGTTATGCAGGAACAGAAACCACCCTTACGGATTATCTCACCAGGTCGGGTTTATCGCTGCGACGAAATAGATGCCACTCATTCGCCGGTTTTCCATCAAATGGAAGGCCTGGTTATCGACAAGGGTATTACCATGAGCGATCTTAAAGGAACCCTGGATTTATTTGCCAAAAAGTTATTTGGCGAACAGACCAAAACAAAATTCCGACCACACCAGTTTTATTTTACCGAACCCAGCGCGGAAATGGACGTCACCTGTTTCAAATGTGGCGGTGTCGGCTGCAAGGTCTGCAGTAATACCGGCTGGATCGAGATTCTGGGTTGCGGGATGGTTCACCCCAACGTCTTGCGATTCTGCGGTATCGACCCCGATGAGTACAGCGGCTTTGCCTTTGGTATGGGCCTTGACCGCATCACGATGATCAAGTATGGAATAAACGATCTGCGTTTATTATTTGAAAATGACCTGCGTTTTTTAGCGCAATTTAAATAGGAGGAACGATAATATGCTAGTTTCACTGAATTGGTTAAAAGAATTTGTTGATATAAAAATGTCCCCTTATGATTTTGGTGAGGCCCTGACCATGTCAGGCACAAAGGTGGAAACACTGACCGTTGTGGCTGAGAATGTTGCCAATATCTTTACTGGAAAAATCACCAAGATAGAACCCCATCCCAATGCTGACAAACTGATTGTCTGTACCGTCGATATGGGAACCGACGAGCGGGTGATTGTTACCGCTGCCAAAAACGTTTTTGTCGGTGCCATCGTACCGGTAGCCGTTGATGGGGCTGTGCTTGCCAATGGTACCAAAATCGGCACCAATGATTTTAGAGGACTGCTTTCCTACGGGATGTTCTGCTCAATTGAAGAACTGGGTATGAATACTGACTTGTTTTCCAAAGAAATCATGGAAGGGATTCTAATTCTGCCGGAAAATACGCCGCTGGGAATGGATGCCCGGGAACTGCTGTGGCTGGATGATGTGATCATCGATGTGGAATTAACGGCTAACCGTTCGGACTGTCAATCGATCATCGGCATCGCCCGGGAAGCGTCAGCAACGCTGGATCTCCCGATGGCCGGTGTTACCACCTATGATACCACCGAAAGTACAAATCAGATTGCCGATTATTTAAGCGTCAGAATTGAAGATCCCGCCTGTCCGCGCTATGTGGCCAAGATGCTGAAAGTCAAGAAAATTGAAGCATCGCCATTGTGGATGCAGATCAAACTGCAAAACAGTGGCGTGCGTCCGATTAATAATATTGTCGATGTCACCAATTATGTGATGCTGGAGCTGGGCCAGCCGCTACATGCCTTTGATTATGATAGTCTTCAGTCCCAGGAAATTGTGGTTAAAACCACCACCAATAAAAAAATCGTAACCCTGGATGATAAAGAACGGGATATCGATGAAACCATGCTGATGATCACGAATGGCAAGGCACCGGTAGCGATTGCCGGCGTCATGGGCGGTGAAAATTCCGAAATAACCGAAACCACCAGTCTGATTGTGCTGGAATCAGCCAATTTTAACAAAGGCAGTGTGCGGCTGACAGCCAAGCAGCTGGGCCTGAGAACCGAGGCATCATCTCGTTTTGAAAAGGGTGTTGATCCCGAACTGGCTGGTGTTGCGGCACTGCGGGCCACCCAGCTGCTGTTGGAAATCCGCGCTTGCGAAGTCATTGAAGGGCTGATCGACGTTTATCCCAAGGTGGCAAGCTTAAAAAAGGTGAGTCTCGATATCAATTGGTTCAATACCTTTGTGGGTATTTCACTGACCATCGATGAAATTGCCAAAATGCTGACCCGGTTATTTTTTAAGGTCGAAAAAAGCTCAGATCATATCCTTGAAGTTGAAGTCCCCAGTTATCGGTTGGATATTGACCTTAAAGAAGATCTGGCCGAAGAAGTGGTAAGGATTTTTGGTTACGATATGATTCCCGGGACGATCATGGGCGGCGAAACCATGGTTGGCGGTAAAACCCCGGTGCAAAAATTTGAAGATACCCTCAAGAATATCCTGGTTGGTCAGGGCTATTATGAAACCCTGACATCGTCTTTCACCAGCGAAAAACGGCTTCACGGGCTGAATTCACAGCTTGAGGATAACCTGATCCCATTGATCAACCCATTGGGGGAAGAAAATAGCATCATGCGCCATACTCTGATTGGACATCAATTGGAAGTGATTTCACTAAACTATAACCGCAAAAACCCGTTTGGTCGTTTTTTTGAACTGTCCAATACCTATCGAAAGAATAGCAAGCCTGGGGAGTTGCCGATCGAAGAACAGAAACTGGCCATCAGCAGCTATGGCGGCGAGGATTATTTTGAATTAAAAGGCGTTGTCGAGCTGTTGCTGGGGCAGTCGGGCATTAAATATCCTGATTTTATTGCGGGTGGCTCAGACTTCCTGCATCCCGGCCGCAAAGCTGAAATTTTTGTGGAGGGCATAAAATTAGGCGAAATTGGGGAAATTCATCCGATCGTCGTCAAAAATTATGAACTGCCCAAGCGCTGCTATGTTTGTCAATTAAATTTTGCAGCGCTGTATGATTGCGCATCGCTGGATAATAAATTTGCCGATCTGCCTAAATTCCCGGCGTCAAATCGCGACCTGGCGATTTTATTAAAAGCCGATATTCCGGCGGCGGCGATTGAGACGATTATCCGCAAAAACAGTGGTGATATTCTTGAAAGCGTCGACTTATTTGATGTCTATACCGGGGCGCAAATTCCCGATGGTTACAAGAGTCTGGCCTATGCCTTAAACTTCAGACATCATGAACGGACCCTTAACGACAATGACATTAACCCGGTGATCGATCAGATCCTCAGCGAATTAAAACGATCATTTGACGCCCAGCTCCGCGAATAAGAACCACCTGGTATGAATAATATAGATGAGATTATTATCGGGCTCTTGCAACTAACGGGGGTCGGGCGCCAGAAAGTTAAACTGCTGCTGGATATGATCACGGCCCCCGAGAGTCTTAATTTAAAGGAAATTGTGGAAATCGGCCAAACCTTTCATATTATCTCTAATCAAATTGGTCAAACGGATCTTGATACATCCATGGACGATACCAAACGGCTGATCGCTGAATGTGATCAGCTGGGAATCCGTTACATATCTTATTTAGCGGATGGTTTCCCGGCGTGTCTGAATTTCAGCGACAACCCGGTCTTGCTGTTCTACCAGGGTGATCTTGACGTCTTAAATCACCCTAAACGAGCCGCAGTGATTGGTAGCCGTTCGCCATCCCGGCTGGGATCCGACTTCGCCTTTCAGGCCGGTAAGCTGCTGGCCGAAAATAATTTCGTGGTGATTAGCGGCCTGGCGGTTGGCTCAGACGCTGATGGACATTCAGGCTGTCTGGCTGGTGGCGGAAAAACGGTGGCATTTTTGCCTTCGGGTTTGGCCCCGGTTTATCCGGCTACAAATCGCGGTTTGGCGGAAAAAATATGTGATCAGGGCGGTTGTCTGGTTTCCGAATACAGTCATCGTGAAACGGTTCAGCCCTACAAATTCATCGAACGGGATCGGCTGCAAAGCGCGACCAGCCAATTTGTGCTCGTATCCAATTTCGCACCGGGCAGCGGAACCATTCATACCCTTAATTACGCCCAAAAATACAATAAGCCGATTTATTCCATCCCGGTGATTTATGAAGAATCACGGGATGGCTTTAATCATCTCGACCAAAAGCAGATAAACTATCAGATCATCGAAAATGCCGAGCTCACTCAACTCATCGAAAATTATTAATTGATAAATCATTTGTAATTTTTTGCTTTATTACATATAATAGAAGAGAATAGATTAGAAAATGATTATTTGACTAAGAAAATAAAATTTATTTCACAGGAGGAAAAAATGCCTGAACAAACAATAATGGAATTACGCATATTAGATACCGAATTTAATTTAAAGGCAAAGGGAAACGAAGAACATATCAAACACGTTTCTGATTACGTCAATGCCGAATTGGAACGCGTCAAGGCTGCTAATCCTTTTACCAATCACATTCGGATTGCGATCCTGGGCTGTATGAATATAACCGAACGGCTTTTTATTGCGGAAGAAGAAGTTCGCAGCAGTGAAGAATTCAAAGCGAAAGAAATCGGCGAGATTAAACTGATCAAAGAAGAACTTAAGAAAGCCAACGACATTTTAGCTGAAGAAAAAGCGAAATATGAAAGCCTGGCCGAAGAAAAAGAATTGCTGCAAAAAGAATTGGATGAGAAAAATGATTTACTGGCTCAATATCGTGAACATTTGCGACAAAGCAAAATTGAAAGCGAAACCAGCCGTAAAACAATTCTAGATTTACAGAATCAACTTTTTGAAAGCCAGATCGAATTAGTTAAAGCAAATAAAAATCATATTGAAAAAGATATCTTCAAAAATATTGAAGACAAAATGAAATTGGATTAGCTAAAACGAATCAGACAAACTAAATATGAACAACAAAAAAAAGATGTTTGCACATCTTTTTTTTGTTTAGAATTTTCGAATGAGTCCGGTAACCTTACCGAGAATTCTGACATCTTCGGCATTGCAGATAATCGGGTCCATGGTTTTATTATCAGGTTGGAGCCGAATTTTATTGGCGTCTTCAAAAAAGATCCGTTTTACCGTGGCTTCGTTATCTTCAAGCAGGAGGGCCACAATTATTTCATTATTTCGGGCCGTTTCCTGTTTTCTGACGACAATCTTATCCCCGTCCAGAATACCCGCATCAATCATACTGGTGCCCTTAACTTCAAGAATAAAGGCGGCTTCTGTTCCGGTAAAATCTAAGGGCAGGGGAAAAATATCGGTGATATTTTCAATCGCCAGGATCGGCGCACCGGCTGTAACGCAACCCAAAATTGGCAGTGAAACAATCGTCTTTTCGTCAAAATAGTTTGAAATTGTTTCGTTGGGATCGTGTCGAAGGACTTCGATGGCCCGGGTTTTCGTCGCATCCCGTTTTATATACCCCAGTTCCTCCAGCTTTTTCAAGTAGGTGTGCGCGGTGGAGGTTGATTTTAAATTAACAGCGGCACATATTTCCCGTACCGATGGGGGATAACGCTTGTCACGCATTTGGGCTTCGATAAATTTTAATATTGCAAACTGTTTGCTGTTCAAATCCTCGTACATTAGCATTCCTCCAAATATTTATGGCTTATTATAACATATCCTAAACAGAAAAACAAACGTAAGTTCTGTTTTTGAAGATTTTCTTTCTTTTAGTCGTCGTCACGCTCAAATTGCGATAGGGGGTTTTGATTTAAGGTATCCCGCAGAGTTTCTTCATTAATATGGGTATAGATCTGGGTTGTTGAAACGTTCTGATGACCCAGAATTTCCTGAACCGAGCGCAGGTCGGCATTGCCATAGCGAAACATCAGGGTAGCCGCCGTATGTCTCAGTTTGTGAACGCTGATTTCGTCGGTATTCAGCCCACAACTGGCCAGGTGCTTCTTAACCAGATGTTGCACGGCCCGGTTGCTGATGGGGGTATTCTGCTGGCTGAGAAACAGATAGGGGGAGTCTGATTCCTGACGAACAGCCAGATAACGGTTGATCGCTTTTAAACAGGCATGGTTTAGAAAGACGGTCCGTTCCTTATTTCCTTTGCCAATGATCCGCAGGGCATCATTCTTAATATCAGAGATCTTTATTTGCGTGAGTTCCGATAGCCGCATCCCGCAATTCAGAAACAGGGTAACAATGGCAAAGTCCCGTTCTTGATGACGGCCAGTGATGCCTTTTAACAGATCAACCGCTTCATCCCATTCCAGATAACGGGCGTGACGGGCTGGTAGTTTGGGCATTTCCAATTCAGTCACCGGATTGGGCAGAAAGTATTTCTGTTTGTTGCACAGATAATTAAAAAAAGATCGCAATGATGAGACCTTGCGGCTGCGGGCAGCGTCTGAATTGTGGCGTTCCTTGCTTGAATAGGAAAGAAATGCATAGAGAATCCCCAGATTGACCGATTTTAAATCATCAATGGCGACATCATCAATGGGAATCTCATCAAAATCAAGGGATTGTGGAACCATGGCAAAATAGCGCTTAATAAACCGGAAAAAGATAATCAGATCATAACGATAAGCTTGAGCTGATTTTTCGGAATAACCTTTGATGGTCAAAACATAATTTAGAAATTCATCAATTATGGCGTTGTTCGGAATTATTTTATCCGTTAGATTAGTTGGGGTTGTCATGACATGTCTCCTAAAATTTATTTGGCAGTCCGCTGCGAACGTGAGCTGTCGCAAAACCAGTCAGAACAGATTATTACATAATCCGGCTGAGACGGATGAATTATTGATAGCTTATCACATTTTAGCTCATTTGTCACGAAACTTACATTTCGCGACAAAATATTTTAGTCTCTTAACAGAAGCTGATCAAAAATACAGATTTAAAAAGAACGAAAATTCTGCCATGCTTCGGCAAAATTTTCGTTCATCATAATTAAATACGCAAATTAAATTTGAAATCTTACTCTGATCGTTCCCGGATAAAGAAACGAATCGGTGTTCCAAAGAAATCAAAGGTTTCCCGGAGTTTGTTTTCCAGGTAACGCTGATAAGAAAAATGAACCAGGGTCATATCATTGACAAACACCACAAATGTCGGCGGATTAATGGCCACCTGAGATGCATAATATAATTTCAGACGACGGCCATGTTTTGATGGCGGCTGTTTCATCATGACAAATTCAGCCAGGGCTTCATTGACCTTACCGGTGGTGATCCGTTTGGCGCTCTGGGCTTTGACATATTCGATGGTTTCAAAGATTTTGCCCAATCGCTGTCCGGTTTTAGCCGAGATAAAGATAATCGGTGCGTAATCCATAAATGAAAGCGCGTCGCGGATATCCCCTTCCATCTTTTTCATGGTTTTATTGTCTTTTTCTACGGTGTCCCATTTATTGACAATAATGATCGATGGCTTGGAGCGATTATGGGCGATCCCGGCAATTTTGGCATCCTGTTCGGTGACTCCCTGGGATGCATCAATCAGAACCAGGACGACCTGGCTTCGTTCAACGGCGGCAATGGCTCGAATGATGCTGTAACGTTCAATATCTTCGTAGATTTTTTTCTTGCGTCGCAATCCGGCGGTATCGATTAAGACATAGTCTTCCCCGTCGTATCGGACGCCGGTATCGACGGCATCCCTGGTGGTACCGGGGATATCGCTGACAATTAGTCGCTCTTCGCCCAGGACCTTATTGATCAGGGTCGACTTCCCGACATTTGGTTTACCGATAACGGCCACCCGTAAGCGGTCATCTTCGGTTTCTTCTTCGTCGTAATAACGTTTGACATGGTTTATGATTTCGTCCAGAAAATCCCCTAGACCCAAGCCCTGCTCGGCTGAGATAGCTATTGGTTCACCAATTCCCAGGTTATAGAATTCAAAGGCGTTATTTTCCAGACCCTGGCTGTCAACCTTATTGACGGCCAATAACACATCTTTGTCATGTTTTCGGATCATATTGGCAACTTCCAGATCCGAGGCGGTCATTCCTTCCCGACCGTCGACCATCAGGACAATCAGATCGGCCATATCAATGGCGATTTCAGCCTGAACCCGCATCTGTAAAAGAATGTCATCCTTGGTATGGGGTTCGATCCCGCCGGTATCAATCAGGGTAAAATGGTGGTTCTGCCACTCAGCATCGGCAATGATCCGATCTCGGGTGACGCCGGGGGTATCTTCGACGATGGCAATTCGTTCTCCAACTAATTTATTAAACAGAGTTGACTTTCCCACATTCGGGCGGCCAACCACTGCTACGATAGGCTTTGGCATTTTATTTCCTCACTTCATTTATAATCATTATTTATAATTTTATTTTTAAATCGTGTTTTATTTGTTTAATAATATTTGCAGCAGGTCTTCACCATGAACCGGAACCCCGAGGATCGTTACATTAAGAGCTGCGCCTAATGTTTCCAGGGTCCAGTCGTCCAATAAGGTATCGGTACCGCTGCGCAGGGTGTTTTCCGGCAGTAGCAGCAAATCACAGGGGGTCTGTTCGAGCCGGGGTTTCATTTGGGCCAGGATGTCCGCACCGGTGAGCAGCCCGGATACGGTAATGGCTTCGCCAAAGAAATGGTTGGTGATCGGAAAAACGGTCAGATCCAGTAATGGATATGCTTGTTTTATCTCAGCAACCAGATTGTTAAGATAATCATCGGCCGCCGTACCGGTCAGGATGCCGATTCTTTTGGTGGTGGTCGCGTCCGTATGCTTATTTTTTAGCATTTGCAAGGTTTCCCGAACCGAGGCTGTAAAATCAGCCATCATCCCTACCCCATTTTCAATTTGGGGAAAGCCGTTATAATAATCACTTTCGGGAATGGGATGCTTCGCCAGTAAAAAAAACTCGTCGCTGGGATAGATAAATCCATCGCCGTGTGCTGCTTCCATTTCATCATGGACGGCATTAATAATTTCCAGGGTTTTCTGAGCATCATCCTGATTAAAGAGACGGAGTTCTTCCAAACCAAGGCGATGGTTGGAAAGACCGACCGGGACCACCGAAACGGACTGTAGAACGGGATAAAACGCTTTTAAATCCTGCAGCGTTTTTTTCAGTTCGACACCATCGTTAAAATCGGGGACCAGCACGATTTGTCCGTTCATCTGAATGCCATTATCATAAAAGGTCTCCAGATAGGACATCACATCGCCGGCAAAACGGTTTTTAAGCATCTTGATCCGCAATTCAGGATTAGTGGTATGAATCGAAAGATTCATCGGCATAATGCGGTAGCGAATAATCCGATTCAGTTCATCGGGGGTGAGATTCGTCATGGTAATATAATTGCCGGTTAAAAATGACAAGCGTTCGTCATCATCTTTGACATAAAGACTGTCGCGCATACCTGCTGGTAACTGGTCAATAAAGCAAAAAACACAGTTGTTCTTACAGGTTTTTGTGCCAATCATCGTTTCCGGAAAGGCAACGCCTAAATCTTCCTCATATTCTTTTTCGATATCCAGTTCCCAGATTTCGCCATCCGGTTTTTCAATTTCGACCGCCAGTGTGTCGTCGGCAATCAGATAGCGATAATCCAATATATCAGTCACCGGCATGCCATTGATCGACAGCAGGATATCCCCCGCTTCGACTTCCATTTCACTGAGGATGCTATCATCCTCAACGCCGTTTATTATAAATTTTTTCAACACTTCTCTCTGTTTCTTTACAATTTAAAAACTGCCTAGCAAAACCAGCCGGCAGTTCTCCTTGTCTATTATATAATATTTTGAGAGAAAAAAAAACCTATTTAAGAATTTTTCCCAATAAAACAGTGCTTATGACGACCTTATCAAAGATATTTCATTAAAATGTGTCTTATTTTCCGATTGGACAGGCAACGACACATAAACCACAGACAACACCCCGGCCGATATGCTGATAGGCTTCTTTCATATGGTGGCTGCAGGCGTAGGCATCATACAGCTGATTGCGCGGCATTCCCGGCTGCCAGAGCGACCCTTCGATGGCCATGGCCGGGCAGGCACTGACGCAGCTCCGACAGGAACCGCAGCCACTTTCAGTAACTGGCTCAGCGACGCGTAACGGGGCATTGGTTAAGATCGTCCCGAGGCGGACCCGGGGTCCGTAACGCTGATGAATAAACAAGGCACTGCGCCCAATCCAGCCCAAGCCTGACAGCACAGCGGCGGTTTTATGCTGAAAAGCGCCAGTGAACTGATCTTCCAGGTCAGCCACGGACTGCGATGCGGGAATCGCCACACTGGGGTAACCCTGGGCTTCCAACGCCAATAGGATCCGTAAACAGATGTCGTCAATCAGGCGATTAACGCTGCGGTAGTGACTGAAATAGGTTTGCGTGGGCTCAGCCCCAATCTGATTTAAAATACCATCGGAAAGTTTTATTACAACGGTGATAGCGCGATTAAAGTTCATTCGCTTTTGATCTGGCAGCACCGATAAGTCGGAAAACCCGATTTCGGTCGCACCGAGTGCTTGACCCAGACTGACAATGGTCTGGTTGCAATGATTTTGCGGGAGTGCGTGATTGCGCTTGACTTCTTTTTTCATTTTTTCCTCTTTTTTACATAGAAATAGCGAAATTGATCCATTGATATGTTACAATATTCATAGATAAATAAAGGTGGTGGTATTCATGCTCTTTAATTCTGAACAACAGGCTGAGGATAAACTGATCATCCTCTATGTCTTAAAGAAAATTAAAACTTCTTTAACCCGGGAACAGATTGCTCTGATTATTGTCGAAAATTTACAGATTGGTTATTTTGATATTCAATTATACATTGATGATCTGATCAAAGACGAATTTCTTTCCGCTCTTGATTATGACGGAAAGTCAGTGCTCACCTTGTCAGCGATGGGTAAGGAAACACTGAATGTTTTTCAGCAGAAAATTCCGGCTTATATTACCGATATGATTGATCTATATCTGAAGGAAAACCGCGAAAAGATCTTCAAAGAAGTAAAAATTACCGCAAACTATCAGAAATTGGGAGAAACGGATTATCTGGTTGAATTAAAACTTCACGAAAATAATATTGTCCTGATGGAAATATCATTAAATGCGCCGACATTAAAACTGGCCCTTGATATCTGTAATCGCTGGAAAGAAAATACCCAGGATCTTTATGCCTCGGTATTGAATCTGTTAACCTGATTTTTTTACATCCAACCGAATTAAAAAACATTAAAAAGGTTTGCCATCGGGTTTCAATCCCGATAGCTAAACCTTTTTTTAGTGGTCACATCATTTACTCTTAATATTAGTTCTAATTTTATTTCTTATGGGTCCCAATGACATCACGTTTGATCCGATCTTCCACCCGCCGGTTTAACCACATAATCGCCGTTTCAATATGAACCAGGGCCATCGCATTTTCGGTACATTCAAACTCACCTTCCTGAAATAACTTCAAGCGATCTCTGACGATCTCAAGCAAATCAGAATCGATCACGCCCACTTCCGATCCCGGCTCGTGGCGGGCTCCTTTTTGAAACTTAATTCTGGCTAGTTCAACGGGATCATCTTCTTTAGTGCGAATGATGTATTCGCTATAGGCATTGCCAACGCCCTTTTCAGCGACTCGATAAACCTCATTTAAATTGCCTTTGTACTGAACTGTTGATATTTTTTCGCCCATTTTTCCGACCTCTTTTCACTGTAATATAGTTTTTATAATTATAACCCGTTTATACCCAAAACAAAATAGCTTATTCAGTTCTTTTCAACATTGACGTTTTTAATTGTGCTGTATTTTGAAAAGTCTTGACAAAAGCTCTTCTACATAATATTATTGTAAAAGGGTATTTTATATTTAAAAATACTGATGTAGCAATGGAGCTTCGAATATACTATATCACAGTGCGTATATTTTATGGAAGTTCTTTTTTTGGCTATTGACACAAGATTTGGAGGAAGAATAATTGATTAAACTTCAAGATGTAAATAAATTTTTTGGTGATCATCATGTACTTAAAGACATTAACCTGACCGTCGCAGAAGGCGAAAAATTGGTTATTATCGGTCCCTCAGGTTCGGGCAAGAGTACCACCGTTCGCTGTATGAATTTTTTAGAAGCACCGACTACGGGACACGTTTTTGTCGATGGTGAAGAACTCACCCAAAAAAATAAAATTCAGCTGATCCGGCGAACATCGGCGATGGTATTTCAGAGCTTTAACCTGTATCCGCATAAAACAGTATTGGAAAACCTGACTCTGGCACCAATCAAACTACAAAAAGTCCCAAAAGAAGAAGCCATCAAAAGAGCGCGAAAGTATTTGGCTATTGTTGGTTTGAGTGAAAAAGAGAATGCTTATCCATCAACCTTATCCGGTGGCCAACAACAACGTGTTGCCATTGCCCGAGCCCTGGCAACCGAGAAAAAGATCATCCTCTTTGATGAACCAACATCAGCCCTTGACCCGGAGACCGTTCAAGAAGTTCTTGACGTCATGATCAAATTATCAAAAGAAAATATCACCATGGTGGTGGTTACTCACGAAATGGGTTTTGCCCGGGTGGTTGCCGATCGGGTCATTTTCATGGATGATGGTCGAATCGTTGAAGAAGGAAAACCGGAACACTTTTTTGAAAATCCTACGGAAGAACGAACGAAACTCTTTCTCAGTAAGATCTTGCGTTAATTTCTAATATCACAACGATATTAGCTATTATAATTTTATAACAAAATATTTAGGAGGAAAATGATTATGAAAAAGGTACTCTCTGCTCTGCTTATTTTAAGCCTGGTTTTTACTTTGGCAGCCTGTTCATCTTCGACTGCGAAAGATTCAAAAGCGACCGACGACAGTCTCGATGCAGTTGTTAAAGCTGGTGTATTACGAGTGGGTGTTAAAGAAGACGTTCCCAACTTCGGTCTTCGCAATACAGCCACCGGTGAGATTGAAGGTTTTGAAATTGATATTGTCAAGCTTCTGGCCAAAGAAATTCTTGGCGATGAAAATGCCTATGAATTAACGCCGGTAACCGCTAAAACACGTGGTCCATTACTTGACAACGGCGAAGTTGATCTGGTTATAGCAACCTTCACGATTACCGACGAACGAAAATTGACCTATAACTTCTCGACCCCTTATTATGAAGACGCGGTCGGTTTGTTAGTTAAAAAAGCCGCCGGTTTCAAAGGTCTTGCTGACATGAATGGTAAAGCAATCGGTGTGGCTCAAAGTGCAACATCCAAAGAAGCGGTTCAAAAATCAGCCGATGAACTTGGTGTTACCGTATCATTCTCAGAATATGCAACCTACCCCGAAATCAAGGCAGCATTAGACTCTGGTCGCGTTGATGCTTTCTGTGTTGACGGCTCAATCCTCGGTGGTTATGTTGATGACTCAACAATGATCTTACCAGATCGTTTTTCACCACAACAATATGGTGTGACTTCAAAGCTTGACAGCATCGCGCTAACCGAAGCAGTTGACGGTTATATCAACGGCTGGCTTGAAGATGGAACCATTGAAGGCCTAATCACGAAATGGGGACTTAATTATTAATGAAAAGTTCTAATCCTTTTGCCTTATGGCGTTGGGAGAAGATGTTTGGAGAATGGCAAATGTTTGGCGAGGGGTTTCTGCTGACTATTGAGGTCGCAGTCCTCGCCTTAATCCTTGCTCTTGTTCTGGGTATTGTTTTCGGCGTTATCTCAACATCAAACAATAAAATAATGCGCGGGATAGCAAGGGTTTATGTTGAGTTCTTTCAAAACACTCCCCTGGTTATACAGGTTTTCTTTTTGTATAATGGTCTGGCCATTGCCGGACTGCGGCTAAGTGTGTTTATGATTGGTGTTTTAGGGGTGGGCATTTACCATGGCGCTTATGTTTCTGAGGTTGTCAAAGCTGGTATTACTTCAATCTCAGTGGGACAAGTCGAAGCGGCAAAGTCTCAGGGTTTTACCTATATCCAATATATGCGCTATATCATCCTGCCACAGACCATTAAAATCGTCCTCCCTCCGCTCACCAATCAAGCTGTTAATCTGATAAAAAACACGTCAGTTCTGGCGATGATCTCCGGTTTTGATCTGATGTATATGGCCGATTCCTGGGCATCATCCAGTCTTGATTACGGTCCATCTTATGTGTTTGCCGGTTTTTTATATTTCATGCTCTGTTTCCCGTTGGCAACCTGGGCAAGAAAATACGAAGAACGTCTCAAAAACAAGGACCATGCCCGTGTTCCCTTTAATCCAAGTGAGGAGGCGGTGTCATGTTAGAAGTTTTTAAAAATGTCTTTACGCCTCAAAACGTTGAGTTTTTAGCTAAAGGGATGGCGTTAACTTTGATGCTTTCGGTTACCGTTGTTATTATCTCGATTATTTTCGGGACCATCCTGGCCTTACTGCGAACCTATGAAAAACGGGTCATGGGTAAAGTGGCCGGATTCTATATCGAAATGTTTCGAAATACCCCATTACTATTGTGGATTCTGGTCTGTTGCTTTATGATTCCCTATGGGACCATCGTCATTCGTGGTGGTTTGGCCTTGACCTTATATACATCGGCCGTCATTGCTGAAATTGTCCGCGGTGGTTTAAACTCAGTTGCTGAAGGTCAATTTGAAGCAGCCAAATCTCAAGGTTTTACGCTGATCCAAACATTGGTATTCATCGTACTCCCGCAATGTTTTAAAAGTATTGTTCCTTCCCTGTTATCGCAGGTCATTACGACCGTTAAAGATACGTCTTTTTTACAGGTCGTTGCGATTCCCGAGTATACCCGTAGCGGGTTCGTTGTAATGGGACGATATACCACCACGCCAGAGGTTTTTATGATCTTTGCGTTACTGGCAGTCGGTTATTTTGTGATTTGTTTCAGCCTTTCTTGTATCGTCCGCGGCTATCAGAAAAGAACAGAAATCGCCAGATAATAAAAGAGTAATAATATTTATACCGACATAGACAAAGTCATGGATTCACATTAAATCCATGACTTTGTTTTTTTGTTCCCTTGTTCTTTCAAATCAATCGGTTGGTTTGCCGCATTGAGTGCAGAAGTGGTTACCTGGCGCCAGTTTGGCCCCGCAGTATTGGCAGAATATGACGGCTTCAGGTGCTGCTGGTAGCGGTACTGGGGTACCACAATAGATACAGAATTTTGCCCCGGGTTCCAGCTGTTGCTCGCAATGGACACAGTTTATCGTTGCCGTTTTTGTCGCCGCGTGGCGTTCGTTTTGCACCGCTTGGGGTTCGGATCGATCCGCTGGTTCATCCTTCTGGATCAGCAGCGAGACCATCAGTTCGCATGCTTCGTCGATCGTCAGCGATAGCACCGCCGCATCCTGGTCGCCATAGTGAACAGCCCATAGCGTCGCTTCAGTGCGGATAAACATCACATGTGAATGGGCCAGCGCCGCGTCCTGTCCATAAAGCGAGCTGATATCGACGATCACTTTGCGATACATCAGGTCATCGATAAATAATGATCCTTCTTCCGTCAAGACCACTCCACCCGCCTCTACCAAGCCAACTTCAGCCAATTCGGACAAGGCTGACTTGACGTCAAGCTGTGGGACATTCTCAGAGCGAAACAAGGCAAATGGCAAAAGCCAGCGCAGGTCAGTATTTTCATAAGCAGCTGTGATGGCCTGCTCAAGCGCACCGACCGTCAGGACTGGGTCCGCTACCGTATGATTGAGAAGGTCAGCAAGATAGTGCATTTTATACGCATCTGCCGCCGCCAGCAGCAGCAAAAAAGCATTCTGTGAAAGGTTAAGTGCGGCGGCGCGCTTGCGCGGCTCGCCCCCCTGGGCCAGGTAGGCCATCACCATCGTGGCAAGATCGCCCTCGCTACTGGGCAGCATCTGATTGCTGTCGTCTGAGCGTCCCAGCAGCACGCCGGTTTCGCCGCGGAGGCTCAGCTGCAGCCGCATCAAGCCGTCGTTGGCCAGCAGCACCGCGATATCGGCCGTGTTCAGTGGTCGCAGGGCGGCCGTTAACACCGTCATCTGGGCGGGATCCAATATCGGCGGAGAAACACCTACCGCCTGGCTGAGATCTGGCAACATGGACAGCCGATTTGCTTTGATGTGACTGTTTAGGGACACCGCTTTGATCTGAGCATCCGTTAAAGTGATCGTCTTTGCGTTCATGAAACCTCCTGCTTAATTGAATTTTCTTTCGATCGCCCGGCGGACTTTTCCGTCGATGTCGAGGGTAACTTTATCCGTGGTATTAATATCACCCTTGACCAATCGTTTGACTTGATCGTAACCAATTTTGCCACTTTTTGAATGGTTCAAATTTTTGAATGAGGGACTCGCTTTGCCGATGAGCTTGTCGGCCGTTTTGCTGACCGCAAAATCTTTAACCGCACCCCAGGAGGCGGTTAAGAAGCCGCCCCCAATGCTGTTCCCGCCGTCATCGACGTAGTCGCGCATCCGCAGATAACCTTTGTGGGTTTGAAAAAACAGCTCCGATCCCCCCACTGTAGCGATGCCCAAAATGGTCCGGAAAAATACGGCGGAAGCCGTCTGGTTGCGGGAAACTTCTTCCACTTCATTGTTAAATGCCTGGGCGAAAAGCATCGAATCAGACGGGACCGGTGGCAGATCTGCAGTCGCAATGATCGTGCCGGTGGCTGTTTTGATGAAGGCTCCGCGCACCCGTTCGATGGCCTCGGGCGAAACCGGCTGGGAGCCATCGATCAGTTGACCGACCAGCTTTTGCGCGTTTTTGCGGATATTAATCGTCAGTTCACTCTGCGGCAGGGCGCCGGCACGTTGGGAGACCCGCAGCAATTCATCAATCTGACGGTCCGTCGCTTGTTGTTTAGCAAGCTCTTCAGCCAATTTTCGGTCAAAATCATTGTCGCCGGTCTGCAGTTTCTTGTTCTGTTGATCAACCCATTTTCGGGCATCTTGTCGCTGCTGCATCGATTCGGGCAGCCGGTCGGGATTCAGGACCCCGCCTCGCTCCGGATCGACCCATTCCCCACTGACCGGATCCTGGACGTAGCGGGTTTGCGCCCCGGTCGCCGGGTCGGTGATGATCACATCTTTGGGTACCGGGCTGGGTGTCGCTTGCGGTTTTTTAATTCGCATTGTTCTGCCGATAATTAAACCAATGACCACCACCGCCCCACCAACGACGGCGATGACGACCGCAACCGGAAATCCTTCACGATCGCTGTCGTAATCATCACTTGCGGCACCATTGCCCGGATCGCCCCCGGTGAGACCCCGGACACCGACAATCTCCAGATATAAACTGTTTAATCCACCAAGACTTAGCATCAGGCAAGGAATGCCGTCTTGGGGCCGGTACAAGGCCACAGATGAGCCGGAATCATGATAAACACCTTCACCATCAAAATCTTGAGAAATACTGTCATAATAGTATCGATTGGTGTCATGGGTAAAGGTAAACATTTCATCCAAAGATGATTGCGCTGCGCTTTTATCATTATATGTCAGCCTGATAGTGGATTCGATTCTGCCGCCGTCGTAGTCAACCGTAAAGGCGATATCCGCAGATTCGCCGGTTTTGAGGATGACATCACCGATATCGTCGTTCACCTGATAAACCGAGCCAGGGACGTCGGTAAAATAATATGGCCGCAACAGGATTTCTGCCGGCGGATCATTGTCCATCGCCACATCAAGATAACTACTATCCGAATTATAGGCATCAAACGGTGCGACCCAATTGTTTGCGGCGCTTGCCTGAAAGGGCAACGCAAAGACCACCAGCATGGCGCCAAGGCCCAAGAGTAGCTGTATTTTAAATAATTTTGAGTGTTTCATTGACTGATCCTCCTGTTCTTGCGCTTTCTGTTTGCGTTGCTATCTAAGCTGACACTTTCTGCCTATTATACTATAATCTGATTGATTTTTCGAATAATTTGAACATTATTTTACCACTTTTAATTTTCTGCCGCTTATCATTGAGAGTGCTCAATACCTCCCTCCCCTGCGGCGATAATTTATTTTAAAAGCGTAATTAAAAGCCTTGTTGCGGGGTATCAAGATAGATATAATGAATAGGAATAAAAATGAAACGGTGAAATCAGTAGTTAGAAAGTGAGGTTTGAAATGAAAAGATTAGTTTCCCAGATGATCCTGATCCTGATTTTTGTATCCATCCTGTTGTGCAGCAGCGTCAGTGCCCAAACAAGTTGGCCGGCGAATCCGGAGGACGACAATGTAAACGATAATACCATCGAAACCAGTGAAGCCCTGGGGGTGCGCTACCATACCCATGTCCAGAACATCGGTTGGGAGACGACCTGGGCCAAAGACGGCCAAACCGCCGGCAGCCAGGGTCAAGGTCTGCGGCTGGAAGGGATCGAAATCGAGCTCACCGGTAATGTGCCAGCCGGTGCGACCATTGAGTATCGCACTCATATTCAAAATGTCGGCTGGGAGGATTATTGGTCATATGACGGCACCCCCTCGGGAACCGAAGGCCTGGGGTTAAGGCTGGAAGGGATCCAGATCCAACTGGTTGACCTACCCGGTTATTCCATTGAATACCGCACCCACGTGCAAAATCTCGGCTGGGAAACGACCTGGGCCAAAGACGGTGAGACCGCCGGCAGCCAGGGTCAGGGTCTGCGACTGGAGGGTATTGAGATCCGTTTAATCAAAAATAGTACCGCCGTTGTGACGGATTTAACCGCACAGTCGGACATTTCATCCACTGGTGGTTCTGTTGACTTAAGCGACGGCGCCAGCGTGGTTGTTCCGGCCGGTGCGCTAAGTGAAAATAGTACCTTTGACTTCAGTCGTCTAGTCGAAGATGGCGGATCAGAGTCTTTTTATCAACTGGATGGTCTCCCTGAATTCTGGCTGACACCGATGGAGATTACCCTGCCACTCAATGAGACGGTAGCTAACGGAGCTGACATTTATCTGGCTGTTTATTACGATGATAGTTATCGCCCTTCAAGTGATCAGACTGGCCTCAATCGGCAACTCTTTAAAGCGACAGTCGCAAATGGTAAGGCCACCATTTTATTACCGAACCTTAATCCCGAGGTTGTTCCAATTTTAACAGATGAGGGTAATCTTGAAAGCCAAGACATCTTTCTGAAATATAAACTTTTCATTTCAGTGGCTGAGCAGATGATCTATGATACCGCTGGCTGGAGTACCGAGTATGTTGGTCATTTTAAAGTAAGGGTCCCAAATTCAGTAGCTAATGCTAATCCGGCGCTGATGACAGAAATTAAAAATGCCCTGACTGAGTCGACCGCCTTTATTGAGGATACCACTGGCGTTAACCTGCCCTATGCCGGTGGTAGAAATCCCTTCCCGGTGGAAATCTTTGATTTTGGCACGCTGATTGAACGGGCGCTCAGTAATCGTGCTGCTGATGCCTGGGGCTATCTGGAAATACCGGGGTATTCCAAGTATTCACGCGCCACTGCACTATCTAATGCCTGGCTTGCCATCAATTCCAATAAATTAAAAGACCCCAACGCAACACAGCAAATCCGGGCAACCGTTGCCCATGAGCTGTTCCATTATTATCAGCAATTGTATTTGCCTAATGATGGCGCCTCACAAGGCTTGCTGCAGGAAGCATCAGCGGTCTGGATGGAATTTCAAATCAACAAAAAATACCCCAACTTTTGGCCAAAAGTAATTGATGCTGAAAATGTCGCATGGTTCCCCATGAAAGGTTTGTTGCGGGTCAGTAATACCCGATGTCATAATCCCGATGCCCACGCCTATGCGGCATCGCTGTTTCTGCAATACATGAGTGATAAAAAGGGTACTCCGGCGATGGGCAAGCTGTGGCGATCAGTTAAAACCCATGATGAACTCTATAAGGCGATCGCCGACGGGTTTGACGATCCCAACTGGTATACCAGTTGGCCGGACTTTGTCAAAAAGCTGTTTTCCGGCGACTATACCAAGGCGATGCCGGGTACCACCTGGTCGATTCATAACAACGCCATCTATGAAAGCGGTAAAATGTATAAGGTCGATGATCCCTACACCGAAACAAAATACCAGTTCAGTTCGGATGTCTATGTGCTGTCGGCGCAAAGTCATCTGATTAACCTCCGTTATGCGACCAAAGATTTTAATGCCGGTGAAACAGCCGATCTAAAAATTACCAATCAGAATAGTGATGATATAATTGCCTACCTGTATCGACAAAAAGCGGATGAGAGTGTTGAACTGATCGCCACCATCGATACCGACACCCCTTATCTCTTAAAAGATTTAGCCAAACAAGGTAAACAGTCCTTAAGCATTGTAACCGCCACAAAATGGCAGCCGACAGCGATGGGATTCAATGAGACAAAAAAATGTGTCTTGGATGTCGCAATTGTATTCGATACAAATCCGCCCGATGATTATGATTGTGGCTGGCTGCCCGATTATACCAACCTGGTTAAGAAGCCATTTGGTGCTGGTGATTATTATAAATATGGCTATTCACATTATGACTCAAATGGCCGCCGCCACGGCTTATCACGCGCTTATTATGATCCCGAAATGACCAAACCGCGCTACGCAACACCATACTACGAAGGTCAGGTTCATGGGATTCAGACATTTTGGTATGAAAACGGTAAGATGGAAGAACGCTTCGTGTTTGAGCACGGCAAATTACAGGGAGCCCGTGAATCATGGCATGAAAACGGCCAGCTTGCCTTAGCGTGCAGCTATGCCAATAATCTGCTCAACGGTAGTTATAAAACCTGGTTTGATAGTGGCATCCTGAGTAGTGAAGGTTCGTACGTGAACGATAACAAAGAGGGCCTCTGGACTTTCTGGTATGGTGATGGCACCAAGATGTCGATCCATACCTATGTCAATGGCGAGTGGCATGGCCCCGCGACAACATGGTACGACAATGGCGTCAAAGAATCCGAAGGAACTTATGTCAATGGCAATAAAAGCGGAACCTGGTCCTACTGGGATCGCGACGGAAAATTGCTTGAATGACGGGAAAAGTCGCGAGTCACACCATTTTGATCAGAGACAAAATATTAAGTGTGACTCGCTGGAAAATTCCCTCACAATCGACTTAATCGCTTGCGGTCACAAACACATCAAGACCAGGGAACCGATTCCCTGGTCTTTTGTGGTTTAGCCGTTGCCTGCTGATTATTTTAGTTCAGGCGATTTTTGATCGTTTCGATCCTGCTTTATAAAGTTTAGCGTGATGGATATTTAAAAATGATGCGGTTATCCGAAAATATCAGATAACTGAGGCGTTCTTTAAATCAAATTTTTGCCAAAGCATAGTTAGCAATTTCATGATTAAGCAATTTCATAATTGTCAACTCGTCAATGGCGTCAGTCAGGGCGTTGTGCAACTCGCAGTAGGCCAACTCCTTGCTTAACATCCGGTAGATGCTCTTGACGCCGTAGCCGCGCTTCAATCTGCCCGTGCCGTAGCAATCGGCACAAGGCGGGATGCTGGGATTGTGCTGCCGATAGGCCGCCACTTGCATAATGTCGTACCAGGCCAGATGGTTCAGTTCTGGCAGATGACGGTAGTCAAAGGTGGCATTGTAGGCAAACATTGATTTTGTACATAGGCATCATTTTCTAATGAGCTGCAGTTTAAGGATTCACAGATCTAGAGTCATCATTCGCTTTAATAATGCACTGTCCTTCTCGATATTGGCTTTTTTTATATCAATACAGCCTATTATTAATTTCGTTTTGGAAAGATGATCTTGTAAATCAACAATCATTGGGGCTGGCAAGTCTTTCTCAAACTGCGGATAGATCAACGCCACTGAATCAACGCCATAGATTTTTGCATAGGCAAAAATCTGGTAAATATCAGCCTGACTAATATGGTTGTACTTTCCATTCTGATAATGGGGATTTTTATATTTGGCATCGGCGATTAAAACCGTTTTCCCATTATGTTCAAGAATAATGTCCGGTCGTACCTGTTTGCCAAAATCTGCTTTTTGACTACTGGCAAATCTACGGCTGTTTTGATAATATGCATGGTAGCCTTCCCCAAAATTAGAAAAGAGTTTATAAAGATAAAATTCAAATAATTCATTTAATGGAATCAAAAATGAACAAACGGTGTCATCCCCTTGGTAACTCTGTGGTGTCAAGTTGTAAAAAAACATCTTTGCCATTTCAAAAACTGGTTTAAATGACATATTCAAACGTGTAAATTTAACGGCATCAAACAACTCTTTCGTTAAAGCCACATCGCTGGCGTCATCTAAAAAAAGCAAGGCCCGCTTGAGTTTCTTTTTATTTTCCGGTAGGCTGGTCAATTGAATCAATTTTAGACAAACACTTTTAATCGTGTTATTTAATACATTATCATGTTCGTAACTCTGATATGTGATCATATGTCTGTCTCGTCTGATCGGATTTGCACGAATATTTGCTGAGAAATCTATGCTCCCTTTTACAAAAGAACTGTTTTCACTGATATCCACATATTCGCGGTTCATTTGGCGAGAGTATATTTGAAATACTTTATCACCAAATAGCGAAATGAAGAGCTCCATAATGTCTGAATGTTCAGCGGCACTGGACTGGTTGGGCAAGCATAGTATTTTGTTGAACTCCGACACTCTCAGCAAATTCAGTAAAACATTCATTGCCTCCCGCTGTTCGTCTTCTTCGGTCAAACCGCTGTTTTCATATATTTTTGGCAAGATCTGCAGGCGTGTGTTTCCCTTGGAAATAAAACCAACATAATGTCGAACGTGGAGCACGCCATCATACGATAATGACAGACGGTTTTCGCCAATGATGTGACGAAGTTCGAGAATATCAGTCTTCTGCCAGGGTAAAAGTTCACATTTCTGTTGGCGGTCTTCAAAAACTGTAATGACGGTTTGCACCAGGCTTACACCCCTTTTTCATAGATTGAAATCAGCGCAGCTTCAAATTGAGAGATCCCATCTTCATCAGGTTTTAAATTGAATTGAATAATCTCACCGGTCTGTTTATCAAAAAAACTATCCCCAATAATCTGACCGACCTGTTTGACATCGTTGTAGAAATATTCCATCAGCAAAGGCAGCAGTTTATAATACCAGACATTGTACAAATCATATTTTGTCACCAGATCATCACCCATAAAATAGCTGTGGCCAATGCGATGGTCACGGTCTATTTTGTCCGTAATACGATTATTTAATGCCTGTAATAATTTACCCGGCGACACATTTCCACCAATTGAAGGGTGGAATCGTTCCACAAGCGATGCGTCAGGGTTGATTTCAACAAAGGCAAAACGCCGTCGCAACGCAGTATCTAACAGGGCGATGCTTCGGTCACTCGTGTTCATGGTGCCGATCAGGAATAAATTGCCAGGGATTGAAAACGCATCCCGGGAATAGGGCAGTTCACAGGTCAGAAGTTCGCGTTTATCTTTTTCGATTAAAGTAATCAGTTCACCGAATATTTTGGCAATATTCCCTCTGTTTATCTCATCAATAATCAGGTAATATGGCTTAGGTAAATCATCTTTGTTTTCCTCTTTTTCAAGCAGTGCCAAGGCATCATTAACAGAAACTCTCAGCTTATAGATGGCACCCTGAACCAATTGCTTATTTTTGTTAATCGCAATAATATCTTTCGGATTCGCTTCAAAATTCGCTAACCACTTAACCGCCCGTCGATGTCTGTAACCAAACCCATCACTATTATCATAAAAATAATCACTGGTGATAACACCCATCAGTCGTATGGTCTGGGGACTATTGAAGACCATGACAATATCGCCAATATTCACCCGGCTATGCAGACATTTCAGTGTATTTGTCGGATCGCCTTGATCTAATTGGGCATCATTCCAGTCGCTGACATCTTCTTCTGGACCGTAACCAATGGCGATGACATTCTTATCGCGTAAGGTTGTATAGATGTGGTTTTCATTTTTTCGCCCAAGTGAAACCTTCCAGACCTGATTGCTGGGTGCTGTATTATTTAATGCTTCGTCTTTTATATTTTTCTTTTTTGACTGCATACTGCATGCATCGGCAAATTCTCTTAAAACACCTGGTTGTACAGGGTATGCCATCTGGCCATCTTCATCGATTTGCGGACGTATGCCTTCGACAAATTCTTCGTAGGAAAAGGCCTGATGAAAGGTAATAAATTTTGCCCGTTTTTCAGCTACCACTTGCTTGAATGAAGCCGGACTACCATTTTGTTTCTCAAATGCTTCAATTATACGCATCGCACCGTAGGTTTTGCCTGTGCCTGGTGGACCGTACAAGATTACATTGGGATTAAACTGCATCAGCTTTGCATATTTTTCATAATCGGTGGTTTCTTCAATGTCGGTTAGATCATCCTCAACAGTTGCGCTGACTGTTCCTGTTGAACCGCCTGATGCTGATCGTTTGCGTCCGACAATTACATTATCATATAACGAGATTGGACTATCAACCGGAAAGATCGACTCGGAATCCAACTCACTCAGCAACGAAGTGATATAGTTGAGTTTTTTAGGAGCATCATCGTTTTTCTCATTTGCGAACTCCAGTAATTGGCGCAAGGAATACTTCTCGTTGCCATTTGAGGTTTTGTCCAGATAAAGATCCCACAATACATTTTTTCGACTGAACGATTGACCATTGAATTCAAGAATATCTTCGATACCTGTAGTTTCCATATCTGAAATAACCAGGCAGATATCAAAAGGCTTAAAAAAAGCAACCTGTTCCAATTTTCTTTTCAGGCAAACAAAGAATCGCCGTTTTGATTTATTAAAGTCAATTTCTGGTATTTCGGGACTGTTTTCTTCCAACATAACCGGAATAAAACCAACACCTCTCGTCGATTTTATGGCTTTGTTCAACAAATTTAAATCCGGCTGAAAATATTTACAACTAACAATATTTCCAGTTAAAGCCAGTTTGGGCTCATAAACTTGTACAACTCTAAATTTTGCTTCAATATTTGTTTCATTCGTTTCAAATTGCTCAAACATAAAAAGTTTTTCGATCTCACCGGCTTTCACGGGTAACACGTAATCACCCGCCTCCATACCGTTAAAGTGCTGTTTAAAAAAATCTTGATTCGTGGTATCAATTCGATAATAGTTTTTATCGAGCTGATCCCCCGTCTTGAACTTTCCAATAAATAATTTATTCATCAACCTGTCCTTTCTGTTGCGCTGTTGTTACAGTATAAAGGGTTGGCTTTGGTTCCAGGCAACAATCGGTAGCAGCAAGTGTTTGGGCACCAGACCTTGTTATCCGGCAGATCACACTTGAGCTACTTTGCTTACCGGTGTCGGTCGTCCATGACCGTAGTAAATGGTTTTTGCCGGCAGCTGCTGCACTGTCTGAATACTCTTTTGCAAGGCCGTGCCATCTTCCCAGAGATACGCCGGATGAGGGCCGGTCAGATTCATCAGGATGTCCCCCACAAATAATTCGCCACTGGAAAACGAAATTACCATGGAGCCCCGGGTATGACCAGGCAGGGGCTGGATGGTTTCACCAAAACCCAGCCGGTTGGTTTGTGACCCGGTGATGACGAGATCCGGTTTGAAGGGTCGGGGCGGATTCCGCTTCATGGAACCCTGCCCCACCCATTTGATCATTTTACCGATGGGATGGGTAGCCCGCATCTCCTGAGACAACGGATTATCAATCAGTGAGAGGTCATTTTCATGGATGACTATCGGGATGCTATATTTTTCCTGAAAGACCGCAGCATTGCCAATATGGTCGCTATGGCCATGGGTCAGAACCAGATAACTGATTTGTTCCATGGCAATCTTATTTTGTGCCAGGGTTCGTTCAATTTTAGCCCCCATTCCCGGGGCACCGGCGTCAATCATCAGATGTCGTTCCCCATCGGAGATCAGGTGACAATTAGAACCGGCTGTGATGGTGATGATGTTCATTTTTGATTCTCCTTTTATTGGTGTAAGTTAAGTTGAGCCTGGCACCGGGAAAGCACTGTGTTCAACAACGACCAATCAACTTCTTTTTTAAATATAAAATCTTTCATAGAAGGTTTCGGATAAACTCATAGTGTCTCCCTCTATTTCATTAACGCTATTTTAAAATCTCCGACTTAGTCAATTGATAATGTCTAGCTCTGCTTTTTCCGACGGCTTCGATAACTTGTTTTTCCTGTAATGAGACAAACACCCGCCTTACCTGGGCCGGAGATAACCCGGTTAATGAACTTGCCTCTTTATTGACTATTTTTTCATTTTTCATCAAATATTCGACGATTAATTTTTCATTCGGGCTTAATTCGCTCATTATCCGCTCATATTCGCTCACTATCCGCTCATTATCCGCTCGTTTCCGCTCATCATCAAAATCATCGCCCTTATCTACCGTTTGTTTTTTCATTACCACAAAGAAATTGGATTGATTTGAAAAAAATTCTACCCAGCTTTCGTCATCAAACGATTCTTTTATTCGTTTTAACCCACTTCCCCGCCGTTCCATATAATCCAGGCGATTAAAAATATCTGCTAAGATGGGATTGCGCCTAATTGAAGCAATTCTGTTGATATCAACTTCCTGAATGTTTTTCCCATCATACATGCCACCCGGCGACACAATTTCCAGGCGGTCGTCATAGATATCAATATGAATTTCTGATCCGATAATATTATAATCCCGGTGAACCAATGCATTAACCAGTGCTTCTCTTACTGCATCTTCCGGATAATCAATAAACTCGATGCGTTTGGCACCTTGGATTTTCCAAGCTTTTTGAGAATTGTTTTTCACAAAAGAAATACCTTCTTTTAAAAGCATGATGATGTTACCACTGTATTCTTTATCATCAATCGCATTAATATTTCGCTTTCCCTTGCTTTTTCCCGTCCATCGGGTACAGAATATTCGTGATTGCAACAAGGTACATTCATCCGATAATAACAATCCTGCATAGGTCAAATAGTCAGCCTGATCAATCATTCCAAAGGATAAATAATCTTTTCGTCCTTCGATTCTTTTTCCTGTTGCTTTATAAAAATTAGATTTAAACAGCGTAAAACTGGCGTCACTGAACTTTTCATTGGTTGACAGTGCATCAAAAGAAAGTCGTTGGCCTTTTAACTCAAACCAATTAAATGGCGTTCATCATCCACCCCAAATAGAATACTGCCGCCGATACCGTTGGAAAAAGCTACGACCGTTTTCAACCAGCTCTTAGGTTTTGCCTTTTCCAATGAAACTTTAAAATCAACATCAGTCGATTCTGCCGTTAGTAGTATCCTTAGCTCTGTTTTCATAGTTAGTCACCTCTATTCGTTATAATGTTCTCGGTTGTTGAATTTCAAATATTTCTGTGTTTCACTTCGTGTTTGCGGGGGTTTTGCAATATTCCAATAATCCGGAAATTTCTTCATCGGCTTGCATGGTAGCTTGCATGGTAGCTTGGTCACTATCCCGGGATGGCTTGGGGGGTGCCTTGGGGGTCAGCCTGGTCACTAGCTTGCATGGTCAAGGGTATAATCATACGGTACCGGTCGATAAACCATAAGTTGGTGTCGGTGCACATTTCCCTTCCTGACACCGGTATCGTAGCTCCATTTTTGATCAAAATTGGAACTATGGCTTTTTATCGTTCCAATTATTATCTTTTTTAGAACGATAGCTTTATTCATGTTATATCGATTGAACGCTTCTGCTGACTTTAGAACATACAATGTTTCACCTGCAACAAATATTAAACCCGAAAAATATCAGGCCGCCTTTGAGGAACTGGCCTAATGAAGCGATTGTCCCGTCAGCAGGTGATGCGCCTTCACACCATACTGATTCATGAAACTGGCGGCAGTGATGGACTCCGGGACCAAGGGCTACTGGAGCCTGCTCTTGATCATGTCTGACTTATTCCGAATAAGTTTATAAGTTAGTGTCGGGCACAGAACCCCTTCTTTTCAATGGCATTTCTCCTAGCTCAAGACTTCCATATAGGTTCTGATTTTTTCTTCAATGCCAAATTTCTTTCCATATTTCAGTAATTTTCTGGCATTATTTTCTAATTTGAAATATCCCTGAATCGCCTGGATATAAAGCTGCATATCCATCGCCTGCTTGTCACGAATCAAATCACAGATACAGCGTTCTTGATCATACACCCTTAGTTGTGCTCCCTGGGGTGACTTAATCGTCATGATACCGATATCCCATAATTCTTTTTTAACATAATGAAAGCGAATTGTTGGATGTTCCTTTTTTATCCGCGATACGTTATCGCCTTGGGGTACGGTCGCATCGATGAAGTGAGGCACCCGATCCGACATACCATGCAAATACAAGGCTGTACCATAAGAAAAAACAATCTTTTCACTTCTTAACTGGATCAGTTTGTATTCATCAACTAGCATATTTGCCAGGGTATAAATTCCCTGGGCTTCTTTGATCAGAAAGCCCAGTTCCAGTAGTGATCTGATCCGGGTTCGGCTGATCCCTGCTGCTTCAATCTGTTTTGTCGTAATAATTCCATCGGTATCTTCGGCAATGTCTCTGATAATTTGAAATGTCGTATCCATACAAAACACCACACTTTCTTTATTTACATTCGTACTTTAATTATAGTTTTTTAAAGAACGTTTGTAAACACTCAATCGATATCAGATTGTCATTTATTCAGAAGCCCGATTGACAAGAACTCCGTTTACTTCTGAACGACTCGCTTCCAGACTTCGGATCTTTTCCACCAGTTCAAATTTCTTTTTCGGCTGACTTTCAGCTCTTGCCTGCTTCTCAAGGGCGGCAATCTGCTTTTCCAGCTTTTGACGTTTTTCATCAATAGCCAATTGTTCTGCCAAGCTATTGCCGTTTTGTATTGCGATGCCGCCAATCTCAATCAGCAGGTTTTCCCAAATGGTATCCAGATTGAGACCACTGAGTTTTATTTCCAGGCTTTCCAGGGGTTGCCAGGGGCTTTTCAGTAGCCGGGTGTAGTAGGCTGCCAGACAGGCCTGACCCTCAACCTCCAAGACAAAGACCATCTGCTGTTCAATCAGCTTTGAAATCAGCTGGATGTTTTTCGCATCAAAATCTTTGGTTTTAAGGGTTACCCGCAACACATAAATGACCGGTACCGTTTTGCCGACTTCCGCATTAATTGAAGTCGGCGATAGCTCATGGATGATTGCCAGTTTTTTAATATCGGCGTCAAACCGGTCTTTGGCCGGACCTTTTAGTGCAAATTTTTTCTTGATGGCCTCTTTGGGGATTGGTTTGTTCAGTTCAGTTTTTTTTGGCAAGCCCAGCATGCGCATCACCTTCCTACATTCTTTATTTCACAACCAGAAAGCAGATCAATTCGAAATCATCCAGCCCTTTAATCTCGTTTGATAAAAAGCTGATGGCTTCGCCATTTAAAAATAAGTCCAGTTCATTTTGGTCTTTGACGTCAATATAAACTGGTGTCAGGTACATGAGGTTAGCAGCATCGGCAGGAATTGACAAATTTCGACCAATTTTTATCGCCCCTTCAATACGCTCGGCATTGCAAAGTATCCGTATCCGACGATCAGGCAAACCAATGACTGCACATAGGGACTGCGTATCTCCTCAAACCGCTACATCAGTAATGCCGCCGGGTTTTGTTGACTCTGTGCAAGCAGACGGATTGAATTTTCAATGAAAATATCCTGCTTATTGGTCATCAGTTTGTCGATTACCAATGGCAGTATCACTTCTTCAAATTCCAATGCCTTGTGAATCAGTGTAACCCGATTGACCATCTCGATTTTCCGACGCATAAGTTGTACAATCGCCTCAGGGTTTTGCTCAGCCTGGATCTGTTTTTTTTCGCAGGCAATCTGTGTTTGACGTTCATCATCAAATTCGATTTGATTGGTGATGATCTCATCAACCATCTCTTCGCAGCCTTGATATAAAAAAAGGCTGTAGATAAACTGCTGCACTGTGTTTTGCTGGCAGGGATTCTCCTTGAAAAACTTTTTTGTCAATAACTTTTCAGACATGTTCACACCTCATATTCTTCATGATTCACTCCATTTATAGATTTTATAAATCCGCTTTTTGCTGCATACCACTCTCACCTGGCACCGGTAGCTAAGTAATCCTTCGTTAGTAATCGTCCCATTATAAGTTGATGTCGGGCACTATTCGTATATTTTCATCGCTTATGCTAAAAGATCTGGTTATTCGTTTTGCGTATCTGGAATGTTGTCCAGAATATCCTGAAGACATCCGGCCGCTTGCAGCATCAGCATGGTGGCCTGATGGGAGTTGGCGTAGATACCCGGCCAATCATACTCATCATATTCCCGACGGTTCGGAAAGGCCAGGATCGGTTCGTTCAAAGAAAACTGCGCCGCAACACCAGGCTTATTCCCCCTGGCGTCCAGCCTGATCCAGCGGTTTTCCAAATAGACCGCATTATAGGCATGGACACAATAGCCTAGCGCATCATCGTCAGCCAGGGTAAGATGTTGAAAACAAAAGCCGGTGGGAATCCCCTGGGATCGCAACAGGGCGGCCAGTAAATTAGCTTTGGCATGACAAATACCAGTTTGATGGATCAGCACATCTGAAGCCTTTGCCGTAATTACCTGGGCGTTACAGTCAAAGGAATGAAGAATTTCATCCCTGACAAATTCATAGGCTACTCTGGTCTTGTCAACATCATTCATGGCCGCTGTAAATAACTGCTGTGTTTTATTCTGAATAGCCATATGATGAAAATCAATCATTTCAGTTGCTGCTAAAAATTTTTGTGTCATTTTTGGGGATTTCACCGTTTCGCCGCTCCTTTTCTATCTTAAGTGTACCTGTGATCCAGTATTTCCTAACAGATCCGAAACAGGCCGTGCTGTCCATCGCGTCAGTTAATTGGGCAACTGCTTGACTGGATTATTGATCATGTCTGACGCCATCCGGGTGGATCTTGTTTTAAAGTGCACAAAACCTCCGTCCCCTTGTGTTCCTGTACTATGGCTTCAGCTGACTTCTCACGATAAATCTTATTTCAACCGTATTTC
>NZ_JBDODG010000002.1:0-10197 GCF_039830195.1 Acetobacterium sp. | reverse complement strand
GCTCGGGACTTTCACCCGTTAGATTGCGCCCATGCCGGGCGCACATAAAAAAAGAACCTGGAAAATCAGGTTCTTTGAGGTTGTCGATAAACTACCGTACCGACCAATTGTTAATCTGTTGTTCGCCGCGGAATCGGACAGGCTCTGCCGTGTTCGCTCCGATGCGTACAACATGATGTAACAATTGTCGGTACTGGGTTATCTTTTTTGACAGTCTGAGAACCTGGAAACTCAGGTTCTTTTTTAGGTGGTTTATAAATTTTCTGGCTTTAATGAATTATATAGGCAATATTGCCAGATTCGGCCCAGGCTGCTGCAAACTGATCAAGACGATAGCGGACCCGAACTCCGGCGTTGCTGGCAGCGGCCGGATCATTGATGATGATATAATCGGTGCCGTTTTCATTGGTAAACCCACATACTACAATCAGATGTCCATAGGTTGACGGGATCGGCGCCCCATCGATAACCGGTAAATCGGCACTGACCCCGGTGCTGTTCTTATAGGCCACTGCCACCGCCACCGGATGACCCCCGGCAATTTCCCGCTTTAAGCCCTCGATGGTGGAATAATCCACATAGGCCAGATAACCAAAGCTGGCAGCATAGGCGGTGTTAAAAGGCCAGTTACCAAACTCCTCAGCGCCATAATCATAGGCGCCCCAGGCGGCAGTTTCCGGCTGGACCGCAGTGCCATAATAATTAAGAATCATCGCCACGCTGGTGGGACTACAAATGGAATCGGCAATTGACGGTTCCCGGATCATCTGGGACAACTGCGGCACATTGAGAACCGGCAAGTTTGATAAATCAGGATTATCAGCAAAGACCTTGGTAATGCCCTGGCCGGGATTGGCATTTCGCAACGCCACTGCGATTAATCGTACCGTCGGTGTCGCTCCGGCAGTGCCGGAATGCAGAATCACCCGATATTGGATTTTATTGGCAGTTCTACCATTTTTGAGTACCAGGGTATCGACATCGATTTTTGCCAGTGGGCTATCCGTATTCCCGATTCCGGAAGAACGGTGGATGGTGGTTCCCCACTGCCCGAAGGATAGCCAGTCGGACCAATTTTCCGTAGACTGGCCGTTGGCATCGACAGCATTTTCGCAAACCCGGGCCTCTACCTGAACCAGGGTTCCGGCCGGCGTGTCAGTATCCCAGGACAGTACCGCTTTGGTAAAGGGACTGGCATTAAAGACATTGGAGGTATAAACGCCCTGCTTATTCCCTGACTGCAACTGGATTGTCCCGTCGCCGGAATTGGCCGCAATGGCGACCTGATCCAAGCCCATGGCGTTATCATTAAAATCGCTGGCTGTGGTCTGAATCAGCAGATTTCCCGGTACCGATTTCCGCTCGACAAAGGGGCTATTCTGGTCCACAGTTCCCGCTGGCGGATTGCCGCCTTTCGGCACAATCACGATATGGATACCTTCCAGCCGATAGGAATAGCCAGCTGTTCCTGAGCTTTCACCGTTTTTGGCCCAGCCCAGCCAACCCATATTCTGAGCATGAACCTGATAATAAACATCAAAGGCTTCAGCATCAGCCCCGGTCAAATTAAGCTGAATCGCTTCCAGCCGGTAGCTCAGCCCTTCAGTGCCGCTCATATCACCATTGCTTTTCCAACCGCGGTCGGTATCAGCTTCCCAACCAATGTTCTGGATATGGGTTTGATAAGTGATGCCCAGATCATAAGCCGGGGCATCCAGCTTCACCTCAATGCCTTCCAAGCGCAGGCTTCTGCCGGCGGTTCCGCTCATCGTACCGTCAGCCACAAATTTCTGCCAGCCATCATTCTGGACATGGGTCCGGTAACTGACACTGGGGATTCCCGCCGCTATCACCCCCACCGGGAGCATTCCGGCCAACAGGCACAGGCCCAGCAATGCAGCAAAACTCTTTGTTATACTTTTCTTCACAGATTTATCCTCTTTCATGATTTATGATCCAACACTTTTCGTGTTTTAATTAACTTTTAACTTATTGGCTTATCATATTACTTTAGCAGAGATCAGTCAATCATCACTTTTTCAATTCTTAAACCGGTGACCGCCAGGATTATGCCCCGAAAAACACACTACCTTCGCAACCAGCGGATTATCGGTCAGATCATCAAACAATCCTTTAATCCATCCAGATCAAGGATTCTAAAAGAATTCTGGTAGTAATCCAGCAACCCTTCGTCCTTCATCCGGCTCAGTTCCCGGCTCATGGCGGTTCGGGAAACATTAAGGTATTCGGCCAATTCGTTGCGGTTGAAGACAATATCAAAGCTCCGGCTGTTGATTGTCTGGGATTCATGAATCAGGTAGGTGGCCAGCTTTTCCCGCATCCCTTTTAGCATCAGCAGTTCAATTTTAGAATTCATCCGGAAGTTTTTTTCGCCCAACAACATCATCATATTCTGAATCAGCTGAAAATGAAAATTACAGGCATTGCCGCAGGTTCTGATGATCCGTTCAAAAGGAATAAATAAAATCTGAGCGTCTTCTTTGACACGGACACTCACCGGTGCGATTCGAGCTTTGGTGCAGACGATCCCCTCGCCAAAAATATGGGCCGGCCCTAAAACATCCATGATCAGTCTGGCGCCGGCGGGATTTTCTTTTATAATTTCAACGGCACCGGTGAGCACGATCCCCACAAAACTGATTTGGCTACCGGCCAGAATAACATAGTCATCACTACTAAATTTCCGGACATTGCCATTGATACAGGTCATCAGGACTTTATATTCATCGGCTTTGATATTATCAAACAACGGACTCTTTTCTAGCACCCTATAAAATTTCTCCATCAAAGTCCCCTCTTTCTTCTCTATTAAATAATCACTCAATGCGCTACTGGTTTTCCTTATTATATGACAGCCAGTTTATTCCGTAAAGATTGAAAATGAAAAAAGCGCCCGATTAGCAGGCGCTTAAAACTGTAATATAACTACTAACCCAGTACCGACAATTGTTACATCATGTTGTACGCATCGGAGCGGACACGGCAGAGCCTGTCCGATTCCGCGGCGAACAACAGATTAACAATTGGTCGGTACGCTAGTTTTTGTCTACTTCTTCCCGGCTTACAGTGAAGCCAGGTGGGCGTTGAGTTTGTCCACCAGGGCATCAGCGCTGGTGCTATGTACCTGGCAGGCTTCTTCGATGGTTTCCATTTGTGAAGATGGACAACCCAGACAATGCATACCGATTTCTAATAAGATCGGAGCGAAGCCCCCGTCTATTCTTAATAACTCACCAATTTTCATATCTTTGCTTACTTTTTGCATGGTAAAACCTCCTGAGATTTATTGTGAAAACAATAATTTATTTTTAACTTGGACCCAGTATACCACAAAGATTCTTATTTTTTGTAGCCACAGCTACAATTATTTTATAAAAAGTAGTTATAATGAACTCATCAAATAAAAACAGCGGCGATAAAAAATTAAGCCGCCATCTCAGGAGGACGAATATGAGTAAATTTTTAGGACCGATACATTTTTGGGTATATAACAAAATACAGATACAACAGGAAATTGTGGCGGACATCATTGCCTTAAATGGTGAAACCGCATCACAGCGCCGGGACGAGCTGGACCAACGCTATGGTATTTCCGAAACCAGACCATTAGAAGCAGTTATCGATGAAGGCAATATTCACGGCTGGCTCCAGGTCAATGTCACCCGGTCAGAATATAAGCTGGCGGATAGTATCACCGCACTGCTTAAAAAAGATCCTGACAACTACCCTCTGATCGAAGCAATTTTTAGCGCCAAAGGCCGATCCTTATCCCAGGACAAGATGACGGCGGCAGCTGCCTACAAGCTTCTCAGTGACAGTCTGCTGGACGGCATGCCCTGCGATCATGCCAATGTCCTGATCGCGGAAAGCGAAGACGAAGTTGTCTGGAAGCGCAATACCTGTGTCCATGCCAACTACTGGAGTGAAGTCGACGGCGACATCGCAGTCTATTATGCTCTACGCGAAGCCCTGATCCGGGGTTTTCTGGAAAATACCGGGCTAGTCTATGAAAAAACTGATGAAGTGACCAATGTGATCAGGAGGGAAAACCAATGAACAGTATTGAATTAATGATCGATGAGCATACCCATATTATCCGGATGTTGGGCGTCGTCCGCAAGGCCAGTTATCAGGTAATGCAGGGCGACCCCATCAATTACGAAGACTTTGACAAGATGATTGACTTTATCGCCAATTATGCGGATGTTCATCATCACGGTAAAGAAGAAAAGTTTCTCTTTAAAGAAATGGTCGATCATCTGGGCAAAATGGGAAGCAATCTGATTTCTCACGGGATGCTGGTGGAACACGACTGGGGCCGATTGTTTATCGCCGAATTAAAAGCCGCCTTAATCCGGGTGCAGGCTGGCGATGATGAAAGCCGGTTGGATGTGATTGCCAATGCGATTGGTTACGCCAGCCACCTGGCCCGTCACATTGCCAAGGAAGACACGGTGGTCTATCCCTTTGCCGAAAAACAGCTGGCCCCGGAAATACTGGCCCAGATCAACGCTCAGACCGCGACCTTTGAAGCCGAAGCCGAGCAACAGGGGATTCCAGCTTACTATCTCAACCTGCTGGCAGAACTGGAGTCTAAATATCTGTTAGCCCCGTAGCCGTTACGGGGCCGATACCATCAGCATTATCATCACAAAAAATCCACAGCGTTGCGGCTGTGGATTTTTTTCGTGATGTTTGATTTATTTACAAGTACCGGTGCCTTGCCCAACCAGATGCTGTCGCGGATAGCGACTTAGTCCTGTGGTAACGGCCCGGTTTCGTCACCGGGTTTAAAGTCCCGGATAATTTTCAAATCCTTTTTGATAATTTTTTTCTCCCGATACATTTTCTCATCGGCCTGATTGATAATGGTGTCAATGTATTCATTGGAGCCGCCGTTGAAGGTTTCTATGCCATGGCTGGCACTGATCAGGTAGCGACGGTTTTCAGTGTCATTGATCTGTTCAAATTCTTCCACAATCCGTTGCCAGACAGCTTCGGCCCCGGTTTCATCCAGACCTTCGAAGATGATCAGAAACTCGTCGCCGCCCAGTCTGGCGACGAAATCATTGGCCCGGATCTTGTTTTTGATGCCGTTGGTGATGGTTATAATCAGTTCATCCCCAACATCGTGGCCTAAATAATCGTTGACATCCTTCAACCCATTGATGTCGATAAAACAAACCGAGATTTCGCTTTTGTTTTTCTCGGTACTTTTATATAACTGGGCCAGTTTTTCAAAGCCGGTCCGGCGATTAAAGATCCCGGTCATCGCATCATATTCAGAAAAATATTTAATTTCGTCATTTTTTACCTTATTGATCGTCAGCAGGGCGCCTAAAAATAAGGCGAACGCTAAAATCAGAAAATAAGCGAACAAATTATCTCTCAAGACCAGTAGGACGGTATCAAACAAGTTGCCCGTCAGCAGCTTGCCTTCTGTTGTATCCGGCGGAATATATGAAACGATGGTCCAATCCCCCAGTCCCAGGACCAGTGAATGGTCGCCGCCAAGTTCCAGATCATCGGCGGTCAGGATGTTCGTGTAACTAAATACTCCGGTGTCAGAACTGTGGACGCCGCTTTTTTCGGTCTGAATGGTCTGCCAGATATCGGGAAAATCATTTTTAAAGCTTTCATCCAGTCGCTGCTCATCCATAAATGTCCAGGCCTTGCTGCTGTCGCCGCTATGGTAAAGCCAATAGCCATCGGCATTGAGCATAAAAATATTACCCTGACTGGTAGAGGCAATTTTTTCCACCTGACTCAGCATATCTGCCGCTGTATAATTCAGCACCACGATGCCCTCTAACTGACCTCTGGACCCGTAATAGGGGGTGGCCAGGCGGATCATCGGTTTGATGGGCTGCTCAATCTGATCGTTTTCGATGTTTAAATCCAGCTTGGAAACATAGACCTGGTCATCTTCCAGTTCAATCGCTTCGGCAAAATAGTAACGGTCCGCCTTATTCTGAAGGTCGTCACTGTCGGTGAGGGTGGCCCCGGTTTCGGTATAATTGACCCGGATCACTTCATTGCCATCCACATCAATAAAACGAATCTGATCATAGATCATTTTTCGATTTGAAAAAGCCAGCCAGTGATTCTCAACATCGGAATAGTCGCCCCGACCATTGTCACCCATTTGTAAGGCATCGGTGACATAAAGCAGATCCGTTGCCAACCGATTGACCTTGTTGGAAACAATGGTTTTTTCCACATCTACCAGCCGTTCTTCCTGGGTCATGATTTCGTGTTTCTGAGCCGTATCGGCATTAATCTGGATCACCAGGGTAATCACAAAAAAAGCCAAGCTGAGAGTCAGGAATACCGCCAGTGTATAGATAATTATTTTTTTGGTGTCGCTGTTAATAGTTTTATCGATCAAGGTGAAAACTCCTTCTAAGTAATATAAATAGATCTGCGTTTATTGTACCTTAATCAAATCGTTAAAACAAGGTGCCAACATCTAAAAGATCTAAGACTCCTTCAATTCACTGAATAACTTGATTTGATTTAAGTGGTTCAGAATTCTCATATAATAATCGGATTTGACCTGAACCGCAGCGATCAGCTGTTCGAACTCCTGATTTTCTGTTTTTGAACGCGATACCACATTGGTTAAATTAGTTGCGATCTTTTCCATATCGTGAACATTAGTATTTTGGGAACTTTGCACCAGATTAATATGTTCATGGACATGACCCTCAGCTTCTACAATGTTATCCAGTAACTGAATCGATTCGTCTGTTTTCTGGGTCACTTCACTGACGACTCTTTTTCCGTCGGCGGCTTTGGCATTTAGCTTTTCAACAATCAGATTCATATTATTTAATGCCTCCAGAATCTCGGTTGCATTTTTCTTTGAATAGTCTGCCAACTTTTTGACTTCATCGGCGATGACCGAAAAGCCGTTGCCGGCTTCCCCGGCATGGGCCGCTTCAATGGAAGCGTTGAGGGAAAGCAGATTGGTCTGCATAGCCAGCTTTGAAATAATGGTCGAATAGTTTCGGATGCTCATATACTGGGCTTGGGTTTCAACAATCATATCGGAAAATTCTTCAAAAACAGTGTTGACCCGATTCATTTCCACGGCCAGACTGCCGATGCCAATTTTGGCGGCCTGGATTTCCTGAGAGGTGTTTTCCAGGCTTTTATAAACCCCCTGGACCTGATCCTGAGTGTGTTGGGTGTTGCCAGAAAGAGATTCCAGGTGAGTTTCGATTTGTTCTATTTGGTGCGTTGTATAGCCACTTCCATTAAACAGCTCATTTAAATTAAAGGTAATGATGCCTTCTTCTTTGAGCAGGTTATGGATCTGTTTATTCATATCACTGGACAACTCAAAAATTTCGTTAAAATACGCAGTTGAGCTGTTGTTATTGTTTTTTCCCAGATCGATTAAAATTTCGTCTGAGCCATTGGTTATATTTGTCATTACAGGCCTCCTATTCTACCAGTAGCAGAACCATTGTCTGATTAAAATGGTTCTTAAAGTATTGTTCTCCGTAGCTGACAAATCCGGTTTGATTTTTGCAGATGGTTAATAACTCGGCATCAACATCTCGCCAGGATTTCGTTTCAATAAAGTATAAACTGCGAAGAATACAATTGATGGACAGGACAAAGCTGGGCCTGAATTCCACTTGATTTAAGGTATCGTTGATAACATCAGCATGATTTTTTAATTCGAGTACGTCAACAAACGTATTTGGAATAATCTGGGCGTAAAAGGTAATGGACCGATCTGGATTGATCTTCATCGGGGACGCGATATAGATATCATCATCAGCGCTTTTTCCCAATGGATTTGACATGAAATATTTTTCTAAATCGGACACATTAACCCCAAGCATTCTTGCATATTCAACGGATGCTGGTTGATGATTAAAGGTTTTAACAATACGTTTGACGGGATCCGCTTCCGTAACCAGCATTTTTTTGCCACAGGGACCGTATAAATTTTCCTTAATAAGTTGTGTTCGGGTTTTGGTGTTAAAAAATAACGCTACGCTATGTACTTTTTTTGAACCGATATAAATGCTGGTTTCTTTAAAATTCAGATTGTCTCCAGCACTGCCACCAATTATCTTGAATTGGGGGTCCGTGAAAAAAAACGTGGTAATGATGCTTTCTTCCATGGCCGATAGCCCATCGCACAATAAAAAGGCAAAGGCATTTTGATTATGTTTGACTTTTTCATAAGCTTTTTTTAAAGTCTGTAGACCTCTAGCCGGTGGATACAACAGTTCAACAACTTCGACACTTTCAGGATCGTAGGAAAATCCGGTAATTGCCGGATCCTGGAACCCTTTCGGGGTAAACTCACCTGAAGTCGAACAAAGAATGACACGCTCATCAAATTTTCCGGCTAATTCCGTTACCATGGTAACACTGGTAAAAACAACATAAGATTGGCGATCATTTTTTTCAATGGCAGCTCTGAGCTCTTCTGGAGTCTGGTACAAAAAAGAATTCATTAAAATTATCTTTCTCCTTGTTTTGATATATCCGACGTTCCTGAAACCTCAATCAAAGGATATCGGGGATTTTTTAAGATTCGTGATGCTGATTCAATTGCAAACTCCAAAGTGTTCATTTTTCAAACGTGTAAAAACTGACATAGCTTAAAGAAGACTTTATTTAAGGCCTTTGCATCGTGAAACTTTCTTGTTATACCATATTGGAAAATATTTACGAAAAGAAGTGCTGGAAATTTTTGTAGACTCTTTAAATAAGTGTTCAATACTAGAACACTTACCTCCTTCTTCGCCGGTATGGCAATGTTGAATTTCCTGCCCTGGCCACGATTATCGGCGACAACAACACCACCGATTTTTTCCATGTCGAAATTACTGTCAGCGTCGCCATCGAAGGCATTCTGCGACTGACCGAAGCTGCCGCAATTCGCATCAAAACTGGCGATTTAAATTGTAGAAACAGAGCGATGCCAGATGAACTCGCACTCAAAAAGAGGCGGCTGATTGTGTTAATAACACAACCTCACCGCCCCATGGGCACTCTTAATTATTACGTTCTAAAACTTAAGATTCCGCTCAACGGATTGGCGCGCAGATTTCACAACGGTGGTTTTTAACCATTCGGGCTGCATATCTTTCCATAATCGGCCGGGACCCATCCAGTTGATAACCTTGTTTGCTGAGATCTAAAAACAAGTTTGACCAGGCTCGCTCCAGAGATTCCGCGGTATGATCGATCACAAAAACCGCATATTCCCCGGGACTTATCCGGCCGATATGGACGTCATCGTCACTGATCTGCTGAACATCACTGACGATCAGACCGGCATCATAGCGACAGTCTTCCGGTTTTGTCACAGTAGGATTATCCCAGGGGACCCCCAAAATAATTGATTCGTCATTTAATAAGCCTTTGACCATTGCCCAGGCTTTCAATTTTTCCATGGTCTGGATATTGCCCAAGCCATAAGAACCCCGCCTCTGAATATACACCAGTTCAGCTTCCGGGATCATTTCAATTTTCATTTTCATTTTTTCTTATTCCTTTCGATCTAACGATTCAGACCGGTCTATAAGCAATTTACCATGATTTTAAATGAAAAGAAACGTAATTTTTAAAAAAGTCTTTCGCAAAAATTTGATTTATCACGAATCCGGGGATTACTGAAACACCGGGATAGGCCAGATTATTTTACCGCACCTTCCCAGTCCTTCAGAAATTTTGCGATGCCCTGATCCGTCAGCGGATGCTTAAGGGAATCCATTAACACCTGATAAGGGATGGTGGCGATGTCAGCACCGGCCATAGCCGCCTGGGACAGATGCTTGCGATTCCGGATGCTGGCGGCGATCACTTCCGTTTTGATCCCATAATTACTGAAAATCAGCATGATCTCGGCAATCAGATCGATCCCATCTGAGCCAATATCGTCGATCCGTCCGATAAAAGGTGAAACGTAGGCAGCCCCGGCCTTGGCGGCGGCCAGGGCCTGAGTGGCCGAGAACACCAGTGTTACATTGACCCGGATCCCCTGTTTACTCAGGATCGATGTGGCAGTGATCCCGGCTGCTGTCATCGGTACCTTGATGACGATGTTTTTGTGCAGCTGAGCAAGATCCAGGGCTTCGGATACCATCCCCGCTGCTTCCAGCGAGACGACTTCGGCGCTGATTGGACCGTCCACAATGGCGGTGA
>NZ_JBDODG010000001.1:0-82672 GCF_039830195.1 Acetobacterium sp. | reverse complement strand
GAGCGGTTTGTCGGCTATAATAGCAATATGTTTTTACATGTTCGACTGCTCCACCCGGCTCTGGAAAAACAATGCTGGCCAAGGGTTTTCCTTCGATCCTGCCCGATCTGACCCTTGATGAAGCCCTTGAAATTACGAAGATCCATAGCATTTCGGGACTATTGAAAAATAACGCCATTATGAGCCAACGGCCCTTTCGTTCTCCCCACCACACCATTTCCAAGGTTTCCCTGGTGGGGGGCGGCCGGATTCCCAGGCCCGGCGAGGTTTCCCTGGCCCACCTGGGGGTATTGTTTCTTGACGAACTGCCCGAGTTTCAAAAATCAGCCCTCGAAGTTTTACGTCAGCCCATCGAAGATCAGGAAGTCACCATTTCCCGGGTCAATGCTTCCCTGACCTTCCCGGCCAGTTTTACCCTGATCACCTCGATGAACCCCTGTCCTTGTGGCTATCTTACCGACCCAGCCCATGAATGCATTTGCACCCCCCAGCAAATTAAAAATTATCAGGGTAAAATCTCCGGCCCGCTGATGGATCGCCTGGATATTTTTGTAGAGATCCCCAGCACCAGCTACGATGAACTCCAGACTAAACCCAAGGGAGAAACCTCACACGCCATCAAAAAGCGGGTCGATGCTGCCCGGGAACGCCAGAATCATCGCTATCAGGATCTCGATATCTTTTATAATGCCCAGCTCACCCCCAAACTGCTGGAAACCTTCTGCCATCTTGGTCCCGCCGAAGAAAGCCTGATGGAAAAAGTCTATACCAAGATGAAACTCAGTGCCCGGGGCTATCATCGTATTTTAAAACTGGCTCGTACCATTGCCGATTTGGACGGATCTGAAACCATCCAAATCAGCCACTTGTCCGAAGCGATTCAATACCGGGGTATGACCCGGTAACCACAATAATTGCCGCATCGTGTTTTTTTCCTTACGAAGAAAAAAGACTGTCAGTTCTTGCGCTGACAGTCTTTTTGATTTATGCTGTATTATTTACGTCTTATTATTTTCTCTTAGCCAGAGAATTCGCAAATCGATCTTCGTTTTTGCGCAGATACCAGAGGCCACCGATACCTACTAGCACCAATGCCAGGCTTATCAGTTGGGCTGTTCGCAATCCCATAAACATCAGGCTATCAGTTCTTAGTCCTTCTACGAAAAAGCGTCCGACCGAATACAGACCCAGGTAAACGAAGAGTAATTCGCCGTCAACCATTTTGATTTTATCTTCATAAAAAAAGAGAAAACCAAAAACCAGTACATTCCAAACTGATTCGTAAAGAAAGGTCGGGTGTACCTTGATGATTCCCAGTGCTGCGTCGTTCACAGTAATCGCCCAGGGCAAATCGGTTTGTGAGCCATAGGCTTCCTGGTTGAAAAAATTCCCCCAGCGCCCAATGGCCTGGCCTAAGGGCAACGCCGGAATTAACACATCCGCCAATGCGAAAAAACTGATCTTCTTGACCCGGCACAAAATAATGGCCACAATTACGCCGGCAATAATACCACCGTGGATAGCCAATCCGCCATGCCAGGTTGCGATGATTTCTTCCGGATGAGCCGCATAATAGTCAAAACTGAAAATAACGTAGTAAAGCCGGGCTCCGATGATCACCGCTGGGGTCATATACAGAAAAAAATCCAAAATAATTTCAGGATCAATCCCGTATTTGGGGGCCCGTTTTATCGCTATGAACAACCCGATCAGTAATGCCGAGGCAATTAAAACTCCATACCACCTGACTTCAAGGCCAAATGCGGTAAATGCTATCGGGTCTGGCGCAATCATAACTAAATAATGGTTGCGATTTGACCGTTTTTAGCTCCGGCAGCATTTCCTTCTTCTACATCTAGGTGCATGTCCAATTTGAAATCTGGATGAACTCGAACCAGTACATTGTCAAATGTCAAACCACGGGGGCCATCCAGTTTAACACAGACAACATCCTTATCTTTTAATCCGTAGGCGGCTCCTTCTTCAGTACTCATATGAATATGTCGGGCAGCAACAATGGCACCTTTGGAAATTTCAACTTCTCCAGCCGGTCCAATTAATTTAACACCTGGCGTATCAGCGATGTCTCCTGAATTACGCAGTGGCGCCTGAATTCCTAAACAGAAACCATCTCCGATTGATACTTCTAATTGGGTTTCTGGTCGCACTGGTCCCAGAATTCTAATCCCTTTTAATGTTCCTTTAGGTCCAACCACGTCAACTTTTTCTTCAGCGGCATATTGTCCTGGTTGCGATAAATCTTTCATCGGTGTTAACTGGTAGCCTTTACCAAATAATGTTTCTAAATCTGCCTGGGATACGTGAATGTGTTTGTTAGATAACCCAATGGGTACTTTTCTTTCCAATTTATATCTCCTTAAATAAATATATTTTTAACAATCTTTATTCTATCTAATAACCACTGAAATGTTAAGATAATATTTTGTCTTCTTTGCTTTTTTTTGATTTTTTTATCTTTTGGCTTAACTCCAGCATTTCCTGAGCATGCTCCCAGGTTTTTTGGGTCACTTCCGCACCGCCCAGCATCCGGGAAAGTTCCTCTTTTTTACCCTTTTCGTTTAAGGGTACAAAACTCACCTCCACGCCATCATTTTGAGTGCGTTTTTCCACCATAAAATGCTGGTCTGACATGGCCGCAATCTGGGGTAGATGGGTAATACAGATAATCTGCCGGCCTCTGGGCGGCGTAACACTCAGGGCCTGTATCTTTTCGGCCACCACCTGAGCGGTTCTGCCGCTGATTCCTGTATCGATTTCATCAAAAACCATCGTTTCAATGGCATCGAGACCGCCAAAAATGCTCTTTAAGCTCAGCATAATTCGGGATATCTCGCCACCGGAAGCAACCTTACCAAGGGGTTTTGGGGCCTGACCCGGATTAACGGAAATTAAAAATTCGACAATATCCTGACCATGGGCACTCACCCGATCGGGATCATGCTCCACCGAAATTTCCACCTGCACCTTTTCCATGGCCAGTTCTCCCAGTTCTTTTTCGAGAGCAGTCTTTAATGCCCCAGCAGTTTTTAAACGTAATTGATAAAGACTGTTACTGATCTTATAATACTTATCTTGAAAACCACTTAATTCCTGATAATAGCTCTGCAGACTTTCATCCCGATTCAACAAGCTTTTTAAGCGGATACTGATTTCTGCGGCATAACTCAGAATTTCGGTAATATCATGACCATATTTCCGTTTAAGCTTGGCAATGACGTTTAGACGGGTTTCAATTTCGTCCAGATCGCCCAAACTGTACTCCATATCTTCCAGATAGGAGCGAATCTCAAACGAAAGGTTTTCCGTTTCACTTAAAATGCCATTGACCGTTTCCCGTTTATCCTCAAAGCTGCTGTCAATTTTAGCAATTTCAGCGATGCTTTCAGCTAACAGACTCAGGCCATCAAGAATTGGGTTCTGATCGGTGTTTTCGCCCCTGAGCAATTCATAAGCCCTACTGGTGTGTGAAAAAAGACGTTCCCGGTTTTCTAGAATCCGCTTTTCTCCTTCCAGCTCTTCATCCTCGCCAACAACTAAGGCAGCGGCTTCGATTTCATTGATTTCAAACTGTAGGGTTTCTTTTTCCCGTTCCAATTCACGTTCATTGGTTTCCAGCTCTGCGATCAGCTCCTGGATCCGCTTGATCTCACCGGCATAGGTGGCCGTCTGTTCCCGATACTTGCGGCTTTTTTCCCCGCCGAAGGCATCCAGTAACTGGCGATGATTCTCTCGTTTGAACAACGATTGATGCTCATGCTGACCATGGATATCAATGAGTTCATCCCCGATTGTTTTGAGTTGGGCAACGGTGATAATTAAGCCATTGGCCCGACAGATATTGCGGCCCCGATCATCCATTTCCCGGATCAAAATCAGTTGTCCATCCTCCATCGGGATGCCAAACTCTTGGCATTTTTCAAGCAGATCGGGTTGATCGCTGACATCAAAAAGCCCTTGTACCGTCATCTTGTTTTTCCCCTGACGGATATTTGTTTTGTTGCCCCGATTCCCCAGAACCAGAGTCAATGCGTCAATAACAATGGATTTCCCGGCTCCGGTTTCTCCGGTGATCACATTGAGTCCCGGATGGAAATCAACCGCCAGGTGGTCAATCAGTGCATAATCGTTCACAACGAGATTTCTCAGCATAGAGCCCTCCCTATTTCATCAACTTTTTGAATTTTCCCACAATTTCACCTACCATATCACGGTTGCGGACAAGTACAAAAATGGTATCATCCCCAGCAATGGTTCCGACAATTTCGCACCAGTCCATCGAGTCGATGGCCAGAGCTGCCGCCTGGGCCATAGCTGGAAGGGTTCGCAGCACAATGTTATTCTCTACATAATCGATGGTCAATACCGACTCTTTAAAAACCGCGGTAACTCGTTCATTATAAATGGTGCCGATATCCTTAAGCGGGGCATAGTGCTGAATGCCATCGTGACTGCTCACCTTGATCAGCTTTAACTCTTTGATATCCCGGGAAATGGTGGCCTGGGTCACCGGAAAACCGGCGTCTTTGAGTGCCTGGGCCAATTCTTCCTGGGTTTCGATGAGATTATTTTCGATGATTTCAATAATTTTTAATTGTCTTGATACTTTCATGTCTTTTTCTTCCTCCTCCAATGCTAAGTTAAGCTTGCAGCAATGCTGTCATATGTGCAATTTTCTGCGCGTACCTATGATTTTCAATACTCGCTGGAAAGCTTTATTCGTAGCCGGTCATAGCTACTCATTTGATTGAGCCGGATCAACCGGGTACAATAGGTGGCTTTTTTGACCTTAACAGCATCTTCGGGTGTTATTGAAACCGTGGTCTGGCCATCAAAGGTGACCATAATATCTTTTTCACGGTCACCAAATTCCAGATTGATCACCTCGTCCTCGGGCAAAATGTAGGACCGGTCATGCAGTCGATGAGGGCAGATGGGATTAAGAATCATTACGTTGGCCTGGGGTGCTACCACCGGCCCGCCGGCAGCCAGTGAATAACCGGTGGAACCGGTGGGGGTGGCGATAATCAGGCCATCTGCCCGGAATTTATCAATCGTCGACCCATTGGCTTTGGCTTCAATGTCCATCATCCGGAAGCCCCGGCTTTTGACCAGTACATCATTTAAGGCCATATAAAAACAGGCGCTTTCATTCTCTTTTTTAATACTGCAGCTTAACATCATCCGCTCTTCGATGTAACAATCGCCGGTGCTTAAATTTTTCAGCGTCTCTTCATAATTACCGGCTTCGCCTTCGGTTAAAAAACCCAGCTTGCCCAGATTGATTCCAAAAATTGGAATTGAATAAAAACAAACTTTACGGGCAACAAACAAAAGCGTGCCATCCCCCCCCAGCACCAGAATACAATCCGGTTTTCGATAGAACAGGTTTTTGGGATAATAAACAACGCATTCGTGGGGATACTTAATCTGGCCTTCCAGCAGGGCTATTTTAAAACCGTGACAGATTAAATAGTTGATGCATTTTTCTGCCAGAGCAGGGCTGTCCGGCTTATCCATATTGAGATAAATACCGATTTCCTTAAAGTTTTTAAATTCAGCTTCCAATCTTACTCACTTCCTATTCGTCTAGGGGTTCTTTCTTTTTTTTACAACTTTCATGGGCAATGGTTACCACCTGATGAATCAATGCTGTCCAGTTTTCCTCAATCTCTGGCTCGGTATTTTCAACAAAAACTAAAAACTCAATATTACCCTTGGGCCCCTGAATCGGCGAGAAATCGAGACCTTTTATTAAAAAGCCCTGATTTTCGATGGCGGTCATCACTTCAAACAAAATCGTCTCATGAACTTTTTTATCCCTGATAACACCGTTTTTTCCGATTCTTTCCCGTCCCGCTTCAAACTGCGGCTTAATCAGCCAGATCCCCCGAGCTCCGGGTTTCATAAACAATTTGATCGCCGGGATCAGTTTAGTGATCGAAATAAACGAGACATCCATCACGGTACCATCGACCATCTCCGTAATATTTTCTGCTGTCAGATACCGAAAATTAGTCCGTTCCATGGAAACAACCCGGGGATCGTTTCGTAACTTCCAGTCCAGTTGTCCATAGCCCACATCAACTGCATAAACTTTTTCAGCACCATTTTGAAGCAGACAATCGGTAAAGCCGCCGGTGGATGATCCGACATCGATAAAGGTTTTTCCCGCCACCGCGAGATCAAAGACGGCCAGCCCCTTTTCCAGTTTTAAACCACCACGGCTGACATAGGGCATATCACTGCCCTTAACCAGAATGGTCGCTTCGGTGTCCACCAGATCCCCGGCTTTGTCCTTAACCTGGTCATTGACCTGAACCAGCCCGGCCATAATGGCCTTTTTGGCCCGCTCCCGGGTGTCGAAATAATTCAGGTTCACTAATAATTTATCTAAACGTTCTTTCAATTTTTCCTCTTTTCATGGGTCCATTTTCATTTTTAATTTCAGTCAACTGCCAACCGCAGTTATTATTTCCGGCGACGGCAGATATAGCTGGCCAATTCCTGAAGAAAGGCCGTTCGTTCGCCAATCGGTTTAAGCATTTCGATGGCTTCCGTTTCTAACTCATCAACCCGCAGTTTTGAAGCTTCTAGACCATAGAGCGACACAAAGGTGGATTTATGATTTTTTTCATCACTACCAATCGGCTTGCCCAGATCTGCTTCGTTGCCTTCGATATCCAAAATATCATCAACAATCTGAAAAGCCAGGCCAATTCGATGACTATAGCTGATCAGCCGTCCCTGAGTGGCCGGTTCAGCTCCGGCGATGATGCAGCCACTCTGAACACAGGCTTCCAACAGGGCCGCCGTCTTGTGTAAATGGATATAGTCCATTTCGTCGAGATCGATGACCTTATCTTCACTGAGCATATCCGCCACCTGGCCGCCGATCATCCCCAGGATGCCGGAAGCCCCCATGATGCATTTCATGGCGCAAAGATAATTTGCCAACGCGTCGCCAGCCAGTCCCTGGGTTCCCTGGAGCATCGTTTCAACCGCATAGTTCAAGAGTCCGTCCCCGGCCAGAATGGCCATCGCATCTCCATAAACCTTATGATTGGTGGGTTTTCCCCGTCTCAGATCATCATTGTCCATAGCCGGTAAATCATCATGGATCAATGAATAGGTATGGATCATCTCAATCCCCATGGCCAGGGGTTTGATTACCTCGACGTCCCCTTCGAGGGCCCGACAGGTTTCCATCATTAAAATCGGACGGAGCCGTTTACCGCCGGCAAAAAGACTGTATTTCATGGCTTCAATAATCACGGCCGGGGTATCCAGGTTCTGCTGAAAAACTTTTTCAAGCTCCTCGTTAATTTCGGCCACCCGGTCATTGAGCTGAGTTTTGAAATCGCTCACGCTTCCACACTCCCTTCGAATTCCTTTTCTTCGCCATCAATCATGATCGTAATTTTTCCTTCAAGGGTGTCCAAATCAGCGCTACACTCATTGATGAGTTTCATTCCCTCTTCAAACAGTTTCATCGATGCCTCGATTTCCTGATTATCTTCTTCCAGTAGTTCAGCAATGGTCTCCAGACGACTCATTTTAGTTTTCAGTTTTTTAACTGCCATTATTTATTCTCCTTAGTGGATTGAATGTTTGCCTCAGCTTCGCCATCCACAAAATGGAGGGTCACCAGCTGATCGACCGTTAAACCGGTCACCGAAGCAACCGGTAAACCATTGTTATCTGTCACCCGAACATAGCCCTTTTTCAGCACATGCACAGGACTCATGGCTTCGATCCGGGTTTTAACATTGATCAATTGCTGTCGCTCCGATTTAATCCGTCCTTTTAATGCGCGGATCATCCGGTCATTAATGACATCGAGGTGAAGACGCATTTCTTCGATCCGTTCTTTGGGACGATACCGCAGGAATTCTTTTTTTATTCGCATTATAGTTTCCCGGCTCCTGCCGATTTTTGCTTCCATAACCTGAATCAATCGGCTTTTCTGGGTAACCAGAGCCCGAATCATACTGAGGGTTTCTTCGGCGACCAGTTCGGCCGCTCCGGAAGGGGTAGGCGCCCGTAAGTCAGCCACAAAATCAGCAATGGTATAGTCAATTTCATGGCCCACGGCCGAAATAATCGGTAATTCCGATTCATAAATTGCTTTAGCCAAATGCTCATCGTTAAAGGCCCACAGGTCTTCAATGGAACCGCCCCCCCGGCCGATGATAATCACGTCCACCAACTGAGCGGCATTAAAGGCCCGAATCCCTTTGATGATATTCCCGGCGGCTTCATCTCCCTGCACCAGACTGGGATATATGACAATATCCATCAGCGGATTCCGGCGTTTGATAATCGAAATCATATCTTTGACCGCCGCTCCGGTGGGCGATGTGACCAGGCCCACCCGGCTGATAATTTCCGGCAGCTTTTTTTTATGATCCCGGTCAAAATAACCTTTGGCTTCCAGTTCATCCTTTAACACCAGATAGGCCTGGAATAGATCCCCCAATCCCTGGGGTTCCATCGAGCGGACCGTAATCTGATATTGACCACTGGGCAGATAGACGCCTAAACTGCCCCGCAATGTCACCTTCTGGCCTTCCTTGGGCAGGAATTTGAGACCAATGGCCGCATTTTTAAACATCACGCAATCGATTTTACTGCCGGCATCTTTCAGAGAAAAATACAGATGCCCCGATGCTGCCCGTTTGACATTGGAAAGTTCTCCCTGGATCACCAGATTTCGAAGCAGACTATTGGATTCCAACAGGGTTTTAACATATTGGTTAACCTCAGACACACTGAGTATTTTTGCATTTGTCACCGACCGCACCTCATGCTTTTATAATAATCCATTCCCATCAGGGCATTTCCTGCCGCATTATCCCGGGAATATTCCCCGGGCGAAAAATAAAGATTCAGCCCTGCCGGACTCAATTCGTGCTCCACAATTTTTTTGATAATCAGATTGGACATCACCCCGCCGGAAAAAAGCACCGACTGAAAAGAATACTTTTTTAATAATCCACTAATCGCTTTTGACAGGGTTTTGGCAATCGACTTAAGTACCAGAAAGGCCACCACAGCCTGATCAGTACCGGCTTCCAAAAGTCTCTGTGCCTGATTTTCCTGGCCGGAAAAATGAAAATCAACGCCATCCATGGTGGTTGAAATAATCAATTTGCTATCTATCGAATCAGGGTCAACCCGGTTTGCCAGTGCTTCCAGGGCTTTTCCCGCCGGAAAAGCACAGCCCATCAGCACCCCAACCCGGTCGACCAGTTGTCCGGCATTGAGATCCCGGGTCTGGGCGACGATTTCGCAGTCGAAACCGATGGTTTTCTTTTTTACCAACAAAATTTCTGATGTGCCTCCTGAGAAATGAACCGCCGCGAAGGTCGCTGCCAATTCTGGAGAGCCGCTGCCATATATCGCCGCACGAATGTGATTCTCCTGATGGCTCACCGCCAGCCGTTCGACCCCCAATACCCCGGCCAGAGAACGGGCCAAAGACTCGCCCGAACGAAAGACTGGCATATAGGAGTCAAGCAATGGACGCGGCCGTTCCGAATAACAGATGACCTCAATCTCCCGGCCCCGGGGCAAATCCTGAAGCAGCAACGGTAAATGATGGACATGCTGAAAAAGGGCATCCGATTGACGAAGTCCTTTTTCTCCTGACTTCACTTCCAATAGGATGCCCTTGTTATAAATCATGTTTTCATTTTCGTCTACTAAGGCAACCGAAGTTGTATAATTACTGGTATCGATGCCAAGACTAAGGGCACTCATTGAGTTCGTCCTTAACTATTTTATTTAAAATACCATTAACGTAATTTTTCCCATCCTCGTCTCCGAATTTTTTCGTAAGCTCAATTGCCTCGTTAATGACAACTTCAAATGGGACTTTTTCATCCATGTATTTCAGCTCACAAATGGCCAAACGTAGAATTGATTTTTCTACCTTTGGAATCCGATCAATTTTCCAGGTGCTTTTTAGATAGTCATCCAGAATATCATCTATTTCCGGAAGATGAGCTTCGGTGGTATCGATCAAGGTCTTGCCATAGGTCATATCCAGCTCATTGTCCTTTAAAAAATATGCAATACTCTCGGTGAAATCTCCTGGTTCCGGATGAAAGTCTAATTGAAATACACCTTTTAACGCATATTCCCGTTCTTTTTTTCGACTCATGCGCTACTCCTTCAGATTCTATTATTCTATAAAAAGGGGCTTACGCCCCCTATTTGCCTGAACCTTCAATTCGGACATTAACCGCAACTACCTGAAACCCCGCCATGGATTCCACCGCAACCTTGACTTTTTTTTGAATTGCTTTTGAAACCTTGATAATATCAATCCCGGGTTCTGTGATTACATAAACCCAAATCATTAAACCTTCGGGATCTCTGGCAATCTTGACACCTTTTGTTGTTGACGCAAGATAAAGCTTATCCATGATTTCATCGGTGATTCTCAATGAAATACGCGCCACACCGTTAACGCCAGTAGCCGCCAAGCTGACAATTGAAGCAATCATTTCGTCATTGATATTCGGGGACTGATTGTTTTTCATTTCTATTTTCATCTTAATTACCTGAGTTCTTTAGATTTCCTGATGACAGTCGCAACCATCTTCGCCGCAGCATGATGCAACTTCTTCATTTAATTTAAATGGAGCGCCGCAGTCCGGACAGACGACAGTATTATTTTCAAAAGCTTCGAATTCAGTAATGTAAATATTTCCACATTCGGGACAAATGATTTCGTAATAATCTTCTTCATCAAATTCAAATTCGTCATCATCAGAAAAATCCTCATCAAGGATAAATTCTTCTAATTCAGAAAGATCATCATCCACCATTTCTACATATTCTTCCAGTTCTTCCTGAGCTTCGGTAATGCCATCAAGAGCATCGACAATGTCTTCAAGAATATCCAATACCTGAACCAGAACCTTGCCTTCGTTGGAAGCCTGATCTAATTCCAGACCATCTACCAGGCCTTTGGTATAAGCGACTTTTTCATTAATATATTTCATTTTATACCCTTTCCATGTAATCACCCGTACGGGTGTCAATGCGAATCTTATCACCTTGTTCAACAAATAGCGGTACGGTAATAATTGCTCCAGTTTCAACAGTTGCAGGTTTATTTGCGCCAGTTGCGGTGTCTCCCTTAAAGCCGGGATCTGTCTTAACAACTTCCAGTTCAACAAAATTAGGAGCAGCTACCGAAAATGCCACACCTTTCAGGGATTTCACAGTGGCAATATCATTTTCTTTCAGATATTTCAATGCTTCTTCCACCTGACTCAAGTTAAGCGGAATCTGTTCATAGGATTCCAGATCCATGAAGTAGTACAAACCGCCGTCTTCGTATAAGTATTCCATTTCGCGGGTTTCAACCTGTGCTTTAGGATAACGTTCCGTCGGGTTGAATGATTTTTCAACCACTGCTCCTGTAATTACATTTCGAATCTTTGTTCGAACAAAGGCCGCGCCCTTACCTGGTTTTACGTGTTGAAATTCGATGATCGTAAATGTGTGACCATCCATTTCAAACGTTACTCCCTTTTTAAAATCTCCTGCTGATACCATGTTTACCTCCGATATGCATATGTTAATTTTTTCTTCTCATTCAATGTTATTATTCTATCACAATTCTTGAGAGCCGTCATCCCAATTTATTATTATCCCCGGACTTCAGACCAGATAATTTGCCGGTAAGACACCGTATCCGTCCACTCAAATCCGTAACGGTCTGAATCTCCTGAAAGCCATCATTTGTTAATAATTGAGTCACATCAGTGGCCTGGTCATCTCCAATTTCGAGGGCTAGAAGGCCGTCTTTTTTCAAAAAAAAGCGGGCCTCCGCAATGATCCGCTGGTAAAAATCCAGGCCGGATTCTCCGCCGTCCAGTGCCATATGGGGTTCATACTCAATAATGTCCCGGGCCAGCTGCTTCATCTCCGCCCGACTGATATACGGCGGATTGGAGACGATCACATCAAAGGTTTCCCCCTGGGGAATGGCGGCAAATAAATCCCCTTGATAAAGCGAAAGCTCACCATTAACCAATTGATCCGCATTGATCCTGGCCACCGCCAGTGCCGCCTCCGAAAAATCACTGAGACTGACGATGCCCGGCTTAAAATATTTCTTGATCGAAATGCCAATGGCCCCGCTACCGGTGCACAGATCCAGAACTTTAGCACCTTCCGGGTAGTTGACTTGTAAATACTCAAGCAGATACTCCACCATTGGTTCGGTATCTGGTCTGGGAATTAGAACATCCCCATTGACAAAAAAGTCCATCCCCATAAATTCTTTTTTTTCCAGAATGTAGGCGACCGGTTCTAATTGACAACGTCTTTTAATGGCGCTGCGATAGGTTTCTGCTCGTTTTAAGTCCACCGCATCCTGTGAATGGGTATAGAAATAGACCCGATCCTGAGCTAAAATACTGCTCAGCAGAATCTCGGCCTCTAAACCAGGATATTCGATTCCGGCCTGAGTAAGTGTCTGCCGTCCAAAATCCAAAATCTCTTTGATGGTCATTTTTTCTACCTCAACTTAAAACTTAAAACCATTTTCGCATCTGAACAAGAAAAAAGCCGGTTACAAGAACCGACTTCTTTTTTATTCTGCTGACTCGTTTTTAATGCCGTATTTTTTATTAAATCGATCAACACGTCCACCAGCATCAATAAGTTTTTGTTTCCCTGTGAAAAATGGGTGACATACTGAACAGATTTCCACTTTTAATTCTGGTTTAATAGAACCAGTTTCAAATGTATTTCCACATGCACATTTAACTATTGATTTGCCGTAATTTGGATGAATGCCTTCTTTCATCGAATCCACCTCGTTTCTTATTTATTTAATTGCTAATTGTTATTTTATCAACCGTGATATTATATCAAACTTTTCTTAAAAGATCAAATATTTTGTGCGTTATATTTATCAATAAATTTTTTCATAAACGCTTCGTTATCTTTGGTGCGTTCCAGAATCGAAATAATCTTATCCGTGAGGTCATAAACCGTGGTTCCCTTGTAGAGTTTGCGAATGTCGAAACTAACTCTCAGCTCTTCAGCGGTTAACAGTTTTTCCTCCCGACGGGTGCCGGAACGGTTCAGGTTGATGGCCGGGTAGATCCGCCGCTCGGCTAATTCCCGTTCCAGGTGCAGCTCCATGTTTCCGGTACCCTTGAATTCTTCAAAGATAATATCATCCATCCGGCTGCCAGTATCCACCAGGGCTGTGGCCAAAATAGTCAAACTGCCGCCTTCTTCCACATTTCGGGCGGAACCGAAGAATTTTTTAGGAAAGAATAACGCTTCCGGATCAAGCCCCCCGGACAGGGTTCGGCCTGATGGCGAAACCACCAGATTGTTTCCTCGGGTCAGCCGGGTTAAACTATCAACCAGGATAACCACATCTTTTCCCTGTTCAACCAACCGCTTGCCCCGTTCCAACACGATTTCGGCCACTTTGATGTGATTTTCGGGCGGTTGATCAAAGGTCGAATAAACAATATCCGCATCGATGGATCGCTTCATATCGGTGACTTCTTCCGGCCGTTCGTCCACCAGCAAAATAATCAGTTCGATTTCCGGATGGTTGGTGGTAATACCGGTGGCAATTTCCTTTAACAGAATCGTTTTCCCGGCTTTCGGCGGCGCTACGATCAGTCCCCGCTGGCCTTTTCCCATCGGTGAAAACAGATCGATCATCCGCGTTGATACAACATCCTGGGTTGTTTCCAGGGTGATCCGTTCTTCTGGGAAAATTGGTGTCAGCCGTTCAAACCGGGGCCGATTGGCAATTTTTTCAGGGATATCACCGTTGACCTTTTCGACATAAAGCAGGGCGTCAAATTTTTCATTTTCGCCGGACATCTTAATTTTACCCAGGATTTTATCGCCAGTACGGAGATTAAATCGGCGAATCTGATTAGCAGCCACATAAATATCGTGGTCGCCGGATAAATAATGGTTGGTTCTCAGAAAACCAAATCCGTCCGGATTGACATCCAAAATCCCTTCCTGGGAGTTTTTAAAGCGGTCCAGATCCTTTTTATCATCCACGTAAAGCATGCTGTTAATTTTCTGGATAATGTCCGCTGTTTTGGTGCCGTTGACCTTTTCCAGAAACAGCATCGCTGAATATTTTTCACCGGTTTTAGGCGGACGCACCTTGCCGCTGAGGACATCGCCGGTTTCGAGCTTGAATTTCTGAATTTGCGAGCCGGATATATAAACAAATTCTTCATTGGATTTCATATCCTTGTTTTTGACAAAACCAAAACCTTCCGGCAGAATTTCCAGATTTCCTTCTACTACAGACGTATTTTCCATGGGGTCTTTAAGTTTATAATAGGGCGAACGGGCGCCGTTTCCATTTGATCCATTAGTAATCCGCGAATTAGTTTGACCCGGCTGTCTATCGAGAGCTTTTTTTTCAGCTGGCGTTTTTTCCGGTATTTCTTTATCATCCTTCAATGGTTCTTTTTCCTTCATTTCATGATGGTGCTCGTGATGATGATTTTGATGAGCGGTTTGATCTGCCGAGGACTCCAATTTTTCTTCGATGGCCTCGATGAGCTCAATTTTTTTAAGCCGGCTTGTTTTTTCGATACCCAGACTTTCCGCCTGTTTACGCAATTCAACAACCGTCAAATCTTCCAGTGATTTCTTTTCCAATATGTGCCTCCATGGGTTTTAGATGGTGTAGTAGTTGATCTTAGAATGAATGTTATGATTTTACTTTTTTGATTTTGCTGTGCTGATATTATGCTTGCGTCGCAGAATAATCTGAAGGTTTGTTTAGTGTAGATACCTTAATCTACCACAAATATCCATTCTTGTCAAAAAACCCCGGCGGTACCAGCTATTTATTCCTGTTCGCCTTCGATAATTGAAATCATAATGGCGTTTTCGACTCGACGCCGTTCAATTTCACAGCTGACGAAATGGGGTTTCATAATCGTGCCGTTAAAGTTATAGGCGTTGGCATGACAACCGCCACCGCAGAAATATTTAGCCCAACAGGTTTGACAGTCTTCTTTTTCCAGCAGGTTTCCGGCATCAAAGATTTTTTTGATCTCCCCGTTGGTGATACCGTTGTTCACGTCACCCATCTTAAAAGCTTCATTGCCGACAAACTGATGGCAGGGGTAAATGTCCCCTTCCGGCGTCACCGCCACATAATCCTTACCCGCCCCACATCCAGACAGGCGTTTGTAAACACAGGGACCATGATCGAGATCGACATTAAAATGAAAAAAGTTATAATTAAGCCCTTCCTGATGGCGCTTCAGGTAAGACAAGGCCAGCGCATCATATTCTTCCATAATGGCGGGCAGATCCGATTCGGTCAGGGCGTAATCGTATGTCGCTTCAGCGACGACCGGTTCCACCGAAATACTTTTAAAACCCTCTTCAGCTAAAAACTGAACATCCTTGGCAAAATCAAGATTATGATGGGTATAGGTGCCCCGGACATAATGATCCTTGTCGCCCCGCATTTTTGCCATCGCTTTGATATTATCGATAATCACATCAAAGGAGCCCCGATCATTGACCGTTTGTCGCATCTGATCATTGACTTCTTTACGGCCATCCAGACTGAGGACAATATTGTCCATGGTTTCATTGAGATATTCGCGGGTTTCAGCATTAAGCAATACCCCATTGGTGGTCATTGTAAATTTGAATTGCTTATCGTTTTTGGCGGCCATTTCATTGCCATACACTACTAATTGCTTGACCACATCGAGGTTCATCAGCGGCTCTCCGCCGAAGAAATCCACTTCCAGGTTTTTCCGGTTTTTGGACTGGGCAATGATAAAATCAATGGCTTTTTTTCCCACTTCGAGCGGCATCAGCAGTTTTTCGCCGTCAAAGTCGCCCTGGGCAGCAAAACAATAGGAACATTTCAGATTACAGTCATGGGCCACATGAAGACACAGGGCCTTGATCAGATCTTCATTGGCATAGTTTTCCCGTTGATAGTTCATCTCCCGGAATAATAGCCCCGCCGCTTTGACGCTGTCCAATTCATCCAGGCATTCATTGAGTTCTGCTAACGGAAATTTTTGCTGATAACTGGCAATGATCTCAGCTCTGGTCTTATCTTCATATTGATCCAGCAGCTCATAGGTTAGTTCGTCCACGGTCAGCACCGTGCTGGTATCCACATCCAAAACAATATTGAGACCGTTCTTTTTATATTTATGTATCATTTTTTCTCCTAGTTTATGGTATCATGAAAAAAGGGACTATCTCTTACGAGACAGCCCCTTTCAGGCTTAATTATTATTTTTCAGTCGTTTGTTTGCATTTTTGATTTCCTACGGTGCAGGATGTTTTACAGGCTGATTGACAGGAAGTTTGACATTCCCCGCACCCTCTGTTTTTTACGTCAGTGAGTTTACCTTCTTTAATGATTTTAATGTGCTTCAAATTGTTCACTCCCTTCAAAAATTATTCCTATCAGACAGTTGCCGGTTAGCTAACCGCTAGTCTGTTTTTATTATTTTTTTTCTTCGTCAATTTCTTCGAATTCGGCATCGACGATGATTTCTTCATTATCCAGATCTTCCAGTTCTTCAAAATCGTCAGCTTCTGTTGCTGCAACAGCGTCCCCAACACTAACAATTCGAGCAATGGCCGATTTTGTAATCAGCGCTTTATTGTAATCTGGTAATAATTCGATGGTCACATTTTCTTCACCAATCGCATAGACGATCGCATAAAACCCACCAATCGTAACAATTTCATCCCCTGGTTTCATACTTGATCGCATTTCTTTAATTTCTTTTTGTTGTTTTTGCTGTGGTCTTAAAATAAAGAAATAGAAAAATACAAGTACTAAAATCAAAGGGAGAATTAATGTAAAATCAATTCCAAACATTCACATTCTCCTTCATCTTATTCAGCAATGCCGAATTTTTCAAAGAAAGCTTCTTTATAGGCTAATAAATTGTCATCCATTATGGCCTGTCGAATTTTCTTCATTGTTACAAGTGTAAAGTATAAATTATGATATGTCAATAACCTGGCCCCTAAAATTTCATTGGTTTTAATCAGGTGGCGAATGTAAGCCCGGGTGTAGTTTCGACAAACGAAACAATCACATTCCGGATCAACCGGCGTAAAATCTTCCTTGTAGGTAGCATTACGAACGACAACCTTGCCATGGCTGGTAAAAGCGGTTCCGTTTCTGGCGATCCGGCTCTGGAGCACACAATCAAACATATCAATACCGCGAATCGTGCCTTCAAAAAGCGCATCCAGCGAACCAACCCCCATTAAATACCGGGGCTTATCTTTAGGCAAAAGCGGAGTGGTGGCATCAAGCATCCGGTACATCACATCTTTGGGTTCGCCCACACTGAGTCCACCAATGGAGTATCCCGGGAAGCCGATGTCGGTGAGCTCCTGTACACTTTGGGCGCGCAGATCAGCAAACATACCGCCCTGGACAATCCCAAACAAGGCCTGATCCTCGGGTCGCTTATGGGCGTCTTTACATCGCCTCGCCCAACGGGTTGTCATCTCCATCGATTTTTTTGTGTACTCATAATCGGCACCGGCCGGGGCACACTCATCAAAACACATAATAATGTCCGCCCCAATAGAATTCTGCATGTCAATGGCTTTTTCCGGGGTCATGAAATGTCGGGATCCATCCAGATGTGAAATAAATTCAACTCCTTCTTCGGTGATCTTTCTTAAATCATTTAAAGAAAATACCTGAAATCCGCCACTGTCGGTGAGCACCGGCCGATTCCAATTCATAAACTTGTGGATGCCGCCGGCCTTGTCCATAATCTCCTGGCCAGGTCTCAAATAAAGATGATAGGTATTGCCCAAGATAACATTGGCATCCATCTCCACTAGGTCTTCAGACGACAGGGACTTAACCGTCGCCTGGGTTCCCACCGGCATAAAAATCGGGGTATTGATAACGCCCCGCTTGGTATGGATCTTTCCCAGTCTGGCCCCGGTGTCCTTACATTCCTTAATCAATTCATAACGAAATTCGCTCATTCTTTTCTCCTAATCGTCTTTTTTACTCTATAAACAAGGCATCCCCAAAGCTGAAAAAGCGATATTTCCAGTCAATGGCGGTTTGGTAGGCTTTCATAACCGCTTCCCGGTTATAGAAGGCCGATACCAGCATCAGCAGGGTGGATTCCGGCAAATGAAAATTCGTGATCAAGGCATCCACCACCTCCCATTCATAGCCAGGGTAAATAAAAATATCCGTGACGCCGGTGTAAGGGGTTACCACGCCATCATGCAGCTTGGCATTGCTTTCCAGGGTTCGCACCGAGGTGGTGCCTACGGCGATAACCCGACCACCTCTTTCCCTGGTTCGTTTAGTGGCCTTTGCAGTTTCTTCCGGCACCTCATAATACTCCTCATGCATATGATGTTCTTCGATCACATCGCATTTTACCGGACGAAAGGTGCCGATCCCGACATGGAGGGTAACCTCGGCAATTTCCACCCCCATCTCTTCAATTTTCTGAAGCAGATCTGGTGTGAAATGGAGCCCCGCCGTGGGAGCTGCGGATGAGCCTTCCCGTTTGGCATAGACAGTCTGATAACGGTTATTATCCTTCAGGGTTTCATGGATATATGGCGGTACCGGCATCAGGCCAATCTCGTCGATGATTTCCTCAAAAACACCCGAGTATTCAAAGCTGATAATCCGCAACCCACCCTGGGTGGTTCCGGTGATTTCGCCTTTAAGCTCCGGGCTGAAAACAATCCGGGCGCCAACCCGGGCTCGTTTTCCCGGCTTGACCATGATTTCCCAGTCTTTTTGAGCCAGATGCCGCAGCAACAGGATTTCCACCTTGCCCCCGGTATCTTCCCGGGTACCAAACAACCGTCCTGGTAAAACCTTGGTGTTATTCATTACCAACAAATCTCCGGGTCGCAAAAACTCTGTTATCTCAAAAAAATTATGATCTTCGATCGTATTTTTTTCGCGGTTAAGCACCATCAACCGCGAATTATCCCTTTTTTCCAGGGGACATTGGGCGATCAACTCGTCCGGAAGATCAAAATAAAAGTCAGTTTTATTCATCGATATCATCCTCATTATCATAAAAATTTATTTTTAATTGTTGAGGATTGAGTGCCTCATTCATTAATACCTCTAATCCCAGATGGGCATAACCACGACTGGTGATCACGCGCCCCCGGGGCGTTTTTGAAAGGAACCCCAGTTGAATCAGATAAGGTTCATACACCTCTTCAATGGTGTTTTTCTCTTCGCCAATGGCAGCAGCCAGAGTGTCGATCCCCACCGGTCCACCGTCAAATTTCTCGACAATAGTCCTGAGCATAATCCGGTCAATCTCATCCAGACCCACCGCATCCACTTCAAAGAGATCCAGCGCTTCCCGGGTTGTCTTGAGATCGATAACGCCCCGGCCTTCGATTTCGCAATAGTCCCGAACCCGCTTTAACAACCGGTTGGCAATTCGCGGCGTCCCCCGAGAACGAATGGCCAGTTCGACCGCCCCTTCGTCATCCATTTCGATGCCGATAATGCCGGACGAGCGGCGGATAATCGTGGCCAGCTCGACCGGATTATACAGCTCCAAGCGCTGAATCACCCCAAAGCGGTCCCGCAATGGTGAGGTCAGCAGTCCCACCCGGGTGGTGGCGCCAATCAGGGTAAAGGGTGGCAGCTCCAATCGGATTGAACGCGCTCCCGGACCTTTGCCGATAATGATATCCAGGGCATAATCTTCCATGGCCGGATATAAAACCTCTTCAACCGAGCGTTGCAAGCGGTGGATTTCATCAATAAAGAGAATATCACCTTCTTTCAAGCTGGTCAGAATAGCCGCCAGATCCCCGGCCTTTTCAATCGCCGGACCGGAGGTGGTTTTGATTCCGACCCCCATTTCCCGGGCAATAATGTTAGCCAGCGTTGTTTTACCCAACCCCGGCGGACCGTATAAGAGTACATGATCCAGACTTTCACTGCGTTTCTGGGCGGCTTTGATAAAGATGCCCATCTGTTTCTTGACCTTTTCTTGTCCAATATATTCATCCAGACCCTGGGGTCTTAAATTTTTTTCTATTTCAACATCCAATTCCGTAAAATCAGAGGTGATGATTCGTTCCTTCATGACTACCGTCCCTTCAATGGATTAGCGGAGCGGAGCGCACCGGTAATCAGGGCTTCAATACTACTCTCCGGAGTAAATGCCCGGGAGACCATTTCGGAAGCTTCCGAAATACTATAGCCCAATCCCACCAGTCCGTTAACCGCCTGGGTGACATTATCATCTTTCCCGCGCAACTCAACCACCTTCAGGTCGCCCACCGACACATTCTTATAGCGATCTTTCAGTTCCAGAATAATCCGACTGGCGGTTTTAATACCGATCCCCGGTGCTTTGGCGATGCTTTTAGGATCATCATTGACAATATGTCCAATCAGTTCGTTACGGCTAAACTGGGATAAAAGTCCCATGGCAGCTTTAGGTCCAATCCCGGAAATCCCGATCATGGTTCTAAAAATCTCCCGTTCATCGGTGGTGGCGAAACCATAAAGCGAAACCTCGTCTTCTTTAATAACCTGATGAAGATGCAGCTTTACCTCCGAATGCAGACCCGGCAACTCATTTAATGTATTGGTCGACACCTTTACCTTGTATCCCATGCGGTTTTGATCAATGACCACATAATCCATGGCTTGTTCTTCCAAGCTCCCGATCATATATTCGTACATAAGCCCTCCTTCAAAATTCAAACATGCTTTACCTATTGTACCAAAACAAAAAAATAATACAACCACAAAAAAAGCACCCTTAGGTGCTATCCCAATGTGTCGTACTCCATTTTTGACGCCCTAGCGAAAGCTAGGTGGGTGTCTTGTCTTTGACTTCTGTTTTCCACTGATATAATGAGGCCTAACATCTGGCAACGAACAATCAGACTCCCTGAGTATTGATGTAGGTTCAAAAATAAAGTAAAAACGAACACTTTGGGATAACCTAATTATACACGGTTTTCCCCTGAAATCAAAGGATAAATTTTTGCTGGCAACCTGCAGTCAAATTCACTTGTTTCAACCCGCCGGGTGCTTTACAGCAAAATGTCCAGGGCTGAGCGAATATTATCCACCGGGAGTATCTCTATTCCGGCAACCTTCAACCCTTTCTGGTTGCCTTTAGGAATAATACAGCGCTTGAAGCCCAGCTTTTTTCCTTCGATCAGTCGTTTTTCAATATGCTGAATATTTCGCACCTCACCGGTTAATCCCACCTCGCCCAGAATCATCAAATCTCCAGGGATCTGAAAATCCCGAAGGCTGGAATAAAGCACGGCAATCACACCAAGATCTAAAGCCGGTTCATCTACCTTGATGCCACCCACCACATTGATGTAAGCATCCACCGACTGCATCTGAATCCCCAGCCGTTTTTCCATAATCGCCATCAGTAATACCATCCGGTTATAATCCATGCCAGTGGCCATCCGCCGGGGATTACCAAATCCGGTAGGTGAAACCAGACCCTGAAGCTCAATCAGCAGCGGCCGGGTGCCCTCAATACAGGGCACCACCACTGACCCGCAGGTATTTTCGGGGCGGCTGTCCAGCATCATTTCGGATGGATTGGCCACCGACTGTAAGCCATTTTCGGTCATCTCAAAAATGCCGATCTCATTGGTGGAACCGAAGCGGTTTTTGACGCCTCGCAGAATCCGATAGGCATGATATTTTTCACCTTCAAAATAAAGCACGGTGTCCACCATGTGTTCCAGCACCCGGGGTCCAGCAATGGCACCGTCTTTGGTAACATGGCCGACCAACACCATCGAGATATTATCTTTTTTGGCCAATTGCATCAGGGCGCCGGTATTTTCGCGGATTTGACTGACGCTTCCCGGAGCTGAGGTGATATCCGGGCTGTACATGGTCTGAATCGAATCGATGATCACAATATCCGGCCGCTCTTCCAGAATGATGGTCAGCAAATAAGGGATATTGATTTCCGATAAAAAGGAAATATTCGCGGATTTAACCTGCATCCGTTCTCCCCGCATTTTTAGTTGCTGTTCCGATTCTTCACCGGAAATATAGAGAATCTTATAGCCCTGATTACCCAGCGCCTCGGTGGTCTGTAGCAGCAGCGTTGACTTGCCGATCCCCGGGTCACCGCCCAGCAAAATCATCCCTCCCGGGACAATCCCACCGCCCAGAACCCGGTCAAACTCTTCGTTGCAGGTAGGATACCGGGTATCGCCGGTATAGGTAATCTCTGCCAGTGATTTGGGACGGGAATAAATGCCTCGTTCGCGGGTATTTTCCTTACTCCCCATTTTGGCAAGATCCAGTTCCTCGACCATGGTATTCCACTGATCGCACTCGGGACATTTGCCCATCCATTTTGGTGAATCATAACCGCAGTTCTGACAGACAAAAATACTTTTTTTCTTCGCCATGTTTCCCCCTTAATTTTCTACTCGATCCATTTGTAAATCAGATAGCCGATCAAGCCGCCAATCAGATTTAAGATGATATCATCAATATCGGCCCGGCGACTGGCTAAAAATAAATACTGAATCAGCTCGATGGCACAGGTTGTCCCTAATATTACCACAAACGCATGGAAAAAGCCGACCTTGTTCTTTCTGGACAAGGGATATAAGAACCCCAGCGGCATCAATAAGATGATGTTGCCGGCCAGGTTCTTAAACGAATCGGTAAAGGTATATAAAACAATTTCGGTTGGATTTGTTGGCTTAGTCGCCCAAAATTCCCAGTCAATAAAGCCGTTGGCCATGATATCGTAAAAAAAGTTATCAATGGAGGTAAAAGGTACCAAGTTTACAGTAGTCTCATAGGTAATGTTACTTGAATCTGGTAAGAGGGTCATTATAAATAGAAATCCCAAATAAGCCAGTAACAGCAGCTTAAAGAGAAATACGACACGGTTGTTTTTTTTCATGGATTGGTCCTTCCTGGGTTGATTGCTCGTACAAGCCTTGCTATTATAACGAATAAACCTTTAGAGTGCCACAGAAATTTTTCCCAAATGAAGTTATCGCCAAAAAGAAAAAATACCGAAAGCTAACCTTCGATATTTTTATTCTCTGTTTTAAATTAAAATACATTATTGTATCCACACTAATTTAAAACTCAGCATTAATTTTTTACTATGGCAATTATATCCAACTTTTTAGCTTTTGTAAAGGGTTTCGCTCGTTAGTTATTTATCTAACGATGAATCCGCTGCCAAACCTTTCACTTTATAACAACAACGATATAGCATCTGTTGCGTTTTTAAGCCAACACCACGTCCACAAAAGCCTGTTCACCTTGAATGATCTGAGCGGTTCCGTTGGTTTTATCCTCAACCCAGGCTAAAAATTCTTTTGTCTCGGCTACCGGGATCTGAAAGGAAAGCGTCACATTTTCGCCAAAATCTTCATTCACTGGAATCACATCCCTTTCCAATAAACCATTACTCAGGCCCCCATAACTGGAGTAACTCACCGTCACCTGCAATTGATCAGAAAACTGTTTCTTAATCACGGTACAATGATTAAGAACATCGCTGGCACCGCCACCATAGGCCCGGATCAAACCACCAGTGCCCAGCTTGATACCGCCAAAATAGCGAATCACCACCACCAGCACATCCTTGAGCTCCCGGTGATCAATGACCTCCAGCATCGGTTTACCAGCGGTACCGGAAGGTTCACCGTCATCGCTGGCTTTTTGGCGGCGGGGGTTGGTATTGAGCACATAGGCCCAACAGACATGGGTAGCCTTATAATGCTTTTTGCGGATTTCGGTCAGAATCGCTTCCGCTTCTGCCTCGGCTTCAATATGAAAAACCAGATTGATAAAGCGGGACTTCTTGATTTCGAGCTCGGTTTCATCCGGAATTAATACCGTTTTATAATCTTCCACACTTATACCTCTGTCACCTGATACTTCTCAAAAAGATGGATCGGAAAATCATCGGTCATCTCAATGGTCACCAAATTGCCTTCGGCCTGGTAATCAATTTCCTGAACCACCTTCATTTCATGCAAAAGTGCCAGCGATTTATTATCATCATAGGGGATTAGCAGCTTGATTTGCCGTTTTTCTCCGATCAGCACCCGATCGACGGTTTCAAACAGGACATCAACTCCCAGCCCTTCTTTAGCGGAAATATACAGTGTCAGCTCATCGACGGCCTGCTGATTTTTAAGGACAAAGGCTTCCCGGTCTTCCGGGGTCAGCTTATCGATTTTATTATAGATCATCATCACTTTTTTGTTGCCCGCTCCGATATCCGCCAGCACCTGATTAACCACAGTGATTTGAGCTTCGTAATTATGGTTGGACACATCCACCACATGGAGCAGCAGATCCGCTGTTTCCACTTCCATCAGGGTGGTCTTGAAAGCCTTAATTAAATCATGGGGTAACTTATCAATAAAACCGACGGTATCCGAGGCCAAATAATCTCCATGTTCCGGATCAACCTTTCGCAGGGTCGAATCTAACGTGATAAAGAGACCATCTTTGGTCACCACCTCGCTTTGGGTCAGTTTGTTAAACAGGGTGCTTTTGCCGGAGTTGGTATAGCCAATTAAGCCGACCGTTTTAACTTTATTTTTTTCCCGCTGCACGGCATTGAGCTGATTACTTTTATTGATCCGCTCAATCCGGGCTTCCAGTTCTTCTAACTGTTTGCGGATATGACGTCGATCGGTTTCCAGTTTCTTTTCACCGGGCCCGCGGGTCCCGATGCCGCCACCGGTTCGGGACATCACAATCCCCAGCCCTTTCAGGTGACTCATCCGGTATTTCTGCTGGGCCAGTTCCACCTGCAGCTTACCTTCTTTGGTTTTGGCATGGCGGGCAAAAATATCCAAAATAATGGTGGTTCGATCCACTGTTTTGGTTCCGGTAGCCGCTTCGATGTTGGCAATCTGTCGGGAATTGAGTTCATCATTGGCGACAATCAGATTGATGTCGTTATTTTGAATCACCTTGATCAGTTCCTGCAGCTTGCCCTTGCCCACATAAAAAGTAGTGTCAATCTGGCTTCTGGCCTGACAGACCTGTTCCAGCACCGTTCCCCCGGCAGTTTTTACCAGTTGCCGCAATTCTTCCATGGAGTCAACCAGCTCTACGCCCTTATTCCCGGGCAGATCCAGACCAATCAGTAAGGCCCGTTCCTCTTCATCTTCGGAATCAAACTTATTGTTGGGATCGTCTTTAATAAACCGATCTGCTAAAAGAATGTAATGCTCCAGCGGAAACTTGTTCAGTTCCTTGAGGGTTTTAAATAGTGCCTGTCCGTATTCCATCGTCGCTTCTTCAACCACTGGCACACCGATGCTAAAGCTGGTCGGTATTTTTTCATCGACGCCAATAGCAATGATACACTGAAGGTTCTGTTTTTTTGCTGCTGAAAAATCCTCGTCGGATAACCGTGGATTGCCGCCGGGATGGGTATGGATCACCCGGTATTTATTTAGCGCCTTAACGTGATACAGCATTTCCGCATTGCCAATATTGACGGTGGCGGCATCGCCGATATTAACCCATTGGACGCGGTTTTTTTCGTTGGTGCAGATCAGCACTTCCCGCTTTGTTGCCAGGGTCAATCGTTTCATGATCTCTAGAATAGTTTCATCCAAAAGAACCTGGTTTTCCATTTCATAGCCAACCAGGTCATCCAGTTCTTTTATATAGCTTTGGCGAATGCCACTTTTATTATCTGCCATTATTTTTTCCTTCTATTTTAATATAATGATTTGTAAAATAATTCCTAAAATGATAAATCGAACGTCTTATTATAACACAAAAACCAGGCAAAATGATTGCCTGGTTTTATGTTATAGACAAAGGGCTAACGTAGTACCGACAATTGGTCGGTACGGGAGTTAAAGTTTCCCCCTAGAGTGTGACAACTTCAGATTCGGCCACGGCGGTGGCCATCATCTCTACCATCATTTCCGCAATTTTTTCTTCGGAACGCAGCATTTCCGAAACTTTTGGTCTGGTTTCCGGATGCTTGGGTACGAAAATGGTACAACAATCTTCGTAAGGCAGAATCGAGGTTTCAAAGGTGCCGATGGTTTCGGCGATCTTGACAATTTCGGTTTTATCAAAACCGATCAGCGGTCTGAACACTGGCATTTCGGCCACCGCATTGGTAGCTGCCAGGCCTTCCATAGTCTGGCTGGCAACCTGACCCAGGCTTTCCCCGGTAATCATAGCCTTGGCCCCTTCATTGTTGGCAATCATTTCGGCAATCCGCATCATATAGCGTCGCATGATTATGGTGGTTTGTCGATCCGGGCACATTTCGACAATCTTAGTCTGGATCTCGGTAAAGGGCACCACAAACAGTTTGATTTTGCCGCAATACTGACTCATAATCTTGGCCAGATCGATGACCTTTTCCTTGGTCCGGTCACTAGTGAAGGGGAAGCTGTGGAAATAAACGCCAATGACTTCGACCCCCCGCTTGGCCATCAGATAACCAGCCACCGGACTGTCAATGCCGCCGGATAACAGCAAGGCCCCTTTGCCACTGCAGCCCACCGGCAACCCGCCGTTGCAGGGAATAAATTCGTGGTACATATAGGTTTGTTCGCGAACTTCCACCCACAGATTTAAATCCGGGTTGTGGATATCCACGGTGATACCCGGGACGTTATCCAGTATTACTTCACCCAACCGGCAGCATAGATCCGGTGATTTAATTGGGAAGGTTTTATCGCCCCGCTTGGCGGTGATCTTAAAGGTTTTGATGTCCTCGGCGGATCGCACCTGCTCAATGGCATTTTCTTCAATCACAGCAATATCACTTTCAATAACAATGGCCGGACTGATGGAAACGATGCCGAATACTTTTTGCACCCGCTCCATGGCCCGGTTCAGATCTTCATCACTGACATTAACGATCAAGCGCCCCTGTATTTTTTTTACCTTCGCCGATGGTACACTGCGCAGAGTATTCCGGATATTTTTTGCCAGTAATTCGATAAAAAAATTACGGTTCAACCCTTTCAGGGCTATCTCCCCGTATCGAACCAATATAACATGTTCCATTATTTTTTTGCTCCTGTCATCTATTTTTGTTTGGTTTAACCAAAAGTCTCAAGCTGTTTACGGCCTGGGCAATGGCGGCCACTGCGGTCTCCACATCATCTTTGGTGATATCTTTTGAAAAGCTGATGCGAATGGTTCCTTCTTTGTATTCTTCGGCCAGCCCGATCGCTTTGAGGACATACTGCTTCTCCTTTTTATGGGACGAACAGGCTGACCCGGTGGACACAAAAATCCCCTTGGCTTCAAGGCTGTGCAGTAGCACCTCGCCCCGCACCCGGTTAAAGGAAACATTCAGCACATAGGGGCTGCCGTTGGGATCGCCATTTATTTTGATATCATCGATTTTTGCTTCCAATTCGTTGATAAAGGCAGTACGCAGGCTGCGGATCGCTTCAAACTCGTCACTAAATGAGTCTTTCCGTAAACGGATGGCTTCGCCAAAACCAACAATCCCCGGGACGTTTTCAGTCCCCGAGCGCATGTTGTTTTCCTGACCGCCACCCCGTAGCAGGGGTTTAATGTCAGTCCCTTTTTTAATATAAACGGCGCCCACGCCTTTGGGCCCAAAAATCTTATGTCCGGACAGGGTCGCGGCATCGAGCAGGCTAGACTGCACATTCATGGGGATTTTCATAAAGCCCTGAACAAAATCAGCATGAAAAACGCATTTGGGATTAACCGCCTTAACAATTTTGCCAATCGCCTTCAGATCCTGAATCGTTCCCAGCTCATTGTTCACGCCCATAATGCTGATCAGAATGGTATCCTCGTTCATGGCCGCTTCCAGCTCATCCAAACGAATATGCCCCTGGGTATCCACTCCTAAAACAATTACCTCGATCTGGTGGTTTTCATAAAAGGTAAACACATCCAGCACCGATGGGTGTTCAATGGCCGAGGTGATAATCCGCATCCGGTTGCGCTTTTTATTTTCCACCACCCCCTGGATAATCAGATTATTACCTTCGGTTCCACCGGAGGTAAAATAGATTTCCTGGTTCTGGCAGTTCAGATTCTTGGCGATTAATTCCCGGACTTCCTTGATCGCTTGTTCAGCGCGAATCCCCAGGCGGTGGAGGGATGAAGGATTCCCATAGTTGTTCACCAGGGCATCCATCATTTTTTCAGCAACCTGGGGATGAACCCTGGTGGTTGCTGCGTTATCTAAATAAATTTCTTTCATTATTTTGTTCCTTCTCTCATAGGACCGCTTTAACACTTCGGATCAGCATTCCTCATCCAGAAAAACGCGACTCCCGACGGCCGAACGCTGTCCCTGATATTTTCCCTGATAGGGGTTTAAGGCCATATCATCCATTTGGGCAAAAACCAGCTGGCAGATCCGCCGGCCCTTTTCCAGTTTAATTGGCAGGCGGTTGGCATTGTAAAGTTCCAGGGTGATCTCCCCTTCAAAGCCCGGGTCCACCCAGCCGGCATTCTGAATAAATAACCCCATCCGACCAATCGAGCTACGGCCTTCGACAAAGGCGGTCAGATTGCAGGGCAGCTTGATATATTCCATGGTGGTTGCCAAAAGGAAAGAGTTGGATGGAATAATGATCTCATCCGCTTCCATCGAAATATACTTAATTTCATCCGTCAGCGTCATCATCTCAAAATTATTTTCATCCAGCTTTAAAAAACTACTGCCCAGGCGAATATCCACCGAGGCTGGCTGCACCTGGCCCTGTTCCAGTGGGTCGATGACCAACTCACCGCTTTCCAGATATTTATAAATGGTCTTATCCGATAAAATCATGTTTCCTCCAAAATTTCCAAATTCAGTTTATCCGTGAAATTTTCCCATTAATTGTATTATGGGTGCTGTAAATTTACAAGATTATTTTTTTAATCTCCGTGTCTGCTTATCTATCGCCTCATCTGCTCTGGTGATCCCTGCTCTTCTGGAGCAGATAACGCTCTTTTATAACGTCACGATGGTCACCCCGGAGCCGCCTTCGTTCATGGCGCCCAGACGAAAATCTTCGATTAGGGGGTTTCCTTTTAAGTATTCATGAATAATCTCCCGGAGCCTGCCGGTGCCCTTGCCGTGGACAATCACAATCTGCTTGTTGCCTGAAAGCATCGCATCACCGATCATCTTATCGACCAGATACAGCGATTCTTCGCCATTTTTCCCCCGGAGATCGAGCTTGGTATCCATCACGTGCCGATCGACCTTTTTATAGGTGACCTTTTTCTCTTCCGGCTTGGCCAGCGCCGTTGAGACACTCAGGTCACCGACGTCTACCTTCAGTTTAATCATCTCCGCCTGAACCATGGCTTTATTTTCATTGGGCAACAGGTTTATAACCTCCCCTTCCCGGCGCAGGCTATTGATATAAACCTTCATCCCAACACTGAGATCGTCCATTTCCAGAGCCGCCCCCTGATAATCTTTGGGTCGGCTGCCAAATTGATAGAGATTTTTTTCTTTTTCTTTAATACGCTTGCGAATCGCTTCCAATTCTTTATTATCTTTGACCGCGTTGGTCGTGGTCTCCTGAATAGTCCTGATTTCCCGGTAAATTTCTTCAGTTTCAGCCCGGGTTTTCTTAACGATTTCCATCGCTTCTTCCTGAGCTTTTTGGAGCAGCGCTTTTTGTTCGTCCGCAAACTTCTGCTTTTCCTGATCCATTTGTCGTTTCAGGGCTTCGGTTTCCTGCTTCAGGCGAATAATGGCATCATGTTCCGCTTCGGTGCGGCGACGCTTTTCATCAATTTTTATCAGCGTTTCTTCAAAGCGGATGGCTTCGTTCTTGATCAACTCCCGGGCATTTTCAATGACATCCTCACCAAGCCCCAATCGCATCGCAATTTCAAAGGCATTGGATTTTCCCGGCACCCCAATTAACAGGCGATAGGTCGGTCTTAGCGTTTTGACATCAAATTCGACACTGGCATTGACCACCCCCGGAGTGACCAGGGCATACTCCTTAAGCTCGCTGTAATGGGTGGTGGATACACTGGTTACCTTGCGCAGATGCAGGGCATTAAGTATCGATATAGCCAGAGCGGCCCCTTCGGTGGGGTCCGTGCCGGCGCCCAGTTCGTCAAATAACACCAGTGAGTTATGATCCGCTTTGTTCATAATCTCAACGATATTGGTCATATGCGAAGAAAAGGTACTGAGGCTTTGCTCAATGCTTTGTTCATCCCCGATATCCGCAAAGATATCGGCAAAAATCCGGGTTTTACTGCCTTCCCGAACCGGGACAAAAAGCCCGGACTGCACCATCAGGTTCAACAGGCCGATGGTTTTTAAGGAGACCGTTTTCCCACCGGTATTTGGCCCGGTGATAACCATGGTGTCAATGCCTGCTTCAAAATAAATATCCGAGGCGACGACCTGATCTTCGGGAATCAGCGGATGCTTGGCCCGTAACAGCTCAATCACGCCGGTTTCGGTGACACTGGTGCGGACACCATTGATAGTCAGACCATACTTGCCTTTGCCAAACTGAAAATCCAGATCCACCAGCACATCATAATTGCAGATAATTTCATCCCGCTGATTCGCCACCTTTTCGGTGAGATCTTTGAGAATCCGGACAATTTCCTGTTCTTCTTCGGTGACCAGAATTTTGATATCGTTGTTCAGTTCCACCACCGCCATCGGTTCAATAAACAGGGTCGCGCCACTGGCTGACTTATCGAGAACGATCCCAGGCACCTGGCTGCGGTATTCCTGTTTGACGGGAATAACATAGCGATTGTTCCGGATGGTCACGATTTTTTCCTGGAGTATTTTTTCATAGGCGGTTGAGCTGATCATATGGCTTAGTTTTTCAGTGATCCGCTTGTATTTAAACTGCATCTCCCGCCGAATCCGGGACAGTTCCCGGGAGGCGTTGTCAGCCATTTCTTCCGATCCCAGTATTTTTCGGCTGATTTCTTTTTCCAGTTCTTCACAGGTTTCCAGCGAAGTAAACAGATCTTTTAGTAATACCAGGGTGTCCATCTGCGTATCACCATGGTAATAATTATCCATATCCCGGGCAATCCTTAGCAGGGTGGCAATCGACAACAGTTCTTTCATCGACAGCATTGAGCCAATGGCGGCCCGCTTGACGTAATCACTGGTATTGGGCACATCTGCCAGGGGCGGACGGCCGTTGCGAAGGATCATCCCCAGACTCTCGTTGGTTAAATCAAGGCCCCGATTGACTGCCGTCAGGCTTTCCAGCGGCAATAGATTTTTGGCCTGATCCTTCCCACCCTGGGTGACGCAATGCTCACCCAGACTTTTTAATATTTTATGATATTCCAAGACCTTCAAACTTCTTTGATCCATGTATTTATTTCTCTCCTCTATTTTACGCCTCGTTTAAAACTTCCCCGGGTGGTTCCTTCGGTTCCAAGCCCTTCGGGAAGACCCCAATGTTTGTCATAAATCCCCTGACTGTAATAGCTGATGATGGTCCTTAACTTTTCCATACTTTCGTTGTGATGCTGGATTCGCCAGGTGTCCACACCTTTTAGTTCCAGGATTTCTTCCCTTAAAAATAAGGTATCGCTATTATAGACATGAATTAGTCCCTGGTCATCCCGTTCTACCGGGAAAGCAAACCCACGCTCATCCACCAGCTTACCGGTCGTTTCCTGACGGCACAAACCGGTTGTCCCTTTTTTCTTTTCCAGACAGCTTTTACAGCCAAACAGACATTTTTTGCTGACCATCAGCTCCTGCGAACCATAAACTGGTAAAACCATGGCAATTTCAGAATGCTCGGTTATTTCTTTCAGCTCAGTTTCATTAAGTTCCGGTGATAACACGCCGCCACCGACGCCCCACTCTTTTAATGCCCTGGTTGCCAGGGTATTAAACAGGTTAAATGACTGATCAGCCTCTAAATAAGATGATGTTTTATTTAGCAGATGCAGGGCTTCATAATTGCCAATTAAAAAGCCATCCTGATTCATCTCTTGGGTTATTAAGCGACGTACTTTTTTAGTTAATTCGTCATCCATTATTTTAGGTGTCTTCAGTAGCACTGCGATTCCCAGATCCTTTAAGAGGGCGGCCTTTTCCGCGACACCCTCCCCAAGCAATGGCAGCACGACCTGATCCAGACTCAGTCCATCCAGGAGCGTTAAAAACTGGCTATCCGGCATTTTTTCGAATGCCAATGAAACCCGTTTTTTCGAGTCTGCTAATTGCCGTTTTTTAAATCGTTCTGATTGACCCGCCAGCTCTTTCTCCAGCGGCACAATCGTAATGGCCTGATTTAACTCATGCGTACTTCCGGCGTTTTTTTCAGCGTCAGCCAGAGCCTCTGCCAGTTTAATCAATACTTCTTTGCGCAGCGTGTTTAACTGGCTGCGGGATAGAAACACCTGATCATCCAACTCCATGGAAATGGTACCCAGTTCATAACCGGTGCCGCCGATCCGGGAAATCTGCTCCCGGACCATCGCTTCATCAATGGCATTTTTCAGCGGTACTTCGGGACCGAAAGCGGCTATATAATTGACCGCATACCCCTGGCTGAAAGCTGCTATTGCTGCCGGTTTTCCCAGCTTGAGGAGCAGTTTAAAATTCACTGCGGCGCCTGGTTGATCAAGCGATTGGGAACCAAGTTGTTTAAGGCTATCCATTAAATTTTTATCGAGATTTTTATAAAGCGGCGTCCCTGGTGAAACCCCATATCGACAGGGAATAGCCACGGTTTCGCCACCAAGGCCTTGTTCCAGCCGGCGGCCTGCCGGGGTGAAAATTGCATCCACCTTGGTCCCCATTTTGCCATCCTCACCAAAAGATAAACCATCCCCGACATGAAGCTGGGCATCCTCATTGAGACGAATCCCCAGAGGCTGATAGGCACTTTTATGATTCTGGTTTTTAGCGGTTTTAGCAAGGCTGACAACCTGGCCAATTAAAACGCCCCGGTTCTTGCCCACCTGGGCATTGAGGAGATCCGCTTCATTAAAAAGATGACCCCTGGTGAAATCCCGGTTAAACACCTGCATAACGGCCTGATTATCAACAGTTTTGGTAATCTTATCCCCGGCAGCAGCATCGATGCCTTCCCGATAAGCCCGGGTGATCCCATAAACGTATTCCGGTGTTTTCATCCGGCCTTCAATTTTTAAGGAGTCCACACCCGAAGCGATGATTGTCTCCAGGTCGTCCAACGTATTTAAGTCCTTGGGACTGAGGAGATAGCCTTCCTGAACCAGTCGATTGTTCTCATCAAACAGCCGGTAATTCTTGCGACAAGGTTGAGCACAGAGACCCCGGTTGCCGCTACGACCACCAATCATACTGCTCATCAGACATTGGCCGGAATAGGCGTAGCACAAGGCTCCATGAGTAAATATTTTTAATTCAACCTTGGTTTTTTTCTTAATTTCAGCTACCTGGGTTAATGGCATTTCTCGAGGCAGCACCACCCGGGAAAAACCAAGTTCCTGGAAAAACAGTACCCCTTCCACACCATAAACAGAAGCCTGGGTGCTGGTCTGGAGTTTGAATTCGGGAAAATAATGACGGAGCAAATAGATTAATCCCATATCCTGTACAATCAGGCCATCCAGATTAAGAGTTTTCAGAAAATTAAGGGTATTGACTAATTCGCTCATTTCACTATTTTTTATTAATATATTCAAGGTGACATATACTTTTACCCGATGCTGATGACAAAGCGTGACCGCCTCTTTTATTTCTTCATCCGTCATGTTCTCAGCATTGCGACGGGCATTAAAGGATTTGCCACCAAAATACACCGCATCCGCCCCGCCGTTAATGGCCGCAGTGACCGCTTCCATTGTTCCGGCCGGTGCCAGCAGTTCTGGTTTTTTATTCATTTTTACCTCATGTTCCTATTAATTGATGTTTCACGTAACTTCTTTGCAATTGATTATTATAACATATCTAGATAAAATAAAGAAGATTTGAAATTTTTTTTCGTCGTGTAATTCATTTATTACCGGTAGCCTTATTAATCTTGAAAAATCAGGGTAAAAAAAGTATCATAACTAAATGGATTTAATTGCAAACTGAAAAGAGGAGATGAGCCATTAATGAAAATTTCAATCTTAACCCTGGGAACCCGTGGTGATGTTCAACCTTTTGTCGCCCTGGCACAAAAAGCGCTGGAAAAAGGTCATCAGGCCGTCATCTGTACCGGAAAAACTTTTAAGCCGTTCATTGAAGAAGCCGGAATCGAATTTAAAGAAGCTGCCAGTGATCTGATGGCGATGCTGGAAACCGAGGAAGGACAAATGGTTTTCAAACATGCGCTTCAACATCCATTTCGCACCAAAAAATATCTGGACGAGGTGGTCAATCCAGTCTTTCGACAAACCCTCGATCAGTTCTATGAGGCTGCCCTGGGGGCTGATGTGATCCTCTATCATCCCAAGGCTTTCGGCGCTCCGGATATTGCCGAGGCTCTCGACATTCCCTGTATCAGCATCCCCCCGGTGCCGATTACCTTTCCGATTGATGAATTTCCCAACCTGGCCATCTCCCCGACCAAAAATCTCGGCAAGCGATTGAATCTCTGGACCTATTCGGTGATCGCTCAAGCCGAGCGGTCAAGCATCAATGAGGTCAATGATTTCAGAGAAAAAACCTTGCATCTACCCAAACGTAAAAGCGGACTCTACACCTTTTCCCTGAATGGTCAAGTCATCCCGATTATTTATCCCATCAGCAAGGCCTTATTTCCAGAAGTAACAAGCTGGGAGGGTCGGGTTCTAACGCCGGGCTTTTTTTATCTTGATTCCCAAGCCGAGCATCTTGATTCCACCTTAACTGCGTTTTTAAACTCAGGTCCAGCACCGATTATTATCTCGTTTAGCAGTATGCCCCTTAAAGCTCCGGAACAATTTAAAAACTGCCTGCAGGAAGCCCTTCATGCCACCCATCAGCGGGGCATCCTTTTATCGGGCAACAGCGGCTTTCGCTTTGATGAGGATGAGAATCTGCTGACCATCGCTGCCGCGCCCCATTCACTGTTGTTTCCACATGGCAAAGGCATCGTCCATCATGGCGGCGTGGGAACCATGGCAGCAGCCATCAAGAGCGGCAAACCACAGCTGATTATCCCCTTTTCGGTGGATCAACCCTTCTGGGCCAACCGCCTCTATCAACAGGGGTATGCCCTAAAACCGCTGAAGGAACCCCAGGTCACGACACGAGCGCTGATCCAACGCTTCATTCAATTTGATGAAGAGACCGTTCAATCAAAAGCGCATGAACTGAAAGCCATGATCGATCAGGAAAATGGAACTGAAACTGCCCTAGCGTTTATCGAGACCCATTGCCGCAGCAAAGTGAAGGACCATCGATAAAGCTCCGCTCATTTGTTATTTATCAAAAAAAGCAGCTCCGATTCTTCACCGGAGCTGCTCAATGGTTCATGCTATTATTTAATCTCTTTACTCAATATGATAATCCTCATAGCCTCTTTTGACTTTTTTTATTTCGGTATAAGTTCGTTTCATTCCAATCGACTGGATCACCAAGAACAGACCAAATATGCCAAAAGCAATACCAACAATCATCACGATAATTGTTGCCGGACCCATGGGATTAATAAAGGCGTAGATTCCAAACCCAATCAATGCTACCCCCATGACGATTTTAACAATTCTGCCCACTTTTCCCGAATTTGCGGAAATAATCAACAGAAAGATACCGGTAATAATGGACCAGATGCCGATGATGATGATAAAAAATGCCACTATCACATTGGGTACCAGTAAAAAAACAGCAGCAATGAGCAGATCAAAGATTCCCCTTGTCAGACTGAAACCGATATTGGCATCATATTTATACCGCATGATCAATGCTGAGACAATGTATATAATTCCCATAATCCCACGATAAACACCAAAAGTAAAAACCAGCAGGGTTATGGCATGATTGCTGAAGAATATCGCAAATATGCTTAGTGCAATAAAACACAACCCATCCAGCAACATCAGCCACCACTTGCCATAAGACCGTTCCAGCATATCAATGCCCAGGGATTTCGCTTCACTTTGATTCATATGATAACCTCCATCAATTTTTTTCTGTGGCTATTTTTATCCTTATTCTTTTTCCAGAGCATCAACCACCCGATCAAAGACCTGACCGGCCCGCAGTTTAACCGGATTACAGGCGGCTACTTCATCGCGATGATGTTTTTTGATGTAATCACAATCCAGACTGCCAAACTCTTTCTCAAATTCTTCGACTAAAAGCTTTGCTGCTCGCGTCATTTTAGCTTGGTCTGATGGTCTTTCTTCAGTGTATAGAGCGCCCAGGGCCGCCAAAGCTCCTGAAAAAGCGCCACAGGTCCGTTCTGAATAAAATCCGGCCCCAAATCCCTGCAGCATCCGAAAGCTTTCCGGCGGCAGATTTAAGTCATATTTTTCATTGGCCGAACGAAGCAGAACCTCAGCACAATTCATGTGATACTGGGGTTGTTCATCAACTGGTTTGTCTTTTCCAAAAGCATTATAAATCTCAACATATTTTTCCATCTTTTCCTCCACATAGTTTATAGCGTTATAGCTGGGATACATCGTAGTTATACTTAAGATTATTTTACCACGATGCACCCCATTTAGCTAAACAAAATTGATGAGGTGGATGGATTTTTTGATTTAATTAATTCTATAAACTGCTTTTCAGTTTTTCTACCATGTCAAGTCGTTCCCAGGGCAGATCGACATCGGTTCGGCCAAAGTGACCATACGCCGCGGTTTGTTTGTAAATAGGTGCTCTTAAGGCAAGGTTCTTAATAATCGCGGCTGGTCTAAGATCAAAATGTTTTTCAATTAAGGCAATAATCTTATCATCTTCAATTTTTCCGGTACCAAAGGTATCCACATAAATTGAAACCGGTTTGGCTACACCGATGGCGTAGGCTAATTCCACTTCACATTTATCTGCCAGACCGGCAGCGACGATATTTTTGGCCACGTGTCGGGCTGCATATGCCCCGGATCGGTCTACCTTTGTGGGATCTTTTCCCGAAAATGCCCCGCCGCCATGACGGCCATAGCCACCATAGGTGTCGACAATAATTTTACGACCGGTTAAACCGCAATCTCCCTGAGGTCCGCCAATGACAAAACGACCGGTGGGATTAATAAAGTACTTGGTCTCGGCATCCAACAATTTGGGATCAATTACGACCTTGATGACTTTTTCAATCATATCTTTCTCAATTGTTTCTGATGAAACTTCACTGCTATGTTGAGTAGAAATAACCACCGTATCAATCCGCGTGGGCACCCCATCATCATACTCCACGGTTACCTGGGTTTTTCCGTCCGGACGTAAATAATCAACGATTTTTTCTTTACGGATATCCGTCAGTCGTTTGGCCAGCTGATGAGCCAAAGAAATCGGTAACGGCATTAATTCTGGGGTTTCATTGCAGGCAAAACCAAACATCATCCCCTGATCGCCGGCTCCGGTAGCCAGATCCGCTTCACTCGCTTCACCTTTTCGGGATTCCAGGCCTTCATCCACGCCCATGGCAATATCGGCAGATTGTTCATCAATCGCAGTGATCACGGAACAGGTATCGCAGTCAAAACCATATTTTGCGCGGTCATAACCAATTTCTCGAACTGTTTCTCTTACCAACTTAGGAATGTCGACATAACAGGATGTGGTAATCTCGCCAGCAACCAGTACCAGCCCGGTTGTAACCAGGGTTTCGCAGGCCACTCGAGCCATTGGATCCTGTTCGAAAATCGCATCCAGAACGGCATCAGAAATCTGGTCACAAATTTTATCTGGATGGCCTTCAGTCACCGATTCTGAGGTAAATAATTTTTTCATTGTGTTCTCCTTTTTAATAGCGTAATGTCCATTTACCTGATAACCTTAATCACGAAAAAAGCCTCGTCTAACGACGAGGCTAATGTTCTACATTAAATCCCATCATTGCGAAAAATATCGCAGGTATTGGCACCATGCGTATGCTGGTTGCCGGGTTTCATCGGGCCTGTCCCTCCACCTCTCTGGATAGGTAAATATTCAATTACTTTTTCTAAATCATACACATCATTATTTTCTTTGTCAAGCATTTTATTCCAGACTAAAGTTTTCTGCAAGCATGCTCTGGATCAATCCTCCAATGATGTTTGAAAGCCACTATAAGACCGTACAGCCGTGGTCGGTAATCACCACATCATCTTCAATCCGGATGCCGATGCCCAACTTTTCCAGATAGAGACCTGGTTCAACCGTCATCACCATACCTGGTGCCAAAATCAGGTCACCGGTCGGCCGCAGATCATGGGTATCCAAACCCAGCGGGTGGCCAATCCCATGATAATAAAATTCGGTAATATCGTTATTAGCAGGAACAAAGCCGGCACTGCAGCATTTTTCCAGGAATAGCTCCTTCGTCAGATTCTGCAGATCTTTCATCACTGCTCCCGGTTTGTAGGCTTTGAACATTTCCTTTTGAACTCCATCGACAATTTCATAGAGTTTTTCCTGCGGGGCTGTCATTTCCCCGTTAACCGCAAAGGTTCGGCTGATGTCGCCGCAGTAGCCATCCACTCTGGCGCCCAGGTCAAAAAGAACCAGATCGCCTGACTTCAAGGGACAACGATTGGATACATAATGCAGAACGGTGGCATTCTTTCCCGACGCAACAATGGTTTCAAAGGCCAATCCCTCAGTTCCTGCTTTTTTTACAAAATACTCAAAAAAAGCTGCCAGTTCGTATTCATAGGTGCCTGGTTTGATTAATGCCTGCAATTCGCTGATGCCTTGTTTTGTCACCGCATTGGCTCTGCCAATCGCATTGATTTCTTCCGGGGTTTTAATCAGCCGCAGCGCTGCCAAAATAGGGTGAAGGTCCTTTACTTCGCATTGCTTTAAGATCTTTTGAAGCCCTTCGTCTTCGGTTTTAAAACTCTGATGTTTCGGGGCTTTAAAATCAAAATACAATGATTGAACCGATCCTGCCCGGGTAATCTCCTGGGGCAGATCTTTGATATAATAGACTTCATCAATGCCCGAAACCGCTTTTGCCTCATCGCGGCTGATCTTTTTACCCACCCATTTTTCTTTCAGCGGATCAGCCTCCTCGATGAAGAGTTGCCAGGACAGCTCGTCATGATGATCTTTTGTCAGGACAAGCACCACCTCTGGTGCGCGGATGCCGGTTAGATAATAAAAATTATTGTTGGCAAAAAAAGGATAGTTCGCATCTTCCGTCATTTCTATTTCCCGGCCTGAAAATAGAATGGTAAGGCTGTTGCTTTTCAGTTGACCCGCCAATTTATTTCTGTTTTCCTGATAAAAACGCTGTGATAGTGCCATTACTACTCCTATTATCTAAAATAAAGACAGACCGCCTGCCACCAGTGCCGTGACAATAATGCCCGCCGTTGCCGATCCCAATGCAACGGAGATCATACTGTGTTTAAAGTCCAGTCCGATCAGCGATGCCGCCAGACAGCCTGTCCAAACCCCTGTTCCCGGCAAGGGAATGGCCACAAAAAGAAACAAACCCCAAAACTCATACTGGGTCAATTTATCCGATTTTTTCATTCCTTTTGCAATAATCCAGTTGGCCATCTTTCCGAATACTTTTGTACCCGACATCCATTTCAGGATAGCCGGAATAAACATCAGGATAAGCGGTGCCGGGATAATGCTTCCTAATACCCCCAGAAAATATGCCTGTAAATAGGGCATATCATAGGCCAGAATTGCCAGGGGGATGGCACCTCTCAGTTCAACAACCGGAATGGCAGAAACAACAATAATCTCCAACCAATCCGGCAAAAATGCCAAAAAATTAATAATTGCCTGTTGCATATAAACAAATCTCCTTTTAATCTCTCCAATTAAGTGTTAGAATGACTATAGAATGCCATTAAAAGTATATTGTACCTTTTATGAATGATTTTGACAAGCGTCGGTTAAAGGACGGTTTCATTCGGCATCATGATAAAAACAGGAGAACTCAATGAAAAAAATTCTTGGCCCCCTTCGCCGGGGGGTTGAAAAATATCAAATGATTAAACCCGGAGACCGTATTGCCGTGGGTCTGTCCGGCGGTAAAGACAGCACGGCTCTGCTGTTTGCCATGAAACGCTTTCAGTACTTTTCCCCGGTTCCTTTTGAACTGGAAGGAATTACCCTGGACATGGGCTTTGGCGGCATGGATCTGACCCCTTTGGTCGATTTGTGTGCTAAACTCGAGATTCCCTACACCATCAAAAAAACCTTAATTGGCCCAATCGTTTTTGAGGAACGACAGGAAAAAAATCCCTGCTCACTCTGTGCCCGAATGAAACGCGGCACCCTTCATGATCTGGCTATTGAGCGGGGATGCCGAACCATTGCGCTGGGCCATCATGCCGACGATGCCATTGAGACTTTTTTTCTCAGCCTGTTCTACGAAGGGCGAATTAACACTTTTTCGCCGGTTACCTATCTGGATCGAAAAGACATCACCCTGATCCGTCCCTTAATTTTTGTTAAGGAACGGGACATCATCGGCGACCCGGAAATGAAAGCGCTGCCCGTGATCCACAGCACCTGTCCCGCCAATGGCTATACCAAGCGGGAAGATATCAAAAAGATGATTAAAAACCTTCGCAAAACCATGCCGGATCTGGATGATCGGGTGTTGGGAGCCATCCAAAACAAGGAACAATTAAATCTGTGGTTTTAAACTATTATTAATGGTTTTTTATTATAGTAACGTTAAGAAAGCAGGTACGAAAATGAATGAAAAAATACTCGTTGTCGATGATGAAGCGTCGATTGTTGATTTAATAAAACTGGAACTGGAATTTGAAGGTTATCAGGTTGAAACTGCCAGTGATGGCGTCGAAGCCGTCGAAAAAGCGTTGGCGATTCGCCCGGATCTGATTGTGCTGGATATTATGCTGCCAAAGAAAAACGGTTATGATGTCTGCCGGGAGCTTTCGCCTCAATTGGGTGTTCCCATTATCCTGTTAACCGCCAAAACCGATATTATTGATAAGGTTTTGGGACTGGAGCTGGGAGCAGATGATTACCTGACCAAACCCTTTGACAACCGCGAGCTTTTAGCCCGAATCAAGGCCCACCTGAGACGTTCAAACATTACCATTGAGCCCCAAAAACAGGAGTCACTGCTTAAAAATGGCGACTTGAGCATTTATGCCGATGAGCGGATGGTCCTGCTGGACGGCAAAGAAATCCATCTCACCCCCAAAGAATTTGAATTACTCTTTTTGCTGGCTTCCAATTTGGAGCAGGTTTTTCCCCGGGATACCCTGTTGGAAAAAATCTGGGGATATGATTATTACGGGGATACCCGAACTGTTGATATGCATGTTCAACGAATTCGCCGTAAAATTGACACCCAGGGCAATAAATACATCCAGACTGTTTTTGGAATTGGATATAAGATGAGGAAACTTTAATGCAACTAAGCTATCGGGTTCGAATGATCTTATACAACATCCTGCTTTTTGCTTTTGCATTTTTGATTGTTGTATTTTGTGTTTTTCAGGGAACCTCCTACTACTATATCAATCAAACAAAAGATATCTTGCAGAAAACAGCCCAGGACTCCACCTTATTTATCAGCCAGGAATTGAAGAATGTCCAGAGTTCCGATTCCCTTAAGAACAGATTCAACGCTAATAGTCTGTATCTTGTAAAAAGCATCTCCGAAAATGAAAACCATCGAGTCATGCTTTTTGATACCGTGGGGAATCAGATTGCTGACTCGGTGGAAGAAACCGCGTTTAATAATACCCTTAAAACCGAACTTGACCTTTCACTGGCTGAGAATGCCCCGGTATTTACTTTAAAATCGATTAACGATGCCAGTATGGCATATTTCACCGCCCCGGTTACCATTGATAATACCGTCGTTGGATACATTGGCTTTGTTTATTCGATGCACGAAATGGACACTTTTTTACATGTTGCCGGCATCCTTTTTGTGATCGGTGGACTCATTGGCCTGATGGTTCTGGTCTTCGTCACCATGTCTTTTGCCAAACACTTTTTTCAGCCAATTAAAGATCTGACAAAAATCTCCAAAGAAATTAATAACGGTAATTATAATTTAACCATATACTATAAGCACACCGATGAAATCGGCGATTTGACCCATGCTTTTAATGGTATGGTCACCAATATCAACAATGTTATCCTACAGCTGGAATCCGAAAGAAAGCGGCTTGCCGGGGTTCTGGCTTCGATTGATGATGGGCTGCTGGCGATTGATAAAAACGGTAATATCATCACCTCAAACAGCTATATTAAAACTTATTTTAATGTCAGCAATCCCAAAACCATCTACGACTTTCAATATCAATCATTTTTACGTGATATTTTTGATAGTCTCAAAAACGGCAAAGACCACATCTCAGAAGAAATTGACTGTAACAACCGGAATCTGCTGCTGATTGGCAGTCCCATCCGGGAAAAAGGTTTTGAAGAAAACTACATGATCATCATCCGTAACATGACAGCAGCACGACATATTCAGGAAGAACAGCGAAAATTCATCAGTAGTGTTTCCCATGAGTTGCGCACCCCATTAACCACCATTATCGGTTATACTGATATGCTCACCCGCCGACAGGTAGCAGATCCTGAAATTCTCAACCGCTCCCTGAACACCATCAACCGGGAAGGTCACCGACTGTTACGGCTGGTTGATAATCTTTTAAATGTAAACAAGTTTGACAAAGCCGAGTTTGATTTCCGCAAAACAAACCTGAATATTGTTCTGTTGCTATCCGAAGTGGTTGAACAAATGCAGATTAAGGCCAGTCAGAACGACGTCGAAATTAACTATGTGTCCGAGGAACTCCCCGAGATTCTTGGCGATTACGACCGGCTTCAGCAGGTATTTATCAACATTATCCATAATGCCATCAAATATTCAAACCGCGGAGATATTATTGATGTTATTTCAGCCATCGAGGATAATCATATCGTTGTCTCGATCCGGGATTATGGACCAGGTATTTCAGAAATCGAGCAAAAGCGAATTTTTAACGCTTTTTATCGGGTTGAAGAGGATCGCTCCCGGGGCTATGATGAAGGCGGTTCAGGACTGGGTCTTTATATTGTTAAACAAATTGTCGAAAAACACGACGGAAAAATAGACATTGTCAGTCAGGTTGGCGAAGGTACCAACATTATTGTCACCCTGCCCATTCTATCGGTCTTGATTTATGGAGGTGATACAGATGAAAAAAACACAAAATAGGGTGCTTTTCTTTTGTTTCATTCTCTTAACCCTGTTTATCAGTAGCGGTTGTCAGAATCTGTTTATCCCAACCAACGTCCCCGTTGTTTTGCGTGACAATCCAATCGCAAATAATCCATCGCTACAGCAAGTCAGTATCCAATCTTATACCATGGCTTCCCCGGGAATCGTTCAGGACATTACCAAAAGCGGAAATAATCTGATCCTTTTTACCTTTGGCACCACCTATAATATTGATACTTATAATACCGAGACCATGCAATTGTCTTCATTTGTGAATTCTGACAAAAAAGCATTAAGCGCTCTTTATGATACCTTTGACACCGGCATCTATTATGCCGAAAAGCTGATAGATCCGATAACTGGTAGCGTGGGCAGCCAGATTATCTGGTCGGATGTAAACCAGAATACCACCCGGGTCATTTCCCTGCCGGAAGAAAATGTTGTTCAACACTTTGGTATTGGTAATTCCGGACAGGTAGTCTATGCCAATAATAATAATCAAATTGTAATGGCAAACAGCGAAGGCAATCGACAGGTTTATAAAGTTCTTAACAACTACAATATCCTCGCCGTTGACTATATTGATAAAGAAACGGGCTTTGTATTCATTGCTACTGCCCCCCAAAATGAAGAGCGAACAAACCTTTATTATGCAAAAATTACGGATGATTCGGCTGAATTGTCTTCTACCCTGATCGCTGAAAATGTCAATAGTTTTGAAATTAACGATTTGACGAATCAGGTCGTCTTTATCAAAAACAACAGCGATTCCCAAACGATTCGCACCTGGAATACCAGTTCAACAAATTCAAGCGGTGTGGCTACCGGTAATTATGGATCGGCCCGCTTTACTCCAAACGGTGAACGGATTGTCTTTACCCAGTCAACGCCTGATTCTGATATTCAGACAGAATCGATCTGGATTATGGATGCCAGCGGAAAGAATTCGCTCCAACTCACTGCTCCGCTTAACATCAACTCCGAGATTATCTGTCACCCTTACAAGTCAGTACTGTTTTTTTCAGTCGAAAAAAGTTCCGACAACATCAGTTCTGCTGATGAGCATACCCTTTCTAAAACCTATCAGCTCACTTATAAAATAGACTGAGCCCCACGAAAAAAGCGACCGCATAAAAACAGCGGTCGCTTTTTTTTAATATACTTCGTATTTATGCCGATTGTTACATCATCTGAACGCGGCCCTGATAAACGACCCCACGTTTGGGATCAACCGAAATGAGTTTACCATGTTCCAGGATATCCAATGCTTTAACAACATTAACGATAACCGGAATATCATAGTGGAGACCGGCAATGGCTCCTTCTGAACTGAGTCCGCCTTCTTCGGTAATAATTGCTGATGCCAATGGTAATATTTGACTGACTTCTGGTGTCAGGGTTTTTACAACTAAAATGTCACCTTCCAGGAAATCGTCCAAATTGGCAGCGGTAATTAGTTTAGCATGGCCGGTCACTGGTTTTTTTCCAATCCCCACACCATTAATGATGGCATTTCCCACCGTATGAACCTTGATCATGTTGGTATTTCCCTGGACGCCCAGGGGCACTCCTGCTGCAACAACGGCAATGTCGCCAAATTTTACATACCCCTGTTCAACCGCTTTTTTAACTGCATCCATAATCATGCTGTCAGTATCACCAAATTCTGGGGTGTAAATACAATTGACGCCCCAAACCAGGGCCAGCCGACGAACTGTTGTTACCTTGTCGGTGACCGCCAGAATGCCGCAGTCCGGGCGGTATTTGGAAATCATCCGGGCGGTGTGCCCTGAAGATGTTGCAGCAATAATTGTCTGCGCGTCAAGCTGTTCAGAAATCTGGCAAGCTCCTTCACTGACCGCATTGGTAATGGTCAGTTCACCGTGATCGGGTTTTTTTCGACGAGCATATTCTTCTGAATCTTCGCTTTTAACGACAATATTAAACATCGTTTTGACAGATTCGACAGGATAGGATCCCGCCGCAGTTTCACCGGATAACATCACTGCATCCGTTCCATCAAACACGGCGTTTGCCACATCACCAACCTCAGCCCGGGTCGGTCGGGGGTTACGCATCATCGAATCCAGCATCTGGGTGGCGGTAATAACCGGTTTACCAACTAGATTACATTTTCGGATAATGCTCTTTTGAACCAGTGGTACATCTTCGGCGGGTATTTCTACCCCTAAATCACCTCTGGCAACCATGATTCCATCTGACACATTAAGAATCCGGTCGATGTTCTCAACACCTTCCTGGTTTTCGATTTTAGAAATGATATCGATACGATCCCCGCCATTGCGTTCCAGAACCTTTCTGATTTCTAAAACATCATGAGGTTTTCTGACAAATGATGCCGCCACATAATCGACTTTTTGCTGAATCCCAAAAATAATGTCACTGCGGTCTTTTTCTGTTAACGCTGGCAGTTCAATACTCATACCCGGCAGGTTAATGCTTTTTTTACTGCCCAGGGTTCCGCCATTTAAAATGCTGCAAACCATCTCGTTATCAAAAACATCTTCCACTTCCAGCTGAATTAATCCATCATCGATCAGAATGCGACATCCGGTTGACACTTCATTGGGAAGATTCTCATGGGATACACTGAATCGTTTTTCATTGCCTGAAATCATTTCTGTAGTCAGCGTCACCTTTTCACCGGCAACCAGTTCCACTTTTCCGGCACTCAGATCTCCGGTTCTAATTTCTGGCCCCTTGGTATCCAACATAATGGCCACCGGTATGCCCAGTTCTTTACGGACTTCTTTGATTCGCTGAATTCGTGCGGCATGTTCTTCATGACTGCCGTGAGAAAAATTCAACCGTGCCACATTCATCCCATTAAGAATAAGTTCTCTTAATATTTCCTTTGTATCTGCTGCTGGTCCCAGTGTGCAGACAATCTTTGTTTTTTTCATTTTCTACCTCTTTTCGTATTTAATTTCTATTTATAAAATAACCAATGCGAGAATTTTACTGATAACCCCTGCTGCATTGTCATTGTTGACGGTTCTGGCTAACCAGATTACTACTATTCATCATTTTAAAGTTCAGTTATTCAGTCAATTGCGGATCGTTTACGGATTTATATAATTTGCGTCAAATAGATAATACCGAGGCCATATCATAAATATCCTGGCGGAAAATCTTAGGCATTTGCAGGGCTTCTTCAATGGGAATTCCCAGATAAGAACCGCAACGCTGGGCCATAACCGTTCCCGTTTCTTTCTTGACAATGCTTAGCACCGCATTGTACCCCATAAAACTGGCCAGATTACGGTCCATATTAGAGGGTGATCCCCCTCTTTGAATATACCCCAGATTTGTACCCTTGGTGGTTACCTGGGTTTTCTCCTCAATCTTAACACAATAATCCCGGTAATTACCGCATCCCTCTGCCAGCATCACAATACTATGAAGCTTGCCCCGATCTTTGCCCTGGAGCAGACGCAGACAAATGGCATCCAGATCTGTTTCCACCTCCGGCAAAATCAATGCTTCGGCCCCCCCGGACAGCCCGGAAAAAAGGGCTATATCTCCGCATTTTCGGCCCATCACCTGAACCACATTAATACGATTGTGGGAATAGGTAGTATCTCTGATCTTACTAATGGCGTCGAGAGCTGTTGTCACCGCTGTATCAAAGCCGATGGTATAATCAGTGAAGCCCAGATCATTATCAATGGTTCCGGGAATCCCCACGACGCTGACTCCCAGTTTCTGAAGCGCCAGCGCTCCATTCATGCTGCCGTCTCCGCCAATGATGATCAGGTGTTCAATGCCATATTCTTCCAGAACACTGGCACTTTGCCTGACACCGGCGTCCGTGGCAAAAAACTCACTCCTGGAGGTTCTGAGAATGGTGCCGCCCCGTTGTAGAATGTCTGCCACCGAGTAAACACTAAACGGAGTAATATCCCCTTCCAGTAAACCTGAAAAGCCCCGATTAATCCCATACACTTCAACCTTATTGTAGATTGCCGTTCGAACAATGGCCCGAATACAAGCGTTCATCCCGGGTGCATCGCCTCCGCTGGTTAAAACTCCAATTCTCATTTCTATTTAACCTCCACATTTTTTATTCCTAAAATTTGGCCTAATTCTGTGATCAGTGTTTCTCCGAGAGTAACCCATAATTCCTTATTGGCCCCAAAATGTTTATCTTCGTTTTTCAGGTATAATACCACCGGCACTGGTCCCGGATACTTAATTAGAATCGATTTGACCGATTTTATCAAGGTCTTTTCTGTTAAATCCCCTAAACTCAAAACCAGTTTCTGACGATTCTGTGCCCCGCCATTAGTCTCATATCTGGTCTTACTCTCTTTAACTTCAAGGCTTTCTCTATCTTTAGGTGGCTCGCCGATGGGATAGATTTGCGCCGCAATCACCGAGGTGCGTGCTTCTTCATTGTAATTAATCCGGCCCTTGATCACCACTGGCTGATCCGGTTTTAAATAGCGACGATATTCATCATAGGTTTTTGGAAAAACCACCACCTCGATTCGTCCATATAAATCTTCCAGCGTCAGAAACGCCATCATCTGACCTTTTTTTGTCATCATGGTTTTCATTTCCACAATTAACCCGCCAATACTGACTTGCTGTCCATCCCGGATACCGGCATCTTTTAAATCCTGGTAGCTGTCAACTATATTGGAAAACAAGGTGACTGTTTTTTTGAGGATGTCTTCATATTTTTCCAGCGGATGGCCGGTAACGTAGAGACCCAAAACCTCTTTTTCCAATGCCAGCCGCTGTTCTTTGGAAAATGGCTGTTTTTGAGGGAAATGATTTTCTTTCAGACTTGCCAATTCTTTAGATCCGCCCAGTCCGGCCATATCCATCAGGGACATTTGCCCAGAGATGCGATCTTTCTTTTCCCGCTGAACCTGATCGACAATCAATTCGGCGTTAGCCAGCATTTGCGCCCGGCTGCTGCCGATGGCATCAAACGCACCGCCCTTGATGAGACTTTCGATACTTCGTCTATTCAGGGATTTCAGATCCACCCGTTCACAGAAATCCCGGAGATTCTGGAAATCACCTTTGGCTTTTCGGGCTTCAATGATAGCTGCAATGGCATTTTTCCCCAGCCCTTTAACTGCTCCCAATCCAAAACAGATGGAATTGCCGGATACACTGAATTTTTCATAACTGGCATTAATGTTGGGTGGTAATACATGAATACCCATTTTTCGGCAATCTTCAATATATTTTGCTACTTTTTTCTCATCATCCATAATACTGGACATTAGCGCTGCCATAAACTCGGTAGGATAGTAGCATTTCAGCCAGGCCGTCTGATAGGCAATGACTGCATAAGCCGCAGCATGGGATTTATTAAAGGCATACTTGGCAAAGTCTTTCATTTCATCAAAGATTTTTTTAGCGGCTGTTTCAGATACCCCTCGTCGGATTGCACCTTCAACAATAATTTTTCCGGTTTCATCGACTTCGCCATGGATAAAGACCTCACCCTCTGCCTCCATCACGCTGGTCTTTTTCTTGGACATAGCCCGCCTGACCAGGTCACTGCGTCCCATTGAGAAGCCTGCCACATCTCTGAAAATCTGCATAACCTGTTCCTGATAAACCATACAACCATAGGTAACATTGAGGATATTCTCTAGAATGGGATGATCATAGGAAGCCAGGGACGGATTTTTCTTATTTTCAATGTAACGGGGGATCTGATCCATCGGCCCGGGCCGATAAAGCGAGATCCCAGCAATAATATCTTCAAAACTGCCAGGCTGAAGTTCTTTGATAAACTGCTGCATGCCCCGGCTTTCCAGTTGAAAAACACCGAGAGTATCCCCTTTTGAGAGCATTTCAAAAACCTTGGCATCATCCATTTCCAGACTGTCCAGATCCAGACGATTGCCAATGCTATGCTCAATATTTTCCAGCGCATCCCGGATCACTGTTAAGGTTCGCAGACCCAGAAAATCCATCTTGAGCAGGCCCAGATCTTCCAGTAAGCCCATTGGAAACTGGGTTGTGATTACATCATTGTTTCGATATAAAGGTATATACTCTACCAGCGGTAAATCAGAAATAACGACTCCTGCCGCATGGGTGGAGGCATGACGGGATAACCCTTCAATGGATTGGGCAGTTTTAACAAGCTTGGCAATATCGGCATCGTTGTCTTCCAACTTTTTGAGTTCAGGATTTTCCGTCAAGGCCTCAGCAATGGTGATATTGACACCGGGATGAATGGGTATTTCTTTGGCAACCCGGTCCACCAGATTATAGGGCATATCCAAAGCTCGGCCTACATCCCGGAGAGCACCCCGGGCGGCCATGGTTCCGAAGGTGATAATTTGAGCCACCCGGTCTTCCCCATACTTATTCACTACATAATCGATGACTTCCTGGCGACGTTCGTAACAAAAATCCACATCGATATCCGGCATGGTTACACGCTCCGGGTTGAGAAAACGCTCAAACAGCAGCTGATACTTAATCGGATCGACGGTAGTAATCCCCAAACTATAAGCAACCAGACTTCCGGCGGCACTTCCCCGTCCGGGTCCAACCATAATCTGGTTGTCTTTGGCATACTTGATAAAATCCCAAACGATCAGAAAATAATCGTCAAAGCCCATATTGTGAATGGTTTCCAATTCGTAGATCAGACGATTCTGCAGGTCTTTGGTCAAGATTTGGTATTTTTTTTCCATTCCCGCCAGACAAAGGCTTTTCAAGTAGTTATCAGCTGTTACGCCAGGTGGCAGTTCAAATTGGGGCAGATGGGTTTTTTCCAGGTCAAAACTGACCTGGCAGCGTCTGGCAATGCGGTTGGAGTTTTCAATGGCTTCTGGCAGATCGGAAAAAAGTTTACTCATTTCCTCCTGACTCTTCAAATAAAACTCATTATTGGGAAAACGCATTCGTTTTTCTTCCGATACGGTAGCAGCTGTTTGAATGCATAAAAGAATGTCATGGTTTTCACTATCCTCTTTACGGACATAATGGACATCATTAGTTGCCACCAGAGGAATGTTCATTTTTTTTGACAGCTGGATCATCCGCTCGTTGATCAACGCTTCTTCGCGAAGACGATGATCCTGAATTTCCAGAAAAAAATGATCCTTGCCGAAGATATTCTGATAAACCCGGCAACGTTCTTCAGCTCCGGTAAGATCATTATTTAGAATCATTTGCGGAATTTCTCCGGCAATACAGGCCGACAGACAAATAATTCCCTCGCTGTATTCCCTTAAACAGTCATGGTCCACTCTGGGTTTATAATAAAATCCATCAATGAAACCTTTTGAAACAATCTTCATGAGGTTTTTATACCCCAAGTTGTTCTCCGCTAACAAAATAAGATGAGCCCGTTCTTTGTCATAAACTGGATCTTTTTGTTCAAGACTTCTTGGCGCCACATAGACTTCACAGCCAATTACCGGATGGATTTTTTCGCTCAGACAGGCTTTATAAAAATCAATGGCGCCAAAAAGGACCCCATGATCGGTCAGGGCAACACTTTCCATTCCGCTTTGCGCCACCGCCTTGACCAATTCATTGATTCGGCCAAAACCATCCAGCAGACTATATTCACTATGTACATGAAGATGTGTAAATTGTTTTTCCATCATTTTTTCCACTTTACTGTTAAAATTTAGTTTTATGCTTTTCTTGTTATTTCCGATTTCTTTAGTTTTTATTATAACATAGATTCTTAAAAATAAATAGATGTTTTGTCCCGGGCGGTTGAAATTGATCCCAGTTCTTAATGAGCATCTCCTTTCCTTCATTATATACTATTTCTCAAAGGTTATTAAGTTTCATTTGAAATGATCCGTTTTAATCGCCATTTTATTTGTTATTTTTTTAACGTTATTTTTTTGCCGGTAATCCTTTACATTATTTCCGAATTGTGTTATCATATGCTCGTAAATAGTTTTGCAATTGTTTACGAAAAGATTTAATAATTTCATATATTGGCAGGAGTTATGGAGGGCCGTACTTTCGTTTTTACATTAAGAGAATATGTAAATTTGTTAGTATGTGCTTTTTTTGTTTGTTTTTATTCCTTTCCTTATGGTTTCATTATGTTTTTCAAACATAATTAAATAAATAATAAAATAAATAGGGGGTTATACTTATGAAAAAGTATATCTTATCACTGGATGCAGGAACTACGAGTTCAAGAGCGATTTTATTTAACCATGACAGCGAAATCGTTAGTGTTGCACAAAAAGAATTTACTCAAATCTATCCAAAAGCCGGTTGGGTTGAACATGACGCCATGGAAATTTGGGCTACCCAAAGTGGTGTTGTAACTGAAGCTATGTCAAAAATTGGCGCTACCGCTGAAGATATTGCTGCTATCGGTATCACAAACCAACGTGAAACAACTGTCGTTTGGGACAGAAAAACTGGCGAACCTATTTATAATGCCATTGTTTGGCAATGCCGTCGTACTGCATCTTTCTGTGATGAATTAAAAGCCCGTGGACTTGAAGACTATGTCCGTGAAAACACCGGCCTTGTAATCGATGCATACTTCTCTGGAACAAAAATCAACTGGATTTTAAATAACGTTCCTGGTGCTCGTGAAAGAGCTGAAAAAGGCGAACTGGCTTTCGGAACCATCGATACCTGGTTAATCTGGAAATTAACCGATGGTAAGGTTCATGTAACTGATTATTCTAATGCTTCCCGTACTATGGCATTTAATATTAAAACCCTTAAATGGGATGAAAAAATGTTAAAAGAACTGGATATCCCAGCTTCTATGTTACCAGAAGTTAGACCATCCTCAGCTGTTTACGGAACTACTTCGCTTTATGGCGCAGAAATTCCAATCGCTGGAGCTGCTGGTGACCAACAGGCTGCCCTCTTCGGACAAGCTTGCTTCGAACCTGGTATGGCTAAAAATACATATGGAACCGGTTGCTTCATGCTGATGAACACTGGCGACAAACCAGTTAAATCTAACAGTGGCTTGGTTACTACCATTGCCTGGGGCTTAGATGGCGAAGTTGACTACGCATTAGAAGGTTCAATCTTCGTTGCCGGTGCAGCAATCCAATGGTTAAGAGATGAAGTTCGACTGGTTGACTCTTCACCAGACAGCGAATTCTATTGTAATAAAGTTGCTGATACCAATGGTGTTTACATGGTTCCTGCTTTCGTAGGACTGGGCGCTCCACATTGGGATATGTATGCTCGTGGCGCAATCCTGGGATTAACCCGTGGTGCCAACAAGTCACATTTAATCCGAGCAACTGTTGAATCTTTAGCTTATCAAACAAAAGACGTTCTGGATGCAATGGAAAAAGATTCCAATATTAAATTGGCAGCATTAAAAGTAGATGGCGGCGCTTGCGCGAACGATTTCTTAATGCAATTCCAGGCTGATATTTTAGGCGTTCCTGTTGATCGTCCTTCTATCGTTGAAACAACCGCTATGGGCGCTGCTTACCTTGCTGGTTTGGCTGTTAAATTCTGGGATGGCAAAGCTGATGTAACTGCTGCCTGGAAACTTGACCGTACATTTGCTCCTGCCATGGATGCCGATGTTCGAGCTAAATTATACGCTGGCTGGTTAAAAGCTGTAGAATGCTCTAAAGGCTGGGAAGACGTAGAATAATCCGGTTTATCATAAAATTCATTAATCATTCTATTGTTGGGGTGTTTAAAACACCCCGGCAATTTAGATTTTACTCTTTCCTATTTTTGTGATTGTGTTATAATGAATTTACAAATACGATCCTACAGGGAGGAGCTATATGTCGACGAGAAAATGTCTTCTCATGTTTCAGGACAACCCCATTATTGTCGCTGTTCGTAATCCAAAGGATATTTACGATGCTATTCACTCAAAATCGCAAATCATCTTTTTGCTGACTGGCAACGTCTATAATCTAAAAAAAATGGTAGAGCTTTGTACCAAAGCCGACAAACATGTGTTTACCCATTTGGATCTCATAAAAGGTTATTCGCAGGATAATTATTTTATTAAATATTTAAAGGATGAGATCAAACCAACGGGCATTATTACCACCAAAAACAATATTATCACTCGGGCCAAACAGGAAGGTCTTATGACGGTACAGCGTCTATTTCTATTGGATTCATCTGCCATGGATATTTCAATCAATTCGGCCAAAAAAATTAAGCCCGATGCCATCGAAATTCTGCCTGGTCTGGTTCCAAAGCTGATTACAGCCGTTAAAAAAGAGGTCGATATTCCAATTGTTACCGGGGGATTCATAGAGACAGAGGAAGAAGTTCGTTCTTGTCTTGCTGCTGGTGCATTATCTGCCAGCACATCTCACAAGCCGTTGTGGGAAAAAATAGAGCTTATTCGCAATGAACAAAGATTGTTACGCAAAGAATAAGTTAAAATAAAATACAAGGCAACGGAGAGCCATACTGTTTTCTTAAATGAATCCTTATTTAAGAAAATTGTATGGCTTTTAATTTTTTATAGTTCTTAGGAGGAATAAATTATGTATGATATCGCCATTATTGGAGCTGGAATTGCCGGTTCCTACATTGCTCGGGAATTAACCCGATACAAACTGGACATTGTTTTATTAGACGGAGAAAATGATGTCGGAAATCAGATTACAATGGCCAATTCTGCCATTGTTCACGCTGGTTTTGATGCCCCTGCATCTAAGTTGAAAGGAAAATTCAACGCCCCTGGAAACATCATGTATGAAAAAGTATGTGAAGATCTGGACGTCCCTTTTAGTCGTTGCGGTTCTTTAGTTGTTGCTCATAATGAATATGAAATGGCAACTATTCAGGGACTTTATCAGAATGGTTTGAAAAATGGAGTACCAGGTCTCCAGATTTTATTCAAAGACGAAGTTCATGCCATGGAACCCAATCTGAATGAAGATATCTGCGGTGCTCTATATGCCCCAACTGCAGGAGTTGTATCACCCTTTGAACTGTGTATTCACGCTGCTGAAAACGCTGTCGACAATGGTGTTACCTTAAAAATGAATCACATGGTCAGTGATATCAAAAATCATCATGGTTACTTTGAAATTTTCACCAATGCCGGAAACGTAGAAGCTAAATATGTTATCAATGCCGCTGGATTATTTGCTGACAATATCTACGCGATGGTTGGCGAACCATACTTCAAACTGCTTGCCAGAAAAGGTCATTACTTTATCTTCGATAAAGAAGCCGGATCACTGGTCAATAATGTTATTTTCCCATGTCCTTCAAAAAAAGGAAAAGGAATTTTGGTTGCACCGACTGTTCACGGTAACCTCTTGATCGGTCCGGATGCCGAGCCAGTCTCTTATAAAGGCGATATTGCAACAACTGGCGAACGTCTCGACTATATCAAAGAAAACGCCCTTAAGAATTGTCCTGATCTGCCATTTAATAAGATCATCCGCTCCTATGCCGGGCTACGAAATACTCCGGTAAGAGATACCTTTACTACAACAGACGGTGACTTCATCATCGAAGAATCACCAGTACGAGGCTTTATCAATGTGGCTGGCTATGAATCTCCAGGTTTGACCTCGATTCCTGCAGTCGCTCACTACGTAGTCGAAGAGTTAGTTAAACCAATGATTCCAAATATTGAAGAAAACCATGACTATAACCCTAAAGTTCGCAAACATCTTCGTTTTGATGAAATGTCTGAAGAGGAAAAAGTCGAAATTATCAAAGAAGATCCTAAATACGGTAAGGTCATCTGCCGCTGTGAAACCATCACTGAAGGTGAAATTATTGATGTTATTCACCGCAGTGCCGGTGCCAGAAGTGTCAAAGCTGTAAAAAAACGAACTCGAGCCGGTATGGGCCGTTGTCAAGGCGGTTTCTGTTCACCCCGAGTAGTCGAAATTCTTGCCCGGGAACTCAATGTTCCATTAGATGATATTATGTATGATCAACAGGATTCTGCCTATATCCTTTCCGGTCACACAAAATCTGTTAAGGAGGAAGCATAATCATGATTTATGATGTTGTAATTTTAGGTGGCGGACCAGCTGGTCTGGCTGCTGCTGTTGAAGCAAAGAATGGTGGAGCCGAAAATGTTCTGATCCTCGAACGAGACCGGGAATTAGGCGGTATTCTTAACCAATGTATCCATAACGGATTTGGTCTGCATACCTTTAATGAAGAGTTAACCGGACCCGAATATGCCGAACGATATATTCAAAAAGTAATAGATTTAAATATTCCTTACATGCTGGATACCATGGTTCTGGATATGCATGATAACGGCGATCTTAAATCGATTCATGTTATCAACGAAGAAAACGGGTACATGATTATTGAAGCCAAGGCAGTTGTTTTAACCATGGGATGTCGGGAGCGAACCTCTGGAGCTATCGGAATCCCCGGTTATCGCCCATCTGGTGTCTTCACTGCCGGTACAGCTCAGCGTTTTATTAACATGGAGGGCTTTATGCCCGGAAAAGAAGTGGTTATCCTCGGTTCCGGTGATATCGGACTGATCATGGCCCGCCGTATGACCCTGGAAGGTGCTCATGTTCAGGCTGTCTGTGAACTGATGCCCTATTCCAATGGTTTAGTACGAAACATTGTTCAGTGTCTGGATGATTATGATATTCCTTTGAAATTAAGCCATACCATTACCTTTATCCATGGTAAGGATCGCTTAGAAGGGGTTACGGTTGCCAAGGTTGATGAAAAACTGAAAGTAATACCTGGTACTGAAGAATTTATTCCCTGTGATACTCTGCTACTTTCAGTCGGACTGATCCCCGAGAATGAAATTACCCGTAATGCTGGAGTTGTCATGGATAACCGAACTAATGGTGCCATTGTCGGTGAACTGCGTCAGACCTCCATGCCTGGTGTTTTTGCCTGCGGTAACGTCGTTCACGTTCATGACCTGGTGGATTTTGTTAGTGAAGAAGCCGTTCTTGCCGGTAAGGGTGCGGCCAAATACATCAAGGGCGATCTGGATACTGAGATCACCTTCACCACCACCAACGGCGATGGGATTGGCTATGTTGTTCCGCAACAGGTTGCCATGAAAAACGTGGAAGAAAAAGTCACCTTCTATATGCGAGTCCGTCAGGTCTTTCAAGATAAGGTGGTTAATGCCTATATCGGCGACCAGTTAATCGCCACTAAAAAAGAAAAGAAATTACTGCCCGCAGAAATGGTTAATTTTAAAATTAGCAAAGATGTTCTAGCTCAATATCCCGCCGGAGAAATCCGATTTGTCGTAGAGGAGGCAAAATAATGAAAAAAGATATGACTTGTATTGTTTGCCCCATCGGGTGCCAAATGACCATTGAAGAAAAAGCTGACGGTACCTACGAAGTTACAGGCAACACCTGTAAACGTGGCCCAAAATACGCCGTCAATGAAATGACCAACCCCACCCGGGTTATTCCCACCACGGTGGTGATTAAAAACGCCATGCTGCCCCGTCTGCCGGTTAAGACGGCAGAACCGATCCCTAAAGGTCAGATTTTTGATGCCATGGCTGTGATTAACCAGGTTGTTGTAGAAGCTCCCATCAAAACCGGTGACGTTGTTATCAAAGATCTTTTAGGTCTTGGGATTGATGTGGTTGCCACCAGAACGATGGATAAATGCTAATACCATTGATCTAAGTCATTTAAAAAAGAGTCTGAAAATAATCTCACCGATTATTTTCAGCTCTTTTTTATTTTTTCATTTCTGCAAATTGAAGTCGTAACGACAAAATATTAATTTGTTACAAAACAGACATTGAATTACAACCATCTTTCATGATATGTTTAACAATGCAAATTCTACAATTAAAGGTGCTACCCGATGTTTGAAAAAATAAAACCGCGTTTAAATAAAAACCTGATCCTTGTCATTCTTATTCCCTGTGTCATTATTATGATTACCTTAATTATTCACTATCAATCGGTTGCCAGAGAAAAAGCTAAACTGGACGAAGGTGTTCAGATCCTAAATGCCTTGGAAACCCGTGATCTTTATATTATGGAAGAAAAAATTGATTATATGAAACGTCAAGCCGTTGATTCCGGCGATTATTCCGCTTTATTCGGTAATGCCGTTGTTTTTGGCGATTCTATTGCCGAAGGGCTCGGTTTGTACGGTTTTTTAAGCCCGACCTCGCTGGTGGCGGTGATGGGCAAATCCACCGAAAACAGTCTCGAAGATGTACCAAATCTAGTCAATCTGGCACCCCGATATGTTTTTTTTGAGTTGGGGCTTAATGATATCAGTCATCCTTACAATACCCTGGAATCCTATCTCAATCATTATGAAAAAATCATTGATGCCGTGCGGCTGCAATTGCCCAATACGCAAATCTATATTTGCAGTATCTTCCCAGTTACCGATGAAGCTCTCAAAGAAAACCCGGAGTTCAGCCAGATTGAGACTTATAATGCTGCCCTTGTTGAAATGACCAAACGAAAAAACATCCATTATATCGATACCTATACTCTTTTAAAAAGCAATCCCCAGTACCATGCTGAAGATGGCATCCATGTGATCCGGGAATTTTACCCCCTCTGGATGGATACCCTTGTTAATAACAGTAGTCTGAAAAATTTATTATAGAATTGGAAACTCATGAAAAAACTTGCTTTACTGCTGTTTATTTTAATATTTACTCTGCCATGTTTTGGCTGTCAATCAACTGACCAAGCATCTTTATCCCAGGTGGAGACCGAACTACTGGCCGCTTCCCAAAATCTCAGCGGGATGGAGAAAGGCGATGGCAAAGCCTTGAAACGTTATTACGCACTCAATATCAACGACTATCAGGAAGCGCTGATTTACGTCCCGGCAAATTACATGGATGTTCCCGAACTTCTGGTGATAAAAGTCGTGGATCCCGCTCAACTGGATCTGGTTGAAGAAGCTGTAGATACCCGGAACGCCATGCAGCAGGAAAGCTTTGGGGGTTACGGACCGGAGCAGGTTGCACTGCTTGATAATTATGAGTTCAAAATTGTGGGAAACACTCTTTTTTATTGCGTATCACCTGATGCGTCCACACTAAAAGATACCTTTGTCAAAAGCATCAAAAATAATCAGTAAGGAGTGGCCATGGTTTTTAGTAGTATCTTGTTTATTTTTGCTTTTCTCCCCATCGCATTGGGTCTATATACCATTATCCCCAAACAGGGAAAAAATCTGATTCTGCTATTAGTCAGTCTATTTTTTTATGCCTGGGGCGAACCGGTTTATGTTTTCTTAATGCTTTTCACCATTGCCTTTGACTTTGGCATGGGGATTCTGATGGAAAAAATGCCTCATTTAGTTCGAAAACGGATTTTTATTTTTACCGTGATTGTGAATCTGGGGTTTTTATTCTTTTTTAAATACTGGGGCTTTCTGCTCGATACCGTTAACCAGATCTTCAATCTGGGTATCCCCTATACCCCACTGCCCTTACCGATTGGGATTTCCTTTTACACTTTCCAGATCCTATCTTATATCATCGATATCTATCTGGGGAAGGTTCCGGTCCAAAAGAATATTATTTCCTTTGGTTTGTATGTAACCATGTTTCCCCAGTTGATCGCCGGGCCCATTGTTCGCTACAAGGATATTGATGACCAACTTTCAACCCGGGTGATGAATCATGAAAAATTTGGTATCGGAGTCGAACGTTTTATCCAGGGGCTCGGCAAAAAAGTCCTGCTGGCCAACAACATTGGTTATGTCTGGACTCTGATTTCGGCTATGAACGTGGGCGAAATGTCGGTTCTCACTGCCTGGATCGGGATTATCGCCTTTACCTTCCAAATTTATTTCGACTTCAGCGGCTATTCGGATATGGCCATTGGTCTGGGGAAAATGTTCGGTTTTGAATTTCTGGAAAACTTCAACTATCCCTATATTTCCCGAAGCGTGTCCGAATTCTGGCGACGCTGGCATATTTCTCTGGGAACCTGGTTCCGAGAATACCTCTATATCCCGTTAGGCGGAAACCGCGTCCCCATGCCCCGATTATTTTTAAACCTCGGTGTCGTCTGGTTATTAACCGGCCTCTGGCATGGAGCCAGCTGGAATTTTGTCATTTGGGGTGGTTATTATGGGTTGATCCTTTTTACCGAAAAATTATTCTTGAAGGCTTTACTGGAAAAATTGCCAACATTCATTCAGCACAGTTACACCCTGATTCTGGTCATGATCGGCTGGGTTTTCTTTGCCAGTCCTGATCTCGGTTTTGCCCTGTCTTACCTCCGGGTGATGTTTTTTACTACCGGGGCATCTCTGGTCGATTCAACCGGACTATATTACTCATACACGAGTCTCATCCTGTTGGTTATTTGCGGGATCTGCTGTACCCCAATTGTCCATCAGCGTTATAACAAACTGATTCACCAGGAAAAAAACTGGGTTGTTCCTTTTGGACTGGGACTCAATAGCGTGATCATGTTTTTATCCGTCGCTTATTTAGTAACAGAAACATATAATCCCTTTTTATATTTTAGATTTTAGGTGAAGCCTTATGCGAAAACAAGATATCCACCATGAACACGATCAATACACCCATTCGCTGTTTTACAAAAAATACATTAATCTATTGGGCCTGCTTTTTATCGGGATCATCATCTTTTTTCCACTGGCCTCACTGCTCCTACCGGACACCAAACTGTCTGAGAACGAAAACCGGATTTTAACCCAATTGCCTCGTTTTTCGGTAGATGGCATCATTGATGGCCGCTATATGAAAAAAATGCAAAAATATACTGCCGATCAGTTAGTCGGCCGAAATTTCTGGATTTATACCAAAACCAGCACGGATCGGCTGATGGGCAAAAATAGCTCTAATGGCGTTTACTTGGGTAAAAACTCTACCCTTATCGAAAATTTCGATCCCTTGCCTGCTGATGCTACCGAACCGACAAAAACCGCATTAAATACATTTGCTGAAAAGCATTCCGATTTGAATCACTATTTTATGCTGGTTCCCAATGCCGTCAGTATCACTGACGAAAAACTGCCGGCATATGCCCCGGTTTTGAACCAAAACGACTATATCAATGATTTTACCGGCGGATTAAATGAAAAATTAACGGTCCTTGACCCCAGACCGATTCTGGAACAGAATCAGGCCCAACTGCTGTATTATAAGACCGACCATCACTGGACGACTCTGGGCGCCTGGCTTTCTTTTCAGGGCGTTGCCGATGCCATGGGGATCAAACCAGATCCCGATGCCTATACTGTTTATCCTGTCACCGACTCGTTTTCTGGCGCCCTGGTTTCTAAAAGCGGCTACCTGACCTTTACTACCGATACGATTGATGTTTATATTCCTAAAAGCGAAGAGTCCTATTCGGTGGTCAATTATGTGGAAGAGCAAAAAAAATCCCCCTCCCTTTATAGCAGTGAACAATTAAAAGGAAAGGATAAGTATGCAGTTTTTCTGGAAGGCAACCATCCGATTATTAAAATTAAAAATCCAGTGGTGATTGGAAAAAATCTGCTGATCATCAAAGATTCCTATGCCAATGCCTTTATTCCTTTTCTAGCACCCTTTTACAACGAGATCACGGTCATTGATCCCCGTTACTACTATGACAGCATTGATGCTCTCATCACCGATGCACAGATCACTGACGTCTTATATCTCTTTAATGCCAACACCTTTTTCAGGGATACAACCCTGGAACCGGTGCTAAATGATGAATAAGTGATTCCGTCTAATAAAAAGGTTTCCGCCAGTCGACGGAAACCTTTTTATTGATCTATATTTCGATATTCACAGGTAAGATTTGAACACAATATACAGTCATGATCTTTTTCTGCCAGTTCAATGCTTTGGTCAGCTCCATAGACATAGCCCAGAGTCTTGACCGGATAATACATGAATCCTTCCGAGATTCCCACCGACAAAAGCTCTTCACCATTGACATATTCCAGTATTTTTTTCTGTACTTGTATGGGAATAATATTGTCGTCAGGTGAATAACGAAGGGTCAGCGCATAACCCTGTTCTTCATATACATCCCTTTTTACCGTGTCGTAATAGTCATTTGATGCGTTAAACAGCAGGATATCGGCCATGGCATCAATCATCAGGCCATTTAGAAAGTCTTTCTCGGCAAAATACGCCGTGGATTGCTCACTGATTTTAGGCCCCAGGGTCACCAGACAATAGACAATGTGACTAACCTCACAAAGTCCCTTATGAATTTTTTCCTTTTCATCATTTGTTTTTAGAATATGCGTTGCCTGGATGTTTAATAAGTCAGGCAATGATTCAAACAAATTCTGATAGTTCTTTTTGAATTTATGATAATTTGGCCGCTCCTTCGAAATATGCATCCGCTCAAACAATTCTTCTCGATCAATACGATGGGGGATTCGGGTAATTTTATTCACTGATTTCACCTGCATTCAAAATTTTTGACATTTTCTATTCATTAACTGAATTTTACCATACGCTAATTATGATGAAAAGTCAAATCACAACACTCTTAAACACAATTAATACAGTTTAATCGAAATATTTCAAAATACTATGTCAAGTTTCGGCAGAACGGGCTATAATATATATAGACAAATTAACTACAAATCTTAGGAGGATACGAAAATGGGCTTAAGATACTCAAGCAAAGTAATTGACGGAAAACTAAATATTAGAAATGATTATATCCAAACCGAGGGCGGTGATTTCCAGAAGCTGACAAAAAACTGGATAATAAAAGCATATGAAAAAGCTAGAGAATTGAACGACGCCGAATCCATGGAAAAATTGGAAAATCTGAAGATTGATATATGGATTCCCGGAGAAAATAATGAGTTGGGAAAAAATGTGACTTGGTGCTTAAAAGACGAATTATAAGTAATCAGCAGCCTAAAACCGCAAATTATTTTTTATACTCCATGGTTTAGCCTTCGTTTAATTGGGTATTTTATAAAGATATAAATACTTTAAGGAGGTTTTTTTATGAGACAAATTATGGGAATTCAAGTTGGAAATCGCGAAAGCGAAGCATTAAAGGTGCAGGAATTACTAACCAAAAATGGTTGCATTATTAAAACACGTCTAGGTTTGCATGAATCTTCGGAAGAATTGTGCAGCATAACCGGACTGATTATTTTGGAATTCTTACCCGACAAAGAGGACGAAATCACTGGATTGGAAAAAGAATTAGCCACTCTTAGTACTATCGTCGTTAAAAAAATGGTTTTCTAAAATCAAAATAAAAAGAAAGTTACTCAATTATGCTTCAATCAATTGAGTAGCTTTCTTTTATAATCAAGGAGCTGAAAATGATCGACTTTAAAGATTCCCGATTTATTATTACCGACAAAAAAAATACTTCCATGATTCATAAAAGTATTCAGAGTATGCTGATTGATAACGAACGAGTTATTGAATTTTACGTAGCTGATCGATTCCCGGTCCCTTCCGAGGTATTATTTACTTCTAAACGAATTATTATATGTACCTTTGAAGAACGGGATTTCCCCATTTTTACATTTTTGCCCTACACGAAATTCATTGCTTTCTCAGTAAAAAATTCAAAAGATGATACCATGGAAAACGAACTGGAGTTATACAATTACTATGTTGATAAAATAGCCTTCGAGTTCCCCGGTAAATATGATCTAAGCCTAATTATAAAATTAATCGGCAATGCGATTAGCTAACGCAACTGGCTTATCACCCTTTGCTGCTCAGAATGTTTTATCTTAAGGTCTTTTCACCAGACCTTTTCTGCGACTATTTTATAGGCTCATGCAAAACACCTAACCCATTATTCTTGAAGCGAAAGGAGAAGGCGATGCTAACTGAATTAAGCATAACAATAAGAAGAACCGGAGATCATCTTGAAATCCTTCAGGATGGTTTGATGGTGGCAAAAAGAGAAGCTATTAAAGATATTTTAAATAATGGCGAAGTTGAAGAATTCTACGACAATTGGGTTTATCCCCAGGATCCAGATGCGCCGGAAAAAATCGGAAAGATCGTCCTTGGATTAATGGATGGCGATTTTGGGAAGGTCGAATAAAAACTTTGCTACTTAGTTCTTTATTATCTTCGAAAATCAACGATTTTCCCTACAAACTGGTAAAATTTTCAAGCCCTGTATATTATTATACGGGGCTTAAAAGATAAATCAAAAATATCATTAGTTGTTCCACACAAGACTGGTGATTCTAAAACCTTTTCCGATCAACTTGACAAGAACAAATAAAATTATGCATCGCCTCTCATTTCTTAAAGCGATACACAATTTTATTTAGTGGTACGTAATTCTCAAACGATATTTATTTTTTTATGAATTGCAGAAAATACGCACTGCAGCGACTGAACTTTTCTTCCAATTCATAGCTACCATTTCGTCTTGACCAATCGAGAGCAAATCCCCGAATATAAATGATATACATATCAGTTATTTCGTTGGCACTGATTTCAGTGATAAATTGCCCCTTCGCCTGCCCTTTTTCAACTATTTTCAGGGGAATACTGAAAAACATCCGCTCCCACTCCTTCGTGATGCCTTCGGATGTGTTAGGCAATGGGATCCCGCTAATCAGACCGGCAATGACAGGACCGGTGCTGGTGATTTGCTGCATTACGAGCCGTCCAAAGGTGATCAGATTTTCATACTCAGCGTCATTCGTCAGCTGATCAGCAGCCTGTTCTTCCAGATAAATATCGATTTCTCCCAGAATTTCATGGATCAGCGCATTCTTATCGGCGAAATAGTGATAAAAGGTGCCCGTCGAAATGTTCGCCGTGTCACAGATCATTCTGACTGTTAAGGAATCAAATTCATATTCTTCCATCAATTTAAGGACTGCATCCATAATTGCTTTTCTCTTTAAAAGCTGCTTTTCTTTAACCAATTGCTTTCCTCCTGACTGCAACAAGAGATTGTCACATATCGTTAAAATTTTAGCAGATAAAAGCACCGGAGTCAAACATCATTCTAAAATACTGTTCTATTTTTTGAATAAAGAAACAGCAATCTCCCAATAATGATTGAGATTTTGCTGTTTCTGAATCAATGCTATTTCATTCTTGACTATTTATTTTTTATGTCATCCCACTCAACGAAGATTCTTTTGTCCTTCAGTTCGCTGATTTCCTCATTGGTATAACCAAGATCCTTCAACACTTCATGGCTATGTTCGCCGATATAGGGTCCTCTGGTATATTCCGGCAATCCCATTTCTTTGAATTTAATCGGTTGACGCAGCAATGTCCGGGTATTGCCATTGTCATATTTCAGTGAACAAAGAAAATCATTGGCCCAGGCCTGCTCATCATCTAGGATTTCTTCCCAAAGTTGGGCAATGGCAAAAGGAATGTCCTCTTTGACAAATATTTCTTTATGCTCGACGACAGTTTTAGTTTTCATGTAGTCATTAACCAGATCATAAATGTGTTTTGAATTATCTCCCAGCGTTTCAAAATGACAATACTTTGGATCATTTTTCAGTTCAGGTTGTCCGATTATTTCCATAAATTTAGGAAAGAATACATTGTATGGTGGCATCGCCAGCTGGATCAGTCGTTCATCACTGGTTTTGAAGGCATTCATAAAAGGATTCAGCATATCTCTTTTATTGATCGGATAGCGGTTGCCATACTGTGCTGATTGAACCAGTAAACCCAGGGCGTAAATCGCACAGTGGTAAAGACTGACGGTTACCTTTTCACCCTGACCCGTTTTTTCAGCTTTGTAAAGTGAGGACATAATCCCCGCTGACAGGTACAATCCGGCTTGGTGATCGCCTAAACCGGCAACCAGATTCATAGGGTCCGAGCCCTTTTCATATAAGGTGCCCAGCCATCCGCCTCTGGCAAAAAAAGCAGTGAAGTCAAATCCGGGCAAATCTTTATCCGGACCCAATTCGCCGTAACCGGTCAGATGGGCATAGATAAGCTTAGGGTAACGGACTTTGATTGTCTCATAATCAAGCCCTGCTCTTAGCAGTGCGTCGCTGCGCCAGTTGGTGATAAATACATCGGCTTCATCCAACATTTTGAACAACACATCTTTTCCAGCCTGATCTTTTAAATTCAGGGCGATGCCTTTTTTCCCGGCATTTTCCAGATCCCAGGTGGTATCTTCATAGGGATCAGAGGGTCGACCTTCACTCGGTGCGGTGGTTCTCAGCGGATCGCCGCCAAACCCTTCGATTTTTACCACGCTGGCGCCTAAATCGGCAAAATACCTTCCTGCACATGGGGCCGCTACATAGGTTGCCAACTCCACGACTTTAATTCCACTAAAAACATTCTCTTGCGAATTCATTTTTTTGCCTCCTTAGGCTTGTAAACTTTTTATTTTAAATTCAAATCATTTTTTCAATCTTCGCATTTTATCCTATTGCCGCTTCCACTACATCTCTATTCGTATTGGCTTTTATGTGTTTTGAGAAGATTCGGCTGCGTAAAGCACCGATAGATCTACCGTCCGTTTATCGAAGATTGTTGTCAGCGCCATTACCAGGGCTGAGATCGGCAGGCATAAATAAACAGCCTGGCTGACGATATGTGATTGTGGTACGGCGATCCAGATGACCATAACCACCATCGCTGAAAGAACCGTTAAAAAACAAGTGCTTTTGCGCAAAATCTTCGGTGCATATAAGATTGCAAAGATCAGCAGGGTGTATGGGGTATAAAGCGTCAACAGCTGCATCAGGAAGCTGATGATGCCACTGATATTCATGGCCACAAAGAGTCCCATTAAGGCTGAAACGATCAAAACAACCTTGGAAATGACCAGTTGTTTTTTGTCCGGCATTTCTTTGTATATTAAATCAACAATAATATTTTTTGTCACGATTGAAGAGATTCCCAGTAATAAGGCAATCGCCGTTGAAACATCCGCCGCCCAGAGACCGGCAAATACCATTCCGGCAATAATTGGATTTAGGGTTATCGTTAAGGCCGGCAGGGCCATGGCGCTGTTTTCCAGACCAGGAAATTGAATGGCTGCCAGAATACCCAACGCTGCCGCAACAAAGCCAATCGGAAAAATCAGCACCGCTGCCGATAACATCCCTTTTTTTGCATGTTTTTCGTCAATCGCCCCCAAAGTCGGTTGATACAGGGTTTGGTTGGCCGGGGTGTTAATAATCATCGTGATTACCCAGCCCAGCAGCACCCCAGGCCCCATTCCACTGACTAAATCGGTCCATTGATCGCCCGGTGGAATCGCAGCTACGACCGTACTGACCCCACCCATCTGAGTGATTGCAGCAATGACGGCGATAACTAGTCCCACATAAATAACAATGACATTGACCAGATTGGCCATACTGGCACCCAGTAATCCGCCAATAAACGAAACCAGAATATAGACAACGGTGGATGCAATCATGCCACTGGTAAAATTAAAGAATTCCGGTAGCAGGGTACTCAACAAAGCGCCGCCGGCAATGATCTGGAGAGCATTGATACCAAATAAAATGATCACCTGAATAACGATTGCGATCGTACCATTAACTTTGCCAAACGATTTTAGAAAGATTTCGCTAACCGTATTGATGTTCATTTTTCTGACTTTTGCTGAGATGAAAAGACCGAAGACCACCGCTCCGGCCGCCCAGGCGCCAGTGTACCAACCTGCCGAGATGCCGCTGGTGTAGGCATTTTGAGCAACCCCGACGGTACTTGAACCACCGACGGCATTTCCCGTTACCATCACGGCAATCAGGTACCAGGGCAATCGTTGTCCGGCCAGTAAATAATCTTTACTGGTTGATGTTTTTGTGAGCTTAGTTGAGTAATATGCAATTCCAACAATCATTAACATATACAAAATAACGATAATCAAGGGTATATTCACTTTATTCACGCTCCTGTTCAAATTTTGCTTGAGCACTCAAGCTAATAATTTCTCATTTACTATTCCATAAACAGGTTTTATATTGTGATGATGCATTATTGCATCACATTTTCTTTTGATTCCTATGTTGATACTTACAATAATTCCGCTAATCCATCAATCCTGATAAACTTTTTCGCTCCTGTTCCATGCTTCATATCACAAAATACTTCATGACGGGAATGTTGTTAACGCTTACAGTCCTTGTGCTTCAGATATTTCCTATAATTAATCCAACCAATGCAGGAGGTGACTCTGCATTGGCTGAAGAAATAAGTCAAATTATTAATTTCTTGTGTAAACAATTGGAAGTTTGTCTTTTCGATGTTCTCTGAACTGCCCGGGATGGTCTGATCCCGGGCGAGTCCAGGCGCTTGTTATTAACCTACTTTTACAATGATTGCCGCGGCTGAATCGCCAGCAGCACAACCGCAAGCGAGTACATAGCCGCCGCCTTTAATGACGGCTTCTTCGATGCCTTCCATCAGTAATCTGGCGATGGTTGGTCCCTGAGGATGTCCAAATACCAATGAGGTTCCATAATTGTTAATGCGTGATTGTTCAATCCCCAGTTCTTTGGCCAAATGAAGATCATTCGCAATGAAAGGGCTATGGTTTTTAATCGCAACCAAATCATTGACGCCAATTCCGGCATTGTCAAGCGCCATTTGTACGGCTCCTGCCGGAGCGGCCGGCATGAAGGCTTTTTTCGTCCGATTAAAACCATAGGAAATCACTTGAACCGGTATTTTTTCAGTGCTTAATTCGGCCGCTTTTTGCTTGGTGGTAATGATCATCCCAGTATTACCGTCAGCAGGATGGGTTTGCGATCCAAAGGTATGAATACCTCCTTCAGCAACTGGTCGAAGTCTGTCCAGACCTTCTCTGGTTGTTTGGGTAACACCCTCATCCTCGCTGATGACCAGGGTGCTTTTTCTTGATTTCAGTTCGATCGGGAACATGTATTTTTTCTGAAAGGCCCGGTCATTGGCCAGGGCATCAGCGTATTGTTCATAACGCATTAAGGTTACTTCGTCAGCTTCTGTTCTGGAGAAGCCCCCTTCTTTAGCCACATTTTCTGCGGTTGTCAGCATCCCAAAGCCAGTTGATGGATCACGGTTGATATTGTCCATATTGACGTTTTCTGATAACACTTCGCCACCTGGACCCTGAGGATTTGGCCAGACAATATGTGGTGCATTGGAAATTTTGTCAAACATCATGCAATAAGCAGTTGAAAGGTTGCCGGTTTCAACGGCCATAGCAGCTGTGTAAATGGTATTGGTGGAAGTTGCACAGGCATGGGCAACTGACATTCCAGGAATACTTAATCCCATTTCATTCGCTGCCCAGGATGCGCCAAAGAAAGAACCGGGTTGGATAATGGTATGTCCCAGATAAAGGAATTCAATCATCTGAAGATCTAAACCCTTAGTTTCGAAGAACCGTTTGCTTGTATCCGCAGCTAGTTTAATTGAGTTTTCATTCTGAAGGCTACCTTGCCATTTACAAAATGGTGTACTAAAATATCCGCCGTAAGGAATATATGCATTTTTGAACATTTATTTTCTCCTATTTAATTTTCTTGTTTCATCGTCGTCGCGAAAGGGTTGTGAGCTTCGCGTTAGTTTACATGAAACTGGAAACAAAGCTCACTCGCTTTTCGCCACTAACTTACCTGTTTTATTTTATTTGGTTTATGCTTTTTTATAAGCTGGTGCTTTTCCCGGAGGTGCAGTTAAACCTACCCAGGCATCTTCGGTTGTAAACATTTCGATCAGTCGTCCTAATTCCATGGTGATCGCTTCATCAATTGAAACCTTTGACTGGGCTTCCATCAGCTCGTTCGCCACGATCAGAGCCAGCGGCGCTTTTTTACTGATGATTTTGATTGTAGCGTTGGCAAAATCTGCATCAACCCCGTCAGGAACGACACCGTTCATGATCTTATCGAGGTTTTCTCCGGCAAAGACAGCCGTTTCATTTTCGAAACCATCGGCAACTTTTTTGCCCAGGTATTTGTCCTGTTTTTCCTGAACAGCAACCTTTTTAATCGTTGCTTCCAGCTGATCGATGGTAGTCAATTCGGTTATCATTCCCATCTTCAGGGCTTTTTCAGCACTGATTGATTTACCGGTGAAAACATAGTATTTGGCCAGATCTTTGCCGACCAGTCGTTCCATTCTGATCATGCCACCCAAACCTGGATAGATGCCGATTCCGGTTTCCGGGAATCCAAATGAACCTGCTTCGGTCGCAACAATATACTGACATGCCAGTGCCAATTCACTGCCGCCGCCCAAGGACAGCCCATCAACAACCGCAATGGTTGGCTTAGCTGAAGTTTCAAATCGTCGCAGTAATTCGTGACCTTTTCGGGTAAACTCAACCGTCCGATCGAGGGTTTTATTTTCCATGTTTTCGATGAAGAATTTAATGTCCGCTCCGGCAATAAATGCTTTTCCAGCGCCAGCAATGGCAATAGCTTTAACTGCTTCATTGCTTTCAGCTTCGTCAAACTTCTTTTCCAGTTGATTGACTACTGTTTCATTCAGGGCATTCATGGCCTCTGGTCGGTTAATGGTGATATAAGCAATGTCCTCTTTGACTTCAAGTTCGACATATTTGAATTCAAATGGTTTCCCGCTTTCATATTGTTTAACCAGTAATTCCGGCATTTTGAAGTCAGGGTAACGCTTACACATGGCGTCAACCACTTCATATACTTTAGCAATGCCCAGCTTATTCATGATTTCAAAAGGTCCAAATTTCCAGGCCAGTCCAATTTTGGCGCCGCGGTCGGTATCTTCGATTGAAGCAATCCCTTCATCCACTAATTGGCAAGCCACACCTAATGAAGCCCCAAAAAGAAAATCGGTTACTTCCTGGATTTTTGATTCATCCACTTCACCGCTTAAGTCAAAGAGTTCTTTTGACTCGACTTGTTCAACGAGTCGTTTTGGTGCTGCATAAAAATTACCCAATTCGTCTTCCAGGGTTTTCGCTGAATGAACCGCAATTGGAATCCCGGTTACATTCATCAGTTCAAACGGTCCCATGCCAATGCCAAAGGCTTTTTTACAAGCGGCTTCAATCGTAGGGATATTGGCAATTTTTTGCTCCAAAACCCGTACTGCTGATACATAGAAAGGAATGAAGATTCGATTCACACAAAATCCTGGTGAATCCTTTACAATGATGTTTGTTTTTGCATGTAGTTTTCCGATCAGCAATGCTGTATTCAAGGTTTCTTCACTTGTTTCATCATGAGGAATGACTTCCAACAATCTGTTTTTAGCAGGGTGAAAGAAGTAATGCATCCCCACCACTTTGTCTGGTCGACCAGTCCAAGCTGCCAGTTCGTGTACATATAAGCTTGAGGTATTGGTCGCCAGGATGGTTTTAGGATCACAAATTGCATCCAGCATTTTGAACAGTTCACCCTTCATTTTCTTATCTTCAAAAATTGCTTCGACAATCAGATCCATGTCTTCAAGATCTTCGTAAGAAGTTGTGCCCTTGATTCTTTTTAAGGTTTCCTGCATTTTATCAACGGTAATAACATTTCGCTCAACTGCCTGCTTAAGCATATTGGTGATGATTCCGATGCCGCGTTCTACCTGCGCATCATTCATATCAACCAATGTCACATTTAAACCTTCTTGGGCCATCTTTTGAGCGATACCGCCGCCCATATTTCCAGCCCCAACAATACCAATTTTGTAACCGTTACTCATTATTGTCCTCCTTTTTTGACCGTTTTATTTTTGACGGTCGTTTGAAAATTCACTATCCCGGCTTAGTTGCCATCTGAAAGCTATTCTTTCGAATACGTTTTCTTTATATAACATCGTTCTAGAATTATATTCTAGAACGATGTTATATTTATTATACCTGTCATTCCTCAATTGTCAATAGCTTATTTGGGGATGTTATTTTTCTAACAAATTTTTAAGCATTCGTGCTTGTCGCTTGTCTTTTTTTTGCGAGTTCAGCGCTCATTTCTTCCATTCGTTTCGGTGTTAAAGAGTACATTTTGAACATTAACAGTAAACCAACGATGATGATAATGGCTGGATACAGTGAAAATCCGTTTTTGATCCCCTGGATCAGTTCCGGGGTAACCGCCATATCGGCGACATAGTTTACTGAGCTAAGCACAGCAGCAATAATCATGGAACGAACAAAGATCGAAATTTTGATCGGGAAACTAATCAGTGACATAACAAACCCACGGGCATTCTTGCCAGTTTTCCATTCACCATAATCACTGGTAGCGGAGTACATCGCTACGCCCAATGAATCCGGCAAGCCATAACCGATGTAGGCCAGTAACATAACAATTTTAAATGCGGTAGCTTGAAGCGGGATAAACCAGACGATTAATAAACCAATAACTAACAGACTCAAAGCGATCATATAGGTGTTTTTTTCACCCAGACGTTTGGCAATCGGTGCTGCAATCATGGCAGAAAGGAAATTGATGACGGTTAATCCAGTCATGAATAGTGCCATTCCCGGTAAATCATTGATGACATATTTAAAGTAGTAGAAGGCCATTCCGAAAATAATGAAGCGGCCCAGGTAACGGCCCAGTTCGACAATCATCAGTCCCATTAATGGTGGATTGACAATAATCTGTTTGAGCATTTCGGCAACGGACATCTTGTCAGCTGCTTTTCCTACTGGTGCGGCACAGCCGTTAAAGACATAATCTTTGGTCAGTACAAAATAAATCCAGTTACAGGCAATCATGATACAGCCAGTGATGGCGGCCATATAGGTATAACCTAACACCGGGTTACCAACGGCGACGCCAATGCTGGTAATCGCTTTTACACCAAAGTAGGTAAATGCCAGGGTTCCCAGGGCATTGAACATCCCACGGTTACTGGCCATGGAAATTCGTTCGCCACGATCCAATGTCATCGCATTATTCAGTGAAATATGAGCGGCATAAAAGGTATTCCAGACTAAATGACTGACGACAAAACCAGTAAAGATGATCAGCGCCGTAACTGTCGCTGAACCGCCGAGCTGGGTAAACTGCAGGATGTAAAATAGCGCCGCAACCGGTGGACCGACTAATAGCCAGGAGCGGTATTTTCCCCATTTTAAATTACTTTTCTCCAGAATAACCCCGGAAGTCGGAACTGCTAAAATATCGACTAAACTGGTGGCCAATAAGATCGTGCTGACCAATGCCAATGGCAGTTTCACAAAGTCGGTCAAAAATGCTGCAAAAAACATGACCTCGATGGTAACGAGGGTCTGAAACCCGAAGGACGGTAACCCGTAAAGGTTGACAACTGATTTTTTCAATGGTTGACTCATGATTTTTCTCCTTAAAATTTTATATTTTTAGTGCTTTGTGGACTGCTTATAATTCTTCTAAAATAGCCGGAATCACTTCATAGAGATCGCCAACAATCCCATAGTCAGCGACTTCAAAAATGGGGGCATTTTCATTTTTGTTGATGGCGATAATATAATCTGAATTTTGCATCCCGGCCAGATGCTGGATCGCTCCGGAAATACCGCAGGCAAAATAAATCTTTGGTTTAACGGTTGTTCCCGTTTGACCAACCTGGTAGGAATGGTCAATCCAGCCTGAATCGACACAGGCTCTTGATGAGCCAATGGTGCCGCCCAGTTTATCGGCCAGTTTTTTAAGTAATTCAAAACCTTCCGGATTTCCCAGACCCAGACCGCCAGAAACGATGAATTCAGCGTCTGTCAGCGAGGCCAGCTCGCCGGCTTCTTTAACAATTTTAATGATCTTGGTGCGGATTTCATCCTCTTTAAAGCTGACGTTCAAACGGATCGCGACACCTTCACGACCGGCAAGATATTCCGCCTTGTCCATGACTCCGGGTCGTACCGTTGACATTTGTGGTCGATGGTACGGACAAATAATCGTGGCCATCAGATTTCCACCGAAAGCCGGTCGGGTCTGACGGATTTTTTTGTCGTCGGGATCAATTTCCAGCTTGGTGCAGTCAGCAGTTAAACCGGTATCGCAGCGAACTGCCAGACAAGGTCCGAGATCCCGTCCGATATGGGTAGCCCCTAATAGAATGATTTCTGGTTTGTATAAATGAATGGCTTCCTCAATCACCTTGGTATAGGCATCCGTGCGGTAGTTCTTCAGTTCCGGATGAACCGCCTGATAAACCTTATCCGCCCCATAGGCAAACAATTCATGGGTCAGCGCATCGACTTCATCGCCACAGACCACAGCACTCACATCGGTGCCGATTTCGGCAGCCAGTTTTTTTGCTTCGCCAAGGAGTTCGATCACAACCGGCATCAGTTTGCCTTCACGCTGTTCTGCAAACACCCAAACCCCTTTGTACTCGCTTAAATCTTTTTTAACATTATCTTCTGTTTTTTCAATGGCATCAAAGGGACATTCATCCACACATACGCCGCACCCGGTACAGGCATCGCCAATAACGGCAATTTTATTTTCCATATCAATGGCACTGAAAGGACAGCTTTTTACACAGATGGAACATCCTTTGCATTTTTCTACTATAACTCTAACCGACATCTTTTTCGTCCTTTCTAAATAACGTGTAACCCTTTTAATTTCGAAACTAAGCTTTTACTCATTTCCCCCGCTGTTCCGTTTAGCATTTCGCCTTTGCCCTTGGTGGGTGGTGTAAACGAACGGAAAACCTGGGTCGGTGATGCTTTTAAACCGCAGTTTTCAGGCGACAGCTTGATATCCTCATGTCCCCACACGGTAATTTCTTTACCGCAGGCATCGACAATGTCGTAAATGCTCATAAATCGCGGCTCATTTAATTCTTTCACGGCTGTCAGCAGACAGGGGGTCTGAACTTCAATGAGTTCGTAACCGTCTTCCATCTGCCGCTGAACCACGACCTTATTGCCGACCACTTGAACATGCTGGACATAGGTTACCACCGGAATATCCAGCCGTTGGGCGGTTTGCGGGCCAACCTGGGCGGTATCGCCATCAATGGCCTGACGGCCGGCAAAAATAATATCCAGATCGCCGATTTTACGGATCCCCGCTGCCAGAGTATTGGAGGTGGACCAGGTGTCCGCGCCGCCAAAGGCCCGATCACTTAACAGATAGGCATCGTCAGCTCCCATCGACAAGCATTCTCTGAGCATCTCGCAGGCCTGCGGTGGTCCCATCGTTAATACTGAAACCTTGACATTGGGGTCATTATCCTTAATGGCCAGGGCTGCTTCCAGCGCATTGGCATCATCCGGATTCAGGATGCTGGGCACACCTTCCCGTATCAGTGTTCCTTTTACCGGATCGATTTTAACTTCGTTGGTATCCGGCACCTGTTTTACACATACTAATATTTTCATATTTAACATTCTCCTTTATTTGCTGATTCGTCTTCTACTCGCGCTGTCATTCTTATTTGAGCAATTGGCCGGCAATGACCATCTGCTGCACCTGAGATGTGCCTTCATAGATCGTGAAGACCCGACAGTCCCGATAAAGACGCTCAACCCGATATTCTTTCATATAACCGTAGCCGCCATGGATCTGAACCGCTTTGGCGCAGATTTCATTGCAGACTTCCGAAGCGTAAAACTTGGCCATGGAAGCTGCCGTCGTTGCATTCTGGTTGGTGTCTTTCTTATAAGCCGCATCATAAACCAGATGCTTGGCCGCTTGCAGCTTGGTGGCCATTTCGGCAATCATGAAACTGATTCCCTGGAAGTCGGCAATCCGTCGGCCAAACTGTTTTCTGTCCTTAGCGTATTGAATGGCTTCATCCAGCGCTGCCTGAGCCACCCCGATTGATTGCGCGGCGACGCCGATGCGACCAACGTCCAGGGTTTTCATGGCGTTGGTAAAACCCTGATTGAGTTCGCCCAGCATATCTTCTTTCGGCACCCGCACGTTTTCCAGAATGATATCGCTGGTGGCACAACCGATCAGACCCATCTTATGTTCGGGTTTCCCGCAGGATACACCTTCCGACTTCATCTCAACGACGAATGCTGTAATCCCTTTTGCGCCTCTGCTCATATCGGTTTTGGCATAAATCACCGCATAGTCAGAAAATGGCGCCATCGTGATAAATGTTTTACGGCCATTTAAGATATAATGGTCACCATCTGCTACCGCCGTTGTTGTCATCCCACTGGCATCAGATCCGGTACCGGGCTCGGTTAATCCAAAGGCCAGAATTTTTTCACCGGTAACAACTGGTCTCAGATACTTTTCCAGTTGCTGTTCTGTCCCTGACAGCAGTAATGGACCGCCGCTCAGTGAGTTCGGTGAAGACACATAAAGACTGGCAACCGCACTGGCTCTGGCAATTTCTTCCATCACCACAACATAACCTCGATGATCCGACCCGGCGCCGCCCAGTTCCTTCGGAATTTTAATTCCAAAGAATCCGGCTTTACCCATTTTATTCAAGATTTCTTCGGGAAAAACATCGGTCTCTTCTATTTTATCCAACACTTCCGATGTCAGTTCTTTTTTGGCAAAATCGCTTGCCAACTTACGAATTAATTCGTGCTGTTCATTAAAAATCATTCTATAAATTCTCCTCTTGTATTTCTAATTGAATTTCTTCCTTCATCTTTTTAACGTCAATCTTGCAACTGTCATTCAGGGGAAATTTTTCGTATAATTTAATATATTTCGGCATTTTGTAAGGTGCCAGATTGTCGCTAATCAAGGCTCTGATTGCGGCGACAGTGACGCCACCGTCCGGACATTCTACACAGGCAACAATTTCTTCCTGTACCACCGACATCGGAATCCCAAAAACCTTGGCCTGAACCACACCTTCATGCCTGATAATCACTGTTTCAATTTCTTTCGGCGAAATATTTTCACCGGAACGGATGATCATTTCCTTGATTCGGCCAACAATATATAAATTTTCGTCCTGATCTAGATAACCAAGATCTCCGGTTATCAGCCAACCATCATCGGTAAACACTTTGGCTGTTTCATCCTCATTTTTATAATAACCCTGCATGACATTGTAGCCACTGACTTCAATGCGCCCGGGCTGATTCACTGCTAATGGCATCCCGGTCTCCGTACTGATAATCCGTATCTGAACATTGCTGATGACTTTCCCCACTGTTTTTGAGCAGCGTTCCGGGGAATCATCGTCGCTTGAAAAGGTGATACTTGGCGATGCTTCCGTCTGCCCATAGGACTGTTTGAGATGATACATGCCCAGGTCCTCAGCAATTTTCAGGTAATCGTTTGGAAAGACTGACGAACCGGCAATGATGCCCGAGCGCAGACTCTTCAAACTGAAGTTTTTTCTTTCCTGGTGATGCACAATGGCCAGAAATTGTGACGGAACGGCATTCAGGACATTGCAGTGATATTGATCGATGACACCCATTACTGTTTTGGTGCGACAATCCGGGGTGACATAGAGACGGCCACGATGAACAAATAGTGACAACAGACCCGTCGACAAACCAAAACTATGAAAGAGCGGCAACGCCAGACAGACCTGATCCTGGTCGTTCCAATGCATACATGAAACCGCTTCCCACGCCACATTAATCAGCTGAAAATGGCTCAGTAAAATCCCCTTGGGCTGACTTGTCGATCCTGAGGTGAAGAGCATGCTGGCCATATCGTCGGGCCTGATTGCTACTTCCCGGGTTTTGAGCAACCTGCGCTCTGCGTCTGTTAGTTGTGCCTGATGTCGCAGCTGCTTCCAGAGTTCCTGACCGATTGACAGTCCGGGGTAACCCCCGGAGAGACAATCTGCCTGTTTTCCATAAAGTTGATCACCGTAGCAGATATAATCCACGTCGGCAAATGACATCATCGCATCCGCTTCTCTGGCTGAAAGCTTGGGATTGACCAGCACCGATATCGCGCCAATTTTAGCGATGGCAAGATAAGTACAAATCCAGGCCAACGAATTAAAGCTCCACAACGCCACGTGTTTTCCCTTTTCAACCTGATCAGCGATGAGCATCAAAGCCAGACGATCCGAAATAAAATCAATATCTTTCCAGGACAAAACTTCCCTTTTATCGATTATGGCTGCTTCATCTTTTTTTTCTGCTACGGATTGACGAAACTGCTGAATTATCGTTATTGATTTTAATTCCATTGCTTTATCTAAGTATTTCTCTAAATGTTTCTACGGCTGTTCTGACTTGCTCATAGTTAGTCATCTGACGGTCAATTTCAACCAGCAATAAGGGAATATTCTTTTCTTCACAGGCCTTTTTAATCATGACATAATCAAACTCTTCCGGATCACAGAATTTTGTCATCACGAAGACTACGCCATGCGCCTGGTATTTTGCAACCAAATCGACAGTATGCTCTGCAATCGCTTTGTCGACATTAAAGAGTACCGAACAGTTATCCATATCTGCAAACTTTTCGGCCAGGCTGTCCAGTCCCGTTTCTGCCGGTTTGGCATCAACCTGATATTGACGTGATTCGCTGGCGACATTATCTGCTACGATTTGGATATCATTATCATCCAGTATCTGCAGCAGATCATCGGCATCAACCAGAATACCGGTTGTGACAATTTTAATTTTCTGGTTCGCTGTTTTCTCTGCTTTTGTCAGTTCACTGATTAAGGCTTTAACCAAGGCGGTATGCTCGGATTTCTCCATATAGAAAGCGCTTTGGAAAATGGCGTTGCGATCAGCAGCTGTAACTTCCGGATAATCATTCAAACAGTCTGACAATTGTCGCATTGCAGCATTGTGGGCGTTATAAATTTCGATCGATGCGATTAACTTGGCATCATCAAATCCTTGACCCGTCGCTTTTTCCAGATCCGCAATGACCCGTTCATAACCCGCCTTGGTAAATGCTTTACCAAAGTCAGCTTTACGATTCTGCGGATAAACCATCGGGATAAAGGGAATATTTTCAACCGAAGATTTCCAGTTTTCACCCAGACATTTTAACGAATCACAGAGTGACGGAATAATGATTGCGGAGGCGCCTGCAAATTCACCACGAATGCCCAATTCCAATACTGATTGCATCACTGAGCAGATAAACGCTGGAAAATAAGTCTTCGCTTCTTTGATTTCAATGTCAGCTCCCCAGGTGCCCATTGGAATCATGCCCATGGCATGGACAATTTCTTCCGGAGTATAGACTGGCGCACAAAGGACAACTTCTTTATCCTGAGCGAGGTATTTTTTTAATTGTTCCTTTGGTGAGGATGCAATTTTATGAAATGCTTGTAAACTTTCTTTTAAACCCGACATCTTAGCAGCCTCCTTTTTTTGATTCCATAATTTCGGTTAAGCCTTGGACTCTGGTTTCATATTGCGCTTCCGAGAAATTTCGCGGATCCGCCTGATCGCCGTCAAATGCGACATGAGGAATTTCGCATTCTTCAGAAATCTGTCGACTCATTTCAGCCATAAAGCCGCTCCATAATTTACATGAGCGATTGGTATGAACCAATAAGCCTTCAACATGATTGTCTTTGATCAATTTTACCCGTTTATCCCGGGCATGTTCCAGGTTCATAGCATTTGGTACATTACAATAAGCTTTGACCATGCCGTCAAAATCGTCATAGATAAAACCAAAAGCATCGGCATAAATGGTTGTGACCATATTGATGCCACGGCTTTTCAACCCGGTCGATGTTGCTCGCAGATACGGCCAGCAAGCGATTCCTTCGAACATAATCCGATGTTTTTCTTCGGCTCGGAAGGTACTGTTGCCTGTTTCAACATTTTCCAGATATTCTTTATGAAGAACTTCCATCGCTTCCGCCGCTTCTTTTTTACCCCGGGCAGTTACCATAACTGCCATGTGATTTAGAAGATCAAAACCATTAAACGGTGAAGGCGTATGTTTCGCTTCAGATGTTGCCGCTAACCAGGCTCGACTGGTTCGGCCGGAATATTCCATAACTTCCTGGAATTTTTCTTCGGTCCATTTTTTGCCGGTCAGCTCTTCCAGTTGTTTAATCGCTTCCAGGAACTGCGCTTTGACATATGCGACCTGAGCATCAGAAACTTCATAATCCGGGTTAAACGGAATGTCGATGATGATCATTGGAATATCCAGGTCTTTCGCCAGGTTTTCATACCATTTGATCATGCAGTTACAGATATTGTTACAGCATAACAAGAAGTCTGGCTCCGGCATATTTTGTTCTGGCGTATCTTTTATTTTGGCATAGGCCAAATTGATTCTGGCATAGGCACAGATATCATTGGAATAGCCATCATCTTCACTGATATTACATAAACGTTCGCCGCCACCACGAGCAGCGATTCCGGCTGCCTGGTTTTCGGGATAGCAGACCGCCAATCCTAAGGTCTCTGGGATTTCCACAGGGAAATTGGATGAACACCAGCCAATCATTTCGCCACGATCTTTGGCTGCTTGAGCATCAACATAGGCATCTGTGGCAATTTTCCCTAATTTAAACTTAGCCGAATTAGGATCTGGCGGACTTTTTTTCTTTACTTCATTACTCATTTAAAACACCTCTCTTTTTTACTTGTTCATAGGCGCTGATCGCAGCCCCTAACGCGCCCATCATCTGTGATGTTTCTGACCACTTGATGGGAACCTTCAATTCTTTTTCCAATGCTTTTCTGACCCCGCCGTTTTGGGCGACGCCGCCACTCATAAAAACTTCTTCTTTGATGCCAACGCGCTTGGCCAGCCCGGCAACCCGGCTTGCCACCGAATTACAAATACCGGCGATGACGTTTTCCACCGTTTCCCCTGTCGCCAGCTGAGAAATAACCTCAGACTCGGCAAAAACGGTACAGGTACTGGATATTTTAGCCGGCTTTTCGGCTAATTCAGCCCTTTTTTCTAATTCATTGACGGGCATCTGGAGAATGTTTGCCATCACGTCTAAAAACCGGCCGGTTCCGGCGGCGCATTTATCATTCATCATGAAATTTTCCATGACCCCTTTGTCGTTGATCCGCAACACCTTGGCATCCTGGCCGCCAATATCAATGATCGTACGAACCTGGGGATTTGTAAACAGCACCCCTTTGGCATGGCAGCTCAGCTCGCTTAACTCGCCGTGAGCCGGATCAAAATTTCGACGTCCGTAGCCGGTTGCCATCACAAAGTCAATATCATCGCGACTCAGATCAGCCTTTTTGAGGACCGTTTCCATGATTTTTTCAGCGCCAACTGTCCCAATCCCGGCAACCAGAAGCTCCGTTCCGATAATGCGTTCGCCATCTTCCAGCAAAACGCATTTCGAGGTGGTTGACCCGATATCGATTCCCAGTGTCCGTATTATTGTATTTCACCCTTTCCTTTCATTGCTTCAATATCTTCAGCGGTAAAACCGATACTGCTTAAGATTTCGTCGGTATTGCCGCCATAGGTTGGGCCTTTTTTATAATCCGGTAAACCGGCGTTTTCAAACATAACCGGTGTACGCGTCATTGCTTTAGGGCCGGATGGATAATCCAGTTTGGCGAAAATATCACTTTCCCAAGCTTGAGGATCTTCAACAACCTGTTCCCAGGTCTGACAGATTTCAAAACAAAGATCTGCTTCATCAAACATTTTTGTGCACTCTGCCAATGTTTTTTCTTTGATTGCCGCAAAAATAATACGATTCAGCTCCTGCGGATTTTGGGATACGTGGGCCAAAGTATCGAACCGTTCGTCTTTAGCCAGTTCCGGTTGACCGATGACTTCACTAAATTTACCGATGGTGCGGTTATAGTCTGGCAATGCCAACTGAACCCAAACTTCATCTTTCGTGATGAAAGTCGATTGCAGCGGATTTAGCATATCTTCACGACTGATCGGATACTTGTTGCCATACTGGGCTGAATGGATCATGATCGCTAATCCGTAAACAGCCGCATGGTATAAACTGACCGTTACTTTTTCGCCTTTGCCGGTTCTTAAGGCATGGATGTAGGCTGCCAACAAACCGTTCCCTAAGTACATCCCACAGGCATGGTCACCAAAACCGGGAACAATATTTACCGGAGAAGTGCCTTTTTCATATAAGGTTCCGCTATATCCGCCGCGGGCTGCAAAAGCGGTAAAGTCAAATCCTGGTTTGTCTTTTAATGGACCCTTGGCTCCATAACCTAATACCTGTCCAAAGACCAATTCCGGTTTTTTATTGGAAAGGGTTTCATAATCGATACCAAGTTTGACCAATGCCTGAGTTCTCAGATTGGTGACGAAAATATCCGCTTCATCGAGAAGCTTCATGAAAATCTCCATCCCCTTTGCACTTTTGAGATTCAAGGCGATACCCTGTTTGTTGGCGTTTTCAAAATCGAAAGCCAGACTTTCGTCCTGATCTAAAGGCATTTTATTTCCTGGTCCAACATAACGGATCGGATCTCCTCCAATGGATTCAATTTTAATAACCTGAGCACCCCAATCGGCCATTGCCCGTGTTGCTGCCGGTGCAGCAATGAACGTAGCCAATTCCAAGACCTTTACACCTTCTAATAGTTTAAGTGACATAATCTTCTCCTTGTATCGTATTCTTGTCTTCTTGTATTCTTGTCTACTTGTTGACAAGTTAAATTTGAGATCATTCTAGCACACTTTTAATCTTATGTAAACATTTAATTTGCAAATATTCGAACAATATTCTAAAATAATTTTTATTAATGTAAACGTTGTTATGAAATGTTCTTACCCTGTCAAATACAAATCCCCTGAATTCGCATCGACTTCAAAATGTCATTGCAAACCAGCCTTATAAATATTATAATAAATGTTTACAAAAGCATCTCACAATTTACTTTTCGATGATCAAATCTGAAGGAGGACAACTTAATGCATCTTGTCAATCGAAATTTTTTAACTACTGAAGAAGTCTACCAGGATTTATTTCACAAAATTGAAACCCTTGTTTATATGCCTGGTGTCCGCATCAGCGAAAATGATCTCTGTGAGACCTATGGGGTCTCCCGGCACATTGTCCGCAATGCCATCACCCAACTAAAAGCTCAGGGGCTGATTACGGTCTACCCCCAACGTGGCACCTATGTCAGCTTAATTGACATGAAACTGGTAGAAGACATTTTATACGTTCGCGAAGCCGTGGAGCAGGAAGCCCTGTACCGGGTTATAGATCTTTCGGATACGACGGAACTCATTGATCATTTAGACGCAAATATTACGGAACAAAAAAAAATCATCAGCCATGAAATAACGGTTGATGATTTCAATACAGCCGACACAGCCTTTCATCGTAATCTGCTGAATGCCGTCGGAAAAGGCAATGTGCTCGACCTTCTAAAAGAAGAGTATGTTCATGTTAAACGCTGGAAAAATTTCGAACTGCGCGATGAAAAACGTTATGAACAAATAATCCGTGATCATCAAGGCATACTTGATGCGATAAAAAAACGAAGCCCACTTGACGGACGAAACGCTCTCCATCAACACCTCGACACAGTTACGAATTTGCGTGATGTCTTTACAACTGCAAACCCGGAATATTTTATCCGCCCCTGACCACACTACTCGCATAAAAGTATTTTTTAAATATTTGTTACCATTAATTTCGAAACGATCAAAAAAATCGGGTAGGAGGCTGACCATTAATTGATCAGCCGACCTCCCACACCACCGT